>CAWDOM010000014.1:0-427500 GCA_963803925.1 uncultured Actinomycetota bacterium | reverse complement strand
AGTCTGGGCCGTATCTCAGTCCCAGTGTGGCTGATCATCCTCTCAGACCAGCTACCCGTCGTAGCCTTGGTGAGCCGTTACCTCACCAACAAGCTGATAGGACGCGGGCCCATCTCAAGGCGGAGGCCGAAGCTACCCTTTGGTCGGCCGGCTTGCGCCGGACGACATCGTTCGGTATTAGCGTCGGTTTCCCGACGTTATCCCAATCCTTGAGGCAGGTTGCCCACGTGTTACTCACCCGTTCGCCGCTTTCCAGGAGCCGAAGCTCCCTTCTCGCTCGACTTGCATGTGTTAGGCACGCCGCCAGCGTTTGTCCTGAGCCAGGATCAAACTCTCCGTGAAGTATTTCGAAACGAGCCGAAGCTCGGATCTGACTTTGGGAAAGCTGAATTAGCTCTCAAAAGTTTGTCCCGCAACTGTAGGTGCAGTTGCGTGACGGGGCCGAGTCCGCCGTCCCGAAGAACGACGGCTCGAAGATTCGTTGCTGGCAGACCAGATCTTGACGATCCGGTCTGACAACGCTGTTCAGTTTTCAAAGACCACTGCGCTCTTAGGCGCGGCCGGGAAGGTTAGCATCCGCTTTCTACTGCGTCAAGCACCTTCACCGAAGTTTCTTCAAATACTCTTGCTGCTGGACAGGAAACCCTGTCCCCTCACAATAAACGAGCCGCCCTAACTCTCACGCGGGCGGCTCGACGGCGGGCGTATCTTTCTTCGCTTACCCGCTCGTCCTCATACGGTCGCTCGTGCTGTCGATGAGAAGTGCATTCATCGTGAGGAAAGTATTTTAGACCCTCCTCGGCACTAAGTCAATCCCCTTTGTCGGTTAAATCTGCGCCGATCAATTGGGCCCCAAGCGCGAGTCTCACCACGACATCTCTGGAGAGGCCCCGCCCGAATACTCCGTACCAGCGGCCCCCGTTACTCCACTGCACTAGGCGGCCGCCCGCGACATCATACAGGGTCGCGGGGCAATCGACCACCTCGCCGACATATTCCCCATGGACGTCCCCAAGATCGCCACGAAAGTTCTCTATGAGAACCATCCAACCCTCGGCGAGTTCGAACACAACCTGAACCTGCGGCTGGTCGGTCTCCACCCCAGCCACCCACGGGTTGGGCGTGCTCTCTCCGCCGTATTCCTCGGGACTGCCCAGGTCGAGCACCGGCCACCACGTATCGGCCAGACGGGCGCCGGCCGGCATCTCCGACCATCCGTATACCGGCATGGGATCGACAGCGGCGGCGACATCGGCCATGACACCTGATAGTGAACGGATTTGGAACGACAGCGGAACAACCTCGCTACTGGGCACACCCGCCACAGCCTCGTGACTGACGCCGCAACCAGTGCACGCGGACGAGAGCGCCAAGACCGCTATCGCGGTCGCCACCCACGCCAAGCCCCCTCCGCGCATCGTCCCACGACCTACCCTCGCCATGCCAGCCTCCTCGGTCGACGCTCTGTGCCCGGGGACTGTAACGAGAAACCCGTACTCGGGGCCATACTACTTTAGTTGTACTCTGGCGCCGTTAGATCAACGTGGCGCCTCCGGCCCCGGCCAGGGACCGGATCCCGAGGCCGACTCTCAGATCAGTCGGACGAATTTCCTCTTGCCGACCTGCAGGACACAGCCGCTCAAGGTGGCGGATTCGAGCTCCACCCCGGGGTCGGCGACAACCACATCGTCCAGGCGCACGCCCCCCTGCTCGATGAGCCTGCGAGCCTCACCGTTCGAGGGAGCCAGCCCGAGGGCGGTGAGTAGACGCGGAAGCCAGATCTTGCCCCCTTGCGCCACATCGGCCGGAATGGCGGCCTCCGCTATGACCTCAGGTCTGTCCTTCTCCTTGAACACCCGGTCGAAGTGCCGACGCGCCTCGGCCGCATGATCGTCGGAGTGATAGAGCTGCACAAGCCTCTCCGCGAGGTCCCTCTTAGCCTCGGCGGGATGATAGACCCCCTCAGCGAGCCGGCGCTCGATGTCGTCGAGCGCTCGTTTGCCGGTCCCGGTAAGAAGGCTCCAATATGTGAGCATGAGCGAGTCGGGAATGGACATGACCTTGCCGAACATGTCCTCGGGCGATTCAGTGATGCCGATGCAGTTGCCGTAGCTCTTCGACATCTTCGCTTCGCCGTCGGTGCCGACGAGCAGGGGAACGGTAAGGATGCTCTGCGGAGCGAGTCCGTACGATTCCATGATGGTGCGACCCATGAGCAGGTTGAACTTCTGGTCGGTACCGCCCAGTTCGATGTCGGAACGCACGGCCACCGAGTCGTAGCCCTGAAGTAGTGGATACATGAACTCGAGCATCGAGACAGGCTCGTTCGCGAGGTACCGTCGGGAGAAGTCGTCTCGCTCGAGCATTCGGGCCACGGTCACCGTCGATGTCAGTCGCAGTACCTCGTCCATGCGGAGGGGCCCCAGCCAGTCACCGTTGTGCGTCAGCTCCACCTTGTCCATGTCGAGGATCTTGGCCGCCTGCTCGGCGTACGTGCGGGCGTTGACCGCCAACACCTCGTCGGAAAGCTGCGGCCGCGTCTTCGAACGACCCGACGGATCGCCCACCTTGCCCGTGTAGTCTCCGATGATGAGAACGACCGTATGACCGAACCTCTGGAACTGGGCGAGCTTTCGAAGTACCACCGTGTGACCGAGATGCAGGTCGGGAGTCGTCGGGTCGACGCCTAGCTTGACGCGGAGCGGCCTGCCTTCGGCTCTTGCCCGCGTGAGCTGCTTCAGCAGGTCTGCCTCGGGCAACACATCGACGCTGCCGAGCAGCAGTTCCTCATACTCTTCCCGCACTTCGGCCGGGATCTGTTCTGGCGCTTTTCCACCGTCCATCGACCCACCTCCCGGGCGGGAGAATACCATGGCGGGCAGCGCCCTGGTGTAACATCACCCGCACGATGACGCCGGATTCGTTCGCACCCACTCCGCGAGCGCCTCGCCACAGGGCCAGGCGCGTCCTCCGGGGAACGCTCTTCGCGATCCTCCTACTGCTGGTCGCCATGCTGTCGATGGTGGCCGGCTTCTATGTCGCCGTCGCGCGCACCCTCCCTACACTCGAGTTGTCGCAAGAGATCTCTACCGAGCAGACGACCCGCATCTACGACGATTCGGACGATCCGGTGCTTCTCGGCGAACTCCACGGTCTCGAAAACCGCGAGGTGCTTACATCGGCCGAGATGCCACAAATGGCACGTGACGCGGTCGTGGCCCTTGAAGACGAGCGTTTCTACGAGCACAGTGGTGTCGACTTCTTCGCCATCCTGCGCGCAGCCTGGGCCAACATGACCAATGGCGAGATCGTTCAGGGTGGCTCTACCATAACCCAGCAGCTCATCAAGAACGCCTTCTTGACCGACGAGCAGACAGTGGACCGCAAGCTTCGAGAGGCGGCTCTCGCCTATCAGCTGGAGAAGCGCTGGTCGAAGCAGAAGATACTCGACGAGTATCTCAACATCATCTATTTCGGAGAGGGAGCGTACGGCATCGAAGCCGCCGCCCAGACCTATTTCGGCGTCCACGCGGCGGATCTCACCCTCGCCCAAGCCGCCCTTCTCGTCGGCCTCCCCCAGGCGCCCTCGGCCTACACGCCGCGGCGCAATCCCGAGGCCGCCCTCGCCCGCAGAGACGTGTGCCTCAACAAGCTCTACCAACAAGGGTACATCTCTAGCGAGCAGCTGCAGGGCGCGCTTGCCACGCCGCTCCAGCTGGCCGATCTCAGCGCACAAGAAGACGCGCGGGTTCCCTACTGGATCGAGATGGTGAGGGAGCAACTGGTCGCTCGCTACGGGTCCTCGCGAGTGCTCGGAGGTGGCCTACGCGTGTACCTGAGCGTCGACCTCGAGCTCCAGCAGATCGCGGAGAAGACGATCGCCGGCATTCTCGACCAGCCGGGCGATCCCTCGGCGGCCCTCGTGTGTGTCGACGTGCGCACGGGGCGCTTGGTGGCTATGGTGGGCGGGTCCGACTTCTCCACATTGCAGTTCAATCTCGCGACGCAGGGCCGCAGGCAACCGGGCTCGGCCTTCAAGCCTTTCGTGCTCGTCACGGCTCTCCAGGAGGGAATGAGTCCCGACGCAACCTTCGATTCGGGTCCCCTCACCATCCCTCTCCCCGACGGGCCCTGGGATGTCTCGTCCACGGACGAAGGACCTCTAACGCTGTTCCAGGCGACCGCCAAATCCTCAAACGGGGTCTACGCCCGGCTGATCATGGACATCGGCGCCGACAGTGTGGCCGAGACAGCCTATGCCATGGGCATCGACACCTCCCTCGGCGACAATCCCAACCCGGCGATAGCGCTGGGTGGCCTCACTACCGGGGTAAGCCCGCTCGAGATGGCCATGGCCTACGCCACGATCGCGACCGGCGGTGAACGTCTCGCGGCGCAGCCCCTCTTCGTTCCCGGCGATACTGGGAATCCCATCACCATCGTCAGAGTCACCGACGCCCAGGGCAAGATTCTCGACGAGTCATCGTACACAAGAACGCGTGTGCTGAGCACCGACGTCGCCGCCCTCACCACTTCGTGCCTCGAGCGGGTCATCGAGACGGGCACCGGCAAGGCCGCAGCTATCGGCCGGCCGGCGGCCGGCAAGACCGGTACGACGACCGACTACTGCGACGCCTGGTTTGTCGGCTACACTCCTGAACTCGTCACGGCCGTTTGGGTAGGCTACCCAAGTGAGCGCAAACCCATGACCGACGTGCATGGTGCGAAGGTGACCGGCGGCTCTCTCCCTGCCCAGATATGGGCCGCGTTCATGCAGGCGGCGCTGCAGGACGTCCCGATCGCCGACTTCGACCGGTCTTCGTCCGAGGGATGGGTGACCGTCGACATCTGCAGCGAAACCGGACAGTTGGCCACGGAGTTCTGTCCGAGCACGACCGCCATGCGCTTCCACACGGGCGAACAACCGGCCGATGTCTGCAGTCTGCATGTCGCACAGGAGGTGCGTGTGCCCGACCTCGCGGGACTGACGGCGGACGAAGCTGAGGCGGCGCTGACGGAGGCCCACTTCGTCTTCGCCTCCGTCGACGATCGATCATCGACGGCGCGTGCGGGCACCGTTGTCGATCAACACCCCTCGGCAGGAAGCCTACTCATGCAAGGAACGACCGTGACCGTCGCGGTCTCCACGGGTGAGCGGCTGGCCGTCGTCCCTGCATTGGTGGGGCTCGACATCACGACGGCGCGCACGAGGCTCGCGGCGGCCGGCCTCCTCTCCAGAGAGACCATAGTCGTAGACGACTCGCCTCCCGGAACGGTCTTGTCTCAAGACCCTGCCGCCGACACCCTACTCGCCTCGGGCAGCGCGGTCGGGCTCGTTATCAGCAGCGGTCCGGAGCTGCCGCCTGAGTAGCCCAGTCGCGGGGCTTCGTGTATCAGCAGCCTAGATTCTGCTCACCCGCGTATAGCCGGAGCAGGCAACCACATCGACGCCCTTTCGCTCGAACTCGTCGATGATCAGGTTCATGCCTAGCGAATCCGACGATACGTGGCCGGCGATGACGACGTTGATGCGCTCTTCTTTCGCTCGCTTGCGGTGCTCTTCACCCATGTGCATGCCGACTATCGTGCCGACTCCGGCCGAGGCCAGCTTACGGATCGAGTCTACCGGCCCAGACGTGCCCCCGGTCATGTCGACCATGATCTTGCCGGTTCTGCGCTTCGACCCGCCCTCGAAGATCGTCGGTCCGTTACCGTCGAGCACAGCCTGCCGGTACTCGGGGATCTCCTTGAGAACCTCGATGAGTTCGTCTACTGTGCCGTCGTCGCCGAGTTGGTCGCATCGGTCTTGGAGGAACTTGTTGACGTTGTTGTCGGCCGGGGTATGGCAGCACATGAAGGGCAGGTCGAGGAGGCGGGCAGTCGAAACCGACTTCTCGTTGTTTCGAGCGTGCAGACCTCGCGTGACCTCGGACATTCGGTCGCCGATCGCGGCGTCGCCGAACGCGAGAGACACGCCGAATCGGTGCCAGACATCGGCTTGGAGACCCATGACCTCCTCGAGGCGGGCCAGAGCCCTCCCCTCGGGATGGTGAGCGAGGAGCAGATCCACTGTCTCACCCCGTGAGCGCAAGGCATGCGCAAGGAGCACTTCGCTGCTTTCGAGGTCGATGCCGACCAGCATGCGCGTGACCTCTCGCTCAGGATCGCCGAAGAGGATGCGGGTGTCGGCGTACGGATTCACCAGACTCTCGACGTCGAACTCCCAGCGCTTGCCCTCCGGAAGATCGTCGAAGGCCTTCTGCGCCCTGTCGAGAACCCTGCTGACCCCTTCCGCGCCTCTGGGATCGGCGGCTATGCCGGCTCTGTAGGCGCTCTCGTAGATGTCGTTAAGCTTCATGCGTCCTCTCTTCTCATTCGACGAGACCCGCTCGTATATATAGTGTCGGCTGCGAAATACCTGAGAAGCAGCTTCTCTCCCCGCGAGATGCCGATGCGAGTGCTGCATCCTACCTCAGCCCGCCAACCGTCATCAATGAGCACAAAGCCCGAATCTTCGCCGATCGACGTGCCGTTCAAGCTCAGATCGACGCCAAGCGCCTGTCCGACGCGGCCTGGACCACAGCTGAGATCGAGGCGCACCCTCGAATCGACACAGGGATGCCCATAGCGTCGTGCGAGGCGTCGATTGTCTGAGCGGTTGCGTTCGAGCAGACTCGTCTCGCCGACGGGCTCGAAGCTGCGAATCAGAACGGCCGCCCCCACTCCCTCGCCCTCGCATACCAGGTTCAGCAAGAAATGGATTCCGTAGCTGCGAAAGACATAGATAGTCCCGGGTAGGCCGAACATGGCCGCATTGCGAGCCGTCCTGCCGCGGTACGCATGGCACGCGGGGTCGCTCTCGGGAAGATAGGCTTCCACCTCGGTCAATCGGCCGCCCCCCACCCCTCCTCTCCACAGGATCTTGCCCAGTAGGTCGGGCGCGACCGCATCGGAAGGCCGGGCGAAGAAGGCTGCTTCAACGAGACGCCCATCGGGCTGAAGCGGTCCAATGGGAGCACGGGACGATGAAGAAGACACCGCGATCATCATCCCATGGTAGCAAGACGCGCAGCTGGAACCTCGGTGAACGGTTTCGCGCGACCGCTCGCGTTCTTCGGGTCCGGGCGCCCTATTCGGATACGCGCCGCAGGATCTCCGTCGCGATCTCCAACTGCTCGGCGATCCGCTCGGGCGCCGTACCCCCGGGAGATATCTTCGCGGCGAGCACCCGGTCAAGGTCGACCACCGGGTAGTAGTCCTCGGAGAAGAGGTCGCTGATGCCCTTGAGCTCGTCGAGCGTCGCGTCGGAAAGAGGCCGCGCTTCAGCAGCGAGCAACGCCACCAGACGTCCGGCCGCCCGGTGGGCGTCGCGAAACGGCAGACCTTTGCCGACCAGATAGTCGGCCACGTCGGTCGCCTGCGCGTACCCGCCTTCGGCAGCCTGCCGCCCGCGCTCGCGGTCGAACGCAAGGCCCTCGACCATGGCGGTCATGGCTTCGAGGCAGAGATCGAGTTCCTGCCGGCTCGCGAAGACGTACGGTTTGTCCTCCTGGAGATCTCCGTTGTACGCAAGCGGCAGTCCCTTCAGCACGGCGCCAAGACCCTGCAGGCGCGCCAGGAATCCGGCGGACTTGCCACGGACGTGCTCGGCAGCGTCGGGGTTTCGCTTCTGTGGCATGATGCTCGATCCCGAAGTCCACGATTCGGGCAGCGAGGCCAGACCGTACTCCTGAGTGCTCCAGAGCACCAATTCACCAGCGAGCCGCGAGAGCGTCAACGCGCATCCTGCCACGATCGCCAGGTACGAGAAGGCCACATCACGCGCCGCGACCGCGTCCATGGCGTTTGGAGCCACCCGATCGAACCCGAGTTCTTCGGCTACCTGCTGCCGGTCGAGCGGGTAGTTGACTCCTGCCAGGGCCCCCGAACCAAGGGGCATCCACGAGCACCGCTTCCAGTCGTCGAGCCTCTGCCAATCGCGCTCGAGCGCGAAGAAGTACGCAAGGAGATGGTGGGCCACCGATACCGGCTGGGCGCGCTGCATATGCGTATAGCCGGGTATGACCGAAGCCTTGTGACGCTCGCTCTGCACGGCGAGCGCCCGCATGAGCCCGACGACGCGCGCTTGGTGTCGTGGGATCGCGTCGCGCAGATAGAGGTGAAGATCGAGGATCACCTGGTCGTTACGACTGCGTCCGGTGTGCATCTTGCCGCCCAGGGGCCCGATCAGCTCGGAAAGGCGGCGCTCGATAGCCATGTGGATGTCCTCGTCGGAGAGCGTCCAACTGAAGACCCCGCGCTCCGTTTCGCTAAGGATCTCGTCCAGTCCCCGCACGATCTCGTCTCGTTCTCCCGCGGTGAGCACCCCGATGGAGGCGAGCATGCGCACGTGCGCCTTCGACCCCTGGATGTCGTACGGCGCGAGGACATGGTCGAACGGTATCGACGCGCTCAGTCGCTCGAAGAGCGGAGCCTGCTCGCTCTCGAACCGCCCGCCCCAGGGCTTGGCGGAACCTCCGTGGCCTGTCGGTTTCTCGTTCAAAGCCTGTCGGCGTTCTTGCGGGCCCATACCTCCACAGGCAGACCCCACAGCTCTATGAAACCCTTGGCCGACTGGTGGCTGAAGGTGTCGCCGGAGCCGTACGTGGCCAGGCTGCCGTCATACAGCGAGTAGGCGGAGCGGCGGCCGACCGGGTGGCACGAGCCCTTGTAGTAGCGCAGGCGCACCTCTCCGGTGACCCGGGCCTGGCTCTCCTCGATGAACGCCCGCAAAGCACGAGCCAACGGGCTGAACCACAGACCGTCGTAGATGAGCTCTGACAAGCGCTGGTCGATCATGGTCTTGAAGTGCTGCAGCTCTCGCGTAAGCGTCAGATCCTCGAGTTCGCGGTGGGCCATGATAAGCGCGAGTGAGCCCGCTTCCTCATAGACCTCGCGGCTCTTGATGCCGACCAGCCGGTTCTCGACCATGTCGATACGCCCGAATCCGTGCTTCCCTCCAATGGCGTCGATGGTCTCCACGAGCTCGATCGAACCGAGCTCCTTGCCGTCGAGCGAGATCGGGATGCCGGCCTCGAAGCCGACGACGACCTCTTGCGCTTCGTCGGGAGCCTTCTCCGGATCGACCGTGAACTGGAAGGCCTCAGAGGGCGCCGCCGCCCATGGGTCTTCGAGTTCGCCGCACTCTATCGCCCGGCCCCACAGGTTCTCGTCGATGGAATACGGGTTCTTCTTGGTGAGGGGGAGGTCGATGCCGCGCTCAGCGAGGTAGTCGAGCAGTTGTGGGCGGGTCATGTTCCACTCGCGCGCGGGGCCAAGCACGGTGATCGACGGGTCGAGGCAGCGAGCCGACACGTCGATACGTACCTGGTCGTTGCCCTTCGCGGTGCAACCGTGGGCCGCGAACTTCGCTCCGTACCGCTTGGCCACTTCGACCATCTTCTGGGCGATGAGTGGACGCGACAGGGCCGAATGCAGCGGATAGCGGCCCTCGTAGAGAGCGTTCGCCTTGAGGGCCGGGAAGGCGAAGTTGGCGAGGAACTCCTCCTTGGCGTCGATAACGAGCGACTCGGCGGCTCCGGCCGTCAACGCCCTCTGGCGAAGCCCCTCTATGTCCTTCATCTTGCCCACATCGATCAACACGGCGATCATCTCGTAGCCGTACTTCTCTCTCATGTAGGGGATCAAAGCCGATGTGTCCAAACCTCCCGAGTACGCGAGGACACACTTCTCATTGCTCATTACGCTAGCCTCCGAGTTCCGTTAGGTAGTCGCAGACGACCAATGCCGACTGCTGGTCTTTGCTCACGACGAGCACCGTATCGTCGCCCGCCACACATCCGAAGATCAATTCGTGATCGAGTTCGTCGATCACTCTGCCCATTCCGGGAGCCGCTCCCGGATCGCACCTGATCACGAGGAGATTCTGGGCCACGGCGATGCCCCGTCCGAACTCCTTGAGCATGCGACTGCAGGCCACCGGGGGTTCCGGACGCTCCTCGAGGTTGGGGACGAAAGCGTAGCGCACCCGTCCGCCGACATCGCGCCCCTTCTGCAGGCCTATCTCACGCAGATCGCGACTGACAGTCGCCTGAGTAACCTCACAACCCGCCGCTGCCAGAGCATCGACAAGCTCGCGCTGACTCGAAACCGCCCGGCTCCTCATGAGACTGCGGATGAGGTGCTGGCGCTGCCTCTTGTTCACAGCGTCCTCCCCCCGATGAGGAACGCCATGAGCGCTTTCTGGGCGTGCAGCCTATTCTCAGCCTGGTCGAAGACCACCGAGCGCGGGCCATCCATCACCTCGTCGGTGATCTCGTCTCCCCTGTGGGCAGGAAGACAGTGGAGCACGATCGCATCCGGCCGGGCCTTCGCCAGCAGCGAGGCGTTGACCTGATAGGGACGCAGCGTGTCGACCTTGCCGCTATCCTGCTGCTGGCCCATGCTTATCCACACATCGGTGTAGAGCGCCGAGGCGCCGGCCACCGCGACCACGGGGTCTCGCTCAACGTAGACCCTCACACCATACTGCCGCGCAAGGCTCTCGATAGCCGCCATCTTACCGGCCGCGAGGTCGCAGCCCTCGGGAACGCTCAAGCACACGTTGATGCCGGCCATTACCGCGGCCTCCGCCAGGGACGCCGCGACGTTGTTGCCGTCGCCGAGGTAGACGATCGTGCGTCCGGCCGCATCGGCGAAGTTCTCCTTGAATGTCTGGATGTCGGCGAGAGCCTGACACGGATGGTTCTCGTCGGTCAATGCGTTGATGACAGGCACCGACGCATTCGCGGCCAGATCCTCGACGTCCTTCTGCGCGAACGTCCGGATGACGATGCCATCGACGTAGCGCGACATGACCCGCGCCGTGTCCTCGATGCTTTCCGATTTGCGCATCTGTAGTTCTTGCTCCGAGAGCGTGAGCGACATGCCGCCCAACTGGTATACGCCCACACTGAACGACACCCGGGTGCGGGTCGACGGCTTGCCGAAGATCAGCGCCACCGTCTTCCCAGCGAGCGCATCACCATGCGGCTTCTTCTTCAGCACCGCCGCGTAGTCGAGCACCGCGTCAAACTCTTGTTTGCTTAGGTCCGGAACGGTAAGAAAGTGCCTGATACTCACGATTGCCTCTTTCCTGATCTGTACCTAGGCCTTGTTCGCCATGACGACCTTGGTGCCAAGACCGGCGTCGTCTGTAAGTATCTCGAGCAACACCGAGTGGGCTATGCGTCCGTCGATGATATGAGCCGCCCCGACGCCCCCTCGCAGACTCGCGAGCACCGCCTCGATCTTGGGGATCATGCCCTTGGACACCTTTCCCTCTTCGACGAGCGAAAGGAGGTCGTCGCTTGTGCACAGCGAGATGACACTCGACTCATCGTCGACGTCGGTCATCAAGCCGCGCACATCGGTCAAGAAGATGATCTTTTCGGCCCTCAGGGCAGCGGCCAGAGCCCCCGCTACGGTGTCGGCGTTGATGTTGTAGCTCTCCCCTTCCGAACCCGCCCCGACCGACGCCACCACCGGAACGTAGTCGGCCTCCAGCAGGGTCAGCAGCTCGATGTTCACCTTGTTGACTTCTCCCACCAGCCCGAGGTCGAGGATCGCGCCGTCTTGGCCCCTCTTGACGATCTTGTCGGCACGGAGCAGCCAGCCGTCGTCGCCGCACAGCCCGACCGCGGGCGCTCCCTTGCTGTTGATAAGACTGACGATCTCCTTGTTGACCTTGCCGACCAGCACCATCTTCGCCACTTCCATGGCCGACTCGTCGGTGACCCGCAGACCCTCGATGAACTTCACCGGCAGATCGAGGCGTTTCATGTACGAGCTTATCTCGTCGCCGCCCCCATGCACGATGATCGGCCGGATGCCCACGTACCGGAGCATGGCGATGTCGGTGGCGAACTCCTCTTTCAGGTCGGCCTTGCTCATGGCAGCTCCGCCATACTTGATCACGACGGTCTTTCCCGCGAACAAGCGGATGTAGGGGAGCGATTCGAGAAGGGTCTCAACCCGTTTGCGGTATATCTCACGCATCGCCGGCCTCACGTATGGTATTCAGCGTTGATGGTTATGTATTCATGGCCCATGTCGGCGAAGAACAACTCGCTCGCCGACCGGCCCACTCCCAAGTCGAGCTCTATGTCGACCTCCGGCTGCCGCACCCCGGCGGTCATGAGCTCACGCTCCGCGGCCGTGAGCGAGCACGCGGCTCCGTTCTCGACCACGAGCACCCCCGCCAGTGTCAGCTTCGCTTCCGGCAGTTGCCGGCCGGCCATCGCCGCGCCGGCCGAGCTGATGATACGACCCCAGTTCGGGTCGCCTCCGTGCATAGCGGTCTTTACCAGCGGCGACCCGGCGATGGCCCTGGCGACGCGCTGCGCCTCAGCCTCGTCGCCGGCGCCCGTGACCCGCAGCCGCATGACCTTCGTCGCCCCCTCACCGTCAGCCACCATCATCAACGCCACCCGGAGAAGCATGCCGGCCAGCGCCCGGCCGACCAATTGCAGGTCGGCGCCCGCTGGGGCGACTCCCGATGCGCCGCTCGCGAGGAACCAAACACTGTCGTTGGTACTCATCTCGCCGTCGACGGTTATGCGGTTGAACGACGCGCCCGCAGCGTTGCCAAGCATGGCCTGCATGTCTGCCGGCGCCAGCTCGGCGTCGGTCGTGACCACGCACAGCATGGTCGCCATGGCGGGAGCTATCATGCCCGCTCCTTTGGCGCACACGCCGAGCCTGACGACCCCGCCCGATGTCTCGACCGAGACCGCGCAAATCTTGGGGAAGCGATCGGTGGTCATGATGCTGCGATTGAACTCCGGTCCACCGTCGGCCTTGACCGCCTGCGCGGCGCTCTCAACTCCCCGTGTCACCAGGCCGGCATCGAGCTGTACGCCGATGATGCCCGTCGAACCGACCGCCACCTGAGCGGTGGGTACGCCGAGCCCGCCGGCACATGCCGTCTGCATGGCCCGGGCGACCCGCAGGCCGCCCTCGCCCGTGCAGGCGTTCGCGTTGCCGCTGTTCATCGCCACCGCGACCAGGCGCTCGAGATCGCACTCGCCGCGGTTGAGCACCACCGGCGCAGCCGCGAAGGCGTTGGTTGTGAACACGCAGGCCGAGGCCGCCTTCGAGCGCCACTCGGGAGCCACCGTCAAGACACCCATGTCGAGCTTGCCGCTATCCTTCAAGCCCGCGACGACCCCTCCCGCCAAGAACCCAGCGGGATACGTAGCCCCGGGCGAAGCGCCGTCGGGCTCCTCCAGTGACACACCCGCGGGCAGCCTGAACAGGCGCGAGGACGTGGGCGCGACAACCACAGGATGATTCGGTCCGCCGATTCCCGTTGCGCTCATACTTTTCTCCTCAGCCCCTGGTGCTCGGCGAGACCGAACATGCAGTTCATATTCTGCACGGCTTGGCCCGACGCACCTTTGACCAGATTGTCGATTACCGAAAAGACCTTCACGAGACCAGCCGCCTTGTCCTCGCGCACGGTGATGCGGCAGTAGTTGGTGCCCCGCACCTCCGAGAGCGCCGGCACGTGGTCGCAGATCTCGACGAAAGACTCACGCGCGTAGAATTCGCGGTATCTGCTGAGCCATGCTTCTTGGCCTTTGAACCCACTCCGCGGCCGGAAGTACAGAGTGCTCAAGATGCCCCGCTCGACCGGCAGCAGGTGCGGCGTGAACGACACCGGCACCGGCCCCCCGGCTACCAGGGCCAACTCCTGCAGCATCTCGGAAGTGTGCCGGTGACCTACCTCGCCGTACGCTCTGAAGTCCTCGGTGACTGAGCAGAAGTGCGTCTTCTCGGTAGGAGTCCGGCCGGCCCCCGATACGCCCGATTTGGAGTCGGCAACCACGCCGAATGCGTCGATCTCCGCCGCCACCGGAGCGAGGCCGAGAATCACGCTGGTAGGGTAGCAGCCGGGGTTGGCCACCAACCTCGCGGTCGGCAGCTGTGCCCGGTAGATCTCCGGAAGGCCGTAGACCGCCTCGGCCACGAGATCGGGCCGCGGATGCTCGAAGTCGTACCACTCGCTGTAGGCCCCCGGATCCTTCAGCCGAAAGTCGGCGCTCAGATCTACGACCCGGCAGCCAGAGTCGACGAGTGCCGCCACCGCATCGTGAGCTTCCTTGTGCGGATAGCACACGAAGGCTACGTCCGATCCGGCTACCGACTCAAGACTGAAGGCGACATATTCGCCTTCCGCCCTGAGATGCGGAAAGACGTCGCTCACACGTCGGCCGACGTAGGATTTCGAAGTCAGCCCTCGCAGCTGCACATCCGGGTGCTCGGCCAGGATGTCTGTCAGCAGGGCCCCTGTGTAGCCCGTCGCTCCTACGATGCTCGCCGTGATCACGTCATGCCTTTCGGTCGCTGTCGACACCTCCACGATCATCACGAGTCGACCGTGGTTGCATGACTATACAGCATCGTGTACCGCTATGCAACGCGGCCCCAACGAGCCACGATGCATCTCTCTTGGAGAATCCGCCTACGTCCGCGGTTCGGCTCCCACCGTCTGTTTCAGATCCTTCAGCATGCGGCCGCGCAGTTCGTTGATCTCAGACTCGTTCAGAGTGCGATCGGGCGCCCGGAAGCACAGCCGCAGGGCGAGGCTCTTCTTGCCCGCGCCTACCTGTGCGCCTTCATACAGGTCGAACACCTTCACGTCTTCGAGCAGGTTGCCGCCGGCTTCTCGCAGTGCCTCGACGACCTGGGCCGCCGCTACCGCGGAGTCGACCACAACGGCCACGTCTTGCTCGACCGCGGGATACGCGAGGAGATCTCGGAAGGTCGCGATGCCCGCACCAGCGTCGAGGAGAATGTCGGCGTCGAGTTCCGCCGCGACCGTGGGAGAGCGTAGGTCATACGCCTGCGCCACCAGGGGGTGCACCTCGCCCAGCCACCCCGCGACCAAGCCATGAGAGTCGCGCACGGCGGCGCTCTTCCCAGGATGCAAGAACGGCTCCTCAGCGGCCGAATATTCGAGGGTGACCCCCAGGGCCTCGCACAGCCGCTCGACGATCCCCTTGACGAGGTAGTAGTCGACGTCGACGCCGGTCCGCAGCCACGAGTCACCCTCCCAGGCGCCGTGAATGAGAATGCCGACGTGGGTCTTCTCTTCGGGGAGTTGTCCCGAGCCCGGGTGGAAGACGCGGCCCGACTCGAAGATATGAACCCGGTCTTCGCGTACGGAGACATTGCGCTGCGCAGTAGACAGCAAGCCAGGCAGCAGCATGGTGCGCATGACGGCCTGATCGGCACTGAGCGGATTGCCGATACGCACGAACTGACAGCGCGGGTCTACCGCGGCGAGCCTGAGGCTGTCCGGCCACCTATCGTCGACGAAACTGTACGGGATCACCTGGGACAGACCCGCTCCGGTGAGCACGTCGTCGATCCGCCGAAGAGCGGTCTGCCTTGCGGTAAGACCTCCTCTGCCATGGCGCCTGCACGGCAGAGTCGACGGCACCTGGTCGAGACCGTGGATGCGCGCGATCTCCTCGATCAGGTCGATCTCTCGCTCGAGGTCGGCGCGGAACGACGGGACTGTCACACTGAAGTCGGCGCCTTCCTCGTTGACCTCGCAACCCAGGCTGACGAGGATGTCGGCGATCTCAGCGGGTTCTACGTGGGCACCCAGCACGTGAAGCACGCGCGCGGGGCGCAATCTCAGAACCGTGAGCGGCCGAGGCTCGACCCGCACATCGATGGTGCCCACCGAGACCGTGCCGCCACAGAGCTTCGCGAACAGGCAGCACGCCATGTCCATGGCCTCGGGGATCATCTCCGGATCGAGCCCCTTCTCGTAGCGGGTCGAGGCCTCGGAGCGCAGGCCCAAGGCCGCCTCGGTGCGCATGATATTGGGCCCAAAGAAGTTCGCGGCTTCCAGCAGTATGTCCGTGGTGTTGTCGGTGATCTCGCTCTCGAGTCCGCCCATTACGCCGGCGACCACCGAAGCCTTCTCGGCATCGGCGATGACGAGCATGTCGGGTGTAAGCCTGCGCAACTCGGTGTCGAGCGTCACCAGCTCTTCGCCGGCCCGCGCCCGCCGCACGATTATCCGCCCGCCCTTGATGGTATGTAGATCGAACGCGTGCATCGGCTGGCCCAGCGCCCACTGCACGTAGTTCGTCACATCGACTACGTTGCTGATGGGCCGCATGCCCGCATGGCTTATGAGAGCCTTCATCCAGAGCGGCGACTCTCCTACGGTCACGCCCCGGATGACTCGCCCCGCGTAGCGCGGGCACAGATCGGGGTCGCGCACCTCGATGGCGATGTCGGTATCGACCGGCCGGTCGCCCCAGGGCACGCAGCAGGGCTCCTCTTCCTCGAATGACTTGTCGGTAATGGCCGCGATCTCACGCGCCAGACCCCTGATCGACAGGCAGTCCGGCCGGTTGGGCGTCACCTCGACCTCGAGCACGAGGTCGGAGATGGCGAAGTAGTCGACAAGGAGGTCGCCGGCCTGCCACTGGCCGGGCAGCACCATAGTGCCGGGGCTCTTAGCCGCGAGCCCCAGTTCGGCCTCGGAAAGGATCATCCCCGCGGAGGGAACTCCCCGTAGCTTCGCGTCTCGGATGCGGGTGCCGTCGGGCATGACCCCGCCGGGAAGAACGACCGCGACCGTCTGGCCGGCAGCCACGTTGGGCGCTCCGCAGACGATTGTACGCGGCTCCTTTTCACCGACGTCGACCGTGCAGACCGATAGCTTGTCGGCGTCGGGGTGGCGCTTGCATTCCAGCACCTTACCGACCAGGAACTTGGCGAGATTGTCCGGGTCGCCCGGAACACCCACCTCACTCACCCGTTCGACTTCGGTGCCCGTGAGGGCCAGACGCTCGGCGAGCTCGGTGATGTCAACGTCGATGTCGACGAATTCCCGCAGCCACGATAGGGGTGCTTTCATGGCGTCTCCCTTAGAATTGGCGCAGGAAGCGCAGGTCGTTCTCGAAGAACAGGCGTAGGTCGTTCACGCCGTGCTTGAGCATCGCGATACGTTCGACGCCCATGCCGAAGGCGAAACCGGTATAGATCTCTGGGTCGTAGTCGACGAAGCCGAACACGTTGGGATCGGTCATGCCCGCACCGAGGATCTCGAGCCAGCCGCTCTTCCGGCACAGACGGCAACCCGCGCCGTCACAGACCATGCACGACACATCGACCTCGACCGAAGGCTCGGTGAACGGGAAGAAGTGCGGGCGCAGGCGGACTTTGCGGTCGGCCCCGAACATAGCGTGCACGAAGGCTTCGAGTGTGCCCTTCAGGTCGCCAAGAGTGATTCCCACGTCGACCACCAGTCCCTCGACCTGATGGAACATGGGCGTGTGTGTCGCATCGGAGTCGCGTCTGTATGTCTTGCCGGGCGCGATGATGTGCACCGGCGGACGCTGTTTCTCCATGGTGCGCACTTCGATCGGCGACGTGTGGGTACGAAGAAGCACTCCGGGACTGACGAAGAACGTGTCGTGCAGCGAGCGCGCAGGATGGTCGGCGGGGGTGTTCAGGGCCTCGAAGTTGTAGTACTCGGTCTCGACTTCGGGCCCTTCGGCTATCTCGTATCCCATGCCAACGAAGATATCTTCGATCTCGCGCAGCGTCTGCGTGACGAGGTGCAGGTGCCCCAGCGACGACGGCAGGCCCTGCAGGGTGACGTCGATCCGGTCGCTCGCCAGGTCGTGAACCAGCTCCCGGGTCTCAAGCGACTGACGGTGCGCTTCCAGCCGGTCTTCGAGTGCTTTGCGCACAAGGTTGCCGACCTTGCCCACCTCAGGGCGTTGTTCAGGAGGAAGCTCGGAGATACTCCGAAGCAACAGTACCAACTCAGCCTTTCGCCCAAGAAATCGCACGCGGATCTCCTCGAGCGCGGCCAGGTCGGAGGCCGACTCAATAGCCGACAGACCCCCGGTGTAGATGCGCCGTAGGTCTTCGCGCGTGATCTGCTCGAGAATAGCGTCTTGCGTACTTATGGCTTCCTCCTTACCGGCAGTACATCCTAACACCTGCCGCTCAGCTCATAGGCAATGATGGTGCCCGCCATCGCCACGTTCAGAGACTCAAAGCGGCACTGCGGAATTGTGATTCGTGGGGCCCCGTGCCAATCGCTGCCGGGCCCTGTCCGCTCGGCCCCGAGGACCACGATCAGGCCCCTGGGGCAACGAGCCTGACGAACATCGTCACCCTCGTGAGCGTCGGCGACCCAGACCGGCGGGGCGCTGGCTCCTCGCTGTGCGGCGGCCGCAAGCCTCGCCCGAAGGTCGGCCGCGGAAACCTCGAGAACGACCGGGATTTCGAACTGAGCGCCCATGCCCGCCCTCATGGCCTTGGGACTATACGGGTCGGCGCTGCCCGGCGAACAGATGACGCCCTTGCCGCCGAAGGCAACCATGCTTCGCACGAGCGTGCCCACATTGCCGGGGTCGCCCAAGCCGTCGAGATACAGCGTGAGACCGCCGTTGAACGCCAGGTCGGCCAGACTGAACGTCGGCTCAACGCAGGTAAAGATCACGTCGGCAGAGCCGCCGAGCGAACTCGCGTACTCGAGTGTCTCAGGGTCACAGACGCCGATGTCGATGCCCGGCGCCTGCGCCGGGCGGTCGCCGCGTGCCTGGTCGACGAGATCGGCCGGGATATCAGAAATCAGCTCGCGCCGTAGCAGCACGTCGCGAATCTGGGCCCCCGCGGCCCACGCCGCCAGCAGGAGGTCCAGCCCTTCGCCCACCAACAAGCCGCGCTCACGCCGAAACTTCTTCTTCTGAAGCTTACGGGCAAGCTTGACGCTGTGGTTCTGCCTCCCGGCTATCTCGCGGATCACGGCACACTCTCCATGCGGGTGGAATCATGTCCGGACTCTGCGCCGGCACACACGACGATCGTGAAGGAGGGCGCTTCGCCGTCACGGCGCGACAGGCAAACGCACGATGAGGACACGCGTCGCGCCCGTAGGGTCCCTACGGGCGCGACGCGGGACGAAGCACTACCCCCGCCCAGTGCATTCTGCAAGTCGAGGCTCCGGGTCTCGCCAGCCTGCTACGCGCCAAGCGCTTCCTTGGCTCGGGCGGCCATCTGCGCGAACACTTCGGGTTCGCGTACGGCGAGATCGGCGAGGATCTTGCGGTCGATCTCGATCTCGGCGGCCTTGAGGCCGTGGATGAGCTGGTTGTAGCTCAGACCATGCTCACGGGCGCCGGCGTTGATGCGGGTGATCCATAGACGCCGGAACTCGCGCTTGCGGGCACGGCGGTCACGGTAAGCGTACGTACCCGACTTGATGAGCTGCTCTTTGGCCCTACGGTATGAGGACTTCTTCAGCCCCCAGTAGCCCTTGGCCTCGTCAAGCGCCTTGCGACGCTTCTTCTGTGCGCTAACGCTCCTCTTGATCCTGGGCATAACTCAGTCCTCCTTAGCGGCCCAGAAGCTGGCGGAGCCGGCTCGTGTCGGTCGCGACCACTTCGGTCACTTTGCGCAGCTTGCGCTTGCGGTTGGCCGATTTCTTCGTCAGCAAATGACTGCCGAAAGGCCGCCTGCGCATGACCTTACCGCCCGCTGTGATGCGGATGCGCTTCTTCGTGCCCTTGTGCGTCTTGTTCTTTGGCATTTTTGTTCCCTTCGCTTATGAACGAGCAGAGACCACAAACCGTAGCCGGCTTGAGCCCTGGCCGTGGATCTCTTCTGATCGGCCGCCTTGCGCGGTTCAGGACCGCTTGGGCACCAGCATCATGATCATGTTCCTGCCCTCGAGGTTGGGCTCCGATTCGACCTCTCCGATCTCGGCCAGATCCTCCGCCATGCGGCGAAGAAGACGCTCGCCCAGATGCGGGTGGACCAACTCCCTACCCCGGAACATGATTGTCAGCTTGACCTTGTCGCCCTTCTTCAGGAAGCGCTCCACGTGACCCTTCTTGGTATCGAAGTCGTGGTCGTCGATCTTCGGCCGCAACTTGATCTCTTTGATGCTGATCGTGGTCTGCCGCTTGCGCGCTTCCTTGGCCTTCTGCTCTTGCTCGTACCTATACTTGCCATAATCCATGATCTTGCAGACCGGCGGCGTGGCCATCGGAGCTACCTCGACAAGATCGAGATTCAGTCTGTCGGCGTAGTTCAACGCCTCCGGAACGCTCACTATGCCTACCTGCTCGCCATCCGACCCTATGAGCCGGACCTGGTCTGCGCGAATCTTCTCATTGATGCGTACGATGTCGGCTATGTTGCCCTGCACCTCCCCCGGGTATACCACCGGTTAGAGATTGTCTCTTCCGCGACGCGTAGCTCGAAAGCAACCCGCGTCCACATGCAAAAAAGCGGTGCAACAAGCCACCGCTCCTCAATGCGGCCGCACGGCCCGAGGCCGTACCGCCGATTCAATTGTTGACCTGGCGCCACACAAGGCACGAGGTGGGAAGGGTGGCTTCCTCTTTATGCAAGCGCGTAGTATAGCCCACTACGGGCGCGCGCTCAAGGCCCCGTGCCCGCTCTCCTCGGGGCCCTACCACATCGTCAACAGGTGGTGTCGGGTGGGCTGCACTTGTCGGCGAGAAGTCCCGCAGCATGCCCCAAGGCCAGGGGCTGGGTCTCCTTGCTGCCGCGAGTGCGCAGCGTCACCCCTTCTTGCTCGACCTCGCGGTCGCCCACGACCACGATGAACGGCACCTTTCCGACCTCACCATCACGGATCTTCTTGGAGACCGACTCCGAGCGCAGATCGGTCTCTGCGCGCAGCCCCGCACGCTGGAGCGTGTCACAGACCTTCTCGGCGTACGGCGCGTGACGGTCGGCCACGGGCACAATCACGAGTTGCACCGGAGAGAGCCAGGCTGGAAGCGCTCCCCCGTAGTGCTCGATGAGGATCCCCAGGAAACGCTCGATGCTGCCCAGAACGGTGCGATGGATCATCACCGGACGGTGGCGCTGATTATCTTCGCCGATGTACTCGACGTCGAGGCGCTCTGGCATCGCAAAATCGAGCTGGCACGTGGCGCACTGCCACGTCCGGCCCATGACGTCCTCGATGTGGAAGTCGATCTTCGGACCATAGAACGCTCCGTCGCCGGGATTGAGCGTGTATGCCAGACCGGCGCGGTCGAGGGCGGCCGCTAGGGCACTCTCCGCCGTCTGCCACATCTCGTCGCTGCCGATGGACTTGGCCGGGCGAGTGGAAAGCTCCACGTGCACGCGTTCGAACCCGAAGGTCTTGTACATGCGCCGCACCAGGTCGATCACGCCGACCACTTCCGACTCCACCTGCGAGGGCAGGCAATAGATGTGCGCGTCGTCTTGCGTGAACACGCGCACCCTGAACAGTCCCTGCAGCACACCCGACATCTCATGACGGTGCACCAGACCGAGTTCGGCAAGACGCAGCGGAAAGTCGCGGTACGAGTGCTGGCTGCTCTTGTAGACGAGGATGCCGCCGGGGCAGTTCATCGGCTTCACGGCAAAGTCCACCTCGTCGATAGCCGTAAAGTACATATTGTCCTTGTAGTTGTCCCAGTGACCCGAGCGTTCCCAGAGGGTGCGTTCGAGCATGATGGGCGTCCTGATCTCCTCGTAGCCCGCTGCTACGTGCTCGCGCCGCCAGTATTCGAGGAGGGCGTTGACAACCCGCATCCCCTTGGGATGGAAGAACGGAAACCCGGGACCTTCGTCGTGAAAGCTGAACAAGTCGAGTTCACGACCCAGCTTGCGATGATCGCGTTGGCGAGCCATCTCGACACGCTGCAGGTGCTCGTCGAGCTCCTTCTTGGTCGGAAAGGCCGTCCCGTAGACGCGCGTCAGCATCGTGTTGTCGCTCTTGCCGCGCCAGTAGGCGCCGGCCACCGACAGAAGTCCGATCTCTCCTACCCGTGTCGCGTCGGGCACGTGGGGGCCGCGGCAGAGGTCGACGAAGTCGCCCTGCTTGTAGACGCTGATGGTGACGTCGTCGGGTAGATCCCTGATCAGCTCCAGCTTGTAGGGCTCACCAGCGAACAGTTGCTCCGCCTCCTGCTTGTCTACCTCGCGCCGCTCGAAGGCTGAGGCGCCCGAAACCAAGCGGCGGATCTCATCGGTGATACGCGGCAGATCGTCCTCGCCGACCGCTTCGGGAAACTCGAAATCGTAGTAGAAACCGTCTTTGATGGCGGGGCCGATAGCCACTTTGGTGCCCGGATAGAGCCTCGTAGCGGCCTCCGCCAGGAGATGGGCGGCAGAGTGGCGCATGACATCGAGACCCTCGGCGGAGCTCGCGGTGACGATGGCAACCTCGTCGCCCTCGCGCACCGGAGTGTTGAGATCGACCAGCAGGCCACCTATCTTGCCGGCAACCGCCGCCTTGGCGAGACGGGGACCGATGGTCTGCGCCACATCGGCGACTGTCGCCCCATTGGCGACGGTGAGTTCCGACCCATCAGGGAGAAGTACTTTCATGGGACCCTCGCAAGCGGAGTGGAGGACCGGTTTCGGTCGAGTGGGCGCTGTAGGATTTGAACCTACGGCCTCTTCCGCGTCAAGGAAGCGCTCTCCCCCTGAGCTAAGCGCCCATCAGGTCGGTCATGATACAGCGGCGCCTGGCCAGCGGCAAGGGCAGACCGCGCCGATGTGCTCCAGAAAGCGGGGGCCGCGTCACCCGAGTGACGCGGCCCCGGAATTGCCCGGCTCGGAGAGAGTCCTAGTCGGTCGCCGGAAGAATCATCGGGCTCAGGCTGGTGCCGCCAAACAGCGCGAGCGGTTTCACCTCGAGAGCTATGCGGCCGATGTACGTGCCGGGTTTGATGAGCATCGCCCGGTCGCCAAGCTTGAGCGACACGGAGTAGCCGGCCGGCGCGGCGATCATGCTGCCCCTCCCGAGTTCCAAGCGGCTCAGATAGGAAGTACCCCTCACGATCCACGTCGAGCCATTGGTGAGGCTCACTATCACTCCGTTGTTGACCGGAGTGGCGGCCGCGTTGGTGATGGCTCCTATCTGCTTGTAGTCGGGCGCCGCGATGCTGCTCTGGCTGTGCACCGCGTTGGAGGAGGTGATCACCCCGGTGACCCGCGCGTTGTCGAAGGTCAGCACCATGTTGCGCGACACGCTGCTCGGAGGACCGAACGGGCCCTGCATGATCCCACCACGCGTGCTGTTGTAGAAGTCGCCGGTCAGGTCGATGTTGGAGAACGTCGCGACCGCGTCCGCCTGTGCGCTCGCCGAGTAGATGTCGTGCGTAGTATCCGGCTTCGCCTGGCCGGTCGGGTCATTGTACACACCCGTGTTGGTCATGGCCGGGAACACCGGACCCGGGTCATCATCGTCCATGAGTTGGAAGATGATGCCGTTACCGGGGTTGAGTTGCGCGCCCTGCGAACCGTCGACGGTGACCCTGATGACCTGGGCCTTGTCGACGAGTACGGTCTCCTTGGTGTTGAACACGGTACCGCCGGTGATGTCGAGCGTGCCGCCACCGTGCCACATGATGCCGTTGCGCCTGGAGTTGACGATGGTCTGCCGCACCGGCAACGCCGAAAGCTCCGCCTCAGTCAGACCGATGCCGAGGCTCTCGTTGAGGCCCGCGACGGTCTCCTTGTCGCTGGCGCCGTAGTGCAGGAAGCTGCCCCTCGAAATGGTCGCGTATGTGGCGACGTTGATCGTACATCCGAGGAAGTACTCGGTAGCGTCACCGATGCCGTACGAGCCGTAGCCGTCCTCACCGGTGATCTCGATGGTGTCGTTGATCGCCGTAAGAGTCGGGGTGGTGCAACCGTCGGTCGACATCACACCCCAGCCCTCGGAAGCTATGTACGAGTTCACGTACGTGGCCTTGGTGTTGGTGCCCAGTAGGTTCGTGCAGCGCACGTTGCCCGAGAGGCCCAGCATCCACGGCACCGACCTCATCTGCGACGTGTCGATAGTCGGCTCATAGTCGGCCGGGAGCACACCGTTCATAGTCACCAGACGGGAGTTCTTCACCAGCAGGTTAGCGCCTCCATCGGCCACGACCGCTGCCCGGGCCACGCCTCTGTTGACGATGTTGGCGCCGTCGACGACCACGCGGCTGCCGCCGGTCGCAACGATGCCCGACCCGAGACCGATGAAGTCGCTGCGGCCGTTACCGACGAAACTGATCGTGGGATTGGTCAGCGTGTAGGTTCCGCCGGCGACATACACGCCTGTGAACGCCTCACCGGTGGAGTACAACTGCAGGTCTCTCGCGAATGTGTGCGTCACCTGGCCGGCCTTGACCGCCGAAGCCACCGACTTCGTGAGGTCGATGCCGCCGGGGCCGACGTAGAGGGCTTGACGGAAGGGGAACATGATAGGCGGTCCGGGAGGGCCAGGCGCCGCATACGACACGAGGTTGCCGGCCGCTGGGGTCACGACGACGTCACCCATGTACGTGCCCGGCTTGATGGCAACATCCATGCCGATGGTTGTGACCAGTGCCTGCCCGGTCTCCACGCCGTCCACCGTAAGAGTGAGGATGTGACCATCGGGCGCCTTCACAGTGGCGCCCTGCTCCACCGTGAGTACGTTCAGCCTCGTGGTCTCGTCGACCACCCAGGTGGTCCCAGTCGCGACGGTCTTGCTGGCGATGAACTGCTGGGCCAAGACCCCCGGAACCATTGCCAACAGCAACACCGCGACCGCCAGAACGGTGACCGCGACTACAAAGAAACGGTTCTTCCTAGTCATACGTGCCTCTCCTCTGCCTCGATGTCGCCTGCACTTCTCGACGCTACCTCAGGCACCAACCAAATGCAATCGGTAATACCTTTTTGCGCGGAGGGGCGAGACTTCGCCGACGACGGCGGCGGAGCATCAAAGGACCCATGAGCGCGCGGACGCGTCCGCAGTCAGCGGAGAGTCCGGCGCGGGGGCGCAAGTCGCCCAAGAGTAGGTGCATCAGGTAAACAAGCCTATGAGGAGGCGACGACCGGAATTGAACCGGTGTAGCGGGTTTTGCAGACCCGTGCCTAGCCACTCGGCCACGTCGCCCCATAGAGGCAAGAAATGGAGCGGATGAAGGGATTCGAACCCTCGACCTTCTGCATGGCAAGCAGACGCTCTAGCCAACTGAGCTACATCCGCCCGGAACCTCGCGGCTGGTGGATTATAGACCAGCCGTCTGCTGTTCGTCTAGGGCTTTGTTCACCAATGCGTCGGCTCGGGCGTTCTCTTTTCGTTCGACGTGCCTGATGGCGAACCGCTCGAACGACTTGGCCCGTTGGCAAGCATCGTCGAAAAGCGGCCGCAGGTCTTCGCTCTTCACCTTGTATTCCCCGCGCATCTGCCGCACAAGCAGCTCCGAGTCAGACGCCACCTCGACCTGCTCCGCACCCATCTCCTCCGCGGCTTCGAGAGCCACTAGGAGCGCTCGATACTCGGCTACATTGTTGGTCGTGACGCCGATAGTCTGGGCGACGGTCTTGATCACAACGCCATCGGCAGCTTCAACCACGACTCCTATCGCACTCGGACCCGGGTTGCCGCGCGAGCCGCCGTCGATCCACAGGCGCACGAGCCCGACCTGCCTCTGCTCCGCGCCCGATTCGATCACGTCGCCGCGGGACTCAGGCCCTGGGTTCTTCGGCGGCGCCTCCAAGCCTGCCGGGTGAGGCGGCGCCGCGCCCCCACCGGCCTCGGGAACCAGCGTCCACGGAGACCGCCACGCCCGCGAAAGCGCGAGGGTGACATCCTCGCCCTTAAACATCCCTGCAAGTCGCTCCGCCCATACCTTGAACGCCCACCACTCCAAACCACCGTGTGGCGTGTCGATGAGTGAATACCCTCGCTCGATGGCCTGCTCGCCCATGTGATAACTCAGGTCTCCCGTGATAAGCACCTCGCACTGACCTTGGACACTGTCAACGCAGCTCCGGCCGCTTCCGGGCAGGATACCCACCAGCGACACGACACGCGAGCCGTCGCCGCTGAACATCACTCTATCGAGTTCGAACAGCCGCTTGGCCCGCGCAGCCAACTCCGCGACAGAGAGAGGCCGGCTCAGGCGGCCCAGCCGCCCCAGGCCCGCCCGCGGCACCACGTCGTCTACGGGGTAGAGGTCGAACGCCGGCTCCTCGTACGGATGCGCCCGCACGAAGGCGCGAACGACACTGCTCAACCTGGTCTTGGGCACGACTGTCTCCCACCGCACCTCCGACGTCCGCTCCGGGCGCGCGACCTCCCCCACTGTGGGAACGCTCCCCGGGAGCGGCGTGAACCATCCCGTACCGTCCGTGCCAAAGGCGCAGTCTTTGTACGCCCCGATTCCGCCGCCGCCGGCCGCAAACACGGCGGCGGCAACGTCTTCGACAGCCGCTTCGGGAACAAAGCCCACGAGCTTGAACCATCCCGCTTGCGCGAATTCCAGAGGTTGCATGCCCTGGAGCCCGAGCGCCGCGCCCGATATCTCAGCGATGCCCCCCGCCGCCGAATCGACGTTGGTGTGGCACGCAAGCAACGTCATGTGCTCGGCGATCAACTTCCGCATCATTCGCTCGCGTGGCCGCGATTCAACGAGGGTCCGTAGGCCCGAGAACACAAATGGGTGGTGTGTCAGCACCGTGTCACAGTCCCCGGCCAGGGCCTCTTCGAGTACGGGTTCGGTGAGCTCGAGCGCGACGAGGATACGCCGCACCGCGGCTCTCTCGTCACCGGCGAGCAGGCCGACGTTGTCCCACGACTCAGCCAGGCGGGCCGGCGCCAGCTCTTCAAGCACGGCTTGCAGGTCGGCGACCAGCAACGTCTGGCCTACTTGGACGACTTGGTCTTGCCGGCGGACTGCTTGGCTTTGGTCTTAGCCGGAGCCTTGCTCTTGGCCGGAGCCTTGCTCTTAGCCGGAGCGCCGCCCTTACCCGCGGTCTTGCCCTTTGCGGAAGTCTTGGATGCCGCCTGCGAGCTCTTGGCCTGCCGGGCCGGAGCCTTGCGCGCCGCCGTCTTCGTGGCAGCGGCCTTCTTCGGCGCCACCTTCTTCGCCTTCGCGGCCGCGACGGTTTTCCCCGGAGCAGCCTTGCCGCCGGTGCTCGGCTTGCCCTTCAGCGTCTTGAGAAAGCCGACGAGGATCGAATGCAGCTTCTTGCCCACTCCCGCCTCCTACTGAGAATCGACCGTAACCCTGACGTGCCAAGCATATCAATGCCTGAGCCTCGCATAGGCAACCGTCATGCGGCGACGTCTGGACAGCCGAAACGTTTGAGGCCCGATGACCGGGTCGGAAGGGCGCGCCACCACGACACGCGGTCGAAGCGGCCCATCGGGCTCGAGCCACCCTGATGGGCCCAGCAGGACTCGAACCTGCGACCGGCCGATTATGAGTCGGCAGCTCTAACCAACTGAGCTATGGGCCCGGGACGCTCATTCTACCCTACGTGGTCGCGTCGCCTCCATCGCGCTTCTGCAGCACGAATACCCCGTACGCGGCACGCAGGTTGGGCCACACCCGCACGCGGCCCCGCCGGCGCATGTAGAAGCTCTTGGCGATGCGGATGCGCTGGGCGCGGGCGAAACTCTCGAAATCCTTGATGCTGAGCGAGTGGATGTTGGGCGTGTCGTACCACTGAAACGGCAGGGATCGGGTCACCGGAGCCCGCCCGGTGAAGAGTAGCTGCAAGCGCGGCTTCCAGTGCGCGAAATTCGGAAAGCTCGCGACCAGGAACCGCCCCACCCTCAGGGCTTCCATCAAGATCTTGACCGTGTCTTGGGCCTGCTGGAGAGTCTGGCTCAGTATCACGTAGTCGAAACTGTTGTCGGGGTAGTAGGCGAGCGCTTCGTAGAAGTCACCGTGGTGCACGGTCAGACCCTTTTCCACGGCTTCGTAGACGCGTGCCTCGACCACCTCGATACCCGTGCCCCGCACGTTCTTGCGGTCGACGAGCATCTTGAGAAGCGTACCTTCGCCCGAGCCCAGGTCGAGCACACGCGCTCCGTACGAGACCGAGTCGACGATGAACTCGTAGTCGCGGCGCACGCCTTCAGCCGTCTCCAGGAGCCTCCTAGGCACGATGGATGCCCCCCAGCTTCGCGGTGGTATCCAGAAAGCTCGTCAACATGCGGGTGAGATCCTTGTTCTCGAGCAAGAAGGCGTCGTGCCCGAACGATGATCTCATCTCCAAGTACGTACAATCGAACCCGGTGCCCCGCAGCGCCCTCACGATCTCCTTCGACTGATACGGCGGATAGAGCCAATCGCTACTGAAGGCTATCACCAGGAAGCGCATCTCCGGGGGCAACTCGCGAAAGACCTCCTCGAGCAGGCCGTGCCCGCCAGACAGGTCGAAGTAGTCGAGCGCCTTGGTCACGTAGAGGTAGGTATTTGCGTCGAACCTCCGCGTGAAGACCTCCCCTTGGTGGCGCAGGTAGCTCTCGACCTCGAAGTCCATGCTGAAGTCGTATCCCAGCGCGGTCTTGTCGCGCAGCCGCCGGCCGAACTTCTCGTGCATCGACTCGTCTGACAGATACGTGATGTGCCCGATCATTCGCGCCACCGCCAGGCCATTGCCAGGCCCGGGCCCACCGTAGTAGTCGCCCCCCTTCCAGTTCGGGTCGCTCATGATGGCGAGACGTCCTACCTCGTTGAAGGCGATCTGCATGGGCGAGTGCTTCGTGGTCGCGGCGATCGGGATGCACGACGCGACGCTGTCCGGATACGACACGGCCCACTGGAGCGCCTGCATGCCGCCCATGGAGCCACCGGCCACGCTCAACAGTCTCTCGATGCCCAACCGGTCTATCAAGAGCTTCTGAGCTCTCACCATATCGGCCACGGTCACCAGCGGGAATTCCAGCCCGTACTCCCTGCCCGTGGCCGGGTTGAGGCTTATAGGCCCGCTGCTGCCTTTGCAGCCTCCGATCACGTTCGAGCAGATGATGAAGTAGCGGTCGGTGTCGAAGCCCTTGCCCGGACCGATCATGGTCTCCCACCAACCGGGCTTCTCGTCATGCTCGTAGTGGCCCGCCGCGTGCGCATCGCCCGACAGCGCGTGAAGTATCAAGATGGCGTTGCTGCGCGATTCGTTGAGCGTGCCATACGTCTCGTAGGCCACGTGGAGAGGCGCGATGGTGTCGCCCGACTCCAGCGTGAGCGACTCGAACTCGGCCACCTGGAGACGGACCACTCCCACCGAAGAGCCGAGAGCCTCCTGATCGATGAGGTAGTCGCTCATCCCCGGTAACGGTTCGTGATGGGCAGCCGGCGATCCTTGCCAAAGGCCTTGGGGGTGATGCGCACCCCCGGGGCCGCCTGCCTCCGCTTGTACTCGTTGCCGTCGATCATGGCGACGACCTTCTGCACGACCGCCCTGTCGATGCCGGTAGCCGCGATCTCTTCGATGCTGTCGTCCCGTACGACGTAGGCCTCGATGATGCGGTCGAGGATCTCGTAAGGCGGGAGCGTATCCTGGTCGGTCTGGTCGGCGGCGAGTTCGGCCGAGGGCGCCCGCTCGATCGTCGACCCCGGGATCGGTCCTGAGCCCGGGCCGAGGCTGTTGCGATACTCCGCCAGCCGGTAGACGAGCGTCTTGGGCACGTCCTTCAGCACCGCGAAGCCTCCGGCCATGTCGCCGTACAATGTGGCGTAGCCGACCGCCGTCTCGCTCTTGTTGCCCGTGGTAAGAACCAACCATGCGTACTTGTTCGAGAGCGCCATGAGCATGTTGCCGCGGATGCGGGCTTGGATGTTCTGCTCGGTCACCCCCGGGGCCGCCGGATCCAGGTAGGGCTCGAGGTCGTTCAGGTACGCCTGGTACACCGATTCGATCGGGATCTCGTAGTAGTGCACGCCCAGCCGCTCCGCCGTCTCGCGCGCGTCGGTCTTCGTACCCAAGCTGGAGTAGCGCGACGGCATCGAGACGGCATTCACCCGCCCGGCTCCCAGTGCATCCGCCGCGACGCAGGCCGTGAGGGCCGAATCGATGCCGCCGCTGATGCCGATCACCACGTTCTCGAAGCCATTCTTGTTGGTGTAGTCGCGCACACCGAGGCACAGCGCGCTGTAGATCTCCGCTTCTAGAAGCAACACGTCGTGTATCAGGCACTGCGAGCCGGATGCCGCCGGCGACGAGGTCGCGGTCACACCGGCCGGCTCAGAGACCGCGGGCCCGCCGGCCGAATGCCCAGTCTCCACCTTGAGCACCTCTACAGCCAGGTTACCCGGCCCCAACGCCTCCGTCGCCTTCGGCAGGGCCGGCACGTCGACCACCAGCAACTGCTCCTCGAATTGGCCGGCGCGCGCTATCAGGCAGCCAGCCGGGTCAAAGACCACGCTGTGACCGTCGAACACCAGTTCGTCCTGGCCGCCCACGCCGTTGACATAGCAGATGTAGGCCCCGACCGACCGCGCTCTCTCGGCGAGCATGGCTTCACGCTCTCGCCCTTTGGCCGTGTGGTACGGCGACATCGACAGGTTCACGATTACCGACGCCGCGCCCGCCCGGGCCGCTGCGCAGACCGGCGCTCCCCCGTTCCAGATGTCTTCGCAGATGCTCACCCCAACCCTTGTACCCTGGAGGTCGAGCACGAGCACCCTGTCGCCCGGCTCGAAGTAGCGCTTCTCGTCGAACACCGCGTAGTTCGGCAGCAGTATCTTGCGATACCAGCCCACGATCCGGCCACCGGCCAGCACCGCCGCCGCGTTGTAGAGACAGCCCTTCTCGCTGAGCGGCGCGCCCAACAAAGTCACGATGCCGGGAACCGACTCGGCCACCCGCTCGACCACCCGCATACTCTCCGCCACGAAGTAGTCCTTGAGTAGCAGATCCTCCGGCGGATAGCCGGAGATCACCAATTCCGGAAGAACGACCAATTCGGCGCCCGCCGCCTGCGCTTCGCGGCTCCGCTGCACCACCATCTCCGCATTGCCCTTGAGGTCTCCCACCACCGGGTCGATCTGCGCAAGAGCTATCCGCATTCGCCGGCCTTCAGCACACCAAGCACTTCCTGAGTCTTGGTATCGAGCAACTCCTTGTCGGCCCGCGTTTCGACGTTGACCCGCACGACCGGCTCGGTGTTCGACATACGCACGTTAAAACGCCACCGGTCGAACTCGAAGCTCAGGCCGTCGGTCTCGTCGAGCGACAGAGCCGTGCCCTCATAGGCGCCACGCACGCGTAGGAGCCCGCTCCTGGCATCGCCGAGAGTCAGGTTGATCTCTCCACTCACGGGGAAGCGAGCCACGCGCTCCTCGACCATGTGTGAAAGGGGCCGGCCCGACTCGCATATGGCTTCGGCCACCTGCAGCCAGGGAATCATCCCGCTGTCGCAGTACGAAAACTCCTTGAAGTAGTGATGGGCCGACATCTCACCGCCGTAAACGGCGTCGACAGCCCGCATCTTCTCCTTGATGAAGGCGTGACCGCTCTTGCAAAGAACGGGTTCGCCGCCCGCCGCCCGCACCATCTCCCGCGTGTTCCAGACGAGCCGAGGGTCGTGGACGATCTTTCCCCCCGGGTGGCGCCTCAGGGCCCTCTCGGCCAGCAGGCCGACCAGGTAGTACCCCTCGATGAACGTGCCTTTCTCGTCGAAGAAGAAGCACCGATCGAAGTCGCCGTCCCAGGCTACGCCTAGGTCGGCCCCTTCGGCGACGACCGCCTCAGCAGTCGCGGCCCTGTTCTCGCTGAGCATGGGGTTGGGAACGCCGTTCGGAAAGGCGCCATCGGGCTCGTGGTTCAGTTTCACGAATTCGAATGGCAGCGAAGACTCCAGCATGTCGATCACCGGGCCCGCTCCCCCGTTGCCGGCGTTCACGACGATCTTGAGGGGCCGCAGCTTGGCCGTATCGACATACGTCAGCAGGTGCTCGACGTAGTGCGGGCGCATGTCGGTCGGCGTGATGACTCCCAGCCGCGCCGCGCCCGCGGCGGCCGGAACGCCCGCACCCTCGGCAGCGCGCAGGGCCTTCAGCACCGACTCCTCCATCTCGAGAAGGCCCGTGTCGGCGCTTATCGGCCTCGCTTTCTCGCGCGTGAACTTGAGACCGTTATAGTCGCGTGGATTGTGACTGGCCGTCACCATGACCCCGCCGTCGAGCTCCAACGAGAACGTGGCGTAGTAGACCTCCTCGGTACCCACTAGGCCGATATCCACGACGTCGACGCCCGATGAAACAAGCCCGTCACACAGTGAAGCGGTCAGTTCTGGCCCGGTCAGGCGTATGTCGTGGCCCACAGCGACCCTGGCCGGAGCGATCAACTCCGCGTACGCCAGTCCGATCAGTCGAACCACTCCCGAGTTCAATTCGTCGGGTATGCGACCACGCACGTCGTAGGCCTTGAACGCTTCAAGATGTGAATCGTGCTGAACCATCGAACCTCCCGTTTCGGACGGCCGACCGCATTTGCACCAGACAGCCGTATTGCTTATACTACGCGACTGTCACGGTCCTCGGTAGCTCAATGGTAGAGCACCTGACTGTTAATCAGGGTGTTGCAGGTTCGAGTCCTGCCCGAGGAGCCATTTCTTTTTTGGCCGGCTTGCGCGCGCATTCTTCCCTTCGCCGCGGCATGATGGGTGGACCGCTGGGCACGTGAAAACGGCAAGCCGGGCGTTCTTCGGATAGATCAGCGCTGTGAGAGCCCGTGGCAGCGATCGGCGCCAGGTCGAGAACCAGCCGGAGCCGCCGAGGGTCTGGCAGAAACGACGCCGCCGACCGTGACAACGACCGCACATGGGCTAGGCTGAATGCCGACCGTGCCTCGCAAACGCGCGGCTACGGGTGCGGACCGATAGGCATTCGGCGGCACCCGATCAGACACGCCGGCCTTGGCCCCCTGCTACCCGCTACGCCGCCCGCACGAGTCCCCCGTACTCTGAAGCTCGAAAGGGCGCCTCTTCTTCCTCGACCTCGCAGCCGCAGGCCGGGCACGCAAGACGGTCGGATACCGCCAGCGGTTGGGTCGAGCATAGAGAGGCGCCGCAACACGGACAATCATCGCCCGGAACAAGACTACGCAGATACTCGAGAAGACTCTGAGGGCACGTGCGTGTAGCGTGGGCCGTCATCACAACCTCCTCAGCACCCCGGTCACTTTGCCCACGATGCGCGGGTCGCGCGTAAGTATGGGCTGCATGGTGTCGTTCTCGGGCTGCAGGCGAACCTGGTCGGCTTCACGAAAGAAACGCTTCAACGTAGCTTCATCGTGCAGGAGAGCGACGACGATATCGCCGTCATCAGCGGTCTCCTGCTGCCGAACCACCACGATGTCTCCATCGAGTATGCCGGCGTTGATCATGGAGGTGCCGGCCACCCTGAGCGCGAAGCACGTTCCGTCGTCGCCCATGAACCTCGGGACGTCGATGAAATCCTCGAGGTTCTCGTCGGCCAGCAGCGGCGCCCCGGCAGCGACCCTACCGACCAGCGGAACCACGCTCACATGTAGGCCTATCGCGGCCGCCTGAGAAGAACTCGGGCGTACGACTTCTAGAGCACGCCGCTTGGAGTTGCCACGCCGGATGTACCCCATGGCCTCGAGGGCGCTCAGATGGCCCTGCACCGACGCAGGAGAGCACAGCCCTACAGCGGCGCCTATCTCCCGGACGGTCGGCGGGTAGCCCTGCGCCTTGACCGCCTCTTCGATGACCTCTAGGATCTGCTGCTGTCGCTCGTGCAGCTCCATCGCATTGAACTCCTGGGTGAACATTCGTTCGGTCGAACAGCAGTATAGAACTTTTGTTCGCCCACTACAAGGAGCAGTCCGCGCGTGCGTCGGAGCGCCTGCGTCTCGCCCGCCGCGCCCCTCTCCGCGGCGGTGTTGACGGCCCACGCCACGCGGCTTATACTCACCGCTGCTTACGCACGCGTCCGAGTGGCGGAATAGGCAGACGCGCTAGGTTGAGGGCCTAGTGAGTGAATAACTCATGGGGGTTCAAGTCCCCCCTCGGACATATTCCTCGTTGCTTTCCGCTTGTCATTGGGTAGACTTCCCTCAAGAGCGCTGCTGTTCGCGCGCACATTCCGCCTGTACCGGACGTGAGGAGGCTTAAATGATCAGGACCCCGCCTGAGCTGAAGCCCGCGGAGATCTACCGCGAGTGCGATCCGTCGAGTTGCGGCTTCAAGACAACCGCGGAGCTCTCTGACCTCTCCGAGATCATCGGCCAGGATCGAGCCGTGGCCTCCGTCGCTTTCGGCATGAAGATCACCGAGGTCGGCTACAACATCTATGCCGCGGGACCAATGGGCACGGGCAAGGCGAGTACCGTATATGACTTTCTGAGCAAACAGGCAGCCTCACTCCCGGCCCCCGACGACTGGGTCTACGTCCACAACTTCGCTACGCCGCACAAGCCCAACGCAGTGCGGATGCCGGCAGGCAAAGCGCAGCAGTTTCGCAAGGACATGGAGAAACTGGTCGAAGACCTCCAGGCCGCGATCACCCATGCCTTCGAAGGCGACGAGTACGAGAAGCAGCGCAGGGGCATCGCCCAGCAGGTGGGCGAGAAGCAGGAGTCGAAGCTGACCGTCCTCAGCCAGAAAGCCCAAGAAGGGCGCTTCAGCATGGTCCGCACCCCGGCCGGGCTGGCCTTCGTTCCCATGACCGCCGAGGGTGAAGCCATGTCTCGCGAGCAGTATGACGCGTTGCCGCCCGAGGAGCAGAAACGCATCGACACTGGCCTGGAGACTCTGAACGGAGAGCTTCAAGACATCATGCGTCTCGTCCGCCAGGACGAGCGCGTTGGCCGCGACGCTATGCGCGACCTCGACAGGCAAGTCACGTCGTTCGCCGCGAAGCATCTCATAGACGACATGTGCGACCGCTGGTGCGAAGTGCCCGAGATGGTCGAATATCTCCACGGCCTCCTGGACGACGTCCTCGAGAACGCCGAGGACTTCAAGAAGTCAGACGACGAATCTCCCGTCATGTTCATGGGAATACCCGTCAGCCCCCGCCAGCGCGCCCAGGGCGCCTTCAGCAAGTACAAGATCAACGTGCTGGTGGACAACTCCGACCTCAAGGGCGCGCCGGTGGTGACCGAGAGCAACCCGCTGATGCAGAATCTCGTGGGCAGGGTCGAGCACCAGGCCCAATTCGGAGCCTTGCTCACCGATTTCAGCATGATCAAGGCCGGAGCCCTGCACAAGGCCAACGGAGGTTTCTTGGTTCTCGAGGCCCGCGAACTCCTCACTAAACCCTACTCGTACGACGCCCTCAAGCGAACTCTCAAGACAGCAGAGATCCGCGTAGAGGACATCGCCCAGCAGATGGGGTTTGCCACGACAGCCACGCTCGAGCCCGAGCCTATCCCCTTCAGCGCGAAGATCATCCTCATCGGCGAGCCGTTCATCTACTACCTGTTGTACGCGCAAGACCCTGACTTCCAGGAGCTCTTCAAGGTACGGGCCGACTTCGACACAGTGGTCGACCGCACTCCGGAGAACGAGGCCGTGTACGCCCGTTTCGTGGCCCGTATCTGCCGCGACCGCGATGTGCAGCCCTTCAACGGTGACGCCGTCGCGCGGATCATCGAGCACAGCTCGCGCATGGTAGACGACCAGAACAAACTGACGACACGCTTCGTCGACGTCGTCGATCTGGTGGTCGAGTCGTCACACTGGGCCCGTGAACGCGCAGGCGCCGGGCCCCGGGTGGTTGTCAATCGCAAAGACGTGCAACGAGCTATCGACGAGAAGCTCTACCGATCGAGTCAGATCGAAGAGCGGGTCCGCGAGATGATCGCCGACGAGATCATCATGGTCGACACCAGCGGAGGCGTCGCCGGACAAGTCAACGGTCTCTCCGTCTCAGCCGTCGGCGACCACATGTTCGGCCGCCCGAGCCGCATCACCGCTACGCACCGTCTTGGCGACGGTGAGTTGATCGACATCGAGCGGGAGGTCGACATGAGCGGTCCACTCCACTCCAAGGGCGTGCTCATCCTGGCCGGATACCTGGGCTCGAAGTACGCGCAGGAGCGTCCGCTTTCGCTCAGCGCACGCCTCGTCTTCGAGCAGTCATACTCGGGGGTTGACGGCGATAGCGCCTCGTCGGCCGAGTTATACGCCCTTATCTCGTCTCTGTCGGGAGTCCCCATCGAGCAACGTTTCGCCGTCACAGGCTCTGTCAATCAGCGCGGGCTCGTGCAGGCCATCGGCGGCGTCAACGAGAAGATCGAGGGCTTCTTCGCCGTGTGTGAGGCGAAGGGTCTCAAGGGCGACGAGAGCGTGCTCATCCCCAAGGCGAACGTCCGCCACTTGATGCTCTCCGAGCGTGTGCGCAAAGCCGTGGCGAAGGGCAGGTTCCACATATACCCCGTCGCTTCCATCGACGAGGGCATCGGCCTACTCACGGGTACTCCCGCCGGCGAACTGAACCGCGATGGCGAGTACCCCGCGGGCACCATCAACCGCCTCGTGGTCGACAGACTCACCCGCCTCAACGAGAAGGCGCGTGAGGCCCGCAAGCGTGACGAGGCCGAGCCGAAGCCATCGACCGGGAGCAAGGCCCCGGCGAAGAAGGCTCCAGCCCAAGACTAGACGACCGGAGGATAGTGACCCGAAGCGAGACGGGGCGGCCGGGACGATGTCCCGGCCGCCCCGCTGTCTTTCGACTCTGGGCGCCCTCAGACCGCAGGCGAGATTACGACGTCCTTTCCACCTTCACGACAACCGCTGCGTTGTCTTCGGGCTTGAGCAGACGGCTAGCCGGCGCAGCCTGGCTGAAGCCGGGCAAGAACACAAGCCCGGTGGGGATGCGCGCTGTGACACACACGGCAACCTCCACCGCCGCGGTGTCGGTGCTTACCTTGACGATGTCGCCCTCACCCACACCGATAGCCTTCGCGTCGGCAGGGTTCATCTGCAGACGCGCTTCAGAGACCAGTTTGGTGATGCTGGGCGCCCTGCGCGTACGCACGCCGGTGGCGTGATGCTCGCGGGTGGTGCCGGTGAGAAGCAGGAAGCTGTCTTCCGGCCTCGCCGCGCCCACCCCTGCCTCCACCGGAGCGAACAACGCCTTGCCCTTCGGGAATGCCTGGGCGAACAAGATGGGCGTGCCCTGGCAGCCATCGCCCCCGCACGGCCACTGAATGCCGGCGTTGTCGAGCTTGCCGTAGCTGATGCCCTTGTAGGCCGGCGCTATCTCGGCGATCTCGCGCATGACGTCTTCGGGAGTGGAATACGCCCAGTCGGCCCCGAAGGCGTTCGCAAGCATCTGCACTATCCGCCAATCGGGTTGGCTCTCACAGCAGGGCCGGACCGCCGCGCGCACACGCTGTACGAAGCGCTCGGCGTTCGTGAACGTACCTTCGTCTTCGCCGGCCACGCTCGCGGGTAGCACGACATCGGCCGAGCAGGGCGGTGTCGCTGGCGAAACTGTCTTCGACGATAAGCAGATCGAGCTTCTGGAGGGCCGCCTTCACCCGCTTCTCGTCGGCGAGCGCCAGCGCCGGGTCGGCTCCGACCACATACAGCACAGAGATGCTGCCCGCCTCGATGGCAGCCACGAGATCGGCGACCGAAGCTCCGGGAGCAAGACCCGCCAATGTGGCGCCCCAGGCCGCTTCGACCTTGGCAACCTCCTGCGTGTCGCCTACCTGTATTCCTCCCGGGAGCATATTCGGACGGACGCCCATGTCGGCGAGACCCTGGGAATTAGCGCCGTAGCGGAGCGGGTAGATACCAGTACCGGGACGTCCAAGGTTGCCTGTGAGCAGAGCCAAGTCGGCCAGAGCCGCCACCTGGGCCGCTCCGAGTTCGCCGCGGGTCGCGCCGGCGCCGTACATGATGGCCGCCGCGGCCGCTTGGCCGAAGGCCACGGCTGCCGCGCGCAACTGGTCGGCCGGCACACCACAGGTCGCCGCCTCGGCGTCGACATCGACGCCCGCCAGCGACTTCTTCAGGAGTTCGAAACCATCGGTGCGCTCGGACACAAAGGCCGAGTCCTCGAGACCGAGGTCAAGGATATGCTTCATGATCGCCCGAAGAGCGGCCAGGTCGGTGCCCGGCTTCACAGCAAGGTGGTACTTCGCCTTGGCGGCCAGGTCGGTCGCTCGGGGATCGATGACGATGACACTGCGGTTGGCCCGAACGGCCTTGACCACTTCGAGCGCCAAGACGGGGTCGGAGGCGGTAAGGTTCGCCCCCACGACGAGAATCGCGCCGGCTTGGCTCAGGTCCGCGCGGGAGTTGGTGACGGCCGCCAAGCCGAAGGCGGCCTGCAGAGCCGTCTCCGACGCGACCTGATCGCCATGGTCGATGGCGTCGACGTTGTTCGAGCCGACCACGCTGCGCATGAACTTCTGCACAAGGTATGCGGCCTCATTGGTGACGTTGGTTCCGACGAGAGCCGCGACCACCCTGCCACCATCGCTGCTGATCGCCTTGCCCATGCGGTCTTTCACGCGGGCAAGCGCATCGGCCCACGAGGCCTCTTCCAGTTCACCCTTGGCGTTCTTGACGCGTGGGGTCGAGAAGCGATCGCTCGCGTCAGCATAGCTCTGCCCGAACCGGCCTTTGACGCACAGATTGCCCTGGTTGAGGCCGACACCCGGTTCCGAAGCCACGCGCACGACCTTGTCACGGTAGCTATGCATCACCAAGCGGCACCCATCGGCGCAGTACGAGCACGTGGTGACCGTCTTCTCTGTCTGCCAGGCCCGCGCTCCCTGAGGACTACGCTGGCCGACTATGGCCCCAACTGGGCAGGTGCTCACGCACTGGCCGCATGACACGCAGTCGACTTCCTGAAGCGGCAGGCGGTAAGGCGTATCGACCTCGCTGTCGTAGCCTCTATTGAGATACCCCCAACACCCTATCGACATGACCTCGCGACAGATGCGTACACAGCGGCCGCAAAGGATGCAACGCGCGCCGAAGTGGGCGACGTTGGGATGTGCTCCGGGGTCACCCACCACCGGTGGCCGCCAACCCCACGGCACCATGTCGACGAGGTACTCGTACGCGTAGTCCTGCAGGCGGCAGTCGCCCGCCGCTTCGCACACGGGGCAATCGAGTGGATGATTGGTCAGCAGCAGTTCGAGCACGAACTTGCGGATCTTGCGGATCTTCTCAGTGTGGGTCTGGATCTTCATGCCGTCGGTGATGGCCGTGCCGCACGCCGCCATCGGCCCGCGCGCACCCTCCACTTCGACCAGGCACATACGGCAGGCTCCGTATGGCTCGAGACGGGGGTCGTGGCACAGGGTCGGAATGTCGACTCCAGCCTCCTGGGCGACTTCCAGGATAGTCTGTGCCGGGCGCGCCTGCACCTCCCGCCCGTTCAAGGTGACGGTCAGCGTTTGCACACCCGTGGTATCACCAGCCGGCGACATTAGGACCTCCTCACAGCGTCGAAACGGCACTTATCGTAGCAGGCGCCGCACTTGATGCATTTCTCAGTGTCGATGACGTGGACTTCTTTTCTCTCCCCCGTGATAGCCGCGGTCGGGCAGACACGCACGCACGCCCGGCAGCCGGTGCAGTTCTCGGCGTCGATCGAATACGTGACCATGGCCGTACAGATGCCGGCCCTGCACTTCTTGTCGAACACGTGCTCTTCGAACTCCTCGCGGAAATACTTGAGCGAGGTGAAGACGGGGTTGGGAGCGGTGCCGCCCAGGGCGCACAGAGAACCGACTTTGACCTGCTCGGCCATCATCTCGAGGAACTCTATGTCGCCGGGCTCGCCGTCGCCGTCGCAGATCTTCGTGAGGAGGTCGAGCATCCGCTTGGTGCCGATGCGGCATGGCGGACACTTGCCACAACTCTCCTGCTGCGTGAAACCGAGGAAGTAACGGGCGGTGTCGACCACGCAGTTGTCCTCATCGATGACGATCATTCCACCCGAGCCGACGATCGCGCCCGTCTGGTTGATGGTCTCGTAGTCCACCGGCAAATCGAGCAGCGACTCCGGAAGGCATCCACCCGAGGGGCCGCCCATCTGCACGGCCTTGAAGGTCTTGTTGTTCTTGATGCCGCCCCCGATGGTGAAGATGACGTCCCGCAGGGTCATGCCCATGGGGACTTCGGCAAGCCCCGTACGATTGACTTTGCCCGCGAGGGCGAAGACCTTCGTGCCCTTCGACTTCTCGTAGCCACGAGACGCGAACGCGGCCGCGCCGTTCTCGATGATCCACGGCACGACAGCGAGCGTCTCGACGTTGTTGATGTTGCTCGGTCGTTTCCACAGCCCCGACTGTGCCGGGAAGGGAGGCCGCAGCCTCGGCATGCCCCGGCTGCCCTCTATCGACTGCATCAGGGCCGTCTCCTCGCCGCATACGAAGGCGCCGGCGCCCTCCTTGAGATGGATGTGGAAGGAGAACCCGGAGCCCATGATGTTCTCGCCGATGAGTCCGCGCTCTTCGGCAACCTTGAGCCCGATCTTGATGCGACGGAGCGCCAGCGGATACTCGGCCCGCACGTACATGTAGCCCTCGGAGGCGCCGATGGCGTAGGCTCCTATCGCCATGCCTTCGAACACCGCGTGGGGCTCCCCCTCGAGGGCCGAGCAGTCCATGAACGCGCCCGGGTCGCCCTCATCGCCGTTGCAGATGAAGTACTTCAGGCCGTCGGGCGATTTGGCGTCGTGCGCGAACTGCCACTTGAGGCCCGTGGAGAAACCAGCGCCACCCCGGCCCCGGAGTCCGGAGGCCTTCATCTCTTCGATAACGTCTTCGGGCGTCATGCTGGTGAGGACCTTGTAGAGAGCCTGATAGCCACCCGCCTCGAGGTAGTCGTCGATGTCCTCTGGGTCGATGATGCCAACGTGGCGCAGGGTCAGCTTCTCTTGATTCGCGAAGAAGTCGTCGTACTTCGTCGGCCCATCCTCGGTACGAACGAGCCACTTCTCGATGATCTCTCCCCCGAGGATGTGCTTTTCGATGATCTCCGACACCATCGCGGGAGTGACCATGCCATACGTAACCTGGTGCATCGCGCCATTGCGGCGCTGGTGGATCTCGACCAAGGGGTCCATGGCGCAGAGACCCTGGCATCCGGTGCCCGTAACCGACGCGCAGCGACCCGCACAGTCGTCCTCGCGCGGACGGATGACGGCGAGCACGCCCGTGCCGGCCAGACCTTCTTCGAAGGCCTTGAGCACTTCACGGCTACCCGCGGCGACGCCGCCGGTGCCGAGGCAAATGCGGACATCGACTTCGGGAATCGTGCGACGCGGGTTCTGGGGCGCGGGCTTGACGATGGTGCGCTCAGACGCGGCAGTAGTCATCGTCAGGCCTCCCCCTCGACGGCGGGTTGACCGGCAGCGCCGCCGCGGCCGTTACCCGACGCGACCGATGCCTCTCCCTCAACCTCCGCCTTGAAGGCCTTCACGACCTCGACCGCCTTCTCTGGCGTCAGCTTGCCATGCGCTCGATCGTTGATCATGACGACGGGCGCCATGCCGCACGCGCCCACGCAGTGCACCTCTTCGATGGTGTAAAGCATGTCGGCGGTGTTTTCGCCCGCCTCGATGCCGAGGAACTTCTCGAGTTCCTCAGAGAGCTTCTTCGCGCCGGACACGTGGCAGGCGGTGCCGTGACAACACCTGATGGTGTTCTTGGCATGAGGCTTCAGCCGAAACTGGGCGTAGAACGTAGCCACCCCAAGAGTCTTGCTGAGCGGCTCGCCCGCGCCTTCCGCGACCCTTCTCATGACGTTCTCGGGCAGGTACCCGAAGATCGCCTGTGCGCCCTGCAGAAGCGGGACCAACGATCCCTTCTGGCCCCGATAGTGCTCCAGCAGCTCTACGAATTGCTGCTCGAGTTGCCTGCTCACTCGTCCCGTCGACCGTCGCTCTTGTCGTCATTAGCCCTTTCCTCCGGTGGGTCCGCGCTATTGTAGCTCGGCGTCGGAGACAGAATACAGGTATTGCCTGCCCAACATCCCCGCTGCGCGCACAGGATGCATAGCTTCCCGCTCCGATACATATACGGTCGCGATGCGGCCGCCACCAGCTGTTCCAAGACCGCCGTGCCGCCCGCTCCGAACCGTCGCGCCGGCCCCCCTCCAGCCACCCGGCCGCTACTCGCCGACGCCCTGCGCCCGGGCCTGGGCGAGGCTCTCGCCCGCCTGGAACGAGCTCCTCACGAACGGCGCGGCGTGTACTTGCAGGCCGAGGGCTTCGCCCCACTCACGATACTGGTCGAATACCTCGGGCCTCACGTACTCGGCGACCGCGAGGTGCGTCTTCGACGGGCGCAGGTATTGACCGATCGTGACCATATCGACACCCGTTCCCGCCACGACCTCGAGAAGAGCGCGCACCTCATCGTCTCGCTCCCCCAAGCCGACCATCCACCCTGTCTTGACCAAAGTGCCACCCAGTTCGGCCGCACGCCTCAGCACGCCCAGCGACCGCTCGAACACCGCCTGTGGCCGCACCGCCGGATAGAGACGGGCGATCGTCTCGAGGTTGTGGTTGAACACCGCGGGCCGTTCGGCAAGCACCAGCTCGAGGCTCCGGCCGCTCCCGTCAAAATCTGGAGTCAGGACCTCGATGCTCGCCTCGGGAGTTCGGACCCTGATAGCCCTGATGGTCGCGACGTAGTGCGCCGCTCCCCCGTCTGGCAGGTCGTCGCGCGTGACCGACGTAAGCACGACGTGCGACAGCCCAAGGGTCGCTACCGCGTCGGCCACGTGCTCGGGCTCAGCCTCATCGACAGCGCCGGGTACGCCGCTCGTCACTCCGCAGAACGTGCAGCTCCTCGTGCACACGTCGCCCAGTATCAGAAAGGTCGCGGTCCCTTTGGCGAAGCACTCACCCAGATTGGGGCACAGGGCGCTCTCGCAGACCGTATGGAGACCGCGGTTCCGAAGGACCCTATCCATACGCCGCAACGGCTCTGAGGGTGGCAGGCGCTTCTTCAGCCACTCGGGCTTGCGGAGAGGCTGTGGATCGCTCACGGCTCGCACCTCGGGCGGTCTCTCAATGCCGGCCCGCCTCTTCGCCCAAGAGCTCCCGGGCGCTCGCCACGGCGCGTTCCATGACGGTCTTCACCGGGACTCCGGTGTCAGCCGACACCTCGACAGCGTCGCCATACTCGGCGGCAAGACTCGTGAGCGCTCCGCGCCACTTGCCCCACTTCACTCGAACCGCGACGCCCATGACCTCCACCGTGACGTTGCCGCGATCGGCGACATACCGCGCCACCTGGTGGCGGCGAACACCCAGAGTGCCGGTCTCCGCGAACAGAACATCGACCGCTTCTCGTTCCCGTTCGGGCGTTACGAGTGCGTGTACGACGACGGCGGGTCTCTCCTTCTTCATCACAGCCGCGACCGTCCATACGTCGAGCGCGCCGGCCTGGCGCAGCATCCCACAGGTATTCGCGATTATCTCGCCCGACACATCGTCGAGGTTGGTCTGCAACTCCACAACCAGATCCGGCGCGCTCACAGGGCTTGCCTCCGCAACCGAGCCCACTAGAAGGCGCAGAACATTCGGCCCTCCCTCGAGCTTCATCGACCCCGCTCCATGGCCGATCGACTCGATGACCATCGCGGGCAGCATCCCTGGGACCGCGCCCATCTCGGCGACGAGCAGTGCCCCGGTCGGAGTCGTGAGTTCGCGCTCCTCCGGTCCTCCGGTTATGGGATAGCCTTCGAGCAGGCGGGCGGTCGCGGGCGCGGGCACCCCCATGCGTCCGTGGGCGATCTGCACGGTGCCGCCGCCAACCGGGATCGTGCCTACCGTCACCCGGGACACCCCGAGAGCGTCAAGCAAAGCGAACGCTCCCACAACGTCGACCAGGGTGTCAACCGCGCCCACCTCGTGGAAATGTATCTCCTCGACCGAGCAACCATGCACCGCGGCCTCGACCTCTGCCAACCTTCGCAACGCCGAGACTGAACGGGCGACGACATCCGCGGGCAACGCGGCGCCTGAAACGATCTGCTCCATCTCCGACAGGTGGCGGAGGGGGGATGCGCTGCCTTCGACAACCCGGATCCGGCTGCAGGCTAATCCCCATTCGGTGTCGCGAACGACTTCGACCCGGGCCCCTTCGATGCCGAGCGCCTCGACGGCGCTCTCCAGCACCCTCTCCAGGTGACCCTCGACGCGGTCGCAGTCGACCAGGGCGGCCAGTAGCATGTCGCCCGAGATACCCGACCACGGGTCGATATGGACGATTCGCTCTCTCGACATTGCACTCCCCTTGTACGCTGGTAGTTGCATTCTCGCATGCCACCTCATACACTGCAGGGAATGCGGCCAAAGCGGGGTCCGCCATCAACGGGCCTCCGACTCCGGTGTGTGCAGTGACGCAAAAGCGACTCGCAGACTACATAGGTCTCACCGTCCGCAGGCTGCGCTCAGACAGGGAATTCACCCTGCAGGCGCTCGCCGATGAATCGGGCGTATCGAAGAGCTATCTGGGAGACATCGAGAAGGGACGCAAGAACCCCACCACCGATGTCATCGAGGCGATTGCCGACGCCCTGGGCGTGCCGGCGCGAGAACTGCTCTACCACGCCGCACTCGACGAAGAGGACCCCTTTCTGCAGCCCGAACAACTGAGCCTCGAAGATGTCGCCGGCGAGGACGCCGAGACCCGGGAACTCATGCATCTCGCGCGTCGCATGCGGCGAGGTGACCGCCGCTTCTTGCTCGACCTGGCCCGGCGCCTGTCGCACTAGCCACGGGACCGACGGCTCTCGCGGCTAGTATGCCCCCAGCTCTTCCAGGCGGTCGTCGTCGATGCCGTAGAAATGGGCGATCTCGTGCACGACGGTGTGCCGCACTTGCTCCCTGATCGCCTCCTTCTCCTCCCCCACCAGTGCTTCGATGGGCTTCTGGAAGATCGTGATCTCGTCGGGAAGGGCCATGTACTGGCTGTGACGTTCGGGCAGTGGGACGCCGTGGTACAACCCCAGTAGGTGATACTTGTCGCGCGGCGACAGGCCGGCGTCGAGCAGATCCTCGCGGCTCGGCCACTCTTCCACGGTCACCTGAACGTTTTCCAGCCGCTCGAGAAAGACCTCCGGCAGAGAGTCCAGCGCTTCGGCGACCAGATCGGCGAACGCATCATAGTGCACGGTCGACAAACCCCCGTGCCGCTAGTTCCGAGAGCAGAGCGCGCGCCGCGGCGCCGCGATGCGAGACCTGATCTTTCTCCTGGGGGCCGGCCTCACCGAGGGTCACCGACCACCCAGCAGGCTGAAAGACCGGGTCGTATCCGAACCCGTCGGTGCCGCGAGGCGCCTCGGTGATCGTGCCCTCGGCGGCGCCCTCGACCTGTATCGCGCCTCCCGCGGGTAGCAGCATGCACAGGCAGCAGACGAAGCGGGCCTCGCGATCGTCGCGTCCTTCGAGCGAAGCGAGCAACTTCTCTACGTTGTCGGCGTCGGTGGCGTCGACTCCGGCGAAGCGGGCCGACAGCACGCCGGGCTGTTGGCCGAGCGCTTCTACTTCGAGTCCCGAATCGTCGGCCAGCACCGCCGAGCCCCCGCCCAATGCCGCGAAGACCACAGCCGCCTTCCACTGCGCGTTCTGCGCGAAGGTCGAGAAGGGCTCCGACGGCATGGTGACATCCGGCGGCAAGGGTTCGACCTGCGCGGCCTCTCCCAGTAGCCGGGCGAACTCCCGCGCCTTGCCGGGGTTGGCGGTGGCCACGACGATCTTGAGTGGCTCACTCATCGCTACTTCGTCTCCCCCGCGGTCGACGCGTACGAGCGTGCGACCAGATCCATCTGGGCGTCACGGATGCGGCCGATGCCCGATTCGGCGAGGGCGAGCAACTGGTCGAAGACCGACCGCTCGAACGGCTCGCTCTCCGCTGTAGCCTGCACTTCGATCAGCCTGTCCGTTACCGGTCATCACCACGTTCATGTCGACCCCGGCACCGCAGTCTTCCTCGTACTCCAGATCGAGCACCGGCATCCCCCCGACAACGCCGACACTGACCGCCGCCACTGAATCGACGATGGGCAGCGTTTTGAGCGCCCTCGCGTCCACGGCCCGCTTCAGCGCAAGGTGCAGCGCGAGGTAACCGCCGCTGACGGCCACGCAGCGTGTGCCGCCGTCGGCCTCGATGACGTCGCAGTCGATGTACACAGTGCGGTCTCCCAGCGCGGTGAGATCGACGATGGCCCGCAGGCTGCGACCGATGAACCGTTGTATCTCGACCGTCCTGCCGTCTTGCCGGCCGCGCACCGCCTCCCGCGGCGTCCGCTCGCGCGTAGAGCTGGGCAGCAGCGAATACTCGGCGGTGAGCCAGCCGGCCCCGCTGCCCCGGCGCCACGTGGGTACGCCATTGGTGATCTGCGCCGTGCACAAGACGCGCGTACCTCCCAGTTCCATGAGCACCGACCCGTCGGCCGTACTTATGAAATCGGGGGTTATCTTGAGAGGTCTCAGGTCCGCCGGGCCCCGAGTGCCCGGCCTCGTAGTCTTGTTCACAGCCGCTCGACCTCCCGGATAGGCAGTTGCAGAAAGCGTGCCCCCACTTGTCTGAATTCCTCTGGGTGGCCGCTCGCGTAGAAGTTGTACGTACCTTCGCGCCCCGGCTCGTTGCCTATCCCCTTGCGAACGAGCATCTCGCCGACTTCACGGGCGGTCTCTTCGGCCGAGTTGATGAGCGAGACCTGAGGGCCGAGCAGGCGCCGCAGCATCGGACTGATGAGGGGGTAGTGCGTGCACCCGAGGATGACTGTGTCGACGCCCTCGGATTTCAACGGAGCTACGCAGTCCCTCGCCGCCTGCTCGATCTCCTCGGAGAAGACGTCGCCGTTCTGTATGAGCGGCGCCAGCCGGGGACACGCCACCGGGAACACCTCCAGGCCCGCATCGAGCGTCTGCAGGGCGTTCTGATACGCGTTCGACCGAACCGTCGCGTCTGTGGCGAGCAGTCCGACCCGCCGTGCCCGAGTGGCCTGAACGGCTGCCCGGGCTCCCGGCATGACGACGCCAACCATCGGTGTGGCGAACGAGGCCTGGAGCTGCGGCAGCGCGGCCGCGGCGGCCGAATTGCAGGCGACCACGATGAGCTTGACGTTCAGACGGGTGAGCGCCTCGGCTGCCGCGAACGCCAAGCGCCGGACATCGGCGAGTTGCCTGGAGCCATAGGGGAAGTTCGCCGTGTCGCCGAGGTAGATGTAATCCTCTTGGGGCAGATTCACCAGACACTCGTGCAGCACGGTCAGACCGCCCACTCCCGAGTCGAATACCCCGATTGGCCGCCGATCGACGGTTCTGCTCTCTTCCTCGCTCATTCGGGCGATTCTACCAAACGCTCCCCGGCATCTTGCGAGCGCAGCACCGACCTGCGGATGACGGCGTTGATCTCAACTCCGACCAAGACCATGAGGCCACCGAGAAAGGCCCAGAACAGAAGCACTATGACGGTACCGATGGCCCCGTAGCTCAGCCAGGTCACGCGCAGCACCCTCTGGCTCACGAACCACGACAAGCCAGTGGAGGTGCCGATGATGGCAGCCACCGCAAAGAGAGCGCCCGGCCACGTGCTGTACCACTTCTGCCGCTTGCTCGGGGCGACGGTGAAGAAGGCCCCCATCACCCCGACCAAGGCAAGGAACACCACCGGCCAGCGCAACGCCGCCCATAGCAAGTGCAGCGTCGAACCGTCGCCGAGACGATCGGCGATCAGGACTTCGAGTCGCGAGCCGAACACCAGCAACAGGATGCCGAGCGGGACGAGTACGCCCCCCGCCACGGCCAGGCCGGCGGCCATGGCCCGCCGCCTCTGCCATGAGCGGGTCTCCTCGAGGCCGTACGCCCGATTGACCGCCTTGATGAGCACCATGAGGGCGCCCGAGGCGCTCCACAGGGTGAGCACGATGCCGATCGAGAGCAGCGTGGCGCTCGTGCCGCCTAGCTCGCCGAACACGTTCTCCTTGACGATCCTGTAGAGCTCGCTATCGACCGTCACCAGGTGGCGCAAGCCTCCCAGCAGCCAGTCGGTGAGCACCGAAGTCCCGCTGATGTAGGCAGCGAGGGCCTGAAGAAACAGCAAGAACGGGAACAGACTGAACAGAATGCTATAGGCCACCTGTGCCGCCAGTCCCAGGCAGTCGTCGTGGTAAATGCCGGAAGCGAGGGACTTCGTCCCCGCCGCGAGCCCTCTGCCGATCCGCCGGAGCCTACCGCCCATCTATAGGCGCACCTGTGCTCTTTGCCGCGAAGCTCGGGATGATCGTGTTGAGGCGCGCCGCGAGCCTGCGTTCGAGCAGCGTAGCAAGGACCCGCTCGAGAGCCTCACCGCTGCACGCTGCGCGCGCCTCGAGCTGACTCGCCGTGAGCCCGCCCCTGGCCTCCTGCAGACAGCGGAGCACGCGAACTTCGTCTGAAGTGAGTGGCCTCTGCGCAGACTGGACTCCCGCCGGGTCTGCCGCAGTCCCGCCATGGACGCCGGGCCCGTCCTGGTGCTGAGAGGCTGCCTCTTGCTTCATTTCAGCCCTCCTTGCGATCCGATGACGCATCTCGCTTCATGGCGGCGGATACGCGGAGAACGTCAGACGTTCACTACACTGTCGCGTTCGCCGCCTCTGAAGAAGAACAGCGAGATTACGATCATCACTCCTGATACCAACCAGATTACCGCGTACTCGCGTCCAGGGTGAAAATCCTTGGTAAAGATGCGGCTGGCGATGTCGATCGCGCCTCCGGCGAGTAGGGGAGCGATGATATTGGCAAGGCCCCGCATCATGGAGAAGAGACCGGTGAACTGGCCTATGTGCTCCTTCGGCATGAGCCTTATGAGGATCGCGTACGGCAGCGTGAGCACGATGGAACCCCCGAGGCCGAAGATGGGCAAGAAGATGAACGCCCACTTGATATCGGTCATGAAGGTGCCCAGAAGACACCCGCCCAGGTAGACCCAGAGACCGACCCTCATCACCCTCGAGCGACCGAACTTGTCGGCCAAGTAGCCGCTCGCCACGCCGGCCACCATATACACCACACCCACGAGACCCAGCAGCAACGCGCCCGTCTGGTAGGTCGAGCCCAGCGTCTTCTTGAAGTACAAGATGATGAACGGCCGGAGGCCCGCAAGAGTCGACTCCCACAAGAACGCGGCCACCATGAATCGCTGGATCGGCTTGTTGGCGCGCACCGATCGGAACACTTGCTTGGTCTCGCGCCAGATGTTCTCTCGGGGGGGGAGCAGCGCCCGCTCTGGCTCTGGCTCCTTGATCTTCACTACCGTCAAGTACGTGAACACCATTATCAGGATGCTGCAGAGGATGAACGGAGATGGCTTCCACCGGTAGAACAACACACCCGCGACCACCATCCCCATGAACATCCCGCCTCCGCGCATGAACGACTGGTAGCCCTGCACCTTGCCGTGATCACCCGGTGGCGTGACATCCGGAAAGAGCGACTGATACGGCGCTGTGTAGAAGTGGTACGCCGCGAAGAACACGAACGTGGAGACGGCGATGGAGATGTAGCTGGGTTGAAACGGAGCCAGCATGAGCGAGGCTGCCATGAACGGCCCCGCGAAGATCATGAAGGGCCGGCGCCGGCCCCACCTCTTGGTCCAGATCCGGTCGCTGATAACCCCGACCCATATGGGGATCAACGACGAGAAGATGCCTTCGCCGCCGATGGCGAATCCTATGAGCGTGCCCTTCAGCGGGTGTATCTCCGAGAATGTCATCGAGAATGACCGGGAGCCATGTGGTGATCAAAGACAAGCCGGTGGCGAAGCCCAGGGTGGGAAGCGTCAGCACGATCATCGTGCGTACGCTCATCTTCCCCCCGCTATCCACTCGAAGCCATCCCTGAATGTCCTCTCCGGCTACCGGCGCAGAGCCTCTTCATCGAAACAGGCAGGATTCTACCAAGGCGAGAGGCGGTCCGGAAGGTAGGTCGTCGACGGGTGCGCCGGCGGCGCCGAAAGCGGAGGGGGCGGCAGCCGCCCTTTCGGCGCCTGCCGCCCCCTCCTATTCTGGCGCTATGCGCCGCTCAGCGCGTGGCCGCCGCGTAGTTCGCGGCCACGAAGTCCCAATTCACGAGATCGCCGAGGAAGGTCTCGACATACTTCGGCCGCAGGTTGCGGTAGTCGATGTAGTAGGCGTGCTCCCATACATCGATGGTGAGCAGCGCTGTCTGGCCGTGCTTGAGCGGCAGATCGGCATTGCTTGTCTTCACGATCTTGAGTTGCCCGGCATCGAGAACCAGCCACGCCCAGCCGGAGCCGAATTGGCCCACCGCCGCTGCGCTCAGCTCCTTCTTGAAATCCTCGAACGAGCCGAAGGCTGAGTCGATGGCCGCCTTGATCTCGCCAGAGGGCTCTCCTCCGCCACCGGGCTTCATGCACTGCCAATAGAATGTGTGGTTCCACACCTGCGCCGCGTTGTTGAACAGCGGACCCTCCGCCTCGACTATGATCCTCTCGAGATCCTCCGGAGACTCCGTGTTGGCCGCGCCCTGCAACAACCCGTTGAGGTTGGTCACGTACGCGTTGTGATGCTTATCATGATGGTATTCGAGCGTCTCGGCGCTGAGATGCGGTTCGAGCGCGCTCTTCTGGTACGGCAGATCGGGCAACTTGAAAGCCATCTCCGTCTCCTCTCCTCGCATTTCGTTGCTTGCACCCGCGTCGCTCGCGCGGGCGATACTTCCGTGAACCCGGCCGACCGGTAGCACTCACCCGGCCAAGCCTTGCTTCCACAAGAACGAACGAACAAGATCCGACAACCTCGGCTCGCCCCGCTCAACGAGCTCATACGTGATCTGGACCAATGGCTTGTTGAGTCTCAGAAGAGTCCCAAGCGAGAACGGCGTCGCGCTCACCACCACGTCCGCGGGAACCGCGTTGATGGTCGCCTCCAGATCACGCAGCTGCTGCGGATAGTACCCCACCGCCGGCAAGATCGGCCCGAGGTGCGGATAGTTGGTGAACGTGTCGGCGATCTCACCCATGGCGTAGGGACGCGGGTTGACAACCCCGTCGGCGTCGAACTGGCGCGCCGCCTCCATGCCGGCCCCCGTTCCCATGCCTCCATGAGTAAGGGTGGGCCCATCCTCCACGACCAACACCGCCTTCCCCTTGATCATGGCCTTGTCGGAGGCGCTGATCACTGTATCGGTCTGGACGATGACCGCCGGGGTTGATCTCTCTGATATTCCCGACCACCTGGTCGACGTCATGCGGATACGCCGAGTTCACCTTGCTGATTACGGCGATGTCGGCGCGCCGCACGTTCATTTCGCCCGGATGATACGAGAGCTCATGACCGGGCCTCATCGGATCGACCACTACGATCTCGAGATCGGACTTCACAAACGAGAAGTCGTTGTTGCCGCCGTCCCAGATAATCACCGACGCATCTTTCTGGGCCTCGGCCACGATGGCCTCGTAGTCCACCCCAGCCCACACCACCAAGCCGCGCCTGATGTGGGGCTCGTAGTCCTCGCGCTCCTCGATGGTGGCCTTGTGCCGGTCGAGATCGGACATGGCCGCGAAGCGCTGCACTCTCTGGGCCACCAGATCACCGTACGGCATCGGATGGCGGATGACCGTGGGCTGGACGCCTTGCGCCATGAGTAGGCCCGCGACGAAGCGCGAAGTGGGGCTCTTGCCGGCGCCCGTGCGCGTGGCGAGGATCGAGATCACCGGCACTTCGCAGGGAATCGCGGTGGCGCCGGGACCGAGGAGGGAGAAATCGGCTCCGGCGGCCAGAACGCGCGAAGCTTGATGCATCACGAACTCGTGCGACACATCGCTGTAGGCGAAGATAGCCTCCTGGACTCCCTGCTTCTTGATGAGAGTGTCCAGATTGCTCTCCGGAAGAATCGGGACGCCTTCGGGATACAGGGGGCCGGCCAATTGGGCGGGATAGCGCCGCCGGTCGATACGGGGGATCTGAGTGGCCGTGAAAGCCACCACCTCTACGTCAGGGTTGTCGCGGAACACCACATTGAAGTTGTGGAAGTCGCGACCCGCGGCCCCATGATCACCACACGCTTCCGTCGCCACGGCTTGCCTCCTACCTGTCACGTACCCACGATCGCAACCGTATACGTCGCCCCCGACACGTCCATCACACATTCTAATATGGCTGAGGCCCCTTCCGGGAAGGAAGGAGCCCCGCGGTAGCAGCCCTATAAGCCGGATCCTGTCCAACGGTCTGCCGAAACGACAGCCGTCTGGGTAACCATCTATCTCTGGCCGGCCGTTACCGGACGGCTCATGCGGCCAACCCGGAGGCTTCAGGCGAGCAGCCTTCGAGCGCCTCCCTATTCGGCCTTGCACCGGGTGGGGCTTGCCTGGCCGCCGTGTCACCACGACGCCGGTGCGCTCTTACCGCACCATTTCACCGTTGCAGCCGGACGAACCGGCGTGCTGTGTAATTTCTGTGGCGCTTTCCCTGGGGTTTCCCCGCTGGACGTTATCCAGCACCCTGCTCTACGGTGTCCGGACTTTCCTCAAGAACCCGCATAGCGGGCCTCGCGGCTACCTAGGCTGCATCGAGAGTATACCTCTATCCACAGAGATACTCCCCCGAACCTATACGCCCTCGAGAGGCGCCACTCGGCAGCTCTTGTCCTCAGGGATAGGGAACGCCGCGGCGAAATGGCAGGCGGCCACGTGCCCTCCGCCGACGTCTCTAAGGGGCGGCTCTTCGTCCTTGCAGACGGGGAACTGCGCTATTGGGCAGCGAGTATGGAACCGGCAGCCGGTCGGCGGATCGATCGGGCTCGGCACATCACCACTGAGGATGATGCGGCTCCGCCGCCGCTGCTTCTCGGGGTCAGGCACGGGCGCCGCAGACAGGAGAGACTGGGTGTACGGATGGTGCGGGCTGTTGTACACCTCGCGCCATCCGCCCAATTCAACGATCTTGCCCAGGTACATCACAGCCACCTTGTCGCAGATATGCCTGATGACAGCGAGGTCGTGCGCGATGAAGAGATACGTAAGACCGAACTCGTGCTGCAACTCCTCGAGAAGGTTGATGATCTGCGCCTGGATCGACACGTCGAGAGCCGACACCGGCTCGTCGCATATGATCATCTTCGGTCGTAGCATGAGGGCTCGGGCGATGCCGCACCTCTGCCTCTGCCCTCCCGAGAACTCATGCGGGTAGCGGTGGATATGCTCGGGGTTCAGACCCACCGTCTGCAGCATCTCCTTGCAACGGTCCTCCCGCTCCTTGCGGGTGCCGACACCGTGGATGGCAAGCGGCTCAGACATGATCTCGCCAAAGGTCATGCGCGGGTTGAGCGAGGCATAGGGGTCCTGGAAGATGAACTGCACGTCGCGGCGATAGGCCTTGAGCTTCTGGGCGTGGAGCTTGCGCACGTCGGCGCCCTCGAAGCGGATCTGACCCGTGGTAGCCTCGAGCAGCCGGTTGATGCAGCGTCCGGTGGTCGACTTGCCGCAGCCCGATTCTCCCACCAAGCCTCAGGGTCTCTCCCTGCTCGACGCTGAACGACACGTCATCGACGGCTTTGACGCTCTTGCCGATCCGCGAAAAGACGACGCCCTTGTTGACCGCGAAGTGCTTCTTCAGGTGGACGACTTCGAGTAACGGAGCCATCTACTCACCAACTCCGGCGGACGTCGTCTGCCGGGTGACCCGATTCTCGAACTGGCAGATGAAGTCGATATCGCCCGCGAACAGGCACGACGAATAGTGGCCCGGTTCTACCTCCACCAAGGGTGGTTGCGATTCTCCCCGGCACTCGTCGCGGGCGTAGGCGCAGCGCGGGTTGAACGAGCAACCTCTTGGCAGGTGGATCAGACTGGGCGGTTGGCCCATGATGGGGCACAGCGCCCCTTTGTCGTCGACGTCGTGCCGCGGCAGGCTCTCGAGGAGCCCCCACGTGTAGGGGTGGATCGGGTTATAGAAGACCTCGTCGGCGGGTCCATACTCGACAGGCCTGCCGCCGTACATCACAAGGATGTTGTCTGCCATATCGGCGACGACACCGAGGTCGTGCGTGATAAGGATGATGGCCGACTCGGTGTTCTTCTGGATCTCCTGCATCAGATCGAGGATCTGCGCCTGGATGGTCACATCCAGGGCGGTAGTCGGCTCGTCGGCGATGAGTATGTCGGGCCCGCAGGCAAGAGCCATGGCGATCATCGCCCGCTGGCGCATGCCTCCGGAGAACTCGTGCGGATAGTTGCGTGCGCGCTCCTCCGGCTGCGGGATGCCCACCCGCTCCAGCAACTCGACCGCTGCCGCCCAGGACTCTTTACGGGTCATGCCCTTATGAAGCCGTAGCGGCTCAGCGATCTGTTTGCCGATGCGGTAGACGGGGTTGAGTGACGTCATGGGATCCTGGAAGATCATAGCTATGCGATTGCCACGCAGCTTGCGCTGCTCTTTCTCGCCCATGGCAAGGATGCTCTCGCCCTTGAAGCGGATATCGCCGCTCACCACCCTGCCCGGAGGCTCAGGTATGAGGCGCATGATCGACATGGCGGTAACCGATTTGCCCGACCCAGATTCCCCCACGACACCGAGCGTCTGCCCGTTCTCAAGGGTGAAGCTCACCCCGTCGACAGCCTTGACCACGCCGTCGCGCGTGAAGAAATGCATATAGAGATCGTCGACTTCGAGAAGCGGCGGCACAATTAGTCCTTAAGTTTCACGTCGAGGGCATCACGCAGGCCGTCACCAAGGAGCACGAAGCCAAGAACGGTGGTGAGAATGGCTATGCCGGGATACAGCATCAGCCACGGCGAAGTGAATATCTGCACGCGAGCCTCAGCCAGCATGAGGCCCCACGATGGACTGGGCGGCTGAACGCCCATGCCCAAGAAACTCAGGGCGGCCTCGGTCAAGATGGCCCCGCCCACGCTCATGGTCGCGTACACGATGATGGGGGCCATGGCGTTCGGCATGATGTGCCTGACCAGGATGCGCCGCGTAGACGCTCCCATGGCTCGCGCCGCGTCGACATACTCGTTCTCCTTCACAGACAGGATCGAGCTCCTGAAGACGCGGGCGATACTCGGCCACCCGAGGATGCCGATGGCAATGAAGACGTTGTGGAACCCCTTCCCCAACAGAGCAATGAGAACAATGGCGAACAAGATGTACGGGAAGGCGAAGAACACGTCTGCCAGGCGCATGATTATGGCGTCCCAAACACCCCCATAGTAGGCCGCGAGCGCACCCATGATCAGGCCGATAGCCACCATGATGACAACGGCGACCACACCGACGATGAGCGACACCCGAGATCCGTAGACCACTCGGGAGGCAACATCGAGGCCCAGCTTGTCGGTGCCAAAGGGGTGGTCGAGCGACGGGGGTAGCAGCCTCTGCTGGGCCGCCGTAGACGAGTCGATCTTGACCGGATCACCCAGCCAGCGGGGTGCCCAGAGATCGGCGCTGAGGGCGATGATAATGATGATGAAGATCCACACGAGCCCAGCCATGGCCAGCTTGTTCTTGCGCAGCCGGCGCATGGCGTCGGCGCGCAGTGTGCGGGCGGCCTGCGTAGCGAGCGGGTCTGAAGGGTCCCCGGCCTGGGCGGGCTGGAGCCCGGCGGTCCCCTGGGTCTGGTCGGCTGTCATGGCGTTCTACGCTACCTGGCGCCCATAGCGGATGCGCGGGTCGAGGAAAGCGTAGCTGATGTCGACGAGTAGATTGATGACCATCACCATGAACACGATGATGATCGTGCCCCCCATGACGATAGGCCAGTCCCGCTGCCCTATGGCCAAGAAGATCTCACGCCCCACTCCAGGCCAACCGTAGATGGTCTCGGTGATGATCGTGCCGCCTATCATGGCCCCCAGGTCGAGACCGAAGTACGTGACCACGGGGATCATGGCGTTCTTCATGGCATGGCCCATTATCACCCGCGAGCCCGAGAGTCCCTTCGCGGCCGCCGTGCGTATGTAGTCCTGTCCCATGACCTCGAGCAACTGGCTGCGCATGATGCGGGCCGCGTAGGCGGTCGACACCGAGGCCAGCGTGACAGCCGGCAAGATGATATGCACCGCCGTCGAGAACTCCCTCGATGTCATACCCGACACCGGTAGGTACGGTAGACCCCACTGCTTGAACTTGACGCCGAAGACGAACTGGAGGATCAGACCCAACCAGAACACCGGCAGCGCGACGAGCACCGAGGTGCTGAACGTGACCAGCACGTCCCAGAACGAGTACCGTTTGATGGCCGATATCAAGCCGGCCGCAATGCCGAAGAAGATCTCCACGATGATGGCGGCGGCGGCCAGTTTGAACGTATTCGGGAACTTGTCGAGCAGGATAGCTGTGACGGGCCGGCTCTTCTGAAACGAATCTCCCAGATCGCCCCGCACCAGATCGGCGAGATAGCGCCAATACTGCTCGTAAACCGGCTTGTCGAGCCCGTGCTCCTTGACGATCTGGTTGTACAGCGTCTCGCTGATGGCCTTCTCGCCGGTGATCATGCGAACCGGGTCGCCGCCGAGAACCCCAGGGCTCCGCAAGATGAAAAGGATGATGGTCACCCCAATGAAGACGGGGATCATCTGGAGTATGCGCCGGCCGATGTATGCGAGCATCCGGGGTCTTCTCCGTGCCTACCGGAACCAAGTCATCGGCAGGGCGCCCCGGGTGGGGCGCCCTGCCACGACTCGACTAGTAAGAACTAGAGCCAACAACGCGCCGTTCGCGTTACTGCTTGATCCAGCAGGTATCGAACGTCAGGAGGCCATTCGGCGTGTAGATCAGGTCGCGGACCCTGTCGGAACCGACGGCGTGATGGCGATACACCACGATCGGGATAACCGGGCAGGCGTCGCCGATGGTCTTCACGACGGCCTGGTACTTGGCGATACGCTCGTCGGTGTTAACCGTCTTGCGGGCATCCATGAGAGCCGCGGTAACGGCCGGGTCTTCGTAGAACGACATATCGTCGCCACCCGGGGTGAACAGCGGATACAAGAAGTTGTCGATGATCGGGTAGTCGGCGATCCAGCCGAGACGGCCGGCCATGTACTCACCAGCCTGGAGCTTGTCGAGGTACTGAGCCCACTCCTGGCCGTCCATTTTCGCGGTCACGCCGATCGCGGCCCAGTCGGACGCGATCAGAGACATGACGTCCTCATGGCCGGAACCACTGTTGAAGCTGATGACTATCTCGGGCAGACCTTTGCCCTCAGGGAAACCGGCTTCTGCCAGTTTGGCCTTAGCAGCCTCGATGTCGTACTTGGAGTACTGCCACGCGCCCGGCTCGTAGCCGGCGATGCCCTCGGGGATGATGCTGCTCGCGGGAGTGCGCACGCCGCCGTATACGGTGTCAGAGATAGCCTGGCGGTTGATGGCCAGCGACAGAGCCTGGCGGAGCACCGGGTTCTTGAGGGTATCGTCGGTGTTGTTGAGCAGCATATAGTAGATGGCCGTCTCGGGGCCGCCCAGATACTGCTTGCCCGGAGAAACGGTCAGGCCGTCTTCGCTCTCGCCGTACTTGGTGATAGCCGCGGCCCTCGACTCGCTCGGAACGCTCTCGTTGAAGTCCAGGTTGCCGGCCTCGAACTCGAGCCAGGCGGTCGCTTCATCGGCCATGATCTTGAAATCGATGCCATCGACGTAGGCCGGCGTACCGTAGTAGGTGTCGCTGCGAACGACCTTGATGTACTGGTCGTGAGCCCACGGCTCAAGCATCTTGAACGGGCCGTTGCCGACCGGATTGGCGGCGAACGCCGCGGCGTCGGCTTCAACAGCGGCCTTGGGCACCGGCGCGAGGGCCGGGTGGCCGACCACGTACTCGAAGTCGCCAAACGCGTACTGCAGGGTCACCTCGAGAGTGAGAGCGTCGACGGCCTTGACGCCGGACAGTTCGGTGGCGGTGGCGTCCTGCATCTCGTCGTAGCCCTGGACCGGCGCGAGATGGTAGGAGACCTCAGACTCGTTGACGGGGTTGCAGATACGCTCCCATGCGTACTTGAAGTCGGCGGCGGTCACGGGCGTGCCGTCGCTGAACTTGCCGTTCGCGCGGAGCTTGAAGGTCCACACCGTGCCGTCGGCGTTCGCCGACCACGACTCGGCGGCCGCCGGAAGCAGCTTGCCGGTGATCGGGTCGAACTTGGCCAGGCTGTCGAACAGCGCGTCGCCGACCTTGGTGCCTTCGGATTCTTGCAGGTTGACCGGGTCGATGAACGCCGGCTCACTGATGTAGACGCTGAGGGTGCCACCGCTGACCGGCTGGTCGACGGGTGGCGCCGCTGTGGTGGTGGTGGTCACCTCTTCTTCGCCGCAACCGACGGCGACAACACCCAGTGCTACAACGAGCACCAGGCCAAGGATCATTGCTATCCAGGTTTTCTGAAGCTTCAAAGTCTTTCCCTCCTAATCTCTTTGGACACCCCACGCCATCCCGTTAACCCTACGTTACGGGCAATCACCTCCCCCGCACTCCCGTGCGAAATCGGATACGCCACGACGGATTCAGATGATGTAGGCGAGCGCGATAGAAACAGCGACGAAGGCCACGGAGCACCCGATAGTCAGACGGTCGAGGTTCTTCTGAACCACTCCGCTACCGCCTAGGGCACCGGTACCACCAAAAGTCGTGGCCAGACCTGCGTCTTTGCCCGAATGAAGAAACACGAGTAACAACACTGCTAGACCAAGAATGGTGTCCAGCGCGACCAGGACGTACTTCACCGTTTGCCCTCTCTGTACGTGGCTCTATACCCTGCTGCCCGTTGCGGGCCACTGCTTCGATAACCGTAAGTTACCACCAAACGAAAGCCTTTTGTATACACAAGTGACTTATTCATTCTTGCACCAGCGGACTCCCGGTCATTTCAGAAGGGGCGGACAGGCCCAAAAAGCCCAGCAAAGTGGGCGCAATGTCGGCAAGACCGGCGCCCTCTCGGAGTCTCACGCCTCGTTCGAGCACGATCAACGGCACCTTGTTGGTGCTATGAGCGGTCCCATTGCTGCCGTCGGGTTCGACCATATCCTCGGCATTGCCGTGGTCGGCGGTGATGATGACGTGGGTCGCGGCCCGTTCGAGCACCGACAGGATCCTGCCCAGACAGCGGTCTACGTGCTCGATCGCCTCGATAGTCGCCGCGACGTTGCCGGTATGCCCCACCATGTCGGGATTGGCGAAGTTGACGACCACGAAGTCGAAAGGCCGCTCGGCCATAGTCTGCTCGAAACAGTCGACGACCTCGTAGGCGCTCATGCGGGGCTTATCGTCGTAGGTCTCCACGTCCTTCGGAGAAGGTACAAGGCGCCTCTCCTCACCCGGGAACGGCGCTTCTCTGCCTCCGTTGAAGAAGAACGTCACGTGCGCGTATTTCTCGGTCTCGGCTAGGTGCAACTGCGTCAGCCCCGAGTCGCTCAGCACCTCCGCCAGCACGTTGCGGGGCTCTTGCTTCGGGAAGGCGACGGCAAGGCCGAGCTTGGGGTCGTATTCGGTCATGCCGGCGTAGCCCACCACCGGGGGAGGGCCGCCACGCTCGAAGCCGTCGAATGCGGCCTGAGTGAGCGCCGCCGATAGCTCCCGGGCACGGTCGGGTCTGAAGTTGAAGAAGACAACCGCGTCGCCATCGCGGATCCTTGATCGAGGATCGCCGCTCACTACGGTCGGCAGAATGAACTCGTCGGTTTCGCCGCGCCGGTACGAGCCGGCGACGGCGCTCGCGGCATCGACGGTCCGCAGGCCGTTTCCGTGCACCAACGCGTCGTATGCCAGTTTGACCCGGTCCCAGCGCCTGTCGCGGTCCATGGCGTAGTACCTGCCCGAGATGGTCGCGATACTGCCGAGACCCCCTTCGCCCAGGAACGCCTCCACCGCCGCGACATACCCCGCGCCCGAGGTCGGCGGAGTATCGCGACCATCGGTGAAGGCGTGCAGATAGAGCCGCGGTACATCCAAACCATGCGCCATGGTCACGAGAGCGCGCACGTGCCCCAACGCCGAGTGGACGCCCGCGTCGCTCAGCAACCCCATGAGGTGCAGCGAGCCGTCGCGGTCGCGAACCCCCTCCATGAGATCCCGCAAGACGTCGTTCTCGAAGAAGGTTCCGTCGGCGATGGCTTTGTTGATGAGCGAGAGATCCTGGTAGATGATGCGACCCGACCCGAGCGTGAGGTGCCCGACCTCGGAGTTGCCCATGATGCCGGGCGGCAGGCCCACGGCCTCTCCGCTCGCTTCCAACAGAACGTGCGGATACTCGCTCCATAGAGAATCCCAGACCGGTGTGCTGGCGAGCGATATCGCGTTGCCCGGGCCGGCGGGCGCGTAGCCCCAGCCATCGAGGATGATGAGCGCAGCGGGACGGCGGTCTTTGGTGTCGGTCGTCATGTCTTCAGCTACTTCTCGAAGCGAACGATACGCGCGAACGACTCCAGTTGCAGGCTGGCCCCTCCCACGAGCACCCCGTCGATACCGGGCTGCGCCATGAGCTCGTCGATGTTGTTCGGACCCACGCTCCCGCCATACAAGATGCGCACCTCCTCCGCGGCCTGCGGGCCAAGAGTGGCTCCAACAAGCTGTCTGATCAGACCAATGGCCTGCCGCGCATTCTCCGGGGTAGCCGTCTTGCCTGTGCCGATAGCCCAGACCGGCTCATAAGCAATGACGAGACGGGCGGCTTCTTCGAGCCTGACGGAGGCCAAGCCCGCCGGCACCTGCCTGATCAGCACGGCCTCGGTAGCGCCAGCCTCACGCTCTTCCGCCGACTCTCCCACGCACATAATGGGCGCCAGTCCCTGCTCGAGCGCGGCCCGCACCTTCTTCGCGACCCACTCGTCGGTCTCGCCGAAGTAGAGACGCCGCTCGGAGTGCCCGACTAGTGCGGCCGACACTCCAAGGTCGAGCAGCATGGCCGCCGATATCTCTCCGGTGAACGCCCCCTCCCGCTCCCAGAAGACATCTTGCGCGGCGATGTTCACCGATGTCCCGGCTGCCGCCTTCGCGGCCTCGCACAGTCCCGTGAACGGCGGAGCCACGATCACCTCGCGATCCGCTGGCCGGCCGATCTCCTCACTCAGAGCGCGCACGAAGGCGGCCCCCTCGCCGCTGGTCTTGAACATCTTCCAGTTGCCGGCGATCAGAGGGATTCGCGCACTTAGCACGGCGGGCTGGGTCATCACGCCCCGTCCTTGTCGGGCAGGCTCACGACTCCAGGAAGCTGCGCACCCTCTATGAACTCGAGTGAGGCTCCTCCGCCCATCGACACGTGGTCCATCTTCGCCGACACCCCGAAGGCGTTCACCGCCGCGACTGAATCGCCGCCACCTACAACGGTGATGCCTGGGCAGACAGCCATGGCTTCCGCGACCATCCGAGTGCCCGCGGCGAACGGAGCCATCTCGAAGACACCCATGGGGCCGTTCCAGAACACCTCTCCGGCCTGCGCGATCGCCGCCGCGTACGCCTCTGCGGTGGCGGGCCCTATGTCGAGGGCCATCCACCCGTCGGGGATCGCGTCGGCTGCGACCACCCGGGTGGCCGCGCTCTCGGCGAAGTCATCGGCCACCACCAGGTCACTGGGCAGGATCAACTCGCACCTCGAGGTCGCGGCCTTCCGCACGGCCTCGGCGGCCACGGACACCCCTTCTTCGTCGACCTTGGACGCGCCCACCGGCAGTCCCTTGGCCTTCAGGAACGTGACGGCCATGGCTCCTCCTATGACCAACTGGTCGGCCAGATCGAGAAAGCGGTCGATGACCTTGACTTTATCGGTGACCTTGGCCCCGCCCATGAGCACCACGAACGGCCGCTTCGGATCGCCGAGCAACGCGTCGAGAGCCGCCACCTCCTTGTCCATCTGGAAACCGGCGACGGTAGGCAGCACGGAGGCCAGGCCGGCCGTCGTGACGTGCGCCCTGTGCGCGGCGCTGAACGCGTCGTTGACGAAGAGATCGCCCAGGCGGGCTAATTCCTGGATCAACTCCGGATTGTTCTTCTTCTCGCGTGGATCGAAGCGCGAGTTCTCGAGAAGGAGCACATCGCCGGGCCGCATGGCCGCGACAGCCGCTTCCACACCGGTTCCGGAGAGTTCGCTGACCTTACGAACCGGCGCCGCCAGGAGCTGCCCGAGACGCATCGCGACCGGGTCGAGCACAAGGGCCGGGTCTCGAGCGTCCTTCGGGCGACCAAGGTGCGACATGAGGATCACGCGGCTGCCCCGCTCGCGTAGATACTCGATCGTCGGAAGGGCGGCGCGGATACGGGTGTCGTCGTTGACCCGCCCCTCCTTGATGGGCACGTTGAAGTCAACGCGCACGAGAACGCGTTTGCCCGCGACATCTACGTCGCGGACCGTCTTCTTGGCCATGTCGTTCCTTTCTGGCTACCGGTGATGTGCCGGCTATCGAAAGGCGAAGCCCCTGTCTCCGGAGCGTGCCTGGCGGCGAAGCGTCGTTCTTTCGACAGCCCCCTAGAACAAACGACCGCACATGTCGACCATGCGGTTGCTAAAACCCCACTCGTTGTCGTACCACGACACCAACTTCACCATACGACCGAGGACCATGGTGAGCGACGAGTCGAAGATCGACGAATGCGGGTCGCCCACGATGTCGGACGACACGATCGGCTCGTCGGTGTAGCGGAGAATGCCTTTGAGCGGTCCGCCGGCTGCTTCCTTGAGCGCGCCGTTGACTTCGTCCACGCTTGCCTCCCGTTCGAGCATGACCGTGAGATCGACCACCGAGCCGTCGGGCACCGGTGTCCGCAAAGCATAGCCATCGAACTTGCCCTTCAGTTCAGGTATGACGAGGCCCAGGGCGCGCGCCGCCCCCGTGGAGGTGGGTATGACGTTGACACCGGCCGCCCGGGCGCGTCGCAAGTCCTTGTGGGGTAGGTCGAGAATGCGCTGGTCGTTCGTATAGGCATGCACCGTCGTCATGAAACCCTGTTCGATGCCGAACGTATCGAGCAGAACCTTCGCGACCGGAGCCAGGCAGTTGGTGGTGCAGGACGCGAGCGACAGAAGGTCGTGGTGGGCGGGGTCGTAGTCCTGGTCGTTGACCCCCATGACCACCGTGATGTCGGGGTCCTTCGCAGGCGCGCTCACGATGACCTTCTTCGCCCCCTGGTCGAGGTGCACGGCCGCATCGATACGGTCGGTATAGCGCCCCGTGCACTCCATGACCAGGTCGATGCCCAGCTCGCGCCAGGGAAGGAGCTTGATGTCGGCCTGAGACAACACCTCGATGCGCCGGCCTTCGAAGACCAACGACCCGTCGGCATGCGAGACTTCTCCGGGCCACACTCTATGCACGCTGTCGTACTTGAGAAGATGGGCGAGGGTCGCCGCGTCGGTGAGGTCGTTGATTGCAACCACTTCGATGTCGGCTCCCTTGCCGGCCGCTGCCCGGAGGAACAAGCGGCCGATGCGTCCGAAGCCGTTGATAGCGACTCTAGTGCTCATGGCTACACTCCCCCTGTCAGGGCCTTCATTCCGCGCCTGGTTCTTCCTGGATTCTAGCATGGCCTCTCCGCGCTCCCGCCCGTTCGGCCACCTCCACGAGACGCCTCAACCGATGGTTGACGGCCGACCGGCTCAGACCTTCGCCGCCCACCTCGGCGAGCTCCGCGAGGTTCATGTAGGGGTAGCGCAGACGGAGCTCGGCCATCTCCCGAAGGGCCGGCGGCAGGGTGGCGAGGCGCCCGCTGCGCTCCAAGGTCGAGATAGCCTCCACCTGCCGGGAGGCGGCTGTGCTGGTGCGCCGCAGATTGGCCTGGTCGCAGTTCGCCAAACGGTTGGCGCGCGACCTCACCTCTTTGACCACCGCCTGCTCTTCGACCTGTAACGCGGCGCGATGCGCCCCCGAGAGGGCGAGGAGACCGGCCACTTCGTCCCTACCCTTGAGATACACCACGTAACTGCCCCTGCGCAGCCTCTCCCCCGGGTGGAATTCCATGTCGCCCAGCAGCCGGGCAAGATCTGCCGAGAAGGCCTGGTTCGACGTGAGTATCTCGAGGTGCGGCTCCTTCTGCGGCGCGTTGGCCGAACCCGCCCCGATGAGACAACCCCTGAGAAAGGCGTTGCGGCAGCACGTCTTCTTGACCAGCCTGCGCACGATGCCCGGCTGCAGCTCGAAACTGTCGCTCAGCACCCCCATCTCGTTGAGGGCCTGCAACGCCGCGGGCGATCCCTTGATGCGCACCTCGTAGACCAAGCGGTGTTTGAAGCGCGTTTCACGCCGAGTGAGCAGCTCGCCCTCGGCCCCGAAGGACTTGAAGTGCGAGTACACCATCTTCGCGGCGGGCTGCAGAGTGGTCGCAACCACGATCTCGTAGCGCCCGTCGTCGGCGGCGCCTCCGTGGATCAGAAAGGTGCCCGACGAGTGCACCAAGCCGGCCACGGCGGCCATGCGGCAGCAGGCCTGCCGGTCTTCCACCTTGGCAAGCTCTTCGCGGAGCGTCCGTGTGAAGCTGCTGCCCAACGGCCTAGCAGCTCCTGTCGATGTCGCGGTGCGCCGTCGTCACCACCAGGGTCGCGTCTTCCTGCAGGCGGTGTGCCAGCTCCTCGGTGAGGGCCACCGAGCGGTGCCGTCCGCCGGTGCAACCCACGGCCACGACGACGCGCCGCTTCTGCTCGGCCAAGAAGCCCGGCGCGAGAAGTCTCACGAGGTCGACCACCTTGTCTAGGAACGCTCCAGCCTCCTCGCGACCCACCACGTACTCGCTGACCGCGGGGTCGAGGCCCGAGAGCGCGCTCAACTCGGGCACCCAGTAGGGATTGGGCAGAAACCGCGCGTCGAGCACGAAGTCGGCCTCATCGGGAAGACCGTACCGGTACCCGAACGACCTGAGACTCACGTACACCTGGTCGCTCAGTCCCTCGGCCAGAAGGATCTCCTCGAGGCGGCGCCGTAGGTCCCACGGCGAGAGGTCGGTCGTGTCGACGACCAAATCGGACAGCGACCTCAGCGGCGCCAGCAGCCGCCGCTCGCGTTCGATACCCTCTAGAAGGTTGCGCGACAGCGGGTGGGGCCGTCTGCTGGCCTGATAGCGCGCTACCAGCGCCTCGTCGTCGGCCTCCAGGTAGATCACCGAGAAGGTGATGCCCGACGTGCGCAGGAATGCGAGAGCCGGGTCGATCTGTTCGAAGTAGGAGCGCCCGCGCGAATCGATGACCAACGCGACTCTGTTGACCCGGTTGCCCTCCAGCGCGAACAACTGTACCGCGTTGGGCAGCATCTGCGGCGGCAGATTGTCTATGCAGAAGTACCCCGCATCCTCGAACGTGGCGACAGCTTCCGACTTGCCCGCTCCCGACAGGCCGGTGATGAGTGTGACGTGCAGTCGGTCGGAGTCGGCGGAGCCGTTCATCTACGGGCCGCCCTTCTCGCCACATGCTCGCGCTCGTGCTCGAGAAGGAGCACCTTGTACGCGGGATCGCTCCCGTAGTTGCCGTAGCTGCCATCGGACTTGATCACCCGGTGGCATGGCACCACGATCGGTAGTGGGTTGCTCGCCATGGCGTTCCCCACGGCTCGGGCCGCGCGCGGATACCCGGCCAGTTCGGCAAGACCGCCGTAGCTGATCGTCTCAGCAGCGGGGATCGCCAGCAAAGCTTCGTAGACCCGGGCCGCGAAATCCGGCACGCCGAGCCCATGCAGGTCGACCTCGTCGAGCGTCCAGCCCAGCCGCTCCCCGCGGAAGTAGGCCTCGAGTTGCCCGCTCCACCGTCGCAGCGCCGCCCGGTCTTCGGCGAGCACCTCCGTGGACGGCTCCTCACCGTTCGGCAGCGCATGGTCACCCGGCACACAGACCCCGATCAGCCTGCCCTCGCACACCGTGACGGCGCCTTCGCCCCAGCTGGTCTGATAGCGGGCCGCCACCGGCCTGCGCCGCAGGGTCTGAGCGGGCGCCGGAGCGCCGTGCGACCCATCACCCGGTCTTGTGGACATACGCGTGCACCTCCCTCGCTACTTTGCCAGGCAATCCCGGCACGGCCTCGATCTCCTCGCGGCTCGCTCGCAAGAACCTCTCCGGCGACCCGAAATGCGTGATGATGGCCTGCTTGCGCTTCTCCCCGATTCCTGGAAGCTGGTCGAGCAAGGAGTTGGTGGCCGTCGCGCTCCGCTTCTTACGGTGATACCCGAGAGCGAACCGGTGCGCCTCGTCGCGCACTCGCTGCAAGAGAAGCAGCCCAGGATCGTCGCGCGGCAGCGCCAACGGAACCGCCGACCCTGGCATGAAGACCTCCTCTTCGCGCTTGGCCAGCGACACCACGGCCACGGCGCCCTCCATACCCACCTCTCGCAGAGCGCCCAGCGCCGCCCCCAACTGGCCTTTGCCTCCGTCGATCAGCACGAGGTCGGGCACCGCCTCGAATGACGGGTCGTACGCCACGGCTGCACCACCCACCCGGGCGAAGCGGCGCAGAAGGGCCTCGCGCATCGAGGCGACGTCGTCTTGGCCCTCCGTGGAGCCGATTGCGAACTTGCGGTAGTCACTCTTCTTGCTGACGCCGCCCTCGAACACCACCATCGAGGCGACGATGCTCTCCGAACCCAGGTTGGAGATGTCGTATCCCTCTATGCGGATAGGAGGAGCCGTCAGCGCCAGCGCCGACTCGAGCGCCGTGAGCGAGCCCAGCCGCCGCTCGCGGCTGCGCTCGTCGCGAAGCCGCTCGTGAGTGAGCGCGAGCGTGGCGTTCCTCTCGGCCATCTCGCGCAGCCGCCTCTTGTCACCCCGCTCGGCGTGCCGTACGTCTACCTTGGCGCCACGCAACTCTTTCAGAAACAACCGCAGCTGCTCCGTCTCGGTGACGCTGGGGGGCACGATGAGCTCCGCCGGCACCGTCGGCGACGAGCCGTAGTACTCGGCCACGAAGCGTTCGAACACCTCAGCGGGCCCCGCACCGGCCACGTTGACGAAGGTGAGGCTGCGACGATCGGCCAGCTTGCCGTCTCTCGTGATGAAGACCTGCACGTTGGCCCCCCAGTCGTCGAGGGCCATGCCGGTGATGTCGGCCGAGCCGAGGGTGCTCGACTCGATCTGTTGGCGCTCGAGCACGTGCCCTAGGGCCTCCAGACGGTCGCGAAAGGCAGCCGCGGATTCGAAGTCCTGCCGCGTGGCCGCCTCCCGCATGGCCGTTTCGAGCTGGGAGAGCACCTTGCGCTCGCGCCCGCTCAGAAAGTCGATCACCTGTTCGACGAGCGCCCGGTACGTGGCGCGGTCGACCTTGTCAACGCACGGGGCCGGGCAACGGCCAATGTGGAACTGCAGGCACGGCGACCCCGAGTGCCGCCCAGGCTCCCTGCCCCGGCAGCTACGTATGGGAAAGACCCGGTTCAGAGCGTCGAGCGTCTCGCGCACCTTGGCGGCGTTGGCGAACGGCCCGAAGTAGAGGCTGCCGCGCCGGTGCGGCTGCCGGGTGAACATCACGCGGGGAAAGTCGTCGTCCACGGTCACCATGACGTAGGGATACGACTTGTCGTCGCGCAGCCGGATGTTGAACGGCGCCCGGTGCTGCTTGATGAGGTTGTGCTCGAGCAGCAGGGCCTCCACCTCGTTGGTGGTCGCGATCCACTCTACGCTCGCCGCGCGGCTCATCATCTCGTTGACCTTGGCGGGTAGCCGCGCGGAATCGCCGTTCAACCCGGGCAGGTAACTCGACAGGCGCTTGCGCAGCGACAGAGCTTTGCCTACGTACAGCACGTCGCACGCCTGATCGCGGTACAAGTAGACTCCGGGAAGATCGGGAGAATTCTTGATCTGTTCCTTGAGATCGTCACGTACGCTCATGGCCTCTCAAGTTTACTCCTCCCGTTCTCGCGTGGGCACGCCCGGAACCAGCCACGGAGAAAGCGGGGCCTTCACCCGAAAGGCGCCGCCGCGTATCCGGGTCCGCCGCCAGCGGGCAAAACGCCGATGTTATAATTTCGCGCCTGACGCGACCTACAAGAGCCAAGGAGCAGCACGTGGCACTCGCAGGACTACCCCTTCAAGACCGTGAGATCGTCCTCGACCTCCTCTCCCAGATACGCCAGCGCATGCTGACTCCCGAGAAGATCCGCGAATGGGACGCGGGGGAGATTTTTCCAGAGAATGCGATCCGCGAACTCCTCGGACCCGAGATCGGCCTCCAGATGCTCTTCATCCCCGAGGAGTACGGCGGCATGGGTGGAGGCGCCCGCGACGTGGCGGCGGTCTCGGAGCAACTCGGCAAGATCTGCCTCGGCATCGCCACGGGCTTCCTCGTCATCCATCTCGGCTCCGACCCAATTCTCGTGGGCGGCACCGAGGAGCAGAAGCACCAGTGGCTCGGCAAGCTGATCCAAGAAGGTTCCATCGTGGCCTATGCCGTGACCGAACCGGAGGCCGGCAGCAACCTGGCGGCCCTTACCACGACGGCCACTCCGGTCGTCGGCGACGACGGAGACGTCGTCGGCTACCGCATAACCGGCAACAAGCAGTTCATCTCCAACGGCAGCTACGCCGACTTTCTGACAGTCCTCGCTCAGACTCCTGAAGGCCCGGCGTTCTTCGTCGTCGAGAAGGGCATGCCCGGATTCGCTCCCGGCAGGCCCGAGGAGAAGCACGGCATCCGCAGTTCGAACACGGCGCCGCTCGTCTTCGACGACGTGCTCGTCCCGGCCGAGAACCTCATCGGCGGCGCTCCCGGCAAAGGCCTTGATCAGGCCAACGAGGTGTTCGGCTTCACCAGGCTCATGGTGGCCGCCTGCGCTCTCGGAGCCGGCGCCGCGGCCATAGAGAAGGTCATCGCTTACGCCAAGGAGCGGGTGCAGTTCGGCTCGCCCCTCATCGAGAAGCAGGGCTACACCCACAAGTTGGTGCTGCCGCACCTCGTCAAGCTCGAGGCGGCCAGGGCCTATATCGAGGCGGTGTGCACCCGTCTCGATTCGGGCGAGACCGATCTGCAGGTAGAAGGAGCTATCGCCAAGTTCTTCGCGGCCGAGACCGCCAACTCGTGTGCCGACGCCGCCATCCAGGCGCTTGGCGGCTACGGCTACGTTCGCGAGTACGACGTGGAGAGAATCAAGCGTGACGTCAAGATAACCTGCATCTACGAGGGCACCAGCGAGATGATGCAGTTCATCGTGAGCATCTTCAGGTGGCGCTCGACCGTGCAGTCGAAAGGCGCTCTCTACGGTGCCCTGGCCGACCGCGTCGACTCGGTCCACGCCGTCCGCCCCGACCTGAAGGCCGGCGTGCTTGCCTCGGCGCTGCGCCTCCTCAACCGCCTCTTCGAAGAGATCCACAAAGCGAAGGGCACGCGCCAGCAGCACCTCATGTTCCGCATGGCCGAGTTCGCCGCGGCCGCCGAAGTGGCCGTGGCGCTCACCGACAAGGCCGCGCAGGCTGACCCCGGTTCTCAGCACGGCGAGTACCTGGCGCTCTGCGCGCGCGTCAACACGGCGCTTGCTGGCCAGATCGCCTTCACGGCCTCCAACGAGATACTCTTCGGTTCGGCTCTGTGGCCGGCCGCTCTCGCCGGCGAGATACTCGGCTCCGCCGGTTTCTCGTACGCCGATTCCCAGACCGGTCTGATCACCGACCTCGACGCACTCCGAGAGAGGATCTGAGCACTCCATGAACGAGACCGCCCTCCTTCTCAAGAAGTTCTCCGACGCCCACGGCTTGTCGGGCTACGAAGACGATGTCGCCGCGCTGCTCAAGGACGAGATGGCGCCCCTTGTCGACTCTGTCTCGATCGACACCATGGGCAACGTCGTCGGCATCCGCGACGGCGACGGCCCCGTGGTCATGATCGCGGCGCACATCGATGAGATAGGCGCCATGGTGTCGTACGTCGACTCCGACGGTTTCATCAAGATCGTGCCGGTGGGCGGATGGTCTGATCAGACCATCCTCGGTCAACGCGTGGTGATCCACACCGCCGATGGAGGCAGAATCGCGGGTGTCGTTGGAGCACGACCACCCCACGTCATGGATGCCGACGACCGCAAGAAGCTCATCAAGATCAAGGACATGTTCGTCGACTGCGGGGCGACGAGCGAGGCCGATGCAGCCGCGATGGGTGTGTCTGTGGGCTCGGTCGTCACAGTCGATCGCGAACTGTGCGCGCTTGGCAACGACTTCGTCACCGGCAAGGCTCTCGACAACCGCGCCGGCGTGGTGATGATGCTCCTCGCCCTCAAGGCGCTGCGGGGCAAGCAGGTCAAAGCGACGGTGCAGGCGGTCGGCACCGTGCAAGAAGAGGTGGGGCTCAAGGGCGCCCGCACGTGCGCCTATCGTCTGGCGCCCGATGTCGCCATCGCTACCGACGTGACCATTCCCGGCGACAATCCTGGAGTCTCTCGCAGCGAGTCGCCCGTAGCCGCCGGCAAAGGGCCGAGCATCACCATCATCGACGCGGCCGGTCGCGGTGTCATCTCTCCCCGCCCGGTGATCCGCTGGCTCCGTGAATCGGCCGAGCAGGCGTCGATCACATACCAGTTGCAGGTCGGCAACGGTGGCAACACCGACGCGACGGCCATCAGCATCACCAAGAGCGGCATACCCACCGGAGTGGTGACCGTGCCGACGCGCTACATCCACTCACCCGTCGAAGTGCTGTCGCTCCGCGACCTGGAGCAGGGCGCGGCGCTCATCGCGGCCGCGATCGAGTCGGCGCACCGGTACTTCTAGCAGGCCCTAGGCGCCGTCCGCCTGCCGGGCCTTCAGCGCCCGCTGCCAGGACGACGCGGCATCGCTGAGATCGGCAACGATCGAGGGCGGCACCCTGCCGAACACGCGCACGTCGTCGTCGCGATACTCGACGTCGACCGAGCCCCGCTCGCGCACCCGCGCGAGCAACTCCCCGGCCGAGTACGGCAGAGACACGTCGACATCGAGCCAGAGCTCGGCCAGTACCGTGGCGATCATGGCGCCCAGCTCTTCGATGCCCTGGCCGGTGAGAGCGGAGGCCTTGACCGCGAACCTGTCGTTGCGGCCGAGGACTCCGCCGGCCACCACGCGGCCCGGCACGATCGGGCCCAGGGCCGTCTCTTCATCGGAACCCGGCAGGCCGGCCTCCACCAAGTCGGCCTTGTTCAGCACCACCACGCGGGGCTTGTGACCGGCCCCAAGGTCGTCGAGAACGGTCTGTACCGTGCGCCGGTGCTCCGCCGCGTGGCGATCCGATACGTCGACCACCTCGACAAGCACGTCGGCTCTCGTCACCTCTTCGAGTGTGGCCTGGAAGGCCTCGACCAGTTGGTGTGGCAGCTTGTGGATGAAGCCGACCGTATCGCTGACGATCAGCGTCTGGCCTTCGCGCAGGCGCACACGTCTGGTCGTCGGATCAAGGGTCGCGAACAGCATGTTGTCGGCCACGGCGGCCTCTTCGCCCACCAGCGCGTTGAGCAGGGTCGACTTGCCGGCATTGGTGTATCCGACAATAGCCACCGTGGGCAGCAGACGGCGCTCGCGCGCGCGAGCCGCCGTCTCGCGACGGCGCCGCACTTCTTCGACGCGCTCCCGGGTCTTCTTGATGCGTTCGCGCAGCACCCGGCGGTCGGTCTCGAGCTGGGTCTCGCCGGGACCTCTCCGCGTGCCGATGCCGCCGCCCATACGCGACAGGTGCGTCCACAGGCGGGTGAGGCGCGGCAACTGGTACTCCAGCCGGGCCAGTTCCACTTGGATACGGCCCTCGTGTGTATGCGCCCTCTGGGCGAAGATGTCGAGAATGACGGCGCTACGGTCGAGCACCTTGATGTTGAGCAGGTCCTCCAGAGAGCGCTGCTGGCGGGGCGACAGCTCGTCGTCGGCTACGATCATCGTGAAGTGGGTATCCGATTTGGCCAGTTTCAGCTCCTCAGCCTTGCCGGTGCCCAGATAGTACAAAGGATGGATCGATTCCCGGCGCTGCGCCACACGGCCGACGACCTCCCCACCGGCTGTCTCCACGAGCGACGCTAGCTCCGCCAACGACTCCTCCGCCGACCAGCCCTGGTCACCACCCGTGTCGACGGCGATCAGATACGCGCGCTCTGTCTCAGCGGGCTCCGGTAGGGCCTCCCCATGACGCCCCGCTCCCGAGCCGCGCCCCTTGTCACCGGCCATCGCGCTCACGCGGCGCCCCCTTTCACGCCGGCGTGGAGCGCGCCCGCTCCGCACAACGGCAGTAACCGCTGCAGAACCCTGCCTGTCTCGCTATTGCTGTCCCCGCAGATAGCCTCTGGAGTACCCTCGGCTACCAACTCCCCGCCGGCGTCCCCGCCCTCGGGGCCGAGGTCGATTATCCAGTCGGCGCACTTGATGACGTCGAGGTTGTGCTCGATCACAAGCACCGTGTTGCCCTGATCGACCAGACGCTGCAGCACCTCGAGCAGCTTCTCCACGTCGGCGAAATGCAGGCCGGTGGTCGGCTCGTCAAGGATATACAGGGTATTGCCCGTTGCCACCTTGGCCAACTCGGTGGCCAGCTTGACACGCTGGGCCTCGCCCCCGGACAGAGTCGTAGAGGGCTGGCCAAGCCGAACATAGTCGAGTCCCACGTCGTGCAGAGTCTGCAGGCGACGTCTGATCTTGGGCTGGTTGGAGAAGAATTCCACGGCCTCCTCGACGCTCATGTCGAGCACCTCGGCGACGTTCTTGCCCTTGAAGCGGATCTCGAGGGTCTCCCGATTGTAGCGCTTGCTCTGACAGACCTCGCAGGGCACGTAGATGTCGGGCAAGAAGTGCATCTCGATCTTGAGGGTCCCCTCGCCCTTGCAGGCCTCACAGCGGCCCCCCTTCACGTTGAAGCTGAACCGTCCGGGAAGATACCCCCGCACCTTGGCCTCTTGGGTCATCGAGAAGAGCTCGCGGATGTGGTCCCACAGGCCCGTGTACGTCGCCGGATTGGAGCGCGGGGTCCTCCCGATGGGCGACTGGTCGATATCGATGACCTTGTCGAGTTGTTCGATGCCCTCGATGCGATCGTGATCGCCCGGTCTTACCGGGACCCGGTTGACGATGTTGGAGAGGCTACGATAGATGATGTCGTTCACCAGCGTCGACTTGCCCGAACCCGATACGCCCGTGACGCAGACGAACGCGCCCGTGGGTACCGACACGTCGAGATTCTTCAGATTGTGTTCTCTGGCGCCGCGCACCGTGAAGTGGCCCCGGCCGGGCCTCCGCACCGATGGCACCGCGATCGCCCTCCTGCCCGACAGGAACTGTCCGGTGACCGAACGCGGCTCGTTGAGGATCTCACTGAGCACGCCGCTCTTCACGACCTCTCCGCCGTGCTCGCCCGCCCCCGGGCCCATGTCGACGACGTGGTCGGCCGCGCGCATGGTCTCTTCGTCGTGCTCCACCACGATGACCGTGTTGCCGAGGTCACGCAGACGCAAGAGCGTCTCTATCAGACGGCGGTTGTCACGTTGGTGCAGCCCGATGGACGGCTCGTCGAGGATATAGAGAACCCCCACCAGACTCGACCCGATCTGAGTCGCCAAACGGATGCGCTGCGCCTCGCCGCCCGACAGGGTGCCGGCGCTGCGATGAAGGCTCAGGTAGCCCACCCCGACCGACTCGAGAAAGCTCAGGCGCTCCCTGATCTCCTTGAGCACCCGGCTCCCGATGAGCTCCTCCCGCTGAGTCAACCGCAACTCACGAAGGAACCTGATCAATTTCACCACCGAGAGCAGGCTCAACTCGTGGATGTTCAACCCGCCAACCTTCACCGCGAGCGTCGACGGCTTCAGCCGCGCCCCTTGGCAGGCCGGACACGGGCGGTCGGCCATGTACTGGTCGATCTTCTCGCGGATGTACTCGGAGTCGGTCTCGCGATAGCGCCGCTCGAGATTGGGCACTATGCCCTCGAACGTCGTGGTGTAGCTGCGTGTGTGCCCAGCTTTGTTGACGTAGGTCACGTACAGCCGCTCGCCCTTCGTACCCCAGAGGAAGATCTCCTTGACCCGGTCGGGCACCTCGGACCACGGCCTCGACATGTCCACCTCGTAGCGCTCGGCGACCGCCTTGATGATCTGGTCGTAGTACTGGGAACTACTCCCGCTCCAAGGAAGCAGCACCCCCTCCTCGACAGACAGACCGGGATCTCCGACCAGCAGCTCCGGGTCGATCTCGCGCCTGGCCCCCAGCCCGAGGCAGGTCTCGCAGGCCCCGTGGGGGGAGTTGAACGAGAAGATGCGCGGGGCCATCTCGGGAAGCGACACCCCGTGCTCCGGACAGGCCAGGTTCTCCGAGAACAGCAGGCTGGTCGTTCCCGGCGCCTCCGGCCCGGCCCCGTCACCACCGTCCTCCGCGCCGGCGACCGCCCGTGCCTCTCCGTCGAGAGCCTCGGTCGGCGCCGAGGGGTGCACGTCGACGATCAACAATCCCTTCGCCTCGGCCAGCGCGGTCTCAACCGATTCTGAGAGACGGCGGCGTACGCCCTCCTTCATCACCAGGCGGTCCACCACGACACTCACGTCGTGCCGTATGTTCTTATCGAGCGCGGGCAGCTCTTCGTCCATGGAGTACTGTCTACCGTCGATTTCGACCCGCGTGAACCCCTCCGCGCGAATGTGCTCGAGCACGTCTTTGTGCCAGCCCTTCTGGCCGCGGACGACGGGCGCCTTCACCACGAACCTGGTGCCCGGCTCGAGCCCGAGTATCTGGTCGACGATCTGCTCTTTGCTCTGCCCCTCGATGGGCCGGCCGCAGATCCAGCAGTGAGGGTGCCCAATGCGCGCATAGAGGAGGCGCAGGTAGTCGTAGATCTCAGTGACGGTGCCGACCGTGGAACGCGGGTTGCGCGACGTGGTCTTCTGGTCGATCGAGATCGCCGGAGACAGACCCTCTATGGAGTCGACGTCGGGCTTGTTCATCTGGCCGAGGAATTGGCGGGCGTAGGCCGATAGGCTTTCGACATAGCGCCGTTGACCCTCGGCGTAGATGGTGTCGAAGGCGAGGCTCGACTTGCCCGAGCCCGAGAGTCCCGTTATGACGATGAACCGCTCCCGGGGCAGCGAAAGCGAGATGTCCTTGAGGTTGTGCTCCCGGGCGCCGATGATCACGATTTGGTTGGTGCCCATAGGCTAGGGATTCTAGCAGTTGCGAGGCTCCATCGAGGCGTCCCGAACGCCCCGATGTCACGGCGCTGTGCCCGCGGGCTTCCCCCCGAACGTGCCCGCCAGCCGTTCTTTCAGAGACATGACGAGCCCACGCTGGGCCTCGACCGCCGGATGAGTCTCGATCTCCGAGCGAACGTGAAAGAGAGCGAGGTTCATCTGTTCGCGCATCAGCCTGCGTACCAGCTCCGCGGCGGCCGGCCCGCGCGCGCGCTTGACCGCACGAACTGTGCCGCGCCGGCGCCGGCTGCTCTGCAAGATGTGGAATTCCTCTGATGTGACGGCGTCGCCCTCCAGTTCGGCAGCCATGAGACGCCCGAACGCCTGCCGCTCACGCCGCCGCGCAAATAGCAGCATGAGTCCGAGAAGCGCGAGAAAAGGAAGACCCTTGATGACGAGCGACATCACGAAGCCCCCGCCGCCCTCGGTCGAGAGCGAGTCGAGCCACGGCGAGTTCCATACGAAATGGGCTCCCCAGGCAAGGACCGCGCAGATGACGAGGACCCCCGCGCGCCGCGCCTTAGAAAGGCGGCGGCGCGTTACGAAGTAGGCGAAGCCGAAGCCCATGAGGCCAGAGAAGAGCATGTGACTGTAGAGTCCCGAGAGGACCACCCTCAAGAAGAACATGCCGATCACCGCACCGGCCTGCCCGCTCGACTGGCCGGCCGCGAGCATGAAGTACTGCACGTTCTCGACCACCTGGAAGCCCAGCCCGATCATGGCCCCATAGACCAGGCCGTCCATCACACCACCGATCTCCGACCTCGCCATGAGATAGATGGCCACGAGACCGGCGCCCTTGTAGAACTCCTCGTCGATAGGCGCCACGATCGACGCTCCCCAGCGGTCAACTTGCTCTGCCGGCATGACATGCTGCAGGAAACTGAGTGCCGCCGAGTTCGTGATGCCCGAGAACGTCAGCGCCACCACGCCGCCCCACAACACCGCCACCGCTATGAGCGAGGCCGGCTCGGGCTCGAACTGGTCGAGACGGTAGACGATGATGCCGGCCGGTATCGCGGTCGCGGCAAGAAGAATGATCGACAGGAGCCACGCCCCGGGGGCCATGGAGAAATAGGCGAGCTGCTCCAGCCCGACAAACACGAAGCACCCGGCCAGCAGCATGAGAAACAACCAGAACGCCGACTGCCCCGGCAATCTGAGAGGGCGCACCGCAGACGGAAGGTCGCTCATCTGGGCACCTCCAGAGTCCGCAACATCGCATCTAGATCGCCCTGCACGCGTGAGAGTTGCCCCTGTGGGGCTATCGCCAGCATGACGACACCCACGCCGCCAGACGAAACGGCCACGACCTCGCCTTCCATGCGTCTGGAGTTCGCCACCCCCGTGAAGAGCGCGACAAGTCCGGGTAGACCGTCTGCCACCGTCACGTCGGAGGGGGGCAGCGCCCGGTACGATTCGAAGTCCCGCTCGAGCACCGCGAGCTGACCATCGAGTAGTTGCTGGTTTCCGGCCCCTGAGCCCTCAGCCGAGAAGGCCACGAAACTGCCGGCCTTCTGCAATGAGAGCGCGTCGGGACCCACATCCCACACATCGGCGGCTGAGTACCATCCGTCGGCGGGGGTGACAACCACGCCCAGCCCCACCTGAACGGGCGTTTCCTGGTTCGGATCGTTGGGCGCGGCGATGATCGACAGCAAGGATACTACGATCAGCCACCCGAACATCGCGGCCACGAGCGTAAGCGAGCCCCTCCACGAAGACGGAGCGGTTTCGGCCCGACGTCGAGGTCTTGGACCCCCGCCTACGATTGTGGGTGATTCACCAGCGCGGTCCACCATCCCTCTTTCGCCAAGTCCGCCAGAACACCGACGTTGCCCACTTTACCAGGCGCATGGCCCCGCAAATGCAAGTGGCCCGGCTATAAGCCGGGCCACAGGCCCTCACCCTATCTGAGGTGGAGGTAAGGGGACTCGAACCCCTGGCCTCAACGCTGCCAGCGTCGCGCTCTCCCAACTGAGCTATACCCCCAGAGCGGCCTCGGATTATATCCGCTCGACCGCTCCGGTGCAACAGTCCTACAACTCCCGGTCGTCGCCGGCGGACTCCCCAGGCTTAGGGGGGTTGTCGTAGGGACTGGAGCCACGCCTCCACGACTTGGTCTCCAGTGGTTTGCAGATGATCTCGGTGATGTGCAGGTCGTGCAGCGCCGTGGAGGTCGAGGCGATGGCCACCACCGCTGTGTCGGCGCCGCGGGCGGTACCCGACACGACCACCACTCGCTCGTCTTTGGCCAGCTTGCCCGCGTCGGCCGCCATCAGGACGATCTCCACGCAAACCTTCATGCCCTGGCAGATGGTCCTCAATAGCAGGGCCATTATCTGCGGGGTGTCGGAGCCGTAGAAGTCCTCGGTATGGAACAGCATCGTGCCGAAGTGCACGCAATGGCCTTGCCGCTCCAACTCCGCTACGAGTTCCGGCGGGAACCGCTGCATCTCGGTGAAACCGAACTGGTGAGGCACGACTACCAGCCTGATGCCCGTCCCCTCCACCGCGGCCGCGGCCGATCGGGCCGTGTCACCCACTGTCGAGGCGACCACCAGGGTGGTTATGCCCCTCGCCTGGGCCCGCTCGATCGCCAAACGCAGCGTCTCTGCAGTGTGGCTCTTGCCCGGCCGTTCGAAGTAGACAATCTGCTCTTCCACCAAGATTCCCCCGTTGCGCCCCTGTGCCCGGGTCAGCCCACGGTCTCTACCGGCGCCTGCTTCCACAGCACGTCGAGCCGATAGAACTCCCGGGCCTCGGGGGTGAACACATGCACGACGAAGTCGGCGTAGTCGAGCAGGATCCAGTCCCCCTCGGCGGTGCCCTCCGTTCCGATCGGCATGAGACCTTCCTCGCGCTTCATCCTGAAGCCTATCTCCTCGGCGATCCTCTTCGTGAGCCGGCTGTTGCGTCCTGTGCACAGCACGAGGAAGTCTGTGTACGACACCAACTCGTGCATGTCAAGAATCTTCACATCGTCAGCCTTCACATCGAGGGCCGCGTTCGCCGCCATCATGGCCCTGTCGTGGATGACGCCCAGGTCGACCGGGGTCGCCCCGGGCTGCCGGCGCTCCCGCCGTTGCAGACTCTCGAGGTCGGGTGCGGTCCGTTCGTCAGACATATCTATGATTCACTCCCGTTCTGTTCTACTCCCACTCGATGGTCGAAGGAGGCTTGCTGGAGATATCGAGCGCGACGCGGTTCACTCCCGCGACCTCATTGATGATGCGCTGCGAGACGATCTCGAGCAGATCGTACGGCAGCCGCGCCCAGTCGGCGGTCATGGCGTCGTCGGAAGTGACCGCCCTGATGATGATCGGATACGCGTACGTACGCTCGTCGCCCATGACACCCACACTGCGTATGCCAGGGAGCACCGCGAACGACTGCCACAGTTGCCGGTACAACCCGGCCTTCTTGACCTCTTCGAGCAGGATGGCGTCGGCCTCTCTCAAGATGTTGAGTCTCTCGACAGTGACGTCGCCGATGATGCGAATCGCGAGACCCGGCCCGGGGAAGGGCTGTCGCCACACCCACTCCTCAGGCAGACCCAGCTCCTCGCCGACCACGCGCACCTCGTCTTTGAAGAGCATGCGAAGCGGTTCGACCAGCTCGAAATCCACGTCCTCGGGCAGCCCCCCCACGTTGTGGTGCGACTTGATGACCGCGGCCGATTTCGTGCCCGACTCGATGACATCGGGATAGATCGTGCCCTGCACGAGGAACTTCGACTTGCCTATTCTGTGCGACTCTTCTTCGAAGGTGCGGATGAACTCGGCTCCGATGACCTTGCGCTTCTGCTCAGGCTCGGTGACGCCGGCCAATTTCGCTAGGAAGCGCTCCTCGGCCCGCACATGCACGAGCGGCACGTGGAAATGGCGGCGGAACGTATCCTCCACCTGAACCGATTCGTTCTTGCGCTGGAGGCCGTGGTCGACGTAGATACAGGTCAACTGCTCGCCTACGGCTCTGTAGACGAGCAGCGCGGCTACCGCGGAATCCACTCCCCCAGACAACCCGCAGATCACACGCTCGCTTCCCACCTGCGACCGGATACGCTCAGTGGCCTCCTCGATGATCGAGACCGCGGTCCAAGTCGGAGCGATGTCGCACACCTTGTAGAGAAAGTTCTTGAGGATGTCCTGTCCGTGCTTGGTGTGCACCACCTCAGGATGGAACTGGACGCCGTAGAGCCCGCAACTCGGGTCTTCCATGGCAGCCACAGGCAGGTGGGGGCTCGTCGCGGTGACCGAGAATCCCGCCGGCACCTCGCTCACCGAGTCGCCGTGGCTCATCCAGCACTGCATCTCCGACGGCAGCCCGGCGAAGAGCGACCCGCTCTGCGTGACCGTCACGTGGCGTCCACCGTACTCCGCCAGGTCGAAGCGCTCGACCCGCCCGCCCCTCAGCTTGGCGATGAGTTGCAGTCCATAGCAGATGCCAAGGATCGGCACGCCCAGCTCGAACAACTCAGGATCGACCGTCGGCGCTCCGGGGTCGTTGACGCTCCGCGGTCCCCCGGAAAATATGAGGCCGGCGGGGTTCTCCGCCCGTATCTCGGCGACCGGGGTGTCGTAGGCCACGAGTTCGGAATACACCCGGCACTCACGCACCCGCCGCGCGATGAGTTGCGAATACTGGCCGCCGAAATCGATGACCAGGACCTTCTTCGTACCTTCACCCTCGGGCTTCAGCTGAGACCTCCTCGAGATCGATAGCCTGCGCGAACCGGTCTGCGTCGGCCGGAGAGAAGACGCCGGCGCCCCAGGTCATCAGGTTGGCCGCGCCACATGCCAGACCGTAGCGCAAGCACTCGTCGGCCGAATGGCCTTCGAGCAGATGGACGGCGTATCCGGCGATGAGCGCATCGGTCCAGCCGAGGGGAGAAACCACGTTCATCTGAGGGAGTTTGCCAACGAAAGCCCGCTTCACGCCCCCTTCGACGAGCAGGGCCACGCACCCGTAGCGGTAGCTTATGACCACCGAGCCCGCGCCCATGTCGTGCATCGTACGGGCCGCCGCGAGCTGATCCTCCAGTCCAGCGAACTCGTAGCCGATGACCTTCTCGGCCTCGACAAGCTTCGGGAACACGTAGTCGGCCCCGGCCTTCACGCCCAGCCGTAGCGGGTCTGCGTACGTGTAGAAGAACGACGGTATGCCCATGCGGCACACGTGCTGGATGAGCTCCGCGTAGCAGCTGTCGTCAAGCCCGGGAGGAACGCTTCCGGCGAACACGACGGCATCGGCGGCCTTGCCCAGATAGTCGAGCTTCTCGTGAAGCCTTTCCAGGTCTTCGCGCTGAATGTCCGGGCCCTGTTCATTGATCTCGGTCACGAGAGCGGTAGCCGAGTCCACCACCGCCGTCGAGATACGCGACTCGCCGGCCACCCGCACGAAGTCGCACAGGATGCCCTCGTCGTTCAGGTCGGAGACGATCTGGTCGCCCTTGCGGCCGCCAATGAAGCCGGTGGCTATGACGGGGCGCCCGAGCGTCTTTGCCGCTCGGGCGACGTTGATACCCTTGCCTCCAGGCAGGATGACCGTATCGGTCGCCCTGTTGCGAAACCCGATCTGGAAGTTGGGCACCGTCATGGTGCGATCGAGAGCCGGATTGAGAGTGACAGTCAGCAGCATCTCTTCAACTCCTATGAGAACAGGCGGCCCAGTGCCCTACCCATGCTCTGCCACAGGTAGGCCACTTTCGACCCCAACGTTACGCGGTCGTAGGAATCCGCCGCGATCAGATCCACACTCTGCACCGATTCGCCCTCCTGCACCAGGCTGACCGAGCCGAACACATCCCCCGCCGCTACTGGGAGTTGGAGGTCGCGCTGGAGTTCCACCGTCATGGTCACCGAATCATCCTTGTACAACTCAGTCTCCACCGCACCCGCGGTGACCAGACGCAGGCGCCCGTCGAGCCGATACGGTACCTCGGCCTCAGCCACCACATCGCCCTTCTCCAGAAGAGTCAGGGCCCGGCATTGGGTGAACCCGTACTCCAGCAGTTCCTTGCTCTCGTCGAAGCATACCTTCGGTGTGGGCTGGCCGAGCACGACGCTTATCACATTCACGCCGTCCCTCGTGCCCGACGCCACCAAGCACTGCTCAGCCTTCGGCGTAAGCCCGGTCTTGATGCCCGTCACCCAGTCGTACTTGCCGAGAAGCTGGTTGGTGTTCTCGCACTTGAGCGCCGATCTGCCCGGCAGAGGAAGCGAGTAGTGTTCCGTGCCCACAATCTCGCGGAACTTCTCGTTCTGCATGGCGTACCGCGCGAGCACGGCCATGTCGGCAGCCGTGGACTGGTGGCCGGTCTTGTCGAGGCCGTTCGGATTGACGAACTGGCTCTCGTCCATGCCGATCTCAGCCGCTTTCTTGTTCATGAGGTCGGCGAACGCCGCCACGCTGCCCGAGCAGGCCTCCGCGAGCACGACCGCCGCGGAATTGGCGCTGCGAAGCATGAGCGCATACAACATCTCTTCGACTGTGAATACGTCGCCCTCTTTGAGGAACGGCACCGGCTCTATGGTTCCAACGGCGGTCGCCGAGGCGACAACCGAGTCATTCAGATCCATCTTCTCCAGAATCAAGACGGCAGTCATGATCTTCGTGGTCGACGCCATCGGCCTGACTTTGCGCGCGTTGTGCTCGTAGAGAACCGCGCCCGTCGTCGCGTTGATGACGATGGCGGAGGGCGACTCGATCGCCGGCGGCTGTCCGGTGAACTCCCCGAGATCGGCTGCCCTCACCGTGAGCGTGCTCTGGTGCAGCGCCGGTGGTTGGAGCGTGGTCGTGGTGCTTCCCGCCGCCGTCGTGACCGCGGCTGAAATCGTCACCGCAAGCACGGCTACGAAGAGGAGAATGGGATAGAGCCGCCGCGGCCGGTCTCTGGAAGGCTTCATGTCAGCGAGTATAGCATGGGGTTCAGAGCGGCCCGGTGGCACCGCCGCGCCTCGGCCGCAGGGGGCTCGATGCTATACTTCGCCCCTGTAATCTCGGTAGAACTGGGCCAATCAGGAGGTGCGACGATCGCCGACGTGGTACGCCGCGCATGGAGCCGTCTGGTCCGCAAGCAGTGGCTCTTCCTCTATCCGGTTGCACTGGCCGTCGTCGACACTCTGGCCTTTCTAGCTGTCTATGCGGCGGCCGACGGACCCCTCAGTTGGAGCCGCTTCTTCGCCGCGAGCTTCGAACGCGGGGCATACATTCGGGACCACTTCATCGTCGGCTTCGAGCTCGATTCGGCGCTCGGCGTCGCCATCTGCGCCGGACTGGCGTCGTGCCTGTTCGCCGGGCTTCTGCTGGCTCCCCTCTTTCACGCCGTCGCCGGACCGGGCTACCCTCGCGCTCCTCGACGCGTGTGGGAAGCCGTGAACCTCTTCGTCTTCTACCTGCTCTCGAACCTAGTTCTCTGGGTAGCGCCGCTCGCGGTGTCGCCCGAGAGTGCTTGGCAGATGCTGCTCTTCCCGGTCGCCTTCGTTGTGATAATCCTCATCGCCTTCGCGGACTACGTGATCGTCTTCGAGAACCTCGGCGTAGTCGCCGCACTCCGGCGAAGTGTGAGACTCCTGCGGCACGGGTGGCCGGCCGTTCTCGGCATCATGGTCGTTCTCAATCTCGTGGCGATCGGGTTGCACGCGCTCTACAGCAACTTCTACGACGGCCAAACGACCGTTTTCGTCATCCTCCCCGTAGCCCAGATCCTGCTTGACTCGATCGTGTTCCTCTTCGCCAACCTGTTGCTGATCTTCCTCTACGAAGACGTGCGCCGCCACAGCCCCGCCGGCTAGGGAGCGATCTGCACGGTAGGTGGTGAGGTGGGCTCCGTCGCCCGCGGGCGTGCGCTCCTCGGTTCCCTGTATCACACCCCCCAGCACTAAGCCGCTCACGATGGCCACGACAAGAATGAGCACGATGACCGGCAGCATCATGCTGAAACTCGGCGTGCGGTGCCTGAAGATCTCGTATGTCGGCTCCAACTCGTCGAAGTCGAGATCGATGTCGTATCTACCGGCCACTCAACGACCCGCGGTCTTCCAGAGCGCAGCCTTCATCTCGCGGGCTTCGGTTGCCGCCGCATCTTGCCAGGAGAGGGCCGGATGCTTGCGATAAGCGTAGAGGATAGCCCTCGCGGAATTAACCACGGCCCCTCGACCCCGCTCGTCGAAAAAGCCCCCCAGATCGTCCGCTCCCGCGCCTTGAGCCCCGTACCCAGGGACCAGCAGCGGCACACCCCTCAAGAGCGTGCGCAACTCGGCGCCCTGCCGGGCATGAGTGCCCCCGACGACGGCCCCGACCGCACGGTAGCCGTGGCGCCCCTCGGTTCCGGCGCCCCACTCGTTGACCAGTCCCGCCACCCGCTCGTACAGCGTCTCACCCGAGGCCAGAACCAGATCTTGAAGCTCGGCCGAACTCGGGTTGGAGGTCTTGACGAGCACGAACGCGCCTTTGCCCGCGTCACGACAGCGCTTGAAGAAGGGCTCGAGACCGTCCGAGCCCAGGTAGGGGTTCACGGTGAGGGCGTCGGCGCCGGCGAGGTCGAGGTGCGCGCGGGCATAGGCCTCGGCCGTAGTGCCGATATCGCCCCGCTTGACATCGGCTACGACGACGTACCCCAGCGCTTTGGCTAAGGCGACCATCTCGAGGTACAGCGCATACCCGGGAGCGCCCAGTGCTTCGAAGTAGGCTATCTGCGGCTTCACAGCGATGACATCGTCGCGCAGCCGCTCGAGCAGTTCGGTGAGAAAGCGCCTGAAGCAGTCGGCCTTCATCTCGTCGTCGCCGGCATAGGCCGGGCGCGCGCACGCCGCCCGTATCTCCTCGGGGAGCGAATCGAAATCGGGATCGAGACCGACCATGACGTGCGACCGCTTCTGTTCGGTCGCCTCGATCAGCCGGTCGGCGAATTGTTCAGCACTCATCGGGTTCCAACCTCCAGGGCTGGGAGGCGCGTCCGTCCCGCCTCCCAAGAAAAAAGGGCCGCTCGAGGCGGCCCTGGTGTTCAGTGGTGTGAGGCAACCCCTACTTGACTGCGCTCTTGAGAGCCAGACCCGCGCTGAACTTCGGGACTTTGCTGGCCGGGATGTCGATCTTCGCCTTGGTCTGGGGATTGATCCCCTGACGAGCCTCTCGTTCCTGAACATAGAACTTGCCGAAACCGGTGAACTGAACGTCCTCACCTTTCTTGAGGGCGTCAGTGACCACGTCGACAAACGCGTCGACCACAGTGGCAGCGTCTTTCTTGGTCAGACCACTCTTCGCTGCAAGTCTGTCCACAAACTCGGCTTTGGTCACAGCTTCCTCCCTTTGTCCGCGAGTACTACCTTACCTTACCAGTGCCCCTAGGCCTGAGCAAGCGGTATTTCCGATGCTCCGACCATGCCATTCCGGTCACGGACGGGGAAAGATACCGAGTTCCGTCGATGTGAACAAGGGCCTCAGGGTAAGTCCCGCATCCGCAGCCGCGGCCGCGCCGCCTTCTTCGCGGTCTACCACGCAGTAGAGGTCCTCGACGACCAGTCCCGCGCCCCGTAGCGCCTCGGCTGCCTGGATGGCGGCGCCGCCCGACGTGACTATGTCTTCGACGATGGCTATCTTCTCTCCCGGCTCGAACCGGCCTTCGATCCGCTTGCTGGTGCCGTACTCCTTGGTCGCTTTGCGCACCAGCAGCAGAGGCAACCCGACCTCCAGCGACAGACCCGCGCCGAGGACTACGCCGCCCAACTCGGGCGCCGCCAGCCGGTCGTAGACCGACCCCGTCGCGAGCTGATTGCGGACCATGACCGCCAGCTCACCCACGATGCCCCGCAGCACCCGTGGATCGGTCTCGAACAGGTACTTGTCGAGGTAGTACTTGCTGCGTTTGCCCGAACGGAGCACGAAGTCTCCCTCCAGGTACGCGGCCTGCAGCAGCAAACGCCCAACCTCTTCCTTATCCACGGTGCCTCCGCGTCTAGGTGACCGAAAACGTAGGGTGGCACGGCCCGTATCGACCGCACCACCCTACCTTACATCACCGTCACTGCCTGCACCACGGGTCTTGCGTCACACCAGCGGGATATCCCCCAGGTTGATGTCGGCCTCCACGGTGGAGACGCCGGTGAAGACCTTGGTCTTGGCGCCCGACTTGATGGTGACCTCGAAGACGTCGTCGGCGAGGTCCTCGACCCAGAAGTCGCCGTAGGCGTCGGTCTCGACGGTGGTCGAGCCGCTCTTCGCGCCCTTGAGGGTCACGCTCGCGCCGATGATGACTTCCTCTTCGGTCGGGTCGTACACCGTGCCGCCGATGAACTTCTTGGGCAGGTTGAGGTAGTAGACCCGTGGCTTCACTTCGTCTTTGAGCTCAGGTCTCCACACGCCGGCCTTCTCGAGCAGCGGTTTGGCCTCGTCCTCGTCCATGAGCTTGAGGCACATGGTGGGGCAGGCATCCGCGCAGCGAGGTTCGTCCCAACCGTCGTCTAGGAGGTGGGCGCAGCCGGTGCACTTCTGGGCGATGTTGAGATCTTCGTTGAAGTAGATGACGCCCTCATACGGGCAGGCATCGACGCACAGGCGGCAGCCGGTGCACTTCAGCGGGTCGACGATGACGAGACCGTCGTCACGGGTGTAGAGGGCGCCTTCGACCTTGCAGGCTTTCACGCAGGGAGCGTCTGAGCAGTGCATGCACAGGTGCGGGCGGTAGGCCACCTTCACCTTGGGCACGGTGCCGCGCACCCGCTCGGTGCACTCGATCCAGAACTGGCCGATGTCGGGCTGGGGTTTGGCGATGGAGCCCCAGTCGTTGGCTACGTGCTCGTCTTTGCAGACGATCTGGCAGTTGTGGCAGCCATTGCAGCGGGCCACGTCGATGACGAAGACTTTCTTTGCCATGACTACCTCCCCTCCACTACCCACGCGTTGAACTTCAGGCCCGATGCCGGGTCGTAGACCCTTTCGAAGGCTTCGGGGTAGTCGCGTCGCCACTCCTCCCACTGAGCCATGCTCACCCGCTCTACCTCGGCCAAGTAGCCGCTGGTGGCCTGGCCGGCCGCGTGCTTCGATGTGAGTCCCGCCGGCGCGATCGTGTTGATGGCGCCGCCCCGGTCGAGCTTCTGCGGAATGATGTAGTCGGCTCTCGCTCCATGGTCGATGGAGATGCAGCCCGACCTGATCCTTTCGAATACCAGGGCGCCGCACAGGACCCCGCCGCGCTCGTTGTAGACCTTGACGATGTCGCCGTTCTTGATGCCTCTCGACTCGGCGTCGGCCGGGTTCATCCAGCACGGCTCGTACCAGTAGCCGTCCCAGGCCTTGACCTTGCCGGTCACCGTCTCTTTGGTCCAGGGGATGTCGTCTCCCTGCGCGTGCACCCTCCAACGTCCGTGGTTTGACATGATGAGGAGCGGATACGCCCGTGCTCTCGTGCTCGAGATGCGCTCGTCGTGCGTGATGCCCTTCTCGATCCACTTCGGGATAGGCGGGCGCTCGTCATCGGTAGGAAAGGCCTCGGCCACGCTCTGCGACCAGAATTCGAGCTTGCCTGTAGGTGTAGGCAGGGGATTCCCCTCTGGGTCTTTGTAGAAGTCGTGCCAACCGGCGGTGTGCTTCTTCCAGTCGGTCTCGTAGGGAACCACGAAGTATTCCTTCTCTTCGAACTCCTCCCAGCTCACGATCTGGTCGAAGCGCATGCCCATGTAGACGCCCTTGATGAGTTCCGCCTCGCTGAAACCGTCGGTTACCGCGTCGAGCATGCCCATCTTCTCGGCCACAGCGCACACGGCCTCGTAGTCGCTCCTTGACTCACCCACCGGCTCGATGGCCTTGTTCATGAGGATGACGCTCTGGAAGCTATCGCCGTCGCGCAGGTTGAGCATGATGTCGTTGACTTCGAGCGTTGTGTTGGTCGGCAGGATGATGTCGGCGTACACGCAGTCGTTCTCGAGCCACGGATGCTGCGCCACTATGCACTCGATCTTGGAGCTGAGCATGGCGTCGCACACATCGTTGCCACAGTTCCAGCAGGTGACTCGGCAGGGGGTGTCGGTCCACATCATGTGGAACTCGGTGCCACCCTCTTCCTTCGGAAGCGGATACGTGTACTTCTTGTACTGGTCGGACGTCGGTTCCTCGTGGCCCCCGGTCCCCCAGAAGTCGACGGGTGGACGCAGGATCGCTTCCTCGATGAGCGTCTTGGGGATGAGCTGCTTGCCCCAGGCCTGTGGAGTGCCGCGGTGAGGCTTCAGCAACCGGTCGCCGAAGGGAGACTCCACGAGGTTGTTGAACATGTCCATGTACTGCCGGCCGGCCCCCAGGATGTTGCGGGGCATGCCGAGGTACGCTATCTGCGACTGGTGGACGCCCGGCTTACCGAGGCCCTGCATGCCCAGCAGGATGATCTCCAAGCGGGCCGGCTCCGAGGCGTACGGGCCCCGGGCCATGCCGCCGCCGAAGTAGTGGCCGATGGTCACTGTCTTCTTGGCCCAGTCACGAGCGAGCGCCTTGATGGTCCAAGAGGGCACACCGCACTTGGACGACGCCCACGCCGGCGTCTTGGGAGTGCCGTCTTCCTCGCCGAGCACGTACGCCTTGACCTTGTCCATGCCGACGGTGTGAGTGGCGACGTATTCCTCGTCGTACGTGCCCTCGGTGATCCACACGTACATGATGGCCAACTGGAGCGCCGCGTCGGTGTTCGGCAGAACCGGGATCCACTTGTCGGCGTGGATGCCACAAGCGTAGTTCACTTCGGGGCAGATGTAGACCTGCTTGATGCCTATGTCTGTCCAGAAGTACATGAGACGGCTTGCGAGCTGGCCGCGGAAGCCCCACGGTGTGGTCTCGGGGTCGCCTCCCCAGACGACCACCATGTCGGAGTTCATGGAGATGTCGTTCACGATGTTGTCGGCCGGATTCATCATGCCGACCAGGCCTTTGCCCCAGATGTGGCGCGAACCCCAGTACCAGCCTTCCCAACTATCAGGGTTGCGCACCTGCTGGGTGAAGCCGCCCAGCTTGTCGAGCAGCAAGGTGGAACACCCGTGCGGGGCATGGATGAACTTGCATTCGCCGTGGCCGTCGCCTTGCACGAGGATGGCGAGCGGGCCGTACGTGTCACAGACACGCTTCACTTCGTCGGCGACGAGTTGCGACGCTTCGTCCCACGAGATCCGCACATACTTGCTCTTGCCCCGGTTCTGGGGGTTGCGCTCGCCCTTCGGATCCCAGTCGACCCTCTTCAGCGGGTACATGATGCGGTTGGGCGAGTACGTGCGCTTCTTGTAGGCAAGGCTCCACGGAGACGGAGCCGCCTTCAAGATCGGCTCGAAGGTCTTGCCGTTCTTCTCCATCTTCCAGGCGTTGAACGTAGCCGGGTCGTACTTCTCGTCCCAGTGAAGCGGCCGGATCCTCACGACCTTGCCGTCTTTCACATCGACAGAACACGGCACTGCACCGTAGATGCCGCCGCTCAAGCCCAGCGACTTGAGAACCGTCTTGTCCACTGTCTTCGGATGCTTCACTGACGTCATACCATGGCCCCTTCATGAGTTGTACACCGCACGAGCCTGCCATCCGTACCGAGGCCCATGATAGCGCTTGCTCATGAAGAAATGAATAGCTCTACTGGCGCATGTTGCGGGCGCATACTTCCGCGGCGCCCAGGAATAGGCCTCACCCCAACCACGACGAAGCGGCGGGGCGCTGTGCCCCGCCGCTTCGCAAAACGACACTGTTTCGGCGGTCACCCGCCTTGTGCAGGACTACACCAGCGGGATATCCCCCAGGTTGATGTCGGCCTCCACGGTGGAGACGCCGGTGAAGACCTTGGTCTTGGCGCCCGACTTGATGGTGACCTCGAAGACGTCGTCGGCGAGGTCCTCGACCCAGAAGTCGCCGTAGGCGTCGGTCTCGACGGTGGTCGAGCCGCTCTTCGCGCCCTTGAGGGTCACGCTCGCGCCGATGATGACTTCCTCTTCGGTCGGGTCGTACACCGTGCCGCCGATGAACTTCTTGGGCAGGTTGAGGTAGTAGACCCGTGGCTTCACTTCGTCTTTGAGCTCAGGTCTCCACACGCCGGCCTTCTCGAGCAGCGGTTTGGCCTCGTCCTCGTCCATGAGCTTGAGGCACATGGTGGGGCAGGCATCCGCGCAGCGAGGTTCGTCCCAACCGTCGTCTAGGAGGTGGGCGCAGCCGGTGCACTTCTGGGCGATGTTGAGATCTTCGTTGAAGTAGATGACGCCCTCATACGGGCAGGCATCGACGCACAGGCGGCAGCCGGTGCACTTCAGCGGGTCGACGATGACGAGACCGTCGTCACGGGTGTAGAGGGCGCCTTCGACCTTGCAGGCTTTCACGCAGGGAGCGTCTGAGCAGTGCATGCACAGGTGCGGGCGGTAGGCCACCTTCACCTTGGGCACGGTGCCGCGCACCCGCTCGGTGCACTCGATCCAGAACTGGCCGATGTCGGGCTGGGGTTTGGCGATGGAGCCCCAGTCGTTGGCTACGTGCTCGTCTTTGCAGACGATCTGGCAGTTGTGGCAGCCATTGCAGCGGGCCACGTCGATGACGAAGACTTTCTTTGCCATGACTACCTCCCCTCCGTTATCCAGCTACCGAACCGCAGACCGGAGGCGGGATCGTATTCACGAGCGAACGCGGCAGGATACTTCTCACGCCACTCTTCCATCTGGGCCATGCTGACGCGCTCGACATTGGCCAGGTAGCCACTCGTGGCCTGGCCGCCGGCGTGCTTGGAAGTAAGCCCCTTGGGCGCGATCACGTTGATGGCGCCGCCACGATCGATCTGGAAGTCGTCGTCGAGGAAGTCGGCGCGGGCGCCGTGGTCGATCGAGATGCAGCCCGGGATGATGCGCTCCCAAACGAGGGCGCCGCAGAGCACACTGCCGCGCTCGTTGTACACACGGACGATCTCGCCGTTCTTGATATTGCGAGCCGCAGCGTCGCTGGTGTGCATCCAGCACGGCTCGTACCAGTAACCGTCCCAGCCGCGCACCTTGCCGGTGACGGTTTCCTTGGTCCAGGGGATGTCGTCAGCCTGGGCATGCGTGCGCCAACGACCGTGGTTCGACATGATGAGCAACGGGTAGGCCTTGGCACGATAGCTCGAGATGCGCTCGTCGTGAGTGACGCCCTTCTCGATCCACTTCGGGATGCCCGGACGCTCTTCGTCGTTCGGGAAGGCCTTCTCGCAGGCTCTCCGACCAGAACTCCAGCTTGCCGGTGGGCGTGCCGATCGGGTTCTTCACCGGGTCCTTGTAGAACTCGTAGAGACCGGCCGGCCAACGCTCCCAATTGTCCTGCACCGGAAGCGGCGTGTACTGCTTCTCCTTGAATTCTTCCCACGGCGTGACCTGCTCGAAGTTCATGCCGACGTAGGTGCCCTTTATGAGCTCGTCGTCGGTGAAGCCGTCGGTAACGGCGTCGAGCATGCCGAGCTTCTCGGCGACTGCGCAGACCACGTGGTAGTCGGTGCGCGCTTCGCCGACCGGCTCGATGGCCTTGTTCATGAGGATGACGCTCTGGAAACTATCGCCCTCGCGGATGCACGGGGAGATGTCGTCGCACTCGAGCGTGGTGGTGACGGGGAACACGATGTCGGCGCAGAGCACATCGTTCTCGAGCCAGGGATGCTGCGCGACCACGCACTCGATCTTCGGGTTGCGGAAGGCCTGCATGACCTCGCCGCCGCCGCCCCAGCAGGTCACACGGCACGGAGTGTCGGTCCACATCATGTGGATCTCAGTGCCGCCCTGGTCCTTGGCGATCGGGTACTCATACCGGCGATACTGGTTGGAGGTCGGCTCTTCGTGGCCGCCCGTGCCCCAGAACTCGACCTTACCGTCGCGGATGGCCTCTTCGATGAGCACCTTCGGGATCATCTGCTTGCCCCACGCGGTCGGTGTGCCGCGATGCGGCTTGAGCAGGCGCTCGCCGTACGGCTGGCTGGTCAGATTGGCGAACGGGCCCATGTGATCAGCGCCGCCGGTGATGACGTTCTTCGGCATGCCCGTGTAGGCGATCTGCGCCTGATGGACACCGGGCTTGCCGAGGCCCTGCATGCCCAGCAGCACGCACTCGAGACGGGCCGGCTCGGTGGCGTACGGGCCGCGAGCCATGCCACCGGCGAAGTAGTGGCCGATAGTGACGACCTTCTTGGCCCAATCACGAGCGAGGGCCTTGATGGTCCAGGAGGGTACGCCGCACTTGGGCGACGCCCACGCCGGAGTCTTCGGCTGGCCGTCTTCTTCGCCGAGGACGTAGGCCTGGATCTTGTCGAAGCCCACGGTGTGAGTAGCGACGTATTCCTTGTCGTACGTGCCCTCGGTGATCCACACGTACATGACGGCCAACTGAAGCGCCGCGTCGGTGTTTGGCAGAACCGGGATCCACTTGTCGGCGTGGATGGCGGCGGCGTAGTTCAGGTCGGGGTTGATGTAGACCTGCTTGATGCCGATCTCGGTCCACCAGTAGAGCAGACGGCTGGCTAGCTGGCCACGGAAACCCCAAGTCGTGGTCTCGGGGTCGCCGCCCCAAATCACTACCATGTCGGAGTTCATGGCAGATGTCGTGCACGATATTGTCGTTGGGAGCCATCATGCCGATGTAGCCCTTACCCCACACGTGCTTCGAGCCCCAGTACCAGCCTTCCCAGCTGTCGGGGTTGCGGATCTGCTGCGTGAAGCCGCCCATCTTGTCGAACAGCAGCGTGGAGCAGCCGTGCGGCGCATGCACCATCTTGCACTCACCATGGCCGTCCTGCTGAACGAGGACGGCCAGCGGACCGTACGTGTCGCAGATGCGTGTAACCTCGTCGGCGACGATCTGCGTAGCCTCCTCCCAGGAGATGCGCACGAACTTGCTCTTGCCGCGATTCTGCGGGTTGCGCTCGCCCTTCGGATCCCAGTCGACCCTCTTCAGCGGGAACTTGACCCGGTTCGGCGAATAGGCGCGCTTTTTGTAGGCCAGACTCCAGGGAGCCGGGACCGACTTGAAGAGAGGCTCGAACGTCTTGCCGTCCTTCTCCATCTTCCATGGGTTCGTAAACTCTTGGGAGTACTTCTCATCCCAATGGAGCGGCCGGATCCTGATGATCTTGCCGTCCCTGACATCGACGTTGCAGGGACATGCTCCGAAGATGCCACCGCTCAGTCCAAGGGCCTTCAAGACCGTCTTATCCGCTCCCGTTGCTTTGGCTGCCATCCGTAAACCCCTTCCCACTTGCTAGTGACTAAGAGAAAAGGTCCGGACCACCCGGCGACTCGACCTTCGCGCTCTCAGGCGCGCACCAAAAAATCGGTGCACGTATCATACTGGCTCGTCCACGAGGTGAACAGAGTCTTCTGACTGAACTTGGCATGAATTACAGCAACTATTCCTGGCCGGCATAGCTAGCGGCCATTCCCAAGCAACCGCGCCCCCAGACAGGCCGCCGGCTAGCTGGCGATGGGAGCAGCTTCGAGGACCTTCTCGGCCACAGCGACGAAGGGGGCCGCCTCGGACGTGTCTGCCGGCAGCGCCACCATGGAACCGTCGTCGAAGTACAGTTCTACTTGCGGTTTGCGCCCCCGCATGAAGATGAAGTAGTAGACTCCCGCGGCCAAGCTGCCAGCGAGCGTCAACGCACCAAAGACGGTGAAGACCTTCTTGCGTTTCATCTACGCCTCCTCTGTAGCCTTCGTCGGCGTCGGCCTCGGCGTTCATGGCTGCTCGCGCGTCCCTCATGCAGGTCCGCAGATCGTAGAGGACGAGACCGACCCGGCTACCCTTCTTGCCGGTCGCCAACATCGCCATGCCGCCGGCGACGAGTCTCTCGGCGAAGAACACGTACCCAGCCGGAGTCTCGACCACCAGCTGGGTGAAGGGCTGGGAGCCCATCTCCGCGGCTCCGCTCTCGCCCAACTGCACCATTCGCCGGCCTGAGCGACCGCACCGCCTGCGCCTCGCTCGGCCATGTTCGACGCGAGGACCCCGTCTCGCATGAACGAGAATGGCTTTGTCGATATCGGTGGAGATGTCGAGCATCTCCGCGAACGCAGCCTGCTACCTCTTCCTTCATCAGCGCCTCCTCTCCTGACGGGACTGTCCTCTACCTCTTCGCGATCGGTAGTCCAGTAGCACCGTCCCGGTGCTCGTCCCCAGAGCGAAAGCCATCGGGGCCGCGTCTTGTGGACGTCGGCCCCGATGGCCGACACGCCGGACGTCTGCGACGTCGTAGCGAGTTCTAGATCGCTACATCATGCCGCCCATGCCGCCCATGCCGCCGCCCATGCCGCCGCCCATGCCGCCGCCGTCCTTCTCGGGCTTGTCGGCCACGATGACTTCGGTGGTGAGGATGTTCTTGGCGATGGAGGCCGCGTTCTGCAGAGCGGACCGGGTGACCATGGCCGGGTCGATGATGCCGGCCTTGACCATGTCTTCGTACTCGCCGGTGGCGATGTTGAGACCTACGCCCTTGACACGGGTCTTGACCTCGTTGACCACGACCGAGCCTTCCGAGACCGGCGTTGTTGGCCAGCTGACGGAGGGGTTCCTCGAGCGCGCGGGCCACGATGCGGACGCCGGTCAGCTCGTCGCCTTCGGCCTACGATGGCCATTGATGGCGGGATCGCAGCAGCACCTGGGCCACGCCGCCGCCCGGGACGATGCCCTCTTCGAGGGCCGCGCGGGTGGCGCTCAGGGCGTCCTCGACACGGTGCTTCTTCTCTTTGATCTCGGTCTCAGTGGCAGCGCCGACCTTGACGACCGCCACGCCGCCGGCCAGCTTGGCCAGGCGCTCTTGCAGCTTCTCGCGGTCGAAGTCGGAGTCGGTGTTCTCGATCTCGGCCTTGAGCTGGTTGATGCGGGCCTTGATCTTGTCGAGCTCGCCGGCGCCGTCGACGATGGTGGTGTTGTCCTTGTCGACGACCACCTTGCGGGCGCGGCCGAGCTGGGCGACCTGGGTGTTCTCGAGCTTGAGGCCCAGCTCGTCGCTGATGACTTCGCCGCCGGTGAGGATGGCGATGTCTTCGAGCATGCGCTTGCGGCGATCGCCGAAGCCCGGGGCCTTGACGGCGATGCCGGTGAAGGTGCCGCGCAGCTTGTTGACGATCAGGGTGGCGAGGGCCTCGCCCTCGACGTCCTCAGCGATGATCAGCAGAGCCTTGCCGGACTGTATGACCTTCTCGAGCACGGGGAGCAGATCCTGCACCGAGCCGATCTTGCGGTTGGCCATGAGGATGTACGGGTCTTCGAGCACGGCTTCCATGCGCTCGGGGTCGGTCACGAAGTACGGGGAGATGTAGCCCTTGTCGAACTGCATGCCCTCGGTGAACTCCAGGTCCATGCCGAAGGTGTTGGACTCCTCGACGTTGACCACGCCGTCCTTGCCGACCTTCTCGATGGCGTCGGCGATGACGTCGCCGATCTCGCGATCGTCGGAGGAGATGGTGGCCACGCGGGCGATGTCTTCCTTGCCGTTGATCTCCTTGGACATGCTTCTTGATCTCCTCGACAGCCACGTCCACGGCCCGCTCGATGCCGCGCTTGATGGCCATGGGGTTGGCGCCCGCGGCCACGTTCTTGAGGCCTTCGCGCACGATGGCCTGAGCCAGCAGAGTCGCGGTGGTGGTGCCGTCGCCGGCGATGTCGTTGGTCTTGGTGGCCACTTCGCGGACCAGCTGCGCGCCCTGGTTCTCGAAGACGTCCTCGAGTTCGATCTCACGGGCGATGGTCACACCGTCGTTGGTGATGGTGGGGCTGCCGAACTTCTTGTCGAGCACCACGTAGCGACCCTTGGGGCCGAGCGTGACCTTGACGGCGTCAGCCAGCGTGTTCACGCCACGCTCGAGCGCCCGGCGGGCCTCTTCACCATACATAAGTTCTTTTGCCATAGATTCAGTCTCCTTCGTTGATTACCCTAGGACTCAGCCCTGGGGCAGTATGCCGATGAGGTCGGTCGCCCGCAGGACGAGATACTCGTCCCCATCGAGCTTGACCTCGGTGCCGGCGTACTTGGCGAACACGACCATGTCGCCCTCGTTGACGGCATGGGGATCGAGCTTCCGTTGTCGTCATAGCTTGCCGGGGCCGGCCGCCATGACACTTGCCCTTCGGGGCTTCTCCTTGGCCGTGTCCGGAAGCACGATGCCGCTGACGGTCTTGCTCTTCTTGCTCCATGACCTTCACGATGACCCTGTCCTCGAGTGGCACTAGTTTCATGCACAATCCTCCTATGTCTCTGCCGCTTGATCAGTTGCTGCCCGGATCTCACGCGTACTTCCTGTTCCGAGGATTGGCACTCTCCGGCTCAAGAGTGCCAACCGAGCAGTATGTTATGCGCAGACTCAGATTTTGTCAAACCTCCACGGACGCAGATTTCGGTGCCGTGAGACCACGGACAGCCCGCCTCACGGCCGACGGTACGCGGCGATCAGCTTCGTGCCGGCAGCCAACCCCCGAGGGCGAGCGACGCGGAGGCGTCGATCGAGAGGTAGTCAGGATACTCGAAGCCGGGGCCCCGCCAGAGCGGCGGCTCCGATCATGGCGGCGTTGTCGGTGCAGTACGCGAACGGAGGCGACCACGACGTGAAGCCCGCCGACTCCCCCTCGGCCACCACCGCCGCCGTAGCAGCGAGTTCGCGGCCACGCCTCCGGCGACGGCCACCGTCCGCACCCGCTCGCTCGGCCGCCCCCACGCTCTTGCTCACGAGGCGGTCCACCATCGCCTCGCGGTACGAGGCGGCGACGTCGGCAGCCTGGGCCATCGCGTTCCTCGGGCGTCATGGCCCGCAGCAGGTAGTAGAGAGCGGTCTTCACTCCTGAGAACGAGAAGTCCGGGCCGGGACGAGCGCTTCATGGCCACGGGAAACTGAAGGCGCGCGGATCGCCCTGCTCGGCGAGTTCGTCGAGCTCCTTGCCGCCGGGATATCCCAGGCCGAGCAGACGTGCGCCCTTGTCGAACGCCTCTCCCGCGGCGTCGTCCAGGGTCTGCCCGAGCAGACGGAAGGTGGCCCGGTCGTCGACCCGGATGAGCAGCGTGTGTCCGCCCGAAGCCACCAGCGTGACCATGGGAAGCGGCGCCTCGGGGTCCGCGAGCCACACGGCGGCCAAGTGGCCGTGGATGTGATTCACCGGGAAGAAGGGCAGCCGTCTGCGCCCACGCGATGGCCTTCGCCGTCTGCACTCCCACCAGGAGCGCGCCGATGAGTCCGGGACCGACTGTCACCGCCACCCCGCCCGATGTCGTCGAGCGTGCACGACGCCTGCAGCAGGGCCTCGCTGCACGACCGCCGTCATCCGCTCCACGTGGGCGCGGCTCGCCACCTCCGGGACCACACCGCCATACCGCTCGTGGATAGACGTCCTGCGAATGCGACCAGGGAGGAAAGGACTTCGCCTGAGGCCGTCAACACCGCTGCCGCCGTGTCGTCGCACGACGACTCGATCGCCAGCAGCAGGCCCGGAGCGCCCCTGCCGCCCCTGTCTTCGACTCGGCCTCCCCCGCCTGGCGCAGCATGACGAGCGCGTCCTCGCCTGTATCGTGGTAGTAGCCGCGCCGCACCGCCAAGCGCGCGAATCCCTCACGCTCGTAGAGTGCGATCGCCGCGGAGTTGCATGTCCTCACCTCGAGGAGCACCGGTCTCCCGGCCTGTCCCGCCTCGGTCACGAAGGCCCGAAGCAAAGCGGATCCGATGCCGCGTCCCCGCAGGCCGGGGCTGACCGCTATATCGAGGAGATGCCATTCCTCGGGATAGGCGCGCCCCAGCGCGAAGCCGGCCACTCCGCCGTCAGGACCGACGGCCACTCGCCGCCACCCCCGTTCGGCCTCGAGCTCGTCGGCCAGCATGCCACGCGTCCAAGGTTGCCGGAAGGACTCGTTCTCGATCGCGACCACGGCCTGTAGATCGGCGCGGCGCATGTCTCGCAGTCGGTTCTCCATGTCTCTACCGGCCGTCCTTGCCGGCCGGCCCCGGCTTCGCGTCTGACCACGGATCGCGCATCTTGGTGATGTGGATGTCGGCGTCGGGCGAGCGCACGTAGATGGGCTTCACGACTTCGGGCCGCGGAGTGACACGGGAGGCCTCGGCGTCGGCCAGCCACGCTCCGAGCCGCCGGCCTTCGGGAGCGCCGCCTGGTTCTACCAAGCACCGCTGCCCGACCACGAGTCTGCTCGCATCCACGGCCTGAACGGCGACCTCGACTCCGAGCGCCGGCTCGCCCATCAAACCGTGGGCTTCGCTGACTACCAGCGTACGCGAGCCCGGCTTCGCGCTACCGGCAAGTTCCTGAACGAGGGCCTCAGGGCCACAGGCGGCATAGGGCGCCGATCTAGCCCACCCGGGGCCGTCGTCGCAGCGTTCGTAGACGCCGTAGAAGACCTGGCCCCGGCGCGCGTCGACCACCGGCACCAGCCTCTCTACTCGGGGCCGGCCCGCTCCTCCGTGCGCCGCTATCTCGTCGCCCGCGACCGCCAGCGCCGAGAGGGTGCTCACTCCAGTCACGGGCACCCCTAGGGCGAGGGACAGCGCACGCTGGCCGTCGCCACCGCGATGCGCACACCCGTGAAGGTGCCGGGGCCCACGCCCACAACGATCGCCCGCAGGTCTGCCGGCTGACGCCGCCCTTCGTTCAACATGCCGTCGACCATGGCGCAGAAGCAACTTGGCCTGGCTACGGTTGTCGGACTCATGCCGTTGCGCAAGGACGCGCCACTCGGCACGAGAGATGCCCTCTTCGCCCGGGGCCATACCGTCGTGCCCGAGCAGCGCGACCCCGCAGACCCTCGTGGAGCCGTCGAGAGCGAGAACCAGCGCGCTCCCCATCAGGCCGCGCCTTCCCAGCGTTCGCGGGCGTCCGCGTCGCAGGCTTCCACAATCAGCGTGCGCTCATGCAACGACTCGTGATCGAGCCGGATGATCCACGCCGCCTGACCGAGCCTGCCAAGGCCGGTCTCGGGCCATTCGACCAAGGTAATGGCGTCGGGCCTGACATACTCCTCCAGTGCGAGGGCGTCGTCGTCTCCGATATCGTCCAGCCGGTAGAGATCGAGGTGCTGCACGGTTATCCGACCCTGGTAGATGTTGGCGATGGTGAACGAAGGGCTCCGTACCGTATCGGTGACTCCAAGCTCGGCGGCCACAACCCTCACCAGGGTCGTCTTGCCCGCTCCGAGCGGCCCGTAGAGCAGCACCAAGTCCCCAGGGCGCAGACGCGCGTGCTAGACGCCGCCCCGCGCGCTCGAGCGCGGCCAAACTGACCCCGCTGCTCCTCAACACTTCGTGGCCGCCCCCTGTCACCACAGGTGCAATTGCTCCGTTCGTGGCGATTCAAGTGGCCGCCCCTGAGCCTGCACCGCGGCGACCGGCGACGCCACGCCGGCGGTCTCAGTCCGCTCGGCGGGGCACTCCTCCCCGTCGGCCGGCCGGGCCAGCGCTCCGGTCCCTCGCTCGAGGAGGCGTCGCAGTTTCGCGAAATCCTCCACTAGCACCTGCTTGTTCGCCGGCGCGTAGAGAGCCGCCGCCGGGTGGAACACCGGATAGAGCACGGTGGGCACGCCCGCCAGCGTCGTCTCCTTGGCCTTGCCGTGGATGGCCGTGATGCTGAGTTCGGTCTCGGCGAGCAGTTTGGTGGCGAACCTGCCGAGCGTGCAGATGATCCTCGGCTTGATGACGGCGATCTGATCCATGAGGTGAGGGCTGCATGCCTCGATCTCGTCGGGGGCCGGGTCGCGATTCTCCGGCGGGCGGCACTTGACCACGTTGGCGATGTACACGTCGGACCGAGACAGCCCGATACCCGCCAACAACTCGTTGAGCAACTTGCCGGCCGCGCCCACGAACGGCTCACCGAGGCGGTCTTCATGGAAGCCCGGGCCCTCGCCCACGAACAGCAAATCGGCCTTGGGGCTGCCCACGCCGAACACCACCTGTGTGCGGCTTTCGCACAGCCCGCACTTGCGGCAATCGGCGACGGAGTCCTCGAGGGCCTTGAGGGCCGCCACGGCCTCCCCGCCACGCGCTTCTCTGGTCTCGTCGTCCATGACCTAGAGAGTAGCAGACAAGCCGCGATCGGCCCGTCGCGTTGCTGCGAGTCTCAGCTGCTGCTATGCTTCCCGGGCCCAATGCGGGGGACGCGGCGATAGCGCCAAGGGACCGTCTACCTTCGGGAGGCGTAGCCGAAAGCCTGTCGACCACGCCCGCGGGGCACAGACAATCACGACGCCGTGTCTGGTATCTGCTGGCAGAACTGGAACAGGCAGGACTTCATAGATACTGGTATCACATCGCTACGCTTCGCGGTGGTTGGCGCAGGCCGCTTGGGCACGAGCCTCGCTCTTGCGCTGCGCGAACGGGGAGCCGCTCTCCTTTCGTTCAATGCGGGGTCGCCCGAAGGCCGCGCCCGCGCCGAGGGCTGGCTGGGCCAAGAGGCGGCCTCCTCCCTTGTCCGCATCGTCGCCGCCGCGCCCTGTCTCTACCTGCTCACCGTTCCCGATCGCGCGCTGCCCCGGGTAGCCGACGAACTCGGCAGGCTGCTCGCCGCTCGCGCGAACGATGGTTGCGCACACCGCTCCGATGAGGAGCCCACGGTCGTGGTGGCCCACACCAGCGGCGCCACTCCTGTGGGCGTGTTGCGCGGTTGCGCGGAGGCCGGCGCCGCCACGCTCGTCTTCCACCCTTTGCAGACCTTCAGCGATCCGGCGACCGGGCGTGCCCGCTTCGCGGGCGCCGCGGTCGCCCTCACCCCCGGCGACGCCTCCCCCGACTCGCCGGCCCTGCGCCTGGGTCACGCGCTCGCCGCGGCCCTCGGGGCCAAGCCCTTCTTGCTCGCCGACGACAAGCGGTCGCTCTACCACGCGGCCGCCACAGTAGCCTGCAACTACCTGGTAACCCTCGAGCATCACGCCGAGCGCCTCTTCGTGGCCGCCGGCCTCCCGAGAGACGACGCGCTGGCGATGTTCCTCCCGCTCGTGAGGGCGACGCTCGACAATGTGGGCGCCCAGGGCACGCTTTCCGCCCTTACCGGGCCGCTCAGCCGTGGCGACCTCGACACCGTAGCGGGGCACCTTTCGGCTCTCGACGCCGGCGCGCCCGATCTTCTGCCCCTCTACAGGGTGCTCGGCCTCGCGACTCTCGACATCGTACGCGCACGCGATCAGGTTCCTACCGAGATTGTTGCCGCCATGGCCCGTCTGCTCACGCCGCGGTCGACACCCGGCGCTTCCAGCGCATAATGGACATCGAAACGTACAGAGAGGATCGAGAAATGGCATCTGGCAGTGAGGTCACAGGCATCGCCACCGTGGTGACCGAGCGCATACACTTCGACACCAAGGGCGACGCCGACATGGTCAACCTGACGGCCCAGGTCCGTCAGATCGTCGCAGACAGCGGCCTTGCCGCCGGCGCGGTGACCGTGTTCTTTCCGGGCGCGACCGGCGCCATCACCACTCTCGAGTTCGAGCCCGGCGTGGTGCAGGATTTCGCCAACATGTTCGACCGCATCATCTCTCCCGAATGGCACTACGAGCACAACGTGACCCATCCCGATCACAACGGCCACGCGCACGTACGTGCCGGCCTGCTCGGTCCTTCGCTCGTCTTTCCCATTGAAAAGGGTGAGATGTGCCTCGGCCGGTGGCAGGAGATCTGCTTCGTCTGCTTCGACAACCGTCCCCGCGAACGCACGGTTGTGGTCCAGATCATCGGCGTGCGCTAAGAATCATCGTTTCTTACCGAAGGAGGATGGCCCGATGAAACCGGTACTCCAGTTGGCCCTCGATTTCGTCGACCTGCCCCGCGCCTTGCGGGTGGCCGATGAAGCGATCGCCGGAGGCGCCGACTGGCTCGAAGCCGGCACGCCTCTCATCAAGAGCGAAGGGCTCGAGGCCATAAGGGCCCTACGGTCGCGCTGGCCCGACAAGGTCATAGTCGCCGACATGAAGACCATGGACGCCGGCCGGGCCGAGGTCGAATGCGCCGCCAAGGCCGGGGCGCGTGTTGTCGGGGTACTGGGCGCGGCCTCCGATGCCACCATCAAGGAGTGCGTAGAGGCGGCCCGTAACTACGGCGCCGAGATCGTGGTCGATATGATCCAGGTCGACGACGTGGTCGCACGCGCGAAGCAGGCCGAGGAGTTCGGCGCCAACTACGTCGGCATCCACCTCGCCATCGACGAGCAGATGCAGGGCAAGACCCCCTGGGATACTCTTCGAGAGGTGGCCAAGGCGGTCTCGATCCCGGTGGCCGTGGCCGGCGGCATCAACTCCGAGACGGCGGCCCTGGCCCTCGAAGCCGGCGCCTCCATCGTCGTCGTCGGTGGGGCCATCACGAAGGCGGCCGACGCCACGGCCGCGACCCGCGCGGTCAGACAGGCCATGGATACCGGCGTCGCCGTGGCGTCAGAGTACTTCGTGAGAGCCACCGGCCCCCAAGTGCGCGACATCCTCATGCGTGTCTCCGCCGCCAACGTCTCAGATGCGCTTCACCGTAGCGGTGACATCCCGGGGCTGCGGCCGCTCGCGCCCGGCATGAAGATGGTCGGCCCCGCCGTGACCGTGCGCACGTTTCCCGGCGACTGGGCGAAACCGGTCGAAGCCATCGACATCGCCCAGCCCGGCGACGTGCTCGTCATCGACGTCGGCAACGTCCTACCCGCCGTATGGGGCGAGTTGGCCACCAATTCGGCCATCCAGAGAGGCTTGGCGGGCGTCGCCATCTACGGCGCCGCGAGAGACATCGGCGACATCCGCGCTTTGGGCTTCCCCCTGTTCTCCACCTTGGTCAGCCCCACTGCCGGCGAGGCCAAGGGCTTCGGCGAGATCAACGTGCCCATCAAGGTCGGGGGAGTCTCGATCGCTCCCGGCGACTGGATCATCGGCGACGACGACGGGGTGTGTGTCATCCCCAAGGAGAAGGCGGTCGAATACGCCAACAGGGCCATGGACGTCCTCGAGAAGGAGAACCGCATGCGGGCCGAGATCTTGGCGGGGAGCACCCTCAGCCAGGTAGGCTACCTGTCGCGATGGGAGAAGAAGTAGAGCCCGCCGCGGCCCAGCCGCTCGCCACCAGAAGTGACGGCTGCACGGGCCACGACCCCACAGAGCCAACGATCATGGTGATGTGAGCCCCGCGCGGCTATCATATCGGCACTATGCCAGCTTACGACGTCGTCCTCATACACCCCCCCGCGGTCTACGACTTCCGCGAGAAGCCGATATTCCCGGGCGCGCTCGGCCGCACCATGGCGAGCGTCCAGTTCAACAAGGTGCCGGTCGGCATGCTCAGCATCGCCGAATACCTCGATCGCCACGGTTACAGTGTGGTAGTCGACAACCTCTGCGACCGCATGGTCACCGTGCCTGGTTTCGACGTGCAGGAGCATCTGCGTGGCTACTCTGCCGGAATCTTCGGCGTGGGTCTGAACTTCCAGCAGCACGCTCCTGGAGCGCTCGCGATCGCCAAGTTGCTCAAGGAGATGCATCCCGGCTCCCTGGTGATCATGGGTGGACTCACCGCCACCCGCTTCCACGAAGAGATCATCGCCAAGTACGAGTATGTCGACGCCGTCGTGCGGGCCGAGGCTGAGAAACCTCTCCTTGAGCTCGTGCGGGCCTACGAGAAACACGGCAGGCTCACACCCACATCGAACCTGACGTTCAGGGAGGGCGCCGGCGCGCCCACGGTCACACCTCTCAGAGACGCCAGCCGAGACCTCGACGACTTCGAGTTCACCCGGCTCGATCTCCTTGAACCCCAGACCTCGGTGCACATCCCTGACGCTCCGAGCCGCTGGAGCTTGGCCGTCTGCCGCGGGTGCGCCTACGACTGCGCCATTTGCGGAGGTTCGGCCTACACCTACTCGAAGTACCTAGGCATGGCCCGGCCGGCTTTCCGCAGCCCGGCGAAGATACTCTCCGACATCCACAGCCTGATCGCGCAGAACGTCCGTTTCATCGGTCTCTACCAGGACCCCCGGGCGGGGGGCAAGCACTACTGGCAAGACCTGCTCTCTCGCTTGATCAAGGAGCGCCCGAAGTTCGAGCGGCTGTCTCTCGACATCCTCGCCCCGGCCGGTGAGGACTTCATCAGCCAGGTCGCCCAGATCGGGCCGAACGTGATACTGCACTTCTGTCCCGATACCGGCTCCGACGAGGTGCGGCGCACCCTCGGCCGCCACTACTCCAGCGAGGCGGTAAGGGAGACCATCAGGGCCTGTCTCAAGCACCGCATCCCGGTCACCAACTTCTTCTCCGTCGGCTTGGCCGGCGAGACCGAGAAGGAGATGCGAGAGACCTGGCAACTCTGGCAGGAACTCGACGCGCTCAACAAGGAGGCTTTCAAGGCCTCGGGCATGCAGTACGTTAAGGAAGCGATCCCCGCGGGCGGGCAGGTGCTCGGCCCGATCGTCCTCGACCCCGGCTCGCGCGCGTTCGACGATCCGGAGGCTCATGGCTACCGTCTGCTGTACAAGAGCCTCGAGGAGTACGTAGAGGCGCTGTCGCAGCCCTCGTGGGACCAGTGGCTCAACTACGAGACCGGCCTCCTCGACAGGCGCGCTCTCGTCGACATGATCTACCAGACCCTCGAGTTCGTCATAGACCAGCGCGAACGCGAAGGTCTGTATGGCGGCTCAGAGGCGTTCTACGAGCGCTGCCACCTCCACGCCGATAGAGTGATCGTCGACGAGATGGCGAACGTTCGGGCCATCGCCGACCCGGAGGAGCGTGAGCAGCGAACGATCCGCATGCGCGAAACACTGGACACGTTGGAACAGAAGCGCAAATTCTTCACCATGGCGTTCCTTCGGTGAGACCGTCGTCCCACGGCTCCTGAACGGAGTCCGCTTGTCCATCTTTCGCTACACCGCGCCCCTATTCAAACTGATGGCACGCCGCTGGACTGACGACGTCTTCGAGCGGTCGGCGGCCCTGCTCAGTCCATACGTGCCTTCAGGCGGAGTGCTGGCCGACCTGGGTGGCGGCACGGGCGAACTCGGCGCCGGTCTTGCCCGAGCACTCGACGCCCGCGCGATCATCGTCGATCCGACACCGCAGATGCTCGCACGCGTCGACCCCCATCCCTGGGTATCGGTGCGGCTCGCTCCGGCCGAATCGCTCCCTTTCCCCGATGACTACTTCGACGCCCTCGTGTGCAGTGACGCCTTTCACCACTTCAACGACCAAGACGTCGCCGCGCGCGAGATCGCGCGGGTCGTCCGCCCGGGCGGAGGCGTGCTGGTGTTCGACTTCGACCCGAAAGGCCCAGACAGGTTCTGGGCGGGCCTGGAGCGGCTGCTCCGCGAGCCCGCCGGCTTCCGGACCCCCGACGGCATACGGCGTCTGTTTTCGCTCCACGGCATCGACGGCCAGGCGATACCCACGCGCCGGAGCTCCTACCGCTTCCTGGGCACCGTCGAGACTTCCAGCCCCCCGGAGGCGGCGCTCGCCTCGCCGGCCACGGGCGCCGGCACTACGTGATCTTGTTATCCAGTGCGAACCCACACGTACCATTCCTGAGGAGAAGTGAAATGGCAAATCCCGATGGACCGTATCCCGGAAGACAGCTCTTCGTCGGACTGACCGTAGAGCACCGTCCCTGCTTCGCCTATCTCGTCACCGGCCGGTCGCCGGAGAGCCGTCAGCGCCGGGCCGTGGCGGTCGAGAACACCGTGCGCATGGGCCCGATCGGCGATGCGCCGTACGATCCTCTGCGGCACTACTCAGCCGTCAAGTTCGACGACGCGACCGGCACGCTCGCCGTCTCCAACGGCATCCAGACCGAGACGGTCTACGAGACATACAAGCTCCTCACGAGCGTGGGCGCTTCTCGTGACGCCGGCTACCTCGAGAAGATCATGGAGGGGGCCGGGGCCGAGCCCGACAGCTACCGCACTCCCAGAATCGCGGCCTGCCTCTTCTGCACCGACTCCACCGCTCCGACGGCCGGCTTCGCGGCCATAAAGGCCGACTCGGCGCCCGCCACCGTCTACGAGGCGCCCTTTGCGGCCGGCAGACTCGCGGGCCTCTCGGTCTATAAGGGCGATCTCGCACGGCCTGAGGCCAGGGACCCCCTGGCCGGATTGACGTCAGTCGAATGCCCCGCCGCCTCGGCGGCCGATCTCGCCACTTACCTGTTCGACCTCTCGGTCGCCGAGTACGAGGGCAACGACATCAGGGTCTGTGCGGTAGCCGGCGTGTGGTCGGATGGTGCATGGCAGGTCTCTCTGCGCAATCGCTAGCAGGCCGGGACGCCCGGCCGTCAGCGCGCGACTTACTCCGCCGCCTTCCGCGCGCCCAAGAGCGCGGGGCGTCAGGCGTTCACCCTCACGTTGTCGATCAGCCTCGTGCCGCTGCCGTTGAAGCGAACCGCGACCGCGATGAGGGTCTCCCCCTCGACGGCGGCGGCTGGAGCCAACGTTCGAGCATGGACTATCTCCACGTAGTCGATCACTCCCAGTGCCGCCTCGGAGAGCACCCTCCTCATGAGCCGCTCGACCGCGCCCGCGTCGCGTTCGCCTCCGGCCACCGAATCCCGCGCCGCGGTCAGCGCTCGATAGAGAGCCGGCGCTTGAGCACGCTCCTGCGGCGTCAAGCGCACGTTGCGCGAGCTCATGGCCAGACCGTCGGCCTCTCGCACCGTCGCGCACGGCACGACGGTGACAGGCATGGCGAGATCTATCACCATCCGCCTTATGACCGCCAGTTGCTGGGCGTCCTTCTCGCCAAAATAGGCGCGGTCGGGAGCGCACATGTTGAGCAGCTTGGTCACCACCGTACACACTCCCAGAAAGTGCCCCGGTCGCGAACGCCCGCACAGCCCAGCTGTGAGCCCCTCCACGTCGACCCATGTCGAATGACCCTCCGGATACATCTCCGAGTCACTCGGACAGAAGACGAGGTCGGCCCCCGCCTCCGCGGACAACCGGCAGTCGCGTTCCAGGGTGCGCGGATAGCGCTTCAGGTCTTCGTTCGGCCCGAACTGCGTGGGGTTCACATATATCGACACCACCACCGTGCCGGTCTCGGCGCGGGCGGTCCGAATGAGCGAAAGGTGGCCCTCGTGCAGCGCGCCCATCGTGGGGACCATCCCAACGCTCGCACCGAGGCTCCTGACCTCACGCACCGCCCTCCGCAGGTCGGCGACGGTGGTCAGACAGGGCACATTCGGGCTCACTCGGTCTTCCTTTCTATCTCAAGGACGGTCTCACGGCCGTGCGTCTCACGACAGTGGGCCCGCCGCGAGATCCGAGACCGACGGAACCCCGCCGATACCTCGAGCGGCCCTCACGGCCCGCCTGATGCTCGCCGCCACGGCCTCGGCGGCCGCCGCGCCCACCTGGAACACGTTGCCGGCCTTGGCGCCGGTCGCGAGCACGAAGACACAGTCGCCATCGACCGGTGTGTGAGCCGGGTTGATGGCCCGGGCGAAGCCGTCGTGGCTCATACGCGCGACCACGCCGCACTGGAGCTTGTCGAGACGCGCATCGGTCATGACCACCGATAGCGTCGTGTTCTCGAGCGCGAAGAAGTCCGGAGCGCTCGGCGACCGCAGCAGCAATTCCACACTGTGCACGAACGCGCCTTCGCTGAGCGCTCCAGCAAGAACGGCTCCGTGCTCATCGAACACATCGCCCAGAGCGTTTACCACCGTGAGAGCGGTGACGTTGACGAGTCGATCGTCGCTCCGAAGCTCCCCGGCCGGGTTCGAACCCGCACCGACCACGATGTTCGCAAGCCCGAGGCCGCCTTTCATCATGCCGGTGCCCCCGAGTATCTTGCCTACCGTGGCCCCCGTGCCCGCGCCGACCGAACCCTCCTCGACGTGCCGTCCGGCTGCCGCCGCCGCACCAAACGCGTCTTCTGGGCCCGGAAACGCGCCGCTGCCGCCTATTCCCAGATCGTAGATCACGGCCGCCGAAACCAAAGGTATGCGCGCGTATGGCGTTCGATAGCCACATCCCCTTTCCCGCAGTAAACGACTGACGCCTGCCGCGGCGCCGAGTCCCGGCGCGCTGCCGCCGGTGAGCAGCACGGCATGCAGTTCAGCCACCGAAGCGTAGGGAGACAGTAGAGCGGTTTCGAGCGTGCCGGGAGCGCCACCACGAATATCCACCGACGCCGTAACCCCGCCGGGCGCCACCACCGCGGTGCAGCCCGTCAATCCACGGTAGTCAGAGTAGTGACCGACGGAGATTCCATCGATGGCCAGTTCCACAGACACGAGCGCGCTCCCTTGCTGGTCAGGCCGCTCCCCCGCTCCCGCCCTTCGGGAATCCTACCGGGAGTTCTTCCTCATCTGATCGAGGAACTCGCCGTTGGACTTGGTCTCCCTCAGTTTCTGAATGAGCAACTCGATGGCCGCGTTAGGATCGAGGGCGTGCAGCACTCCACGCAGCTTCCACACCATGGAAGCCTCGGCCGTGGCCATTAGCAGCTCCTCCTTGCGAGTGCCGGAGTTCTCGATGTCGATCGCCGGGAACACCCGCTTGTTGGCCAACTGCCTCGTGAGGCGCACTTCCCAGTTGCCGGTGCCCTTGAATTCCTCGAAGATGACCTCGTCCATGCGCGAGCCGGTCTCCACGAGGGCAGTCGCGAGGATCGTCAGCGACCCGCCTTCCTCGATGTTGCGAGCGGCGCCAAAGAACTTCTTCGGCGGATAGAGCGCCGTGGAATCGACGCCACCCGACAGGATGCGGCCGCTGGCCGGGGCCTGCAGGTTGTACGCCCTGGCCATGCGCGTGATGGAGTCGAGCAGTACGACCACGTCCCTGCCGACCTCGACCAAGCGCTTCACGCGCTCCAGCACGAGTTCGGTGACCTGTACGTGGTTCTCGCCCGGCATGTCGAAGGTCGAGCTGACTACCTCGCCCGCGACGGTGCGCTCCATGTCGGTGACTTCCTCGGGCCGCTCGTCGACGAGCAGCACCATGAGGTGGACCTCAGGATTGTTGGTCGCGATCGCGTGGGCGATGTCTTTGAGGATGGTGGTCTTGCCGGCCTTCGGTGGGGAGACGATCAGGCCGCGCTGCCCCTTGCCGAGGGGGCTGATAATATCCATGACCCGCGCGGAGAGCCTCTCCGGCGAGGTCTCGAGCCGCAGACGCTCCTCAGGGAACAGCGGCGTGAGCGAATCGAACGTGGGGCGGTGCCGGGCCTGCTCGGGATCCATGCCATTGACGGTCTGGATCTTGAGCAGCGCGTGGTACTTCTCATTGTCTCGAGGAGTACGCACCTGGCCCGTGATCTCGTCGCCACGGCGCAACTTGAAACGCCTGATCTGCGAAAGCGACACGTAGATGTCGGAGTCGGACTGCGTGTAGCCTTGGGTGCGGAGAAAGCCATAGCCATCGGGCAAGATGTCGAGCAACCCGGTGCGAAAGTGCAGGCCGCGGTCTTGAGACTGCTCGTTCAGGATCTTCATGATGAGATCTTGCTTCGAATACTTGCGGAAGTTCTTGATGCCCAGTTCGCCCGCGACCATGTGCAGGTCGGAGAGAAGCTGGGGCTCGAGCTCTGCTATAGCCATGGCCTTGCTCTCAGGCTCGTTTGCATTTCCCTCAACCCCTTGTTCATTCACGATTCTCGCTGTTCTCTTTCCTGTTGCGCGACGGGCACTAGGTGATACCGATATCCACCGGTTCCCCGCCCACATCGTCACGATGGGTCGTTTGGATCGTCATGATCTTCTTGCACCTCGAACACAGCACCACGCTGTGGGTCCTGATGCCGTAGGGCCTTGATTCCACAGCCTTGAGAAAGCGCGTCGCCGTCACCGCCGTCGCGCTCACGAGAACCCCGTCGCCTACCATGTCTCTCGACGTGAGCTTGGCTTCGAGATCTTCGATGCCCGCCGCCCGCACCAATTCGACCTGCTGCCGCGATATGGGCCAGAACCGGGCCTGCATCTCACCCCCGGCGCACCGCAGGATCGCCGCGGTCAGAATCCCCTCGGTCGAACCACCGATGCCGACGCACATGTCGATGCCCGAGTCGCTCATCGCGACCGCCGCGCCCGCCGACACATCGCCATCGTTTATGAGAATGACACGGGCGCCGCAGTGTCTGATCTGGGAGATGAGGTCCTCGTGGCGCGGCCTGTCGAGCACTACCACTGTGAGATCGGCGGGCCGCCGGCCAAGCGCCACGGCCACCGCAGACAGATTGTCGCACAATGGAGCGTCTAGGTCGATAGCCGCGGCGGCGCCGCTCGGCACGATGAGCTTCTGCATGTACATCTCCGGCACCGGCATGAGACTGCCGGCGGGCCCGGCGGCCACCATGGACATAGCCCCGGCCGTGCCCCGCGCGAGCGCCAATGGAGCCTGCAGCGGGTCGATGGCGAGATCCCACGGCTCAGGGTCGTCGGTCAGATGCTCCTCTTCGCCGACGGCGCTCGTCCTCCAGGGCCCCTCGGAGCTACCCACCTCAGAACCGACAGACATGGCCTGCGCATCGCCGCCCCTGCCCGCGACGACCCGGCCTCGAATCGCCATGCGCCCCAACTCGCCGGCCATCGCCAGCCGCGCGGCTCTGTCGGCCGCCGGCGCATCGTCCCAGCCGAGCAGACCGGCGGCCGCTAGGGCGCCCGCCTCGGTAACAGCGACGAACCGGCTGCATATGCAGCCTCCTGGACTAGTCGGCATGGCCTGTCTCCTCACTTCGCTCGATCACGTCATACAACGCGTCTACCACGAGACCCAGTGTGTCGTCGATGTTGTGGTTGTCGACAACGACGGTCCCCTCCACGCGAGCGCGCTCGAGGATGAAATCCTGGATCTTGCGTATCTCGTCGAAATTGCGCAGATAGCGAGCGATGGCCCGGCGGCCCGACGTCTCTTGCTCTCGCACCAAGAAGTGGCTCTTGTGAAGGCCGGCGTCCCTGACAGCGACGATGAGCTGCAGGAGCACCACGTCGGCCATGCGCTCCTTGGCCCCGGCCGAAGCCAGCATGCCCGGCACCATATGCACGCCCTCCACGATCAGGCTCGTGCGTTCCTCGATAGCTCGTTCCAGGAGAGCGAGCACGCCCACGTTGACGACGTCAACCTGTTCCATGAAGCCAACCACGTGCGAATCGAACGCCGCCCCCAGCGGGATACGCACTCCCGCCCCGGCCTCGTAGGAGCTGTAGTGAATCGCGGGCATGAGCGACTCCGCGAAGATCGCGCGCATGATCTCCCTGATAGAGTCGGTCGAGACCATCCGCACGACACCCAGCCGGTCGGCCAACTGCGCCGCTATGGTGCTCTTGCCTGCCCCGGTCGCGCCGCCTATCAGTATGACCACCGGCCGGTCTTGGCGAGCCAGTTGGTTCCAAAGGCGGTAGCGTCGTAGGTAGCGCTCCTCCTCCATGGCACTGAGCGCGGTCTCGACGAGGTCGCGCAACCGCGTCACGTCGATCTCGTGCTCGGGCAGGGCCGCCAACCGCTGCTCCACCTCCATGGTAACGGTGAAGACCCGTTCGAAAGGCAACCCGGTCGCCGTCAGGGTGGTAGTGAGAAGCCCCTTCGAAAAGGGAATCTTGTGCCCGTCGCTAACCAGTTGGATCGGCACCGTCATCGGGTCACTCCCTGCCTTCGAACCGTCTTCTCGCCGTTTCGGCCACCATCTCCACCACTTCCCTCAGCCGCCCCTCACGAGCCGGCGGGACCTCGATCGCCAGGTTGTCGACCGGGATCACCTGAAGACCCCTGGCGGCTGCCTCTTCGGCGACCACATCTATCGCCGCGGCCTTGATCTCGGTCAGAACCGCATCGACCCGACCCATCCCGGGTCTGGCAAAATCGGCCTTGAGCGCCCGCCGGTCGGACAGGTTGGAGGAGAACACCTCTACCCTCGCACCCCAACGTTCTTCGATGAATCGGCATAGTGTTCTCTCTTGCGACGCAGGCGCCGTCGAGAAGAAGGCCACCTTCATGCCCGTAACGTCGTCGAGAGGCCTGGGCCTGAAGACCACCGGCACGCTCGGCGCGTCAGGCCTGATCTTCGCCATGGCGGCCAGCACGTCGCGCACCTTGCTCGCGGAGGCCAGAGGCTCCTCCGCCATCGCCAGCACCACAGCGTCGCTCACCAACACTCGGTACGACCCCAGGTACCCTGTGATGCTCTCCACCGGCTGATGCGCCCCGGCCACCAGCAGCCTGGCGTCGGTCGCCACCGGCGGCATACTCGCCCCGCTGCCCTCGAGTACGATCACACCCGGGGCCAGCGCGTTGGCCACCTCGACTCCCTCGGCCACGTTCGACACGAACGGCAGGCCCGCCATGCCGCCACCGCAGCGCCTGCACCCTACTGTCGTCACACCGCTCAGTAGAGCGTCCTCGAAGTGATCGGATGCGGCATGTCTTCCCTGGCGGCTCAGCGCAACCAGGTCGTCGACGCTCAGCCTACCGTCGCGCCCATCGACCACTTCGGGCCGCGCCGGACCACCGCGGCCCATCGCCACTACCACCACTGCCGGGCTCTCGCCCCGCCCGGTGACGACCTCTTGAAGAACCCTCGCGACGTAGCCGCTGATGGCCGTCTTGCCAACTCGCTTCCCTGTACCGACTATCGATAGAGAAGGACTTATGCAGAGACGCTCTGAACTCGCGGGGTTGAAACGAAAATCGGATCCTACATAGGCGACGTTGCGCGCCAGACTTTCGCTGATGAGCCGCAAACGTTGCGGGTATCCTAGCACCGGCTCGTCGCTCAGGTCAACGACGACTTCGGGACGGAACTCTTCGAGCGCTCTCGCCAAGCCCCGGGTCATCTCAGAGTCGAAGACCACCGGCAACCCGTAGACCTCGGCCGCCTCGCGCTCCAGATCGCTCGAGGTGATCTTCTCAGAGCCTCCGAGAAACACCGCACCCTTGAAGTCGAACCTGCTGCTGAGTTGCCGCAGTGCATCGACGACCACCACCGGGTAGTGCTCGCCGTCGATCAGAGCTACGGCGGTACTCTTCATCAGCCCGCGTCGAACTCGACAATGGTCTCGCCCCCTTGGAAGGGATATCGTCGCGTGATCCTCACGTGCCCGCCGGCGATCTCAACTACGTTGTAGCAGGGCTTGGTGTCTCCCCGCAGGCGAAGAGTGGCCACCGTTCCGGCATTGACCACGTACATGTCCTCGAGATTCCAGGCGTACGGCACGTGCTTGTGCCCGGACAGCACCAGGTTGACCCCGCACTCGATCAGCACCTCGAGGACGTCGCCGGCGTCGTTGACGATGTTCCGCTCCCGGCCCGTGCCGGGGATGGGCAACAGGTGGTGGTGGAGCAGAAAGATCTTGAAATCGTCGGGCTGGGCCATGAACTCCGATCTGATCCACGGGTAGCGGTGCCGCCCGATGCGTCCATTGTCGAGGTCGGGCTCAGTGGAATCCACCCCTACGACCGTAACGCCGTTCTTGTGGATGACCGGTTCGCGCGTGGCGAAAAGGCGTTCGAAATGCGCGTAGCCCACGTTGCGGCTGTCGTGGTTGCCGGGCACGACCAACACGTCGGGGCACGCGAGCCGGTCGAGGTACTCCCGGGCTTCGCGGAACTCCTGCCTGAAACCCATGCTGGTTAGGTCGCCCGTGACCAGCACGATGTCGGGACCCAGGTCGTTGATCTCGACCAACGCCCTATCGAGCAGGTTCGAGACGAAGTACTGCGATCCGGTATGCAGATCCGATAGATGTGCGATCACGCACGAGCGGTCTTCTTTTTCCATCCCACACGCTCCTCGTGGCCGGGACGGCCCCCGCAGCCGCGGCCCCGACCGACCGGCGGCAACAGCCCTACAGCACCCTGAGGGTCATCGGCTCGCTCTTGCATGCAGGAGAAAGCCTTCGCCTTCTCGATAGCCGCGAAGAAATCCTTCTCTTTGGTCGGATGCGTGATGAGCACCAACTCGGCCTCGTCTCCCCGGCCCTTCTGGATCATGCTTGCTATCGATACTGAGTGCTCGGCGAACGCGGCGGCTATCTTGGCAAGCACACCGGTCTGGTCGGCCACATTCATCTTGATGAAGAAGGCCGACTCGACATCCTCAGCCGGCAGGAAGCCAAGGTTGCGATAGCAGGAGCAGGCCTGCAGGAAGCCCACGTCCTTCGTGTTGGCTATGGAGACGATGTCGCTCACCACCGCGGTAGCCGTCGGCGAGCCTCCCGCCCCCGGACCCATGAGCATGATCTCACCGATCGAATCCCCTTGGAGGAAGACCGCGTTGTTCGAACCGCCAATGGCGGCAAGAGGATGCACGGCCGGCAGCAGAGCCGGGAAGACCCTGACACTCACATGCCCATCGATGAGCCTGGCCGCGCCTATCAACTTCACCACGAAGCCGAGGTCTTTCGCATAGCGGACATCGGCGAGCGAGATGTCCTGGATGCCCGTGTAGGCGACATCGCCCAGGGTCACGCGCGAATGGAAGGCTATGGAAGCAAGGATGGCCATCTTGGCGGCCGCGTCGCCACCACCGACGTCGGCGGTGGGGTCAGCCTCGGCATAGCCGAGTTCCTGAGCCCGCACAAGGATGTCGGAGTAGTCGCCCTCCTCGTTGTACATGTGAGTGAGGATGTAGTTGGTGGTGCCGTTGACTATGCCGTACACGGTATGCAGACCGGCGGCGATCATGCTCTCGCGCATCACCTTGATGATCGGTATGGCGCCCGCCACCGACGCTTCGAACCGCAGATGCCGTTCGCGGTCCTTCGCGAGCGTGAACAAGGATTGTCCTCGCGACGCCAGCAACTGCTTGTTGGCAGTGACGATGTGTTTGCCCTTGCGCATGGCGGCGTCGACGAAGTCGAAGGCGAAAGTGGTGCCCCCGATGACCTCCACCACGACCTCGATGGTCGGATCGTCGACGATATCGGCGAAGTCGGCGGTGAACTGCCCGGTGGGAGCGCCCGCGGGCCACTTGGCCGTCTCGGCCTCGAGCACCCTCGCCACTTGAAGGTCGACTCCGGTGCCCTCGAGGATCTGGTCGTGCTCCTTCTCAATCAGCTTGTAGACGCTCGACCCGATCGTGCCGAAACCAAGCAGGCCTATCCTCACTGTCCTCTGCTCCGCTGTCATGTTCCTGTCCTCCTAAGCCTGATCTACCAGCGGACGGTGCTTGGCCAGCAGATCCGCGTAGGTCTCCCTCTCGATGATGACCCTCGCCTGTCGCTCGTTCACGAGCAGCACGGACGGACGTGGCGTGCCGTTGTAATTGGAGGCCATCGCGAAGCAGTAAGCGCCGGTGCCCGGCATGACGAGGATATCTCCCGCCTCGGGCTTGGCGATCACCGCGTCGCGGATCAGAACGTCGCCGCTCTCGCAGTGCTTGCCGGCAACAGTGACCTTCGTCGTGGCAGGCTCCTCCGCCTTGTTCGCGAGCAGGGCCTCGTACTGGGCGTCGTACATCATCGGTCGGATGTTGTCGCTCATGCCGCCATCGACACTCACGTAGGTGCGTACGCCTGGGATCTCTTTGATGGTGCCGACGGTGTACGCCGTGATGCCCGCCTTGCCTACGATCGAGCGCCCCGGCTCGATGAGCACACGGGGCATGGGTAGGCCGAGAGCCGCCATCTCTTCGCGCACTCCCTCGACCTTCACCGTGGCGTAATCGCCGATCGACGCGGGAGCGTCTTCGGCGGTATAGCGGATTCCCAAGCCGCCTCCGACGTTGAGGTAGCGGCACTCGAAGCCGAAGCTGGCATGCGCCTGGCCGATCAGGTCCACAAGGATCTTGATGGCCTTGCGGAAAGCGTCCAGCTGGAAGATCTGGCTGCCGATATGGGCGTGCAGGCCGACCAGTTCGAGGTGTTTCGCGGCCATGCCTTCACGGATGGCCTCGAGCGCGACGCCATCGCCCAAGCCGAAGCCGAACTTCGAATCGACGTTGCCGGTCTCGATATACGAATGGGTGTGCGCCTCGACCCCTGGCGTAATGCGCAGGAGAATGCGCTGCGACCCGCCCCGCGCCGCCGCCAGTTGCTCGAGCAACGCAAGCTCCTGGAAACTGTCGACCACCACGAAGCCGACGCCGCCCGCCAGCGCGTACTCGATCTCAGCCCGCGTCTTGTTGTTGCCGTGGAAGAAGATCTTTTCCGGCGGAAAACCCGCCTCGCGGGCCGAGTGATACTCACCGCCCGAAGAAACGTCGATCGACAGCCCTTCCTCGAGTACCAACTGGTTCACGGCCAGCGACGAGAACGCCTTGCTGGCGTAGATGACCTCGAAGTCGGCGGTGTGGTCGCGGAATGCCGCAACGTAGCGGCGACACTGATCGCGAATGGTCGTCTCATCGTATATGAGCACGGGGGTGCCGTACCGCGCGACCAGGTCGACCACGTCGAGGCCGCCGATCTCGAGATGGCCGGCTGCGTTGTGGCGAGACGTGATGGGATAGACAAGCGTGTGGGTCAAGATGGCCTCCAGAGCAAGAAACAGAGGTACGTTACCACACTACGCAAGCTGTTAGAATTTAGTCTCAGGATGACCGACGAAACACCTACCTTCTCCTACTACAGGGGTGTCAAGGAACCTACCTTTGCTACGCGCACTGAGCTCGAAGCGGCGAAGCTGTTCGACTATCACCGCATCGCTTGGGAGTACGAGCCGCGCACCTTCATCCTCGAGCAGGACGAGCAGGGCAACATAGTCGAGGCCTTCACGCCCGATTTCTACTTGCCCGACCTCGAACTGTTCGTCGAGGTCACCGAGATGAAGCAATCCCTTGTCACCGCCAAGAACCGCAAGGTCCGAAAACTCCGCGAGCAATACCCCGACATCAGCGTCAAGCTCCTCTATCGTAAGGACTTCGTACGCATGGCTCAGAAGTACGGCCTCAACCTGTGATGGACGGCGGTCAAGCCACGCCGGCGCCCGGCGCGCGGCCGGCGCCCTACGACCCCCACATCGGGCGGGTCCTTCTCGACGAGCAGGCGATAGCCCGTAGGGTCGCCGAGCTTGGAGCGGAGATCACGCGCGACTATCGCGATCAGCAGCTCCTCCTCATCTCCATCTTGCGCGGAGCGATCATGTTCATGGCCGACCTTGCCCGCGCCGTAGACGTACCCCTCGAGATCGACTTTCTTGCCATCAGCTCATATACCGAGGAACATTCGCAGTCGGGCGCGAAGGCCATCCGCTTTCTCAAAGACCTCGATCAGCCCATCAAAGACAAGAACGTCCTCGTGGTCGAAGACATGATCGACTCGGGGCTCACGCTGCACTACATCATGCGCTCGCTCAACCTCCGGCGACCCCGGTCTCTCGAGGTGTGCACGCTCTTCGACCGGCCCTACCGCCGGCTCATCGACTTCGACGTCAAGTACCGCGGCTTCGAGGCGCCCGACGAATTCCTTGTTGGCTACGGCTTCGATTACCGGCAGTCGCTCCGCAATCTGCCCTACGTCGCCTACCTCCAGCTCGAGAGCGACCAACCCACCCTCTTCTGAACGATGGCCGGAGATCCCATCACCCTGTTGTCGGCCCGTTATGACGGCGGCCCCCTCGATCTGCGCTTAGCCGCAAGGCTCTTCCTGCCGAGAGAGCCCGACCCCGACTGGCGGGCCGGAGCCGGCGGCAACCCCGGGCTCCCGGGACTCATCGTGGGGCACGGGGCGGGCAGCCGGGCAAGCCGCCACGAAGCCTTCTGCCTAGATGCGTACAGACGCGGCTTCGCTGTGCTCGCGCTCGACTTCCGTGGCCACGGCGCAAGCGAAGGCGTCGCCGACGGGCCGCTGGAACTCGACATCGTCGCCGCTGCGAGCTACCTGCGCAACCACCCCGAAGTCGACTCCGGCCGCATCTACTACCGGGGTTCGAGCATGGGTGGCTTCTATGGGCTCAAGGCGGCGCCCAACGCCGACTTCGCCGCCATGGCCCTCGTCTGCCCGGCGAGCGAGATACAGTTGCACGCACTGTTCTCGAGCGAAGAAGCCTCGGCCGGCCCCGCCGACACGGAGGCCTCCACGCTCTCCGAGAGCGGCGCACCTCCCGCGGGTATCACGCCGTCCGACGTACCAGCGGCCCGGTACGACCGGCAGGCGCTCCGAACCTACTTTGACAGCCAGGACTCCGCGGCGCTCGCCTCGCGAGTCACGTGCCCGGTGCTTCTCGTGCACGCCCGGGGAGACGCCCAGGTGCCTATCTCGCACTCCTTGATGCTTGCGGGCCGCCTGACCACCGAGACGCTCCTACTTGCCCTGCCCGGTGGGAGCCACACCACGGCGCAGCATGATCCCCGCGTGACCGCGTACACGACCGAGTGGCTCTTGAGCAAAGAGTAGAGAATGGAGCGGAGTACGGGATTCGAACCCGCGACATTCGGCTTGGGAAGCCGACGCTCTACCAACTGAGCTAACTCCGCCCGATGTTCGGTATGCCGCCGAGCGAATGATAGCATAGCCTACTTCGCCCCACCTCCAGCCGCGTACGCCCTGAGCGCACATGGCTTCCGCTCGCGTAGTCCGCAAACAGCGGCCTTTTTGCCTGCATACTTGCCAATTGGGGCTTGACAGGGCTCTTCGCCGCAGCTACTATTCTTGCAGAGTCCCGAGAGCCCAGACGCAGCGTTTGAGGAGCTTACAAGGGGACCCGCAGAGGAAACGCGGAGGCAAATGGCCGCGAAGTACAGCGAAGCGGGTACGAAGTAAGAACCGTTGAAGAACGCAAAGCGAGTCCACTCGGGGCTCCTTTTTTGTGCTCAAACGCCCCCCCCCGCGGCAAGAATCGTGACCGGCGGCGCTTTCTACGCCACCGAGGATGTGCCGCCGCGCCGACAGGCGTGCCGTGTCCTCAATGGACGTCGCTTCGCCTTCAAGGCCGCCTCCTACCGCTGGCAGTCGGCGCAGTAGCTGGTGCCACGCCCCGCGACGATCGCCCGAACGAACGACCCTCCGCAGCGCGGGCACTGCTGCCCGTGCTTGCCGTAGGCCCGCAGCCAGTCCTGGAAGCCTCCCTCCTTGCCCGCCGTGTCGACGAAGTCGGAGAGCGTGCATCCGAGCAGGCGCACCCCTTCACCGAGCCGCCTGCGGATCTCTCCCGCCAGTCTCTGGACCTCGTCGGACGACAACCCGCCCGCGGGGCGCGTTGGAGCGATCTGAGTGAACCACAGTATCTCGTCGGCATAGATGTTGCCGATGCCGGCCAGATGCCTCTGGTCAAGGAGAAAGGCCTTGATGGGCGCCGTCCGGCCCCGGAGCCGGGCGCTCAGGTACGTCTCGTCCCACTCCCCGAGCCAGGCGTCGGGGCCCAACGTCGCGAGGCGCGCCGGCGGCCCGCCGAGCGTTAGGTGCAGCCTGCCGAACTTGCGGGCATCGCGAAACTCCAGGCGGATACCCTGCCCAGGCTCATCGCGGAGCTCGAAAGAGAAGCGTGTGTGCGGCGACTCGTCAGCGGGGTCGATGAGTATCTGGCCGGTCATGCCGAGGTGCACGGTGAGGAAGGCGTCGCCACTCAGAGACCACACCATGAACTTGCCCAGGCGACCGACCGAACAGACGCGGCGGCCGAGCAGGTCCTCACGTAGCTGAGCCTCCGCACAATCCAGCAGCATGGCCGGTTCAACGCGCCCGACCGCCGCGAAAGTGAGCCCAGGCACTACCGCGGCCAATTGGCCGCGTACGGTCTCTACTTCAGGCAGTTCGGGCACAGCACGTCCTGCTACATACTCTCCGGAGCGCTCACGCCGAGCAGGTAGAGGCACCTGAAGATGACCCGCCGCACCACCACGCACAGAGCCAGACGCGACGAGGCGAGCTCGGGCGCGACGCCGATGACCCTGCAGTGCTTGTAGAAGACGTGGAAATCAGCCGCCAACTCCTGCGCGTACCCGGCGATACGGTGTGGCGCGCGGCGTTCGGCCGCATCCTGCAGCATCGCCGGAAAGCCCTCCAGGCGTTTGATCAGCGAGCGCTCGTAGGCCGACTCCAAGACCCCCGATGCCTCACAAACCACCGCGACCGTACCCTCGGGCACGTTTCTGACGATGCTCGCGATGCGCGCGTGCGCGTACTGAACGTAGTACACCGGGTTCTCTTGAGATTGGCTGCGCGCGAGATCGAGATCGAGATCGAGTGTCTGGTCTTGCGAGCGTGATACCAAGAAGAAACGCGCCGCGTCGACCCCGATAGCCTCGATCACCTCCGCGAGCGTCACCATCTCGCCCCGCCGCGTGGACATCTGGCGCAGCTCGCCCTTCTCCATGAGGTTGACCAATTGGCCGATGATGACCTCAAGAGCCCCCGTGCGCCCCGACAGTATCTCGACGGCCGCCGTCATGCGAGGCACATAGCCGTGGTGATCGGCGCCCCAGATGTTGACCAGATGGTCGAACCCGCGCTCGAGCTTGTCTTCATGGTAGGCGATGTCTGCCGCGAAATACGTCGGATGGCCATTGCCCCTGATCAGCACCCTGTCTTTGTCGTCTCCCCGCGAGGTAGTCCGCAGCCAGATCGCTCCCCCGTCCTCGTAGGCCTCCCCCGAAGCGAGCAACCGCTCGACGGCCGTGCCGAGGCGCCCGCTTCGGTGGAGCGTGGTCTCGCTGAACCAGCAATCGAACGTGACCCCGAACGTCGCGAGTTCCTCCCGCATTCCGTCCAGAGCCGCCTGGCATCCGAAGGCCCTGAAGAAGGCGACCGCCTCGGTGACCGCGGGCACGTCGGGCCATTCGGACTCTCCCGCCGCTTCCTCCTCGTCGAAATCGTCGGTAGCCGCGGTCTGCGCGGCTTCGTCGGACAGATCCACGCTCCCGGCCGCTGCATCCTCCCGAGCCGGCGCTCCCGAAACGACCAGGTTCAGCGCATCGAGATACCTCTCACCCACCTGCTGACGCGCCGCCGCCGCGATGTCACTCACGTACTCGCCCTGGTATCCATCGGCGGGTACCGGCAGGTCGACTCCGAACAACTGCGCATATCGCGCGGCCACACTACGCCCGAAGCGGTCCATTTGCCGGCCGTAATCGTTGATGTAGAACTCGGTCTCGACGTTCACGCCTGTGAATGCGAGCAGACGGTGCAACGCGTCGCCATAAGCGGCATAGCGGCCGTGACCGGCGTGCAGGGGCCCGTTCGGGTTGACGCTCACGAACTCCAGGTTCATGCGCGGATGCGGCCTCACGGGCTGCCGGCCTATCTCGTCGCCCTGCGCGAGCATCTCTCCCATGGCCTCGACGTACGCGGTCGCGTTGAGGGTCATGTTGATGAAGCCGGGTCCGGCGACTTCGATCTTCTCGATCAGCCGGCGGGTGTCGGCATCGTCGAGCAGCCGGCGGCGCAACTCCTCGGCGAGAACGGCAGGCGAGCGCCTGGCGACCTTCGCCATCTGCATGCATACCGGCGTCGCGTAGTCGCCGTGTGTCTCTTCCACGGGCCGCTCGAGCCTGCAGGCCGGCGGTTCAGGCCAGCCTTCCTCGGCAGCCCAAGCCGACACAACCCGTCGCACTCTCTCGGTGATCAAGTGACGTGTCTCCTCTACCCTTCGTTCTCGACTATCGGGGCCGTCTCTATCAGTTCCTCGAGACTGCTGATCTCCGCGGACGTCCCGATGGCGATGATCTTATCGCCGGTGTCCAGTGTCGCATCCGGAGACGGGTTTGTGTCGAAATGACCCGTAGAAGCCCGCTGGACGGCGAGGATCGTGGCGCCCGTCTTCCTGCGCACGTTGAGAGCCTCTATCGACTTGCCGATCGCACAGCATTCGGGGCCCAACTGAAACTGCTCGACGAGAAAGGCAAGCTCACCGCCGCCGGTGACCACCTCGAGGTAGTCGCTCACAAGCGGCTTCAGCATGAGCGTCGCCATCTTCTTGCCACCGATATCGTAGGGCGACACCACCCTGCTCGCTCCGGCCCGCCGGAGCTTGTTGACCGCGTCCTCCGAGGCCGCCCGCGCGATGATGAAGAGTTCTGGATTGAGCACTCTCGCCGACAGTACGATGAAGATGTTGCCGGCGTCCGACCCGACGGCCGAGACGAGACCCTTGGCCCTCGTGACGCCCGCGGCTTCGAGCACCTCGTCGCTCGACGCATCTCCGCGCACCAGCAGAAGCCCGGCGTTCTCGGCCCGTTCGATGCTATCGGGGTCGTTGTCGATGACCACGAACTTGGCTTTGTCGTTGCGGAACTGAGCGGCCACAGCTTCGCCCACCCTGCCATATCCACAGATGACGTAGTGATCCTGCATCCTCTCCACGAGCTTCCTAACCACCCTTCTTCTGAACATGCCTGAGAGCTGCCCCGTAAGGACGAACTCTACCATCGCCCCCAAGCCATAGAGGATCGCCCCAACCCCCAAGACGATCACCACTATGGTGAAGCCCTTGCCTTCGGGCGACAACTCGTGCACCTCGCCGAAGCCGACCGTGAAGATGGTCGTCACGGTCATATAGAACGCGTCGAGGACGTTCCAGCCCTCGATGGTCACGTAGCCCACGGTCCCGATGATAAGGACCAAGATCATCACCGCGAATATGGCGAGTGTAGTTCTAACCTCTTGTCTCATCGTCCGGCCACCGTGCGCGTCAATGGTGATAGGGCTCGCCGCGCTCTATCTTGACCGCGCGGTACAACTGCTCGGCCACGATACAACGAGCCATCTGATGAGGAAAGGTCAACCGAGAGAGAGACCATCTCAGGTGCGTCGCCTCGAGCACTCCGGTGTCGAGACCACTTGCTCCGCCGAGCACAAACTGGAAATGACTGTGCCCCTCCAGCTTCTTGTCAGCCAGAAACGCGCTCAACTCCACCGACGTGAACTCCCGTCCCCGCGGGTCGACAGCCACACAGAAGGCCCCCTTTCGGAACAAGCCCAAGAGGGCTCCCGCCTCCTTGGAACGTGCGAGCGATTCACCGGCGGCCAGTGGCGATTCCGAAACCTCCAAGACCTCGAGCGTGAGATAGGGCCGCAGCAGACCTTCGTAGTGCCTCCATACGCCCCGGTACTCGTGATCAAGGCGCCCAACGCAGACGATGGTGGCCCGCATCAAGGCTCAGATGAACGTGAGATCGTCGCCCATATCTTCCTCGTCGGGCCGCGGGCCCCGCCCGAGCTTGCGCAGACCGCGGAAGATCGGATCTTTGAGCACGCTCGGCATGCTCCGCCAGAGACAGACATCGGGCTTGAGGTAACGGCCTTTTATCTCGGGACTGCAATCGATGGTGCAGGTGAGACACAGTTCCTGCTCGTGGGAGATCTTGTCTCGCCACGGCCGCTCGCCCTCGTCAACGCGTCTATACGCGTCGAGCAGGAGCGCCTCGACGCTGAGTGACGGCACCACGGGGAAGTAGTCCTGCTGGGCCGGCACCGAGAAACGAAACGTGCCCGCGTTCCAATACATCAACTGCATCACCGCATCGGAAACATGGCGGTTGACGATCTCCACGAGTTCGCGCCGCTCGACCTCCGACCGCTCCATGAGCGCAGACACGATGGGCTCACGGCTCTCGGCGCAGTTCATCCAGCACTCGCGCACCTGGTTCTCGGTGATGGCGTTGGCCGCGACGAGACGCGCTCCGAACATCTCGTCCCAGAAGGGCGAGGTGATGGCATCGACTCGCCCACGGGTGAGAAAGAGGGCCGACATCTCCTCAAAGTCCTGCATTTCGAGGATACCTGTGCGTCTCTCCTGAGCAAGGAACTGCAAGATTGTCACAAGTGGGAACTCGGCGATTTCTCCCCATAGAATCATTACAATATTGTATACCAAATGACCGGCGACGCCGGGCCTTGACAGCACTCCATTGCACCGCTCAGAATACCGGGGAGCGTTTCCACATGGAACGGAGCGCATATAACGGCCGGTAGGGGCCTGAGTTCGGAGGGTTGGTTATGCTCCATGAACCCGCAGCGGCGCACCACGGCGTCGACGAAGCGGCTGCGTTTAAGCGACGCCTGGGCTTGATAATGCTGGCGATCTACGGGGCGATGTACCTCGTGTTCATCATCATTGCGGTCGCCACGCCGAAGACGATGGGCGTCATAGTCGTCGGAGGCCTCAATCTGGCCATCATCTATGGGTTCGCGCTCATAGTGATCGCCTTCTTGCTGGCCATCGCTTACAACTGGGCCTGCACACGTCACGAGAAGACCTTCGAGCGCGAGGGGCAGGTCTGAGATGGGGGAAGTCAAGACTCTAGCCGTCATCATCTTCTGCGTGATCGTTGGGCTGGTGCTGTTCGTCTCGTTCTTCACGGCCCGCCGTTCCAAGTCCGCGAGCGGCTACTACGCCGCCGGTGGACGTATCCACTGGGGGGTCAATGGCATAGCCTTCGCCGGCGACTACCTATCGGCGGCGTCGTTCCTTGGCATCTGCGGAATGATCGCCGTCTATGGCTACGACGGCTTCCTCTATTCCATCGGCTATCTGGCCGGCTGGGTAGTCGCTCTCTTCGTCGTAGCTGAGCCGCTCCGCCGCTTGGGCCGGTACACCTTCACCGACGCGCTCGACGCGAAGTTCAACAAGCGCAGCGTGAAGCTCTTTGCCGCCATCGCTACCTTGATCGTTTCGGTCTTCTACCTCATACCGCAGATGGTCGGCGCCGGCGTGCTCATCGAACCGCTGCTCGGATTCCCCCACTGGGTCGGAGTCGTAGTGGTGGGCGCCATCGTTATCGCCATCGTGGCGACCGCGGGCATGACCTCGACCACCTACGTCCAGTTCATCAAAGGATCGCTCCTCATCGTCTTCGCTCTCGTCATCGTTGTCGCTCTCTGCGTGCGCGGCTTCTCGACCACGCCCGATCAGGGTGGCAGAGTGGAGTTCTACCACTACAAGACGATCACCGCCACCGAGACGGGGGGCACCATAGTGCCCGACGACTCGACATACAAAGTGGTGAGCCAGTACGATCTGACAGCCGCCGACAAGGTCACCACTTTCCTCAAGCTCGACCAGGACGGCACGGTCGGCTGGTGGAAGCTCGAGAAGGCAACCGATGGCCTCAAGCTCCACGAGACCCAGAACGCCACGACGGCGGCCGACGGCCAGAAGCTTGTCAACGGTGTGCTCTCTTCGAAGGACAACCACCTGAGACTGGTCGGCAACCTCAGTACGATCGCCGGCGACATGGACGTGGAGACAGGCCCTGTCAACCCGTTCAAGTTCCTGGCCCTCATCGGAGACCCCGAAACGAAGGTCAACCTTTGGAAATCCGCGTCGTTCAAGGACGGCGGCGATAGTGTGACGGTCTACCACCAGGTCACGGTAGCCGGTGATACCGTGGTGCGGCCGGGCACCATGTTCAAGCTCGAGGGCTCGGCGAAAGACCGCATCGACTTCATCTCGCTCATGATCGCGCTCTTCCTCGGCACGGCCTCGCTGCCCCACATCCTGATCCGCTACTACACGGTGCCAAGCCAGAGAGCAGCCCGCAAGTCGACGGTGGTCGCTATCGCGGCCATCGGTTTCTTCTATATCCTCACGCTGTTCCTCGGCCTCGGCGCCATGACGAACGCGACGGTGAACCCGGCCGACAACAACATGTCGGCGCCATTGTTGGCCGACTCCTTCGGCACCTTCCTCTTCGCCATGATCTCAGCGATCGCGTTCGCGACGGTTCTCGGAACGGTGAGCGGTCTCATCATCGCGGCCTCGGGCGCCGTGGCTCACGACCTCATGGATCGCTTCGGCGGCCTCATCAAGACCGAGCGCCAGAAGGTCCTCGCGGGCCGGGGCGCCGCGTTCGTCGTCGGAGCCATCGCGATCCTGCTGGGTATCGCCTTCCAGGGCATCAACGTGTCGTTCCTTGTGGGTCTGGCCTTCGCCGTCGCGGCCTCGGCCAACCTCCCCTGCATCATCATGATGCTGTTCTGGAAGCGCACGACCTCCAAGGGAATGGTGGCCTCGATCATCGTCGGCATCGTGGTGTCCATCGGCATTATCCTGTTCTCCCCCACCGCGTGGGAGCTCTACGGATTGCGGCCGGCCGACGCCCCGATCCCGTTCAAGAACCCGGGCATCTTCTCGATCCCGCTCAGCTTCATCGCCATCTACGTGGTGTCGAAGCTGACGAAACCCGACATGCTCGAGGAACACGCCAAGGCATAAGCAAGAGCCTAGCGGCGCAAACGAAAAGCCGCCGGACGCCTTGCGCGTCCGGCGGCTTTTTCTTTCCCAGCGCCCTGGATGAGCTGCGCGGTCTAGAACTGGTCTTTCGGCCGAAGCGGAAAGCCCGTGTAGCCCGCGGTCGCGTAGTAGACCGCGCGGTCGAAGAAGCGGCCCAGCTCGCGTGACATGTCGAGCGCACGCTGGAGATCCATGGCCGACTCCCAAACACCGTGAGTGCGCGACGAGATCCAGATCTCGCGCTTCAGCAGAAGGATCGCGCTGATCAGCTCCGGCAGGGGCAAGCCCTGCGCCGCCCTGGTCGCGCCGAGGGTGTGGAAGAACTCACCGATATCGGCCTCAGACGGCTGACCACTGAAGTACTCGCCCACCTGTGTGAGAGCGAACTCGCTTGCGTTCACCAGTTCCTCGTCGGAGATCTTGCCGTACGAAGGAGTCTGCTGGCTCACGCGCAGGTCTTGCAGCCACATCTTCGCGATCTCTTCGCCGTAGTCGGCAACAAAGGCCTTGGGCAACTGGCTGATCGGGCCCAAGGGCAGAATGACCCGGCGATAGGTCTCGTTGAGGATCTGAGCCATCGCGGTGTAGAGAGCAGCCAGTCCGGTCACGATGCCTTCCCAGCCGGCGATCTTTCCGAAGATCGCGCCGCCACCAAAGTCGCGGATGGCGAGCAAGAAGAAGAGGATCGTGAGCATTCCGAACACGATCTGCAAGGCACGGTTGAGTTTCAGCGTTCCGAGGAACATGTAGAACGTGAACAGGCCCCAGAGGACGAAGTACCACGCCATCGCGGTATCGCTGGCCTTGCCGGCAAGCGCCAGATCGGGGAACATCGACGGTATGAGCCAAAGGCCTACGAGCGTCAGCCAGAACAGACCGTACGACGTGAAGGCGAGCGTGCCGAAGGTGTTGTTCTTCTTCCATTCCATGATGCCGGCGATGATCTGCGCGACGCCGCCGTAGAAGATGCCCATGGCCAAGATCATGGAATTGAGCTCATAGAAGCCCGCGTTGTGGATGTTGAGAAGCACGGTGGTGAGACCGAAACCCATCAACCCCAAGGGCGCGGGGTTGGCATTTGTGTCCAGCAGCTTAGTGACCGTCTCGTTCGATGCAAGTGGGTTGGCCATACGCATACTTCCTTACTCGTGATTCACTAGGGATTCGCGCCTCAGAACCGGCTTGTGTGGGTGAAACGCCCCGTTCAGCCCCTGAAACCGGCGGAGACTATACCGATAGTATCTCGCAGTTGTCCACTGGTCCGGGTGTTTCTAGTAAAATGTGCGGGCATTTCATGCCTACCCGCCGAGGAATCCGTGGCCGACACGATCAGGGTCGATCTCCATTGCCATTCGTCCGCAAGCGACGGTGATCACTCCCCGTCGTATGTGGCGCACTCAGTTGCGGCCGCAGGCGTCGAATGGGCCGCGTTGACCGACCACAACAGCCTCGACGGCCAGCTCCAATTCCACAAGGTGCTCGAGAAGCGCGGTGTCAAGTGGGTCACCGGCGTGGAGATGGACGCGCGCTCGCCGCTCGGGTCCGTTCCACATCCTCGGCTACGGCATCGACGAGACCGACGAGGCCCTCCTGGCAGCTATCCAGGTCGTCCGGCAGCCCTGGCGCGCGTCGTTCCGCCGCTTCGTCACCTCGGTCCGCTCGTTCGGCGGCCGCGGGAGCGAGACCTCACGGCCATGCGTCCCCCCTGGGGAGGACGCTTCTCCCGACCTTCCTCCGGGCACTCAGGAGGCCATATGCCTCATCCACCGGGCAGGAGGCCTCGCGTTCCTCGCCCACCCCCTCGCTGGGCTCGATGGCATAGCGAGACTCGAAGAGGTGCTCTCATGGATGCAGCCCCAGGGTCTAGACGGGTTGGAGGCGTTTCACAAGAAGTACTCTCTCGAGACACGTGAGGCCCTTCTCGAGGTGGCCGAACGTCGCGGACTGCTTACCATAGCGGGTAGCGACTTCCACGGGCTTCATCATAGCGATGGTGATGACCCAGGCGTCGACATGCCCTTGATACACTGGAACCGATTCGCCGAAGCCGTCGGATTGGGAATCAATGAGGAGCAATCCTCGCCGTATACAGACAACGCGCCTACAAGGGGGCACATTGGACAGTAACAGAGGGGCATCGGAGGGTCTCTTCGGTAGGAGGTGGTCGGGATTCATCTTGAGGATCGTCTTGCCGGCCGTCCTCGCGGTCATCCTGTTCATACTCGTCATCTTCCTCGTGCTGATCCCGTCAGCCGAGAGCGAGCTTCTCCAGGGCAAGAAGGAGACCACTCAGGAACTCACGCGCGCCGCCGCAAGCATCCTGAACGAGTACTACGCCCTAGAGACCGCCGGGACCATGACACGCGAACAGGCTCAGACCGAGGCGGCAGAGCGCATCAAGCTGCTCCGCTGGGGAGACGAGGGCAAGGACTACTTCTGGATCACGGACATGCATCCGACCATGATCATGCATCCGTATCTGCCTGAACTCGACGGGCAAGACTTGTCCACCTACGAGGACCAACGCGGCCAGACGCTGTTCGTCTCCTTCGTCGACGCGGTACGCCAAAACGGCTCGGGATTCGTCGAGTACTACTGGCAGTGGAAAGACGACCCCAACCGCATCGTGCCCAAACTGTCGTACGTCGAGCTCTTCGAACCCTGGCAATGGGTCATCGGCACGGGCATCTACGTCATGGACGTGAACGCGGCCATCGCCCGGTTCCAGCGTAACCTTACGTACATCTCGCTGGCCATCATCGTCGCCATCGCCCTTCTGCTCCTCTACGGCGCTCGCGGCAGCTTGAGGATAGAGAAGAGTAGAGCCGCGGCCGAGTACGCGCTGAAAGAGTCACATGGGCGATACCAGGCACTGGCGGCCGCCTCCACCGAGAGCATTGTGATGGCGCTCGACGGCAAGGCCGTCTACTCAAACGAACCCTTCCAAGAGATGCTGGGCTATGAGGCGCACGAACTCACCGACACCAGACTGCCGCTGCTGTTCACGGCCGAATCCGTCCACGACCGGCAGGTAGTGGGTCTCATCGAGGGCATGGCGGCCAAGGGTCAGGCCGGTCTCCAGACCGAACTCCTGTCGGCCTTCGAGGCGCGCCTCAAGGCCAAGGACGGCCGCGCGGTCGACGTGACGCTTTCCGTCACGCCCATATCGCTCGCCGGCAAAGACGGCGTCATTCTCCAAGCCCGCAGCCTCACAGCCCAGAAGGCCATGGAAGCTGCCTTCGACGAGACCCGTAGGCAGTTCCGTACCATGACCGACGCCCTCAACTTGGGCGTCTTCAGAAGCGCGTGGGGTCGCAAGGCCACCCTCTTGGAGGCGAACCCCGCCATGAGGAACATGCTCAAGGTGCCGGCGTCGGCTGATCTTCTCGGCACCGACTGGCTCGACCGCATCATCGACCAGGAGGAACGCGCGGCCCTTGTCGACAGGCTCAACAAGGACGGAGTCCTTCAGGACTACCGCGTGGGACTGCAGAGCCACGGCGGCGGTCGCACCGACGTCTCGCTCTTCGCGGTGCTGGTTGAAGATGAGAACGGTCAAGCCCGTTTCGTCGACGGCATCCTTGAGGATATAAGCAAGCAGACGAGAGGCGAGGAAGAGCGCGAAGCCCTCATAGCCCAGCTACAGACTTCGCTGTTCTACCTGCGCGAGCCTGTGACTCGGGCGATCACCCCGTTTGTCGCTCTCGACATGGGCGAAACCATCCGCCGGGCCGCGACGGTGATGACCAAGGGCCACGCAGGCGCCGTTCTCGTGACCGGCCCCGAGGCAGACATCATCGGCATCGTCACCGACCACGACTTCAGAGCGCGCGTGGTTGCCGAGAACGTCGACCTTGGCGCCTCGATCAGATCGATCATGAGCGCCCCGGTCGATACGATTCGCTCGAACGCGCCGGTGTACGAAGCGCTGCTCAAGATGCAGGAGCGCAACGTCGAATTCCTGGCCGTGCTCGACGACGACGCTAGACCCACCGGGATCATCCGGCTCCGCGACCTGGTGCAGTACCAGCAGTCTTCATCGGTCATCATTACCGATTCGATCGCCAGAGCTCACTCGCTCGACGATATCGCCGAGGCGCATGAGAGAATGCCCGACCTTGTCAAGGCGGTCCTCGACTCGGGGGCCGACACCCGCTACGTGAACCGTATCGTCTCGGGCGTATCTGATTCCGTGGTGCAGCGGCTTCTGGCCATGGGCACGCAGAAGCTCGGCCCCGCGCCGGTGCAGTATGCGTTCCTCGCTCTCGGCAGCGAAGGTCGCGAGGAGCAGACCCTTCTGACCGACCAGGACAACGCCCTGCTCTACGACGATCCCCCTGAGGAGAAGGCCGCCGAGACTGCCGAGTACTTCCTGAATCTCGGCACCATGGTTTCCGACTGGCTGAGCGAGGTCGGCTACTCGTACTGCGACGGCGGAGTCATGGCCAAGAATCCCCGCTGGAACCTCTCCCGGTCGGCGTGGCGGCAGCAGTTCGTCCACTGGATCCATAACGCCAATCCCCAGGAACTCCTCGAGCTCAACATGCTCTTCGACTTCCGCTGCGTCGCCGGCCAGCAGAACCTCGCCCGCGACCTGCGCACCTGGGTGCTCGACGAGATGGAGGCCTACCCGCTCTTCTTCATCCACTTCGCGCAGAACGCGCTACTCTATAAGCCGCCCGTCGGGCTCTTCGGCAACCTACAGACTTCGACGTCAGACGGCGGCGCCAGGGCTCTGAGCCTGAAGGAGGCCCTGCTTCCTGTAGTGAACTTCTCACGCCTGTATGCCCTGAGGCACCGCATCGACTCGACCAACACGCTCGATCGCATGGCGGAACTCCGCGAGCGCGGAGTGATAAGCCGCGAGACATACGAGGAGATAGTGCCCGACTACGAGACGCTCATGCGTATCCGGCTGCGCAGACAGGCCGTGGCGCTCGAAGAGAACCGCAAGCCGACCAACTTGATCTCGCCCGAGGAACTCAACTCGGCCGAAGAGGCCAGGCTCAAGAGGCTCTTCGCGCTCGCTACCGACCTACGCAAGAAGATGAGCTACGACTTCCTCGGAGGCATAGCCGGGTTCTAGGCCATCCGGATCGTGCAGTACCCAGCGGGGCGCCTGATCTCGATCGGGCGCCCCGCCCCTTTATCTCGACAGTCTCGCCGCCATCCTCCATACGAATCCTCGACGAGGCGCAACGAGATAGGCGACGATGAAGATGGCTGTGGCAATGAGCACCATGGCGGCCCCGGAGGCCACGTCGAGGTAGTAGCTGGCATATAGCCCGCCAACGGCGGAAATGACTCCGATCGCGACCGACACGGCCATCATCGCGGGCAGGCGCCGCGTGAGCAGGTACGCGCTGGCGGGGGGCGTGACCAACATGGCGGCCACCAGGGCCACGCCCACAGTGCGCAGAGAGACGACGATAGTCGCCGCCAGAAGGACGAACAACCCAGTGCGCAGCAGGTGGACCCGTAGCTTGAGCGTCTTGCCCAGGATGGGGTCGAACGACATGACCAGGAGCTGCCTGTAGAGAAGGGCGACCGCCAGTAGCACGACGACGGTCAGCGCTCCCGAGACGTAGAGGTCCGAGGTCGAGACTCCGAGCACGTTGCCGAAGAGCACATGCGTGAGGTCGAGCGCATAGCTATCCACAGTGCTAATGAGCACCACCCCCAGCGCCAGCGCGGCTGCGAAGAACACTCCGATCGCCGTATCCTCGCGGATCGTTCCGGAGCGCGACACGTAGCTTATTCCCACCGCGACCAGGAGACCGGCGACCATAGCCCCCGCAAGAAGATTCGCCCCGGCGAGATAGGCGACGGCCACGCCCGGCAGAATGGCATGGGCGAGCGCGTCGCCCAGAAAGGCCATCGATCGGAGCACCACGTAGCACCCGATGACCGAGCAGACAACCCCCACCATCACCGAGGCGATCAAAGATCTCTGCATGAATCCCAGCAGAAAGGGCTCGGTTAGCCAGCTCATGACCGCTCGTTCCTCAAAGCCTTCACCTCGAACGATCGCCGGGCTGGCTGTCGGAGCCACACGAATCGCACTCGCAGGCGTCGATGCCACCGACCGGTCCGTGGGCCCCGCAGCACTGGTCGACCACGATAGTGGCGCCATTGACCACCACCATCTGGCCACCGAAGGCCTCCTGAAGATGGGCCTGGGTGAAGACCTCGGCCGGACTGCCGGCGCTGATCAGGCGCCTGTTCAGAAGCACCACCTGGTCGAATCGCCCGGCGGCCAGATCAAGATCGTGGGTCGACACGAGCACGGTCACCGAGCGGGCCCTGAGCCCACCGAGCAGGTCTAGAGTGGCCTGACGTGTGGCGACGTCGACCCCGGTGAACGGTTCGTCGAGTAGTAGCACGTGCGGTTCCTGGGCCAGCGCGCGGGCGAGGAACACCCTCTGCTGCTGCCCGCCCGACAGCTCGCCGATGGGCCGGTGGGCCAGATCGGCGATGCCGAGACTCTCGAGACTGCGCAGTATCGATTCGCGATCCAGCGGCGTGAGACGTTTCAGCCACCGCCCGCTGCCGTAGCGGCCCATCCTGACGACATCCCACACGGTGACCGGAAAGCGCCAATCCACCTCTTCACGTTGCGGCACGTACGCCACCGGTTCGCGATAGTCAGACGGGCGTTTGCCGTGGATGAGGACCTCGCCCCTCTGAAGAGGCACCAGACCGACGAGAGCCTTGAACAGAGTGGATTTTCCGGCGCCATTCGGTCCCACCACCGCGACTTGGGCCCCGTGCGGGAGACTGAGTGACACGCAATCGAGCGCGGCCCGTGCTCCGTAGTACACGGTCACCGATCGTAGCTCGAGAACCTCTCCCCCGTTCTCCATGGCTACTTGGCCTTCGCTACTTTTTCCAACGCCGCCAGGTCTTCGATGTGCACCGTGCGGCCCCGCGTCTTCACGGCTCCCAATCGCGCGAGCTGCTGAAAGGCCCGCGAGAGGGTCTCCGGCACGGTGCCCACGGCCGACGCCAGTTCGGTCTTCGTCACTTCGAGGTGGATGGTCCGCCCCCCGGCTCCCGGCCGGCCAAAGCCAAGAGATGCGCCGCGAGTCTTTCCGACACGTCTTTGAGTGACAGGTCCTCGATGAGGGTCGCGAATGTGCGCAGCCGCGAGGAGAGCGCCGCCAGCAGGCGCAGCGCGACCTCGGGCTCTCGGGCCACGAGATCGAGGAATGCCTGCCGGGGGATGTAGAGCAACTCGCTCGGCTCCAGCGTCTCGGCGGTAGCCGGGTATGCCTCGCCGGAGAGAACCGCGACCTCACCGACGGGCTGGCCCGAACCCATGACCATCAGCGTCTGTTCGCGTCCCTTTGGCGACACCTTGAACACCTTGACCCGCCCGCTCAAGACGATGTACAGGCCACCGGCCCTGTCGCCCTGCATGAAGACGGTCTGGTCGCCGTCGTACCGTCTGCGCCGGCCGCTCGCCACGAGCTCGAGCAGGAACTCTTCCTCCAGGCTCTCGAAGAGGCTCGTCTGCCGCAATAGCGAGATCAGCTCCTGGTCTGCGCCGCGCAAAGAAGAACCTCCGCTCTTGACTTTGGTCAAGGTATAGACTCAAGGCGCTATGTTAGCTTCTTCTGGCGCAAGCAATCGTGAGATACGGCGCGAACAGAGCCCTGTCTGACGGCAAACTGAACCTAGGAGGTAGCGATGTTCTGTTATCAGTGTGAACAGACAGCCAAATCGGTGGCGTGCACGTCGCGAGGGGTCTGCGGCAAAGACGACGAACTCGCCGCCCTGCAAGATGCGCTCGTATACGCCTTGAAGGGCCTGGCCCTCGTCACCGAGAAGGCCAATGCCGAAGCGGCCGATCTGGTGCCCGACGACACGTACACGTTTTTGGCCGCTGGTCTCTTCGTCACCCTCACCAACGTCAACTTCGATCCCGAAGCGGTGAAGAAGTGGGTCGACGATGCGGTCGCCAAGCGGGAGGCGATCAGCGCCGCCTTGGCCGCCAAGGGCAAGACCCTCGACGCTCTTCCGGCTCCCGCGGCCTTCGTGCCCGGCGCCACCGTTGCCGCGGTCGCCGAACAGGGGCGCGCTCACGATATCAACACCGAGGCGTCCACCGACGCCAACCTGCGCTCGTTGCAGCACACCGTCCTCTATAGCCTGAAGGGTGTCGCCGCCTACGCCTTCCACGCCGCCGAACTCGGCTATCGCGACCCAGAACTCGACGCATACTTCGTGGAGGCGCTCACCGATCTCTCCCGCTTCGATCAAGGCGACCTCAACACCTGGGTCGGCAAGGCCCTGCGCTGCGGCGAGATGAACTACAAGACCATGGCGCTGCTCGACAAGGCGCAGACCGAGACCTTCGGGACTCCAGTTCCCACCGAGGTCCCGCTTGGCCACAAGGCGGGCAAGGCCATCCTCGTCTCGGGGCACGACCTCGGCGCCCTCGAGGCTCTCTTGAAGCAGACCGAGGGCACCGGCATCAGCATCTACACCAACGGCGAGATGCTGCCCGCCCACGCGTACCCCAAGCTGAAGGCTTACCCGCACCTCTACGGCAACTACGGAGGCGCCTGGTTCGAACAGAAGTCCGACTTCGCCCAGTTCCCCGGAGCGGTCCTTGTCACAACGAACTGCATCCAGATCCCGCCCGCGGACTCCTACGGCGACAAGCTTTTCACCAACAACGTGGTCAGCGTCACGGGCGTCAAGTACGTTGCCAATGACGATTTCACTCCTGTCATCGAGACCGCCCGCGCTCTTCCCGGCTTTGCGAGCGACGAACCAGGCAAGACGGTCCACGTCGGTTTCATGCGCAACGCGGTTCTCGAGCACGCGGGCAAGATCATCGACCTCGTGAAGGCCGGCAAGATCCGCCACTTCTTCCTCGTCGGCGGCTGTGACGGCGCCAAGCCTGGCCGCAACTACTACACCGAGTTCGCCGAGAAAGCCCCCGCCGACACGGTCATCCTTACCCTCGCCTGCGGTAAGTACCGCTTCTACGACAAGGACCTCGGCACGATCGAAGGACTGCCCCGCCTGCTCGACATGGGGCAGTGCAACGATGCCTATTCAGCCATCCAAGTGGCGCTCGCGCTCGCCGACGCCTTCAAGGTGGGAGTGAACGATCTGCCCCTCTCCATGATTCTCTCCTGGTATGAGCAGAAGGCCGCGGCCATCCTCCTCACGCTCCTGCACCTTGGCGTCAAGGACATCAGGCTTGGCCCCACACTCCCGGCGTTCCTCACGCCCGACGTAGCCAAGTTCATCGTCGACACCTACCAGTTGAAGGCCATCACCACGGCCGAAGAGGACCTGCAGACCATTCTCGGGTAGAGCCCGTCGGGGCCGGGCGCACTCACGCCGGCAGCCAGAAACGAATCGGGTTCATGCCACGCATACACGATACGCGCCGCCGAAAGGCGGCGCGTATCCTTCTAGCCGACGAGGGCCCCGACATCGCCCGGCCGGGCGGCGAGGACACGTTCGGTGAGCATCCCCGTGTCGAACCGGGACTGTGTCAGGTCCGGCCGCCCGCTCCGCCGCTCCCGAAAGTTCGGGCCAGGTCGAGCAGTCGCACCACCTCATCATCCGAGGTCTGTGCGAAGTCGTCGTACCACTCCCCTATGCTGAAGAACGGTGAGGGGGTCATGGAGCAGACGACCTCATCGGCCTCCCGGGCGAGCATATCGCATGTCTCCGCGGGCGCCGCCGGCACCGCCACCACGACGCGCGCCGGCTCCAGGCGCCGCAGCGCCATGACAGCGGTGCGCATGGTCGCTCCGGTGGCCAGGCCGTCGTCGATCACTATCGCCTGCTTTGCCACGACCTTTGCTCCGCCCCCATGCCCTCGATAGAGCTGCTCCCTTCGGGCGAGCAATGCCCGCTCGCGTGCCGCGATTTGCTCGATCTGCCTTGAACTGACGCCCATGCTCCGCACGACATCGTCGTTCAGTAGCATCACGCCGCCACTGGCTATGGCCCCGGCGGCCAGTTCCTCGTGCCCAGGAACCCCCAGCTTTCGCACAAGAAACACATCGAGAGGGGCGTCGAGTTCCCGGGCTACCTCGAAGGCCACCGCTACGCCACCGCGCGGCAGGCCGAGAATCACTACGTCGGTCTTGGCGGCATACCGGCCCAGTTCCTTTGCTAGGACCCGGCCGGCGTGCCGGCGATCGGTGAACGCACTCGTCGACCCTCTCATGGCGCCTCCGTTCAGGAACGACCGGAGTGGGCTCCGACTACAACAGTATGCGCCTCGCCCGCCCTACATGACGATCTTGTTGAGGGGATACTCGACGATCCCCTGGGCACCGGCTTCCTTCAGCCTCGGGATGATAACCCGCACAACCGACTCGTCTATGATGGTGTTGACGGCAAGCCACTCGTCGTCGCTGAGTGACGAGACGGTGGGCCGCAGTAAGGCCGGGAGTACCTGCAGAACCGTCGCAAGGTCGTCCCGCCGCACATTGAGCATGACCCCAACCTTCCCGAGGGCCGCGATAGCTCCTTGCAGCAGCATGGTGATGTCTTCGAGCTTGCGGCGCTTGGCGGAGTCTTCCCACGATTGCAGGTTGGCTATGAGCTGAGTGTTCGACTCGAGCACCGTCTCTACGATGCGGAGCTTGTTGGCGCGTAGCGAGCTGCCGGTCTCGGTGACCTCCACGATGGCATCCGCCAGTTCGGGCGGCTTGACCTCGGTCGCCCCCCAGCTGAACTCCACCTTGGCCGTGACGCCCTTCTCGGCAAGATACCGCGTGGTCGTCGAGACGAGCTCGGTCGCTATGATCTTCCCCTGAAGGTCTTTCACACTCGTCACCGGAGACCCCTCGGGCACGGCCAGAACCCAGCGCACCTTGCCGAAGCTCTGCTTGGCGTACACGAGGTCGCAGACGGGGAATACCCTCGCCCCGTTTTCCTGCACCCAGTCGAGACCGGTGATGCCCGCGTCGAGAATGCCGTCTTCCACGTAACGGGCCATCTCCTGCGCCCGAATGAGCATGCACTCGATCTCGGGATCGTCGACCACCGGAAAGTACGAGCGGCTCGAGGTTGTCATGTTGTACCCGGCGCGCCGGAAGAGCTCTATGGTCGCGTTCTCGAGGCTGCCCTTGGGGATTCCTAGCTTGAGGATCATGGTGCCGTTCTCCAACCGCTGATAGGTGACATGTCGGCGGCCCTGCCATCCGTTCCCGCAGAAATGCAGCCGACCAGAAGTACCGCATTATAGTCCGTTCCGATGATCCAAGCTGCCGGACGGTCCGCCGTCGCCATCACCCTCACACTCGGTAGACCCCACGATAGCGGCCGCCGCCCGCGCGAAACCCTACCTGACGCTCGCGGCCCTCAGATTCGGCGAGCTCGCCGTCACCGACCAGATCTTGAAGTTGTCGAACGCCACGACCTCCTGCCCCTGCGGAGCCTTCGGCGATGCCGCCAGTACTCCGACCGAGCCCACCCCACCGGGAACGTTCGTCAGCTTGCACACCTGGTTGCCGTTGACCCAGAGTTCGATCGTAGAGCCCTCGCTCATCACCCGCAGGTCGTTCCAAGCCCTGCCCTTCTTGATGATGCCTGAGCTCTTGCCGTCGAGCACTTCCTTCTCGCCCCACACGCCGCCCGTGCTCCTCCACAGCTCCCAGCCGCCCTTGCTCGTTACCATGAACCCATAGAGGCTTTGTGAGTCAGCCGAGACCCTGAAGGCCAAACCGTAGCCTACCTCGTCAACCGTCGAAAGAGAGCGAGCGTCGACCTCGACGATGCAGTCGCCCCGCACTTCAGGCAGCGTAGACAACACGACGGTCGCCGGGGTGTCTATGGAGCACACATACCGTCCCGATGCCCCGTTCACTAGCCAGCGCCAATCGGGCCACTGGAACTCCGGCCAGGCGGCCTCATTAGCGGAGAAGTCATCGGCGAAGACGACCCGCGGACCCACCACGGGTTGCTCCCGGCCCATAGTGCTCAGCAACTGCGCGCATTCCGCGCGTGTGGAGGGCGCTTTGAAGTCGTAGCCCACGCCGACGCCAAGCAGCCGGTCCAAGAGTCCCACGTAGCTGGCTCTCGAAGCATTGGCATAGTGCTCGTCGAGCGAGAACTGACTCGGCAGGAACACCGGGCTGTATCTCAGCGCGGGTTCGTCCAAACCGGCCGCCCGCGCGACCATGGTGATGAGCTGTTGGCGAGTGATGCTCTCCTTTGGCGCAAACGTCGTTGCGGTTTTGCCGGAGGTGATGCCGCTCGCGGCGCACACCGCCACATACTTGGCCGGATAGAACGGATCGCTCCCCGTCTGGGCGACCACGTCGGTGAAGGGACTCACTTCCTTGCCGGTCACTTCGAGGCCGAGGGTCTTGACGATCATCTTCGCGAACTGCTGACGCGTGACGGTGTCGTTCGGCCTGAACGTGCCGTCGCTGAAGCCCGCAACGATCCCCTTGCCCGCGAGGTCGGTGATAGCCGCGAAATAGGGGCTCTCGGGCGTAAGATCGGAGAACAAGTGGGCGTCACCTGCGAGCTGCTCGCCCGCGTCTCCGTTTCCGTCTTCGGCGTCGTCTCCACCGCCGGCCGTGCCTCCAGATCCGCCTCCGTAGATGAACGCCACCCCCGCTCGATCGTAGTCGGTCAGGGCGCGCGGCGACACCGAGAAGTCAGACTCGATGCCGTACATCACCTTACCGCGATCGTTCGGCCCGTAGAGGTCGAGCAACCCAAGAACGTGTCCCATCTCGTGAAGGGCGACTGCCTGCACGTCGAGCGTACCCCCGCTGCCATCGCCCCACAGAGGAATCGAGGCGCTGTCGTTAAACGCGATGTCGGCCTCGAGGATGACCGTGGGACTACTGACTTCGCTCCAGATCATCGCCGCGGCGAGCACCCCGGCAGGCAATGCCGAGTTCGACCAGTAGATGTCGTTGTGCCCATCGGTGCTTCGCGTCGATGTCGTGTTGCAGACCCCCGCGTCAACGAACCGGAAGCTCGAGGCTGCATTCCACGTAACCGCCGCGGCCTTCACCATGGCGTCTTCGGAACCTGTGTCGGCGGAGTTCGCGTTGATGCGGTAACTTACTCCCCCGCTCGGCCAGCGCATGCCGCCGTAGCTGAAAGTAACGATGAAGTCGAAGTTGTTGCTGGTCAGACCGGCGGAGGTAGTCACCGTGACCGGGCCGCTGCCGGCCGACGCGTCGTAGCCATCGATGATGGCCGTCGGCACGACGCAGACGATCGCGGTGTCGCTCCACGAGACAACCGGGGCCTTGATCGTCGCGTGGCCAAGATTGCCGTACCAGAACGTGACACCGCCGATGCCCTGGTTCGTGCCGAAGCCTGAGCCCCGGACGGTCACCTTGGTATTGGTGCCCGCCGACGCCGACGCCGGCGAGATACTGTCGATCAGCGGATACCCGGCGGCGGCGTGCAACGCAGCGCTGGAATTCGAGCCGGAAGCGCCGCTCACCTGCGAACCCGCGACCGGCGCCCCGGTGCGCACCCAGGCGCTCACGCCCTCCAGCGACATGTGTTGCGCCGGCACTATTCCGTCGACCACCGCGAGTTTGCCCTGTGGCCCACCGACGATCCGTCCCGCGTCGTCGAGAAACAGCACGCTCGTCTCGCCCGCCACGAAGCCGGGCACGTAGTCGGCAACCATGGTCATCCCACCCGCGGTTCCGCCCGGGAGCACCAACGGACGGTACCCGGCCGACGACCCCTTGAGGACCTGGAGCACTTGGAGTTGAACCACGGTCTCTACCGACCGCCTCGAGACAGCGGGCAGGCTCCTCGACCAAACGAGTCGAGACCGACAATGTTCGCGCCACCAGCACGGTCTCCGAAAACGCCGCCAACTGACGCACGTCGAGCGACTGAACGGTGACAGCCTTGGCCGCGGCCACGAATGGCGAACTCGCAGCCAAGATCAGCATGAGCCCTACGGCTACCAGCGTCATACCTGCCGGCCGGATCGTCCGGCCTCTGCTCATCATCCGAACCATGGTCGTCGCCCCTCCTCGACACGAGTCTTGTTATGTACGCCGAGCAACCTCCGCCCGGAACTCCTGGAGGGAGGTCAACGGGTCACGAGCGCGCACCAACCCCACCATATCACCGTGAAGCCGCGGCGGGAGCACCCGAGCGGACCCTTCGCGGCCGGTCAACAGATCTCTTCAGGGTGCTCCAAGAAGTGCTTCCAGTGCGCGATATGGCCCTTCTCGTCTGCCAAATCCTTCTCGATGACCGCTCGCGTATCGTCGTCCCACTCGACCTCTCCAAGCAGCCTGCCGTAGTGCTCCACCGCCTTCTCCTCCACCCAGATGCCCGTACGCAGCACGCGTTTGCGTCCCAGCGCGCGAGAGCCCAGCCCGAACACGTAACCCACCAGCCAGTACTGCCAGCGGACCTTGCTCGGGGTAAGGCCGTATTCGAACAACTTCGTCTGGAAGTCCTGCATATGCGTCATCTCGTTACACATCGCCGCGGTCAACACCGTGTCCATGGCGCAGTGACGGGATCCTATCTGGCATCGGTAGATCGTCGTCGCCATGATTTCCAGCGTGTGAAGAGTACGCAGGCGCTTGCGTATCGCGGTCTTCTGCCGCCCGGCCAATCCCTCACCTCGCCACTTGACGTCGGCGAGGCGCATTTCGGGCCTTACGATCGAAGTGTCGTACGTCATACGAACTCCCTTCTTTTGAGTGCCTGCCATGGGTGCCGCGTGTGGAATCTGCACGCACTGACGTTAGGCGCTTTCGCCTGCCCGGGCAAGCCCTCCGCGCAAGCCGTCCCCGCAACCACAGGGAGCCCGCAGTAGCGGGCCCCCTGTGTGCATCCGGTCGACCGGAACCTACGATGCTCTGTAGCTACGGGCCGGCCGGTAGGGACCTATCGTAGATCCAATTCGGCCTGCCGTCGGTGTCGGTGCCGTTGGTGACGCCGACGTAGAAGAATAGACCCAAGGGAACTGTAGTGTTGATGTCGAGCACGCTCGATGAGACATACGTCGCCGCAAGACTCATGGCTGAGCCTCCCGGGGCGGCGAACACCGACAGTGTTCTCCCGCTCCACGGAGAGATGCCCGGGGCCACCGAGACGACTGAAGCTCCTTCTGTGCCCCAGACGAGACGGTTACCGACGACGCCGGAGTAGCTGCTGCCGCCAACGGTCAGGACTACGCCCGCGGAGTCGTCGAAGACCCACTGCACGTTGGCGGGATTGGAGTTTGCCTCACCGGCGCTCGCCACGACTCTCTCGACTCCCCAGTCACCCGGGGCTTGGCTCCACGGCCCTATGGCCACGTAGCCTTCCGCGTCGGTGACTCCAGGAGACTCGCCGGCGAACAGCCGCGTCATCGCGCCTTCCAGTTTGGTGCTCTCTACGGTGACCGGTATGCCCGGCATGACGTTGTTGAACTGATCGAGAACCTTTGCTGTGAGTGTCACCGACTCTCTACCCGCCACCGCGTAATACGTCGCGGGCTCGAGCAGAATGGTGGTCGGAACCGGCTCCTCCCAGATCTGATGCACCTGGTAGCTCCAGATGTAGTCCTTCTCGATCGCCAGTCCGTCGTGCGGCGCGTACACGATGATCCGCAGGATCGACTCAACGTGGATCGCCGCGTCGCGTGCGCCGGTGATGTCGTCGGCCAACTGGATGTCGATGCTACTACCGGTCAGACTGTTCAAGCCGAGAGCACCTGAACCAGTCATCCCGTAGCCCGAGCCCGGGTTTGTCACCGTGAATCCGGTCACGGTCCCGAGACTGAGGTTCGCCGTCGCCGTGGCTGTCGCGGTGGTGCCGCTGATCGGGGGGGCGGAGACCGTGACGGTCGGCACCGCCAGGTATCCAGCACCAGGATTGGTCAGACTGATGCCCGTAACCTGGTTGCCCGACACTATCGCCGTCCCTGTAGCCCTGATGTGCGGAGCCGGAGTCAGCAGCACCATCGGTGGCGAGATATACCCGGTGCCCGGGTTCGTCACGGTGATGCCGGTGACAACGCCACCGACCATGGTCGCGGTCGCCGTGGCGCCACTGCCGCCGCCGCCTGTGAAGGTGACGGTCGGCGCTACCAGGTAGCCGCTTCCGGCGTAGGTGACAACAACTGACGTCACTCCGGCGGGAGACCCGCCGATGACTGCCGCCGCCGAAGCGCTGGTCGACGTCGGAGCGCCGATCGTTACGGTCGGGATGAACGTAGCGTTCGACGGGCGGATGCCGTCAAGCGTCCAGGCCTTCGCGCCGTCGGTTGCCAAGCCAATCGTGGCCGGAGCCAGCGGCGGGTCTGTGAGCTCGAGGACCGCGTCGAAACCGTTGAACACGTCTCGCGGATCGATCGGCGTCTCGAACCTCGTCTGCCAGACGTTGTTGTAGGGCACCGTGGCGATCGCCATTGCGTAGCCGTCGAATGCCATGCCCGGGGTGTTCCTGAACCACGACGGCAGTCCCGCCCGTCCGTACTGCACAGGCTTCTCGCTGCCGAGCCACTGGTTGAAGAAGAATGACTCCGTGCCGCCGTCACCGACGATGTACGCATATGGGTCGGAGGCGATGGTGGGCTCGTCGTGATCGGGGGCGCCGCCGTTCGTGTCGTGGTTCGTGCGCGTCACCGCGTCGTAGTTGACGGGATCCAGATCCAGAAGGTACGCCCACGGGATATACGTGTCGTACGCCTGCTGGGTGCCGCCCAACCAGCCATTGATGTTCTCAAGCAGGTAGACGACCTCGTAGTCGGGCAGATCGTTGCCGTACGCGTCGACCACGTGCACTTCGACGTGCGCTGAGTTGAGCTCCCTGCTGCCGTCCACATACGGAGTCCAGGCTGCCGATATGGCTTGCTCCTTCAAGCCCTCTTTGCTGTTCACGATCTCGATGCCGTCGATGTAGACGTGGATCGTAACGTCGGTGGCCGAAGCTGTGACACCCGCCACCCAGTTCTTCTTGGCGTACGCGGTCTGCAGTTCCGGGCCGCTATGGGGATTGCCCACCCACGTGACCACCGCTTTCACGGTTTGCGGACCCTTCGAGGGCTCAGTGCCCAGAGCGTTGTTGGAGATCGTGATCGACGCCTTGCCGTTCGAGTCGGTCACAGCGACTACCGCCTCGGCCGGCGTAGCGCTCTCGGGCGCCGTCACGTCTGTGCCGTCGAACATCGGTAGGCCGTGATCGACGGTGGCAGCCAGATTGCTGTAACCCGTCGCGAACGAGTTCGCTTTCGTGAAGGTAACCGTCTTGCCCGCGAGCGGAAGGTAGATGCCGGGCAGATCGGCAAAGTCCTCGGGGAAGCCGTCGTCGTCGTAGTCGTACATGGTGTACGCGCCCTCAAACGACAGCGTCAGCCACTTGCCGGCCACCTTGACCTCAACCGTGCCTCGCTCGTCGACCCCACCTGCGACCGACCCGTTGTTGTCGGCCTCGATGATGCCATCGTCGTCGGCGTCGAACGGCCAGCCGCCGCCCCGATATTCATAGTTCTGCTTGACCTTGTCGTCTACCACGAGTACTTCCGCTTGGTCGGCCGGCCACAGGAGCAGCCCGCCGAAGTACACGGCGTCTCTCGCGTCCATGACTCCGTCGTAGGAGCTGCCCTCATAGTCGGAGTCGAAGAACGGGGTCTGCCCATCGGGCTCGTCGAGAGTCGAGTCGTACTCGAGCTTCAGACCATAGACCGATAGTGTGAACGTGTGATTGGTGCCGAGCGGATTGACCGAGAGAGCCTCGTTCTGGTATTGCCAGTAGTCGTCTTTGATGCCGTCGCTCACGTCGGAGTACTTGTCGACCCAGACGCGCTGTGTGGTGATGTCGTCGAAAGTGGCTATATCGACGTCGAACCACTGAACCTCGGCCGTATAGGTGATATACGTTCCTTCGGCTCCGCCGGTGCCCTTGTCGCGCACCTTGGCGTGGATGATCTGCTCGCCCGAATCGTACGACTTGACGAACAGCTTGGCCTTGCCCTCGGCGGTGGTCACATCGAAGTCGACGTTGTTCGCGGCGATCAACGGGTCGGACTTGTCGCCCGAGTCGTCGGTCTGGAAGAACCCGACTCCCTGCATGTACCACTCGACGCTCTTACCCGATACGGGATTGCCATACGCGTCGAGCAGGGTGATGACCAGCGTCTTCTCCTCGCCGACGTTCGGGGCGTGGTACGACGGGCTGATCGGGTTCGGTTCGTCTCCGCCGCTGATCGTGTGCGGGATCCACGTCTTCCGCTGCAGAGCGTTCGCCGCCGGCTGGTCGTCCCAATCGTAGTTATGCCACCACGAGGCGTGCTGGAACGTCAGGTGATCGAACAGCTCTTCGGGGTAGGGGTTCTTCGGGTAATCGGCTATGGCTTTCGTCAGCGTTACTCCCGTACCCTCAGACAGCACGATGATCGTGCTCAAGCCATCGGCGTTGGTCTTGCCGACCGCGGTCTTGGCAGGCGTGATGCTGACTCCGTCGACCTTGGTGATGTTGCCTACAGAAGTAAGCGACTCGTTCGTCTGAGTGGTCCTCGGGTCGTCGGCGAGGTTGTAGATGCTCCACTCCACGTCGATTCCGGCCAGCGCACGGGGTCTGAAACCATACTCTGCAAGCAGTTGCTCGTCGGCGATGCTCCAGCCGTCGGAGGTCACAACGCGGTCGAACTCGGCGTCGTAGTAGTCGTAGTAGTCAATGCCATCTTCGACGTCGATGTCGGTCGGATCGTAGCTCTCGTCGACGGCGTTATACCAGTCGCTCAGACTGGTCGAGCGTGGGCCCGGCCCGAACACGACTACTCGCACCGCCCATTGGTGCGCCACACCGGCGTTGTTCTGCGCGGTCGCCCCCTTGGTGTTGTACACCTCATCGAGAGCCAGCCAGTAACGTGTCACATAGACGACCGGTAGACCGTTGACACTGGCGGTCACGCGCTGCGTGCCAGGTTCGGTCGACACAAGTCCTACTGTCACCTCACCGTTGCTGTTGGTCACCTGGGCTTCGGGGTTGACGTTGCCAACGTAGAAATCGGCCATTTGAGTATCGAAGTCCACAAGGACCCCGGCCGCCGGATGACCGTCGGCGGTAGTGACCTTGAAGGTCGCGTAGTGCGGCTGGCCGATCATGCCCTCTGCCTTGTCGGGGCTGACAAGCGAAAGATTGCCCGGAACCCAGAGGTTCGGCGGCACGAGAGCTTGTGCTCTTATCAAGAATGCGGCACCCTGGATGCGCGTCAGATTTACCAGCGGATTGACTTTTCCATAGTCGTCGCCACGGGTGAGACCCATGTCGAAAGCGAAAGCCACTTCGTCTCTGAGGTCGGCCGAGATGCTCGTCGCATCTGCGAAATGCGCGAGCAGCGTGTTGATCTCATCGGCCGAGTACATGGTGGCAAGGTTGAATCCTTGAGCTTTCGCGATGTAGCGCGCGACTATGGCAATAGCTTGTTGCCGGGTGATCTTGACGTCGGGGCTGAAGGTCGTCGATGTCGTGCCTGAAACGACACCGGCGGCCTTCGCCCCCTCAATGTACTGAAAATAGAAGTCGCTCTTCGAAACATCGGTATAGGACGCTATAGGCGGCTTCGCCAGCGGAATACCGAAGGCTGCAACAGCCATCTTGGTGAACTGCGCCCTGTTGACTGTGGAGAACGGTCTCCAATAGCCGTTGCTGTAGCCTTCCGATATCGCCGCGATCTGGTTGTCGGTGAGTCCGTATTTGGCGCTCACCGAGTCGGGGAGGTCGCTCCACGTCTGATCGGCGTACGCGACCCCGCATACTCCCAACACCAGGAGAATGGCGAGCACTGCCAGAAGCGCGACCTCGAAGGTGCGTTTCTGCATTGGACCACTCCTGTTCATTCGTTTTCCTGATCTTCTGTCTCTGTATGTGTGCATGGCGGCATGGTTCTTGCCGTTTCCTACTTTCGTGCTGACCCTACCTATGCGGACAGCGGTAGTGAGTAGGAAGAAAGAACGTTTCACCTCCCTCCTTCATGGAGCTCACTCCCGCGCCAAGCAGGGCGGAGTGGCAAGAGCCGTTCGCAGCCGAGACTGCTGAATAGGCCTCGTGATGTCGTCGGCGTGTTGCGCCCCGATCGACGGCACGGGCAATCGACCCTACCGGGGTAGGTGGTCGAAATCGAAACCTCATGGCATCTGCTGCCTCCGTTGTTCGTCCGCGTCGAAACGCGGCTGTCAGTTCCGGCTTCGCTACTCCCAAGCGCGCAAGGAACCCTCCAACGGTTCAGTCTATTTCGCCAGGTTCCCTGGCAATCCTGTTGGGGGATTCAATAGTCCGCCTTACGAACCTCTATTCATCTACTACTTTCGACCTAGATGAAGACAGAAGCGCACCCGCGGTTGGCGACTGAAAGCGATGGCGAGTATGCTCTGCTCATCACGATCGAGCGAAGCGACGTGCCGGCAGGCCGCTGAAGAGTGACGCCTCGCCGGACAGTGTGTCCTGGCGGCCGGGACTTCGCTCTTCAGCAGCCTCATAGGCCCAAGGAGGAACGACAGCCAGATGCAATGCCCGCACTGTCGACATGAGTTCGATACAAAGCCCCACACATTCTCGCTCGGCATCGATCGCGACGGCACCTGGCAGGTCGCCTCGACGAGGTGTCCGAGTTGCGAGAGGCTCATAGTCAACCTCTGCACCGACCAGGATTGTACGTACCCAGCCTGGCCCGCGACCCTCACCCGTCCGTGGCTTTGTCCCGAGGTGCCTGAAGAGTTCGCGGCCGAATACCACACCGCCGCTCAGGTCATCCACTACAGTCCTGAGGCGTCCGCGGCCATCAGCCGCCGCCTGCTCCACCGCTTCTTGGCCGACTACCTCGACGCGGGCGACGACGGCCTCGCCGAGCAGATCGACACAGTCGTCTCGTTCACGTGCCTTCCCGTCTATCTCAAGGAGGCGCTCGCTACCTTGAGCCAGGTGGCGAGACTCGACCAGCGCGCCGCCAAGAGCGCCCACCCGGAGGCCCTCTCCGGGGTCGAGCCTGGCGAGGCCGAATGGCTTCTCGACGTTCTCGAGCCGCTCTTCGAGCTCCAGTTCGTGCAGCCGGCCCGCATGCAGCGCAAGGTCGCGCTCCTCGAAGAACAGATCGGACCTCTCACCCCGCCGCCGCGGGAGCATGTCGAGTCTCTCGAAGAGACGCCGGCTCCCGCAGTAGGTGAAGAGGCCTCCCTTTCTGCTGATGGCGACGTGGTAGAGCCGCCCGCGGCGGACGATGCGGGGGACGGTAGTACGGTGGATACGGATAGTGACAATCCAAGACAGGTAGACGCCGGCGAAGCAGACGCGACCGAGGCCGAGGCGCCCCGACCGCAGGACTCCGACGGGAGCGTTCCGGGCCCGGACACAGGTGTGTCTCCCCAGGAAGCCGAACGCGGTGGATGGCGCCGCAAGTCTGGCCGGTAGCGTGAAACGCTCCGACCCAACCGATTCGGCCGCGTCGCTCACCTCGTCGGCGGCGGCCCGCGACCTCGAACGGAAATCGTCGGCGGTGACGCTCTCCGACATGGAAGTGTTCATCTTTCCTGAATTGATGTACGCCTTGGTTCTCGCGAACATCATGTCGCCGCGCATCTGGGCATGGCGTGACGACCCTTGGTTCGCCGGCATCGAGACCATGACTCCCTACCGGCGCGTGGTCCGGCTCAAGCAGTACATCATGGACCACTACGCCTTCAACCTTGACCTCGACACGTGGGGTCTAACGAACAAGAATCGCGAACTGGGGCGCTTCGAGGACTACGTCGACTCCGCGGCCCTGGCGCAGTCGAACGCGTTGTTCGGCTACGAGGGCGACAAGTACTACTTCGACATAGATATACGCACGCACTTCGGGCTCAACAAGTACGAGGGCGATGTCATTCCATACTGGAAGACCGAGACCGTAGAGGCCATGGACGCCTTCAAGCACAAGCCCAACTACGATTTCGGAGCCGGTGAGTGTGTTTCGCTCGCGACGCTGTACGCCGCGGCACTATTCATAGTGGCCCACATCCCCCTGAGCGACATCTTCCTCATGGCGACGCCCCTGCACTCCCAGAACTTCGTCGACGCCGGCCAGGGCGTCCTCACGAACAATCGCCGGCTCGTCACCAAGAACATGTGGTTCAACGGCAGCGCTCTCTCGGCGCAGGCACGCCGGGCGCTCGAGAATGAGCGCGTGACGGTCGTGGCTCACGAAACCGGGTGGATTCACATCCTCTTCCCCGACGCGACCATTGACCCAGAGGCGTACAAGGGATTCGCGTCCAAGCTTCGGCGCTTCTTGCAGACGCCCCTCAGTCCAGAGATCCTGGGTAATTTCGTCAGGCACAGCCCGCAGTTGCATACGTGCTTCCAGGTACGCTGGCACAACTTCGGCGTCGACCGATATATAGCGATCGAGAAGCTGCTTGCCTACGAGAACTCCTTTCCGTATCGCTTCAACGACGACACGCGCGAGAAGCTCATGATGGAGGTTGCCGGCGAGGACTTCGAATCGAGCCCGCTGCCCGATCGTATCGTTCTCGACGACGTCGAGTTGCTCGTTAAGGAGCACCGTCTCGATGTGCGCACGCAGGAGGGCTTCGAGGTGCTGGTCGAGCGGGTGGCCACTTCGTGCCCCAGCGCGCAAGACGCCGTCGAACGACTCCGGCGCTTCTGCTGGACCGATCCCCGGCTTCCCGATCTGGGCGCCAAGGTCTTCAGACGCGACCAACCCCCGCTCGGCCTCGAGGCGAGCATGGAACGCGCCGACGTCATCGCCCGGCTTGAGAGCCTGCGTGAGGCCAACGAACTCGCCCACCTCGCGTTCTACGCCTACCGCGACCTCAATCGCACCGACCCAGAGCCTTTTCTTAGGGCGGCCTTCGAACGATGCCCGGTCTCTTTGGCCGCGCTTACCGATCTGAGCGAGAGCGCGGTCGTCGCGGCCGTGGAGTCGCTCGCCGGCGAATCCATCTACGATGAACCCGGCCGGCTGGCTCAGCCCGACGAGGTGTGGAACTTCCGCCGCGGCGACGGCGTCGAGAAGGCGCTGCTTCTCGCGAACGTACTGCGAGAACGCAATCCGGACTCACGCATCACGCTCGATGTGCAGCCCGACTGCGCGACGCTCACCGTGGCGGCCGCGACAGACGGCGGCCCGGCGGCGGTATACACGTTCGCCAGCAATAAGAACCTGCGGGCCCAGACCTGGGATTGCTCGGCCTGACGGCCGCCGCCGCACAACGGGCCGGCAGCGCTGCCGGCCCGTTGATGCTCAGTCGAACTCCTCGGTCTCCTCGGTCGTATAGAAGAGATAGAGATCCTCGCCGGCGAGGAATTCCTCGTTGCTTTCGAGCAAATGCCGCTCCGCCTTCTCGCGGAACAGCACCGCCCGTTCTTCCATAGTCGCGAGCTTCGCATTGACGTCGTTCTCGGTAAGCAGCGCTCTGGCGGCGTGGAAGATCCGCGCGCTGCCGTAGAGCAACTCGGATTCGTCGATGATCTTACACGCGACCATGCTGCGAATGTCGTCGAACGCCGCCTGCTCTACCAGCCTCGATAGCGGTTTTATGGTGTAGTCGACCTCTTCGCGCACCGAAGGATTGATCAGATACCGGTACTTCTGTTGGTAGATGCCGTCGTCGAGCTGCTTCGCGAGTTCCTCGGGCGCCGAATCGTCCATGATGACGACGAGGTCGAGATCGGAACCCCGCACCATGCGGCCAGTGCTCTTCTCCGGACGGGGAGCGTCGTGCGCCATGCCATACACGATGTCTCCGGCGATCAGAACGCAGAATCGATCTTCCGAGGCGCCGGGGACCGCCCCCTCGGGCGGGGGCGACGAATCGGCAAGCAGGCTCTCGCACAGGGGACTAGCCACGTCGACGACGAGCCTGCGGACCAGCCGCATCTTCTTCGTGCCGGTTTCTTCGATGTGCGCCGCGAGTCCTCGCGCACGTTCATCGAGGGCCGCGGCGTCGCCGGCCAGCCCGACCACTGAGTAGGTCAGGAACTCCCTCAGTATCGAGGGCGAAAGCCGCGCATATCCTTCGACCTTACGATCGATGCGCAGGTACCGCCTACCCACCCGGCGGATAACCAACCGGCTCGACTGCATACAGGCTTTCCACTGCGCGAACCCGGCCGACCCAAGAACCTCGCGCAGTTCCGCCCCGGTCAACGGCCCTCGCTCCTCGACCGCCTTGACGATGCTCTCTTCGACACCACCCGGCATCCCGGTCACCCGATGGCCGCGGTGACGACCTCTGCGAGGGCCGCGGCGTATCTCTCGGTGATCTCCTCTGTGGGACCCTCGACCATGACGCGGCACATTCTCTGGGTGCCCGAGTAGCGCACGAGAACGCGTCCCTCGCCTCTGAGCTCCGCTTCGACCGTGGCGATGGCCTCTGTGATCGATGCGACGCTCTCCAGAGGCGGTTTGCTCTTGACGTCGACATTGATCAGCTTCTGGGGAAAGACCTCCATGGCTTTCGCCAGTTCGGAGAGCGGCCGGCCGGAATCGATCATGGCGGCGACCAACTGGATGCCGCTCAAGACGCCGTCTCCGGTGGTATGACGGTCGAGAAAGATCATGTGGCCCGACTGTTCGCCGCCGATGACTGCCCCCAGCCTCAGCATATCTTCGAGCACGTGGCGGTCGCCGACCTTCGCGGCGTGGTTCTCGAGACCATATCGCTGGCAGGCCACGGTCAGACCCATGTTGCTCATCACCGTCGAGACGACGAGGTCGTTCTTCAAGCGACCGCGCTGCTTCAGCCAGCGCGCGCAGACAAGCAACGTCTGGTCGCCGGTCAGCTCATCGCCGTTCTCGTCGACCGCCATCAGCCGGTCGCCGTCGCCGTCGAACGCCAGACCCAGGGCCGCGCGGTTCTGCACCACGGACCGTCTCAGATCCCCGGTGTGCTGAGAGCCGCATTCTTCGTTGATGTTCAATCCGTTGGGCGTGTCGTGAAGAACGATCACCTCGGCGCCCAACTCGGAGAAAGCGGCTACGGCCACCTTGTAGGTAGCCCCGTTGGCGGTGTCGAGAACGATCTTCACGCCCTCGAGCGAGAGGGGCCGGGGCAGCGTGCTCTTCAGGAAGACTATGTAGCGGCCGGGAGCGTCGTCCAGACGCACTGTACGGCCGAGCTCGCGGCCTCCCGACAGCATCTCGGGCAATCTCCCCCCCAGTACAAGCTCCTCCACTTTCTCTTCCTGCTCGTCCGAGAGTTTCATCCCCTTCGCCGAAAACACCTTGATGCCGTTGTCTTCCGCCGGGTTGTGAGAGGCCGAGATCACGATTCCCGCGTCGGCGCGTATGCTCTGCGTCACGAAGGCGATGCCGGGGGTCGGCAGCACTCCGGTCAGGCAGGCCGCCCCACCCATCGAGGTGACCCCGGCGAGGAGAGCGCTCTCCAGCATGTAGCCCGAGAGCCGCGTGTCTTTGCCGATCACGACCTTGGGCGGGCGCTGCGCGGTCTTGAACAGCAGGGTCACCGCCTGCCCTATCGCCAGCGCGGTATTCGGATCCATGGGGTAGCGATTGGCTTCACCCCGAACGCCATCCGTGCCGAACAACGTACCCATCGACTGCTCCTCTCCCACGAGTCCCGGCCGTGAAGACCGGCTACAGCTCCATTGCCGGCAGCACGGCCCGCGCCTCGGCCATGAGAGCATCCACGATCTGTTGGAGCCAGTGTACCCCGCGACCCGACACGTCCTTCGGAAGTGACCGGATGACTTCCACGTAGCCCGCGGGAGCCGCCCGGCTCACCACTTCGCCGGCGAAGGCCCGGCCGGCGGCGGCCGTATGCGGCGGCGCGGCGTCGAAGAGCGCGCAGGCCTCCCCGGCCCTCTCTCGCCACTGGTTCGCGCTCTCGCTTGTCACCGGCATCTTGGCGGCCATGACAAGGAGTCTCGTGACCCTCTCGCGCTTCGCCCCCTCCAGCACCTCCACAGCGCCCTCGTAGACGAGTTCGCCCAATGTCTGCCTGGCGAAGAAAGGCTGCCGTACCTGCTCGTACCACTCCCGCAGCGCGACGAGGTTCGCTAGGTAGTAGAGGTTGTTGCGGACAACCCGGCGCAGTCCCGCATACGCGTGGGCCCGATGATCGCGCACCATGTCGGGTGGCGGCGAGACCGCCACGAGCTTGCCGTCTTCGACGACATCGCGCCGCAGTATCGAGCCGGCGGTGACCACAGTGCCGAAACCCACCCGCACCGGACCGACCGCTCCGCCCTGGCCACCAAGAAAGACCGGCGGCTGGTCGAGCATCACTCCCCGAGGTACATCGCCGAACAACGACGCGGTCGTCTTGTCACCATCAGGGGTGTAGTTGAAATGGATGTACGAACTGCCCACCTCGCTGTGGTCCTGCCGGCTTGTCCCACCCGCCATGAGACAGTCGCAGAAGTTGATGAGACTCCCCAAGGTGACGAACGGAAACAGGATGGTCTGCTTCAGCCCGACGCAGTGGGCGCCGCCGGCCTCCTCCTCGAGCAGGCAGCCCTCGCGCACCTGCGCGCCCGAACCCACGCTGGCTCCCTCCAGAAACACCGATTGTTTGAAATATCCACCCTTGAGTTCCACACTCGGACCGAGGCGGCAGTCGTCGAGGGTGACCGGAGCCTCACCGCCCAAACGGGCCCCGGCGGAGATCACGGTCTTGGAACCGTAGATGCGACAACCGGGAAAAATGGTGATCTGTCCGGAGATAGCAGCGAGATCGACCTCATCTCCGATCGAGACGGTGCCAGGATTCAGAATGGTGGCGCCCTTCTCGAGCAGCCGGGCGATCCTCTCGCAGCCCTGTGATTCAGGAGCCATGGCATCTCCTCGACGAGGTTGGGGACTGACATGAAGATTCACCCAGGGGACTCTCCTTTGTCAAGCGCAAGCGCATCTTCCAGTACGAGAGGATTGTCTGTATGGTATGCCTGTTAATCCAATCGAGCGTCCGCCGGCGTCGCCAGGTGGGAGCTCTCATGCGCGAGGGAGAACCAGAGTGATGCCGTCCTTCGACTCCTCCGATTTCGAGGTGCTGTACCCAGGCGTCTACGTAGACAGGGAAAAAGCCCTGCTCGAGCGGTACCTCGCCGACAACCGGGCCATAGAAGAGCGAGGCGGCATCGATGTCCAGGCCCTCGTCGCCGGTGACCTCCCGGCCGATACCCCGGGCCTGCTGCCGTCGGTGCAGGTCGCCGAAGACATGGTGCGCTACAACAACTACAAGTATGACCCCGAGAATCCGCTCCTGCACGACGCCGCGTACGCCCGTTCGCGCGGCTACCAAGATATCCTCGCCATGCCGTGCTTCGGCGCTCATGACGACAGCTTCATGGTTCCCTGCCCGCCCGACATGCGCGACACCCTACTGGTCTCGCAACTCAACCATAGCGTCACTGCCTTCAGGCCTATCTACCCCGGCGACACCCTGTTCATGGTCGCCCACCGCCGCACGGTGACCGATCTGACCCCGCCTGAAGGCGCTGTCCATCGCAGCCTCGTGCTGCGCACCGAAGGCAGCGTGTACAACCAAAGCGGCGAGAAGGTCAACGACTGCATCTTCAGGGTCACGGAGAGCATGCGGGTGTTCAAGCCGGGCCGCAAGCCAGCGGACTTCGGGCCGGGCGACGTGTGGGAGGCGCCTGAGTGGATCAGCCGCCCCGCCCACGTCTACACCGACGCCGACTGGGACTTCATCATGGGCGTGTGGTCGAACGAACGGCGGCAGGGGCCGCGGCCCCTGTTCTGGGAAGACGTGAACATCGGCGACCAGCCGGTCTGGACGGTCGACGGCCCCATCGACGACACCGTCATGCCGACTGCGCCCTTCGGGCAAGGCACGGGGGGAACGCGCACTCTTAAGCCCGAGATCATGGATCCGACGACCCGCCACCTACTCGTTCGCGGAGGAAGCCGACGGGGTCTACCGCACTCCCAATCGCGACGACTACGCCCTGCCGATTCCCGCCAACACCGGCACCGCGATCTCCGTCCCCGTCTTCGACGGCGATGGGGCAATCGACACTCGCGATATCCACCGAGTGGTCGCCGGAGCCCGCGCTCCGCTCATCAACTTCTACGGTAGGGACATCGCTGTTCGCCATCTCAACAACTGGATGGGTGAGCACGGCTGGCTGCGGAACATCCGCTGGGGACTCATGCCGGCCTCGACCATGGCGGCGTACGGCAAGCCCGTGCCTACGAACTCCGACGCCGTCCGCTTTCTCGACTGCGTGCCTCACATGCGCGGTCGCGACGCCGACGCCCACGGTCTCACTCGCGACGTGGCGCTCGTCAAGTCGTACGTCTACGACAAGTACGTTCGCGACGGCGAGTTCTTCGCTGAGTTGGCCTGGTGGATCGAGGCCGTCACCGGCCACGTCTGGCTGACCGGCGGCGCCACGGTCAGATTGCCCTCGATGAGGACCTCACTGACCTGATACCGTAGCCGGCATGGCAGCCGAATCCAAAAAAGCAGTCGTGGCCGCGATCGTCGGTAATCTGGCAATCGCCGCCATCAAGTTCGTCGCCGCATTCATGACGGGCAGCTCGGCCATGATCTCCGAGGGCATCCACTCCCTGGTCGACACCGGAAACGGGGGCCTGCTCTTCCACGGACTTCGTCGAGGAGCCCGTCCCGCCGACCCCGCACATCCGTTCGGTCACGGCGCCGAGATCTACTTCTGGAGCCTGGTCGTAGCAATGAGCATCTTCGGCATCGGCGGCGGCATGTCGATCTACGAAGGCATAACTCACATCCAACACCCCGCGCAGCTCGAGAGCCCGCTCATCAACTACATCGTTCTCGCCGTGGCCTTCGTCTTCGAGACTTTGTCGTTCAGCGTAGCCTGGAAGGCCTTTCGTACGGTCAAGAAGGATCGTCCCCTGTACACCGCCCTCCGCGAAGCCAAGGACCCCAGCCTGTTCACCGTGCTGTTCGAAGACACTGCCGCCCTTGTGGGCCTGGCGGTCGCGTTCCTCGGAGTCTTCCTCAGCCACCTCTTCGAGGAGCCTGCTCTCGACGGCGCGGCCTCGATAGTCATCGGCTTGATCCTCGTCTGCGCGGCCTTGTGGCTCGCGCGCGAGAGCCGCAGCCTCTTGGTAGGCGAGGCGGCACACCCTCAGGTAGTCGCAGCCCTGCGCGATATCTGTAGTCGCGATGCCGCGGTGGTCGGCATCGGAGCGGCTCTGACCATGCATCTCGGCCCGGAGCATGTTCTCCTCAACATCGAGGTCGAGTTCGCTTCCGGTTCCACCGTCGAGCGGATCCACGCCGCCATCGGACGCATGGAACAGGAGATGTCGGCGCGTTTTCCGGAGGTCACTCACATCTTCGTCGAGGTGAAGGCGCCGTCACCCAGAGCTTAAATGTGACTTTTTTCCTCACATTTGGCATACTTGGTTTCGTCGTTGCTGCAACGTAAGACCGAGGAGGTATGTTCACTATGAAATGGACGTGTTCAGTCTGTGGTTATGTCTTCGAAGGCGACAATCCACCCGACAATTGCCCGCAGTGCAAGGCGGCGGCCTCGAAGTTCGCCGTCGCCGGCGACGGTCCCAAAGTATGGGCTGCCGAGCATGTCGTGGGAATCGCGAACGACGTCGACCCCAGAGTCATCGAGGGTCTACTCATGAACTTCAACGGCGAGTGCACTGAAGTGGGAATGTATCTCGCCATGTCGCGGGCGGCCGACCGCGAGGGCTATCCCGAGATCGCCGAAGCCTACAAGCGCATCGCCTACGAAGAGGCCGAGCACGCGTCCCGGTTCGCGGAACTGCTGGGTGAAGTCGTCACCGCCTCTTCGAAGACCAATCTGGAACTTCGCGTCGAGGCCGAGTTCGGAGCCACGGCCGGCAAGGTCGAGTTGGCGAAGCTCGCCAAGGAACTCGGGTACGACGCCATCCATGATACTGTGCATGAAATGGCCCGAGACGAGGCCAGGCATGGCAAGGCCTTTGCGGGCCTTCTGAAGAGGTACTTCGGCTAGGAGGACCTGATGGGTCTTACGTCTGTCGCACGTCGGACAGGTAGGCGCCGGCGGCTGCTGGCGGTCCTGGGGGGAGCGATCGTAGTCGTAGCAGTCATGATCTCGATCGTGTCGTTCGCCCTCGCCGCCACATCGGCTTTTCCCGACGTCTACCCCAGCAACCCTTACTACACAGCGATCACCGAGCTCGCCGGCCGGGATATCATCTCGGGATACCCCAATGGCAATTTCGGGCCCGGCGATTCGGTCACCCGGCAGCAGTTCGCCAAGATGGTGGTGCTCGCCGGAGGGTACCCGGTGTCGGAGGCCGATGTCTGCCCGTTCGGCGACGTCGTCATCAGCGGCCCGAGCGCTCTCTTTCCCGACAACTACGTAGCTGTATGCGCGGCCAACGGCATCACCGTAGGCAAGACGGCGACCCAGTTCGATCCCTACTCCAACATCACTCGCGTTCAGGCGGTGAGCATGGTGGTGCGTGCGGCGCTCGACCTCAAGCCTTCCATGCTCGCCTCTCCGCCCCCGACCTGGTACGGCAACACCGCGTGGGAGAGTAACCCCACACACGGCACGAACGTCCGCAGGGCGGAGTACAACGGGCTGCTCCTCGGTCTCAATCTGGCCTCACTCGACCCGTCGGGTTCCATGACCCGCGGCGAGGTGGCTCAGGTTCTCTACAACCTGATTCGCGCCCTTACTCCACCCACTACCACGACCACCGTCTCGTCGACGACCACCACACTGGTAACTACCACGACGACGTCGTCGACCACGACCACGAGTTCTACGACCACCACTATCGCGATGGGCGGCTACGTGAGCCTTGGCGGCAACGCCACATCGGGCCCGGCGGTGGCATCCTGGGGCCAGGGTCGTCTCGACGTGTTCTTCCGGGGACCGTCGGGCCAGCTGATGCACAAGAAGTACGATGGTGATTGGAGTACGACCTGGCACGATCTGGGCGGCAAGATAGCCGTGGATTCCAGGCCAGCCGCAATCGGTGGAGCGCTCAATCCTCTCGACGTCTTCGTCACGGGCACCGACAACTCCCTCTGGCACAACTACAGTGCCGGAGGCGGCTGGTCGACCTGGTCGATCCTCGACGCCACCATGACGCTCAGCTCGGGTCCCGCGGTAGCCTCAACTATGAGCGGCCACCTCGAGGTTTTTGCGCGCGGCACCAGCGGCGCCTTGTACGGCAAGTCGTGCAGCGGCGGCATCTGGTACGAATGGTACAGCCTCGGCGGCACCGTCAAAGCGGGCTCCGATCCGGCCGCTGTGTCCTGGGGCCCGGGCCGCATGGATGTGTTCGTTCGGGGCACTGACAACGCCTTGTGGCATAGGGCCTTCGCCGACACCGGGTGGGGCAGTTGGGAAAGTCTCGGAGGCACATTGACCTCGAGTCCGGCGGTTTCGTCCCGCGCATATGGATCGCTCGACGTATACGTTTCTGGTCAGGGCAATACCATCTGGCACAGGGAGTACGACCTACTCGGTGGTGGCTGGTCGGTCTGGGAGGATACCCACCTGGGCATGGGGGCGTCGTCTCCCGCTTCGATCTCGTGGTCTCCCAAACGTATCGACATGTTCGCCCTTGGCGCCGACAAGGCTATCTGGCACAGATACTGGGATGGGTTCTTCTGGCGCCCCTGAGTTGACGCTCCGCGCACGCCGGCAGCACGCGGCACGTGCACTTGTCTTACCTGAACCCCGGCCGCGCTCCCGCCCGGCCGGGGTTTTCGTCATAGAATGGTCGTAAGCTGCACCGAGCCAAAGGAGGAAGCATGATTCAGAACCCTGGGTCGGCATCGCTGCTGCGTAAGCCGCGCGGGCGCCCGACTCTCGCTGTGTGTGTCGCCCTGCTCATCGCCCTGGCGGTCGGGGTGTCGGCGGTCTCGCTCGCCTGGGCCGCGACCGATAGTTTCCCCGACGTTCCCCAGGGCCATCCTTACTACGCCGCCGTTCTCGACCTGGCCGAACGGGGGATCATCGACGGATATCCCGACGGCTCCTTCGGACCCTCCAACCTCGTCACCCGGCAGCAATTCGCCAAGATGATCGTGCTCGCGGGTGGCTACCCCGCCTCGGAGACCGATGTCTGCCCGTTCGGCGACGTCATCGTGAGCGGTCCAGGCGACCTGTACCCCGACAACTACGTCGCCGTCGCCGCCCAGCAGGGCATCACTCTTGGGTTGACGTCCGGCACATTCGGTCCGCACGCGAATATCACGCGCTACCAGCTCCTCAGCATGGTGGTGAGGACCGCCGACGATCTGAGGCCCGGACTACTCTCGGCTCCACCTTCGGGATGGACCGGCAGCGCCGGCTGGGCGAACGATCCGGTTCACGGGGGCAACGCTGCCCGAGCCGAGTACAACGGGCTCCTCGCGGGCATCGCCCTCTCGGGCCTCAGCCCCTACGGGCCGATGACCCGGGGTGAAGTGGCACAGGTACTGCACAATCTGCTGGCCACGCTGACTCCTCCCGCCACCACAACCACGACCAGCGGTCCGACCACAACGGCGCCGGTATCGACCACGACCACCGCGTCGACCACCACGACGACGACGGCCTCAACCACCACCTCGTCGGTGCCCGCGAGTACCTCCACCACTACCAGTACAGCGCCTGCAGCCAAGATCGACTACGCGGTGGCCGGTCTCGAGCAGAACACGGTCACTGTGCGCGTGCTCGATCAATTCGGCAGAGGCTATCCAGGCATCAGCGTCTATCTCACGACCTCACAACTCGAAGGCGCCGGCCTCTCACTTCTGACCGATCTCCTCATCGGCACGACCGACGGCGACGGCTACGTGGCCCATACGTGGGGCCAGAACACTCCCGGCGCCTGGGGAGTCGAACAGGTGATGGTCACTGTCGATGACGGCAGCATCGATGGCAAGACCTGGCTCTACGGCACCATCCAGTGGATCTACGACGACGACGCGGCCGGCACCGGCTACGTGAGCGCGACCAACGGCCAGCAGAAGGTGACCGTCGCCGCCGGCCTCAGTGAATGGAATGGCAAGGTCTTATGGGCCTATCTCAACCCTCTCGGCGCGTCGCTCGGCAGCGCTACCTACGTTTCGGCCGCCCTACTCTCGCTGACGACCTCAACACACACGTGGGTGACCGGGCAGAGCTTCTTTGTGCGAGCTGACAGCTCCAACACCGACGGCAAGCGCAACTGGATGTACAGCGTGGTCTCGCCCTGATACCAGGCGGCTGCTCGGCGACGACCTCCTCGCGGCAAACACAAGACCCCGGCGCCCACAGAGGGCGCCGGGGTCTTGTGCATCGGATGGTTCGGCGCCCCGCAGACGCCTAGCAGGCGTCTTCCAGAGCGTCGGCAAACTGGCTGTTGTACAGGTCGTAGTAGAAGCCGCGCCTGCACAGCAGATCCTGATGCGTGCCCTGCTCAACGATGGCGCCCTGGTCCATGACCAAGATCACGTCGGCATCTCGGATGGTCGAAAGCCTGTGCGCGATAACGAAGCTCGTACGCCCCTTCAGCAGCCTCGACATCGCCCGCTGGATCAGCACCTCGGTCCTGGTATCGACCGAACTCGTGGCCTCGTCGAGGATGAGTATCTGCGGGTCGGCAAGGAATGCGCGCGCGATGGTGAGAAGCTGGCGCTCGCCCTGGGAGATATTCGTCGAGTCGTCCTCGATTCTCGTGTCGTAGCCTTCGGGTAGGGTCTTCGCGAAGTGATGCACGTGCGCGGCTTCGGCCGCGGCCTGTATCTCATCGTGGCTTGCGCCCTCGTGGCCGTACCCAATGTTCTCGCCGATAGTGCCCGAGAAGAGCCAAGCATCCTGGAGCACCATGCCGAACAGCCGGCGCAGGTCAGCTCTCGCCATCGTGCGGGTGTCGACCCCGTCGATTCTGATGCTGCCCCCGTCGATCTCATAGAAGCGCATCAGCAAGTTGACCAACGTGGTCTTGCCGGCGCCTGTGGGTCCGACGATCGCCACTGTCTGGCCGGGCAACACCTCGAGATCGAGGTTGTCGATGAGAGGCGTATCGGGCACGTACCTGAACGACACGTCCTCGAAGACGATATGGCCCGTCGCCTCGGTGAGTACCGGCGGGTTGACAGGATCGGCGGATTCCTCGACCTCGTCGAGCATCTCGAACACCCGCTCCGAGGAGGCGACCGCCGACTGCAACACGTTGGCGACGCTTGCCACCTGTGTGATGGGTTGCCCGAACTGCTGTACGTACTGGACGAAGGCGGTGACGTCGCCGATGGTCATGGTGCCGCTTGCCACCCGTAGACCCCCCAACACACAGACGGCCACGTAATTCAGGTTCGACACGAACATCATGACCGGCATGATGATGCCCGAGATGAACTGGGCCTTGAAGCTGGCGTCGTAGAGTTCTGCGTTCTGCTCGTCGAACGCCGCAACGGCTTCTTTCTGGCGGCCAAAGATCTTGACGATATTGTGGCCGCTGAACATCTCTTCGACATGCCCGTTCAGGTAGCCTGTGCGTTCCCACTGCAGGGTGAACTGCTTCTGGGAACGCTTCGCGATGACCATGGCGAGAGTTGCCGACACGGGCAGCACGATTAGCGAGATGAGCGCCAGCAGCGGGCTGATCCAGAACATGAGGGCCAGCACCCCGATGATGGTCAGGAACGACGAGATTATCTGCGTCAGCACCTGCTGCATGGTCTGTTGGATGTTGTCGATGTCGTTCGTGAGACGGCTGAGGATGTCTCCCCGCGCGCGGCCGTCGAAGAACTTGAGCGGCAAGCGGGCAACCTTGAGATCGACGTCGCGGCGCAACCGATAGACCGTCCTCTGCACAATGCCCGCCATCAGGTACCCCTGGAGCCACGCGAAGAGCGAGCTCAACAGGTAGATGGCCGTGACGATGGCGACGATGCGGCCAACGTAGCCGAAATCAACTCCTCGGCCGGGCCTCAGATCCAAGCTGCCGACCATCTTCGCGCGATCGGTCTCTCCACTCGCTTCGATCTGCTGGACCACCTGCTCCTTCGTCCAGTTGTCGCCCGCGTAGTCATTGATTTGTCTGCTGATAGCCCCGCCGAAGATCGCGTTGGTCGCCTTGGCAAGAACCTTCGGGGCCCCCACCTGGCAGGTCACGGCCACTATTGCCAGGAGAACGACCACGAGCAGCACTTTGCGCTCGGGCCGCAGCTGGCCCAGCAGCCGCTTGAACGAAGACCTGAAGTTCTTAGCCTTCTCGCCGCTGCCGACGAGGCCGGGGGGACCGAAATGCCCGGGGCCGCCGCGCTTGCCGGGTCCTCCGGCCAGACCGGGCCCCCGCTTCTCGCGGCTCCCCTCTGCGTCGGCGCTCATGCCGCCTCCTCCGCCGACAGCTGCGAATAGACGATCTCCTGGTAGGTCTCGCAGGTCTGTAGGAGTTCCCCGTGCGTGCCCAAACCTACGATCGTGCCCTCGTCGAGCACGATGATCTGATCGGCATGCATGATGCTGCTTACGCGCTGGGCCACAACCAGGACCGTCGCGTCACGCACTTCCCGTTTGAGAGCCGCTCGCAGCATCGAGTCGGTCTTGAAATCGAGCGCCGACAGACTGTCGTCGAAAATGTAGAGGTACGCGTTTCTGACCAATGCGCGGGCAATCGCGATGCGTTGGCGTTGGCCGCCGGAGACGTTGGCGCCGCCCTGGACGATAGGCTCGTCGAGCCCCTCGGGCATGGCGCGGACGAACTCGCCGGCCTGGGCGATGTCAAGAGCCCGCCAAAGCTCTTCCTCGCTTGCGTCGTCCTTACCGTACTTCAGGTTGCTCGCGATCGTGCCCGAGAACAAGAAGGCCTTCTGTGGCACGAACCCGATCTGGTCCCAGAGTTGAGCCCTGTCCATGAGACGTATGTCACGCCCGTCTATCTCGATAGAGCCCGAGGTGACATCGTACAGCCGTGGGAGGAGACTGATCAGCGTCGACTTGCCGCTGCCGGTGCTGCCCACGATCGCCGTCGTCTGGCCGGGAGCAGCCGTGAAGGTGATGTGCGATAGCACCGCCTCTTCGGCGCCCGGGTAGCGGAACTCCACGTCTTTGAATTCGACGACTCCCCGAGGACCCCCGTCGAGACCGGCCGGGCCGATGGGGGCCGCCGGGTCCCCGATGCTGGGGACCACTTCGAGCACCTCCTGGATGCGGGTTCCCGAAGCCGCCGCTCGAGGGATGAACGCGGCGAGCATCGTGGCCATGAGCACCGAGAACAGGATCTGCATCACGTAGCTGATGAAGGCCGTCAAGCTGCCGAACTCCATGCTCCCGCTGTCGATCCGGTAGGCACCAAAGTACTGGATTGCTACGACCGAGAGGTTGAGAATCCCGAATAGCGTTGGGAACATCACCGCGAACAGCCGCATGACGCTGACGCCGATCTTGGTCAGGTCCTGGTTGGCCTCCTCGAAGCGCCTCTCCTCGTACTTATCACGGGCGAACGCGCGGATGACCCGCACGCCGGTGAGCATCTCTCGCATCACTTGGTTCATGCGGTCGATCTTTTTCTGCATTCCGCGGAACAGCGGGATCGCTCGGCGGATCACGAGAACGAGGAACACGACCATGACCGGTAGGATCACCGCCAGGCTCAGGGATAGCGGCCTGTCTTGACGAAGGGCCATGATGATGCCGCCGATCGCCATCATCGGGGTGAATATGAGCAACGACAATCCCAGCACGACCATCATCTGCACCTGCTGAACGTCGTTGGTGTTGCGGGTGATGAGAGAGGGCGTTCCGAAGCGGTTGACCTCAGCCTGGGAGAAGCTCTCGACCTTCCGAAAGAGCGCGCCACGAACGTCGCGTCCGAAGCTCATGGCAGTCCGGGCCGCGATGTAGGTCGAGGCGATGGCACAGGCGGTCTGCAACACCGCGACCATAAGCATGTAGCCACCCATCCTGCCGATGTAGTCCGTGTCGCCGGTGATGACGCCGTTATTGATGATGTTCGCGTTGAGCGTTGGCAGATAGAGGTTCGCCACAGCCTGAGCGAGCAGGAGGAACACGATCACCGTGATCGCGTGCCAGTACGGTCTGAGATATTTTGACAGCAGAGATACCATCGCGCTTTCTTGCCCTCCCCCTACGACTTTCCTTCGTGCTCTTCCTGGAGCACGACCTTGATGCATTCCGCGAGATCGTTCAGCAGCCTTTCGAGCTCCAAGCGATCGGCCTCGGGTAGGCCACCTATGCTCCGACCGACATACGTGCCCATCACCGACCGATGGATGCGTTCGCGCCGGCGGCCCTCGTCGGTAATAAACACCCGCACCAGCCGGCGATCGTTCTCATCGGGCCGGCGCTGCACCGCGCCGCCCCTCTCGAGCGCGTTGAGAATCGTGCTTACCCGAGGATGAGAGAGGTGAAGAACCTCCGCCAACTCACTCTGGCTCATGGCGTCATTGCTGACTAGTAGCGTCAACGTGAGAGCCTCGGGGAACTGAACCCCGTGCTGGCCCATGGTCCGAGCCATTACCAAGCGGTTGAGGTGCATGACTCTGCCCAAGGAATGGAAAACGCGCGCCGTGAGAGGATCGACGTTCTCCAGTTCGGGCATGGGCAGGCCGCAGTTCTTTGCTTCGCTTGAATCAATCACGACATCACCGAGGTAGCGGGCCCGTCCAGCGGTCAGGCAAGAGCCTCGCCCAATATTGGTTTTGGAAAAAACAGTTTTGCACAAAACCTTTTTCCCTTCAAGGCGCCGCCGCCCTCTGTGGGTTGACGAGCAGCGGTCAAGCCGATACAGTTTGGCACCTATGAATGCCAATACCCGCATAGATGATTGGTCCCCGCTGGTTGCCGAGGCGACGTCTCTCTTCGAGCGCGCCGAGTACGACCAAGCCTTGTTCCTTGCGGAGCAAGCTCTGCAGATCGCCCAGACGCTCCTAGGGCCGGAGCATCGCGAAGTCGCGGACATACTCGGCGATCTCGGTGTTCTCCATGAATCGCGTGGACGCTATGTGCTCGCCGAATCGTTCTTCGAACGGGCATTGACAATCCGCGATGCCGCTCTTCCCGCCGATCATCCCGATCTGCTGCTCGGTCTCGAAAGCCTAGCCCGGGCGTATTGCTCGCGTAACCGATTTGCCGAAGCCGAGCGGCTGTGCCGCCGCGTTCTGGAGGTCAAGGAGCGTGTGTTCGGCCTCGACCATGCCGAGGTCGCCGACGCGCTCGACGATCTTGGAGAGGTCGCCGCCGCGCACTCCCGCTTCGAAGAAGCTGAAGGCTACCTCCGCCGCGCGCTCGACATCCGCACCCGGGTATTCAGCGGCTCGCACCCGAGAGTCGCACGCAGCTACGACAAGTTGGCATCCCTGCTCGCGACGAGGGGCGAGAACGACGCCGCCACCCCGCTATTTGAGCAAGCCATCAGCATCCAGACAGCGGCGGAAGGCAATGACCGTCCGAGTCTAGCGTCGACGTTGCGGGCCTATGCGGTCTCTCGCGACGCGGCGGGCGACCACGCATCGGCAGAAGTGATGCATCGGCGTTCCGTCGAGATTCTTGAAGCCGCATTGGGGTCCGATCATCCCGATGTGGCGACCAGCCTGAGCGAGCTGGCCCGCTCCTACAGAGCGCAAGAGAAGTATCCCGATGCTGAGCCCCTCTTTGAGCGGGCCCTCAGCATCAGACGAAAAGAGCCTCGGCGCCGATCACCCTTTGGTCGCATCGTCTCTGAGTGATCTCGCCGCTCTCCACGGGCTGATGGGCCGCTACGCACGATCGGAGGAGCTGCATGCCGGGGCCCTCGCCATACGCGAGAGATCCTTGGGTGACCAGCATCCGGAAGTCGCGTCGAGCCTGGCGGCGCTCGCGGACTTGGCCAGGGTTCAAGACCAGTATTCGCAGGCCGAGGCGCTCCATGAGCGTGCTTTGGCCATCAGGCAGAGCAGTCTCGACCCCGATGATCCCGCGCTTGGAGAAAGCCTCGCAAGCTTGGCTGAGCTCTGCTACGTGCAGGGTCGCTACGCGCAAGCCGAGTCTCTGTATCAGCGCGCTCTCGCCGTCGGCGACAAATCGCCTGGCGCCGACAGCCCTCAGACCGCCTTGACCCTAAACGGCCTGGCCGTGTTGTTCTCTGTGCAGGGCAGATACGATGAAGCCGAGCCCTTGTACGAGCGTTCGGTCGCCATCTGGGAGAAGCTTCTCGGCCCCGATCATCCCGACGTCGCTACCGGGCTGGGCAATCTAGCCGTTATGTACGACGCGCAAGGTCTCTGCGAAGAGTCCGAGCCGCTGCATCGCAGAGCTCTTGCCATTCGTGAGAGCAGCCTCGGCGCGGACCACCCTCACGTAGCCACCAGTCTCGAGAACCTAGCCGATGTCTATCGGTCGCAGGGCAGATATAGCGACGCGCGGCCGCTCTACGAACGTGCGCTCGCGATCGCCGAGACAGCGATGGGCCCCGATCATCCGGATGTTGGCTCCGCCCTCTTCGGCCTCGCCGAACTCTCACGGCTGGAGAAGCAGTACGACGCATCGGAGACACAGTACCAGCGTGCCCTCGCGATCCGCGAGAAGACACTCGGGCCCGACCACCCCGACGTGGCCCAAAGCCTCGAGGGTCTGTCAGCACTGTATCGACAGTCCGGGCGTTCTGACCAAGCTGAGGCTCTCGACCAGCGGGCCGACAGTATTCGGGCCCTACCCCGCTAGACCACAGTCCTGCAGGCCGGTGGCTTCGATCGGCGAGCCGGCCGCGCGATACTACCGAGCCACTATTCGAAGGCGATCAGCAGCTGGCCCTTCTCGGCCTGGTCGCCCTTCTTGATCATCACCGCCGTCACGGTGCCCTTGACAGGCGAGTGAAGCTCATTCTCCATCTTCATGGCTTCGAGGACCGCGACCGGGGCCCCCTCTTCGACCTTATCACCAGCCTTGACCATCACGTTGACGATCTTGCCTGGCACCGGGGCCCATACTCCGTGCTTCACCTCAGCGGGTGCCGGCTCGGCTGCCGGCACTCCCAGAACGGCAGCTGTCGCTACTGGCGCGCTCTTGGCAACGTCGCTGACCGTGATAGGCACCCGCTCGCCGGCGATCTCCAGCACGAAGATGCCGGTGTCGGCGCAGTTCTCGACCACTCGTATCTCGTAGGTCTTGTCGCCCACCTGCACGTTCCGGCGGTCTGCCGACGGCTTGGTCATTTTCGCCTCGAAGGCCTCCCCGCCCACGCTCACACTGCCGGCAGCGGTTGCCTCGACCTCGTGCTCGGCGACGTCTATCTGGATCTTGAATTTCACGCTCAATACCTCCAGGCCACGGTTCGGCTGGCCAGCAAATCCTGGCGCCCAGCGGCGGCCCAGGCCGCCCCGGGCTCGGTGACGGCCACCAGCTTGTCCGCTCCACTATCGCCGTTGACCCCCTCTGCCCCCGCCTCCAGCGTGACCACCTGCGCTACGCAGGCCTCATCCTGGACGCCGAGCAGATCGGCAACCGCCGCGACGAGCGCCGCCAGCTCCTCATGCGGTCGCTCGCTCCTGTCGCGCCTCGCAAAGAACTCGAGCGCGACTTGGGGAAACAGAGCGTACGAGATCAGATCTTCCTCGCTGTACTTGAGACCCATCTCGTCGAGTTCGGCACGGCGTTTGGGCAGCTCCGGCTCCAGCGAGTCAGCCGGGCGAGTCGTTATGGGCTGCTCGTCGCCGATGATGAGCTTCTGCACCTCGGGATCCACAGGGGCAGGCGACCGTCCGTAGAAGCCCTGCACGTACCCGCGCGTCTCTTTCGTCACCATCTTGTAGCGCCCCATGAGGACGTTGAGCGTCGCCTGGGTGCCTACGATCTGCGAAGTGGGCGTCACAAGCGGCGGATATCCCAACTCCTTGCGCACGCGCGGCACTTCCTGCATGACCTCAGACATACGGTCGAGCGCACCTTGCTCCTTCAGCTGTGTCGAGAGGTTCGAGATCATGCCGCCCGGGATCTGCCATAGAAGAACCGCCGGATCTACCGCGGTGAAGGCGCTCTCGTACGCCGAGTACTTCTTGCGTACGTTCTTGAAGTATTCCGAGATATCCTCGAGCAGCCCGATGTCCATGCCCGTGGCGCGACTCGACCCAGAAAGGGCTGCCACCATGGATTCCGTCGGCGGATGCGAAGTCCCCATAGAGAGCGACGAGATCGCACAGTCAAGGATGTCAGCCCCGGCTTCGACGGCCTTCAGGTAAGCCATGGAAGCCATGCCTGAAGTGTAGTGCGAATGCATATGTACGAGAACGTCGGGGTAGGTCGACTTGAGCGCGCTGACCAACTCGTAGGCGTCGTTCGGATCGAGCAGCCCGGCCATGTCCTTGATGCAGATGCTCTGGGCGCCCATTTCGACCAACTGCCCGGCGTAGGTCAAGAACGAAGGCACGCTGTGCACCGGGCTCTTGGTGTAGCTGATGGTGCCCTCGACCCACTTGCCGTTCTCCTTGACGGCCTTGATGGCCTCAGCCATGTTGCGAGGATCGTTCAGCGCGTCGAACACCCGGAAGACGTCGATGCCGGCTTGAGCGGAGAGCCGTACGAACTCCCGCAATACGTCGTCGGCGTAGTTGCGATAGCCCACCACGTTCTGGCCGCGCAGCAACATCTGCAGGCGCGTGTCGGGCAGCGCCGCCTTGAGCTTGCGCACTCGCTCCCAGGGATCTTCGTTCAAGAAGCGCATCATGGAGTCGAAGGTGGCTCCCCCCCACATCTCCAGCGACCAGTATCCGGCCCGGTTGAGCTTGTCGGCGATGGGCAGCATGTCTTCGGTGCGCATCCGGGTCGCAAGCAGCGATTGGTGCGCATCGCGCAGCACCACATCCATGATGTACACGGGTTTGTCAGAGGTCGGCATTGGCTGGCCTCCCATTATTCGAAGGTCGTCACAGAGGAATATTGCCGTGCTTCTTCGGCGGGCGGCCTTCGCGCTTCGAGGCGCACGCTTCGAGCGCGGCTATGAGTCGTGGCCGGGTCTCGACAGGCTCGATGACGTCGTCGAGGTGGCCCGCCACCGCGGCGTCATACGGCGAGCCAAAATCCTGCCTATCGAGAGTCCCGGCGGGTCCGATCGCGGCGATCTCGGCCGCCGGCCACGCAAAGTTGAAATCGGCCCGAATGTGCTTCGAGCACATGATCTCGAAGGCCTCGCCATAGGCCTTCCGCGTAACGAGGGTTATTTTCGGGACGGTAGCTTCGCAGAACGCGTACAGCAGCTTCGCCGCCCCCCGTATGGCGCCCGCATGTTCCTGAGCGCTGCCGGGCACGAAGCCCGGCGAGTCGACAAGTGTCACGACCGGGATGTTGAAGGAATCGCAGAATCGCACGAACCGTGCGCCCTTGGCCGTGGCGTCGAGATCGAGCATGCCACCCAGCTTATCGGGCTGGTTGCCGACCATCCCAATGGTCCTGCCCCCCAACCGCGCGAAGCCGGTCACCAGATTCTCCGCCCACAAGGGAGTCAACTCGAAGAACTCGCCGCCGTCGACCACGTGCCCGATGATGTCGCGCACGTCGTACGTTTCATCGGGAACGACCGCTCCCAAGGCGACCAGTCCTTCATCCATTCGGTCAGAAGGGTCTGCGAGCGCGACACGAGGCGGAACGTCGAGGTTGTTGCCCGGAAGATACGAGAGGAGGATACGGATCATCTCGAAGCACTCCTGCTCGTCATCAGCCGCCAGATGAGCGACACCGCTCTTCTCAGCGTGAGTCCTCGCCCCCCCGAGTTCCTCAAAGGCTATCTCCCGATCGTCGCTGCCGCCGGCGACTGCGGGCGACCCAAGATACAGAAGGCTCGAACCTTTGACCATGATCGTGAAGTCGGCAAGCGCCGGGGAGAACGCCCCTGCCCCCGGGCAAGGCCCCATCACCGCCGCTATCTGAGGCACCACCCCCGAAGCCATGACATTGCGGAAGAACAGCTCGGCGTAGGCACCCAGCGAGGCGGAAGCCCCGAGTCCCGCACCACAATCGTAGATGCCCACCACCGGCGCACCGTTCTTCATCGCAAGGTCCATGACCTTGACGAGCTTGGCCGCGAAGGCCACAGCCGGCGACCGCTCGAGGGCCTCACCATCTTGCGAGAATACATAGACGTTGTGCCCGTTCACACGCCCATGACCCGTGACCGCCCCCTCGATGAACACATCGAGTTCAACGAATGTGCCTGGGTCGAGAAGCTGCACGACCCGCTCGCGGGCGGTGCCCGCTCCTCGTCGCCGCCGAGCGGCCATGCGCTCCGGTCCCCCAGTGCGGACCGCATCCTGCTTCAGGCGACGGAGCTGTTCGGTTCTGTCGTCGGCATTCATGTCGATTGCACCCGCCCTGGTCGTAGTTGATCACGGTCCGCAGTGCACGGCCGGAAGTCGACCGTGTCATGTTACAGCCTGCGGTGCCCCAAGGGGAAGATGGCACGAGACCTACGCGTTGCTCTGGGCCTGGCATGTTGACGGCAGGCCGTTGTACCATCACCAGAGTCGATCTCCGGGAGGACGGCATGTCTGAGGCCCAAACTACACACGCCTACGCCGCAAAGACGCGCTTCGCGGCCCTTTGCTTGCTGTCGCTCATCCTCCTACTCACCGCCACCGGCTGCGGAGACTCCGCGTCCGATCAGGCATCTACCGTCCCAGGCCGTCAGGTCACATTCACGACCGACGACGGCGTATTGCTGAGCGGCCACCTGTTCGGCCGTGGCGCGAACGGGGTCGTGCTGTCACACATGTTCCCCGCCGACCAGAAGAGTTGGTATGCGGTGGCGAAACGCCTGGCGGCCGATGGCTACCAGGTGCTGACGTACGACTTCCGTGGATACGGGTTATCCGAAGGCTCCAAAGAGATCGCGTACCTCGACCGCGATGTCATCGCCGCCTGCCAGACGCTGACGGATGCCGGAGCCACCAGAGTGGTGCTGGTCGGAGCGTCCATGGGCGGTACAGCCTCGCTCAAGGCAGCGTCGGTTCTCTTCACGTCGCAACTGTCGGCTTCTCAGACCGCAGGCCGGCGGATCACCGTGGCGGGAGTGGCGAGCCTGTCCGCGCCCGTTAGCTTCGAAGGCCTCGCCGCGGGCAAGTCGATCGGGGACATCTACTGCCCACTCCTGTTCATCGCCGCCAAAGACGATGCTGGAGCAGACGAGGCTCTGGAGCTCCAACGGTTGTCGAGCAACACGGGCGACCTCAAGATCGTCTCTGGTTCTGACCACGGCACCGACCTACTCACTGGAACGCAGGCCGATAAGGTGTACGGCATTCTCGCGGACTTTCTACGCAAGAACCTCCCGTCGGAGAACTGACTACCACTACGGCCTAGTACCCAATCAGGCATCGACCGACTCCGGCTCGCCAACGTCGTCGCAGTCTTCGCCCTCAGCGGCATCGAGCGCCAGGAGCCCGGACGCCGCGCCGGCCGGTATCTCCTGCACGGTCTTGAGCCTCCGCTCGATGGTGCGGCTCTTGCGGGCGGCCTCGTCGATGGTGTTGGAGGCCTGATCGAGCTTCTTGTGCACCTTGTCGAGCAGCGCCCCGAACTGCCCGAACTGAGTCTTGACCGCGCCGAGCAATTGCCAGACCTCGCTCGAGCGTCTCTCGATGGCAAGCGTCCGAAAGCCCATCTGCAAGCTGTTGAGAAGCGCCGCAAGGGTGGTCGGCCCCGCCACGATCACCCGGCAGTCGCCTTGAAGCGTCTCTGCTAAGCCCGGGCGTCGCAAGACCTCGGCGTAAAGGCCTTCGGTGGGCAAGAACATCACGGCGAAGTCGGTCGTGTGGGGTGGGTCGAGGTACTTGCCCTGGATGTCCTTGGCGGAAGCCCTGATGCGATTCTCGAGAGCCCTCAGCGCGACCTCCACCGTGGGTCCGTCGCCCTGCGCCTGCGCCTCGAGCATTCGCTGATAGTCCTCCAAGGGAAACTTGGCGTCGATAGGAAGCCACACTGGAGACCCGTCATCGCTCTGTCCGGGGAGACGGATAGCGTACTCGACGCGGTCGGCGCTGCCTGCCTTGCAGGCGACGTTCGCTTCGTACTGCTCGGGCGTCAGCACTTGCTCGAGCAGCATGTTGAGCTGCACCTCGCCCCACGTGCCCCGGGTCTTCACATTGGTCAAGACCCGCTTGAGATCGCCGACCCCCGCTGCCAACTGCTGCATCTCTCCCAGGCCTTTGTGAACCGCCTCCAGACGCTCGCTGACCTGGCTGAACGAATCTCCAAGCCGCTTCTCGAGAGTAGTGGTCAGACGCTCGTCCACGGTCTGACGCATCTGCTCGAGCCGCGACGCATTGTCCTCCTGCAGACTTCGCAGCCTCGTGTCGACCGCATCGCGCAGTTCGACCATGCGTTTCTCGTTGGAGCCGGTCAGCAGCGCCAACTGCTGGCTGAAGATGTCGAGTTGGTTCTTCTGCTGGAGGCCCAGCCGCCCAATATTGTCGACCGCCGTATCTCCCCAAGCTCTCACCAGGCCGCCCAACTCCTCACGAAGCCGGAGGGCCGTGCGCCCCGCCTCTTCGCGACCCCGCTCCATTTCCTCGCGGAGGAGGCGTTCGGTGCGGTCTTGCCCGCAGGCCAGCTGCTCGAGAGCCGGACCCGAAACGTCGCGCCTGGCCCGGGCGAGAACCGCCGCCAGAAGCACTATGGCGACCACCAGCAAGACGACGCACACTACAGCCAACGCTACCAACATCTTCGTCCTCCGACGACGGTGGGGGCTTCCTGTGACCACACCAACCTACCACGCTCTTCGGACAGGAAGTCCCCCCGACGGGCGGCATCGGCAGAGGCGGGCGCGAAAGCGACCGCGACGACGGTTTCCCCGGCGCCTCCCGTGACGCAACGAGCGCCATTGCGCCCGGCGGCCAGGCGACGGACAATAGGCCGTCCGTTCACACTGCTCGGAGGCACCTTCGCCTATGTCTAACCCGCATGACGGGATCGCGGCGGCCCGCGAGCGCATCGCCGCCGCGTATGATCCTCGCGTCTTCAGAGAGGCGGGTCATCGGTTAGCCGATCTCTTGGCCGCCAATCTCCAGCGCGCGCAGCAGTCACACGGCTCGGTACTGCCTTGGGCCGACCCACCGGAGGCCATAGCCGACGCCCGGGCGCTCCTCGCAGACGGCGAATCGCCTGTAGCCGAGCACTTCTCCACTCTGGTGGAGGAGATGCTACGCCGTGGGCTCAACCTCCACGACCCGCGCTACGTCGGTCATCAAGTTCCGGCCCCCGTGCCCATCGCCGGTCTCTTCGACGCGGTCGGCTCTGTCACCAACCAGGTCATGGCGATCTACGAGATGGGACCCTGGGCCACCGCCGTCGAGCAGGCCATGGTAAGTGAGTTGGGCGAAGCGATCGGGTGGGCGCCCGGCTCTTTCGCCGGAGCTGTGACTCACGGCGGATCGCTCGCCAACCTCACCGGGCTGCTGACCGCTCGAAACGTCGCCCTAGGCGACGCTTGGGACCGCGGCCTGGCAGGAGCGGGCCCCCTGCCCGTCGTGGTGGCCCAGGCCGACTCCCACTACAGCGTGGCCCGGGCCGCGGGCATTCTCGGGCTGGGCAGCCGGCAGATCGTCCGGGTAGGGCTCGACGCGCGCAGAAGGATGGATCCGGCGCAACTCGACGAGGAGTTGGGCCGGCTCAGGAGCGAAGGCCGTCCGGTCGTGGCAGTGGTAGCCTGCGCGTGCGCGACGCCCATCGGAGCCTTCGACCCACTCGATGATGTCGCCTCGGTGTGCCGCCGCCACGGTGTCTGGCTCCACGTCGATGCCGCTCACGGCGGAGCGGCCGTCCTCAGCGACCGTCATCGCCACCTGGTGGCCGGTATCGAACTGGCCGACAGCGTGGTCTGGGACGCCCACAAGATGTTGTTCGTACCCGGCCTCTGCGCCTTCGTGCTCTACCGCGACAAAGCACGGAGGTTCGACGCGTTTCAACAAGACGCTCCCTATCTCTTCGATCCGGCCGCCCCGGGCCTAGCCGAATACGACAGCGGCGTGAGAACGATCGAGTGCACCAAGAGGGCCGCGACGTTCGGCTTGTGGGGCGTGTGGGCCCTGTTCGGGCGACGGCTCTTCGCCGACATGGTCGATGTGACGTTCGCTCTCGGTGGCGCCTTCTACGACATGCTCTCCGCGGCCGATGACTTCGAACCTCTGCACGAGCCCCAATGCAACATCGTGGTCTTCAGACACGTGCCGTCCACCTTGCGCGGCGCGGCCCCCGAGCAAGTCGGCGCCTTCCAGCTCGAATTGCGCCGGCGCCTGATCGAATCGGGGGAGTTCTACATCGTGCCCTCCAAGCACGAGGGCTTCGGCGCGCTACGGGTGACCATCATCAACCCCCTAACCACGCCGGCCCACCTCGAGCAGTTGATGGAGTCGCTGCGGCGCCACGGACGAGACCTCCTGCGTTGAGCGACCTCTAGAAAGGCTAGGAGGCCGCTAGGCCCCCGGCCCGGTCGCTTCGTCCGGCATCGCCTCCGCGGCCACCGGGCCGCCCGCCGTCTCCGCACCCCGGCTCGCGGGCGCTACGCCGCCACCGCCTAGGCCGAGGATGATGATTCCCGCGACGGCGACTCCCATCCCGGCGAGCTTCTGCGCGGGTGGAACGTGGGCGAAAACCAGGAATTCGAACACGGCGACGAGGACTGAGTTCGAGCCGGTGATCGCCGCCGCGGGTCCTCCGGGTCCCCTGGTCACCGCCAGCTTCAGGAAGAGCATGCCCAGAGACAGTGTCACACCCGCCGCGACCGCCCACAGGATAAGGGGAAGCTCCTGCATGCCGGGCAGGTGGCCATACGCCGCCAAGCTGACCACGATCGCGACGAGACCGCACGCGCCCGCCGATAGCCAGAGGACGGCGGTTGTCGTCACCGAATCGCAGCCGTGATGGCCGGCGTACTTCAGAAGGAAGTTCGTCACACCGAAGAGCACCATGGTGGCTAGGCCGAAGAGAAGTCCGCGCGCGCTCGAACTCGCCCCGGAGCCCAGGGCCATGACGACGATGCCCCCGATGATCACCAGCATTCCGAGCAACTGCACCTTGCTGAGGCGTTCGCGCAACACAACGAACGCCCCCAGGGCGACGATCATCGCGCTCGCCGACGCTATGGCCACGATGGGACCCTTCGCGTCGGGGTCGCTCGCGAGCCCGAGCTTCAGAGTGAGCATGCCGGCCGAGAGTGTCACCCCAGCGAAAGCCGCGATCCACACGAACCGGCGCGACGGTAACCCCTTGTAGCCCCGGCCGCTCGCCGTAAACACCCCCCCGGCGCCCAGACCAACGACACCCATGGTGATCCAGAGGATGAACGGAGCTGTCACCGGCGTGTCCGGGTTTCGATCGCTCCACTCGAAGATCGCCCCGAGCAACGAGTTGGTAATGCCGTAGCACAAGAACGACGCCAGGGCGAACCCGACCCAGCCGGGGATGATCCGCTTCGCGTGAACGACATTGAACGACTGGGACATCGGCGGATTCAGCCTTTCGGGACGGCGCTTGGTGCTCCGATGAGACTAGGGAGCGCCGGGGGCCATGTCAACCCTCAGCCACAGGCGTCGCGCTACGGTACCAGGGCATACCTCACCGGCTCGGTCGTCTTCGACAACTCCTCCAGGGCATCCGCCGCCTCTTCGAGCTTGAAAGTCTTGTTGAGCATCCCACTTGTCGAGATCGACCCTTTCTCCATGAAACGGAGCACCGTGCGGATCTCGTCCTCGTCGTAGGCGAAGGAGCCTTTCAGATCGAGTTCGAACAGACCAAGTTGGATCTCGTTGATGGTCGACAGCGGCTCCGGATTCGTGCCGATAAGGATCACCTCTCCTCCCGGCCGGGCCAGCGCCACCGAAAGCCCCACCGCCACGGGGTTGCCCGCGCACTCGTATACGATGTCGGCCCCTCGCCCATCGTACAGGGCTTTGACCTTACCAGGCAGATCGGGCTCCTCAGCCGGGCTGAGGGCCAGATCGGCCCCGAACTCCAGCGCCATCGTGCGCTTCTTGAGAGCGCGGTTGACGGCAGTGATGTGCCCGGCGCCCGCCAGTCTCAGAAGCTGCACCATCGAGAGACCAATGGCCCCCGCGCCGACCACGGCGACGTTCACGCCGGCCCTGAACGATGATCTCCTGAACCCGTGAAAGGCCGTCGCGAAGATGTCGAAGAGAACGGCGTCTTCGTCGGCCACCGCGTCGGGGATCTTGACGAGCATGCGATTGGGATGCCTCGCCAGCACGTACTCGGCATACGCTCCCTGAGTGCCCGGCCCGATGCCGAGAGTGCGGCCAAACCCGTTGACGCAGAGCGTCGACCGCCCGATGCGACAGTAGTAGCAGCCTTCGGGGCACGATCCCGGCGCTCCGACAGCCACGCGGTCGCCGGCGACGAAGCCCTCGACTCCCGCTCCGATCTGCTCGACGACCCCGACGGTCTCGTGCCCGAAGACCGTGCCCGGAAATAGTATCCCCTCATGCATGTAGGAATGGACGTCGGTGCCACAGATGCCGCACATCGTGACCCTGACGACCACCTCGCCGGCTCCGGCTTGAGGCTTCGGCGCCTCGATCACCTTCATGACGCCCGGACCTTCGTACAGCACCGCTTTCATGGTCTTCCCCATTTCCCGATTGTCTGACCGGCCGTCGCCATCAGATGGCGCGAGCCACCGCGGCCCCGGCGGCGATAGCGTCGACCACCAAGCCCGGTTCTTTCGAGTCGCCGATGAGATACGCCTCGCAGACGGAGTCCTTGATCGCCTCGTACAGCGCAGTATTCGGAGCGAGCGGCAGAGCGGTGATGATGGTGTCGGCCTCCAGTAGGCGCCTCCGCCCGTCCTTGTCGGCGATAACGAGGCCCTTGTCGGTCGCCTCTTCGAGCTTGACCCCAGCCAACATCTCGACGCCCTTCTCTTCGAGCCAATGCAGCAGCTGCGGCTTGACCAGGCGCCACAGCATGCCTTCGCCGATCTCGGGCCCCGGCTCGACGATCGTCACCTTGCGACCGTTCTTGACGAGCAACTCCGCGGTCTCGCAGCCCTGGATCGTGCCTCCGACGATGACGACTTTCTTGCCCACAGGCAGGTACATGTTGACCAGTTTCGTCATCATGCGCGCTCCCGTGACCTTGAGGTAGCCCTTGAGCCGGCGGTGCAACTCCTCGCCGGTCAGCACGTTGTCGCCATCGATGCCGGGCAGGTCGGGAATGTTGTGTTTGCCGCCCACCGCGACCACGACGGCGTCTGGCTTGAGAGCCATGACCGTGTCTCCACCGACCTCGGAGCCCTTGCGCACATCGACCCCGGCCTTCTCGACCTGGAGCTTCAGGTATTCGACGATCTTCAACATGTCTTCGCGCTCGGTGCCCTTGACCACCGCGGCGAGATTGAGGCTGCCCCCCAGGTACGGCTCTTTCTCCAGAAGAACGACCTCATGGCCGCGAAGCGCCGCCACTCTCGCCGTCTCCATGCCGGCAGGTCCGCTTCCCACTACCACCACTCTCTTCTTCACACCCGCGGGCTTCAGTTCGTACTCGCGTTCCTTGCCGGTAGCCGCGTTGATGCGGCACTTCACCTGCTTCTGAGCCTCCACATTGTTGAAGCACGTCATGCAGGCCGTGCAGGGCGCTATGTCGTCGACCCTTCCTTCCTGGATCTTGTTGGCGTAGTCGTGGTCGGCGATCATGCGCCGGTTCAGGTTCACGAAATCGATCGCCCCCCGCTTGACCAGCTTGTCGCCAAGGTCGGCGTCGAGCCTGCCGGTGCCGATCACCGGGATCTTCACGACCTTCTTGATGCCGGCTGCGTAGGGTACCCAAGCGCCCTCTCCGTGCCTGCTGAGGTCGGCCTCGGAAGCCTTGGCGAACTCGGGCGCCTCGGGGTAGAAGGCCATATCGGGAAAGTGCGTGCTGTCGCTCTCTTGAGGACTGCCGCGCATGATGTACATCTCGACGCGCGCGTGGATGGCGTCGGCGCCTGCCGCCTCGAAGATCTGCGCGAGCTCGCGACCCTCCTGCGCGGTGATGCCCTTATCGATGCCGGGCTCGGCCACGTTGTAGACGACGATCACCCCGAAGTCGTCACCAGCCTGAGCCTTGATCTCACGTATGAGTTCGACCACGAAGCGCGACCGGTTCTCAAGAGTCGCATATCCGTATTCGTCCTCCCGCTTGTTCCATACTCGCGAAAGAAACGTGCCGAACAGGTGGTTGCAGCCCGCGTTGATCTCGGCCGCGTCGAACCCGGCCCGTCGGGCCCGTTCGGCCACCTGGCCGAACTGCTTGACGACATCCTTGATCTCGGCAATGGTCATTGGCCGCGCATCGGGGAAGTTCTGCACCGTGAGCGGTATTTCGTCGAGCGACAGGCTCGACGCCGCCACGGTCATCGGAGCGGGCATCCACGGCCCGACGTGGAACATCTGCACGTAGCTCGCCGCCCCGTAGTCATGGATCTTGTTGTTCATCTCGAGCACCCTCGGAATGAACTTGTCGTCGTCGAGCGACCAGCCGACTCCGGGTGCAGGCGAAACCCCACAGCCGATCAGCCCCGCGCCGCCCTTTGCGAACGAGATCCACAGATCGGAGTAGAACGGCTGGAGGAATCCGTCTTCATACTCGGGGAATCCAGGGTGGGCCGCCATCCTGACCATCCGATTCTTGATGCGTGTGACGCCGATCTGACCGGGCTGGAGAAGATGCTCGTAGCTGTGCTTGCTCATTTCGCCTTTGTCTCCTTTGGAAGAGCGCTGGCCGCATTAGTTAATGGGGCTAATCATACAGCTATCCCGAGTATTCGGGCAGCGCGATTCAGCCAACGCTCACGATACCTCTATTGGCTATACCACTATACAACAGATGTGCGGGCCGTTCGAGATACGGCCGCCGTGTCAGCCGAGCAGGATGCTGAACCCCTGGTCGGCCCCGATCTCGTCGCCGCTATGGCATGCTGTGTCGCCGACGTCGCACAGCAGCAACTGGAATCTGAACACCTCGAGCACGAACCCGCCGGCGCCCCTCGCGATTCCGGCCAATGCGCACGCTCGGGCAGACTCGAAGTCACCGACCCTACGGTGAAGATCGGCCAGCATGGCTTCGGCAGTGTCCTCGTCGGCCGCGAACGTCAGTCCGTTCTTCCGGTCGGCCTCGAAGTAGCCTATAGCGAGTCGGCGGCAGTGCGCGGCCGCACCGGCGGCGGCCTTACGGCGCTCCTCCTCGGCCGGATCCGGCGGCAGAGTGAGCCCGCTCCCCCAGCCGTCGGCCACACCCAGATCAGCCGGACCCGCATCGGCGACGTCATCCGCCGCCCAGGCTCCCATAAGTGCGGCGCGGCCGGCGCGGCCATCCTCGCCCGCCACCGAGAGAAGGAGTGAGCTGCAGAGATACTCGCGGGTGAGTTCGGGATAGCCGTCATGCTCAAGCTCGGCTTGGTAGGCGTCGTTCTGAACGATCTGCCTGGCGGATGCTCCGGCCACAGCCAGATCCTGGGCGCAGTAGCCGCATTCCGGGCATCGCTGGATCTGCTCGGCAAGGGCCCATCTGGCCATAGGCGCAGGCCGCAAGTCAAGATCGGGCGGACCAATAGTGTTGGTAGAGGCAAGCGCCTCGTGTTCGCTGGTCGCGCCGCACACCGCGCAGGTCTTGAAGACCGGGACAATCGTCGTCACCGAAGCTCGCCTCCTCACTGTAGCCGGCTCGAGACGCTACCTCAAGCCAGCGGCAGGTAGATCTCAGTCACATACTTGTCTGGATCGGGTTCGCAGGCCGGATCGGTGATATAGCGCTCCCACATGAAGTCGGCCAGCACGATGCTGTTGGCCTCAGCGTGGGCCATGACGGCTTCGTAGGCCCCGGCGACCCGCTCGTAGGGGCCCACGTGCGTGGTCATGAGGGCCCGGCAGGCGGGCAGACTGCTCTCGTTCACGCCGGCGGCGGCGCCGGCGGAGAAACTCCCGCGGACCGTGTAGCCCAACTCGACCTCGACCGTTTCCTCGGTCCAGCCATGGTAGACGGCCACCGCGCCGTTGACAGGCTCCGCTCCTTGCGCGAGTAGCGCGCTCACCACTCGAGCCAGTTCGCGGGGCACTACCAGCTTCAACTGGCTGATGCGGTACCTCCCCCGAGCGCTTACGATACGCTCCCCCGCGTAATCTATGACAGTCACGTCGTAACCCATGATTCTCCTCTCCGACTTACCGGCCAGCCACCGTGGACCGCACCATACTACCCGAGCGACACGGAATCGTTCCGCGCACGGGCGGGTTTGCGCCTCTCGCCGCCGCTAGCGTACACTTGCCAGGAGGTAACCCACGCCGCCCGGGAGCCGCCATGAGGCACCATGCACATTCCGCCGAGCGCCGAGCCATTCCGCCTCTTGCCACGACCTCTCTCGCCGTCATTCTACTTCTGCTCTCCCTTCTCAACGGCTGCGGCTCCGCTCCCGAGCCAGTTCCGGCGGAGCAAGAGGGCTTCGCCCTCTACCTCCTCGCCGGCGACATCAAGCCCTCTGACCTCGCCGCACTCTCCCACCTGCCTCTGCGGGAATCACCTTTGATCGCGGAGCCCGACGTGATCAGCTACTCCCGCTCCAGCCACGAAATCGAACTCTCCCCAGCTACCTATGAGGCCGTGCGAGCCGTCAGCGTTCCGCTCGACGGCAGGCCGTTCGCCGTCTGTGTAGATGGCGCTCCGGTCTACGCCGGCGCCTTCATGACCTCGCTCTGGTCGGGCTCTTTCGATGGCGTAGTAATCGTGCTCCCTCTCGAGTCGGCCCCCGGAGGCGACCTCCATGCGATACAACTGACGCTCGGCTATCCAGGGCCCGACTTCTTCGCCGGCGATGACCCCAGATCTGATGCGCGCGTGCTCGACTCGCTGGCCGACTCGGCCAAGCTTCGATAGCCTCGCGTTCTCGACGACGCGGCCCGACGGCCGCGCCCAGACGTGACCGCAAGCGGCACCGGCGGCTCCAGGTGGGCTACGCGCTCAGGCAACGCGATCACCTTCGCCATGGGCCGGCCGTGCCGCGTGAGGATCACCTCGCCGTGTGCGGCAAGGATATCGTCGATCACACCCATGACCTGCCGGAACTCCCTCAAAGACATCTCGCGCATCGTTACTCTCCCGCTCCGACTCACTGTTCCTGCGATTCTGTCATAGCCACCGGACAGGAAACGGGGCCGGATGCCTCACCGGCATCCGGCCCCGCGACTCCGCCTGGTCACCAGGCACGGCGGACACGCTTCAGTAGTCCAACGGCCCTACTGCACGTCGATGGAGGCGCCGAGCGTCTCCCCTCGCCAGTCGGGCGTGTAGTACGAGTACACGCTCGAGGCGGCTCCCTTTCCCTTCACCGGATAGAGCGCCCGCGCCTTGAAGTCGAACGTCAGAGTGTCGCCCGGCTCCATGTCTTCGATGTAGATGATTACTTTGCGGCCGGCCAGGTCGTACCGCTTGATGTTGGGGCGGCCCAACAGCGCCTCGAGTGAATCGGCTACGGCCGCGAATCCGGTCGGCACCGACACATCGAGCACCACCATTCCGGCCCTGATGGGCTCCGGCGGGTTGTAGGCGACCATCACACGAACGTCGATCACGTCGTTGACGGCCACGTGGTCGGTATCGTATTCGACGGAGATGTCGAAGACGCTGCCGCTCGCGAGCGCTTCCGCGAGGTTGTACCGGAGGACTCCCTGGACCACCGCTTCGCCCTTGCCACGTGCCTCCACCTCCACTGAGGCACCCGCGGGGACCTCGACCACCTGGGTGACATCGTAGTTCTCGGGAGTGATCTCGACCACCTCGCGGGTGGTTCCCGCCGTGATCGTAACGGTAAGGTCGGTGTCGCTCGCGCCGGCGGTCGCGAACTCGGTAAGGGCCTGCAGCGCCACAACCGTGTCCTGGGTGGTGCCGAATCCGCCCTGGCTGTTTCTCTGACCGACTAGCCACTTGGCCGACTCAGCGGCGTTCACACGGTCACCCGCCTCGATCAAGGCGAGGGTCGCATAGCCCGTGGCCTCTATGTCCAGGCTTGGGAGCAGGTTGTCGAGCGGCATGCCGATACCTCCGCCACCCCGCGGGATATCCGGGAGCGGCTCGGGTTCTCCACCGAAGGGGGCCGCGCCGGCGGTCCAATGCAGTCCGTCCTCGTCCTTCACCGCCAGGTCCATGAGCGCGCTCTTCGCAGCCCCAGCCCGCTGGCTGCCCGCGAGTTCGAGCGCGTAGGTGGTGAGGGCGAGGCCGTAGGCGTCCCTGGACAGACTGTTCAGCCTACGCTCGAGGTAGCCGATGGCTTTCCTGGCCTCGGCGTCGTGACCGGCCTCCATGAGAGCTATGGCCACGTACGCGGTCAGGGTGTCCTTACCCTGCACGCCGCCCATCATGTCGCCATGGTGCACAAAGCCCACCGACTCGAACGACCCGTCGGACTGCTGGTGCGACACTATCCACGAGGCCGCCTCCGAGAGTACCGCCTCATCGATGAAGGTGAGGTCCTTCGCCTGGGAGAACGTCTTGAGGACGAACGCCGTCAACCACAGGCTACCCGATTCATCTTGCTCGCCGAATGCCGAGAAACTCCCGTCTTTGTGCCGGTAGGTCAGCTCGCGCTGGTATCCCGTGACAAGCAGCATCTCCGCCTTGGCCTGTATCTCGGGCTTGAGCTGGCGGGTCTCCTTCAGGTACTTCAGGATGAACGCGTCGGGGGCAAAAAGAATCATGTTCTGTTCGCCACAGCCGAACGGCATCTGGAGGAGTTGGTCGAGTCCCTCGATGGTCTGAGCCAACAGGCTCCCGGTCACCGCGACGTAGGCGCGCTCGGAGTCGGGAACCACCCGCAAGAGGTCCGGCAGCAAGAGACTGAGGGTGCGTGACTGCCCGGCCGGGACGACAACATTCTCGACCGTTTCGCGTCCGACTCCTTCTGGCTCGACGATCATGCTCTTGATGACCGCGTCGGCGGCCTCCGAACTGCGCGCCGTCACCTTCAGGAGCTGCGTCCCGATAGCTTTCGGCCTGATACGGAATTCCGCGCTGCCCACGTCTCCGCCGGCGACAGTCACACTCACGGTGTCGTCGTCGACCAGCTCGAACCACGCCTCGGGCTCTATCTCGACCTGGATGCGCTGGCTCTCGTCGAGGTAGTTGTAGAGGGCGATCTTGACCGGGAACTCCTCGCCTCTGATGGCGGAGTACGGCAGGTCGGCCTGCAGGAAGAACGGTTGAAACACGACGAGTGAGGTCTCGCCTATGCCGAGGCCCTTCTCGGGCGACAGTGCGACGGCGCGAAGGTCCCACGTCGTGATCGAATCGGGGGCTTCGTACTCGAGCGTCGCCCTTCCGGAGGCGTCGGTCATCGTCTCCTGCCAGATCCACGTCTCGGGGAAGAACTGCCTGACCCTCTCCACCTCGGCCAGCGCGCCGTCGCCCTTCTGCTGCGAGGGTTGTCCCGCGGTGGTCGTGGCCGGACCCGCTGTGGTTGTCGGCGCCGCCTGCGGCGGACCCGCGCCCATGACCGCGTCCTCGGCGAAGCCCCGGTTGAGCGGTTCGAGTTCCTTGCCCCGCGGCACGTGCTTGTTCGACAGCACTATGAGTCCGGCGTCTTCGAACGTGTCTTCGGCCCCGGGGATGAGAGTCGGGCCTCCGCCGCCCATCCACTCCCCCTCGTGCAGTTCCACCTGGGGTTGCATGTAGAGACGCTCGAGTTCCGCGAACACCTGTTCGAGGTTCAGACGGTTCTCGGCCAGAATGAACACCGAATGGTCGACCGCTACCACTCCCACCTTCGCCGGTCCCTCGGTCTGTACCCGAACCTCGACTGTGTCGCCGGGCTTCGCCTGGCCCACGTCGAACGAAGCCGTGACCTCCTGCGGATACTCGCCGGCGACGTCGAACGGCAGTGAATCGGCAGCCACCTCGCTGCTCGGCAAGATCTGGTAGACCAGGAGCTTGGCCGATGGGGCCATCGCCGGAGTGACCGTGAAGGAGATGTCCTTGCCTCCGCTACTTGTGAAGACCACCCGGCCGCGCGAGACGACTTCGTAGTACACGGTGCCCGCCTCGGCGGTGGAGTTGACGTGGAACTCGGCCGTATCGCCGACGGCGAGGGCGAAATCGCCCTCCTGCTGCACGTGGACGAAACTCCCCGACGGTGAGTACGAGGCGGCGACCTCCTTGGCCGTCCACGTGTCGCCCGCGCCGGCCTGCACCGACATGCGCACCGCGTCGTGCGGCGGCTTGATCTCGACGAGCCCGGTGCCTCGCGACGTTTCGACCGTGCGCGATTGCCGGCCGACTCTGGTTGTACTGCTCATCGAGGAAGTAGACGTCGACGGTCACTGTGGCCTCGACCGGTTCCCCCCCTGGGGTCTCGGTGACGACCATGACGCTGAAGGGGAGTGTCGGTTTGAAGGCCGTGCTTTCGGGGATGAGGCGCACAGTGAGGGGTGACTCGGCGACCGTGAGCAGTTCGGTGGTCGTCTGCTCGTAGCCGGTAGCTTCCTCGGTCACGGTGATGTCGAGCCTGACGTTGCCCAATCCCCCGGCCTCGGGCACGCCGGCCACGTAGCCGGCCGCGTCGATTCTGAATTCACCTTCGCCGTCGATGTGCGCGGTGTACGTCGCGTACTCCTCCCATTCTCCAACGTATCGGGAGGCGACCACCTTCAGGCGCCCCTCCACGGCGCGGCCGTAGCTGTACTTCGAAGTGACGCGGCCCGTGATGACCTCGTCGACGAGAAACCAGTCTTTGGAAGGCTCGGCCTTCACCTCATATTTGGGAAGCACGTACTCCTCGACGCGCACGTCGAGTTGGGTGGTCGCGTCACCGGCGACCGCGCTCAGCTTCCAGACGCCCAGGTTGGGCTCGGTGGAGAGGGGCAACTGCATGGTGACCGTGCCGTACTCGTCGGTACTCAGGGCCTTCTTAGCGATCTTGATGCCTTTGGCGTCCTGCACCTCGACGGTGGCATCGGTCCGCACCGGCTTGAGCTCTGAGTCGAGCGCGACGAGGCGCACCTGGATGGTCTGACCCGGCTTGTAGATGGGCTTGTCCGTCTCGAGGAAGAGCAGGGTGCCCGCCTTGATCTGCACCCTGGCCGTCTTGGAGAAGTCGGACGAGCTGACTCTGACCGTGTATTCACCTGGTTCGACCTCGGGAAGTTCGAAGGCGACGGTTCCGGTGCCGTCGATCTGAGCGGTGCCCTCGGCGAGTGTCGTGCTCTTGTCGAGGACGGCCACCGTCACGTGGCTGCGAGCGGGCTTCTCGCCCTGCGTCAGCGTGAACGAGAACGAGGCGGTCTCACCCGCCCTCAAGACGCTCGGCACCAGAGCGATGTAGCCATCGACCCTGTCGTCGAATTGGCTTCCCGTACCGGCGCGCTCGCCCTCGTTGCTGCATCCTACGGCGGCGCCCCCCAGGAGTCCCGCAAGCGCGAACATCAGAACCAGCGGGACAATCATCTTCGACCGAGCCATGACCCACCTCCCGTTGTTGGACAGGCGGTGAGACGAAAGCCGGCCACGATGGGTTTCCGGCTCGTAGACGGGCGGCGCGCCCCACGTCCCGGCCTTCTACCGGCTGTCCCCCGACAGCTGCGCATCGACGATGCGTGCGGCAGCCCCCATGGCCACGGCACTCCGCTCGAACAGCGCGAGCTCGTCGCCCTGAAGGTCACGCCGCACGATCTCGCGCACGCCTCTGCGCCCCAGCAGCACGGGCACCCCCATGCTGAGTCCGGTCTGCCCGTACTCGCCGTCGAGGACGACCGAGCAGGGGTAGACCCGGTCGGTCTCGTCGTGAATGGCGCGGACCAGGCTGAGCAGACCCACCGCGCAGGTCCAACCCGCGGTACGGCCCGACTGCAGTTGCTCGTAACGCTTGAGGATCGTCGGTATCTCGTCGAGGATCTCCCGCCTCTCCGCGCTGGTGAACTGCACCGGAAGGCCATCGATACTCGCCGAACTGAAGAGCGGCACCTGGGTGCTGCCGTGCTCGCCCAGGACCACAGCCCAGACCCGGGCTACCTCCACGCCCCTGGCGCGACCGATCAGTTCGCGGAACCTGAACGAGTCGTTGAGAGTGTAACCAAGCACCTTGCGCCGGTCGAACCCTCCGGCCCGCCAGGTGGCATAGTTGAGCGGGTCCACCGGATTGGTCGCCGTGATGACGATGGCGTCGGGGCAGTAATGCCCGATCTGCAACGCCGTGTCGCGTACGAGCGGGATGTTGTTGGGCAGCATCTCCATGCGGTCGGCGATCAGGCCCTGGTGCACACCGGCGGCATTGATGACGACGTCGCAGCCTACGAGATCGTCGTAGCCGCCGGCCTTCACAGCGACTGTGAGGCCGGCGGCCGAGCAGGCGGTGCTCATGTCGAGAGCGTGCTGCTGCACCACGTTGGGACGGATGTCGACAAGCACCAACTCGTCGACCAGCCCCGAGACCGCGAGGTAGAAGGCGGCCGGCGCGCCTACCGAGCCGGCGGCCCCGATGACACCTATCTTCACTGTCTCACCCTACTTGTACGTGGCTTTGCCCTCGTAGGTCGGATTCATTACGACCGAGAAGTGGAATATCGGCCTGTTGACCTCGAGGATCCGCATGGGGTTGTGGACCGCCCCCGCCGGAGCCCAGATCATGGTCGAGCGCGTCAATCTGTGGGCCTCTCCGTTGATAGAGAACTCGATCACACCGCCGAGGTCGTACATGTCGTCGGGGTTACTCCCGTAGAAGCCGATCAACTCGTCATAGTCGTGAACGTGCTCGGTGAAGATCGGATCGCGGGGAGCGGGCGCGAAATACCAGGCGGTGTTCATCTGAAAGGCGCCCTCACAGACGTTAGAGTCCATCCAGAGGATGCGCTTCGCGAACTGCTTGTAGAGACCCCGGAACTCGGGCGTGCCCATACTCGGGGGCTCTTGCAGCTCCTGGACGAAGTACTTGCCGTATTCTCCACCGTTGTTGTTGTCGTAGACCATTCGGGAGAACCTTTCTCTTACTCTTTGGGCAGATCCCAGCTGATGAAGTGCCAGTACGGCGCGTTCACCCGCTTCTTGTAGGCGTCCATGTCGACGTCGCGCCAATCGTAGAATCCAACGCCGGTCTTGGCGCCGAGGTCGCCTCTCGCCACCCGTTCGGTGATCGCGGGCGGCGCCTCGGTCATGTTGCTGAGCGAGGGGAACACCCCGTTACAGGTACGCATGTTGAGCGTCAGGTCGCCGTTGTCGAAGTGCTCGAAGATGCCGATGGAGGTGTACCGCGGACAGAAGGCGTAGGCGAGGCAGGTATCGACGTCGCGAGGGTCGGCGATGCCGCTCTCAACCAGGTTCAGCGCCTCTCTCCACAGAGCGAACTGCAGGCGGTTGCCGATGAACCCGGGAGCGGGCTTCTTGAGGATCACCGGTTTGCGATCGAGCGATTCGAGCAGCTCCTTAGCGAACTCAAGCACGCCGGGACCGGTAGCCTCGCCACCGCACAGCTCGAAGAACGGCACCATGTGAGCCGGGTTGAAGGGGTGGGTCACGATGATGCGGTCTCTGTACTTCGTAGCCTTCTCGGCAAGCCGGTCGGGGATGAGCGACGAGCTCACCGAGTAGATGCCCTTGATCTGCGGGCACGTCGCCTCGATCGTCGCGTAGATCTCGTGCTTCAGATCGAGCACTTCGGGCACGCACTCGAAGACCACGTCGCAGTCGGACAGGGCGGCGTAGTCTGTCGAATACGTGAGGTACTTCTCGCAGATCGAGAGCTGCTCGGCGGGCATGAGTCCCTGCTCGATCATCTGCTTGAAGTAGTCGTCGTAAGTCTTCTTGTACTCGGGGATCATCTCGGCGCGGCGGACGAGCACCGTGGCCCGATATCCGTGGCCGGTCGCGAGCACGGCGAGGCTATCGCCGATCATCCCGGCGCCGATGATGCCGATGTGGTTCACGTTGGCGAGCTTCATGAATGGTCCATTCCTTGGGCGACGCGATTCTTACAGGCTACTTCAGAGGGCGGAGACCAAGCATCTCCCTGGCTTCGTCGGGGGTGGCGACGTCCATCTCGAGCTCTTCGATGATACGGACCATGCGCTCAACCAACTGGGCGTTGCTCTTCGCGAGCTCGCCGTACGCGTAGAAGATGTTGTCCTCCAGGCCGACCCGAACGCTGCCGCCCTTGAGGAGGCCGTACGTCACTCCCTGAAGCTGGTGCGAACCGATGGCCATGGTCGACCAGTTCACCGGACGGTCCTTGGGGAGCAGGCTGATCATGAAGTCGAGATTGTGCTGACTGAACGAGATGGCGCCCTGGCTGACCCTGTTCATGCCCATGACGAAGGTGAGCGACACGGGATCGGCCAGCACGCCCGCCGGGTAGAGCACGTTGAAGACGTCTTCGATGCTCTCGGCGTTGAAGACCTCGCACTCGGGCTTGATTCCCAGTTCCATCATCTTCTTCGCGTTCTTGACGAGCCAATCGCGCTCCCACCTGTAGATGAACGACATATCGCCCCATGTGGTGGTGATGAGCGAGCAGTCGAGCGAGCACATCTCCGGCAGGCACGACTTGTCGGGCATGTCGAGCAACTGGACACCGTCATCGGCCTCTGACGTCGGTCCCATGGCGGGGGCCGTGGAGTTCTGGATGATGATCGGGCACTTCGCGCGCACGCCGGTATTGATCTCGGCGAAGAGCGCGGGATCGTTGCTCGAGTTGCCCGCCTTGTCGCGAGCGTGGATGTGCACTATCGCCGCGCCGGCGTTGTAGCAGTCATACGCCGAGGAGATGATCTCGTTGGGCTGCTCGGGCAGTGCTGGGTTGGCTGCTTTGCCCTGGAAGTTGCCGGTTTGAGCGACGGTGATGATCACCTTTCTCTTGGTAGCCATGCTTTGGACTCCTTTCCTAGCTTGAACCTGTGCCGTTGAAACCTGGTTCCGCAACCTGAAGCTCGGTCGTCCTAACCGCGCGCGAACGCGCCGAACGACCCCGCACTGCTCTGGACCATCCGTTCCGGTCTGAAGATGGCCGGATCCATGGTCTTCAAGTTCTCCGCTATGACGGGCCTAAAATCCATCTGGGCGAGAACGTCCTTTTCCAGATCGATGCCCGGGGCAATCTCGATGAGGACCATGCGGCCGTTCTCCAGCCTGAAGACGGCCCGTTCTGTCACGTAGAGCACCGGCTGGCCCTTCTTGGCGGCAAACTCGCCGCTGAAGGTCACCTGCTCCACCTGTTTGCGGAACTTCTTGGTGGTGCCGTCTTTGACGATGGAGATCCGGCCGTCCTCAACGTCGAGCTCGATGTCGCCGTTGGTGAAGGTGCCGCAGAAGATCATGGCCTTGGCGGTTTGGGAGATGTCGATGAAGCCGCCGCTGCCGGTGATCCGCCTGCCCAGCTTGCTTACGTTCACGTTGCCACGCTCATCGGCCTCGCCCATTCCCAGGAAGCCGATGTCGAGGCCTCCACCGTGGTAGAAGTCGAACTGGGAGGGCATGCTCATGATACATTCGGGGTTCCAGGCGGCCCCAAAGATCAGGCCTTTGGCGGGCATCCCGCCGACCACGCCCATCTCGATGCTGAAGACGAAATCGTCAATGATGCCTTCTTCAGCCGCGACGTTGGCCACGCCATCAGCGACGCCGATGCCCAAGTTGACAATCGCCCCCGGCCTCAACTCCAGAGCCGCCCGGCGAGCGATGAACTTGCGGATGCCAAAAGCTAGGCTGGGCATGTGATCGAGAGGAACCTTCACCTCGCCACACAAGGACGGGTTGTACTCACACTCGACCGTCTGCCACTGGGCCGGGTCGAGCACCACCGCGTTCACCATGTGGGCGGGAACGCGCACCATGCGCGGGTTGAGCGTGCCCCTGCGGGCAATCCGCTTGACCTGAGCGATCACGACGCCGCCGCTGTTATACGTGGCCTGCGCCGCGGGCAGGAGATGCAGGTCAAGGCCCTCCTGCTCAACGGAGATGTTGCCGTCTTCATCGGCGGTGGTGCCGCGGACGATGCATACATCGATGGGAAACGACTTGTAGAAGAGCATCTCTTGGCCACGGAAGTCGATGAGTTCGACCAGCGGTTCCTCCGCCTTCTTGTTCATCCTTCCACCCTCGAGCCGCGGGTCGATGAAGGTGTTGAGCCCCACGGTCGTGAGGTGGCCGGGCCGGCCGGCCGCGATATCCCGCATCAGCAGGCTCATCACACCTTGGGGCAGGTTGTAGGCTTCGATCTTCTCGTCGATCGCCAACTGGCTCATGACCTTGGACCAGAGCCAATGACCGCCGATGACCCGCTTGACCAGGCCCTCGTGTGCGAGCCGGCCGATGCCGGTCTCGTTGCCGTATCCGACCCCTGTCACATGGACCAGAGTGAGATTGTTGGGCTGGCCGGTTTCGAGGAAGCGCTTCTCCAGAGCCTGGTACACCACTTCGGCGTCCTGGAATCCACCGCCGGAGGCAACCAGGTTGACGGTGTCACCGTTCTTGATGAGCTGTACTGCCTGATCGACGGAGCAGAGCTTCTCCACAGTCGAATCCTCCTACGGTTGCAGAATCACTGCCCTGACGGTCAGTCGAACACGATGACCGGCTTGATGGTCGCGCCGCTGAGCGCATCCGCGGCCGCACTCTCGATGTCCTCGAAGCGATAGTGCCGCACAAGCCGCTCGATCGGCAGCTTGCCCATTTCGTGCAGTCTGATGAGGGCGGGCAAGAAGACTTGAGGAACCGAGCCACCCATGGCGACTCCGATGACCCGGCGGCCGAGGTGCATGTAGTTCACATCAACGGGCACCGTCGACCCGGCGGGAGGAGCTCCGATGAAGACGCAGGTTCCACGCGCCGCCAGTAGGTTGACCGCCTGGCCGGCCACGCCGATGTTCCCCGTCGACTCGACTATGTAGTCCACCCCCCGTCCGTGGGTGAATTCCCTCAAGAATTCGGCAACGTCGACCCCGCGTCCGTCAATCGTTTCGGTCGCCCCCATCTCTCGTGCGAGGTCCAGGCGGGGAGCGACCACATCGACGGCGATGATGTGAGCTACCGCCGTCAACCTGGCTGCCATGATCGCGGACAGGCCGACAGCTCCCGCCCCGAACACGACAAGCGTGCTTCCCGGCACAGGCTGAAGAACACTGAAGATCGTCCCGGTGCCCGTGAGGATGCCGCATCCCAGAGGAGCCAGTGTCTTCAGAGGCGCCGATTCGTCGACCTTGACGAGACTCCGTTCGTCCATGAGCGCGTGTCTAGCGAAACTCGATTGGCCGAAGAAGTGGGCATTCAACGGGGAGCCGTTCTGATGAATGGTATGGGAGCCATCCGCGCGCTTGCCGCCCAGCAGATTCATCGGGAAGAACTGATCGCAGTTCGACGGCGCTCCAGAGAAGCAGTTGACGCAGACGCCGCACGATGTGAACGAGGCCAGCACGTGATCGCCCGGACGCACACGTTGCACGGCCGACCCGACTTGCTCGACGATCCCCGCGCCCTCGTGACCGACCACGGCCGGTAGGGGAAAGGGGATGACGCCCGCACGCACGTTGAGATCAGTGTGGCACATGCCGGTGGCGACCATTCGCACCAGGACCTCGTTGGGCCGAGGTTCCTCCAGTTCTACCTCTTGCAGGACAAAAGCCGCGTCCTTCTCGTGCACGACCGCCGCGGTGGTCTTCATGTGAGTCCCCCTCTCGCCTGCCTGATGTCGTCGAGGACGGTGTTGAGGTGGTGGAACATCTCCGACTGAGCCGCCTCGATATCTCTCGTCTTGAGCGCCATGAGCACGGCCTCGTGCCTCTTGACGGACTCCGCGGACATCTGCAGCGTAGGCGGGGTTCGCGCGAGAATGGATTTCAGGACGCAGAGAAGCGCGTCGGCCACGACTTCGATGACCCGGTTCTTGGAGCACCGCGCGAGTAGGCGGTGGAATTCTACGTCGTTCTCAGACGCCTCGACTCCGGCCGCCGTGAGCCTACGGCTTTCGGCCACGTTCTCGCTGAGAGCGCGGATGTCCTCTTCGTTTGCCCGTTCGATAGCGAACTCGAGAATCACCTGTTCGATGCTCGCCCGGGCCTCATTCAGCTCGTCCACGCTGATGGAGTCCATCCGCAACGCATCGACAAAGAGCCCACTGATGGTGGCCGGAATCGCGTTTCGGACGACGGTGCCTCCACCGCTCCCCCGTTTCGGCGTTTCGAGTAGACCCGCGTGTTCCAGCATGCGCAGCGCCTCGCGCACCGTCTGTCTACTGACGTGAAGCTTGGCGGCCAGCTCCGTCTCGGGTGGAAGGCGGTCGCCCGACTTCAGCCTGCCGTCGACGATCGCCTCTTTGATCTGCTCGGACACGCGCTCGAACGATCTGCGGCTTTCCACAGGGAAGAACAGGTCATCGTGCGCTCTGTCCGCCACGCGGATCCCCTTCGTGGGTCGCTGATAGCTACTTCTCGCGCCAGCTTACCACGGACCACGCCGATTTGTCTGACCAATCGCATTGGGGCGTGTCGGACAAAAGGCGGGCGCCAACGGCGCTCTACACCGAACAGCCGGCGAGCACCCCTTCGCGGACGGCGTCGGCCATGAGCCCGGGCTCGCGCGCGCTGCCCGCGACGTGGATCTCGCTCACCACCGGCCGCAGCTGCTCCACCAGGGCCTCGTTGGCTGCCCAATCCTGGGTGTTGATGATGTTCTTGCCCTTCAGAACGTAGTTGCGCTTGTCGCGCTGCTGCACCTTGAGGCCGCTGTCGGTGATCTCGACGTATTCGATCTCGGGCCAGAGCGTGACGTGCTTCTGCTTGAACCAGGGCAGGAGATTGGCCATGTCGTCGCGGCCCATCTCGTCGCCTATCTCCGACGCCGGCCCATTGTGCGCGATGATCACCCGGCGGTGCCTCTTGACCAGGAACTCACCCAGCTCGCACCCGTGCAAAGTGCCCCCCATGATGACCACGCGTCTACCCACCGGCATCCACAGATGCGTCAACTCCTGCAACTGTGCCGAGCTGAAGAGCTTCAGGAAGAAGTTGAGCATGCCGTAGAGCTTGTCGGTGCGGATCACGCTGCTCCGATCGATGCCGGGCAAGTCCCACTTGGGGTGGACCGCCCCCGCCGCCACGATGACTGCGTCGGGCTTCTCCGCGTGAAGCACGCTCGGCGTGACCTCGACGCCTTTGCGCACGGTCACCTTGATCTTGCGCAGCTCCCGTTCTTCGTAGCGCACGAAGTCGAGGAGCTCGGGTGTCTCACAGTCCTTGACGATGGCGGCCAACGGTACCAGACCTCCGAGCCGACGGTCCTTCTCGTAGAGCACCACTTGGTGTCCGCGCTCGGCGGCCACGCGCGCCGCTTCCATGCCCGCGGGGCCTCCGCCCACGACGAGCACCTTCTTGGGCGTCTGCGCGGGCGTAGCGACGTACTCCGGCATGATCTCCCGTCCCAGGGTGGCGTTCACCCGGCATTCCAGCTTCTTGTTACGGTTACGCATCTCGAAGCAGTGCAGGCACCCCAGGCAGGGCCGCACATCCTCGAGCCTGTTCTCCCGGATCTTGTTGGGATACTCCGGGTCGGCCAGCAGCCGCCGCGTCATGCCCACGAAGTCGAGGCTACCCTTGCGCAGATACTCCTCCCCCATCTCGGCGTCGATACGCGCGGCCGTCCACACCGGCACCTTGACACCTTTGCGCTTGACCGCCTCGACGAGCGGCACCGTGGCTCCGTCGCCCCGGCGGCTCCAGTCGAGGTCGGCGGGCAGGTCGAACGGCGGCTCCGGGTACATGAGGCGATCGGGCTGCAGCACGCCACCACGATGACCGTAGCGCTCACCGCGAACGTTGAGCCCGTCGGCCACCTCGCAGATGAGCTTGGCCATCTCGGCGCCTTCGTCGAGCGAGGTGGCGAGTGGATGGTTGTATTCGGCGGCGTTGATGAGCGCATGCACCGCGAAGCCGGGACCACAGCGCCTCTTGGCCTCTGTGATGATGGCGCGGATGAACCGCGTGCGGTTCTCGAAACTCTGGGGACCATACTCGTCCTGGCGCTTGTTCCAGATGCGCGACAGAAAGGTATTGCCTTGGTGAGCCGTGGCGTGGTTGATCTCGCAAGCGTCGAAGCCTGCCTTCCACGCCCGTTCGGCGGCGGATGCCCACAGATCGATCTGGTCCTCTATCTCCTGCTTGGTCATGGCGCGGCAGGGCAGAAAGTCGGGCCCCGGGAGCTCATCCGCGGTCATGGCCGACGCGCACTTCACATCGCGCACGCTCATGTCGCGGGGCATGAGACCGGTGGGATTCCAGGGACCGGCGTGCTGGAACTGGATGGAAACCGGGCACCCGTGCTTGTGCACCGCCTCAGTGAGGCGCTGAAAGCTCGGAATGAACCTGTCGTCGTCGAAATGGAGTTGCACGCCCTCGTAGCCGCCGTCGGCGAAGTAGTGCACGTGCTGGATGCCGAGCGGGTACTCCACTCCGCACGACTCCACCACCAAGAATCCCACCCCGCCCTTGGCCAAGCGCTCGTAGTAGGCGATCATCCGCGGGCCGACCGTCTGGTCCTCCTCCATGAAGGAGGTGCCGTTGGCGGTCTTGATAATGCGGTTGCGCGTGGTGACCGGACCTATCTTGCCCGGCTGCATGAGTCTCTCGAAGCGATCGTGCATCTAGGAACTCCGTCTGCCGCGCCGTCGATACCGCGGCTCTTGCACGTATTCTAGTCAAACACCACTATGTTGCGAAGCGCCTCGCCCGCGGCCGAAGATTCCATCGCCTCGTTGATGCGCTCCAGGGGATAGTGACCCGCGATCAACTCATCGAGCTTGTAGCGTCCGTCCTTGTACAGCCCAATGATGCCGGGGATGTCCACCTGCAGGTTGAGCGACCCCATGAAACCACCCGTAAGGGTCTTTTCGGTGACGGCAAGCTCAAACGCCGATATGGAGACCAAGGAATCGCTTCCCGGAGTGAGACCCACCATCACCGCGGTTCCCCCTCGGGTCAGCATGGCGAAGGCCTGTCCAAGAGCCGCCGCACTGCCGACGGTGACGAAGACATAGTCGGCGCCTCTACCGGTCAGTTCCATGACGGCCGCCACCGGGTCGATCTGCTTGGCGTTGACACCGTGCGTAGCGCCGAACTCCTTCGCGCGCTCGAGTTTCGATTCGACCACATCGACCGCGATGATGGGGTTGGCTCCGCAGACGACCGCGCCCTGCACGGAATTCAGTCCAACGCCACCAATGCCGATGACCACGACGCTGCTCATGGGCGGCACCTTGGCCCGGTTGACCACCGCGCCGAAACCGGTGGTCACACCACAGGCCAGCAAAGAGGCGACGTCGTACGGCATGTCGTCAGGGATCTTCACCAGTTGCCGCTCCTGCACGAGCACGTATTCGGCGAAACCCCCCACCCGCGCCTTCTGGATGATGTCCTCACCCTTCTGGTTGGTGAGCGTTCCTCTCACGTCGTACGTGGTCTTCGTTTCGCAGAAGTACGGCTTGCCGATGGAGCAGTAGTAGCAGCTCCCGCACGACTCCAGCAGGCTCACGATGACGCGGTCACCTGGCTGCACGCATGTGACGTCCGCCCCGACTTCTTCGACTCGGCCGGCCGTCTCGTGACCGCCGACGAAGCCCACCGGGCCACCGAAATCTCCCTTCACGTCGTGGAGGTCGGAGTGGCAGATCGCTGTAGCCGCGACCTTGACCCGGACTTCATCGGGCCTCGGAGTCCGCAGCGTGAGTTCCTCGACGACGAGGGGCTTACCGAACTCGTAGCAGACGGCGGCTTTCATCTCGCTTCTCCTTGACGCGGTCGGCGAACACAGTTGGGGCGACGCTACTCGGCTAGGGTCGCAGCGGCCCTCGGTGGATCAGCTCAGTCCAAGCGCGGCCATTGTCTCGGGGAACGGTGTGCCTGTCTTCGGGTCCCAGCCCATCGTCTTGTAGTATTCCTCGCGCAACTGTTCGAACGGCGGGATAGGCGCCTCCGCGGCGGGTCCCGCCATGAGATGCTGCTCGAAGCGTTTCGGGAACCGGAAATCATCGGGACGTATACCCTCCCTCGCGTTGAACGCCTGGCGAAGGGTGAGAATCCGCTTGCCGATCTCGAGTGCCTCGTCCCAGTCGATGTCCCAGCCTGTCACCGGCCGCAGGAGGTCCACGGTCGGCGGGCAGTCGAACTGCGAGTACAGCGAGCACAGCCCGGCTGAGCTGAGCAGGTGCCAGTAGGAGGCGCCACGGGCGTACGGATCGCCCTTGCGCTCCCACTCACCGAAGGTCTCGGTGGTATCGGACTGCAGCAACGGATCCTGCCCAATGGCGTGGCCCTGCTCGAGCATGGCCATCTGCTGCGGACCACAGTGCTGCGAGGGCGTGGCGTCGGCGATGTAGTACGTCCCCTGCCCAGGGGAAAGACGTGGATCGTGCAGCGGCAACTCACGGCCGCCGACCTGCATCGCGAACTCATCGCTGCCCTTGCCGATGCGCTCGGCCGCCCGCTTGCTGCCGTCGGCCAGCACCGCGCCGAAGCCTTCCCGCTTGCCCATCTGCTCGGCCAGGGCGACGATGGCCTCGGCGCTGCCGAAGCGCAACTCCAGGCCGCCGGTGTCGTTCTTGTCGATCAGGCCCTTCTCGTAGCACTCCATGGCGAAGGCGATGGTGCCTCCGACCGAGATGGTGTCCATGCCGTAGCGATTGCAGATCTCGTTCGCCCGGATGATGGCCTCGGTGTCGTCGATCACACAGCAGGTGCCAAGCGAACCCAGGGTCTCGTACTCGGGCCGGTGGGTCTCGTCGTCACTCGCGTACGGACCCTCGGGGACCTTCACGAGCGCTCCGCAGCGCACCGGGCACGTGTGACACCCGTAGGCTTTGATCTTGTACTTATCCATGTTGGCCGAATCGAGAGCGCTGGCCGTCGGCATGGAGTCGGTGCCTGTCTTCGTCCAGTTGTACGTAGGTGCGTCGCCGATGGAAACGAGGAAGCTCACGGCGCCGCCCGTGCCGGCCGCCGTCAAACCACCCAGAAAGCCGCTCGCCTTGATCATCTCGGAGTAGCCCTTCTGGGCGGCCTTGAGACCCTCCTTGTCGGCGACGCCGACGCGAGACCCCTTCGCCGCCCGTACCGCCAGGGCCTTCAGGTTCTTGGAGCCCATTACCGCGCCGACCCCCGAGCGTGCCGCGATGCGGCCCTTCTCGTGGACTATGCCCGCCAGCAGCGTCTGCTTCTCACCGGCGGGGCCCACGCACGCAACCTTCCATTCCCCGGGTCCCCCGAGGTCGGCGTTCAACATGTCCTCGGTCTCGTAGGTGTCTTTGCCCCAGAGATGCGCGGCGTCGACCAGTCTCGGTTTGCCGGCGTCGATCACCAGGCAGACGGGCGCCTCGGCAACACCTACGAAGAAGACACCGTCGTAGCCTGCATTCTTCAGTTCGGGGCCCAGATTGCCACCACAGTTCGAATCGGCCCAGCCGCCGGTGAGCGGGGACTTAGTCGTGACCATGAAACGGCCGCCACCGTAGACGCCGGTCGCCGTCAGCGGGCCGGTGACAAATCCGAGCATGTTTTCAGGGCCCAGTGGATCGGCCCCGGGCTTCATGCGTTCATACAAGATTCTCGCGCCAAGACCGGTTCCCCCGACGATGCTGCGGTAGAACGCCTCGTCGGGCGATTCCTCACTGATCGTCTTGGTCGACAGATCAACGAACAGAAGCTTACCTGCGTACCCATGAGACATGGCGCCACACCTCTCCCTCGTCGTTTCGCATCGTAGCTGAGCCCACCACGCTCCCGCGCCGGTCTTCGCGGTGGGGCTGTCTACCTCTTCGCATACTACCTCTCGCGCGGCGGATCGCCGTCGTAGTGCCCAAAGGGATTGTGAAAGATCTCGCCCGGCTCTCCCGGAAGCATTGCGAACGACTCCGGGCAACTCCGAGGAAAGAGCAACCGGGCCAGCCACTCGATGGTGAAGTCGTTTCCCTTCACGTCGGGGTAGCGCGCCCGGATGCGCGAGACGAGCTCGACGCCCGTCTTTGCCGTCGCGTACACCTCTTCGTAGAAATCGATGTACTCACGGGTCCAGTCGATACACGACGTGTACGAACACGAGGAGTCTGCCGCCGCCTCGTCGAGAAGGGCGAGAACCGCTTCGCTGCAGTGGCCGGGCACGACGACTCGGGCCGGGAACTGCTTGAGCCTGTCGAGGGCCGCCCTCCACTTGACCCGGCGCTCGACATCGCTCTCGATGAACCACACGTTCCAGTCATCAAAGGCGATGTCGGTCGCGCAGAGCACCCCAAGAGACGGCACCCAGACGGCTGTGTTGTTGATGCTGTCGCCCTCCCAATCGTCAGAGAACAGGATCTCCTTGCCCTCCAACTCGAGTCGGGCCTCGGCGAGCGGCATGGGGATAACCACCTTGCCCGGCGTGTCGGCGCCGAACCGGTCGATAGACCAGGTGTCGACCTTGTGCGCCGAGCTGAAGGCGATGTCGCGCACCACGCTCGGAAGCGCCACCAACTCAGCTTCGGGAAAAGCATGCTGCAAGACTCCCAGGCTGAAGTAGTGGTCGGGGTGAAAGTGCGAGGCATAGACGTGCGTCAGGCGCTTTCTCATGAGGATGATCTCAGCCGCCATCTTGTGGCCATCGCTCAACAGCTGTGAAGCATCGATCAGAATGGCGTCGCGCTCGCCGTAGAAGAGAGTCGACGTACTCTGAAACCCAAGATAGCTATGAAGGAAGACCCTGTAGCGAAGGCCCACTCCTACTCTCCCCGCTGCGCGCTCTGATCCGCCACCGGCCGGTCTGCCTCTGTCACCCGCCCGCCTCGTCGGCCCAATTGGCCTCGAGCGGCGGCAGTCCGACTTCCAGCCGTGCCTCCGCGATGTGAAGCTTGACCGCTTCTTCGAGAGGTGTCACTTCGAAGCCGAAGTCCTGCTTGGCTAGGTCGGAGGTGACCTTCCACGGCAGCTCACAATCCTCCGACTCGTCGCCGAACGTGATCACCGCGTCGGGGAGGTGCTTCTTCACTACGGCGGCCACCTGCTTCAGCGAGGTGGGCGGCCCCCCCAGGTTGTATGCGGGATGCGGCGACGAGGGCGCCTTCAGCGCTATCTTCGCGAATTCAGCGATGTCGTCGGACTTGACGAGCGAGAACAGCCAGTCGCCCGTACACTCCAGGTGACACGGTTTGCCGATGGCCGGCAGCGACACGATCTCGGAGAACCAGCGTACGAACTTGGGGTTCTTGCCTCCGTGACCGTAGCCGATGGTCGGCCGGAGCGCGGTCGGCTTGATGCCGTACAGCTCATCGTACTGAGCCGCCACGACCTCCGCCAGGCATTTCGCCAGGGCGTAGAAGCTGCCGGTGAACGGCAGCAGCCGGTCGTCCTCGCGGATCTCGCGGTCGCCGTAGTCTTTCTGCTCGCCATAGACCGTCTCGGAGCTCGCATACACCACGCGCTTGATTCCGAGGATCTTGGCGGTCTCAAAGACATTGCACATGCCCAGGATGCCGATCTTGGTGTTCTCGCGCGGCATCGGGTCTTTCGACAGGATCATGGCCCAGTTGACGATGCGGTCGATCTTGTTGGCGCTCGCCACACTGAGCAACTGCTCAAGGTCGGAGATGTCGCCGCGCACGAACGCAAAACGGTCGCCTTGCGGCGCCGCCACCTTCTCCATGAACACCGGCGATGGCGGAGCGACATCGAACGCGACCACGCGCTCAAACTCAGGATCGCCGAGCAGAGCCTGGCAGGTCTTGCTGCCGAACAGACCACTTCCGCCAATGACGAGGGCCCTCATTTCAGGGCCTCCTTCTTCTTGATGCACTCCTTCACCGACACCGCGATGTCGGCGGCGCCGAGAGCGAAGTGCTCCATCAACTCGTCGCGCTCGGAGGTGATGAGACCCGACTGGCCGAACTCGTCCTCGATGCCCACCTTGACCAGCGGCGTGGGCAGGTTCTCGCAGAGGCAACAGGCCACCGCGTCGCCCAAGCCGTTGAGGTCACTCGAGTTCTCGGCCGTGACGATGGCGCCGGTGAGCTCGGCCGCGGCGATGATCGCTTCCTCGTCGAGCGGCTTGAGCGTCGACATGTTGAGCACGCCCACGTCGAGCCCCTCCTTCTCGAGGATGTCGACGGCCTTGATGGCCTCGGTGACCATGTAGCCGGTGGCGATGATGGTGGCGTCCTTGCCGTCACGCAACGAATAGGCCTTGCCGATGTCAAACGTGTAGTCGTCGCTGAAGATGGTGAACGGCGTGGGGCTCATCTCCATCTTGAGAGCAACGGGGCCGATGTACTGCATCATGGCCGTGGTGGCTTTCTCGGCCTCGACGCTGTCGGCCGGGTTGATGAGCACCAGGTTCGGCAGGCTGCGCAGGCTGCCCCATCCTTCTATGGTGGCGTGCGAAACCCCGACTTCGCCCCAGACACCCTCGCGGGCCAGGAACTTCACATTGAAGCGGTCCACCAGGATGCTCTGTCTGATCTGGTTGTAGGCCCGGCCCATGCTGGCGAACAGGAAGTTGTAGGTCACCGGCACGTAGCCCTCAGCGGCCAGGCCGGCGGCGACGCCGGTGGCGTTCTGCTCGGCGATGCCGCATTCGATCATGCGGTCGAACATGTTGTCCACGAACCACTCGATCTCGGGGAACTGCATGTCCTCGAGGATGGCGATGGCCTTGGGGTTGTCGAGAAAAGCCTGTTTGATGGCTTTGCCGATGCCCTTGCCCGTCATCGCGGGCGCGCCGATCGACACATGCTTATTCCACGTTGCCATATTTGACTCTCCCTTCCCGCACGCCCTTCATCATCTCTTCGCCCCGGCCCAGGTGCATGTGGAGCTCTTCCCAGTTGGAGATTCCACGGCCCTTGACGGTGTGGGCGATGATGGCTTTGGGCTTGTTGTCGCCGTACTGCTTCGTGACCAGGTCGAGAGCGTCGAGTATCTGGCGCATGTCGTGGCCGTCGATCTCGTAGACGGTCCAGCCGAAGGCCTTGAACTTGTCGACCAGCGGCTCGATGGGCATGATGTCGTTCGTCGGCCCGTCGAGCGACCACTTGTTGTAGTCGACGATGGCGATGAGGTTGTCGAGTTTGAACTTGGCGGCGAACATGAGGCCTTCCCACACCTGGCCCTCATGCAGCTCGCCGTCGCCCATGATGCAGTAGGTGCGGAACTTCGGGTTGTAGCGCACGATGTAGCGCGGCAGGAAGGTATCTTCCCGGGACGGCGGGTTCAGCTTGATGTTCAGCTTCTCCGCCAGCGCAAGACCGTTCGCGAACGAGATGCCCTGGCCCAGCGAGCCGCCGGAGAAGTCGATGCCCGGCGTGCACCAGCGGTCGGCGTGACCCTGGAAGGGCGACGCGTAGCAGTAGTAGGTGCCGAGTTGTTCCTCCGAGTACATGCCCAGTTCCACCAGCGCCGCGTAGATGGCCTCGCAGCAGTGGGCCTTGGACATGATCACCCGGTCGCGCTCGGGCCAGTCGGGGTTCTTGGGATCGAACTTGATGTGATGGAAGTACAGGGCGGTGACGATCTCCATCACCGACATCGTGCCACCCACATGACCCTGGCTGAACGTGCAGAACTGGGTCAGGCAGTGGTCGGTCATCTTCTTGGCCCTGGCCTCCAGTTCCTGGATGAGGGCGTCGCTATGACTCATGGGTGGCCCGCCTCTTGACGTTGACCTTCACCGAGTCGGTGGAGAGAGCGGCTCCGCAGCGGGGGCATTTGTCCCCGTAGGCCGCGAGAACCGCCGCCTCGCCGGGGATGGCGCGCATGTAGAGCCTGCGGCTGATCTCCTCCCCGTAGTAGAGCAGCATGTCGCACGTGCCGCAGTTGATCTTTTCACTCATAACGCAACCTCGTCAGGTCGATTGATGCTGGGGGTAAGAGGCCGTCAGGGTTTGACCAGGATCTTGATGGCCGTGCTGTTCTTCCGGCCGGCCAAGGCTCTGCCGATGTCCTCGAGGGGGACGATCTCGGTGATCATGGGCTCCAGGTCGAGCTTGGACAGGAGCTTGAGCGCCCGAGGGAACACGTACGGCGCGAGGATGGTCGAGCGGATGGTCAGCTCGTTGCCGAACATGTAGCACGGGCAGATGGGGAAGGTCGCATCTTCGTGATAGGAACCTGCCCAGACCACCGTGCCGTACTTGTCGGCGAGGTTGATCGTCGCCGGCACCGCCGAGAAGTTGCCGCTGCATTCGAAGACCGTGTCGAAACCCCGGCCGTCCATGAGTTCCCGGCCGACGGCCACCAGGTCTTCCTTCAGCGGGTCGACAGTCCAGTCGGCGCCAAAACGCTTGGCGAACTCGCGTTTCTCGGGCATGGGATCGGACACCAGCACCCGGGCCGCCCCCGCGCGCATGGCCACCTGCTGTATCAACAGCCCGATGGTGCCGCCTCCCGACACGGCCACCGACTTGCCCGGGGCCACGTTGCCCTGATCGACCGCGTGAACGGCGATCGTCACCGGCTCCAACATGGCGCCCCGCTCGAAGCTCACATCGTCCGCCAACGGGTACAGGCAGCTCTCGTCGTACAGAGCGTATTCGGCGAAGCCCGCCTCGTACGACTTCACGTGCTCGCAGAACTGCTCCATCTTGTTGCGGCAGTAGTAACAGGCCCCGCAGTACTTACGGAAGTTCATGGCCACCCTCTGGCCGACCTGCCAGTCGCCGAGCAGATCGGGGCCCAACTCAGTGATGACGCCGGAGGCTTCATGGCCGGTCGTGAAGGGCGCCGGTGGCCACCACGGGGCTTTCAGCAGGCTGAAGGTACCCTCGTAGATCTCCGGGTCACTGCCGCAGATGCCGCAGTAAGCGATCTTGACTTTGACCTCACCCTTGCCTGGCACCGGCTCGGGTAACTCGTCGATGCGGATGTCGTGCGGGCCATATGTGCGTGCGACCTTCACGTCACGGCTCCCGCAACTCGATGGCGAGATTGCCGATATCCGAACCCTCGAAGTAGCAGAAGCCAGGCTGGCCCGCCGGGAACGAACTGGTCCACACCTTGGCGCCACGAGCGGTCGCCCGCGCTATCTCGCCCTGGATGTCATCGGTCAGCCAGCCGATGTGATGCAGACCCTCGCCCTGGGCGTCGAGCGTCTCTTTCAGCGCCTGGTCGCCCTCCGACGGCTCGAGGAGTTCGAGCTCGACGTCGCCCATCTTGGCGTTGCTGATTGTGGTCTTCCATTCGGCGGGCTTGCCGTGCAGTTCGCCTTTGAACGGTATCGTGAAGGTCTTGTGCTCGTCGTCGAACGCGAAGGGGCCAAAGCCGAGCGCCTCGAAGTGCGCGATGGCTTTCTCGATGTCCCTGACCACGATGCCGACATGGTGCAGCCGGGTCGTGCGGAGATCTTGCTCACTAGACATGTCCACCTCTCCTTCTCTTGATATCGAAGCGTCTCACGCAGGCGAAGCGAGCCCTCAGGCCCCGCCCCATTTCATGCCGGCGTTGTTGAGCCAGGTCGCGTTGGCGTCGACAACGTGAGTGCCGCCGTCGACCACGATCTCGGCGCCCGTCAGGTACGAGTTATCGTCGCTCACCAGACACAGACAGGCCCGAGCGATCTCCTCGGGAGTCGCGACACGCCGCAGCGGCGAGTTCGCCGTCATGCGCGCGAAAACCCCGTCGAGGTCGGTCTCGAGCGCCGCCGCGGCGGGCTGCATGGCATGCTCGAGCATCTCGGTCCTCACAGCCCCCGGGCAGATGACGTTGCAGCGGACGCCGGCCGCCCCGTAGTCGAGCGCGACTTGCCTCGTCAGGTGATTGAGGCCCGCCTTTGATGAACAGTACGCGGGCATTCCCGGCAGGCAGCGCACCCCGGCCAGCGACGACACATTGAGGATGACTCCTCCGCCCGCCTCGATCATGTGCGGAAGCGCCGCTTTCATCATGAGGAACGGCCCGACCAGGTTGGTCTCGACCACGGCCCGAAAGACCTCGGGATCGACGTCGGTCACCGTGGCCGCCGGGTCGATACCGGCGTTGTTGACGAGGATGTCGAGCCGCCCTGTGAAACCGAGGGCCTTAGCCACCATCGCCTTCGCGTCGTCGAAGCTGGTCACGTCGCCCGCGCAGGTAGCGCAGCTCCCCGCGGGGAGGCCCTCCGCCACTCCGTCGAGAGCCGTCTGGCGTCGCCCGGTGATACAAACGTAAGCCCCTTCGGCGGTGAACAGGGTCGCCAGAGCGGCGCCGATGCCGGCGCCTCCCCCGGTTATCAGCGCGGTCTTACCTTGAAGCCTCATGCGGTGGTTTCTCCTTTGCTCTGGTCGGGAAGAGTGGCGGCTTCGGACATGTCCTCCACTTCGGCCCGGTCTATCGCCATCTGGACGGCTGCTCCCATGGATCGGCCTTCTCGCGACTCACTCCCAGGTCAACCTTCGACCAGTCCGGCGCCCTCGTCTTTCAGGTAGCGCCGTCCGCTCACGACGGTGAAGTGGAAGATGGGGCGGTCGACTCTCTTCAGCACGAGCGGGCAGTGCACCATGCCCGCCGGCACGAAGACCATGGCGGTGTGGTCGATGACGTGCTTGTCGTCCTCAAGCCAGATCTCGATCTCGCCGCCGAGTTCGTGGGGGTCCTCCGGATCACTGCCGAAGAACCCGATGATCTCATCGCTGTCATGCACATGCGGCGCGCTCTCCAGCGTCTCGGCCGCTCTCAGGTACCAGGCCGTGTTCATGTGGAAGGCGCCTTCGACCACGTTCTCGTCCATCCATAGGATCCGCTTGGCGTACTTAGAGTACTCCTCCGCGATGAGATTCTTGGACTCAGGCGTCCTGAGGTCGGTCACAATGTACTTTGAAGTGCCAGAATGGGACATGCTCAGTCCTCCTGTAGCCCGCACGCAGAATCCCCGCCCCAACCAACACCCCGGTAATCTGACGAGGGGAGCTCGTTGTCTCCAACAACCGGCCTCCCCGCCGAAGGCCGGCACCATTCTATCCCGAGCGTCGAGTGATGAACCCTCCCATTCGACTCCAAGGCAACTGCCCGGCAAGCCCCATGATGCCGCCCGGCATGAACTTCATAACCAGAACGATGAGAACTCCTGACAAAACCGGGTGATAGCCCCCGACGTAGATATCCCCATACGCGAACAGCGCCCCGATGAAGAACGCGCCTATCCAGGGGCCAAGAATCGTGCCGGTCCCCCCGAGCACTACCATCAGGATCGGGTAGAACAACCAGTTCATGCTGAAGAAGCCGCGCGGCTCCACGTGGAACTGGTAGTAGCCAAAGATGCTTCCGGCAATTCCTGCAAGGAATGCCGACACCATGAAGGCGTAGAGCTTGTACTTGAGAACATTGATGCCGTGCGAAGCCGCGGAAACCTCGTCCTCCCTGATGGCCTTCAAGGCAAGTCCGATCCGGGAGTTGGCCATGAGGTACACCACCAGCGTCGCGAAGACTGCGAGCGCGAGAGCTACCCAGTAGTAGATATCGAGCGACGTGAACCTGCTGGATTCCAAGTAGATGCCTTCGGCGCCTCGAGTGAAGCTCCCCCCGTTTAGGAACAGTGCAGTGACGATCATCCCCATTCCAAGGGTACCGAAGGAGAAGTAGTCGCCGCGCAGGCGGGACAACAGGGGATACCCGATGATAAGTGCGAGTAGGATCGGCGTGATTCCAGCCAGGAGCATCAGTAGCGGGTCGAAGAAGTACGAGGTCTTGGTGACGTCGAACCACCACAACAACGCCATGGTGTATGCGCCCAGGCCGAAGAACGCGTTCCCGGCCAGACTGATCTGCCCCGTATAGCCGGCCACCAGGTTCCATCCCTGAGAGACGGTGGCGTACAGGCACACGATGAAGAAGTAGTAGCCAAAGTAGGAGGTGTTCACATCGACGAAAAATGGCATTACGGCGAAGATGAGCACCGCCAGGGCGCCCAGGCCAAACCCTAGCGCTCTTCGCTTACCCGCCTTACTAAGCCTTTGATATGCATTCATGCGGATGCCGTCGCTTTTCAGTTTTTCCATAGTCAGACTTTCTTGACCAGGCTGCGCTTGCCGAACAAGCCCTGCGGCAAGAAGGTGAGCACCAGTATAAAGACTCCGTAGGAAACGACTTCAATCCATCCAGCGCCTACGTAGTAGCCGGCGAGACTCTCGATGAGACCCAGTAGCAGGCCCCCCATCAGGGCGCCGAACACGTTACCGATTCCGCCAAGGGAGAGAGCCACGAGGGCTTTGATGGCAAATGTGAATCCGTAGTTGGGATCGAAGGAGTAGACCGATGCCATGCTGACGCCGGCAACGCCCGCCAGTCCGAGTCCGATAGCGAAGCTGACGGCGCTGACCCAGACCGAATTGATGCCCATGAGCGTCGTTGACTCCATGTCTTCGGACGCAGCTCTCACCGCTGTCCCCACGCGGGTCTTCTTCAAGAAGTAGAAGACGAACAGGGTCGCCACGATCGCGATCCCCAAGGCTATGACGCGCACGAACGAGATGTTGACCCCGTTGATCCTGATCGTGTAGCTCGCATACGAGGTGGAGATGAAGCGCGGATTGGCAGTCCAAGCCTTCAGCATCACGTTCTCGACGAAATACATCAACCCCACCGCGATGAGCAAGGAGACGTTCCTGTCTTCAAGCTTGGCGGCTTCCTTGAACAGCGAATAGAACAGGCCCAAGCCCACCACGAAGGCGACCGGCACAACTATCAGTAGGGACACGTACGGATCGATGCCGGCCTTGACGAAGAGCCAGTAGCACAGGTAGGCGAAGAACACGATCACCGTTCCCTGGGCAAGGAAGATGATTCGCATCGTCCCGAAGATGAGACTCAGGCCAATGGCTGCAATGCCGTAGGCGGTGCCGAAGAGCACGCCGTTGATAATGATCTGCAGGAGCACCCCGGCGGAACTCATGGCTGCCTACCTTCCTCAGAAACTTCAGTCTTCCCCCGCCGCTGACTGATGTAGGCGTTCCGCACTTCCGCGTTCGCTGCCAACTCCACTCCCGTGCCACTCATGACGACATGCCCCGTCTTCATCACATACGCCCTATGGCACACCTTCAGCGCCATGTTGACGTTCTGCTCGACGAGGAGGACGGTGGCGCCCTGTTCGTTCAGCGCCACTATCAGGTCGAAGATCCTTCTTGTCAGGATCGGGCTCAGACCCAGGGAGGCCTCGTCGATCATGACCAGCTTGGGATGCGCCATGACTGCCCGCCCGATTGCCAGCATCTGCTGTTCGCCGCCGCTCAAGAGGCCCGCTTTGCCGCTGCTCCTCTCCTTCAGCACGGGGAACAAGCTGAAGACCCGCTCCAGAGACTCGTCGTAAACAGCGCGCGCTTTCGGAAGATAGGCGCCCATGCGCAGGTTCTCGAGGACCGTCAGAGTCTGGAAGAGCCGACGCCCCTCGGGCACCATCACTATGCCCCTGTCGACCCGGTGTTTGGGGTTGAGCTTTCCCAGGTCTTCTCCCATGAAGAGGACCTGGCCCTTTTCCGGGTGCAGAAGGCCCGAGATGGTCTTGAGGAGAGTGGTCTTTCCGGCGCCGTTGGACCCCACGAGCGCCACGATCGTGCCTTCATGGACCTCAAGCGAGACCCCCCACAGGGCATGTACGTCCCCGTAGGAAACGCTCAGATCTTTGACTTCAAGCAACTGGTTCGCCAAGGTACGCCTCAATCACTTTCGGGTCACAGGAGACGTCATCGGGACATCCATCGGCGATCAGAAGCCCATAGTCGAGCACAGCCACGCGCTCGCAGAATTCCATGACCGCGTCCACTTTGTGCTCGATCCAGAGGATGGAGAACTTGCGCTCGTCTTTGACGGCTTTGATGACCCCCAGGAGATTGTCTATCTCCACCGAGGTCAACCCTGCCATCGGTTCGTCGAGCAGAATGAGTGACGGCATGGACGACAGGCCCATGGCTATCTCGAGCAACCGCCGATCGGACAGCGTCAGATGAGCCGCCTTCAAGTCGCGCTTCACGGATAGCCCAACCATGTCGAGAGCCTCGGCAGTGCGCTGCTTGGGGCTCTGCGCATGCCGGCCCCCATAGACCGCGGCGGTCATCACGTTCTCGAAGACCGACATTTTGAGAAAGGCCCTGACTAACTGGTAGGTCCTCGCGACGCCCAGACGGCAGATCCTATACGGGGCCATGCCGGCTATCTCTTTGCCATTGAACTTGATGCTGCCGCGATCGGGCACGTAGATGGCCGTGATCAGGTTGAAGACAGTTGTCTTGCCTGCGCCGTTGGGGCCGATCAACCCGACGATCTCATCCTGATTCACCACGAAGTCAAGGTCCGTGATGACCTGCAGACCTCCAAAGTGCTTGTTGACCCCGCTCAGGGCGAGCAGAGGCGCTCCGGCCGGCATTAGGCGCGCTTCCCTAGGGAGGAACGACTGACATTGTCCAATGAGGATTCGTGCAAAGCCGAACAGAGGGATACGAGCACGCGCGAACGCTGCAGCAACTGACTCCCCTTCCCATCGGAGTAACCGCTCCGCCAGCGGGTCCTCGCCCATGACTTCCGGTAATCTAGCAAATAGCCGAGACGATGTCTAGCCGATACGGACATGGCATGGAACTTGACACCTATGCACGCAGTGCGGGAGAATCCTCGCTAGGGAGGGCGCCACCGGCTTGCACCGAAGGGAAGGAGGAGTGAGGCGAACTCAGCAAACAGCCGTGACAGAAACAACCGTGTGGACTCCTGAGTTTCGTGATCTCCACGGAAGTAGCCCAAACGTGATCGGGTCAGGCAATACGCGATCTCATAGGCAAGCGACAGGGGAGTGTGAAATGAAGAATAAGAGCTATCTTGTTGTGGCTCTGGTACTTATCGCCTTAGGCCTCGTGTCAGTCATGTTCGTCTCGGCCTGCGGCGGTGAGAAGGAAACCACCACCACGGCCGGTCCCGCCACCACGGCCGCCGGCGGGATTGACTGGGGCGAGGACCTCGTCATCGGTGCGCTCAACTCACAGACCGGCGACAACGCCATGACCGGCGCCGAGCAGAAGTGGGCGCAGGAACAGGCCGTGGCCGACATCAACGCGAAGGGCGGAGTCAAGCTCAACGACGGCAAGCAGCACAAGCTCGTGCTCAAGTACGCCGACGACAAGAGCGATCCGACCGAGGGCGCCGCGGCCATGGAGAAGTTGATCAAGGTCGAGGGCCTGAAAATCATCCTGAGCTCGAACATCACTCCGGTCAACGAGGCAGCCGCCATCGTGGCCGAGAAGTACGAGGCCTACTACGCCATCAACACCAGCTGGACCGACTTCATCGCCGGGCACGGCTTCAAGTGGACCTCCGACATCTTCTTGACACCCGCCGCGGCCGGGTCGGTGGCTGCCAACGCCATCAAGATCGCCCCCGCGGACGTACAGCCGACGAACTTCGCCGTGATGGTCGAGAACAACCCGGACGGCCAAGGCCTCGGCAACGGCGCCAAGGCAGCTCTTGAGGCCAACGGCTACAAGGTCGGGCTCATGGAGCTTTTCACGCCCGGCACCAAGGACTTCTCTTCGATCATCCTCAAGTATAAGCAGAACAACATCGACGGAATTGTGACCCTCATCTCTCCCGCGGACGGCATCACGTTCGTCAAGCAGATGAAGGAGCAGAACTGGTCACCCAAGTTCATCTTCGGATGGAAGGGCTTCTGGCCGGGTGAGTTTGCCTCTGCCCTTGGCGCTGACGCGGACTACATCTGCCATGACGCCTTCTGGTCTGAGACCCTTCCCTACCCAGGCGCCAAAGAGCTCGGGCAGGCCTTCAAGGATTCGCACAACGGCACCGACACAGTGAGCGCCGGCCTCCCGTACGCTTCGGTGCAAATCACGGCCCAGGCTATCGAGCGGGCTGGAGTATTCGAAGCAGCCGCGGTGAGAGACGAAGTCTTCGGTGGCACGTTCACAGACACCGTCTACGGCGACTGCGTATTCTCCGAAGCCGGCATCTGCGACACCCCGATGCTCGCTCTACAGTGGAAGGGTGGCCAGCGGGTCATCGTCTTCCCGGATGTGGGCAACAAGCTCGAGCTGTTCAAGCCGTGGGACGCGAGGTAACGACGATCGCCCCAGCATGCTGAACCGCTGATAAGAGACCCCCTCCTCGCCCAGCGAGGAGGGGGTCTCTTCTTGTCGGCGCCTTCTGCCCGGCCGACTATAGGTCAAGCACTGCCCCTTGGCTTGCGCTCGCGACCAGCGCCACGTACCGGCCGAGCACTCCCCGCACTTTCCGCTCCTGCGGGCGCCAGGTGGCCGCCCGCTTGGCCAGCTCGCCGTCGGCCACCTCTAGAATGAACCGTCGACCTGGGATATCGATGTGGATCACGTCACCATCAAGTACCAGAGCGATCGGCCCGCCATCGAAGGCCTCGGGCACCACGTGCCCGACACAGGCTCCTCGTGTGGCGCCGCTGAAGCGCCCGTCGGTGACGAGCGCGACCCGGTCGTCCAGACCCGCCCCCGCGAGCGTCGACGTCGGGGTCAGCATTTCGGGCATCCCCGGACCGCCTTTGGGTCCGACATAGCGGATCACCACCACGCAGCCCGGCTCGATGTCACCAGCCGCGATCGCGGCCACGGCCGTCGCTTCGTCTTCGAACACCCGCGCGGGTCCCCGGTGAACGCGCATCTGTGGCAGCACCGCGGCCTCCTTGACCACGGCGCCGCCGGGGGCGAGATTGCCGAAGAGCACGGCAAGGCCTCCGGTGGGCCCGTAGGGCCGGTCGAGCGGTCTGATGACCTCATCGTCGGCCGGCACGGCGCCGACGTAGTGGTGGTCGAGGTCATGGCCCGAGATGGTCGGCACGTTGCCCGCGAGCAAGCCGGCCCGGCCCAGGCCGTGCAGCGCGGCCATGACTCCGCCCGCTCGATGGAAGTCCTCCATGTACCACGAACCGGCCGGCGAGAGTTTGACCAGATGAGGAGTCCTCGCGGAAACCTCGTTGAACCTCTGCAAAGGCAGTGCGAGACCCGCCTCACGGGCGATGGCGATCAGGTGCAACACAGTATTGGTGGAGCAGCCAAGGGCGGCATCGAGCACGAGGGCGTTCTGGAGAGAGGCCTCGGTCAGGTAGCGCCTGGCATTCCAGCCCCGCCGCACCGCCTCGACCGCTTGGGCGCCGGTGCGCCGCGCGAGTCCGAGCCGTGCCGAATACACCGCCGGGATAGTCGCGTCTCCGGGCAGAGCCAAGCCCATGCACTCGGTCAGGCAGCTCATGGAATTGGCGGTGAAGAGACCGGCGCATGAACCGCAGGTGGGGCACGAGTCCTGTTCGAGCGAGTCGAGCTCCTCGGCCGTGATCGTTCCCGCGAAGAAGGCTCCCACGGCCTCGAGTACGTCCTTGTTCTCGATACGACGCCCATCGTGGTGACCGGCGAGCATCGGTCCTCCCGAAACGATCGTCACGGGCAGGTCGAGTCTGGCCGCGGCCATGACCATGCCGGGAACCACTTTGTCGCAGTTGGGGATGAGTACCAACCCGTCGAGCCGGTGAGCCCGAGCCATGATCTCGATCGAGTCGGCGATGACCTCGCGGCTTACGAGCGAGTAGTTCATGCCCTCGTGGTTCATGGCGAGGCCGTCGCAGACGCCGATGACGTCGAACTCCAGCGGAATGCCTCCCGCCTGGTAGGCGCCGTACTTGACCTGCAGGGCGATCTTCTTGAGGTGCATGTGACCGGGAACCAACTCGTTGAAGGAGTTGGCCACTCCGATGAGCGGCCGACCGGCGTCGCCGCGGCCGACGCCGAGGGCGCGGAGCAGCGAGCGGTGCGGCGCTCGCGCCGCGCCCCGCGTCAGCTCCTCGCTCGGCAGACGAGGCTCAGTCGTAGGCGACCGATCGTCTGGAGCCGCCATCTTATCCTCCGTGGGCGAGCATGGCGATGATGAGCACATCTTTGCCGGAGACCGGCTGTGAGTACTCAGCCTTGCCCATGCCCTCGGCGTTCACGAACACGTACACGGTCCGCAGCAGCACACCCCGTGCGTCGAACAGCAGTCCGCCGGCACCCGGGTGCCGGCTCGCCAGATCCTGCAGGCACTCGCCCACGGTCGCTCCCTGCACCCCGATCTCCTTCGCTCCGCCCAGCAGCTGCTGGAGTGCGGGATGGAAGACCCTGACCTTCACTTCCATCGGATCGTGCCCCCGTCCGCGCCCTATCGGGCCTCGGACGCGCAGGCCAGGACTGCCCGCTTGACCAAGGCGCGCGCAATGGAGATCTTGTAGCGGTTGGTGAGCAACGGCACGTTGTCGCGCACCGCCAGGTCGGCGGCCCGCTCGGCCACGGCGACGTCGATGCGCTTGCCCACCAGGTGCCGTTCGGCTTCGCCTGCCCTGACGGGCACCCCGTACACCGAGTTCAAGCAGATGCGCGCCGACCTCACCACGCCGCCTTCAAGCACGACAGCGGCCGCGCAGTTGACCACCGGAAAGTCTATGGACTGACGGAGAGCGAACTTGATGAACGCCGACGCCGTCCCGGGCGCCGCCCTGGGCACGTCGACCTCGAGAACCACCTCGCCGGCTTCGAGCACCGTGCTCGTATCGACGCCAACGGAGAAGAAGTCTTCGGCGTCGACGATCCGCTTGGTGGTGCGTATCCGCGCCGCCAGGGCGACGAGCGCCGGCGCGAGATCGGACGAGTTGACGGCCACGCACCCGCAGTTGAAACAGCGCGCCGCCTCTTCGGCGATAGCGGAAGCGTCGAGCGTGCCGGTCTCTTCGACATCGAGACCTCGCAGGCGTTCCTCGAGCGACTTCTCGGGTACAGCGACGCGACCGCTCGGCTGCAGGCATGAGCCTCCGAAAGCGTCGCCGATGCCGCAAACGCTCGCCGCGTCGTCTGCCCGGATCTCAGCGCCGCGCAGGTAGCGATCGATCGATTCGGCGGCTTCGCGGCCCGCGCCCGTCGCCTGCGCGACCGTGGCCGGGCCCGTCACGAAGTCGCCAGCGGCGAACACGCCCTGGCCCAACGCCCCCGTGGCCTCGTCGATCTTCAGCCGCCCCTTCTCATCGACAAACCCGGCCGGCAAAAAGGAGTAGTCGGGCCGCTCCACGATGGCCTTGACCACCATGTCGCACCGCTCTTCGAACTCAGAGCCTTCGACGCGGACCGGCCGCGGCCGTCCGCTCGAGTCGACATCGCCGAGCTCCATGCGGCAGCAGGTCAGCGACACTCCCTCAGCGCCTTCCTCGGCGCCCACCGGCTGGGTCAAGAACGAGAAGCGCACGCCCTCCTCCTCGGCCCTCTCGACCTCGTCTTTGAGGGCAGGCATCTCGTCCCGAGTGCGACGGTAGTAGATGATCGGGCTGGCTCCCACGCGCAGAAGCGACCGAGCCACGTCGATGGCCGTGTTGCCACCACCGATCACGCCGACGGTCTTACCCCGCATCTGCTCGAGATTGGCGCCGCTCAGGAACTGGACGCCCGAAGGTAGGCACTCCTCTCCCGTGATGCCGGCTTCGGTCTGCTGCCAGGCGCCGCAGGCCACGAACACCGCGTCGAAGTCCTCGGCGATCTCGGCGAACCGGGTCGGGTCGACACTCGCACCGAGCACGAAGCGGACCCCGAGGCGTTCATAGCCGCCGATCTGCTTGGCGAGAACCTCCCGTGGCAACCGGTACGCCGGGATGCCGTAGCGCAGCATGCCGCCGGCCTCAGGCTGGCGCTCGAAGACGGTGACATCGTGACCGGCCCCCCTCAGGTAGAAGGCCGCCGAGAGACCGGCGGGGCCGGCGCCCAGCACCGCCACCCGTTTGCCGCTCCCCTGCGCCGGCGCCTCGTAGAACAGGTCGAGGTTGTCGAGGATGTAGTCGCCCACGAACCGCTCGATCTCGCGTATGGACACAGCCTCATCGAACTCGCCCCGGGCGCACGCGGTCTCGCAGGTGTGCGGGCACACCCGTCCGGTGACGGCGGGAAGCGGGTTTCGCCTCAACAGCGTGGCGGCGGCGGAGTCCAGGTCATCCTCGCGGAGTTCGGCCAGGTAGTTGGGGATGTCGATGTCGTTCGGACAGCCGCGCGTGCACGCGGTGGCTCCCACCCGGGCCGCGCCGAAGATGGAGTGGTACCGGGAATCACCGGTCAGCGCGTAGCACGCGTTGCCGCCCTTGCGCAGGCAGTTGAAGGCGTTGTCGGGCACCCAGTAGTACCAGCAGCGATTGTTCTGGCAGATGTTGCCGGCGACGGTGCCCATCTCGCGGATGTGGGGCGAGGCGGTCTTGCGAGCCGCCTCGGCCAGCGCCGGGTAGTCACGTCGCACGGCTTCGTCGGCTGCCAGATCTTCGAGCCGCGTGAGCGCGCCGACCCGGAGGCGGTGCGCGTCAGCCGCGATGTATTCGAGGCCGGGGATGCGCTTGATGTCGACCAGAGTCTCCGGATAGCCGCCGTCGGGCAGGATGGCGTCCTTCAGCTCGCCGAGCAGGTCGGTGCCGCCCGCGATGATGCGGGCTTTGCCGCCGGCCTGTTCCAGAAGGCGCGGTCGCCTCTTCGAGGGACTGAGCGGTGAGGTGCTTGAATGACTTCATCGCTCCTCCTCTCTATTGGTCGGCTCCGGAATGAAGGCTGGGCCACCAAGCTCGCGCTTGGCGGTGTGATGCGTCGTCCTCCGTCGCATCCGTAGCGCTGCTACGAATGCTCCCTGCGTCCTAGCCTGACCCGCGCCGATCGCGTCTTGGTGGCAAGTCTTCATTCCCTCGCCTCCCCTTCGGTCGAGGCGTGCCAGCCCAGGCCATGCGCCTCCAGGGCGGCCAGCACCCGGGCGGGGGTTATGGGGAAGTCGTCGATCCAGATGCCGAGGGCGTTCTGGACGGCGGGACCGATGAGGGCGGGAAGCACGGTGGCGATATCCTCGCCGATGCCCACGGTGCCATAGGGACCGTAGCCCATGGCAGTCTCGACCATGATGGTCTCGATCTCGCCGTAGTCGAGCGTGGTCGGCACCTTGTAGTTGAGCAGGTTGCCGTTGAGCATGATGCCGGTGCGCTCGTCGTAGACGACCTCTTCGGTCATGCCCCGGCCGATGGCCATGATGGCGCCGCCGTAAGCCTGGCCTTCGCAGCCGTCCCAGTTGATGACCTTGCCCACGTCGTTCACCGTCACCACCTTGGTGATGTCGACCAAACCGGTCTCGGTGTCGACCTCCACTTCCATGAAGTAGGCCTGGCGGCAGAAGCGAAGGCGCACCCCCAGGTAGCAGCCCCGTTGCAGGTGCCAGCCCGGCTCGAAGAGCGGCGGCGTGCCGCGCATCGGATAGGCGAGGGCCTCTTCGGGGGTGCTGAACAGCGGTTCACCCGCGGTGCCGGTGAGCGGACCCTGAGCGCCACTCGGTCCGATGAAGTCCGCCAAGCTCATGCGGTTCTCGGGATTCTTCTTTTCGAAAATGAATCCGTCTCTCAGATCGAGATCATCGGCGGCCAGTCCGGGGAAGGCCGGCGGATACTCCGCCAACTGGCTCTTGGCCCGCGGCTGCACGGCGACCTCGAGCACGCGCTGCTTGAGCTGGCGCGCGGCGCCTCGCACGGCCCAGGCGTTGACGGCAAGGTTGGTGGAGGTGTCGGGCGTCATGGTGTAGAAGCCCGCGTCCTCTTGGTGCTTGAAGCGCACCGACTCGATGGGTACGCCCAGTTCGTCGGCGGCGACCTGGCAGTAGGCGGTCTCGGCGTTGACGCCCACGTCGGCCCTGCAGCCCAGGATAGTCACCGAACCATCGTTGCGCTCGAAGTAGATGGCGACCTCACTCGAACCGGCGGAGTCGTCCCACTCGTGGGTCCACGTGAAGCCGACACCGTGCATCTTGCCGTTGGGCAGCTTTCTGGCGCCCGGCGCGTGCCACGTTTCGTCCCAGCGGATGGCGGCCTTGCCCTTGTCGACGCACTCCTTGAGGCTGTCCCTCACCGGAAAGCCGAACTCGGCCTTCTTGGCGTTGAGCCACTCCATGTCGTGACCCTCGGCGCCGTCATTCAGCAGGCTGATCTCCACGGGGTCCATGCCCAGAGCGTCGGCCACCTTGTTGAACACCAGGTCGAGCGTGTAGCAGTTGATGTTCATTTCGCAGCGGGTCGGCACGGTGTGGCCCTTGTTGACCCACGACGCCTCGGTGACGCCCTCGATATGAGGGATCTTTGTGTTCTCGATGAGGTGGGCGACGATACCGAACACGGGCATGTCCTGGTTGAGGGTCACCCCGCGCTGATGAACGGCCGTGATGGTGCCGTCGCGCTTGTAGCCCACCTTGACGTAGAAGACTCCCGAGTCCATGTTGCCGCCGTAGAAGTCCTCGCGGCGGTTCATGGCCCATTTGACCGGCCGGCCGGTGCGGCGGGAGGCGAGGGCCGCGAGGTAGGTGCCGGCCAGGTTCCAGGCCATCTGGCTCCAGCCGCCGAAGCTCGCGCCCTGGTACGGACAGTGCAGGTCGATCTTGCTCATGGCGATGCCGCCGAACCACGTGGAGATGGCCCGCTTGGCGATGTGCGGCCGCTGTTGCTTGACCCACACCTCGGCGTAGTCGCCGTTCCAGCGCCACACCCCGCAGGGCCGTTCGGGTCCCACCCAGGTGTTGAGACCGAAGGTCCACTTGAACTCGAGGATATCGTCGGCCTCGACGAAGCCCTCCTCCACGTTGCCATGACCCTCGTGGTAGACCATGGACACGTTCGAATCGGGATGCGTCTCGGGACGCGTGCGCGGAGCGTCGGGTTCGAGCGCCTTCTCGACGTCGAGCAGGAAGGGACGCTGCTCCCAGTCGACCTCGATGAGCTTCAGCGCGTTCTCAGCGATCTCCTCACTGTCGGCGACGACGAATGCGCCGCACGGCTCGCCCTCGAAGTAGGCGATGGGCGGCAGGGGCAGCTCGCTGTTCAGTTCGTGACCGCTGGTGGCGACTCCATCCTGGAGCTCGGGGTCGTCGTAGCGGAGGATGCAGCGCACACCGGGCAGCTTCTCGGCTGCGGAAGTGTCCATGCCGCGGATGCTCGCGTGCGGATGGGGCGAGGCCAGGAAGCGGGCGAAGAGCATGCCCGGCAGTTGCACGTCGATGGTGTAGCGCGCCGCGCCGGTAGCCTTCTCCACACCGTCGGTGCGGCGGACGCCCCGCTTGCCGATGACGTCGTACGTCTCCAACGGACGCGCGTCGGCCACCTTGTTGTCGAAGGCCTCGAGCATGCGTTCGCGTTCGCTCACCGAGGCGCACTGATCTGGAATCTTGCGTGCGTCACTCACGGCCGGCACCCCCCTCAGCAAGCGCGGCGCCATTCGCGTCGAGCTCGCCCCGCAGGATGGCCGCCGCCTCCTCCACAGCCTTGAAGTGCGCCGGATACGTGCCGCAACGGCAGATGTTGCCCGCCAGCGCCTCGCGGATCTGCTCCAGGGTCGGATTGGGATTGCGATCGAGCAGGGCTTTCGCCGTGACCACGAAGCCCGGTGTGCAGAAGCCGCACTGCATGCAGCTGTATTTCACGTAGGTCTCGATGAGTGGGTGCTTGGCCCTGGCGATGCCTTCGATGGTCTCTATCGCCTTGCCGTCGGCCTCGATAGCCAGCATCATGCAGGCCAGGACCGGCCGGGCCTCGATGATGACGGTGCAGGCGCCGCAGGCCCCCTCGCCGCAGAACTCCTTGGTGCCGGTGAGTCCCAGCTCGTCTTTGAGCACCCGCAGGAGCGTCCATTGGGACTCGACGTGGACGATGTGCCGCTCGCCGTTCACCACGAAGTCAATCGTGGTCGCCGACACCGCCTGTCTTTGTTCGGTCGTCGCCATCCTCAACCATCCTTTGTTCCGGAACATCGATCGTTGGAGTCTTCGTGGGCGCGACTGCGCGTGCCGCGAAAGCGCCGTCGCACATCTGACTGGTACTCAGCACCGACAGGGGCAACCCGGCTTCACGGGCCCCGAACGCCAACTGCATCATGCAGGAAGGGCACTCGGTGACAATCGCAGAAGCACCCGTGGCCCGCGCGAACCCCATCTTGCGGCCGATTATGGCGGCGGAAGTCTCAGGGTGCAATACCCCGTAGGTGCCGGCGGCGCCACAGCAGGAATCCGACTCGGCCATCTCGCGGAACTCCACCCCCGGCAGCCCCCGCAGGATGGCCCTGGGCTGCTCGACCACGTTCTGGTAGCGGCGGCCCAGGTGACAGGGGTCGTGGTAGGTGACGAGAACGGGCGGCCCGCCTGCGGAGGCGGCCGGCGAAGACGCCCCGGTCGCCGCGTCGCCGCCGGCGGCGACGCCGAGCGCCTCGACTCCGCCCTTCTCGGCGACGAACTCGCTGAAGCTCCGCACCTTATCCGTCAGTTGCTGAGCCGCCGGCGACCACTTGGGGTCGGCGGCCAGCAGATGCGCATACTCCTTGAGATGGCCGGAGCAACTGCCGCATTCCGAGACGATCGCCTCGAACCGCCTAGGGTCGCCGACCCGGCGGATGTTCTCCCGAGCCAGCTTCGCCGCGGCCTCCAGGTCGCCGTAGCCATAGGCCGCCAGACCGCAGCAGGCGTTGTCGAGCACCTCGACCTCGTAGCCCAGGCGCTCGAGCACCCGCGCGGTCGCCTCGCCCACCTCGGGGAGCACGTAGTTGTAGCCGCAGGAGATCCAGTAGCCGACACGCGGCCCGCCCGCGGGCGCTCCGCGGCGCCTGCGCAGGCGCGAGGTCAGCAGACGCCCTGGTTTCTGGGCGCCCAGCTCAAGCGCCCGCTCCAGCTTGGGGTTGATCATGCCCAGCAGCCCGGTGCGGCGCAGGAGGGCGTCGACGCCTGTTCGGCGCGCGCGCCAAATGACGCGCACCAGCCCGCGCATGAGACGCGGCCGCGGCAGCAGGGTGCGGAAGACCCGCCGCTGCACGAACCCGCGACCGAACCGCTCCGCGTAGGCGTGCCGGAACGACACCACCACGTCGTCGGTGCGAATGGCCGGGAAGCAATTGTCTTTGCAGGCCCGACAGAGCAGGCAGTTGCTGAAGGCGTCGGTGACTTCGGCACCGATCTCCAGCCGTTCCTCGATGATGTTGCGGTAGAGCGACACCTTGCCCCGGGCCACGTAGCCCTCGCGGCCGGTAGCCCTGAAGATCGGGCAACTCGGCTGGCAGAAGCCGCACTTGCTGCATGTGCCGACATGACCCTCGAGCTCACGGAACTCGGCGGGCGCGGACGCCCTCCGCGGTGCGGCGGCCGGCGGCGCCGGCGCGGCGCCGGGCGCGGGCGCGCCGCCCACATCGGGCTGAGACATATCGCCGGCAGTCATCAGATGCCTCCCACGAAGCGACCGGGGTTGAGAGTGCCCCGCGGGTCGAAGCGGGCCTTGATGTTCTTCATCATGGGTACCGCGGCCGAGGACGGGCCCCAGGCGTCGCCTCCCACCCCGGGTAGCTCGGACCCGGTCGTCACTGTCAACTGCCCGCCGAGACTCAGAGCGAGGACGCGGAGCCGCGCGATCGCGTCGCCCGCCACTCCGGCGTCCAGCCGGAGATCGAGAACGCCCCGCGCCGCATCCAAGCGACAGAGCGCCTCGCCATGCCGGCTACGCTCCAAAGCCTCGACTTCTCCGGCCAACGCCCAGACACGGCTGACAGGCACGCTTGCCCGCGCTTCGACAACGCGGGCCGCCGCGGCACCCTCACCGTCCGGCAACCGGTCAAGAAAGTTCACGGCTTCGTAGAACTCGCCGGACTCCTCCTGCCCCGAGACCACCCAGGCGGCCTCCCGCTCAGCCCGGGCGCATAGCTCACCGATGGACCGTTCGACCGCCGGAGCAGGCCCGGCGAACCCAGCGGCCAGCACGGCGCCGTTGGCGGTAGACACCGAAACCTCGGCCACCTGGCCTCCAGCCGACCTGGCGAGGCCGCCACCGACGCACATGAGCGCGAGCGGCGTCAGCCCCGAATCGAGCACAGAGGCGGCGAGCCGCGCCCCTTCGTCGAGAGCGGTGTACGGGAGCAGCACCACGGCCTCGCTGTCGCTCCGCGGTAGGAGCCGGACGGTCATCTCGGTGATGACACCCAGGCAGCCGAACGAGCCCACGAACAACTTGGTCATGTCGTAGCCGGCGACGTTCTTCATGGTGCGGCCGCCGAACTTGACGGTCGACCCGTCGGCGAGCGTCGCCTTCAGGCCGAGCACGACGTCGCGCACAGAGCCGTACCCCGCCCCTCGCGGACCTTGATCTGCGGTCGCAACCGCGCCGCCGACCGTGGCGCGCGCGGGCAGCCGGGCATCGAGCGGCAGCACCCTTCCCTGCGCGCGGGCGGCGGCCCGCGCCTCTCCCACCGTTACCCCGGCGCTGACGGTCATAGTCAGATCGTCAGCGTCGACCTCGCAGGTCTTGGGGAGGCGAGTCGAGCCGGAGCAGAACGTCGAACCGCGCCGGCGGGTTACCCCAGCCCAGCTTGGTGCCGGCCCCCGCCACACACACGGCCAGGCCCCCCTGGTCGGCCAGGGCAAGCACGGCCCCCAGGTGCTCCAGACCGGCAGGGTTCACCTCGACGCGAGGCCGCACCCCTTGGATGTCGGCCTGGCTGCGCATCGACACCCGGCCGATACCCAGCAGGTCCTCGAGCCGCGCGGCCAACGTGGCCACGTGAAGCAGCGAGCCGCTACGCACCGAGGGCCCCCTCGAGTCCTGGTACTGACCCCAGGTCCGCCTCGGAGCGCCGCGCTGCGCCGGCCGCCGGCGCGCCCGAGGCGCCTGCGCCGGCCATGTCGCCTGACGCCACGCCCGCCCCCGGCCGACTCTCCGGCGGCAGCAGCTTGCCCGGGTTGCAGAGCCCGCGTGGGTCGAAAGCGTCTTTGACGAACCACTGCGCCCGCAGATCGTTGTCGCTGAAGACGACGTGCATGGCCTCCAGCTTCTCGATGCCGATGCCGTGCTCACCGCTGATGGTGCCGCCAAGCGCCGCGCAGATGCGAAGCACGGTCATGCCAGCCGCCTCGGCCTTCTCCCGCTGGCCCTCGATAGCTCCGTCGTAGAGGAAGCAGGGATGAATGTTGCCGTCGCCCGCGTGCAGCACGCAATACACCGGTAGTTCGTACCGGCGAGCCAGTTCGGTGATACGCCGGAGCGCCTCCGGCAGCATGGTGCGCGGCACCGTGCCGTCGAGCGACATGTAGTTTGGAGTCAGCCTCGTGATGGCCGGGAACGTGCCCTGGCGGCCGCGCCAGAGCGTGGCCCGTTCAGCCTCGTCCTTGGCCACCCGCACGTCGAGTGCGTTGTGCGCCTTGCAGATGGCGGCGATGCGGTCGGCGAGGTCGTCCATGCCGTCGCGGAGGCCGTCGAGTTCGATGAGCAGGAGCGCGCCGGCGTCGCGGGGATAGCCGCAGGCAAGCGCGTCCTCGACCGCCCCGATGGTCGGGCCGTCGATCAGCTCCAGGGTAGCCGGCACCAGCCCGGCGGCGACGATGGCCGAGACGACGTTGCCCGCGTCTTCGAGGCTGGCGAAGGCGGCCAGCATGGTCTTCACCATCTCGGGCAGCTTGAGCATGCGCAGGATGGCGGCGGTGACGATGCCCAGCGTGCCCTCGCTCCCGACCATGACGCCGGTCAGATCGAGGCCCGGGGAATCGACATTCTTGCCCCCCAGCCAGACGACCTCACCGTCGGGCAGCACCACTTCGAGCCCCAACACGTGGTTGGTGGTCACCCCGTACTTGAAGCAGTGCGGACCGCCCGCGTTCTCGGCGATGTTGCCGCCGATGGACGAGGCCTTCAGACTCGACGGGATCGGGCGCGAAGTAGTAGCCGTAGGGCGCTAGAGCCGCGGACACATCGGCGTTGAAGATGCCCGACTGCACCACGACACACCGGTTGGGCACGTCGATCTCGAGCACCTGGTTCATGCGCCCCACCTCGATGACCACGCCCCCGAACAGCGCCAGCGAGCCTCCGTTGACGTTGGTGCCGTAACCCCGTGGTACGAAGGGGACCGAATAGCGATTCAAGATCTTGACGATTTCCGACACTTCGGACGTGGAGCGGCAGAACACGACCGCGCCCGGCAGGGAGCGCTCGCCGTAGGCGTCGTACTCGTAGGTCTGGAGATCGACCAGCCGGTCGAGCACATTCGCCTCACCGGCGACGGCTCGGAGCTCTGTGAGTAGCGCTTGGTTCATCGCTCTGACTCCGTGAGGACCGCGGTTGCGGGTGCCGACTATCCTACCGTACGGGGGGGATGGAGACGAGGAGGCGCGATCGCTGAACCTCTCCCTTGCGGAAACGCCCCGTGCGTGGGACCTTTCTTCCGCACTCCCCTACCAAGGAGAACCGCATGATCGCCGCCATCATCCTGGCCGCCGGCAGCTCGACGCGCATGGGGCTCGACGCAACCCAGGGCGTGCCCAGCAAGGCGCTTCTACCGCTCGGGTCGGAGTTGGTGCTCGAGCGCGTGGTGCGAACGGTGCAGCGGGCCGGCGTACGGGACGTGATCGTCGTCACGGGCCAGGGCGCTCCGGAGGTTGCCGGCATAGCCGAGGCTCTCGACGCGAGGGCTGTTCACAACCCTGACCACTTCCAGGGCATGTTCACCTCCGTGCAGGCGGGCGCGCGGGCGCTCGCGGCTGAGGTCGAGGCGTTCTTCGTCCTCCCGATGGACTGCCCCTTGGTGCGACCCGAGGTGCTCGAGGAGTTGGTGCGCCACAGGCGGCAACTCGGACCGGCCGGCGACTCCGCGATCGTCCACCCCACGTGCTGCGGCAGACGGGGTCATCCGCCCTTGATCGCGGCGCGCTACCGGGAGGAACTCACAGCTGCCGCCGAGCCTCAGGGCCTCCATGGCTTCCTGCGGCGACATTCGGCCGACGAGCACGACGTCGAGGTGCACGACCTGACGATCCTCATCGACATGGACACTCCCGCCGACTACCGGCGCGCGACGCAGTTCGCGGAGAGCATCGACCGGGCAGAGTGCGATCCCGGCGACACAGCGACCGGCGGGCCCGGCGGCAGGCGCGGCCGCCGTCGGCCGCGAAGCGGGGCGGCGTGGCGCCCACTCCGGCGCCGAGTGCTCCGCAGACCTCGGCGATCTCGCCTCCACGGCCGGCCTCTCCGACGACGACTCCCTGTACCTGCTCGGGTTGGTGCAACCCGCCGAGGAACGTGTGCGGCACTGCGAGGCGGTCGCGGCGGTGGCCACGGCGGTGGCCGAAGCCCTCCACCCCGTGCTGCCGGCGCTCGACGTGCAGCTCGTTCGTTCGGGAGCCCTGCTCCACGACATCGCCAAGGGCAGCCGCCGCCACGCGGCCACGGCTCAGCACCTCATGGAGGGTCTTGGCCTGCGGCGGCTGGGCGAAGTCGTCGGCGCCCACATGGTCATTCCCGACGAGCACCTGGCGGCGTCCACTGTCACCGAGGAGCAGCTCGTCTACCTCGCCGACAAGATGGTGGTCAAGGACGGCGTCGCCGGCATCGACGAGCGCGAGCGCCGCAGCCTGCAGAAGCAACTTGAGAATCCCGACGGATACGAAGCGGCCATGGTGCGCATGGCGGCCGCCCGCCTCATCGCCCGCAAGGTCGAAGCGGTGTTGGGCCGCCCGCTCGAAGACGTTATCCTAGATGTGAGGGCCAACAGGCCGCTGAAGAGCGACGCCACGTCTTCATGACACGATCCCCGCGGGACCGAAACGCGAGAAGGGCCGCCGTAGAAGGGTCGACCAAGGAGGCACAACACAGTGGGCATCATGACGGGTAAGACCTGCGTCGTCACCGGCGGGGCGGGCAGCATCGGGCTGGCGAGCGCTACCCTCCTGCTGCAAGAGGGCGCGAACGTCATGCTGGTCGGTCGCAACCGTGAGAGCCTGGCCGCCGCTCTCGAATCGGTCGTGGCGAAGGACCCCTTCGACCCGGCCGACGGCCGCCGTCGCCGACCGCGTCGCCGCGGTCTCGGCCGACGTCTCCAGTGCCGACGACACTCAGACGCTACCTCGACGAGACGGTGAACCGCTGGGGCCACATCGACGTCATCTTCAGCCACGCCGGCATCTCGGGCGTGCTGGCGCCGGTGACCGAGTATCCCGAAGATATCTTCGACCAGGTCATGGCCATCAACGTGCGCGGCTCGTTCCTGGCCTGCAAGTACGGGCTGCCGCTCATGAACGACGGCGGCAGCATCATCATCACGTCGAGCATCATGGGCGTCACGGCCGACCCCGGCGTCATCGCCTACGCCACCTCGAAGCATGCCCTCATCGGCATGGCCAAGGTGGTCGCCAAAGAGGCCGCCGCGCGCGCTATCCGGGTCAACGTCATCGCCCCCGGCCCGACCGACAACACGTTCCAGTCGACCATCGAGGAGAAGCTCACCGACATCGTCGGCGAGGACGGCACCGAGTTCCTCAATCGCCTCATCACGCTCGGCCGGCATGGGCGCCCCGAGGAGATGGCCGAGATGGTGCTCTTCCTGGCCTCCGACCGCAGCAGCTTCTCCACCGGCGCGGTCTTCATGGCCGACGGCGGCATGGGAATCTAAGGGTGCGAATCGAGCAACGCCTGGGTTGCCGCTATGTCTTCCGGAGGTGTGATATCACGCCAAGTCGCCGCCGACAGTTCCTCCCGGCTGTAGCCGAGCATATCGGCAAAGGCCCGGTTGACGGATACCTCCCCCGTCGGGCGTGTGATGGACTTGCCGACATTCGCCGATTCGAACACATCTCTGAATCGCTCTTCGCTTTCGCGCAACGAAGCCTCGGCCCGCCTGCGCCGCTGTTCTGTCTCGATGCCGTCGAGGGCGAAGGAGATATCCGATCCGATCTCCTCGAGGAGCTGCCGTTCCCACTCCGCGAAGAATCCCGCTTCCTCGGAGTACAGACTGAGGACCCCGATCACCTCACCGTTGAGGCGCAGGGGCACCGCCGCGCCGGATCGGAACCCATTGCGCAGCGCCTTCTCGCGCCAGGGCGCTATGTCTTCGTCGGTCTCAATATCAGCGGCAACCGCTGCCTCACCCGACGCCAGAGCACCTGCCGCGGGCCCCTTGCGCGTTCCAGGGTCGCGCAGATCGATTTGCACCTCTTCTTCGTATCCCGATCCCTCTCCCGCTCGAGCAACGCAGCCGACCTCCCCGCCGTCGGGCCCGAGCAAGCCGATCCAGGCGAGACGAACTCCGCCGAACTCGACGGCGACCTGGCAGATACCCTCGAATAGTTCCTGCCGCGACTTGGCGCGCACTATGGTCTGGTTGATCTGACTCAACGTGCCGTACATGCGGGTGAGGTTGGTGTTCTCGATCTCGTGGCGTTTGCGCCCGGTGATGTCTGAGACGATGTGCACCGCCCCGACCAGCCTGCCCTGCGGGTCAAGAATCGGGTCAGCAATGATCTCGAAGAACCGCTGCCCGATCAGCAACTCGAGACTCTCCCGCTGCAGACTGGCTTGCATGCGCACGAGCGGGCATTCGGCAATCGGTTCCTGCGTGCCATGCACGATCTCCCAGCAGTGCTTGCCGAGAATGGAATCGGTCTCGCGCTCGAAGATGCGTGCCGCCGCGCGGTTGGAGCGGATGATCCGCATGTCTCCGTCCAGAAGCCACACAGCGTCGTTGACCGCGTCGAACACCGCTCGCCATTGGAGGCCGGATATGTCCTCGGCCCATTTCTCCGATCGACTGCCGTCTGTCATGGAGTCCGCCTCCCTGGATGCGGCCTCGTCGGTTCCATCGCAGGTCAGATCGTCGCTTCAGCGCTCTCTGAAGGCACCGCTAGCATACCGCGTTGAAGCGACGCGCGGCGTCCGGGGCGGATCACCCCGCGTGAGACAAACGCGCCGTGAGAGCACTGGCCCGACAACGCCGCCGCGCGCCGCTCAGTGAGCCCTGGCGACCGGCGCTTCACCCTTCCGTGCCCACTCTTCGGTGCCTGTTCCGCAGGCCAAGAGATCTTCCTAACCGGTGATTCTCGCTATGGCGGCTTCCGTATCGGCCACAAAGAACACCGCTGTGCCTCGATTGCACTCCGCCATGAACGCCTGCAGGCTTTGGCTCTTGAATTCCTCAAACTCGCCAACGACAGCAAGTTTCACTTGATAGTTCGCGCATTTCTGCAGTAGTTCTCCCGCCAGCCCACTTCGTAAGTCAAAGAAGCCGGGGGCCAGATGCTGCTCTTCCACGATGATTCCCGTTGCTTGCTGGTAAGAGGCGTTGGCGATCATTTCCAGTGCATCCCGCGGAGTACTGACGACAACTTGCTCGGCTACTACTTTGGCGATTCTTTGCTGATGCATTTCGATCAATTGGAAATCCATAACATCCTTCTTGGCTCGTCAGCTCGCGCCTGGCCGGCATGTTTGTCTTGCTGTACGCCTTCAGTCACCCCATTCAGAGTCGCCCAGAAATCCCCTCATCACCGCGTCATCAGCGCGAACACACCCCAGCCCAGGTATTCACGCGTGTAGGTGGCGTGGCGCTCGGGTTCCGAGGTCAGCTGGGCTCGAATATCTTTCGCGAGCTCGTCGTCGGGATTGGCTTCAAGCCATCGGCGCATGGTGAGCCACTTGGCCGCCTCGTATCTGTCCCAGCCGTCTTGGTCAGCCAAGACCATTTCCACGACGTCGTAGCCAAGGCGGCCGAAAGACGCGAGAAGCTCCGGAAGCACGAGAAAGTCGGAGATCGAGTGGGCAAGACACCCCTTCGCAACATCTTCCGTCGGCGGTAACCGCCGCCAGAAGGGCTCGCCGATGAGGATGATGCCTCCGGGGCGCAGGCTCCGCGCCAGAAGCTCGATGGTGCCGGCGACTCCCCCGCCGATCCAGGTGGCGCCGAGACAGGCTGCCACATCGACCTTCTCGTCAGAGACGTAGCCGGCAGCATCGCCATGGACGAACGTGACCCGATCGGCGACACCGAGTTCGTCAGCGCGGAGTATCGCTTGCTCGCTGAACAACTGGCTCATGTCGATGCCGGTGCCGACGACGCCGTGATCGCGTGCCCAGGTACACAGCATCTCCCCTGAACCGCTGCCGAGGTCGAGCACTCGGGCCCCCGCCTCCAGACGCAGCGCCGCGCCGAGAGTGGCGAGCTTCTCGGCTGTGATCGGGTCGTGGATGCGGTGAGCGCCTTCGGTGATGTTGAAGATGCGTGGAATGTCCAAGGCGAAAAGTCTCCTTCGGACGTGGATAGATTCGGTCACTGGCTAACGTCTCAGCCGGTCGGGGGCGGCTATGCCGTCCGGCACCGGCGTTTAGGCGCCTGCATGGTCAACCGGCTCATCCGGAATCCGGGCATCATGCCATAGGCCGACTGGTCCGACCCCCTTCACAGTACGTCCTTGAGTGTTAGAGCCGTCGGTTTGTTGTCATCCTAGCTCACTTCTTCACGCTGAGCTCCAGGAGGCAGCGAATTCTTCTGGAGTCAGGCAACCGAGCGAGCTGTGCACTTGTTCGGTGTGGCCTCCACCGTCGGCATGGGGCTGGCGCGTTCGCGTGACTTGTCATTGACATGGTAAGCGTATGGTTTCACGCGAGCTATCTCGCGATCGTGACTGCCACACCCCCGCGTTTGTGACCGGATTGAACCAACCGGTGCGCTTCGACGATCTCCTCGATGGGGAACGTGTGCCCTAGGACCGGCGTGATCGCCTTGCTCTCAACGAGCTCACGAATCTGATCCAGGCGCGCGGACTCCAGCAGCATGTCGCCGTCGTCGATCGAGACGTACGAGCCGCCCGGTTTGAGAGCTCTTCTGACAGCCTTCTTGAGTGGAGAGGATTTCACACCGCCGACCGAGTCCAGCACAAAATCATAATGCGCGCCCGAGGGAGGGGCATCGCTCTTGGTGTAGTCGATGACCGCGTCGGCACCAAGTGATCTGACGAGATCAACGTTGTGAGGGCCACACACGCCGGTGACACGCGCACCCATGTGCTTGGCGTATTGAACAGCGATCGTGCCTGACGTACCGGAGGCGCCGTAAATCAGTACTTCATCACCCGCTTCTATGCTGCCCTTGTCGCTGTACTGCAGGGCGAGCAATCCACCATACGCTGCCGCAGTCGCTTCCGCGTGGGTGAGGTTGTGGGGCTTGAGCGCCAAACAGCCATGCTTCCTCGAGTCGGTTTCCGCCATGCAGCGGTACTCCGCATACGCGCCGAGCGAGAAGCCGGTCGTGCAAAATACCTCGTCACCGAGTTTGAAGCGGGTGATTCTCGCACCGATCTGTTCGATCACGCCAGAGAATACAAAGCCAACGACCGGCGCGCGCGGCTTCGTGATTCCCATCATGAGTCGAAACGGGACTTGGAGCAGCGGAGTGACACGCGCCGAGCGGATGAAGATGTCGCTCATCGTTACGCCGGCCGCGTGGATTCGAATCCGAACCTGTTCAGGCGTCGGTGACGGAACCGGGACTTCGATGAGTCTGAGCACTTCCGGCGGCCCGTAATTGGGGCACGTGACCGCTCTCATTGTCGTCTGTTGAGCCATCATATCCTCGCTCGTGAACATGGGCCACCGTCCCACCTAACGTATCGGTGCGTCAGCCGCGCCCGCTGCCCATGGTACGCCATGCAGTAGACAACGCAGGCAAGTCGGCCTGCAGGCGCGTATTGGAAATCGGGGCCAAACTTATGGATCACGACGCCTTGCGCTCCAGCTTCTCCGCAATCCAGACCTTGATCACGGATTGCCGAGTGACACCGAGTCGTTTTGCCTCGCGATCTAAGGAGTCGACCATCCACGGGGGGAAGTCGACGTTTACGCGACGCGAGGGCTCGTTGGGACGCGCGGCCTGGGATAGGTCAAGATCGTCGATGACGTCTTCCACGCCTTCATCGAACTTCTTGTCGAACTCATTCGCCTTCATAAAGCGCAACCTCCTTATCCCGAGAGCGCCGGACTGAGATGATCCGGATGCGATTCCCGCGGTGCGTGATGACCGCGGAGTAGTGTCTGCCCTCAATACGACCGATGATGAGCGAACGCGGCTCGTCTACGGTCTTGGCCGGTATCTCGATCACGCGCTCATCCAGCCACAGCGCTTGGGCGGCCACGAAGTCGATGCCATGTTTGGCCGCGTTCGCCTTGGGCTTGGTCTCATCGAACTCAAACGCCACAAGTCGCCCCCCAGACATCATTACGGTATAGAACATATACCGGTTCCAGAGCAGGAGTCAACCTTGGATGATCGAGGGAAGGTGTATTTCTAACGATCCAGCCGGTCAGCCGCTGCCGCAGGCTGACTGCTGCACCGGCTTGTTGGGAAAGCCAGCATCTACGGTCGTTCGGCCCTCAGAGCGGCCAGAAACTCTATGGGGCTAAACACCGGCAGCTCGGAAGACGCGAAGCCCTTTGCATCACGAGTCACTATTGCCGCAGCCCCCGACTTCAGCGCTGCCTCGTGGACCACGGCATCCTCGAAGTCGGCGAAACCGCCATCTAGCGCATTACGGAGCACATCACGGTCCATAGAGGCAACGTCAAACAGCACGAGTAGCTTGCGAACGTGCTCGGCGGCAGGCAATGCGCCGATAGCCTTGGATGCCAGGTAGTGGATGGTGGTCACTGTCGTGGAGCAGATCAAGCCTTCGAGATGACCAGCGTCCACTAGGCTCATGACCTGCTCAGCCGCGCCCACATGAGGCTCTCGGGCAAGGAGTTGATCGAGTATCACGTTGGTGTCGAGCAGTACCTTCACAGGTACTTCTCTTCCAAATGACGTTTGTAGTCAGACGCGTCCAACCCGGAGCCAGCCAGTACTCCGCGAAGAGACCGCACCCGAGGAGTCACTTCCACTTCACCGGACTCCATGTCGATGAGGGCGAAGAAATCGGCGACCAGTTGCGATATGGACCTGCCTGATTCCGCCGAATGCCGTTTGGCGCTGGCGATCAGTCTGTCGTCGAGACGAAGCGTGAGCTTGGTGTTCATGAGCCTCTCCTGACGTATACCACCGAACCTCATTATACGTCACTCTGGTCACAACACAACACAGCTCTCGGGGTCTTCCTAACGATTCAGCCGGTCAGCGGCGGCTACGCCGGTCGACTGCACCGGCCTGCTAGGTGTCTCCCGGACGCTCCGCCGACCGGTACGCCCGTATGAAATCAGCGGGTGATACGACAGGCACGCCGGCACTCGCCTCCACAGGGAAGTGGACAAGGTTCCCTGTGACAAGATAGTCAGCATCGCACGCAATCGCAACCTCCAAAAACGCCTCATCGTCGGCATCTGGAAGACGCACGCCAAGGGGCGCGGACGCGACCTTCTGACTGATAGCTTCGATGTAGTCGAGAAGCACAGCAACGGCGTCAGGGTCAAGAGCAAAGCGCGGGCGCCGCAGCACCTGCTCATACTCCGAGAGCAATCGGGCGTCAACGCATAGCCGAATAGTCCCGGCGGAGACCATCCGAACGATTTCGCCCGGCGGGCCAAAGGGCGAGAGCAACCCCGAGACGAGCACGTTGGTGTCGAGGACTATCCTCAACCGTTGCGAGCCTGCCGCACGGCAGCTATCTCAGCCTCGATATCCGCCGCAGAAATGGCGTCGGCGCCCGCTGCAAACGAGCGACGCTGGATTGAGCTCACCGCGTCGATTGCCCGCGCCTGCCTGAAGGCCGCCAAAGACTCCTCCAGGTTGGACTCGCTCACGGCAGCAAGGATTGCCACAGGCCTGCCATTGCTTGTGATGACCATCTCGCGCTCACCCGGCAACTCGCGCCATATCTCGGCTGAGCGGCCTCGCAGATCACGAACACTAACGAACTTCATGACAAACCTCCTTCGCGTATACAAGTGTATACACGAATGTCACGCGCTGCAACCTTCGAAACACGTGATGCTGGAGAACACCTAGCGACTCAGTCGGTCAGCAGCGCCCGAAGGGCGCCTGTTGCACCGACTTGTCAGGCCGTATTCGCATCCCGCCGACGACGACCTGGGCCAAGGAGCACAAGCCAACTGCGCCCTTGACTTCGGGAAGGCCACGGCCTACACTCCGGGTGGAGGTTCGGCCCAGAGGCTGCTTTCGGGTGGCTTTGAAGGCATTACCTCCTTTTTTTATGCCCCACCGCGCCTTGCCTCATAAGGGTCCGGGACGAACACGATGCCGTAGCAGTCGTAGGTAGCCCCGTTTCGGCACCCCTCCCCGTGGAACTGAAGCTGCGAGAGCCAGTGACTGTACCTATCGGCTATGACCGGTCGAACCGGCGCGTCCATGCCTCGTGTCGGCAGCCGAAAAACCCCAGTTGACGCAGTATATTGCCAGATCAGCGGCTTGAACCGGGTAGGTCATGTCCGAGGAAACAAAGAGCGGCGCCGGCACGATCCACGTCGAACGATAGCGCCCTGTCTCCGTTCGTCGGAAGTATGCTTCGAGGCGTCGCACAAACCGACGGTCTCCTGTCTTCTCAACTTCGTCCATGACCAGCAAACCATGCTCCGCTTGCTGTTCCAAGAAGTAGAAGTAGCGTTCGAGCAGGAACACATGGTCCTTCCGCAGGTACTCCTCCGCCTCAAAGGTGTCAGGCTTGACGACACTGCACGGTATCGCCGCAGCGAATAGGCGCGCCTCATGCTGCCATAGCAGCTCGAAGATGCCGGTGGCCATCTCCAGGCAGGCCTGCCCATACGCGGCGAACTCCAACTGAGTCGGCGGCTTCTTCTCCAACCCCTTCGTGAAGAAGCCACGGCAGTGCTTGCGACGGACCTCGTCGGCCATCGAGGGGACTTGGGATGCCCAAGAGAACCGGTCCTTGTCCAGGAGCGTGTGACCCTTCAGTTCGGCCCTGAACTCGTGCAGCGCAGTGCCAAAAGCCGAGAGTTCGAGGCGCCGCATCTCCTGCACAAAGGGCCAGATCTTCGAGGCATGCAGTGCCACGCCGCCGCGCACTTCGTAGGGCATCACTTTGTGGTCGTGCCCGCTCTCGTCAAGAAACAGAAGGTAGCTCATCTGTCTCAGGCCACCTTGAACCTCTGCGCGACGTAATCATTGGTCTGGCCTGGAGTCAGCTCAGTGGTCGACGCCTCGGTCCGCACGTAGAAGCGCTCGGACCCACCATCCTTGAGAACCACCGGAGACCCGGCCCGACCGCACTGCACCGCCATCACCCTCTGACCCTTGAAGTCATCGAAGCGCACCTGGATGTACATGGCATGTGTGGGCCCTATGCGGCTATGGAGCAGGTTACCCAGATGCAGGTACATCTTGTCCTCACTCTCGAAGCCGTCCTCTCCTATCCCCAGCGGCACACCATCATCGCCCACGCCGATGATCAAGGTTCCGCCGCCGACATTCTCCTGCACCGTATGCCCGCTGTAGTGCCGCGCCCGGAGGGCGTCGCGCATCCGGTCGAGAAGTCGCGGCTTGTCCATGGCGGCCACGGTGGCACGGAGCGCGCGTTGGGACAATACGCCTCCGGTCTGATGCTGATTCCGACCCGGCCACCTCACGGACAGGCCAGAAACCTGACCCTCGTGCCTACCTGGCTCTGCCGATCGCGTACGACCGCCAGGTGCCGGCGCGCAGACATCCCCGCAACACGCCCACCTGGTACGCCCCGTGCTCGGCGAGGTAATAGGCCAGAAAGACAGGGAAGCTCAACCGAGGCTTCTTCACCGCGTAGTCGACCGCCGCCGCATACATCACGGCGACGCTCATCAACAGCCAGACGCCCGGGGCCGCCAGTCCGGCGACGGCCATCGGCGCCAGGTAGTAGCGCACCAAGTGGAAATGGACGAAGTAGAGCATCGACAGGTGGGCTCGCAGCACCGCGAAGGCGACCCTCTCCACCGGCATTTCCACCTCGTGCCTGCTGAGGTTGCGCACGCGGCGCGCGACATCGAACGCGAGGGGCGCAAGCCCGGCTGCGGCCAGCCGCGGCTTGCGCGCCACCAGTGCCGCTGAGATCAAGGCTGCCGTCGCCAGAGGCGCCGGCGTCAGCGGGAGGCGCTTGCGCTTATCTCTGTGCTCATCGTAGAGCCTGGCCTCCGAACTCCCGTACGAAGCACGCTGGCGCATCATGGCCCGTACGTCCGCCCGGTGCTTGTGCCGCACCATGCCCCGCGGTGTATAGACCAGGTAGTGACCGGCGTCGCGGAGCCGCCAGCAGAAGTCGACGTCTTCGCCCACCCGCTGCTCTTCTCGGAGGCCCCCGAGATCCTCGTAGACCGTCCGGCTCACCAGCAGGTTGCAGGTGGGCACGTAGAAGGTGTCGTTGCCTCCGGCCTCCACCCGCAGATGAGTCCCCATATCGAGCGACGAGGAGACTTCCTCGTAGCGATCGAGCGGCGACTCGGTGTAGTAGCCGATGGTCCTGCCCCCCACCGCTCCCACACGCGGCCAGGCAAAGTACCCGACAAGGTCTCGCAGCCACGACTCATCTGCCACGCAATCGCTGTCGATGAACGCAAGGAGTTCGCCGCGCGCTTCGCGCGCTGCCCGGTTGCGCGAAAAGGCGGGGCCGCGGTTCTGCTCGTTCACCAGCAGTCGTGCCCCATGGCCGGTGGCCACCCCGGCCACGGCGCTTGGCTCGAGCGAAGCGTCGTCGACGACGATCACTCCCAGTCTGTCGCGAGGGTAGTCGAGCCGCCCGAGGGCATCCAAGCAGTCGGATAGATCGCCGGCCCGATCCCTGGTCGGGACGATGATGGTCACCGACGGCTCGAAGCCGCGGTCGCCGGCCACCGGCGTGACCTCGAGCACTCCGCGGCGACGGAGGCGCTCGCAGAGCACCAGGATCCTCTCCTGCGGAAGGCCCAGCGCAGCGGCCAGCTCCGCTACCGCGATACCCGGGCGCGCGAACTCGAGCAAACCGACGGCTGCCGCGTTGATGGTGAGCACCGCGATGGGAAGCTCCGAGACCACCCTCCACGCGTCGCCGGGTCCCTCTTCCACGCGGACCCCGTCGCGCAGCCGGTACCGGAGCGGAATCACGACTCCGCGCTGGGTCCGGAGGCTCCGGGCTTCACGGCCGGTCGCAGGTGGTCGAGCCAGCCCTCGTCGCGTAGCGTCGCGAAGATCTCCTCCGCGACCGCCTCTGGCGAATCCCGCACGACCCGGCCCTCGCGCCGCTTCACCGTCCCCTCGATGAGCTTCAGTATGCGGTCGAAGGCCGGCAGTGCCGGGTCGGGCGCCGCGATGGGCTTGAGCCGAGGGTGGCGCGGTCGCGGCTGGGCCCACGACAGACTGGCCTCGGCCTTGCGCACCTCCTCGAGGGGCACACCCAGGTCGGCCAGATCCCACACAGGTAGGTCGCACTGCTGCGCCGCCAGCAGAGCCCGGGCTGAGATCACGGTCGGCTCCGTTCCACCGGCCACCGGCGAGGCCACCGTCACAACGAGTGGCGGATATGCCTGCACACGCTCCCGGTAGCCCCCATCGAGCCCACGGGTCACGTCGATCGCGACGCCCTGGCCACGCGCGCGTATCTCCAGAGCCTGCGTGACGCACGGCACCCCCAGTCGCGCCGCGAGCAACTGGCCGAGTTGTCCTCCCGCGTCCATCACTCCGGCAGCGCCCGTCAACACCCAGTCGAAGCCGGCCGCCTCGGCGGCGGCCGCTAGAACCACCGCGGCGCCGGCCGCGTGCAGCCCCGCGACCGCCTCGTCCCAGACCCGTATGGCCCGGTCGCAACCGCGCGCCAGGGCCTGCTGCAGCCACGGTTCTGCCGATTCGGGGCCGAGATGAACGACGGTCACCTCAGAGACCGCGCCGGCCTCCTTCAGCTCGAGCGCAAGGCTCAGGCCCCGCGCGCTCGAAGGGTCGACCTCGCGAACGAGCCACTCCTCACGCACGCGCCCGCTGCGCGGATCGCGCTGAGGCGCCACCCGCACATCGGCGCCTGTCCCGAGGAACACCAGCACCTTCATGCCGCCGCTCCGCTACGTGGTCCGGAACCGAACACCATGACCTCCGGGGGGATAGTTCCAGTCGAGCGCCTCGCGGTCGCAGACCATGAGGCACGTGCCGCATTCCAGGCAGGCTTCATAGGCGAACTCCACGCGCGAACGTTCCTCGCTCCACGTGTAGCACCGAGCGGGGCAGGAGAAGGTGCAGGCCCGGTGCGCGCAACCCTGACAGATGTCGGCGTTCAGGCGGATGTGCGCCTCGGGGTGGATGCGATAGCTCACCAGATCAAAAAGATCGTCGACTATCATAGGTAGCCCCTCCCTCCGCGCCACGCGTCGGTGGCCATGTCTCGCAGTGAAACCTGGCCGTTCACCGCCCGGCGGGCGAGCCGCGCTATCCTCGTCTTGGGCTTGCCGTCGGAGCGATAGAGGTCCTCCATGAGTTGCCCCACGACACGGGGATAGGTGGTGAAGAGTCGGTCGCCCTTCATGAACCCGATGGCGCGCCGGTAAGTGCGCAGGTCGCGAAGCACGAAGCTCCGCTTCAGTTGTCTCTGGTACTCCAGCAGCCGCCCGGCCGACACGTTTCCCTCGGCCAGGGCTTCCGCCGCGACTTCCGCGGCCGCCAGACCCGACGTCATCGCCAGGTTCATGCCTTCCTGGATGAGCCCGTTGGTGTAGCAGAGCCCGGCCGCGTCGCCCACCACGAGCAGTCCGTCGTCGGCAAGCCGCGGCACCATGTGCAGGCCCGCTTCCGGGAGCAGATGTGCCGAGTATTCGACCAACTTCGCGCCCCGCAACAGCGGCGCCGCCGGAGGAGTCGCGATGATGCGCTCCAAGAGATCGTACGGCGCGAGGCCCTTCTCCTTCAGCGAGTCGAGATGCACGACCAAGCCCACCGACACCGCGTCGGTCTGGGTGTAGATGAAGCCGCCTCCGCGCACCCCGTCGGTGCAGCCCAGAAACTCCTGTGTCGCCCCTTCGCGCCCCGTCACGCCGAAGCGGGCGTCGACCTCATCTTCGCTCAGCAGGTAGAGCGCCCGCACCCCGAGGGCAAGGTGCTCCATCTGGAATCCGTCGTGAAGACCGGCGCTCTTCGCCAGCAGCGAAAGCGTGCCGTCGGCCGCCACAACGAGCGGGGCCTCGATGAAGTCGTCTCCGCCGTTCACCCGCACGCCCCGCACCTCGCCGTGCGTCTTCACCAAGCTGTCGGCCCGGCAACCGGTGAGCAACGTCACCCCGAGCGCCACCGCCTGCTCGGCATACCAGCGGTCGAACAGCGGCCGGTAGAGCGTGAAGCCCGTCAACGAGCGATCTGACGTTGAACCGGCGCCCACGGAGGGCCGCTCCGAGCCCGACGCCGCCTGGAAGGTCAGCGATGTGGTCGAGCCGCCGGTCATCACCGACAGCGTGCGCTTGGTGACCGCCCTTTCCCAAGGAGCCTTGTCCCAGAAGCCCGGCACCAGGAACTCAGGCACCGGGCTGTAGGCCATCATGCCGCCGAACATGTTCTTCGCCCCTGGATACTCACCGCGCTCGAGCAGCGCGACTCTCGCCCCCTTGCGGGCCAGACCGAGGGCCGCGCTCGTGCCTGCCGGTCCGGCGCCCACGACGACCACGTCGAAGCTGGTCGGAGCCGAGCGGTTGGCTCCCCACAGACAACTGGCGCCTGCAGGCTGCTGAGACGCGAAGTCCCGGCCACCTCTCAGCAGCCTGTTGGTGTCACTCGCCGGCATCGCGCCACTCCTTGATCCTGGTCGCGAGCGCAGGGAGCACTTCGCGCAGATCTGCCACGTAGCCCACGTCCGAAAACTGGAAGATCGGAGCCCGCGGGTCGCGGTTGACCGCCATGATCGTGTCGGCCTTGCGCACGCCTGCCACGTGATGAGGCGACCCCGAAATACCGAGGGCCAGATACAGATCGGGCGTGACCGTCCGGCCGGTCTGACCGATGAGGCGCTCCTTCGACAACCGGCCTTCGTCGACGACCGGCCGAGTCGCTCCGATCGAGCCCTCCAGCAGGTCGGCCAACTCCTCGACGGCCGTCAGCAGCTCGCCGTCGGCGGCCCCCATGCCCGCCGCGACAATGCGCTTGGCGTGCACCAAGTCGACCGACCTGGCGTCGGGGGGCAGCAACTCGAGATGTCGAACAAGCCGCGTCGTAACCGAGGGCGCCTGACCCTCGGGCTCAGCATTGGGCGGAATCGAGGCCAGGTCGAGTACTTCCACCGGCGGCGACCCCTCCTCCGGCACTTCCGGGGGCTCGTGCTCGGCTACGTCGATAGTCGCGACCGGCACGGTCCCATCGGCCGGCCAAACCTCTTGTTCCAGCCAGCCGCCGTACACGGGCTTGACGAACGTCAGCCGCGAGCCGGCCACGCGCACGTCGCTGCAACCAAGCACAGCGCCCGAGCCCAGGCGAAACGCCACGAGCGGCGCGAGTTGGCGACCGATGGTCGTGTCGGCGAGCAAGACGGCCACGCACGGCGCCGCCGTGACCCGGGAGGCCAGACTCCACGCCAGCGAGCGGAAATCGAAGCCCGCCGAGTCGTCCCAGGTCACCGCTCTGAGCTTGGCGCCCAGCGCCAGTGCCAAGCGCCTACCCTCCCCGAGAAGGGCCGCGGCGGTCGCCGGCACCCCGTCGCCCGCGGGTTCCAGCACGGCCACCAACAGGGCGCCGCCGGCGGCGGCGCTCCCCTCTTGGCCGGCGGCGCTCACACGCGCTTCCCGGCCAGGTAGCCTTCCCAGATGGCCATGTCGACGCGGCGCGGCGCTACGCAGTCGCCCGCGCGCAGCAGCTCCCGCACCCTGCCCTTCAGGGCGAAGTAGAGGGTCTCGTCGGCGTCGTTGCCCATGGCCGTCACGATGCTGTCGTAGCCGCTGAAGCTGTCCCAGACGTTGGAGTAGACGTTGAAACCGTGCACCTCGGGGCCGCCTTCGCCGGTCTTGATCTCCATGACCGCGAAGTCGGGCGTAAAAGTCACTCCTTTGGTCATGAGCCGTTGCCGCGACAGGTAGAGGTCTTGCGACGGCCCCAGCTCCGATCCCACGAACAGACTCGACGTCACCACGTGCACGGTCTTGCCGAGTTCCGCCAGAAACTCCGCGGTAGCCGTGGCTTGGTGGTGCCCGTCGTAGTCGATGAGCAGCACCTTCTCGCCCAACTGCGCCTCGCCGCTCAGCGCCTGCCACACGTTCCACACCGCCGGGTTCCCCGCCGCGCCGCCGACCGGGTAGAGTTTGGGCCGCGAGCCTGCGGCCACGATCACCGCGTCAGGCGCCTCGTCAGACACCATCTCAGCCGTCACCTCGACACCCAGCCTCACCGGCACCTTGAGCCGCGTCAACTGGTTGCGCTCGTTGCGGGCGAGCACGCCGAACTCATCGCGCCCCGCTCCCTTCGCCGCCAGCAACACCTGGCCGCCCAGTTCCTCGCCCTTGTCGTAGAGCGTCACATCGTGACCGCGCAGCGCGGCGATCTTGGCCGCCCACATGCCCGCCGGACCGCCCCCCACCACCATCACCCGCTTCCTACGCAGCGCCGGCTTCAAGTGATGCTCGCCTTCGGTCGCCTCCAGCCCCACCGACGGGTTCTGCACGCAGCCGATGGTGCGGTTCAGGCCCACCCTTCCGTAGCAGTTCTGGTTGCAGGCGATGCAGTTGCGAATCTCCTCCACCCGCCCCTCGCGCGCCTTGACCGCGAAATCGGGGTCGGCGATCTGCCCTCGCACCACTCCGATCATGTCGGCCTGTCCGTCGGCCAGCACCCGCTCGGCCAGCGCCGGATCGTTGATGCGCCCCGTGGCGAACACCGGCAACGTCGCCACCGACTTGACGCCCGCCGCCAGCGGCACCGTGTACCCGAGCGGCAGATGCATCGGCCCGCCCACCAGGTAGAGGTTGTAGAAAGTCGCCAGCGTCAGGTTGAAGTAGTCGAGCAGCCCGGTCTTTTGCAGATACATCGCCACCTGCTTGGCCTCTTCGAGCCCCAGGCCTCCGGGGATCATCTCATCGGCACAGAGCCTGACCCCCAGGGTGAAGTCCGCACCTACGGCGCGCCGCACCGCGGCGCAGACTTCGAGCGCGAACCTCATGCGGTTCTCGAAATCGCCGCCGTATTCGTCTGTGCGGAAGTTGCTGAGCGGCGACATGAACTGCCGCGCCAGGGAGCTGTGCCCGAACTGCAACTCCACACCGTCGAAGCCCCCCTCGCGCACGTGCACGGCCGACCTCGCGAAGTACTCGGTGACCTCAGCGATATCCTCCGGCTCCATGACCTTCGGAGTCTCCCGGTAGAGCACGTCGGGAATCGCCGACGGCGCCCACACCGGCAGCCGCGTATAGGCGCCGCTGCACTGCTGCCCGTTGTGGTTGAGTTGGGCGAAGATGCGGGTGTCGTAGGCGTGCACGGCTCTGGTCAGATGCTTGTAGTGCGCCACGATCTCTGGCTTGAACGCCTCCATGAGGTGCTCGTACGCCCTATCGGTGGGATGCACCGACTGCTCCTCGGTGATGATGAGGCCGGCCCCGCCCCGGGCGCGGGCCGCCAGGTAGTCGGTCAGCCGCTGCGTGGGCAGCCCGTCGTTCGCCAGATTGGTGAGGTGGGCCGAGAACGATATGCGGTTGGGCACGGTGACCCGGCCGATCCGGAGAGGGCTGAACAGATGCGGAAACTGCATACCCTAGCTATCCTCCTTGCAGCTCGACCTCATTCGGAGCTGCCACCGCTGAGTCCATGCTGACCGAGCGCAGGCACTCCGGGTCAGGATTGCCGGTCGACCTCGTCAGAAAATATGCTACCGCAGGACACCCTCCGTGACAGACCGCGAAGCGGTCGCAACTCCGGCAACTCTCGACCTCGGCTTCGCGGAACTGCTTGAAGACCGTCGAGTCACGAAAGATGTCGGAGAGCCGCTCCCGGGTCACGTTGCCGGCGAGGAACGCCGGATCGCATAGAAAGGCACAGGGATAGACGTCGCCGCCCGGCGACACAGCACAGGTCATCTTGGCGGCGCCGCACATCCGCAGGCCCATCGAGCGCCTGCGCTCCGGCGTCAGTGAGAAGAACGAGTCGCCCGTGAGGATCTCCGGATGGTCGCCCAAGAAGACCGACAGACCGAGCAACTGCTCGCGGGTCAGCCGGTAGTCGTCCCACGAGCCACACCCGGCTCCCGAGGGCCTGAAACGCGAGAGCCTCGTCTTGGCGCCGTAACGCCGGGCGAGCACCGCGAAATCGCCGACCTCCTCCACGTTCGGCCGGGTGACCACCATGTTGAGGCTGAGCTCCGGGTAGCGGTGACGCGCAAGCAACTCGACCGCTTCCATGACGCGAGCGAACGTGCCCACGCCGCGAATGGCGTCGTTGGTCCCGGCGCACGCGCCGTCGAGGCTGACCTGCAGATACACCGGCGCGGTCTGCCACATGCGTAGGAGTTCCTCCACGAGGCCTTCGCCGAGCACTGTGCCGTTGGTGCTTACGCAGGTGGTAACACCCAGTGAGTGCGCGTGGCGTAAGATGTCGAGGAAGTCGTCGCGCAAGAACGGCTCGCCGCCCCCGAAGTTCACTTGAAAGACCCGCATGGCGGCGAGTTCGTCGAGGAGGGCCCGGCACTGGTCGAAGTCGAGTTCGCGGCCGCCCGCGGCCGTGCCCCCCGCACCGGCACCGGCGGGCGCCCGCAGGCCGGCGGACAAACAGTGACCGCAACTCAGATTGCAGGCGTTGGTGACCTCCCAGGTCACGTTCACCGGAGCGCGGAGGGCGCTGCTACTCAGCCGGGCAGACAACGATCAACCCCTTGGCGACGAGATCGTCGAGAAGCGTGTGGAGCGCGGGCGAGCGCCCCTTCGCGCCGGCGGCCACACCCAGCACCCGGCGTGGTCCCACGAAAGCAGGCGGAGTCAAGGTGTCGCCCGACCTCACGTAGGTGAGCCGGGTCGAGCGGACATCGTAGAAGAGCAGCCCGAAGTCTTCGCGGCGCACCCGCACCCAGGCGGGCACGACGTACTCAGACGTACTGTCAGCAGCGGCCGACCGTGTGTCAATAGACTCCACAGATGCCGTCCACGGCCAAGTCTTCGACCTCGATCTCTTCGAGGATCGCCGGCTCGTCGGCGGCGGGAGCGGAAGCGTCGGCAAACCTAGCGTCGAAAATCATGCTTCCTCCAATTTGCAGATCCAGCGGCCGCCAAGCTCGCGCCGCTCCATCTTCTCGGCGATGTCGTTCAACTCGTCGAGTTTGAAGTATCCCTCGATGATCGTGTCGATCATCAGATCTCCGGCCATGGCCCGCTCGATGAGCTTGGGGATGTCGTCCTGCACCGAGACGCCCCCATACAGCGTCCCGATGATGTCCTTGTGATGGAACACCGTGAAAGTGAGCGGCATCTTCGCGGGCTCGTCCTGCGGACAGATGCCCACCTGCATCAGCTTGCCGTTCATGCGGAGCGCCCAGAACGCCTGCTCGGCCGCGCCCACTTGGCCCGCGCTCTCGAAGGCGAAGTCCACGCCGCCGTCGGTCAGTTCCAGGATCTGCGGGATCGGGTCGGCGTTCGCGTTACAGATGAAGTGGGTCGCGCCGAGCTTCATGGCCTTCTCGCGACGCGCTTCTTCCAAGTCGACCACGATGATCGGGTTGGCGCCACGCACGGCGCACGCGCGCAGGACGTTCTGGCCGACGCCGCCCAGGCCCCAGATGGCCACCCGGTCTTGAGGCTGCACGTTCGCGGCCTTGGTCACGGTGCCCCACCCGGTCGGGATGCAGCAGCTCATGAGGCAGGCCTGATCGAGCGGCATGTCTTTGCGTATGTTGACCAGACCGCCCGCCGGCACGATCGTGTAGGTGGAGAAGCCCGACACGAAGTTGCCGTGCAGCACCGTCTCGCCGTTCATATCCTTGATGCGGCTGGTGCCGTCGAGCATGGTGCCGCTGACGAACGGCCCGAAGTTGCCCGTGCAGATGTTGCCCATGCCCTTGCGACACTCAGGGCAGTGACCGCACGGCACCATCCACGTGCCGACCACGTGGTCGCCCTCTTTGAATTTCGTCACGCCCTCACCCACGGCCGCGACCACGCCCGCGCACTCGTGCCCGGCCACCATGGGCATGGCCATCATGGTACGGCCTTTGGCATTACTCAGATCGCTGTGGCAGTAGCCGGTGTAGAGCCACTTCACCAGCACTTCGTCGGCATGCGGCGAGTCGAGTTCGAGTTCCTCGATAGAATACGGCTTGTTGGCTTCGCGCAGGACAGCACCTTTGATCTTCACGCGCTTTTCCCTTCTCGTTTCCAAGGGCCGGTACGTTCAAGAGTGGGATAAGATTACCATCGGCCGACAATGCTGAGGAGTTTGTGAGCCTTTGAAACAGTCCCGGTACCTTCCGGTCATCTGCTTGGTCGCCCTCATGCTCATCTGGGGTTACTCCTGGGTGCCCGGCAAGCTTGGGGTCATCAACAGCAACCCCTTCATGTTCGCGGCGCTCCGTACCCTCCCCGGCGCGCTCGTCTTGCTCGCCCTCCTCCCGCTCACCGGACGCTCCCTCCGCCCCAAGGCCGTGCTCATGACAGCGTGCGTGGGGGTGCTGCAGGTATCGGGGTTCGTGGGATTCATCTCGGCGGCGCTCGTGAGCGGTGGGGCCGGGCACGGCGCCATGCTGGCCAACACCTGGCAGTTCTGGCTGCTCTTGCTGGCCTGGCTGTTCTTGGGTGAGCGCCTGGCCGGTTACCAGTGGGCCGCGGTGGCCGTCGCCCTCACCGGCCTCGTGTTTGTGATCGAGCCCTGGGCCGTCCGTGGAGTGACCGCCAGTCTTCTCACGTTGACCGGAGCCCTCGTCTTCTCCGGCGGCACCGTGCTGTTCAAGCTGCTACTGAAGCGGCACCAGATCGATCTTCTGTCGTTCACGGCCTGGCAATCGTTCTTCGGCAGCCTGCCCCTCGTCGTGCTGGCGTTCGTCGTTCCCGGTGACCCCATCCAGTGGAACTTCGACTTCATTTGGTCGCTCATCTTCAGTGCGATCGTCGCGACGGCGCTCGCGGGCCTGCTGTGGCTCTACGTGCTGAGGGCCCTACCGGCCAACCTCGCCGGCATCGGCACCATCGGCACGCCGGTGGTAGGAGTCCTCTCCTCGTGGTTGCAGCTGGGAGAGAGACTGAGTCGCTGGGAGATCACCGGGATGGTCTTGCTCGTCTCGGCCCTCGCGCTCCTCGTCCTCCACAGCAGCGGCCTGCTCGGCCGCGGGATGCCGGCGGGTGTCAATCCCCAGCCCGCGGAAGAGCGTCCCGTAGATTGACGAACCGGTAACCCCGGGACTTGATCTCCTCGAGCAGGCCGGGCAGCACGTCTAGTTCTTGCTTGCTGCCCACGTGCATCAAGACGATGGCCCCCGGCTTGAGATTCTTGAGAACGACGTTTCGTATCTGCTCCGGAGTCCGCTCGGGCTTCCAATCGAGCGTGTCGATGGTCCAGTAGACGCTCACGTAGCCCTCGCCCGCCAGCACCGACAGAACGCGTTTGTCGAGAGCGCCGTACGGGGCCCGAAAGAGCGGCTGTGGATCGGGCGCTCCCAACTCGACCAGCGCCGCCGCGGTCCTCTCGATCTCGCTCCGCATCTTCTCGTCACTCAAGCCGGTGAAGTCGGGGTGCGTGTACGAGTGATTGCCGATCGGGTGGCCCGCGGCGAGGATCAACTTGGTGTACGACGGAAAGTCGCGCACGAATTCTCCCGTGAGAAAGAAGGTGGCGTCGGCCTCCGCGCCCTCGAGGGCCGCGAGGATACCTTTGAGCGGAGCGGGATCGTAGGCTGCATCGAAGGTCAAAGCGACGACCTTCTCCTGGGTGGGTAGCGCCTGGTAGTTCTTGCCGGGCGTCAGGGTCGTGGTCGGCGACGGCGGCGCCGTGGCCGAAGTGGTCGTCGACGGGGCTTCGGTCGTGGAGGTCGTGATCAGGGGCACGCTGGTGGTCGTCACCGGCGCGACCGTGGTGACCGGGGTGACGCTCGTGCTCGCGGCGACCGACGTGCTCACGTGTCCGGTCGACGGGCTGGTCGATGCCGACGTGGCGCCTTCGAAGAAAGCGCACCCACCCACCATCGCCGCCGCGATCACCACCGCGACCGCCGCCGCCGTCACCTTCCGCAGGCCTGCCATGCCGTCTTGCCCTCGAATCCGCCCATGTTTGGACGCTTGCTTCCAGGTCGCCCTCGAAACACTATCATGGGCCGAGGCATACTCATCCAAGGAGCCCCCTGTGCGACAACGTATCCTTTCCCCTGCGCCGGTACGCCGCTTATTGCCGATCGCCACTCTCGTCGCTCTTGCCCTCATCTGGGGCTATAGCTGGGTGCCTTTCAAAGAAGGCGTGGCCCACAGCAGCCCCTTCGTGTTCGCCACCCTCCGCACGATCCCCGGCGGTTTGCTCCTGCTCGGTCTCATGGCGGCTCTGCGCCGCCCGCTGCGGCCCAAGGCGGTCGGCCTCACCATGCTTCTCGGACTGCTCCAGACCAGCGGCTTTCTCGGCTTCAGCATGATGGCCCTCGTCACGGGCGGCGCCGGGCGCACGAGCGTGCTCGCCAACACCTGGCAGTTCTGGATCCTCCTCATGGCCTGGCCGATCCTCGGTGAGCGGCTGCGCGGAACGCAGTGGCTGTCGGTGCTCCTCGGCGTCTGTGGTCTCGTGCTCATCATCGAGCCCTGGAATCTGCACGGCGTGACGAGCAGCCTCCTCACCCTCGCCGGAGCTGTCAGTTGGGCAGGGAGCTCGATCGTGGCCAAGGTATTGCGGCGGGGTCATTCGGTCGACCTTCTGTCGCTCACCACCTGGCAGATGCTGTTCGGCTCCGTACCTCTTCTCCTCTTGGCCGTGGTCTACCCCGGCGCGCTGCCCGATTGGACGGCCGCGTTCAACCTCTCGCTCGCCTTCACGCTCGTCGTCACTACCTGCCTCGGGTCCTTTCTGTGGCTCTACGCCCTGCGCGAATTGCCGGCCAGCATCGCCGGTCTTGGAACCCTGGCCACGCCGGTCTTCGGCATCCTCTTCTCGTGGGCGCAACTCGGCGAACAACCCACCGCCACCGAGGCCGCGGGCATGGTTGTCATCTTGGTAGGTATGGCGATACTCTTCGTACAGAGCCTCAAGACCGCCGCGCGCGGCGCTGCCGGCGGGGGCCGCCAGGCGAACAGGCATCCTCGGCTGAAACCGTTCACATTCGACACACGTCGATGGAATCAGGCCCGGTTCGCACGCGGGTACCAGACTGACCGAAAGGAAGAGGCATGGAGAAGAAGCACTGGGCCGACCTATCGAACGCGCAGAAGGTGACCGTCGTCACCCTCGGCATGGCGCAGATGGCGCTGCTCGCCGCCGCCCTATGGGACCTGGCTCACCGGAGCGCAGACGAGGTGCGCGGCGACAAACGCATGTGGGCGGCGCTCGTCTTCATCAACTGGATAGGTCCCCTCGCATACTTCACCATCGGGCGCAAATCCGCGCCCGACCAGCTGGAGGAACCGACGCCCGACACTGGAGTGGAGCATGTGGAAGGAGTCTGACCGGCAGACCGCGCCGGTCAGAATCATCGCCAAGGAGTTCTGGTGCGAAGGCCTGGTCGCTCTACCCCACCCCGGTAGCTACAACGGCCGGGTACTCGACATCGTCAACACCAACAAGGACTTCGTGGCGCTGACCGACGTGCTCCTGTGGAACAAGGGGCAGAACGCTGAGGAGGACCCCGTGCGATACGAGGTCCTCCTGGTGCGCAAGGGCGAGATCCAGTACATCGTCCCGCTCGAGGACTAGCTCGAGGGCCCTACTCGAGCCGGCGGCCTACCAGTCGCTGAAGTTGGTGTTGTACCAGATCTTGTCGGCGCCCTTCTTGGCCCGCTTGTTCCAGTTCTTGGTCTTGGGCTCGGCTTCGATTCGGGCCAGGAACTCGTCGCAGCGCTGCTTGACGAAGCTCTTCTGGGCTTCGTCGAACGCGGCGACACCGTCAACGTGGGCCTTCACCCGCCCGAAGTTGGTGGTGGCCGTGTACCAGAATCCCCAATCGTCGGCCAAGCGCTTCGCGATGTACAAGCGGTTGATCTTCTTGCCCTCATCGTCGCCAACGGCCGCTACCGTCAACAGGAACTCGATGTCCTTGAGATCCTTGTCGTTGATCTCCCAGATCTGCAGCTTCTGCATGGCGATGTCGGTAAGCGAGATGCAGTATTCGTCGAACTCGAGCCGGTCTTTGAAGTCGACCTCATGGCAGTAGTCGAGCTTGTCGAGGAACACGTCTATCATCGGCACCGCCCCGCCGTAGTAGATCTGGCGGGTCTTGCCGGTCATCATGAGCGTGTTCACGTCGCACTCGTAGCCGAGCTTCTCCATCAAGCTCTTCATCTTGCTACCGCTCTTGCCGTAGGCGACGAAGTCGATGTCGGTGAAGTACCGCTCGCCCAGGCGCTCCAGCCTCGCGTAGAGATCCACACGCTCCGGGAAGTAGTAGTGCAAGGCTAGTGGGCCCATGACCCTCATGGCGAAACCGGCGTCCCGGGCGGCATCGACGATGCGCTTGCCCTCGCTCAGAAAGACCTCGGGCTTGGGATACACGTCGAGGGGGATGTCTTTGGGAAGGATGAATGGTTTTGGCATAGTCCGTCCTTGCTAGTGACCGAATTGCGAGCGCTATAGCAACGCTACGGGCGCGACCGAGTAACCGTGTTGAATGTCAAGCATGATGCAGACTGAGATCAAAGGCACGATTGTCACGCACCATGGCGTTGAGGATGGTGAGCAGCTTGCGCATGCAGGCCACCAGAGCGACCTTTTTGGGCTTGCCGGCCGCGACCAAGCGCTGATAGAAGGTGGAGATCAGGGGGTTGTAGCGGATAGCGCAAAGCGTGGCCATGTAGAGCGCCCGCCTGAGCTGCGAGCGTCCCCCGGCAATCTGGCGCTTTCCCCGGTAGACGCCCGACTCGCGGGCGAATGGTGCCACTCCGACCAGGGCGGCGATCTGGTAGCGGTTGAGACGTCCGATCTCCGGCAGTTCAGCGATGATGGTCGTCGAGAAGACGGGACCGACACCCTTCGTGCTCGTAAGAAGATCTCTAAGCGCAGTGTAGTTGGTCCTCACCTTGACCTCGAGATCTCGATCGATCTCCCCAAGTTGGCTCTCGATGGCTGCCACGAGAGCCGTGATGCTTGCCCGCACCGACGGGCGGGCTTGGCTCAGGCGCTGCTTCTCGGCAACCAACATGCTCACGAGCTGGCGGCGCCGGGTAACCAGAGCCTGAAGATCGAGCCGCTCCTTGTCGGCCGGCTTCGACAGGAAGCGGGGAAGATCGTCCCTACGAGCCACCACCGCGGCCAGATCGGCAAGCAGACGGGCATCCAACCGGTCGGTCTTGGCAAGCGTGCCCATGGCTTTGGCGAAGTCCCGGGCTTGGCGGGGGTTGATGACCGCCACGCGCAGGCCGGCCGAGACGAGCGCTTGGACGGTCTCGGCCTCGTATCCTCCGCTTGCCTCGAGAAGAACAAGCGTTGGACCCAGAGGCGAAAGTTCAGCCGCCAAGGCCACCTGGCCCTCCTCGTCGTTGAGAAAGCGGCTCTTCGAAAGCCCGCCTCCGGAAACGAAGACGTCCAGATGGGCTTTCGAGACATCGATACCCACCACCACCTGGGACTTCTCGGACATGGTCTTTGCACCCCTTCCTTGTTGATGCAGGCTCGCCCACCGGGCGGCATAGGTAACCGTTCGGGTTGGGCAAAGACCAGCGCGGCGTCCGTGCGCAATACACTCGGTCACGGGCTATGACGCACCAAGGACGAAAACAGGCTGCACGGTCCGGTCCGGTCCAAACACCCCGACACTCTACCGCGCTGGTCTGCTGTTCAACATACAAGGACGACCTATCGCGCCGCCTAGTGCGTTCTGGTGGCCGGGGTCCCACGCGCTGCCGCCGGCCGGCTGGAAGGCCGTCGGAGGGTGGCGCCTCGCCGCCGGAGTGCGATAGGCACGCGTGAGAGTAGGACGCAGGGAGCGCTCGTAGCAACGCTACGGGCGCGACCGACGACGACCTATCGCGCCGCCTAGTGCGTTCTGGTGGCCGGGGTCCCACGCTGCGACGGCCTTCTAGCCGGAAGTGAAGACGTAGTCTTTGACCTTCTTCTTGTCGAGCATGACAACGGCGCCCTTGAGGATGCCCTCGGAATACTCGCTGCCGGGATTGATCATCACGGTGCGGCCCGCTTTCTGGGCGCCCCGCGATTCATGGATGTGCCCGTGCAGACCCAACAAGGGCTGGTACTTCTCGATGACCTGCTTTGCGCCGATGCTGCCGGCGTGGATCTTCTCCTCGGCCGCCATGCGCATGTTGGCGTCGAGTTTGGGGCAGAGGTCGAGTGAATAGCCGTAGGGAGGCACGTGGAAGTTGAAGATGACGTTCTCGAAGTCCTTGGGCGACGTTCCAACCTTCTGGCACAACTGCTCGAGATACTCGGTCAGTTGCTCCTCAGATTCCTCACGCGGAGTGTCCCACGGAGTTGGGTTGGAGCGCGAACTCGAAAGCATCTGATAGTCGGCTATCTTGACAACACGGTCGTCGCACGGCAGCAAAGACTTCGACCGCTCGATCATCGCGTCGATCTCCCACCAGTCATCGTTGCCCGGGCATATGTACACGTCGGTGTTCTTGCCCGCCAGTCGCTCGTCGGCCAGCAGCAACCACTCCTCTATGCGCTCGATAGCCCGCTTCTTGAACAGGGCGTCGATGGCGGCCTGATCGCCGCGTATCGCCTCATACTCCTCGCGCGTCTGCTCGACCCAGTAGTACCCCGCGTTCTCGATGGTCTTCTTGGTGGCCGCCACCTCCTCGACGGTGTTCATGGGAGTGTACTGGCCCATGAGGTGGCACTCACGGCCTCCGCCAGCTTTCTCCACGAGAGGAATGAGCACCTTTCCCAACAAGTCGCCGTTCAGCACGGCCACGTCGACTCCGTAGATGGGAAGCGCGTTCAGGAACTTGCGGTAGCACACGTTCGAGCCATGGATATCGGTCACGTAGAACAGCTTGAGCACCAATCACTCCTTCCTGGCCCACTCCCCGCCAAGCGGCGGGGAGTGGCGGACACCGGGGGGGCGCCGCCGCTCTCGCGGCGGCGCCCCCGCCCTCACACTCGTTACGAAACGGTCGTTGCTTACACTCTCACTCGGGCGGCAACTCGACGGTCAGCATACCAGCACTGATGCCCGTGCCCTTCTTGGCGCGCCAACTCCAGAAGAAGTACCACGCCAAACCGAGTGCCCACGTCGCGAGGATGAGACCACCGGTCAGCCAGGTGAAGTCCTCGAGCCTCGTATCCTGGAAGAAGAAGAACACGGCCAAGATGACCAGGTACGCCATGTTGACCACCGCGCCGATGACGACCACCGGCATGCCGAGGATCGACCACTTGCGATACGGCGATGACTCCCAGATGCCCTTGGCGCGCTTCGAGAAGGGGAAGAGCGCCGCGGCTATGGCGGTCACGCCGAACACAGAGAAGATCTCCAGGGCCGTCACCGACAAGCCCTGCTCCTGGAAGGGCAGGTAGAAGGTATAGACCGCGATGAGTATCTCGGCCAGCACGAACCCAAGAATGTAGTTCTTGATCGGCGAAGCGAAGCGGGCGTTGACGTCGGTGAACCACTTCGGGCCCATGCGGTCCATGCCCCACGCGAAGATGATGCGCGGGAAGGCCAGATACGACAGAGCCACCCACCACAGCGTGAACATGATGAACGAGAAGCCTATGAAGAACAGGAGCACCTTGCCTCCCGCCCCTCCAGGCACGACCATCGCCGCCAGACCGAAGAAGTGCGACGACCAGGGCATGGCGTATCCCTCGATGGCATCGGTGCCCGCGTTGTCGAGCCAGGCAGCGGCCGAGAGGAAGTTGAAATCGACCAGCCGGTAGAGCCCGACGGCCGTAAGGATCATGAAAATCGCCGGCAACACGATGGCAAAGAGATTCCCAAGGATGATGCTCTTGTCGGGCCTCTTGACCTCACCCGCGATGAACGTGATGCAGTACGAGTAGGCGAACAGCCACGAGCCCGCGACCATCACCCCGAAGGTGTCGTACCAGTTCCAGGTTGTGGGCATCTCGGTGCCCGCGGCCGCCGACACAGTGGTGACAAAATCGGTGTAGTTCAGAGACCCGTTCTCAGCGGCCACACTGTTCCAGGCCGAGATGAAGTCCTGCTTGCTGTACGAAAGCAGGACGATCACGATGATCAGCGCCCCGAGCAGTCCAAGGCCCATTACGACCTTCTGCACCCGGGCGAAGACCTTGATTCCAAAGACCACGAAGAAGAAGGCGATGACGCTCGCAAGCGTAGCGATGACGAACGAGCCCCAGTTGTACGGAAGACCGCCCAAGAACTGCTCGGTCTCACCGTTGTAGAGCCATTCCCAACCCATGAATTGCGAGAGCGTGACGCATCCCGGATCGGCGATCCAGGGGGCCAGCACATAGATCCACATGAGCCATATGAAGGCGTTACCGAAGGACTCTCCAATCCCGATCAGCGGGTGAAGGATACGAGAGTTGTAGATGTACTCTCCACCCGACCGGGGCATGGAACCGCCCAGGATGCCCCAGACCAGCGGAAAGCCGATGCCGGCCAGCACCAGCGAGATAATGGTGGCGATGATCAGGTTGCCGCCCAAGAAGACTCCCAGGCCAAGACTCACCATGACCCAGATACTCGGCGTCAGGCCCTGGTTCATGAAGCCCACGCCGAACGCGTCCCACATGCTGAGCCCGCGCACGAGGCCGCTGGCCTTTCGCGCAAATGCTATTTCCTGCTGTTGTTCTGCCATGTCCACTCCCCACGACTAGCTCTGTCACGTTGTCGCTCCCTCGCCCGGACAGGCCCCCGACCCAACCGGGCGCTCTCGTTCAGGCCATCGCGTCCCCTTCCTCGGCCGCATCGGCCGGTAGGTGCCAGTCGCATGTTTCCTTCAGCTTCCAGGGAACGATGATGGTGCGCACCCGGGTCACACCGGCAATCGAACCGAGCACCTCGTTGGTGACGCGCACCAACTCCTCGGTATCGCGCGCGTAGACCTGTACGTTGAGATCGCCGTCGCCGACGACCCCACCCACATAGCTCACCTGGCCGAGTTGCACCAACTGAGCCGCGACCTCCTGCAGTTGGCCGGGCGCAACGTCGATGAGCACGTCGCCTACCGTGGAGTAGCCGAGCATCTGCGGGTTGAGAATGGCGGTAATGCGCATGACGCCCGCTTTTCTCAGGCGTTCGATGCGGTAGCGGATCGAGCGCTCCGAGACGGTCCCCGATAGCCGCCTCGCCATCTCAGAGGAGCTCATTCGCCCGTCCTCTTTCAGGAAGGCCAGGATGTCGCGATCGATTGCGTCGACCTTCGCAGCCATGCTCCGCTCCCAGTCGAATGACTACGACGAAAACTGTGACAGACCGTGTCCATAAAAGTCAATAGTCGGCCGCGAATTCGCCGATTCGGCAAGACGCGCGGCCTCACACCCGGCACCAAACCGTTTCCCACGACGCGGGCGACGCCACTACAATAGGCGCCACATGAAGCTACCCGCACTAGGCCACATAGATCGTCGCGTATCGGCCGTCGCGCTGCCGGCGTATCCCGCGTATATCGTGCGGGGAGAACGCACGAGCCTGATGGTCGACTCGGGCATCAACCACCTAGCGCCCCTCTACCTGAGATCACTCCGCGAGTTCTTCGGCGATCCGTCGCGGCTCGACTACCTGCTGCTGACCCACTCCCACTACGATCACCTGGGCTCGGCGGGCTACCTCAAGCGACACTTGCCCGGTCTCGGGATAGCGGCGCACCAACGTGTGGCCGCTCTCGCCCAGAAGGCGTCGGCGCTCGAGACTATGAACCGTCTCAGCCTGAGCCACACCGAGCTCTGCGGCTACAACCCTCTCGGCGAAGACGTGGCGCTCCGCCCTTTCACGGTCGACATGGTTCTGAAGGAAGGCGACGAACTCGACCTGGGCGGCCTCACCTGCCGGGTCTACGAGGTGCCTGGGCACACTCGTGATTCACTCGCCTACTACATCCCCGAGACGCGAACGCTGTTTCCCGGAGATGCGTCGGGGGTATTGAGGCCGGGCGAGTCCGCATGGCTGCAGGTGGCGTTCGTCGCGTCGTACGACGACTACGTCTTCTCTCTGCGGCGCATGATCGCGCTCGAGCCCGAGACGGTATGCCTCGCTCACAACTGGGTGCTCACCGGCCGCGACGCCCGGGAGTATCTCGGCCGTTCGCTCGAACTGACCTTCGCGTACCGCGACACCATCGAGCGCCATCTCGACGCCGCCGGCGGCGATGTCGACGTGGCGGCCCGGGAGATGCTCCGCGAAGAACGCGAAGCCGATGGCGGAGCTTTCGAGCCTTCTGCGGGTTATCTAACCAATCTCGCCGCCCAGGTCAAGCTCGTCGCGGGTCTCCGCGAAACGATCTGACGGCAGCGCCGTTCGCCCGGCCGCCGCGGCGGTTCACCCTCGCGCACCGCTGGGCGGCCCGCTCACTCCTTGGCGATACGCATGCTGACGTCGGAAGGGAGTGCCAGCCCAGCCGCGACTTCGATGCCCTTGACGATGCCCGTAGGCACGGGACAGGCCGCGTGCGCGCAGCGGGCGTACGCGGCCTCGAGCACCGAAGGAAGCCCGTTCCGCAGACCTATTTGTTGCAACGCTTCGACCTCGTCGACGTCTTCGGCGATCTTCTGCACGTGCGGGCAGTCGCTCTCGACGCAGACCTTCACCCTGTAGCCCTCGCCGCGCGTCGCTGTGATCAGGGCCTTGTGCCCGCAAACGCCGGCGTCTATCTCGACCGTCGCCACCTGCGCGCCCGCTATCCGGCCGGGCGAACGTCGGGCATGTCGTCGCAACCCTCCGCCGTCTCCCCTGCCACACCCGGGTGCACGAGCCCGTAGTAGCGACACAGCGATGCCTGCTCGGTGTCTGAGAGCGCAGGCCCGCCACCGACCGTGGGCGCTCCCGCCACCCTGTCTCTGGAGTAGGGGACCGACAGCCGCTCGCCCGCCAAGCGGACGTCATTGGCCGGAACGAGGAGCTTCTTGGCGCCCTGGCCAGAGTCGACGATCAGCCACGCGGCATCGTCGGTCGATGCGCCGTGCCGTACCTCCTCGATCACCCCGATCGTGGCGCCGTTGGTGTCGTAGAGATCGCGGCCGGCCCACCGCGGTCCGGCATGGTCGTTGTGCGTCATGCTGACTCCTTTCGGTAGCGGACGAATACCGCTCTCTTCATCTGCGCTCACGCTGAAGGCTAGCACCTTTGCCCGCACATGCGGGGGGCCGCGTCGCGCGACGCGGCCCCCCCGGACTCCCGCTGTTCGCGAAAGGCTACTCAGTCACTGGCAGTACCTGCGGGCTGAGCGAGGTCCCGCCGAAGACACCCACGGGGGTGACCTTGACGACGATAGCGCCCATGTACGATCCGGGCTTGAAGCCCATGGGCTTGCCGTTGACGGTCAGGCTGATGCGATAGCCCGCCGGCGCCTGGATGCCACCGAGTCCGAAGCTCAGGCTGGTCAGATACGACGTCTTCGTGACTACCCACGTGGAACCGGCGTCGACGCTGGCCGTGATGCCGTAGGCGTCGCTGGTCGGTGCGTACGTCGTCGAGACCATGCCGATATCGGTGCGGGTGTCCATGGTCCGCGGGTAGACGCCCAGGAACTGCTGGGTGCCGGTGGTGATGGCGCCGGTCATCACGACGTTCGTCAGCTTGACGTTGACGTCGCACTTCGTCGTGTTGGTGTTCACGATGTCACCCGTCACGGTCATGTTGCTGAAGTTGGCGTCGATAGCGGTGTCGCCACCGGACTGGTCGGGCGACATGGGATCGTCGCTCAGCATGGAATGCAGGATGATGCCGTTGCCGGGATTAAGCGCGGCGTTGTCGATGTTGAGGGTCGGGTAGCTGTTCTTCATCAAGAAGGTGGTCAGACCGGTGTTGAAGACCGAACCCTTGTTGATGTTGACGGTGCCGGGAGCCCCGCCGTGGAACATGATGCCCCACCGATCGGAGTTCACGACGCACTGGTTGGTGAACGTGGAGGTGCCGGGCCCCGTGTGAATCAGGCCATAGTCCGGAACGTCGAAGGTGGTCTTGTCGAAGTAGTCGTCGCACTGCTGGTCGTTGTAGGCGCCGTAGCCGCTCTCGAGCACCTTGATCATGCTGTTGTTGGCCGTGAGTTTGCCGCCCCGGCACATGTCGGTCGAGAGAGCGCCCCACTGCTGCGCCTGGATGTAGCAGTTGTTGTATGTCGCGCTACCGCTCGACACGACGCTGGTCGCGCGGCAGTTGCCGCTGATGCCGAGCATCCACGGCACGGTCAGCATCGAGCCGCCGGTGCCGGGCGGGAAGGGACCGCCGAGCCAATCAGCCGGGAGCGTGCCCAGACCGGTCTCGATGCGCGAATCGTTCACGATCGCCGTACCCTCGCCGCCGACCCACACCGCGCTTCGCGTCACGCCGTCGGTGATGATGGTGGCGCGATTGATGGTCACGTTCGAGGTGCCGGCCACCCGGATGGCCGCGCCGAACCCGCCGAAGTCGTCGTGACCGTTGCCGGTGAAGCTGAGCATCGGGTTGTACAACACGTAGTTGGAGTCACCCATGAACATGACGCCGTTGAAGTAGTCACCGGTAGATGTCATCTTCAGACCGCTCGCGTAGGTGTCGGTCACGGTGCCTGCCTGAACGGCAGCCAGCACCGACTTCGCCTTGACCACTCCGCCGTCGATGTAGAGACCGGTTCTGTACGGCCACTGGAACGGCTCGTTGCCGGGGCCGAAGGGGGCGCCCCTATCGAGCAGCATCTCGGGGGTCACGTAGAGCGCGATGTTGCCGTGGTAGCTGCCGGGGTTGATGATGGTGTAGCCGCCATTCTTCGCGGCCGGGGTGGCGCCCGGCGGGTCGAATGGGGTCAGCGGGAGCTTCTCTCCCGTGTCGAACACCGCGATGCCGCCACCCGTCTCGACACCGTTGACGAGCATCGTCACCGAATACCCGGGAGCCGCCTTCAGAACCCCGCCCTCGGCGATGGTGAGGTGCTGCAGGGTCGTCATGTCGCCGACCACGTAGGTCTCGCCCGAAGGTACGTCGAGGCTGTAGAGCGACGTGGCCATCGCGCCCGAGGCGAGCGCCAGCGTCAGCACCACAACCGCCAACGCGACCAGTAGAACAGTGAAACGCCGTCTTCTCCTCATGCTTGCTGCCCCTCTTTCTCGCGGTGTCAGGGAATGCCTGAATTCGAGAATAGAACCAATAGACCAATTGGGTCAAGCAAACGGTCTCCGAAAGACCAAAATCCTTGTCAGGATCGCCAGGAGTGGCCCGAAAGCACCTTGTGCCAGAGAGAGCCGTCGGTGCCGCGAACGAACACGTCGACGCGCTCGGGCAGGCAACTCACGACGGCCGGAGCCGAGGCCACCGGCCCGAGCTTCAAACCATGCCACGCCGACCAGAGCCCGCTGCTCAACGACCGGTGCCACAAATCGCCGTCGCGACCCCGGGCGAACACGTCGAGCACGCCTTCAGCCCAAGAGCCCTGCGTCGAAGCCGAGCAGTTGGAGGAGAGATCTCCGGTCAGGTCGCGCCACATGCCCCAACCACCCCACGGAGGGAGGTAGTTGTGCCTGAACCCGCTCGCGCCGCCGAGCATGAAGAGGTCGATGCGGCTCCGGCCCCACGTGACGGCCGCGAGTGAAGAGCCGGGTCTCGCCGGCACGTCCGTAGAGCCGACCTCCACCCAGGGCTGCCAGCCGGAGCCCTCGAGGGTCCTCTGCATGAGCCGGCCGTCGCCGGCGACGATGAACACGTCGGCGTAGCGCAGACCGCCCGCGGCTTCCCGGAACGCCGCGGCCGGACCGGCCACCACCGGCCCACCGAGGTTCTCCCACTCAGACCATTCGCCGGCATCGCGCGCACGGTGCCACACCGCGTCGTCCGTGCTCCGCACGAAGACGTCGAGTCTGTCCTGGCCCCACGACACAGCGGCCGGGTCGGACCCAGCCTTGATGGCGCCCCCCAGATCCTCCCAACTCGACCAGTTCGACCCGTCGAATGCTTTGTGGATGAGCGACCCGCCGCTGCCGCGCGCGAAGACGTCCATCAGGCCGTACGACCGCGAGCACACCGCCGGGGCGGACGTTATCGACCCGCCCAGGTTCTCGAACTCGGTGGTGGGCGGTTTGAAGCTGGCCGTGAGCGTCGTGTCGGCAACCATGACGATGGTGAGCGGGTTGGCGAACGGGTCGCTATCGCCCAGCGCGGCCCCACCCCAGCCCGCGAAGACGTACCCGGCGGCCGGCACGGCGGTGACGGTAGCCGTCTCGCCCCGCGCGAATACCGCCTTGTTCGGACTGACGGCGAAGGCGCCGTTGCCCTCGGCCACCGCGAGCAGGAGAGCCACGGTCGCCGGCGCCGCGGGCTCCGCCAGCTTGAGCGCGAGATTCGAGAGGACCTGCGCGACCTCGCCCCTCGTCATGGCCCCGGTGGGAGCCTCCGACAGGTCGAGGCCCTCGAGCAATCCGCCGTACCCGGCCAGGGCCGCGTTTGCTCCGTGGACGGGGTCTCCCGCCCACGCGGCGGCGCCCTGCCAGCCCACAGGCGGCTGGAGCAACAGTCCGGGACGCAGGTCCTGGGCGGCACGAACCACCATGCTGGCCACCTGCAGCCTGGTGATGCTGTTGTAGGGGTCGAAGAGCGTCGCCGTCTTGCCGGTGGTGATACCCCTGGCGGCGCATACGGCCACGTAGTTGTCGGGAAAGAGTGAACCGGGTCCGCTCTTGACGACATCGGCGAACCGGCACACGTCTGCTTCCGAGACGGCATAGCCGCCCGCCAGGACGACCATCTTCGCGAACTGCTGCCGGGTCACCGGCTCGTCGGGCCCGAACCGGCCGTCGGCGTAGCCGCCGATCACGCCCAAGGAAGCCAACTCCGAGATCGCGTCGAAGAACGGATGCGTTTCGGGCACGTCGGAGAACCCCGGAGGCGCCGCAAGAGCCACAGACACGAGCAGGCCCAGCAGCAGAATGACCGCCAGCGCCACGATCGCCGCGGTGAGCATCCGGGCGAATCCGCTCCTACCGGTCTGAGTACCGTTCTGAGCCACGTCACATCCTTTGCGCTCGGTCGCCGTGCAGTCCGCGCGACTCAGGATACCCGAGCTACCCCGCGCGCATCATTGCCGGCTTCCTGTGTGACCTATGCTCACGCGCCGCTGCCCAGGGGACTGGGCCGCGGCTCCGTGCGCTTGCGAAAGGCCGCATAGGCGAGAGCCGCGATCACGCCCAGCAGCGCGAACACCCCAAGCATCAGGTAGCCGAGCGTGTAACCGGCGTCGCCCTTCGCCCCGCCGTAGCCGTCGAGAAGAACTCCAAAGAGCCACGGCGCGAGCATGGTCGAAACCAGATTCACCGTGTACATATACCCGGTCGCCGCGCCTACCTGATCGGGGCCCGACACAACCTCAGGGATGGACCCAAGCAGAGCGGGCAACATGGCCAAGGTGAGAAAGCCCGTGACGACCACACACACGAAGGGCCCGGCCACGCCCGGAGCGAAGGGCACGAGCACTGTGGCGACGAGCATGATCAGCATGCCGGCCGCGAGCACAAACTGCTTGCCCCACCGCGCCATGACGGTCGCCCCGATGGGCGATCCCAGCAACTGGGCCAAGCCCATGCCCGCCGTCAGGTATGCCGCGACCGCGAGACTGGTGCCGCGTTGGTCGTGCAGAAAGGCCGGAGTCCAGGCAACGATGCCTACGAACAGCCCTATGGCGCCGATGTTGACGACGATCAGCAGCAGGAGTCTCGGGTTGAGCGCCACCTTACCCAGAGCGCCGAGAAGCGCGCCCAGCGAGTTGTGGGCGGCGTGCGAAAGCGGAAGGGCGCGCATCTCCGGGCGGGCCACGGTCAACAGCACCAACACCGCCGCGATGCCCGCGGTGGCGAGAAACACGGCCCGGTATCCTGCCGCCGACTGGATGCTCGGCATGATCAGCAGGGTGAGCAGCACCCCGATTCCCTGCCCACACCCGAAGACGCCGAACGCCCATCCGTGAACGCGGCGGTCGAGCGCCTGCGCGATCAGCAGCGTGGCCACAGGCGGACCCGCGCTCGCGCCGACACCCTGGAGCAGACGAGCCACGATGAACCACTCGTACGAAGCCGCCCCCGCGAACAGAGCCAGTCCGGCGACGAAGACACCACCCGAGGCAAACAGCACTCGTCCACCCCACCGCACTCCGGCGAGCCCCATGGGGATGGAGCCCAGCGCCGTCGTCACCATGAACATCGACGTGAGAAGTCCCACCTGGGAGGCAGACAACCCGAACTGGTCTTCCATCTCGCCGGCGATCACCGGCACGACCGAGATGCACATGCCGGTGATTGTCACGTAGGCCATGAGGGCGAGGCCGAGAAGAAAGGCGCTGCGCTTGGTCTGCTCGCGCCGCGACGCGCCGCCGTCATCCATAGTGTTCCTCCGCGGTCTGAGGTCTCCGGCTGTACAGGCCTGCGCGCCGCGCTCCAGCATAGCAGGAGCCGACACGTTAGGCGCCGGGACTTCTACCGCGGGCGGCGGCTCAGCGACAGAGCGGCGATGAGAGCCGAGGATCCGTTAGAAACGCGCGCCCGGAGACCTTGCTAGAGACCCTCCGAATCCTTCCGGATCTTGGGCGCCTTGGGAGCCTTGGGTTGTTTGGGGGCCTTCGGCTTCTTGATGGCTTTGGAACCCTTGTCCTTCGAGCCAAGTTGATAATCCACTTGACGCTCCTGTCGGTCAGAACACTGTGCGAGCGTAAGGATACCCCCTGACGGCACGCGGTTTGTTGCAACATACAATGCATTACTGCCGTTACGCACTAAGTATGGCGTGGATGGAGTATCCGCCAAGAGGTCGCATTCCGACTTCCACTCCGGCGGAAACACGAGTCCGGAAGGCTGGATCAATCCTCGGGTCCTTTCTCGAGCATGTAGACCGTGAAGCCCGCGGCAAGCAAGAAGACACTCCGTTCGGCCGAGATACCGTCCTTGTGCGACAGCACGTGAGAATCGGAAAGCTCTATGTCGAAACCGTTCTTTCTGTCGTCCAACAGCGCGGCCCTCACGACGGAGCCTATTTCGACTCCGTAGAACCGGCATTTCGTCGCTAGTTCTCTATAGTCGAAAGACAATTGCCCAACCTCTTGATCGCCGGTGTCAAGGACTCTGAACTCGTAACCCCACCCTTTGTTCTTACCCTTGATCGTCCAGATGGTGTTACCGTTCTTATCCTTGATAACCATTTTTGGTCTCACAGGAGATACTCGTCTACATATGGTGAGGACCACTTCCCCGGTCTTGGCATCGTCGCCTGTGCTGACCACGATCTTGTTGGTAAGGAAGCCGTGAAGACCGCTACTCCGCGGAAACAGCGCCAGTAGGTTCACGATGATCCCAGGGCGCTCGACCGCCACCGCGAGCGCCTCGTCGGCGCCGGGGTAGCGGATCTCGAGAGTGTCCCCGTAGCTGCGGCCGAATTCGAGTTTTCTGACGGAGTACATCTTCAACTGATCATTCACGTCCGCCCTCCGCTCTGGCTAAGTGTGGCCCTGCGCAGACAGCCACAGCTTAGCGCATGAGAAACCCTGATGGCTCCGGCGCTGGCCGAGAGGTTCGTGAGGAAGGGCCTAGCGTGGCGAATGACAATCCAGAAGTGAACAGGGCCGCCGGCTATGTCTTTGGGCCGGTCAAGAGCTGGTCCACGGTGGCCCCGGGGCCGGAACCCCGCTTTGGCCATATCCTCGGGTTCTGCCGACGCTTTGCCCCTGCGCAACGACAAGCCGGCGAAGGGACTTGAACCCCCAACCTGCTGATTACAAATCAGCTGCTCTACCATTGAGCTACACCGGCGCTGTGTGAACCAGGGAATTGTAGCGCGCCGGCCCGTTGACGGCACCCGCACACAGCTGCGCCGGCATGGTCGGCTCGAGACATCCGGAGACCACGGCAGTCGCCGCACCGTCGACGAGGCGCCTTCAGGTGAAGCGGCGATTCGGGGCCGAACCGGCCTCCGCCCTACTGGATCACGCGGCGGCTCTCGAGGTGGAGCGTAACCTTGCGCTTGATGCGTTGCAGGGCGTTGTCGACCGTCTTGGTGTCGTGATCGATCTGTTCGGCGATGGCCTCGTAGGAGTTGCCCTCGAGGTAGTACTTCAGCACCTTGGATTCCAGCGGGCTGAGAAGCCGCACCAGGCAATCGGTCAGACTGATGCACTCCTCGGAGCTGATCACCTGCTGAACCGGGTCACTCGATCGGCCCGACGGGATGATGTCGGCCAGCGTGCGGCCTTCGTAGTCGGAACTCGAGGGCGAGTGGCTGAAGCTCACGTAGGAGTTGAGGGGCTGGTGTTTCTGCCGGGAGGCCGTCTTGATAGCCGTGATGATCTGGCGCGTCACGCACAGTTCGGCGAAGCTGCGGAAGGTGGTGCTCCGGCCATACTCGTAGTCGCGGATGGCCTTGAACAGCCCGATGTTGCCTTCTTGCGTAAGGTCCTCACCGTCACCCCCCGCGAGGAAGTACGAATTGGCCTTGAGGCGCACGAACTGCCGATAGCGCTGAAGAAGCTTGTTCGTGGCTTCTATGTTGCCGTTCTTGGCAAGCGCCACGAGCGTCTCGTCGCTCTGCTCCGGAACAGCCCTCTCTACGGGCTTTCTCGCGAATGCTGCAGCTTCCATCCCTGATAACCCTCCCGCCTCGAGTTGGGGGGTCAGGTCACGACTCCTGTTTGGGTGGCCCCTCTTTGCCGGGTTCCGCGGTGAGTTTCTCCCGCAGAGCCTTGAGCTTATCCACCGTTACCGAGTCGACCCTGTCCTCGATCCGATGATTCATTGTAATGCAATTCTGTTGATTTGCAATCCTTCTTGTGTGAATTCGCAAATCATCGACGAATTGCCTTGCCGAACGGCGGATCACGTTGGGTCGGAAGATGGTCTTCTGCAGGTTGTAGTCCGACGAGACCACGGTGACATTTTCCCCTGCAGACGTGGTAAAAACCTCCCTCTCGATGATGCTATCAGCAGATCTCGAGAAGGAGCCGAAATACACCGCGACATTCCCCGTTGCAGACTCACTCTTCTGCAACGTTTGCACCCGCGAATCGAAAACCACAATCGCGCGGTCGCTGGTGCCGCCCATGAAGCTTGCTATCCGATCGACCAGACGGTTGCGCTCGTCCTCGAGATCCCCGACTACTTCGTGTCCTAGGAACTCGTGCAGCACGTTGTAACCGTCGATCAGATAGACGCTCAACGTTTCTCTTTCGCGGCCGGGCGGGGTGCTCCTTCATATTCGCCGCGGCCCGCCGCGTCGCGCTGCCGCACGGCCTCGTAGAGAAGAACGGCCGCCGACACGCTTGCGTTGAGCGACGATACCTTGCCGGCGAGCGGCAGGCTGACCATGGCGTCGCAGAGCGAGGCCACCCTCCGGCCCATGCCCGCCCCTTCGGACCCGACGACGAAGATCGTGGGATACGTGTAGTCCTGGGCCGAATAGAGCATCGTCGCCTCGGCGGCCGAGCCGTATACCCAGAATCCCTTGTCCTTGGCCGCCTGCAGGAAGTCGGCAAGATTGCGCACCATGGCCACCTCGGCGTGCTCGGTCGCCCCCGCGGAGGCCTTGACCACCGCGGCCGTCACCTGCGCCGCGCGATGCCGGGGGATAACGATAGCGGCCCCCGCCGCCTCGGCCGTGCGGATGATAGCCCCGAGATTGTGCGGGTCTTGGATCTCGTCGAGGGCGACCAGCAGAGTGTGCGACCCGAGGAGCCGGTCGGCTTCGGCGTACGCGTAGGGGTCGACCAGAGCGACGACGTCTTGGTGGTCGGAGGTACCGGTGCGGGCGGTCAGGTCGTGGCCGGAGAGCTGCCTGACGGCCGGTTTCGAACCCGACTCCCGCAGCGCCGCCCCGAGCGCCGCGTCGGGCTCCGAGGCCGCGATGAAGACCGTGTGCACGCGCCTGCGGCCTCGCAGCGCCTCCAGCACGGGGTTGCGGCCGTATACGAGGTCGAGACCTGAGGCATGCCCGAGAGGTTCCGCACCGCCGGAGCGCTGCTCGGCGCCGCCTGAGTGATGCGGCGTCCCGGCCGCGGGGTCCCGGTCGGCGGCGGGCCGGCCTGGGGACCGCGGCGCTCCGCCCTGCCGGGCGCCACCCGGAGAGGGGCCGCCACGCTGGGCGCCGCCCTTCTGGGAGGGTCCGCCGGCCCGCGGGCCGCGCCGGGCCCTATCGGGTTGCGACGACTTTGTAGCCACCGGGCGCGTCCCGGACTTCGTAGCCTGCCTCTGTTATCGCGGCTCGCAGCGCGTCTGCCCGTGCGAAGTCGCGGGCCGCGCGCGCCTGCTGCCGCTCTTCGGCCATGGCCGCGATGTCGGCCGGCACGGCCTCGTCGGACGAAGCCACAGCATCGAGACCCAATATGTGCGCCATCGCGGCCATCTCGGCGCGCACGCCGGCCGCGCCCACACCATCGAGTTGTCCGGAGGCGAGGGCCGCGTTGGCCTCTCGGGCGAGACCGAAGACCTCGGCAAGCGCGGCGGCGGTATTGAGGTCGTCGGCCAGAGCCTCGTCGAACGCCCGGCGGCGGGCAGCGGCCCGCTCGAGGAGCGCCTCAGAGGACTGCGAGGCGGCGACGCCGCCGGCACCCGCCGCGGCTGCGTCGGCGAGCTCGCGGAAGGCGTTCCGCAGCCGCTCAACTTGTTGCTCAGCTTCTTCCAGAACGTCGGCCCCGAACTCCATGGGGCTGCGGTAGTGGCTGTTGAGAAGCAGGGTGATCAAGGCTTCAGGACGGTGCTGGTCGAGCACCGCGCGCAGGGTGAGTATGTTGCCAAGGCTCTTCGACATCTTCTGCTCGGCGAGGTTGAGCATGCCGTTGTGCATCCAGAAGTGCACGAAGGGACTGTCGATCGCCCCCTCCGCCTGGGCGACTTCGTTCTCGTGGTGCGGAAAGATGAGGTCGCGCCCTCCCCCGTGGATATCGAAGCCGGCGCCCAGATACTTCATGCTCATGGCCGAGCACTCGATGTGCCAGCCGGGCCGGCCGCTGCCCCAGGGACTGTCCCAGGCGGGCTCGCCGGACTTGGCGCCCTTCCACAGAGCGAAGTCGAGCGGATCGCGCTTGTCCTCGCCGACCTGGATGCGGGCACCATGCCGAAGTTCGTCGGGCTGCTGCTTCGAGAGCTTGCCGTACGCCGGCCAGCTCCGCACGTCGAAGTATACGTCGGGGCCGGCCTGGTATGCATGGCCGCGCTCGATGAGACTGCCGATGAGGTCGATGATCTCCTGGATGTGCTCGGTGGCGAGAGGCTCCACGTCCGGACGGCCGAGACCCAGCCTGTTGGTGTCGTCGCGGTAGGCCTGCGCGAACTCGGCGGCCACCTCACTCGCCGGCCGGCCCTCGTTGATGCCCTTGGCGATGATGCGGTCGTCGATGTCGGTGATGTTCTCGACGAGGGTCACCCGGTAGCCGCGGGATTCGAAGTAGCGCTTGGCGATCATCGACACGACGTACGGCCGGGCGTTACCGACGTGCACGTAGTTGTAGACGGTCGGACCGCAGAAGTACATGGTCACATGGTCCCCGTCGCGGGGAACGAAATCGCGTTTCTCCTGACTCAGCGAGTCGTACAGACGCATGGCCTAGACACCTTTCTTCTCGGCCACGTAGGCCGCGGCTTTTTCGAGCCGGGCAAGCATAACCGACTTTCCGAGACCCGCGACCAGATAGAACAACTCCGGGCCCTGCTCGAGCCCGCTCAGGGCCACGCGCAGTGGATGGTAGACCGCCTTGCCCTTGAGGCCCCGCTCTTTCGCCACTTCGACCAAGCGGCGCAGCAGATCGCGTCCTTCAGCCGACGGCAGGTATTCGCTCTCCATGGCGCCGAAGGCATCGTGGGCAAGATCGAACAGCGCGTCACTGCCCGGATGTAGAAGCCATTCGGCGAGGTCTCCGGTGGTCGCGTCGGGTTGCTCCGCGAACAGCCGCGCATGCTCCGGGGCGTCGCCCAACACAATCAGGTTGGCCTGCACGGCCTCGGCCACGACCTCCCGCTGCACCGGAGCGAAGTCCAACCCGGCGGTGCGCAGGTAGGGCGCGATGAGGGCCCACAATGCCGCGGGAGCGAGATCCCTGATGTAGAGCCCGTTCAGCCACCTGAGCTTCTGTAGGTCGAAGACGGCGGGGCTCTTCGATACCCTCCCCAGCTCGAACTCGGCGATGAGTTCATCGAGTGAGAACCTCTCACGCTCGTCGGCCGGATGCCAACTGAGCAGAGCCAAGTAGTTGACCATGGCCGCCGGCAGGTAGCCGAGCGACCGAAAGTCGCCGATAGAGGTGGCGCCGTGGCGCTTCGACAACTTGCTCCCGTCGGGAGCAAGGATGAGCGAGTGGTGCCCGTACCGGGGAGCCGGCTCGCCGAGCGCGGCGAAGAGCATCATCTGCCGCGCCGTATTGGTGATGTGATCCTCGCCGCGGACCACGTCGGTGATCTGCATGCCGGCGTCGTCGACAACGACCGCGAAGTTGTACGAGTAGCCCCCGTCGGTGCGCTTGATGATGAAGTCGCCGATAACGTCCGACGAGAAGGTGATGGGTCCATGGATGAGATCCACGAACGTGACGTCGCCCTGTGGCACGCTGAATCGTATGGCCGCCTGTTCGCCGGCGGCGAGCCGCGCCTCGACTTCCGCCGGAGAGAGCGAGCAACACGTTCGGTCGTACTTGGGCATGTGCCCCGCGGCCAGTTGCTCCTCTTTGCGCTGGGCGAGAAGTTCTTGGGGACAGAAGCACGGGTAGGCCCATGCCTCAGCGAGGAGCTTCTGCACGGCGCTCTCGTAGATCGCGCCGCGCTCGCTCTGGCGATAGGGTCCGTGCGGCCCACCGACATCGGGGCCTTCGTCCGCCTGAAGCCCCAACCAGGCCAGGTCGTCGATGATGCTGGCGTCGTGCTCGGTCGTAGAGCGCTTCAGGTCGGTGTCCTCGATGCGGAGCACCATCGTTCCGCGGAGGTGCCGGGCATAGAGGAAGTTGTAGAGAGCGGTGCGAGCGCTCCCCACGTGGAGTGAGCCCGTAGGACTGGGGGCGAAACGCACCCGGATGCCGGCTGACAGATCGCTCATGGCGCCGCTTTCTCCGCCAGGGCGACCGCCTGGACCGCGATGCCGTCGCCCTGACCTGCGAGGCCCAAACCCTCAGTGGTCTTGCCCTTCAGGTTCACCTCTTCTACGCCTATGCCCATGGTGTGCGCCAGGCGCGCGCGCATAGCCGCCTTGTGAGGCGCGATGCGCGGCTCGTCGCAGATGACTACCGCGTCGACGTTGACCGGCTCCCAGCCGTGGTGCCGGAGCACACGGACTACGATGCCGAGCAATTCCAGGCTGTCGATTCCGGCCAGATCGGCATCGGTGTCGGGAAAGAGTTTGCCGATGTCCTCCATGCCGGCGGCGCCGAGCAGAGCGTCCATCACGGCGTGCACCAGCACGTCGGCATCGCTGTGCCCCAACAACCCGTGGGTCTCGCGTACCCGCACCCCGCCAAGTATCAGTGGGCGCTCGGCAGAGAAGCGGTGGGAATCGAAGCCGATCCCTATCCGCAGCGACGTCTGGACGCGGCTCACTGTCGGCGGTCCGCGAGAACCTGCTCAGCGTGGCGCAGGTCGAGTTGATTGGTGATCTTGAAGTTCTCCGGAGAGCCCTGGACGATGCGCACCCTGCCGCCGAGTTCCTCAACCAATGATGAGTCGTCGGTAGCGGCGACGAGAGCCTCCTCCGGTTGCCCGTAGGCGTCGAGGAGCGTCTTCCACCTGAAGACCTGAGGAGTCTGCGCCTGCCAGAGTCCGTCGCGGCGTGGCGTGTCGCTGATCAAGCCGCTTTCATCGACGATCTTCACGGTATCGATGCTGGGAATGCCCAACACAGCTCCGTCGAGCTCAGGGTCGCCGGCCAGCGCCGCCACCACCCGCGAGACGTCGGAGCACGTGACGAGGGGCCTCGCTCCGTCGTGGATGCCGATCAGATCCCAGACGCCGATTCCGGCTAAGGCCTCGAGCCCGTTGCGCACCGACAAGGCCCTCTTGGCTCCCCCCGCGACCACCCTCTCCACCTTGGCGATGTGCTCGAGTTGAATCTCCTCCTCGCAGTACTCCACATCGACCTCATTGACCACCACTACGAGCGCGTCGACGCTGTCGCACGCAGCCAGGGCGCTCAATGTGCGTTGCAGCATCGGGATGCCGAGCAGCGGTGCGTACTGCTTGGGCACACCAAGGCCGAGGCGTGTGCCGTGCCCAGCCGCCGGCACCACTAAGGCGAGAGTCGGCCGGCGACCGTTCATGGTCTCCCCTCTCATGGCGACAGCCGGGCGAAGACCATCTTGCCCGAGGGGTTCTGCAGGATCGAGGTTACTTCGACCACCACCTCGTCTCCGACCCGGTTACGCCCGCCTTCGATGACCACCATCGTGCCGTCCTCGAGGTAGGCGACGCCCTGGTCTTCTTCTTTGCCTTCGCGCAGCACGCGCACGCGCAGGCTCTCACCGGGCAGTACCGCCGCCTTGAGGGTATGGGCGAGTTCGTTGACGTTCAGCACCTCGACGCCCTGTATCTGCGAGACCTTGTCGAGGTTGTAGTCGGTCGTGAGGATCGAGCCCTTCAGTTCGCGGGCGAGCTTGATGAGCTTGGTGTCGACATCGGGCACCGCCGGAAAGTCGCGCTCGATGATGGTGACATGACCGCCCGACTCCTGTAGCGCGTGCACCGTGTCGAGACCGCGCCTGCCCCGAGACCGCTTGCCGGGCTCGGCCGAGTCGGCTATGGACTGCAGTTCTTCGAGCACGAAGCTGGGTATCACGATGTCGCCCTCGAGAAACCCGGTGGCGACCACATCGGCGATGCGCCCATCCATGATGGCCGAGGTGTCGAGCAGCTTCGGCCGCAAGAACTGCCTCGCCCCCGGCTGCTGCAGCAATCCCTTGAAGCCCAGCACGCGGGCCAGATCGGTGTGCCGCTTGGCGCCCAAGTAGGCGAACAGGTAGCCGCTGGTGGCGAAGAGGAGCGGCAGCAGGTACGGGCCCACTACCGGGAGGTCTTTGACGGCCAAGCTCCCGAGGGCCGCGATGGCGAGTCCCACCAACAGCCCAAGGCTCGTGAAGATCAGACCGCTGGCCGTCACCACTGCGGTCGCGCGGTCGAGCGAACGCCCCAGCCTAGCGACCGCCCTGCCGAGGAAGTGTCCGACGATGACCCCGACCACGATGCCACCCGCCACGCTCGCTGCGACCAGCAGCCCATACGTGGTCGCGCCAAGCGTCGAAGGCATGTACCTGACGGCGATCTCGTAGAAGACGACACCGCCCACCAGAGCCATGAGGAGTCGTATAGCGAAAACCATCTCAGTTCTCCAAGAAGCGCACCTGTGCGCGGGTCTCAGCCAACGCCGTGTCGAGCAAGTGGAGAGCGTCGCGCTCGTCCAGGTCCTTCGCGCACATGACCTCCGAAGCGAGGATACGCCGGGCCTTGTTGAGCATCTGCTTTTCGCCGGTCGACAACCCCTTGCAGCGGTCGCGTAGGGCGAGATTGCGCACCACGTCGGCCAACTCCAGCGCGTCGCCTGTCTTGATCTTGTCGTGATTGTGCCTGATCCGGTGGCTCCAGTTGACCGGCATGCCGGTAGGACCGTCGCGGAGCACTCCCAATACGCGTTCGACCATCGGCTCCGAAATGACCTCGCGGATGCCGGCCTTGCCGGAGTGATCGACAGGCACCATGACGGTCATGTCGCTGTGCAGGATCTGGATGGAGTAGTATCGCCGCCTCTGCCCCTGGAACTCCTGTTCCACGACGTCCAAGACGCGCCCCGCCCCGTGATGAGGGTAGACGACCGTATCGCCCGCACTGAACATCAGCCGTACCTCTCCATGACATCCATCTCACGTAGACGGCCGAGCCCCTCGACGATGTCGCGCGCTCGCGCTTGACCGATGCCGTCGATGGCCGCGAGATCAGCCACTGAGGCGTCGGCGATGGCCCGTAGGGTCGGGAAGCAGGCCATGACGGCCGCGATAGCCTCGGGGCCGAGACGGGGTATCTTCCTCAACATGCGATATCCCCTAGGATTGACATGCATCTCAAGCGAGCTCTCCTCGGGTGAGTGACCGAGAATGGCCCCTATGCTGCCCATCGAGATGAGCTGCTCCGAAGGCAGCGCGATGAGTTCCCCGCGGGCACACCCCACGCGCTCGGCGGTCGGGTTGACCACGTAGTCGTGCAACACCGCGTCGCGATCCTCGCGCACGTTGAGGAGCATCTCGCGAAGCTGCAACTGCACCAGCCGGCCCTCGGTGCCCAATTCGACGATGAACCGCTCGATGAGGTTCGACAGCGACAGGACCATCTCGGAGCGCTGGAGTACGCTTGTCACGTCGAACAAGGTCACCGCTTCGTGGAACTCGAGCACGGTGAGCACCATGGTGACCTGGTTGAGCCTACTCTTGAAGCGCTCCAGGGTTTGCAGGGCTTGATCGGCCTTGCTCAGGATCACGCGGATGGGATCCATGATGTAGCGAACGCCACCCACGTAGACGGTCACCACATCCCTCGCGGCCGAGATGGATATGGCGAGCACCCCTAGCTGCTTGGCCACCCGTTCGGCGGTGCGGTGCCTGGTGCCGGTCTCCTGCGACTCGATGCTCGCGTCGGGCATGAGCTGGACGTTGGCGTGGACGATGTGCGAACCAGTCCGGTTGAGGAGGATCGCCCCGTCCATCTTCGCCAGTTCATAGAGGATCATGGGCTTGAGAGCAACGTGGATGTCGATGCCCCCCGAGATCAGCGGGCGGATCTGCTCCTCGTCGGCAAAGACCAAGAGAGCGCCGGTACGGGCCCTCACGATGTTGTCGATGGCCTGCCGGAGCAGGGTCCCCGGGGCGATCATCTGCAGCGCGCGAACGAGGCTATCGTCCATGGTCGAAAGCAGCTTATCCAATGGTGCTCCTCATCCTCGGGGTGCTCCTCGTCCTCGGGGTACCACTCGCCATTACCCGGCGCCGTGCCTGCCGGTCGCGGCATCGACGCCCGACTTCGCGCCGACCGCGCGCTTGGCCGCCTCGGCCACATCGGTCACAGCTACCAATTTCAATGCCGACATGGTCGCTCCTGCGCGGCCATGTGCGCTCTTGCCGCCTGCGCCCAAGCCGGGAGCCCCGCCGATTCCCGCCGCACTCGCGAACTCATCGGCGTTACGGCCCGGCACAAAGATCTGGGGAAAGCCGCGCCGCATCAACTCCTGGATGCGCTTCTCCCCCTGAAGGGCGTAGCGTACCTTGCCGGTGAGGCTGACCTCGCCGAACGCCGCGAGACCGTGACCATCGGTGCCGTCACGCCACGCCGAGGCGATGGCGAGGGCTACGGCAAGATCGGCGGCCGGGTCTTCGAGCGCCAGCCCGCCGCCCACATTCACAAAGATATCGCACTTCAGCAGCGGTAACCTGGCACGGCGGCTGAGAACGGCCACGATCATCGCCAGCCGGTTGCGGTCGACTCCCCGCGCCACCCGTTGTGGCATGGCCAGGTTGCTGGGCGCCACCAGTGCCTGTACCTCGGCGAGCAGGCACCGGCTACCCTCCAAGACCGGCACCACGACCGACCCCGAACGCAGGTCGCCGTCATCGAGAAATACCGAGGCCGGGTCGGGAACCTCCTCGAGTCCCCTCTCGGCCATCTGAAACACGCCGACCTCGTTGGTCGAGCCAAAACGGTTCTTCACCGCGCGCAGAATCCGGAATGGCTGAGCGCGCTCCCCCTCGAACGATAGGACCGCGTCGACCATATGCTCGAGCACCCTCGGGCCGGCCAACTCGCCTTCCTTCGTGACGTGCCCGACCAGCACCAGCGCGATGCCGTTGTCCTTGGCGACGCGCAGGAGTTGCGCGGCGGCGTCACGAATCTGGGCGACCGACCCCGGAACTGACCCGACTTCAGCCGACCACAGAGTCTGCACCGAATCAACCACGCAGACCGCCGGCTTGAGGTGCTCGAGAGCCGCCACCACCCCCTCGGTCTGGGTCTCCGGCAGCAGGCGAAGCCTGCTGCCCTCTCCGCCAAGCCTCACGCTACGGAGCTTGACCTGCGCCGCTGATTCCTCTCCAGAGACGAGCAGCGTCGAGACGGCCCGCTCTTCCAGGTCGAGCAGGGTCTGCAGAAGGAGCGTGCTCTTGCCCACGCCCGGCTCACCGCCCACCAGCACCACGGAGCCCGCCACGAGGCCGCCACCCAGCACTCGGTCGAACTCGCCAAGCCCGGTGGTGAGACGAGCCTGAGAGGCGGGGTCGACGTCTATGAGACGGAGGGGCGCGGGCGCCGCCACAGCGGCGCCCGCGCCCCTCCGCCCAACGCCCCGCGGACTTACCGGCGCGGGCGCGCTCTCTTCGATGGTGTTCCACTCGCCGCAGCCGGGGCAACGGCCCAACCAGCCCGGCGAGACATATGCGCACTCCCGGCAGACGAAGGAACTCTTGCCGCGAGGAGCCATGCTACCCAGAACCCGCTAGGAACTCTCGTCGGCGACAAGGACATCGGGGGCGCCTTTGACGACGTCGGCGATGGCCAGGTGGTCGTCCTCCCGTTCAAGGACCACGGTGCTGCCCCGCGGGAACTTGCCGGAAAGCACCTGCTCGGCGAGCAGGTCTTCGACGTAGCGCTGGATGGCGCGCCGGAGCGGGCGGGCGCCCATGGCCGGATCGTAACCGACATCCACGAGCAGCTCTTTCGCCTCCACAGTGAGGGCGACTCCGATCTCACGGTCTTTCAGTTGCTCCTCGACCCGCGACATCATGAGCGAGACGATATCGGTGATCTCGTCCCTGCTCAACTTGCGGAACACGATGACCTCGTCCACGCGGTTGAGGAACTCGGGCCTGAACACCGTCTTGAGCTCTCCGGTGACCCGAGTCTTCATCTCTTCGTAGTCGAGCCCGCCTTGCTCCACCGGTTCACCGAAGCCAAGGGTCTGGCCCTTGGAGATCGTATTGGCCCCGATATTCGACGTCATGATGATGATCGCATTGCGAAAGTCGACAGCACGGCCCTGGGCATCGGTCAACCGACCGTCTTCGAGGATCTGCAACAGGATGTTGAATACATCGGGATGGGCCTTCTCGATCTCGTCGAGCAGCACCACCGAGTACGGGCGGCGCCGTACCTGCTCGGTCAGCTGACCGCCCTCGTCGTACCCCACGTATCCGGGCGGTGAACCAACCAACCTGCTCACCGCGTGCTTCTCCATGAACTCCGACATGTCGACCTGGATGAGCGCCGACTCCTCGCCGAAGAGGAACTCAGCCAGCGTGCGGGCGAGTTCGGTCTTGCCCACGCCCGACGGACCCAGGAAGATGAACGATCCGGCCGGACGGTGGGGATCCTTGAGACCGGCGCGCGACCGCCTGATGGCCCGCGAAACTGCCTTGACCGGCTCGTCCTGACCCACGACTCGGTCGTGCAACGACTCCTCCATGCGCAGCAAACGATGGGTCTCGGCCTCGGTGAGTTTCGTCACCGGGATGCCGGTCCACATGGCCGTCACCTCTGCGATCTCCTCTTCGCCTATGGAGATCTCGGTGGCCTCGTCTGACTCCCGCCACTTCTCCTCGAGCTCGTGCCGCTGATTGAGCAACTTGCGCTCGCGGTCGCGGAGCGAAGCCGCCTTTTCGAAGTCCTGGACGTCGATAGCCCCTTCCTTCTCACGCCGCACTTCGAGGATAGCGTTCTCGACCTCGCGCAGATCGGGTGAGGCGCACATGTTCTGGATGCGCTTGCGCGACGCGGCCTCGTCGACGAGGTCGATGGCTTTGTCGGGCAAGAAGCGGTCGCTGATGTAGCGATCGGCCAGGTATGCGGCCGCGTCGAGGGCCTCGTCGGTGATACGCACCCGGTGGTGTGCCTCGTAGCGTTCACGCAGTCCCTCGAGGATCTTCTTGGTCTCGGCGACCGAAGGCTCCTTGACGACGATCTGCTGGAAGCGCCGCTCGAGAGCGGCGTCCTTCGCCAGGTGCTTGCGGTATTCGTCGAGCGTCGTCGCGCCGATGGTCTGCAGCTCGCCGCGGGCCAGGGCGGGTTTCAGGATAGATGCCGCGTCGATGGCCCCTTCGGCCGCTCCCGCCCCCACCAGGTTATGGATCTCGTCGATGAACAGGATTATGTCGCCACGTTCGGCGATCTCCTTCATCACCTTCTTGAGCCGCTCTTCGAACTCGCCGCGATACTTCGACCCGGCGACCAGGGCACCGAGGTCGAGCGTGTAGATCTGCTTGTCTTTCAGCAGACCGGGCACGTCGTTCTTCGCAATGCGCCGGGCCAACCCTTCGACCACGGCCGTCTTGCCCACCCCGGGCTCGCCGACGAGCACGGGGTTGTTCTTGGTGCGCCGCGACAAGATCTGCATGACCCGCTGTATCTCGGTCTCGCGGCCGATGACGGGGTCGAGCTTGTCTTCTTCGGCGTACTTGGTGAGATTGCGGCCAAACTGGTCGAGCACCTTCGAGCTACGGCGTTCCTTGGCCTCACCGGCCTGGGCCGCCTGCGCCGTGGCGCCACGCCCGCTCTTGCGCGTGGGCGCCGAGAGCATGCGCATGACTTCCTGCCGCACGCGCTCCGGGTCGACGTCGAGGTCGGCGAGAATCCTCGCCGCTACGCCTTCACTCTCGCGCACCAAGCCCAGCAGCACATGCTCGGTGCCGATGTAGTTGTGGCCGAGCGACAGCGCTTCGCGCAAGGCCATCTCGAGGACCTTCTTGGCCCTCGGTGTGAAGGGGATCTGACCCTGCGACTCCGCGTCGCCCTCGCCCACGATGCGCGTGACTTCGGCGCGGACTTCCTCGAGGGTGACCTCGAGCGAACCCAATACTCGCGCCGCGACACCATCGGCCTCACGCAGAAGTCCGAGCAGCATATGCTCGGTGCCGATGTAGTTGTGCCGCAACGTTCTCGCCTCTTCTTGCGCGAGAACGATCACCTGCCGTGCTCGTTCTGTGAATCGTTCAAACATGCTCTACCTCTCTAGGCCCGGACCGTCGCGCCCGCGAAGGTCTCGCGGAGCACGAGGGCCCGTTGCTCGTCTATCTCGGGGCTATCCAAAGAATCGGTCTTCCCATGCATATAATCGACAACGATATGGGCGGACTGGAGACGACACATAAGCCCGAAGACCGATTCTGCCTCAAGGCCGGGCGCCTCGACAATCCCTAGTTCTAGACCAACCTGCGCGGCGGATATGAGATTCACCGCTTCGGGGAATGACACAAGCCACGCCTGCTGCGCCGCACCGATGGCGCGGCCGATCTGGTCGCGGCTCTGTAGCGGGCTTTCTCTCACCAGCATCTTGCGCACCGAACGCTCTTTCTCGAGGATACCCCGGCAGAGGTCGCCGATCTGGCGGAGCGTGTCCTCTTCGGACTTGCCCTGCCCGAGAACGTTCGACACCTGCACGACGCCGCCTGCGCCTCCCCAGAGAGCCACGAGGCTCAACCCGTACTGGGCAAGATCGAGGGCAGTACCCGCGAGGCGCCCTGTTAGAGCCAAAGCTGGGAGGTGAAGAGTCGCATACGCACGCAGGCCGTTGCCGGCATGCCGTGGTAGAGACGCGAGGTAGCCCCATCTTGGGTCGAACGCATAGGAGACAACGCTCTCCAGACGGTCGTCCAGGTGGTTGAGCAACGACCAGAGGAAGGTGAGTTGTCCGCCCTCCCTGAACCCGAGCAGGCGCAGATGATCGTCGCCGTTGATCTCGAGTGACGCCTCATGGTCGCCATAGACGGCGAAGCCGCGGCTGGGCCGGGTGATCTGCGAAAAGGCCGGCGTCATCAGCCCACTCTCGACGAGGTACTCGAGCTCGGTCGCGGTCATCTGCTCGAGGTCGTAGACCTTCCATGGCCGCTCCCAGATGGCCCCGCCCAGTAACTCGACTACTTCAGTCCTCAGTTCAGCCAGCGCCGCCGCGTCGTCGACGCTGGGAAAGCACCTTGCGGACTCGTTGCGGGCCAGGCCAAGGGCCGACGCAGTGATGACGGGCGGCGCCATTACGATCCGTCCTCGAGTCGCTCGCCCAACTGGCTCAGGCGGTCACGGACCCCAGCCGCTTCTTCGAAACGCTCGCACTCCACCAACTCGCGCAGCATCCGCTCGAGCCTCATGATCTCGTGCCGAAGATTGTCGCTCTCGGGACCGCGGTGCGGGATCTTGCCCATATGCTCCGCCGCACCAGTTCCCGCCGGCAGCGTCTTTTCAAGATAGTCGGCGAAGACCTGGTAGCAGTTCGCGCAGCCTACCAGTCCCGACTCCTTGATGTCGGTCAGAGTCGTACCACACACTGAGCAGAACCCGTCTCCGTCCTTGGCGGTGACCGGTGCGACAGGCTCGGGATTCGGGACCTGCCGAACGAGGTTCCGCAAAGCGGAGGGCACGGCCAGCACGAGGGCGAGGCCATCGGACTGCTCGGCCATCTCCTCAGCGCAGCTCGGGCACAGATGGGTATGGCTCACCGCCCCGTCGACCGCCCGCAGAAGGTGGATGGTCGCGGGCTCTTCGCCGCAAGCCTCGCAGGTCACCAACCCGCTGAGGTCTATGTTCCAGTCGGCTGAATCTTCAGCAAACACTCGCATCCTCCACCGGTAGACCACGCGGGTCTGCCTGCCATCCGGCACCAGTGTACGGGAAACTCGGCGCGTACTGTGCCGGGAGAGGTGAACAACTGACTGCACAAAGTGTAGCACAGCAGTGTCTCATACCCGCCCATAGCAGGCCCTCTTGACACGGACCTTATGTCCCGGCGGGCCGCCACCGGCGCGACCGAGGACGTGCTATCGCGCCGCCCAGCGCGTCCGGCCGGCCGAAGTCCCGGCTCCCCGCAGGCTACGACCGCTCAGGTCGGAGTTGCGGAAACAGGATCACGTCGCGGATGGAGTCGACGCCCAAGAACAGCATGGCGAGCCGGTCGATGCCGACGCCCAATCCGCCCGCCGGGGGCATGCCGTACTCCAGGGCCCGCAGAAAGTCCTCGTCGAGGACCATGGCTTCCTCGTCACCAGCCGCCTTCTTGTTCGCCTGCTCCTCGAAGCGCCGCCGCTGGTCTTGGGGATCATTCAACTCCGAGAAGGCGTTGCAGATCTCCTTGCCGCATACGACCGCCTGGAAGCGCTCCACGATGAGCGGGTCGCCCGGGCTCGACTTCGCCAGAGGGCTGAGCTCGAGAGGGTAGTCGATGGCGAACGTCGGCTGCGATAGGTTGGGCCACACGGCGTGCTTGAGCGCCTTGTCGACCAGGGTCGAATAGGAATCGCGGTTCTCCGCATCGATCTTGCGGTCACGCAACATCTGCTTCGCCGCCTGTGGATCGGCACGCATGCTTTCGAGCGACATGCCCAGGTATTCGCGCAGGAGCGAATCGATGGTGCGGCGCGGCCACGGGGCCTTCAGTTCGATGGCCTGCCCGCCCACGGTGATCTGCGTTCCGCCGACCACCTGCTCGGCCAGCGCCGGGATCATGTTCTCTACCAGTTCCATGATGGCGTTGTAGTCGACGTAGGCCCAGTAGAGCTCCATCATGGTGAATTCGGGATTATGCACGAGCGAGATGCCCTCGTTGCGGAAGTTCTTGCAGATCTCGAATATCTTGTCGAATCCACCCACGAGCAACCGCTTCAGGTAGAGCTCGGGCGCGATGCGCAGGTAGAGGTCGGCGTCGAGCGCGTTGTGATGCGTCACGAAGGGACGTGCGTTCGCGCCGCCCGGCAAAGGCTGTAGGGTCGGCGTCTCGACCTCTTCGAAACCTTGGCCCTCCAAGTACCGGCGCATGGCCGAGACGAGTTTGCCGCGGCCGCGAAGCTGCCGCGCCACCTCGGGGTTGGCTATCAGGTCCACGTACCGCTGACGATAGCGGGTCTCACGGTCTTGGAGTCCGTGCCACTTCTCGGGCAAAGGCCTCAGGGCTTTTGTCAGCAATATCCACGATTCGGCGAAGACCGTCAGCTCACCCGTGCGCGTGCGGAACACGTGCCCTTCGCAGCCGACGATGTCGCCCAGATCTATGTCGGTGAGCTGCTCGAACGGCAGCTCACCGAGTGTGTTCACGTTGCTGTAGACCTGGAGTTCGCTCCAGTCGTCGCGCAGATTCAGAAAGAGCGACTTGCCGTGACGGCGCCTCGACATGACACGCCCCGCCACCCTGAAGTGAGTGCCTTCGGCCGTCTGGCCGGTCTCGAGATAGCTGTAGGCCTCGATGATCTCGGCAAGCGGAGTGCGGTCGGGGAAGCTGCGGGCATACGGCTCGACGTCCTCGGCACGAAGCCGGTCGACCTTGGCCAGGCGTTGCCGCTCCCATTCGTGGAGCTGGTCTTCGTGCGCCTCGGACGACACCGGGGATCCGGTTTCGATCTCGTGGCTCTCAGGGGAGCCGGAATCAGCCATCTACGTCGTCTTTCCTATCGCCAGGATCTCGTAGTTGAGCGCTCCCACGGGAACGGGCACCGTGACCACCTCGCCGACCTTCTTGCCTATGATCGCCTGACCCACGGGCGATTCGTTCGAGAGCTTGGCCTTCGTGGGATCGGCCTCGGCGGAACCGACCAGCGTGTAGATGCGGATCTCGCCCGCGTCTTTGTCGCGCAGAGTGACGGTGCTCCCCACACTCACCCGGTCGGTGTCGATCTCGGAGGCTTTGATCACACGCGCCCGGCGAAGCTTCTCCTGAAGAAGGCTGATGCGATGCTCGAGGAGCGCCTGCTCGTTCTTTGCGTCGTCGTACTCGGAGTTCTCTGAGATGTCTCCGAACTCTCGGGCCTGACGGATACGCTCGGCCACCTCCTCACGCTTGACCGTAGCCAGGTGGCTAACCTCGTCTTGGAGCTGCTTGAGACCGTCTTCGGTAAGGATGACTTCTTTTCGGGACACGAGTACCTTCCTAACTTCCGCTTTCTGAAGTGGACTGCGCCTGAAAGTAGCGGAGCATTATAAGAAAAGCAGGGCACACTTGTCAACGTTTTGCCTAGCCGCATTCCGCGGGCAGCTTCGCCAAGGCGTCGTCAAGCGCCCGAATATCGGCCAGCACTCTGAGGCCGTCGAGGATACGAGGCGGTACTGCCGACGGGCGCAGATACCATGTGATCAGTTTGCGGATCCACCTGCACGCCCGCTCAGGGCCCATCTCTTCATCGGCCCTGCCGAGCAGGATGCGCAGGTCGGCGACCACGACATCGAGCGGTGGGCGCGGTTCACTCCGGCCGGAGAGCAACGCGCCCACCAGCCAGGGGTCGCCCGCCACTCCGCGGGCAAGCATCACCGCCGTCGCGCCGGTGTCTGCGACGATCTTCAGGGCCGACTCCACACTGGCGATATCGCCTGAGGCAATGACCGGGATGCCGACGGCGCCGGCCACGGCCGCCGTCACGGCGTGGTCGGCTCGCCCGTGGTAGTACTCACTGGCCGCCCTCGGATGGACTCCCAGCCCGGCTGCCCCGGCCGCCTCCAATCGCGGCGCGAGTGCCAGCGCAAGCCCGTCTCCCGAAACCAAGCCGGCACGGATCTTCACGGTGACCGGCACCAAGTGGCTCTGTCCATCGGGGCCCGTCGTACCAAACCGCTCGGCGGCCCTGACCACTGCCGCGGCCACCGCCACCGCGCGCGCGACATCGCCCATGAGGGCCGCTCCGGCACCTGTCTTCACTACCTTGCGCACGGGGCAGCCCATGTTGATATCGATCACGTCGGGCACACACGCCCGCGCGAGCACCATTTCGGTCGCTTGGGCCATCGCGTCGGGATCGTCGCCGAAGAGCTGCACAGCGATAGGCCGCTCGCCTTCTGCGAAATCGAGGTACCGGCCGGTGCGCGCATTGCCGTAGACGAGCCCGTAGCAGCTCACCATCTCGGTCGTCACGAGGCCCGCACCATAGGCCTTCATGTGCCTCCGGTACGCGCTCGACGTGAGTCCCGCCATGGGAGCGAGCACCAGACGGTTGGACAGCTCTAGCCCGCCGAGGTTGAAAGGGCAGGCAAGTACTGAGTGGTCGGCCGGGGCACCCGCCGGCGGCGATCCAGCGTCTCTCATCGGCGTGGTCGCGGCCTAAGTGTGATTACGCCGGTAGATGATCTCGAGGCCGCGTAGAGTCAGCAGCGGATCGAGCTTGTCGAGGCACTGCGCGTGGTTGAAGATCAGGGGCGACAAACCGCCGGTGGCGACCGCAACGGCGTCAACACGCATCTCGGCGCGCATGCGGGCGACGATGCCATCCACCTGGCCGGCGAAGCCGTAGACAGCTCCAGCCTGGATCGACTGGGCCGTATGCTTGCCGATCACGGTGCCGGGGTCGGCCAACTCGACCTTCATAAGCCGGGCGGCCCGGGTAGCCAACGCGTCGAGCGAGATCTCGATGCCCGGAGCGATCGCGTGGCCGAGATACTCCCCCGCGGCCGACACGGCGCTGTACGTGGTGGCCGTGCCGAACCCCACCACGATGCAGGGTGCGCCGTACAGCTCCTCACCGGCCACCGCCTGCACGATGAGATCGGGGCCCACCGAGCGGGGATCGCTCGTGAGGATGGGCATGCCGGTCTTCACGCCCGGACCGACGACCAAGGGCTCGATGCCGAGTTTCGAGAGAGAGAGCGAGGCGTACTCGCCGTTCAACCGGGGAACGACCGAGGCCACGGCGAATCCGGTCAGCGAATCGCGCGAGAAGCCGTCGAGACGAAGCAGAGAGTCGACCATGACTGCCAGCTCGTCACCGGTCTTGTCGCGCTCGGTGGCAAACCGCCAACTGGCGACGAGCTCGGTCGTGGAGAACAGCCCCAGATGAGTCTGGGTATTGCCTACATCGACTACCAGCAGCATGGCCTACTCCTTCGCCTTCGCGATCACGAAACGAGGTCAGGCTCGAGGGCCGACCGACAGGGTGAGTCCCAGGTCGACGGGCGGGGCGCCCATCGTCAGGGAGCTGCTCGAAATCAGATCCACGCCCGTTTCCGCCACCTCGCGCACGTTGGCCAAAGAGACCCGGCCGGAGGCTTCGAGCACCACGTGCCGGTCGATGCTCCTAGCCACCCGTACGAGCGCCCGTAGCGAGTCGACGCCCTGATTGTCGAGCATCACGACATCGGCCGCGCACGCGATCGCCTCCCGCAGATCGGCCTCGCTCTCGACCTCGACCTCGACCTTGATGTAGTGCGGATGCTGGGCCTTGACCATGTCCATTGCCGCCCGCACGCCGCCCGCCGCCTCGAGGTGGTTGTTCTTGATGAGCACCATGTCGAACAGACCGAAGCGGTGGTTGGCGCAGCCGCCATAGACCACGGCCCGCTTCTCCCACACGCGAAGGCCGGGAATGGTCTTGCGAGTATCGACGACCGCCGCCCCGGTGCCCGCGACGGCTCGCGCGAATCGCCGCGATTGTGTAGCCACGCCAGACAGGTGGATGAGGAAGTTGAGCATGGTGCGCTCGGCGCTGAGGATGCTGCGCGCCGCTCCCTCGACAACGGCCACCTCGCCCCCAGCCTGCACTGTAGCGCCGTCGGCGACCAAGGGCGTGAAGACCGCCTCAGCATCGATCTCCATCATCACGGCCTCGGCCAGCGGCAGACCGCATACGACTACCTCCTCGCGGGCGTCGATTACGGCCCGCCCCCGGAGCCCCGGGCGCACGGTCCAGCGGGAGGTAACGTCGCCGTAGCCACCCAGGTCCTCGGCTAGAGCGGTCCGAACCAGCGCCAGACTCGTCGCGTCGATCATAGTGTCGCCTCCTTGACAGCGCCCACAGGGCCTTTCGGGCTCATTCCAGCGGCTCGCTCGCCTCGACGACCGGCTGTCCGCTCGCCGCATCGCGATGAACGAGCGTATGCCGGCGCCACTCCGCGTCGTCGGTCTCTGGAAAGTCGGTGCGCAGGTGGACGCCCCGGCTCTCCTCGCGCAGGCGCCCCGTGGCCACGATGTGCTGAGCTACCGTCAGCATGTTGAACAGCTCCAGTTCGGCCACGTTGAGCCCCGGAGCGGCCAGTGAAGACTGCAGCGACGCGAGCGTCTCGGCGGCCTTGTCGAGGTCGGCCCCCGTCCGGACGATGCCGCACCGGTCGATCATGACCTGACCGATCGTCTCCCTGCCCTTGGCCACCTCTTCAGGGGTGTTGCCCTCGCGCGTCTCGTCGGCAAGGTCGAGCTTGACCTTGCGCACCGCCGGGTCGGCAACCGAGAGATACCGGTTGAGATCACGCACCGTGCGCTCGCCGAAGACCAAGCCTTCAAGCAGAGAATTCGATGCTAGCCGGTTGGCCCCGTGGATGCCGGTGCTCGATGTTTCGCCACACGCGTAGAGGCCGGGTACGGTCGTCCGCCCCCAGGTGTCGGTGAGCACGCCCCCGATGTAGTAGTGAGACGCGGGCGCCACAGGTATGAGCTGTGTACAGAGGTCGAAGTCCCGCTTCTCGAGGCCCTTGTAGACGGTGGGAAAACGTTCGCGCAGGAACGCACACTCGAGGTGGCGGGCATCCAGCAGAACGTGATCGGTCTTGTCGCGGTCGAAGACCCGCCTCATGTGACGCACGACCACGTCGCGCGGGGCGAGCTCGGCCAGGGGATGAGACCCGACCATGAACCGGTCGCCGGCGCCGTCGAGTAGGTAGGCGCCCTCGCCCCGCAACGCCTCGGTGACGAGCAGCGTGGGATTCTCCCTGCCGTAGAACGCCGTGGGATGGAACTGCATGAACTCCATGTCGCGCATGACTGCACCCGCCCGATACGCCATGGCGTGGCCGTCGCCGGTCGCAACCAACGGATTGGTGGTGCGGGCGAAGACCTGGCCGATCCCCCCGCATGCGAGGACTACCGCGCGCGCCAGGCTCACTGTCAGGTCGCCGCGCTCATCGAGCGATAGGGCGCCCACGCAACGCCCACCGTCCATCAGCAGATCGAGAACGAACTCGTTCTCGTGGAGCTCTACCCGACCCCCCGAGGTGAGAACCTCGGCCAGGGCGCTCGCTACCACACTCCCAGTGGCGTCGCCGCCGGCGTGGACGACCCTGGCCATCGAATGCGCGCCTTCCTTGCCGAGGATCAGCTTGCCGTCGCGCTTGTCGAACTTGGCGCCAAGCTCGTCGAGTTCGCGAATGCGGGCGGGGCCTTCTTGCACGAGCACCCTGACCGCCTCGACATCGCACAGTCCCACACCCGCGACGAGAGTGTCTTCGAGGTGCAGCTCAGCCGAATCGCGCTCGCTCATGGCCGCCGCGATGCCGCCCTGGGCGAGGAACGTCGTGGTCTGGTCGAGTGTGCTCTTGGTGATCAGACCGACATTCCAGCGATTGGCCGCGCCAACGGCCGCGGTCAACCCGGCGATGCCGCCGCCCACCACGAGTACGTCGTAACTCGAGTAGCGGACCTCGGCCCCCCGCATCGACACGAAGGGGATAGCGCCCGACTGGGCGGCGGCGCCAGATCGAGCGCCGGCGTCGCTGGGGCGCATGCCCCGAGCCGCTCGCGCGGCACGGCTCACGGGCTGACCTCGACCATGCGTCGCACAGCCAGCAGCGCCTTCTCCCGCACAGCGGGATCGACGGTGACGACCGGCCCGCCGTTCCGCAGCGCCTTCAGCACCTTGTCGAGCGTGGTCATCTTCATGTTGGGACAGATGGTCAGCTCGGTCACCGGGTAGTACTTCTTGGCCGGGCAATCCTGAGACAACCTGTAGAGCATGCCAAGTTCGGTGCCGATGAGGTACTCCTCCGCGTCGTCACCGCAGCAGAAGCGGATCATGCCCGAAGTGCTCTCCACCGCGTCGGCCATCTCGGCGACCTCGGCGGCGCACTCCGGATGCACCACCACTTTGGCGTTGGGGTGCTTCTCGCGGGCGAGCTCGATGTCGCCCACGTCGATGAGCTCGTGGGTCGGACAGAAGCCCTGCCAGAGGATGAGTTCGCGGCCGGCCTTCTTCGCTGCCCAGGCACCCAAGTTCCTGTCGGGAGTGAAGATGATCTCTTTGCCCGCGGGGATCGACTGCACGATCTTCACCGCGTTGGCGCTCGTGCAGCAGATGTCGGAGAGAGCCTTGATGGCGGCGGTCGTATTGACGTAACTCACCACGACCGCCCCCGGATGCGCCGCCTTCAACTCCTTCAGTCCTTCTTCGTCGACCATGTCGGCCATAGGGCAACCGGCCTCAGCGTCGGGCATGATGACGGTCTTGCCGGGCGCGAGGATGGCAGCCGTCTCGGCCATGAAATGCACGCCGCAGAACACGATGCCGCGCGCTTCTAACGCAGCCGCCTGCCTCGAGAGACCCAGAGAGTCTCCCACGAAGTCGGCTACGTCCTGGACTTCGGGCCGCTGATAGTTGTGCGCGAGGATGACGAAGTCCTTCTCCTCGGCGAGACGGCGGATCTCCGCGTGAACTGCTGCCTGGTCCATGGCCCGACCTCTGCTCCTTTGCTGTTGCGCCACGCCTGTCTCCGCTCCCACCGGCCGCGCATGCTGGTCTCGAACCCGGGCGAGCGCCTCCACTACCGTCCTGCCGCTCGCGAGAACGAGATCGGGAGCCAGCTCGGCCAGAGGCTCCAGAACGAAACGCCGCTCCTCCATTCGGGGGTGCGGCACCTCGAGACGCGGCTGCGAGCCTCTGAAGCCATCGTACCAAAGGATATCTATATCGAGCGTTCTCGGGCCCCACCTGACCGCTCGCTCGCGACCCAGACCTGCTTCGATGCCCTGAGTCGCATTGAGCAGTTCGTCGGGAGAAAGCCTCGTATGCAGTTCGACCACCTGGTTCAGGTAGTCGTCCTGCTCGGGCCCTCCCACCGGCGCGGTCTCGTAGAGCCGTGAAGCCGCCGCGAGCGTGGTGCCGGGCAAAGCCGCGAGCAGCGCGCGCGCCCGGCCCAGCAGAGCCCCTCTGTCGCCCTGGTTCGAGCCGAGGCCCAAGAAGACCCTCACGGGAGCGGGCCCCTCAGTCCTCGATGTCACCGCGCTGCAGTTCCACGGCAGCACCCACACTGTCGAGCCCCCAGGCCACGGGCGGATGCGGCTTGGTGACCTGCACCCAGACCTCATCGACGGGAAACTTGCGGAGAATCGCCTCAGCGGTGGCCTGAGCCAGTCTCTCGAGCAGCGAGTAGCTCTTGACTGTGGCGACGTCGACGATGAGATCGAGGACTTCAGTGTAGTCGATGGTGTCCTCCACCCGATCGGTGTACGCCGCCTCACACTCCTCCACGGTCAAACGCACATCGTAGAGGAGTCTCTGACCCAGCACCTTCTCTTCGTGACTCACGCCATGGTGCCCGTAGACTTCCAGCCCTTCGATGAAGATATCCACACCTACCCCCGTTCGTGGTGACCGAACACGGCCTTGGTCATACGCGCCGCTTCGAGGTTGACGCCTACCTTGTGAACTCGCAGGATATGAGCCCCGGCCATGGCCCCCATCACGGTGGTGGCCGCTGTGGCGGCGTCGCGATCGTGAGGCTCCTCGATGCCGAGTATCCCCCCCAGGAAACGCTTGCGCGACGTGCCCAGCACGACGGGACGGCCCAGCGAGCGTAGAGTATCGAGCTGCCGGAGTATCTCGAGATTGTGCAGAGTGGTCTTGCCAAAGCCGATACCCGGGTCCACCAGGAGGTTCTCCTCCTTGACACCTTGGTCGACCGCCCAGTTGAGTCTCTCCACGAAGAACTCATACACCTCGGCGACCACATCGTCGTACGAGGGGTCCACCTGCATGGTCTTCGGTTCGCCCAGCATGTGCATGAGTATCACCGGACACTGAGCGTCGCGCACCACCGCGATCATCTCCGGGTCCATCCGCAGAGCGGAGATATCGTTGATCATGTAGGCGCCATGGTCGAGAGCCTCTGCCGCGACCCGGGCCTTATAGGTGTCGACCGACACTCGACCCGGCAGGGCTTCTGTGAGCGCCCGCACGACCGGCAGCACGCGCCGCGCCTCTTCCTCTTCTGCCACCGCCTCGGAACCCGGCCGCGTGGACTCGCCGCCGACGTCCACCAAGGAGGCGCCCTCCTCGACCATGCGGAGGCCGGCCCGCACCGCCGCTTCTGCATCAGCGTGCTCGCCTCCGTCGGAGAACGAATCGGGTGTCACATTCACGACACCCATGAGCAGAGGAGGCTGGGCCAGATCGAGTCCCGCCGGCGCGACGGGCATGGCGGCCCCATCGTTGCCGAGCGCGACCTCGATGGCGTTTGCCAAGGCTTTCAGACGGAAGGGCTGGACGCGGAGCTTGGGCAGCAGCCGTTCGTACTGCGCCACGGTACCCATGATGAGGCAGTCGGCCTGCTCCCCGTGCCACTCGTAGACCTCGCGCGAGATCGCGACATCTCCCCCGCGGGCCAGCATCTCCTGCTTGAGGATATTGGCGGCCCGGATACTCACGCCCGCGACTCGGACGACCTTGAAGAGCGCCTTCTTCTCCATGATCTCGACGCCTGCCGGCGAGACCCTCGCGTGCTTCATCGCAGCCCTGACCTCGGCGAGGTCGCGGAGTACGAGCACTTGCGGACGGCCTTCGGTGGGAATCATCGGTCTCCCCCGGGATGGCTCAGTGGTTGGGAGATTCGATCAACGACAGGACCTCGGCCCTGGTGGCGGCGTTGGCCTGGAAGATTCCTCGCACCGCCGACGTGACCACCTGTGAACCCGAGGCCCGTGCTCCGCGCATAGTCATGCAAAGGTGTTCGGCTTGGATGAGCACGAGAACGCCCGCTGGATGCAGGGCATCCATCAGGGTCTCGGCGATCGTCGTGGTCAGCCGCTCCTGCAGTTGCAGACGCGAAGCCGCTGTGCGGACGAGCCGCACGATCTTGGAGATACCGGTGATAGCCCCGTTCTTGGACGGTATATAGGCAACATGCGCCACGCCGAAGAAGGGCGCGAGATGGTGCTCGCACAGCGAGTGAAACACGATGTCGCGGACGAGCACCATTTCCTGGTGCGTGTCGGACTGCATGGGTACGACTATGGAGGCCAGATCCTCGGGCTCACACAGGATGATCTCTTCGTACATCTCGGCGACGCGCCGGGGCGTGTCGATCAGTCCGTCGCGGTCGGGATCCTCGCCGACACCCTCAAGGAGCAGACGAACGGCCTGCTCGATCTTGAGCTTGTCCATAGGCATCTAGACTAGGTCCCGGCTCACCGACGCCATAGTGCTGACACCGCCGGTGGCCACGCGCCCCTCGGGTTCGATCCCTTCGGTTTCACGCGAGCGACGCTGGCGCTGCACGCGCTTGTTCTCTGCCGCCTTTCGGGCGCGAGCTTCGTCGCGGACCTTGAATACCTCCACGGGGTCCTCGCCGGCCAGGATCGCTTCGAACTCGTCGCGCTCGATGGACTCCTTCTCGAGCAAGAGCAGGGAGATCTTATCGAGTTCCTCACGATGCTCGACGAGGATCTTGCTGGCCGAGTCGTAGGCCTCGTCGATCACCCGGCGGATCTCGGAGTCGATCTTCCTGGCCGTGTCGTCGGAGTACTCTTGGCCCATGCCGTAGTCACGCCCGACGAAGGGCTGTGCGGGGTCATGGCCGAAAGTCAGGGGCCCGAGGTTATCGCTCATGCCGTACTGGGTGACCATGCGCCGCGCGGTCTCGGTCACTCTCTGTAGGTCGTTCGAGGCGCCCGTAGTGATGTCGTCGAAGCGGATCTCCTCAGCCACCCGGCCGGCGAGACCCATGGACAGCTTGTCCATGATCTCTTTTCTCTTCACCATGAACTTGTCTTCGGTGGGCAGAGTGATCGTGTAGCCCAGCGCGTGACCGCGGCTGATCACCGAGATCTTGTGCACCGGATCGGCGTTGGGAAGGTAGTGCGACACCAGGGCGTGCCCCGTCTCGTGATAGGCCGTGATGAGCTTCTCTTCGTCCGATAGAACGCGCGACTTTCTCTCCGGGCCGGCGATGACCCTGAGTACCGCCTCGTCGAGCTCGTCCATCTCGATGATGCGCTTGTGCCGGCGCGCGGCCAGGAGTGCGCCCTCGTTCACGAGGTTGGCCAGGTCGGCTCCGGTGAAGCCGGCCGTCTGAGCGGCCAGGCTATCGAGATTCAGCCCCGGAGCGAGCGGCTTGCCCTTGGTGTGCACCGCCAGGATCGCCTTGCGGCCTTCACGGTCGGGCCGGTCGACGACGATCTGGCGATCGAAGCGGCCGGGCCGGAGCAGCGCCGGGTCGAGGATATCGGGACGGTTGGTAGCGGCCATGATGATGATGCTCTCGTTGGCCTCGAACCCGTCCATCTCGACCAGCAACTGGTTGAGCGTCTGTTCGCGCTCGTCGTGTCCGCCGCCGAGTCCGGCGCCGCGATGCCTGCCGACCGCGTCTATCTCGTCGATGAAGATGATGCACGGCTGGTTCTGCTTGGCTTGGTCGAACAGGTCGCGCACCCGGCTCGCGCCGACGCCCACGAACATCTCGACGAAGTCGGAACCCGAGATGCTGAAGAAGGGCACGCCTGCCTCGCCCGCCACGGCTCGAGCCAGAAGCGTCTTGCCGGTGCCGGGAGGGCCGAACAGCAGCACGCCCTTGGGGATACGGGCGCCCAGATTCTGGAAGCGTTTGGGGTTCTCGAGGAACTCCTTGATCTCGTCGAGCTCTTCGACGGCCTCGTCCACACCGGCGACGTCTTTGAAGGTGATCTTGGGCTGATCGACCGACAGGCGCTTGGCCTTGGACTTGCCGAAGCTCATGACCTTGCTGCCGCCCCCCTGCATCTGGTTCATGATGAATAGGAGGAAGACCACCATTAGGATGATGGGCAGGGCTGTGCCAAGGATGCCGAGCCACGGAGAACTCTTCTGCACGTCGGCAGCGTAGTTGACGTTGTTGTCTTGCAGAAACTTCTCCATGTCGAAGCCCTGCGTGAAGCCGAACTCGAACTGCTTGATGCCGTTGGCCGTCTGGACCTTGCCTTGGACGACAAGGTCTTTTGTCAAGATCGTCACGTCCTGGACCTTGCCCGCTTGGACCGCGGCCTTGAAATCGTTGAACGTCATTTCCTGGCTGCCGCCCCCGCTCGGATACAACCACTGCTGAACAAAAAAGGCCAGCAAAATAACCAAGAGGATGGGGAAGGCGGCGCTCTTGAAGAACCTACTCACCTGGACTCCAAACTCGCTCTATCTGAAGGGAAGATACTACCATAGACCCGCTATACCCATCTTCGACGGGGCCCCGCGCGCCCCTGCGCAGCGGCGCCAGAAGAGGCGTGGAGCCTCGAAGGACCGCTCACTCGATATCGTCCACGACCCCCAGGTAAGGTAGGTTGCGATATTTCTCGGCATAGTCGAGACCGTAGCCGACGACGAACTCGTTGGGGATCTCAAATCCCGTGTACTTGCACTCCAACTCGGCCGTACGCCGGCTCGGCTTGGAAAGAAGCGTAGCGATGGCAAGGCTGGCCGGATTGCGCGCGCTGAGGTTGCGTATGAGGTACTGCAGAGTGAGTCCCGAATCGATGATGTCTTCGACGATCAAGACATGGCGCCCTTCGATGTCGGTATCGAGGTCTTTGAGTATCCGAACCACGCCCGAGCTGTCGGTGGCCTGCCCGTAACTCGAAACGGCCATGAACTCAATCTCGAGGTCGAACGCGAGACGGCGGGCCAGGTCGGCAATGAAGAAGACCGCCCCCTTGAGCACACACACGAGAATGGGCCGCTTGCCGGCGTAGTCGGCCGAAATGGCCGAAGCCATCTCGTCGATTCTGGCCTGCAGTTCCTCCTGCGATATGAGGACCTTCACGTTCGCTCCCAGCTCAGCCGTACGATGCCGCTAGTATCTTCGGTAATTCTACCTTCCTCCGCCTGCAGGAGGCCACACACCCAGACGATCCGCCTCCCACACGACACGAGGGGCCACACTGCCCTCTGTGCTGCCGGCACACGCAGATCGACGAATATGTCGTGCACCTTGCGCGAGCCGGGGGCGCCGAAAGCACGCATGCGATCTCCAGGCCGCACCGCCCGCACCACGAGTGGGTCGGAGAGCGAGGCCGCGTCGAAGAAGGCCTCGCGAGCGACCTCGGGCATGCGAAAGGCGGAGACACACTCGGCCCGCACCCTCGACCCATGCCACTCGGTCTCGCCGGGCACCGGCAGAACCACGGCCTCCGCGGGCGGCGCGATCGCCGCCCCGCCCGCCGGCGCCGGGCCGCCCCCGGCCCTGCCGGTCCGAACCCGGTGGTCGAGGAACAGCCGCTCGTACTCCTTGACGGCCCGGCGCCCGCCTCCAAGAGACCGCTCGGCCGAGCCTGGAACAGTGAGGAGCGACTCTACGGCGAGTACCCCGGCGCGCGAGGCCGCGGGCCTCGCGCGCCCCTCGAGCCACGCGTGCAGCAGCAGCCTGCGCACGGCAGGAGTGAGAGCCAGCAGTGCCGGCACGCTCAGCCACTCGGCCTCGTCGAGCGGGCGCCCCGCCGGGCATTCCGCGGCGGTCTCGCCCCCGCGGGCGACCTGGGTGGCCGCGGCCGCCACGGCCGCGGCCACCACCTCCTGAGCCTCGGCTGCCACGTCTGCTGCCCGGCAGGCCGCTTCGACGGCCCCCGGCAGCGCCTTCTCCCACGCCGGAACGACCTGCTCGCGCAGGGCTGTGCGGGCATATCCCGGGTACGCGTTGCCCCTGTCGCGGGCGAACTCGAGACGGTGTTGCAGGCAGTATTCCGCGGTCTCCTCCCGGCGGCATCCGAGCAGGGGCCTCACCCACGGCGGGTCGCACGCAAGCATGGCTGAGAACGATGAGAGGCCGCCGTAGCGCCCCAGGCGGTACAGCATGGTCTCGACCTGGTCGTCGGCGGTATGGCCAAGGGCGATGCGATCGCAATCGTGCTCCCTGGCCGCCGTCATGGCCGCGGAGCGGCGCGCCTCACGCGCTTCCTCCTGCACATTGCCCCGCGCCTTCTCAATCGGGCTATGGACCACGGTGAGGCCGACTCCCGCGGAACCGCAGGCCCGCACCACCAAAGCCTCATCGGCGTCGCTCTCCTCGCCGCGAAGATGATGGTTCACGTGCAGCGCATGCACAAAGGTTGGATAGGCCTTGCGAGCCCGGGCCCCGGCAAGGATGCGGAGCAGCGCGAGCGAGTCCTGTCCGCCCGAGACCATGATGAGGCACCGCGCCTCCGGCGGGAACATGCCCTCTCGCAGAATCAGGGCTTCCGCCTTGCGGGTCAGGGAGGGAGCCCCGCGCCTACGCGGGGTACTACTGTGCGATGCCACGCGGCCACCACCTCTTGTCTCGACGCGGACGGCATCGGTCTTCCGAACCGGCACCGCCACCAGACGGGGCTGGTATTGTACTACTTGGGTGCACACCGTCTTCTCCCCCGAAGATTCCCGGAGACCGGCCTTGACTACATCGCCCCCGCACGGAGATATCGCCGAGCCGTTCACCATCGTGTACGGCGACGAACTGGCGACCTATCGCTTCGGCGACGACCACCCCCTGCAGGCCCGGCGCTACACGCTCACCATGGCTCTGCTCAGCGCGCTCGGTTGGCTGCGTGCCCGCGAGATCACACTCGAAGCACCGCGGTTCGCCACGCTGAGCGAGCTCATGACGGTCCACTCCTACCCTTACGTACAGGCGGTGCAGCACGGGCAGGCGATAGCCCGGGGAGAACGACCCGCTACCGATCTCACCTTCTACGGTCTCGGCACGTCCGATGATCCACTGTTCGCCGACATGCACGACGCCGCGGCCCTGTACACCGGGGCGACCATCCAAGCGATGCAGGCCGTCCTCGAGGGCCGGGCCGTCCACGCCTACAGTCCCGCAGGCGGGCAACACCACGCCCACAGGGCCGAAGCTTCGGGATTCTGCATATACAACGACGCGGCCATAGCCATAGCGGTGGCGCTTGAGGCCGGACTGAGAGTGGCCTACCTCGACCTCGACGCTCACCACGGCGACGGAGTACAGGCGGCCTTCTACACCGACCCCCGCGTGCTCACCGTCTCCATCCACGAGTCGGGCACGTACCTCTTCCCCGGCACCGGGGCGGCCACCGAGACCGGCTCCGCAGGCGGCGCCGGGGCCTGCATCAACGTCCCCCTGCCTCCGTTCGCCGGCGACCAGGCCATCTTCGCGGCGCTGGAGCGTGTGGCCCTCCCGGCGCTGTGCGCGTTCTCGCCCGACCTGCTCGTCACGCAGATAGGGGCCGATGCGCACCACAACGACCCGCTCACCCATCTGGCGGCGACGCTGCCCCTTTTTCCCCGCGTGGCCTCCCGTCTGCATGGAGTGGTGCACGAATGCTGCTCAGGACGCTGGGTGATCGTGGGGGGAGGCGGCTACGATCCCGCGGACGTGACTCCCAGGGCCTGGGCGGCGTTCATCGGGACGGTCCTGGGCCACGAGACCGGCGATGTTCGCCTGCCGGAGGAGTGGCTCGCGGCGTCGCGGGCGGCGGGCGGTGACCCCCCAGCCTGTCTTCTCGACGATCCTCTCCCCGAACACATCGCACCGCTGGATGACGGCTTCGCCGGGCTCATCGATTCCATCGAACAGGGTGTTCTCGCTCAACTCCGCTCGCTCGCCGGCCACTCGCCGGCCTCCGCGGCGCACAATCCTTCTCAAAAGCTGTGAAGCCACCTTGCACTCCACTCGCCGCTTTGCTTATATTGGCCACGCTTGCAAGCCCCAAAGGAGGAGACCATGGGTGTTCCCAAAGTCGATCCCGATCTTTGCACCGGGTGTGGTATCTGTGAGGATATCTGCCCCGATGTTTTCGAGATCGGCGATGACGGCATTTCCCACGTGATAGATCCCAACGCGTGTGAAGACGCCGGCTGCTGCGAAGAGGCCGCTGACGAGTGCCCCGAAGGCGCGATCAGCATCGAGTAGCACTGGGTGCGGACCCCGCGGCTGTTCGCGGAGCACCAATCGACACGGATGAACAGAAGGGCCGTCCCTCCCCTGGGGCGGCCCTTCTGGCACAAGGAGGCGCGATATGGCCGCGATCCACGATCCCAGAGTCCCCCCCGGACAGCACCTTGTCACCGATTTTCCCGTGCTGCATGCCGGCCATGTGGCAAACATAGACCCCGCCGGCTGGCGTATGTCGATCTCCGGCTTGGTGGGTAACCCCTCGACCCTCGACTTCAAGTCGCTCATCGCCCTGCCCGCGGTCGAACTGGTTCGTGACATCCACTGCGTCACGACCTGGTCGAAGCTCGACACCCGGTGGAGAGGTGTCCGAGTCTCCGACCTCCTCGCCGGCGCGAAGGTGTCGCCCGACGCGCGGCACGCGGTCGTCCACGCGGCGGCGGGTTGGACGACGAACCTGCCCATCGCCGAACTCATGGGCGACGACGTACTCGTTGCCTACGAGTACGAAGGGAGACCCCTCAGTGCCGAACACGGGGGTCCGGTGAGACTCCTGGTGCCCCGGCTCTACTTCTGGAAGAGCGCCAAGTGGCTCACGGGCATCGAACTGACCGCCGACGAGCGCCTCGGCTTCTGGGAAGTGCGCGGCTACCACGCCCTCGGCGACCCCTGGCTGGAGCAGCGCTACTCGTAACGAGCCCAGTCCGCGCCCTGTGATCCAGAAGACGCGGTGACCCTCGACCGCCGCGCTCATGCCGGAGGAGTGGGACATGCGCCGTCGAAAGTCTCTCCTCGACGAGAAAGGAGACGACCTTCGACATGCACGCTCTGCTCCGCCTGACGCTTGGGCTGGCGGCTACCGGCTTTCTCGGCGCCACCTTCGTGGTTTCTGTCTGGATGTCGAAGGCTCGCGCATGTGACAAGCCCTTCGGCGGCTCGAAAAGCGCCGTGCCGCTCGTACTCCTCGCCGCGACGTCGGTGCTCCTCGGCGTCGGGCCCCGCCTCGACAGCGCCGTCTTCCTCGCGACCCAAGGAGTCTTGCTGGCGGCCTCAGCCGCCGTCTTCTCCCTCGCCTTCTCCATGCGCGGCCAACAGGCCGCCGAGACGGCCAAGCTCGTCGACACCGCCACCGTCGATGCCCTGACCCGCATCGCCAGCCACAGGGTTTTCCAGGACAGGCTCTCGCACGAATGCGAGCGCGCCTATCGCTTTGGCGACACCTTCATGCTCGCCATGCTCGACCTCGACAACTTCCACCAGGTGAACAACGGGTTCGGGCACCGAGTAGGCGACCGGATCCTGCTCGACTTGGCGCGCCGGGTCAAGACTCAGCTCCGCGAGATCGACTTGGTGGCTCGCTTCGGAGGCGACCAGTTCGCGATGATCCTTCCGCACACCTTTGAGAAGGGCGGAGTCGAAGTAGCCGAGCGGTTGCGCCAGAACATCGCCGGTTGGGTGTTCTTCGACAGCGAAGGCCTCGAGATCCGCATCACCGTGAGTCTGGGACTCTGCTCCTACCCGTCCGACGGCGCGACGGCGACCGATCTGGTCGAAGTCGCTCTCAAGGCACTGGGGTTCGCGAAGGCCATGGGTGGCAATCAGGTGCAACTCTACCGCGACCTCCCCTCCAAAGAGGCCCCGAGCAACGTGGTCTCGCTCCCCCACGCGGGCCGTGGCGCCATCGTGCGGAGCCTCGCCGCGGCCGTCGACATCCGCGACGGCTACACGCACGAGCATTCCCGCCTCGTGTCGGAGCTCTCGGCGGCGGTCGCGCGCCGTATCGGCCTCGACAGCACCGAGGTCTCGCGCATCCGTGAGGGCGCCATGCTCCACGACGTGGGCAAGATAGGCGTACCCGACGCCATTCTCGCGAAGGGCGGCGGTCTCTCGCCCGAGGAGTGGACGTCCATTCAGAAGCATCCCCTGCTGGGCAAGCAGATAATGGAGCAGGCGCCCGAACTGACCGACGTGGTGCCGCTGGTGTTGCACCACCAGGAGCGCTGGGACGGCAAGGGTTACCCGCAGCACCTGCGCGGCGACGAGATCCCGTTGGGCGCGCGCATTATCGCGGCGGCCGACGCCTACCATGCCATCCGCTCAGACCGGCCCTACAGATCGGGCCGGACGCACCGAGAGGCGACCCGCGAATTGCGGCGCTGCGCCGGCGGCCAATTCGATCCGCATGTGGTCGATGTGCTGCTGCAGTTGCTCGATTCCGACGAGGATCTTCGCGCGATGCTGCCGCCCGATGGCGACTACCTGTCGCCGGGTGTGCCCGCCGCCCCCAGAGCAGTGGCTGTGCCGGCCTACCTGGGTGCGCATTCCCAGCGGCCTAGTTGAGCAGCAGCATCCCCACCATGTGGTAGATGAAGATGGCGGCGAAGACCAGCAGCATCGCGATGGCCGCTATCAACGCCTTGCGATAGCGCCGGCACTCCCACACCATCGCGGTCGCGACCAGCACCGCGACGATCTTGAAGATGGCCGCCCACACCGGGCCGATCTTGAACAGCGAAGCCATGACGGGGTTGGCCTCGCTCGCCCCGTGGGCGAGAGCGTTCATAGTCAGGCCGAAATCGGTCAGATTGAGGACGTTGACCACGAGCAGCAAGAACTGAAGCTTGCGGGGATGGTCTCGCAGGTGGACGACGGCCTGGTGCGCAAGGCCACCCAACCCCGCGACATTCCGCCTGCGGCGGTCGAAACCGCTGCGCTTGTCACGAAACACGTACTCGCTGCGGCAGCGTCGATCGTCGGCGCGGCGTTCCGTGCTATCGGACTCGAGGCACTCCTCCATGTCGGAGATTATAGCGGCGCCGGAGCCGCTTTCCACCGCGTCAGATTCGAGCACCGAGGTTTCGCTCCCTTTGCAGACGCCTCCACTCTTTGAGTAGTATCGGCCCGGCGAACAGCAAACCTAAGATCGAAATCGCGCCGGCGATGCTGATGACGTAGCCGGACACATGCGAATACAGGAGCGGAGCTACCAGGGTGCCCGTCAAACCCGCTACCTGAACAGAGGTCGCCTCGAGTCCTTGAACACTCCCAAGCCAGCGCGATGGAACCACTTGCACGAGAAACGCCGATTTCGCTGGATACGAAAGCGCGATGGCGAAACCTTCTATCACGCTGATAACCAAGAACAGCCTCAGATTGTGGGTGATTCCGTAGGTGATCCAGGCGCCCGCCGACACCGCGAAGCCGGAGAACATCAGAACCCAGCGGTTGTACCGGTCGGCCATCCAGCCACCGACGAACGAGAACAGCATGGGCACACTGAAGGCTATCCACGTGTAACCCACGAACGCCATCGACGCTCCCAGGCGACGCAAATAGAGGCTCCACACCACTTCCCACACCCCCATGGCGAAGTTGCCCGTGAAAGCCATCACGAGGAAGGCAGCTACCGGTCGCGAGACGAGCCGGCGGTAGGGAGGGTGGGGTTCCTTGACGGCCCGGCGTCGCTTGGCGTGTGCCGGCTCCTTGATGGCGAAGAGGAGCACGACGGCGGTGATGGCCGACACGACGCTCGAGAACAAGAAGATGGTGTAGAAGGCCCACCTGCCTTGGCCCCCACCCAGATTGTACAGAGGCACCGCTAAGACCGGCCCGGCGACCAGCCCGCCGAACTGGGCGGTTATGAGCCAGCCGTACGCGCGGCTGCGCGCGTGGTCGGTCGAGAGGTCGGCGACCAAGGCCGACCCCGCCGGGCTGACAGCCGCCGCGCCAATGCCTTCTAGAAAGCGGAAGAGCGTGAACCACGCGGGGTGGGTGGTGGTAATGAAGAGCAGCGTCGCGATGGCGTAGAAAGCGACCCCGGCCACGATGACCGGCTTGCGCCCGATCCGGTCGCTCAGCCGTCCAAGCGGCGCCGAGAACAAGAAAGTGCCCACGTAGTAGCCGGCGGCCACCACGCCGATCATGGCGACCGATGCGTGGGCCTCCTCCTGCAGGAAGACGGGCAGGTATGGCAGGATAGCCCCGAATCCGGCCCAGACCACGAAGCTGGCAGCGGAGATGACGCCCAGCTGGAACCACTGAGTCCGCTCCGGACGATACTCTGTCTGACTTGTCTCAGGCGTGCTCATGTGCGAACTTTGCATGGAATCGATGTCTACGAGCGCGAGGGCGCAGCGGCTCAGGGTACCACGCCGAAGGGCGGCGCGACGGGAGGAAAAATGGCCGATCATCCGGGACATGCGTTCCAGGACGCGACGTCCTATCACCGCGAGTCCATGGAGGAGCGAGAGCTCGACTGGCGGAGCAAGCCGCCCATCTACAAGTTCTACTCCCACGCTCCGGTTGTCGCCCTCCCCACCCCGGCTCCGGCCCTCGACGAATACCCCGGACCCGACCTGTATACGCTGGTCTCGCGCAGGCGTAGCGTGCGTTCCTTCGGGGCGACGCCGATCTCGTTGCTCGAACTATCCCGTATGCTGTGGGCGTCGGCCGGCATCACCACCTCGTACATCACACCACATGGGCAGGACTTCTACCGCGCCGCCCCTACCGCCGGCGCTCTCTACCCCATAGAGACGTATGTCGTCGTCAACAAGGTCGACGACCTCGAGCCTGGGCTCTACCACTACCGCGTTGCCGGGCACGACATCCTCGAGCGCCCTATCGCCGAAGGCAGCCACTCACTCGAGCAGCTCAAGACGGCAGACCTCCGCAGCGACGTCGCGGCCGCCGCGCTCGATCAGCTCATGTGCGCGCGGGCGGGTGCGGTGTTCATCTGGACTGCCGTCTACGCACGCTCGGCCTGGAAGTACCGCGACCGGGCGTACCGCTACTTCTACCTCGACGCGGGCCACATGGCCGCCCAATTGTCTCTCGCCGCGGTCGCGCAGGGACTGGGCAGTTGCCCCATAGCCGCCTTCTACGACGACGAGATCAATGCGCTGGTGGGCGTTGACGGCGAAAACGAAGGCACGGTGTACATGGCCGCTGTGGGCCGGGCCGCGCGACCGTTCGGGTCGGGCCAGTCCGACGCCCGCCACACCGCCCGCCCAAAGGAGTAACGGGCACCGGTCTGCCCACGGCCGACTACAGAACCGGCGGGGCGAAGACCACCGAACCGGCGGAGCGAAGGCGCTCGACACCGGGGCGGCGTTCATGCCACGCCAGGTCTTACTCCTGCTTGCGGACGATGCGCAGCGTGTAGAGGCAGCTCGGCAGGTAGGTGCCCCCGAGGATCCCCCACATGTGGGAGAGCTCTTCGAACTCCATGGGCGCCAAGGTGAAGAACAGTTTGTCCACGTGAACCGGGAAGGGGTTGGCCGGATGCGCTTCGCCCGCGGTGTACGTGGGCCGGTTGAAGAGCAGGCGCATGGTCTTGTACAGGTTCGAGACGCTCGCGGCGTAGGTCTTCGACCGAAACGAGAAGAGCAGGTGCACCTCTATCGAGTCGAGCAACTCGGGCCGCGCCAGCCCGCTGCCTTGGTAGGCGCTCACGCGCGCGTTGACCAAGCTGATGGTCACTCCCCGAGTGTCGGACTCGTCGCTGAGCACTGTCGCGTTCTCGAGCATGACCTCGCGATCGGGCATTTCGAGACGGTTGCAGAGCTCCCGCCGTATGAATTCGAGCACAGAGTCCATGGCGGGGCAGTATAGCCGTTTTCGCGTCTTCCCTTGACGAATCGCCGGCCTCCCCGCAGAATGCCCGAATGACCATCGACGTCGATCCAGTCATCTTCAGACTCGGACCGCTTGCCGTCCACTGGTACGGCGTGATCATGATGGCCGCTGTGCTGGCGGGAACAGTCATCTTTTCGCACCAACTGGGCAAGAAGGGCATATCGCGCGACCACGCTTGGGGCATCGCGGTCATCGCTGTTCCGTGCGGGGTCCTCGGGGCGCGATTCTTCCACGTGCTCGAGAATGCGAGCTTCTATTGGAGCAATCCGTCGAAGATCCTCGGATGGCAGCTGATCGGGCTCGCCATCTATGGCGTGTTGACAGGGGGTCTGGTCGGGCTCGCGATCTACTGCCGCTGGAAGAAGCTCCCGCTGCTGCGCGTGATCGACTGCACGGCACTTGCCTTCCCCGCGGGGCAGATAATCGGCAAGTTCGCCAACATCATCAATGGCGACACCTGGGGCAACCCCACCTCGCTGCCGTGGGGATTCACCTACACCAATCCGGCCTCTCTGATTCCCGACGAACTGCTCGGCGTAGCCACGCACCCCAACCCCGTGTACGAGCAGCTCTGGTTGCTCGTGGTGCTCGGTGTTCTGCTCTTCGTTGGACGCCGCCTCAAGACCGACGGTCTCGCCATCGTCGTCTACCTTGGGTTGTATTCAGCCGGGCGGTTCTTCCTTTCGTACTTCAGAGTCAACAAGATCATCGCTCTCGGCCTGAGAGAGGCGCAGATCATCGCGCTCGCCATCATAGTGCTCGCCATCCCGGTGGGCTGGTACCTGGTCCGGCGCTCCCGCAGCGCCCGTGCGGCCGTCGCCACCGGACTTGCCGACGATTCCGAGATCGCGCCCTGACCGGGTAACCGCTCGCTCCTCTCGCCGGCGGACGAAGAAGGAATTCGTTCGAATCGCTAAAGTTCTCGCGCTTTCTGCCGATACAAGAGTCGGCTGTGCCTTTCTGCCGTCGTTAGGGGCTTCGGCGCAGTCGCGGGGCACAGAGCTAACGATCTCACTTGACTGGGGGGGCTCATTCAGGTGCGTCTGAAGTTTGACATAGGGCGCCGCGAACCCGACCAAGGCTTCTCGCTCGTCGAGGTGCTGGTGGCGGTTGTACTCCTCGCCGTCTTTCTTCTCGGCATGGTGCAGTTCTTCGCATCGGCCGCCGACAGGGTGATGGATTCCGAGACTCGCGCCCTGCTCCACCAGATAGCCAGCGAACAGATCGAAAGCATCCGAGCTCTCCCATACGAGGACATCGGGACGGTCGGCGGGCATCCATCGGGGAGTCTCGAAGACGTGCTGACCGAGACTGTGAGAGACGTACCCGTGGAGATCACCCGGGAGATCGTGTACGTCGAAGATCCGAGCTACTCCGGGCCCTACCCGGCCAACTACCGCCGCGTGACCGTCATCGTCCGGGCCACCGACAGCGACGAACTCGAGCCCATGCAGTTGAGTACGCTGGTAGCCGGCGGCGCCGACGGCGGCTCGCTCGACATCACGGTCACCGATCTGGCCGGCACTCCTGTCGCCGACGCACGGCTGCGCGTGGTGAACACCCATCTCAGTCCGGACGTCGACATCAACTCGTCGGCCATACGCACCGACATAGAAGGGCACTTGCTGGTGCCCGGACTACCCCCCGACGGCACGAACAGCTACTACGTGACCGCGAGCAAGCCCGGCTACAGCTCGGCCGCGACCCAGGAGGGCCTCGTCGTCAAGAAGGGCACACCGTTCACCGTGGTGCAATTGGTCATCGACAGGTTGGCGGGCCTCACCATCCGTCTCACCGACGAGACCGGGACGGCGCGGGCCGGGGTGAGCCTCACCATCACCGGCTACCAGTCGGTGAGTCCCTGGATATACAGCGCCCAAGTCGTTACCGACGCCGGCGGCTATGCCTCCTTGAGTAATCTCAGGTATTCCACCAGCCTGCAGCCCTATACTATCTCCACGACCGCTGCGTTCGACCCGGTATTGCGGCTTCCCACGGGCGTTGATGCCGATCCTGTCGACGCAGGCATTCCCTTGGGAGCAGGCGAGATAGGCATCATTCTCGACCCCGGCGACACGCGCACTCTCCAACTCGTGCTCCCCAACTCGTAGGTGGAGATCATGCGAGGGGCCCAGACATCGCGGTCGAGACAAGAGGGCTTCACGCTGGTCGAGATGCTCGTGGTGGTCTTGATCGCCGGAATCATCGCGGCCGCTATCCTCGGCGTCTATCTCAGCGTGTTTCGCACCACGGCGGACCAGTCGGCGCGCATGCAGAACCAGGATTCGGCCCGCACCGCCGTGTACTCCATGAGCCGTCTGATCAGGTCAGCGTGCTCGTCGGAGTCGAATCTGACCTCGCTTTCGGACTCTCTGGTGATAGCGAGCGCGCAAGAGCTCGTCTTCTTCGCGGATATCGACGGCGACAACGAGGCCGAGCGTGTGCGTCTCTACCTTGACGCCAACTCGCTGCGCATGCAGTCGGCTGAGCCCGACATCGAAGACAGCCCGCCCAGCTACCCCGCCGGATACGACAGCGACGGCATCGTCATCATGGACGGGGTTCGAAACGGCGCCGGCGCCATCTTCACCTACTACGGCTGCGACGAAACCTCGACCTCGCTCTACACCATCGCCAATCCCAACAGCGAGACACTTCGCCGCTCGGTGGTCGCGGTCGACATAACCCTCAAAGTCAATGAGAGACCCGAGATCGCCAAAGGTGATGTGGATCTCACAACGCGTGTGCAGATACGGCAGCGCTATGACGGGGGACTCAATGGTAGCTAGATTCATGCGGCGCGTGATCCGGCGCCACAGGCGCTCGAGCGACCAGACGGGCTATGCGCTGATCATAGCCATGGTGGTCATCTCGACGCTCGTCCTCATGGGGGGAGTCTTGCTCGTGCAGTTGCAGCGGAACCAGCAGCACGTTCAGCGCGACCGCGCATATACCCAATCGCTGGACATCGCCGAGGCCGGGCTCAACCAGTATCTGTGGATGGTAGCAAGCGGCATGAGTTCCGAATCGAACAACTTCGCCATCCCCGGGGCGAGCGTGGATCAGCCGCACAAGATGACGTTCGCCTGGCTCGACCCGTACGACGATTCAGTGCAGGGCGAGTACACCATGCAGATCACTCCCCCATCGGCCCAGAACTCCGACATAACCGTCAAGGTCACTGGGGAGTCACATCAACCCGTCGAGCAGTCGCGAACAGTATCGGCGCACCTTGGCCGGCCGGCGTTCAGCGAATACGTCCTCCTCACCGATGAAGAGGTGTGGATCGGCGGGCCCCTCACACGCATCTGGCACGGTAAGACGCATTCGAACACCGGCATCTGCATCGACACCGCCAACGTGACCGACATAGTCAGTTGCGCGCGACAGACGTACGTGAGCGAGATGTTCGGCGGAACCCGCAATGGAGTGTGGTCGGGTCGCGACTACGTCGTGCCGCTCAGCAGTCCCTCACGCTCCCTGTGGCAGTTCGCGGTGCCCGCCGTGGACTTCGGCACCGTCACATCCGACTTCGTGCGCCTGAGCAATCTGGCCCAGGGAACCGGAGTGAACCTCCCCTATTCGACCAGCAGCGCTCATGACTCGAGACAGGGCTGGTACATCAAACTGCTGCCCAACGAGAAGTACCAGATCCGCAGGGTCACCGACGAATACGAGAACCGCACCTACGTGAACGGCAACCGCATCGGGGGCTACCTCACGTACGTCAATCCCCCATCGCCGATCTCGAGCGGCGCCTACGACTACCCCGCCGATGGGGTCATCTATGCCAACGACAACGTCTGGGTCGAGGGCACCAATCTGCACGGACGCATCACCATCGCGTGTTCGGGCCAGTTGAATCCGAGCGGCAAGAGAGCGGCCACCTCGATCCACGTGGTCGGCGATCTCGCCTACTCCACGCACAACGGGACGGTAGCCGTAGGGCTGATCGGCCAGAACAACGTCGAGATCCCGGCCTACGCTCCCTACCAGAAGGGTGGCCAGGTCGCAAACATGAACATGGACATCGACGCCGCTATCATCGCGCAGCAGGGGCGCGAATACAGCCGCGCGGCGGAGTTGGGCGGACCGACCCGTGATCTTCTGACCATCTATGGCTCGGTCTCTTCGTACCTGCGGCCATATCGCTACACCACTTCGGGAGGCGGATTCGCGAACGGCGCCAACACGTACGACTCCTACCTCTTACACAACCCGCCGCCCTACTTCCCCAAGATCGGCACCTTCCAGATACTCGATTGGCGAGAGCTGCCGCTGTCGCAGGCGGTCGAGCCGTAGAAGGATTCGCGCCGCTACTTGTCCTCGAGGGTCTGCTCGACTTCTGACATCCTGCCCTCGGCCAGTTCCCGGCTGATGTAGACCTTGCCGCACTGCGGGCACATGGGCACCTCGTGCGAGACCGTGTGGCCGAGGTAGGCGAGAACCGTCTTCTTCACTACGAGCTCGCGGTCGCACTTCGCGCACTTCCAGACCCTATCGGCGCAATCGGCCACGCTCACTCCCCCCGTTCGAAGCGCATGCGGTGATAGTACGCGCTGCAGACCTCGTACGTGCCGGGGGCAGCCGCCCGATACTGTACCCAATAGGTCACGACCGGCCTGATCATGCTGCACAGGCTCATGCCGTCGCTCTCGTCGTAGAACTTCTCGCCCGAGGTCTCGGCGAGCCAGATGGCCTCCTTGAGATCGCCGGCCGAGATGAGCTTCTTGTCGAGGTCTGTTTGGAGGTCCTCACCGATCACCAGCGTGAGGCTGTCCCAGGGGTGCTCCTCGGGCACGAAGTCCTCGTTGCGTATCACCTTCATCAGTTCCCTCTTGACCCGCAGACTGTTGTCTCGCTTCTCTTGCAGCGTGGGCACTCGGGGGTCGGCCTGGCGGCCGAAGGCCACATCGAGAATGTGGGCGCACTCCTTGCCCCGCGACGCGAAGACCTCCCTGCAGTTCGCGCAGTAGACGAGATAGGGGTTGTCGCTCGCCTCCGCACGGTGCTTCGCGATTTCATCGTACAACTCCGGATTCGCTACGCGTATGTGCCCGCCGTGACCGCAGCACCTGTTTCGAACCGCGAGCTCGTCGACTTGGGCGCCCGACAGTTCGGCGATCTGCCTCACGCTCGCCTGCATGCCGGAGTCGTCGCGCGCCGTGCACGGATCGAACACGGTCGCCTGGGCGAACGGACCGGCCGGGATTGTGTCGCCCGACGCAGCAAGCAGTTCGTACAGCGACACCCGCGGGATCTCCGGCAGTAATCCCTCGAACAGGTTCGCGCACGTCGCGCAGGCGAAGACGAACATCGGCCGCCCCAGAGCGAGCCAGGCCTGCCTCGTCCGGTCGACGTTGGCGCGCAGGCGCTCGTCGTCTCCCGCCCAATAGGCCGGCGCACCGCAGCAGCCAAGAATGACTCCCACGTCGTGAGTCACTCTCAGCCGTTCGTACGAGGCCAGCACGTGCTCAGGAACGGCGGCGCCCAACTGGCAACCGGGATAGAAGGCGTACGCGCAGGTCTCCTCGCCCGGAGGGGCCGACACGAACCAGCCTTCCGATGTGGCGAAATCCATCTCGCGCAGCCAGAAGTCGTGCAGGGCCGCCGGATGCACCCCCGCGTTCATGCGCGCCGACCGGGAAAACTGAGACAGCGCGCCGATGTCGACATTCTCGGGGCACACCGATCTGCAGTGTCCGCAGACGTTGCAGGAGTAGACCTCTCGTGTCACCGCCCGCGAAGAGAACGGTGGATTCACCACCATGTCGCCGTAGACGTCGCGAGCGATACGATGCGGGTCCTTGCGGAACCACTCGAGCATCTCGCAACCGGCGATGCACTCGCTGCAGTCGCACAGCAGGCAGCGGGAGGCCTCGGCGCGGGCCTCTTCTTGGGTGTAGCCGCCTTCTCCTGATGCCCGCACAAGCGGCACCGAGGCTACGCCCTGGTGCCTAAGGTAGCGGTTGCGCTTGCCCGCCGCGTCATCGACCCTGCCACGACCCGCCTTGCCCGTCTGGAGAAAGGACTCGATCGCCTTGGAAGCCTCCACGCCTTGAGCGATGCTCTCCATCAACGTGGCGCCTGAAAGGGCTCCTCCCAAGAAGACCTTGGGCTCCGACGTGGTGAATACTCCGGGATCCCAGCTTTGGAGAAGCCCGAAGGCGGCTCCACCCGCTCCGGTGGCCAGGTAGACCGCGTCGAAACCAGCGAGCTGCTCGAGCGTCTCGACCGTGGTGTTCCACAAGAACTCCACCGTGACTCTGGAGAACTGGAGCGCAAGTTCGGCATCGAATTCGGCGAAACGGGGGTCTTCGCGGAGCACGCCTCCCCAGCCCCCGGCCTTTTCGAAGACAGTCACCTGGTATCGCTTCTGCGCGAGGTTGAGCGCTGTGGAAAGACCGCCGACACCCGCTCCGACGATGGCTACACGCTGGGTCTTGGGCGGTATCACGTACGATTCGGGATTGCGATCCTTGGCGTAGCGCAGGCAGGCCGCCTCGATGTCGCGCAGCGCGATGGCCTCGTCGCCCACTACTGAGCGCTGGCAGTGCTCTCGACAGGGCTGGTCGCACAGCACGCTCACTATCCCCGGAAACACCACCGAGTTGCGCAACGCTTTGTAGGCCGCCGCCCACCTGCCCTTGCCGGCCTTCTCGAGGAACGACCTGGCATCGAGCCTGAACGGACAGGCGTACGAGCACGACGCGGGCTCCCCGCGGAAGCACCCGGCGGTGTAGGCGGTTGCGTCTTCTTGCTTCAACACTTCACCCGTGTCGGCATGGCCACGGCCTCACCAGCACTCGCGCCGGCCTTCACCCATCGTGACGCTCTCGTGTGAAGGCCGGCACGCACTCCGATCCTGCCGCCGAGAGGCTCAGATAGGGTTGGCTTTGATGAGTTCCAACTCCTCTTCGAAGTCGGTGCCCAGGTAGTACTTGGGCGGCGTGAGATCTTCGCCACGCTGCTTGGCTTCCCAAGCGGCCTTGACCTTGTCGGGCGTCGCCGGCAGCGCGTAAACGCGCGCACCGCAGGCGTTACTGATGGCGTTGATGACGGCCATGTGGTTGGAGCTCTGGAAAACCTCAGAGCAGCCGCATGAGCCGTGTGGGCCGGCCGGACGGGGATTCTCGAGAAAGACCAGGTTGAAGTCGTCGGGAATCGCATCGATCGGCGGGATGCCGCAGCCCACCATGCTGCCGTGCTTGTCTTGGGCGTCATAGTCCTCACTGAGAGCGAAGCCGATGGAGTGCGAGATGCCCCCGTAGCCCTGCCCTTCGACCGACAGCATGTTGCCGACCACGCCCACGTCACCCACCCAGGTGAAGCGCACTACCTGGGTCTTGCCCGTGGCGACGTCGACCTCGACCAGAGCGACGTTCACGCCGTACATGTAGGTGGGGTTCTTCTCGCCCTGGCCGGTGTTCGGATCGAGTCCCGGAGGCAGGCCTATGTTGAACTGATCGTAGTGGCCCGTGTACTTGGTGGCGATGCCCTCGGCCGCCATCTCCTCGTAGGTGCGATAGGTGCCGTCGGGCTTGCGCATGGCGTCCATGAGTTGGTTGGCGGCGTCGAGGGTCGCGTTGCCGGCCATGTAGTGTGAGCGGCTGGCCGCGGCCAGGTTGGTGTCGGGGCACCGCTTGCTGTCGTTCATGAACAGGCGCACCTGGTCGGCCCGGATGCCCAGCGGCGCGAGGGCTTTGACGGTGTGAGTAAGCGTGCCGATGTCGCCGCCCTGGCCCATGTCCTCCCAGGTGTTGAAGTGAGTGATGGTGCCGTCGGCATTGAGTTCGAGGGCCACTTCAGCCACATCGAACATGCCGATGGTGATGATGAAGCCGCCCATGCTCATGCCCACGCCCACATGCCGGCCGGCAGCCCTGGCGGCCTCGGCCTCGGCCTTGTACTGCTCGTACACCGGCTTGGCCTTCTCGAGCAGGGTCGGGTAGATGTAGTCGTGATAGGGGCGACTGTTGATGGAGAGGTCGCCCGGCCGGGCCGCGTTCTTGTAGCGGAAGTCCCAGGCATCCATGCCGCACTTCTCGGCCGCCATGTCGATCAACGCTTCCGTACAGGTGTAGATCTGCGGGGAACCGAAGCCGCGGTAGGCCGTGTTGAAGGCGTGATTCGTCGCGCCGCCGCGAGCGAGCGCCTTGAAGTTGGGGATGTTGTATCCGTGGAAACCGACCGACACGAGGTTCATGAAAATGGGCACCGTGCCGTAGGCGCCGTGGTCGAAGCCCACATCGTACTCGGCCGCGATGATCTTGCCCTCGTCGTCGCAGGCGATGCGGCCGTTGGTGAAGGTGGCCGCCCTCTTGCCGGTCGTGTGGTTGAACTCGTCGTAGCTCAGGCTCAACGTGCACGGCATGTCGATGTTCTGCACGGCCGTTACCACCAGAGCGTGAGTGTTCGGCGCGATGGAGTAGCCGAACGATCCACCGACCGTAGTTGAGCACCATGCGGATGTTGTCCTTGGCGATGCCCGTCGCGTTGCCCACCGCTTCGCTGTTCTCGGAGAGGTTCTGGCACTTGCACTGGATGGTCATCATGCCGTCGACGCCCCAGTACGCCTGAACCACGTCGGGCTCGATGGGCAGGTGCGGTTCGTGCTGCGAGTGGAAGCTGCCTTCGGCCACCACCGGAGCCGTCTCGAAGATCTCAGCGGTGTCGTCACCTTTGAAGACAGGCTGCTCGAGGTAGACGTTCGGCATGTCCGCGTGCAACTGGATGGCGTTCGGCATGGCCGCTTCGGGGAAGGTCATGTAGGCGGGCAGCACCTCGAGGTTCTGCTTCACCGCCTTGGCGGCGGCACGAGCGTGCTCCTCGGTGTCGGCCGCCACCAGAGCGACGACGTCGCCGCGGCGGCAGATCTTCTTGCCGGCGATGACCGGGAACTCCGTGAAACCCTTGCCCTTTGGTCCGCGGCACGTGCAGCGGGCCGGCCAGGTTGTTCGTGCCTTTCACGTCCTTGGCGGTCATCACCTTGATAACGCCGGGCATGCTCTCGGCTTCGCTCGTGTCGATGGAGACGATGTTGGCGTGGTGGGCGTCGGCGAGCACCACGGCGAGGTGGGCGATGCCCTCGGGCATCTGCTGGGCCACGTCATCGCCGTAGTCGGCAAGACCGGTGACCTTGGCGAGAGCGGTGGGACGGGGATGGCGCGAGCCGTAGATCTCGGTCTCGCCTTCGAAGTCGTAGGTGATATCGGCCATGGTCTTCTCGCCCCGCATCACCTCGGCGGCGGCCATGACGGCGTCGACCAGGGGCTTGTACCCGGTGCAGCGGCAGATGTTGTGGTGGTCCTTGAACCAGGTACGAACATCTTCGCGGGTAGGCGTGGGATTCTCGGCAAGTAGCCCGTAGGCGGAGACGATGAAGCCGGGCGAGCAGAAGCCGCACTGGGCGCCGCCGTAGGTGATCCAGGCCTGCTGCAGCGGATGCAGGTGCTGGGGAGTGCCGATGCCCTCGATGGTGGTGATCTCGCTGAACTCGGCCACCCGCTTCATCTTCTTGGTGCAGGCCCGTACCACCTCACCGTTCAGGATGACCGAGCAGGCGCCGCACACTCCCGTGCCGCAGCCTACCTTGACCCCGGTGAGGCCCATGCGGCGAAGGACCACCGCCAGCGTGTCCTCCTCCGGGTCGCAGGTGACGAATCTGTTCGACGCCGTTGATCTTGAAGCTCAGTCTCGCGAGTCTCATGCTCCCATCCCTCTGTCGTAAAGCCGAAAGATCCGGAAGTGCGTGCCCTGAGCCAGTCTATCGCACCAAAGCCCCTCGGCAGGAGCCTTTGCGACGGGTCTTGTGAAAACTGTTCGTTACGTCAGGGCTGTTCAGGAGGCGATACCGGCTTACCCCTGACCAGGCCCTGGATGCGTCGGGTCACCGCCGCCAGAGACCGGCGGAGCTCCGTCCGCTCCTCTTCCGACAGGCTGGCAAACACCGTGTTGATATGCCGGCTCCTCAATCTCTCCTTGGCCTCGTCGATAGTCCGCCCCACATCGGTCAGGTAGACCCGTGTGAGTCGCTGGTCGTTCTCGTCGCGCACTCGCCTGATGGCCCCCGCCTCCTCGAGAGACTGAAGAACCGTGGTCACACGCGCACGGGAGATCCGCAGCATGTCGGCTATGTCGCGCTGGCACAGACCTTCGGCCGTAGCGATCATCCGTAGGATGGTGACCTGGCTCGGCTGCGTCCCACCATCACAGAGGTCCTGCAGCACGAGTTGCTCGTGCGCGTCGACCGCCGCCTGGAAGGCCAGGAAGGCCTGCATCGTCGAAGAGTCGACCCCGAGGAGACTGTCGGGCAGTGGTATCGGGTGCCAACCCTCGGGACTTGCGGGGGGTACGGGTATCATGGCGTGAAGTCTAGCACCGGGGGGCCTGGTCGGTAGCGAAGCAGGCCACCTCGTGGGCGCCGCTCACGCGAACGAGATCCGGCGCCTCTCGGGCGCAGACATCGGAGCGCATGGCGCAGCGTGGATAGAAGCGGCAGCCGGCGGGAGGATCGAGCGGGTCGCTGATCTCTCCGAGACAGAGCCGGGCATTCCTTGACCCTGCCGGGGATCGGCTGCGGGATCGCCGCGAACAGCGCCCGCGTGTAGGGATGCAGCGGCTCGCGAAACACCTCGTCGGTGTCGCCCATCTCGACGATCTTGCCCATATACATGACCGCGATCTGAGTGGTCAGGTGATAGAGCATAGCGAGGTCGTGAGAGATGATGAGGTAGGTCAGCCCGCTGGCGTCGCGGATGTCGGCCAGCAGGTTGAGTATCTGCGCCTGGATGGAGACGTCCAGCGCCGAGACGGGCTCGTCGAGGATCACCAGTGAGGGTTCCAGGATGAGCGCCCTGGCGATAGCGACCCGCTGCTTCTGACCGCCGCTCAGCTCGTGCGGATACCGGCGCGAGCATCTCGCTCTCCCAGACCTACCTTCTGCAGGGCCTCGCTCGGCCTTGAGCCTTGCCGTCGCTTCGCGATAGGTCTCTCGCGTGCGCGCGGAGCGGTTCCGCCACGACATCCTTGCACCCTCATGCGCGGGTCGAGCGAGCTGCCGGCGTCCTGGAACACGGCCTGCGACCCGGGTGCGGTACCACGTGGTCGCCTGCCGGTCGAAGCTCGCTGAGCTCGCGGCCCTCGAACGAGATCGAGCCGCTCGGTGGGCCGCTCCAGCATGCAGTATCAGCTTCGAGAGCGTCGTCTTGCCGCTGCCGGTCTCGCCCACCACGCCGAAACAGGCCCCCTCTTCGATGGCCAGCGAGACGCCGTCGACCGCGTGGAGCGGCTTGTACTTGCGGAGGATGAATCCGCCGTGGGGATGCGGTAGCACTTGGTGAGGTCTCCGAGCTCGAGCAGGTTGCCGTCATTGCCGCGCCGCCCTTCTCGGCGAGCAGCCAGCAGGCCGCATAGCCTCCGCCAGGCACCTCGACGGCCGGTGGGTACTCCCGTGCGGCATATGTCCATGGCCGAGACACAGCGGGGATGGAAGTGGCAGCCCGCCGGCAGGTCGCAGAGATCGGGCGGCTCGCCCGTCGATCTGGTAGAGCCGCTTCTTGCGTATCGCCCAGTCTTGGGCAGCGCATCCATGAGGCCCCGCGTGTAGGGATGGGCGGGCTCGTTGTACACGCGCGCCACGCTGCCGCTCTCCACGATGCGCCCCGCGTACATGATGGCCACGGAGTCGCAGACCTCGGCCACGATGCCCAGGTTGTGCGTAACCAGGATCAGCGCCATGCCCGACTCGGCCTGCATCTCCTTGAGCAGCCGCAGGAACTGGTCTTGGATGGTCACGTCGAGCGCGGTGGTCGGCTCGTCGGCGATCAGCAACCGGGGCGACCGGGCCATGGCCATGGCCGCCACGACCCGCTGCCGCATGCCGCCGCTGAACTCGAACGGGTAGTTGCGCAGCCTCCGCTCGGCCGACGGGATCTTCACCCGCGTCAGGATCTCGACCGACCTTCTGTCTGACCGTCTCTCGCTTCGACGTCGCGGGCGTCGTCCAGGCGGAAGACCTCGGCCACCTGGTTGCCGACCGTGAAGACCGGGTTCAGCGACATCAACGGGTCCTGCAGGATCATCGCGATCTTCTTGCCCCGGTACGAGGCAAGGTCCGCCTCGGGCTTGGCCATCAGATCCTCGCCGTCGAATACGATGCTGCCGCCGACGGTCCGCGCCGCCGTGGGCAGCAGCCCGATGATCGAGTGGCAGGTCATGCTCTTGCCACACCCCGACTCGCCCACGAGACCCATGGCCTCGCCAGCTTCGAGCGTGAAGGACACTCCGTCGACCGCTCTGACTATGCCCCCGGGAGTGAAGACGTAGGTACGCAGATCGTCGACCGAGAGAAGCGGGTGATGGTTCGCGGCCCTGCCCTCGGTCCGCCGCAGTCACCTGCCGCCTCATCTTGGGATCGAGTACGTCGCGCAGCCAGTCGCCGAGGACGTTGAACCCCCAGATGGCCATGATCAGCAGCAGGCCGGCGAATACCGGCACCCACCACGCCGTCGTCATGACCGACTTGTTCTCGACGATGATGCGGCCCCAGGTGGTGTACGGGGGCTGTACGCCCAGGCCCAGGAACGACAAGCCGCCCTCCATCATGATGGCGCCGCCGGCCTGCAGGCTCGCCATGACGATCACCGTGCTGCCGACGCTGGGCAGGATGTGGCGCACGAGTATCCGCGGGCGGCTCACCCCCATGACCTTCGCCATGGCGACGAACTCCCGCTCCTTGATGCTCAGTACCTCGCCACGCATGACGCGGGTGTAGCCGCACCACATAAGCAGCCCCATCGAGATGATGATGGTCTTGATGCCGGGACCAAGCGCGGCGGCAAGCAGCAGCATGAAGAGGATGCCGGGGATCGACATGATCACATCGACCACCCGCATGATCACATTGTCGACCCACTTGCCGAAGTAGCCTGCCAGTCAGCCCCAGCGCGATGCCGATGACACCGGCGAACAGCACTCCGACGACGCACACGATGAGCGACGTGCGCGCCCCCACGATGAGCACGCTGAGAAGGTCGCGGCCCAGCTTGTCGGTACCCAGAAGATACGTCCAGGTGCCGCCGTCCATCCAGAAAGGCGGCCTGAGCGCATTGGCGGTGTTGGGAGCGCCCATGATCTGTGGGGCGCGATCCACGTGCCGAAGATGCCGAAGACGACCAACGGGGCAAGCAAGATCATCGCGCCAATGGGCACGCGCCTGCGGCCCTTGCCCAGCTTGCACTGCAGTTCGTCGAGATCGGGGGTCTTTGTCGCCGCGCGCGCCATGGTCATTCGTACCTGATGCGGGGGTCGATGACACCGAACAAGACGTCGACTGCCAGGTTGACGAGGATGACGACGGCCGACACCAGCAACACGCCGGCCTGCACCAGCGGGAAGTCGCGGGCGAACACGGCCTCGATGAGCAGGCTACCGATGCCGGGCCACCTGAAGACGCTCTCGACGAACGCCAGCCCGCCGATCAGCATGGCGAACAAGAACCCCGACATGCCCAGCATCGGCACGAAAGCGTTGCGCAAGGCATGCTTCCAGATGACCATGCGCTCGTTCAGCCCCTTGATTCTCGCCATCTTGATGTAGTCACTGCCCAGGACTTCGAGCATCGACGAGCGTGTGACCCTCATGATCTGGGCCAGCGAAACCCACGCCACCGAGATGGTAGGAAGCACCCGCGAGGCGATTCCCTCCCGGCCGCTGGTAGGAAGCCAGTGCAACTTGACCGCGAACACGATCATCAGGATGACCGCCAGCCAGAACCCCGGCACCGACAGGCCGAGCATTGCGAAGCTGGTGCCGGCACGCTCTCGCAACGACCCCGGGCGGGTAGCGGCGACGACGCCCAGCAGGACTCCGAAGATGAGCCCCAAGGCGAAGGCGTAGGCGACCAGCTCCAGAGTCGCGGGCAGACGCTTGAGGGCCAGCTTCATCGCCGGTTGGTCGTACCGCAGCGATTTGCCGAAGTCCCCTTGGACGGCGTTCTTCAAGAATATCGCGTACTGCACGGGCACCGATTTGTCGAGGCCGAGCTGGGCCCGCATCTGCTGGACCTGCTCGTCGCTCGCCGTCGACGGCACCATGAGAAGGGCCGGGTCGCCGGTCAGACGGGCGGCGACGAAGACGATCAGGCTGATGCCGAGCAGCGTCACGATCGCAAGCAGCAGGCGCTTGACGATGAATCGCCTCACTCAGCCGGCTCCAAATCCTCGGGCCTGAAGAGCAGCGGGCTACCGACGTACGCCTCGCCCTCGCCGCGCGCGCGCTCTATGCGTACGCACACAACGACGTCGAGAAAGGCTGCCATGGCGTCCTCGTATTCCACCCAGTTCACGACCGTGCCTTCGGCCCCCTCGAACCTGGAGCGCGGGTCGGCAGGCCAGTCGTCCGGGGCCCGCAGACGAACCCGGGCGCCCAACCTGAACGGCGCGGCGGCGGCACCGGCCGCCCCGGCCGCTGGGGCCGGCCGCGCTGGCGCCATGCCCCGTCCGTCTGCTTCAGCCGGCCTACGGGGCGGCAAGACGACGGTGGCTACCGCCGCTTCCGAGATGTTGCCCCTGCAGGTTTCGCAGCCATACGTGCAGGTCGACCAGATGTTCGTCGTCCTCGATGCGCTTGCCCACCACCCTCGCCCCGGCGACCATGGTGTCGCCGACCCGGGTGCGGGTCATGTGCCGCCACTTGAAACGACGCAGGAACCCGTCGTCGCCCATCCAGTTTGTGAGCGCACGCAACAGCGAGAAGCGCGAGACAACGCCGAACAACCAGGCGCAGGGCTCGCCCTCAGCCTGGGCCGCGAGATCCGACCAGTGCCGGCTCATCGGCCCGCCGCGGATGAGGTAGCGACCCGTGGCAGGGTCTCGGATGAACTCAGATCCAAGCTCTTCGCCCAACGAGGCAAGGTAGAAGTGGCGGGCATGCATGAAGAAGTCGCCCAGATCGGGGACGATCGCCGACGTGAGCGAATTGGTGCCCATGTTCGTCGGCCCGGTGACCACGGGTGCGACCTCGTCGCCGATCTGTACGTCGTCCCAGTAGCGCGTGCCGGCGCCCGTGATCTGCTCCCGCCGCATGAGACGGCCGATGTACCTGATCTCGTCGGCGGTGTACGAGTACTCGGGCATGGGATGAACCGCCGGAGGCTGTGAGAGGAACGTCCGCTGGACGTAGTTCTTCAGGCGCCCCACCGGCTCGCCGCGCTGGTTGAAGTACTCAAGGTCGCCTTCGACCAGACCCCACACCCGGGGGCCATCGCCGGCGGGCGTCACGTCGACCATCTGGGGCCTGCCCTGCCAGATGCGGAAGCTGTCACCCGGCTTGATAGGGCGGTGGAATTCATAGTCTTCGCCGATCCAGATCATGTATTGCGTGCCACACTCCGCGGGAGCGCGCAGCTGCATGATGCCGGTCTCGCCGAAGAAGCCCACGTAGGTGGGGTAGGCCACAATCGAGCCCCAGGCGGTGCGTGCGCCGTATGCCTCGTCGTGCCACAGGGGGTTCCAGGGATCGACGCCAAGCCCGACCCTGCGGATGGACTCCTCCGTGGCCACGAGCGGCCGGCGCGGCTCGGTACCAGCCCACCATGCCGTCGAATCTCTTCGCCTCGGCCTCGAGCATCTGCCGCTCAGCAGTGCTGTATGTGTCGCGTAGAGCCATGTGACCTCGATCCGCCCGCGGCAACGACTTCGTCACTACTTGAGAGATCGTGGGTGGGCGGCCGCGCGTCCACCGGAAGCCTCGCTGCTCCCGAGAGACCAGTGGCCGCCCACCTCACACCATGTACGTGCTACCTACAGGCTCATACTACTTCCGCGCGATGTTCTTCAGATAGAGCACCGCCGGGTCGTTGGCGGCCGGCGTGAACACAAGGTCTTTGCCGGTCACGTAGGCCGTCACGCCGGCGACGATCGGGGCTACCGCGATGTCCTTGTAGATCTGGCCGAACGCATCGGCGATCAGCTTGCCGCGCTCGGCGTTGTCGAAGGTCACCAGGGCCTTCTCAATGTCGGAGTCAACCTGGGCGTTCATGTACATGCCCATGGGGTTCTTGCCGTAGAACTGGCGCTGCATGCCGTTGATCGGGTCAGGAGCTCCACGCATCATCGGACCCATGATGATGACTACCTCGGCGTTGGGATCGCCGGCCCAGGTGCGCATGGATTCCATCATCTTGCCCATCTCGAGCGACTGGACGTCGCAGGTGATCCCAAGGGCCTGCAGGTAGAGAGCGACGGCCTCGGCTGCCTGCTGCATCTCGGCGCCCATCATCGGGTAGTAGAGAGGCATCTTGAAGCCGTCAGCGTAGCCGGCCTCGGCGAGTAGGGCCTTCGCCTTCTCGACGTCGAACGGATAGGGCTTCAGGTCGGGGTTGTAGCCCACTTCCCAGTCGGCCGGCCAGGCCACGAGACCGGGGATGCCCTTGTAGATATCTCGCTGCATCGCTTCCTTGTCGATAGCGAGAGCGATGGCCTCACGAACGCGCACGTCGCCCCACGGAGCCTTCGGGTTCTTGGTGTGGAACTGCACCGAGATCGACGGAGCCGCGTCGAGGATGGCTACATTGAAACCTTCACCCTCGAGCATGCCAGCCTGATCCCACGGCGTTGTGTCGACCAGATCGACCTCACCGGCCTGCAGCATCTGCACCCTGGTCATCGGGTCGCCGACGAACACCATGTGACCTGCTTTGACCGGCGGCTTCACGCCCCAGTATCCCTCGAACCGGACGAGGTCCATGTACTCGCCCGTCTTCCACTCGACGAACTGATAGGGGCCGGTGCCCACCGGCTTGGCCACGAACTCCTGCTCGCCCACCTTGTCGAAATAGGCCTTCGACACGAGGTAGAGATGAGGCGCCCCAGAGTACATGAACAAGACGTTCGGGGTCGTGAAGACGAACTTCACAGAAAGGTCGTCGACGGCCTCAACGTGGTCGAAGCCTTGGGCGAAGAGCCCGCCGTACTCGGGGTTGTTCGCAAGCGCACGCTCGTGGCTGAACACCACGTCGGCCGCGGTAAGGGGGTCACCGCTCTGGAAAGTGACGCCGGCCTTCAGCTTGAATTCGATTGTGAGCCCGTCGGGAGAGATCGTCCAAGACTCGGCCACACCCGCGCCCATGTCGGGCTGCCCGGTGTTGTTGACGCTGACAAGCGCATCGAACATGTTCGCCAGCACGGGATAGTTCATCGGATTGAACTTGCTGCTCGTCGGGTCGGTGGTCTGTGGCTCGAGCGAGACGGCCACCGTGACCTTCTCGATGTCTCCGGCCATGGCCGCCGTCGTGTCGGTGCTGGGAGCCGCCGTCGTGTCGGTGCCTCCAGCGGTCGTGGCTGTGCCGCCTGCCGTCGTGGCCGTTGCCCCGGCCGTTGTCGTGGTGGTTTCCTCGCCGCATGCCGCGAAGACCAAGGCCATCGCGACGAGGACGAGGGCAAGTGTGACCACGAGCCCCCGGCAAGCCCTCTTACTGTGCATCACCATGTCTGCTGACCTCCTGATCTGTTGCCCCTATGCCAACACGCTGCCCCCAGGACCCTCCGCCGACCGTTCGGGTCCCAATAGCCACAACGCCGCCACCGCAAGGGTGGAGGCCGCCCCTCTCGCTGGTTTGCGCAAGCGGAGCCATCGGTGGTCTCGTCAGACCCGCCGAGAGGGCAGACTCACCGTCGCCCCTCCCGCCAGCCAGATATCGCCGTCGATGGTCTCGATCCACCAGGCCAGCTCCACGAGAAACTCCCCATCGCGCACGTACTTGTCGTAGACATACGACTTGACGAGGGCAAGGTCGCCCGTCAACCCATGTGTGGCGACGGTCTTGCCCCGCATAGTGGGAACCTTGTCGAGAAAGGCCTCGAGCCTGGGATTGGCCACCACAGGCTTCCCAGCGGCCGCCATGGCCTCAGCCGGCATGATGCTCCAGCGGATGTTGCGAACCCACCCATGACAGCCCATCCAGTTGTTGAGGTGCCGTATCGCTATGTCCCGCCCCAAGAAGTTGATCAACGCGGCTCGATCATCGGTCGCTTTGTGGATGTTCTGCGTATCGACCCCTTCAGCGCCGTCTTCGGGGTCGACCATGAAGAAGGGCACCACCCCGTCGGGCACCGGCGGCACGTGATCGTCGGGGTTGGCCGTACGATAGATGCCGTCCTTGTCGCTTCGCACGAGGGCTCTGCAGAGCTGCGGGTCCATGATCTCCCGCTTCAAGGTGCGGCTGCCGCCGGCGCCCATCCCGTACGGGGCGGTGGGTGCGACCGAGGCCTCGATAGGGCCATCGGCGGTCCAGTTCGGCTGGTCGCCGACGTTGACCTCTTCCCAGTAGAGAGGCTCCTCGCCTCGGGGAGCTTCTTTCGCCCACACGCTCTTGATGTAGTCCCAGTCGGCGTCGGTGTAGTAGTGGGCCGGGCGGGCCATCCAATCCGGGGCCTCCCACAGCTCCTTGAAGCCCATCTTCTGCGGACGCCTACCGTCTTTGAAGATCTTCACGCTCTCCATGGCCCGGAAGACGACGTCGTTGACCTTCTCGCCCTTCTGGTTGTACACGCTCCCGGCTGATTCCACGACCACATGGCGGTAGACGGAGCCGTCGGACGGAGTGAGATCGGTGAGGTGCCGCGCATCGGCGACCAGGTGAAGCGTGTCCCCGGGGAACACAGGCCGGTAGCTGGTGATGCTGTGGCCAAGCTGCGAGACAAGGAGGGTGTCCCTCGCTTCGGGGGGATACGGTACGATAAACGTGTCGTCGTGGGCTCCGTAGCAGGGCATGGCCGGAATGTCGGGGTAGCCGAGAGAACGCGCGTAGTCGCGGTCGTTCAGCAGACGGTTGTCCGGATCGTACTTGGCGCTGTTGTAACGCACCATCGCCTCTGTGACCCGGAGGCTCGGTCCGATGCCCAGAGTGCTCTCGGCCAGCCGGCCCTCCACGAGCGCCCCGGCATCGACCTGGCCCCGCTCACCGAGAGCCCTGATGCCCTCGAGGTACTCTTCCACGAGGGCCTCTTCTCTCGGCGTGCAAACGCCCGGGTAGAGCACCTCGAAGTCGGCCGGATCGTACGACGCCATTGAACGCTCCTGTTCCTTTTGCTCGCTGTCTCTAGGATTCGTCGAGAAGCTCGTCGATGTCGAAGCGCGGCGTGCGCTCGAGGCCGAAGATGGGGCTGTCCCAACCTATCTGGTCCATGGGCACCAGGCGCCTGAAACGCCCCCGCGCTTCGGCGTCGCGCAGCATCTGCAAGAACGGGTGGTTCTCGCCGTCATCGCGAGCTTCGGCGAAGCCGCGCCACATCATGGCGTGGGTGACGTCCATGTTGGTTATCTCGATGGCGCCCTCCGGGCAGATGGTCCAGCACAGATCATCGCCCTCGCACCTATGCGTGAACACCGGTGGGTCTTGCGAGAAGTCGATGCAGTCCATGGTGCAGTGAGTCACACACACTGTGCATTCGGGGTACTTGCACTTCGCCATATCGATCCGTTTGATCGGCTGCATCCGCTTCGCGGCCTCGCCTTCCAGCTCGATGGCTCCATTCGGGCAGAGGCGGTTGCACAACGAGCAGTTGTAACAGTCCTCGCCGAAGCGCGGCGGGTCCTCCGCGAGGTAGATGCAGCCGACGGGGCAGCAGTCTTCGCATACGGTGCAGTCCGGGTAGGTGCACTTCTCGAGATTCACCGACCGCTTCGGGTTGGCCCCCGGGAAGGGCTCCCCTATGGGATGCGGCTGGAAGGGCTCGACAGCGTCGGTGCTCTTGGGAATCATCGGGAATAAGATCAGTACGACCCGCCGCGACCGCGAGGGCCCGCTCGGCCATATCTTTGCCGAACACCTCGGCCTCCAGCAGGTCCACCTCGTCGGGATGGCCGTCGGTGAAATATGGCTTGGGCGCGTGCAAGACCTGGTACACCGAACCGTACCAATCTCCCCAGCCGATGATCGTGAGACGCTTGCGCCTAAGCAGCGGCACCATGGAGTGGAAGATGCCGAGCGGCGCGGTCCCGTGGCTGCAGAAGACGAAGCCGAGCTTGCCGTCGAGACTCGGCAGGTCGTTCATGAAGAGCCGCACGTTGGCGGTCTCGCGGAAGAACCAGATGGGAGAGCCGATGCCGATGAGGTCGTACTGAGCTACCTGCTCGGGGAGTGATGTCCTTCACCGTAGCGATGTCGGTCGCGATGACCTGGCTCATGCCCCTCTGGATGGCGAGAGCGACCTTCTTCGTGTTGCCCGTCGCAGAGTAGTAGACGACCAAGCCCTTCATCACGCCTCCCCGTTGCTCGCACCCACGTCGCATCCAAGCCGGGCCGTTCGGTAGCACCCTGGGGCCCATCGCTCATCCCCGTGTGATTGACTCCTAAGACCGTTAACACCATAAACGGTATCCCTAGAGAAGTCAATGGGCCAGGGGCAATACCAGATATCTGGGCGCGCACGGGCAAGATACGAGAGGCCCGCATTCGCACGACTCTTTGTGAAGATCGTTCGGTATGTCAGAATTGATCGGTGAACAAGCCGGCCCGCGCTCGAGCAGCGGTTTCCGTCGACGCCGCGAACGAACCCGATGGCCGGGTTGAACGAAGCACCATTTCGTGACTGAACCCGCGAGCCGGAGACGATGCGATGACTTCACAGAGCACGTTCACCACCTACGGAACCGACCTCGAGAACCTACTGCTGCTCCGCACCCATCCCATCGCTATCAAGATGCTGAAGAGTGAGGACGAGGTCCCCCAGGGAGCCATTCGCCCCAAGCGTGATCGTGGAGAGCACTGGGCGATCTGTCAGGTCTTCTCGCTGGCCCGCCGCCAAGGCAGACGCTCGCCATGTTCCTCGAAGATCACTGGTGCTACGCGCCAATCATCGCGTACGGCCTCGTGGAACCGCCCGCAAGACTACCTCGACGGCTTCACCCATTCCTTCTTCATCGCCGACAAAGAGTCGGCCGCAAGCACGCCCAGGAGATCAGACGCGCTGCCTGTGGGGCAGTATGCCGGGGATGGTCGTCGGCCCCACTGGCCGGAGCCAACTTCGAGCCCGACCTGGTCGATGATCTACTGCACCCCCGCCCAGCTCACGGCACCTGCTGCTCGGCCTGCGCTACCTGCACGGCACCGAGGTGACGTCGACGCTCGATCCCATCGGGTCGTGCATCCACTCGGTGGTGCCCTCGCTTCAGACGGGTGACTGCGCAGGTCAACGTCCCCGACCCCGGTGACTTCGAGCGGGCGGGGGCACCGACGACGAACTGGTGCTGACCGTGCCCAGCGGCCGGCTCGACGAGCTCATGACCGGCATCTATCACCTCAAGGAGATCGGCATGGGCTTCCGCTTCTTCAGCGTCGCCATGCACCCCAACTACAAGCAACCACCGTTCTACGAGGAGTACTTCAAGGAGTGGGGCCTGGACGGTCCGGCTACCGACCTGCCCTGGCGGTAGCTCTTCTCCACTGCACCGCGAGAAAGGCCCGGCCCGCCCCCGGATTGGATCTGGGGGCGGGCCGGGTCGTCTTGGCTAACGGTCCGCGCTAACCACCGGTTGGTGGGCTAGTGCGCGTCCATCCAAGTGGTGTTGTAGGACCACCACACGAAGCCCGCCTTCCATCGGATACTCCGTGTGCACGTACTTCTGAATGACGATGCCGTTCGGATAGTGGAACACCGGCACCATCAACGCCTGCTCGTTCATGAACGAGACGATGTCCCCGGTCTTCGCCTTCTGCTCTTCCTCGGTGCGGGCCATGTTGGCCGGTTCGAAGAGGGCGCTGAAGGCCGCGGGACGCTGGAAGCTGGGCAGGTTGGTCTTGGGCTGCGGGCCCCACCAGGCGTTGCACGACATGAGGTAGTTGTAGTCGTTGCCGCTGAACATCAGGGCCACGTCTTTCCAGCCGGCGCCGAAGACCGACCCGTAGAACCGCCCGGGGTCGCCGATGTCGATATTGGTCACGAATCCGGCTGCATCGAGATAGCCCTTGATGGCCTCGGCGGCGGTATTGCTACCGCCCGCCTCGACCACGGCCAGCAGATCGATCGGGCAACCGTCAGCATATCCGGCGGCCGTCAAGAGTTCCTTGGCTTTCTCCGCGTTGTAATCGCGTTTGACCTTGATCGCGGTCGGCGCCCCATTCTCCATCCGGAGAAACAGCATAGATCGGGAAGTAGAAGCCATAACCGATCGCGTCACAGATCGCCTTCTTGTCGAGCGCGTACTCGAACGCCTCGCGCACTTCCTGCTTGGCCATGGGCGAGGCGGGGTCGACGGTGTTGGGCATCAAGTGGTACTGGAACCCGGCCCAACCGGTCTGCACCGTGAAGCCCTTGGCGAGACAGGTCGGCCCGTCGCCTGGGCGTCGGCCGCCTGCCAGATGTCCGCCTGGCCCGACTCGAAGACAGGCTGCGCCGTCGCTGGGTCGGTCAGGAAGGTTACCTCTATGCCGTCCAGATACGGCTGGCCCTCACGCCAGTAGTTGGGATTCTTCTCCCAGATCACCGACTGATCGCGGTTGAACTCCTTGAGGATGAACGGTCCGGTGGCAACCAGATTCTCAGTGGCCCACGCCTGCCGCGCCTCATCATCGGCTCCGGACTTCATGTACGCGTCCATGGAGTACATGGGCACCCAACAAAGGGACTGAAGCATCTGGTTGTGCCAGGTACTTCAATTCCAGCACGTAGTTGTATTTGTCCACGATCTTGAACTCCGCGATCGCGTCGGCAAACTGCAGCTTGCCACTCGCCGCGCCCTGGTCATAGTTCCACTTCGCCACCTCAGCGGTAAGCTCGGTGCCGTCGGTGAACATGACTCCCTCGTGGAGCTTGACGGTTATCGTCTTGGCGTCGGGATCCTCGACCACGGTCTCAGCCAAGTCGGGAACCAGCGTCCGGCCAGGAGCGAACTTCATGATCCTCTCCACGCCGGGGAACTGGGCCGCTTCGTCGATCGGGACCCGTCTTGGCCCACATGCCCATGATCGCCGGAGGCGAATTGTGGACCATCTTCAGAACGCCGCCGTACGCAGGCCCCGCGGCCACGGTGGTCGTGGTCTCGGCCATCGTGGCGCTGGTCGTGGATTTGCTGCCCCGCCGAGGTGGTGGTCTCCTGCTGCATGGCGGTAGTCGTGGAGGTCTCTTCCTCTCCACAGGCGACCACAAACATCGCCATCAACGCGATCAGCAGGAGGACGCCGATGCTCAGCGCCATTCTTCGTTTCGCAATTCCTCTCACTTCAGAACCCCCTGTCATACTCGTCCCTCTGATGGTAGTCAACACAGGCATGAACGTGCCCTTACCCTGCGAACCCTTGAATAGACACCCCCTTCCGACTTCTACTAGACACAACGTTAACAGACGGTTGGGAACTCAAACTCCTATCCTTTTTCGACGGTCTAACGGACCGCGAGACAGGCCACTTCGTGGTCGTCGCCGACCTTCCTGAGCACGGGCGCCTCGGTGCGACACGCCTGGGTGGCGTCCGGGCACCTGGGGTGGAAGGTACAACCGCTGGGTGGGTTGACCGGGCTGGGAACTTCACCCTCCAGCACGATCCTGTCCCGGCCGGCCTCCAGATCGGGGTCGGGAACGCAAACCGCCGACAAGAGAGCCCGAGTATACGGATGAATGGGACTGGCGTAGAGCTCGACCGGCGTGGTGATCTCGAGGATGCGTCCCAGATACATCACCGCGATTCGGTCGCTGATGTGCCTGACCACCGAGAGATCGTGCGCGATGAAGATGTAGCTGAGCTCGGACAGCCCCTCCTTGAGATCCATGAGGAGGTTGATGATCTGAGCCTGGATGGACACATCGAGCGCCGAGACCGGTTCGTCGCAGATTATCAGACTAGGATCGCCGGCCAGCGCCCGCGCGATGCCTATCCGCTGCCGCTGACCTCCGCTGAACTCGTGGGGATAGCGTGACATTAGAGCCGGGTCCAAGCCCACACTGGTGAACAGCCGCTGCACCCTCTCCTCGTAGTCCGCCTTGCTCTCGACCATCTTGTGAACCTTGAGCGGTTCGCCCACGATACTCCCGGCGGTCTGGCGGGGATCCAAGGAGCCGTAAGGGATCCTGGAATATCACCGACATGTCGCGGCGAAGAGGTCTGAACTCCTTCTCAGGCATCGTGGAGATGTCTTCGTCCCTGAAGTGAATATGCCCAGCCGTCGGGGCGTAGAGCCGGCAGATACACCGCCCCACGGTCGTCTTGCCGCAGCCGCTCTCGCCGACGAGGCCGAGGGTCTCGCCCTTCCTCAAGTGAACGACACGCCATCGACGGCCTTGACTTCGCCGACCTTCCTCTTGAGCAACCCCCGGGTGATGGGGAAGTGCATCTTGAGGGAATCGACCTCGAGGATCACCTCGTTCGTGGCGCGGTTTCTCGAAGGGATGTGCGTGTTCAGAGACAATGGAGTTCATTCCGCCGCTCCCTTTCACTCATGTAGCAGCGCACCATGTGTCCCTCACCGTCGACCGGCTTCAACTCCGGCCAGGGTTCGAGCGAGCAGCGCTCGCCCGCTCAGCGAGCAGCGAGGCAGGAAGGCGCACGTGGGCGGCAGGTCTGATGAGATCGGGCGGTGTGCCCTCTATGGGGATCAGACGGCGGCCCTGTTGCTCGTCCACGCGGGGGACGCTGTTGAGAAGGCTCGCGGTATATGGATGTCGCCGGCCGGTAGAAGATGTCGCGGCACAGGCCCTCCTCGACGATCCTGCCCGCGTACATGATGTAGATCCGCTGGGCATAGCGGGCGACCACGCCCAGGTTGTGCGTCACGAGCACCAGCGAGCCGCGGCAGCCTTCGATCGTCGACGAGCATGAGCTCGAGCAGCTGAGCCTGGGTGGTGCAATCCAGCGCCGTGGTGGGCTCGTCGGCGATGACCATCTTGGGCTGGCAGGCCACGCCGATGGCGATCATGACCCGCTGCCTCATCCCGCCGCTGAACTGGTGCGGGTAGTCATCCATGCGGCTCGCGGCGCTCGGGATGCCCACCAGGTCAGCAACTCCGCCGCCCGGCTCCGCGCCTCTCTCTTCGTCATGCCCAGGTGCAGCTCCAGCGATTCGGTCAGCTGACGGCCGATGGTCAGCACGGGGTTCAGCGAGGTCATAGGCTCCTGGAAGATCATGCCGATCTTCGCGCCGCGGATGGAACGCATCTCCGGACCGTTCGGCGCGGTAGCTCAGAAGGTTGCTGCCCTCGAACCACACCTCTCCCCCGACGACCCGGCCGGGCCGGCGGATGAGTTGGATGACCGAGAGCTGGGTCACCGACTTGCCGCAGCCACTCTCGCCCACGATCCCCACGATCTCCTGCTCCTTGACCGTATAGGAGACCCCGTTCACTGCGCGCACTATGCCCGCCTCGATCCGGAATTCGGTCTGCAGGTCCTTCACCTGCAGCAGATCCGTCGCCCGATCCGCATCGCATGTGGGTCCCCGGAGATTCACAGCTTGCCCCGCAGCCTTGGGTCGAGGGCGTCCCGCAGGCCGTCGCCCACCATGTTGAAGGCGAACACCACCACCATGATGGCCAGCGAGGGAGCGAAAGAAAGCAGTGGGTGAGACTCCAGGAACCGGTAACCGTCGGCGGCCATGCTGCCCCATGCGGCTCCAGGCGGCTGGATGCCGATTCCGATGAAGCTGAGGGCCGCCTCGGCCAGGATCACGTTGCCCGAGCATCGTGGTGATCAGCACCAAGGTCGGCTGGAACGCGTTGGGGAGAACGTGCCTCACCATCGTACGCAGACTCTTCGAGCCGATGGCCCGCTGCGCCATGATGTACTCGTTCTCCTTCACGCTCAGGGTCTCGCTGCACATGAGCCGCGTGTAGGCCGGGTAGTGTAGCGACGGCGAGGGCGATGATGACATTCTGCAGGCCGCCCCCGAGCACCGCCGCGAGCAGCAGAGCCAGTATCAGCATGGGGAAGCCCATCAAGGCGTCCATGATGCGCATGATGACGCCGTTGACCACCCCGCCCAGGTAGCCGGCGAGCAGCCCGAGGATCATCCCCAAGATGGCCGAGACGGCCACCGTGCCAAAGCCGACATACAGGGCGGTCCGCGCCCCGTACACCAGGCGGCTGAACGTGTCGCGACCGAGCTTGTCCGTCCCCAGCCAAGTGGTCGCTGCTGGGGTTCTGCAAGGTCTGGGACATGTCGTTCTGATAGGGGTCATGAGGCGCGATCAGAGGGTGCGAAGATCGCCACGAGCACCAGCAGCAACAGTACGATGGTCCCGGCGAGCACGAGTTTCCGCTGGAGGAAGACCCTGCGGACGCGCCGCCACTCGCTCCGCGGGGGCGTGGCGACCGATTCCACCTGCTGTACGGTCAGGGATCTCACTCATAACGAATCCTCGGATCGAACCAGCCGTATGAGATGTCAACGATCAGGTTTACGAAGATGACGACCGCCGCGATGACCAAGCGTGCCACCCTGAATGACCACGTAGTCACGTGCGAAGATGCTGCTCACAAGCAGTTGTCCCACTCCCGGGACGGCGAACATGGTCTCGATGATCACGGACCCCCCGAAGATGAGGCCCACACTGATGCCGAGCATCGTGACCACCGGAATAAGACTGTTCTTGAGGACGTGCCTGGTCACGACCACCTTCTCCCTGCAACCCCTTGGACCACGCCGTACGGACGTAGTCCATGTTGTTGACCTCGAGCACGCTCGACCTCATCTGGCGAGCGGTGACGGCCAAGGGCACCATGGCGAGACAGATGACGGGCATGATGGCTGTACTTGGACGCTCATCCCGAAGTTCTTCCACGGTACGATCATAGCCGGTGATGGGCAACCACCTCAGCTTGAGCCCGAACACATAGACGAGCAGTATCGCCAGCATGAAGACGGGAATGCACAGACCTACGTACGACAAGAAGGTCACCACGGAGTCGATCCACGTGCCCCTCCGTATGGCTGCGACCAATCCAAAAAGCGCCCGAACAGGGTGCTCAGAATCACCGCTCGAACCCAGCACGAGAGTCGGCGGGAACCTCTGCCTCAGGAGCTTGCCGACGTCCTCGGTGATACCTGATCGACTTCCCAGGTCCCCCGTGACCATCCCTTCAGCCAGTTCCGTACTGAACCGGCACCGATTTGTCCAACCCATACTCCACCCGCAGCTTGTCGAGTTGCTCCTCACTCACGCCACTTCCCCCCGAGGCCAGTCTGGGCCGCGTAGATGAGTACCGGGTCACCCGGGATCAAGCGGAGCGAGAAGAAGACGATCAGCGAGACCAGGAAGAGAACCACGATGCCCCACAAGGAGCGCCGAATGATGTACGTGGTCATGTCACGTCTCCCTGGCTAGCAGAACGACCGGTCGAGTTGTGCGGACCGTCGATGCGCGGGCACTCTGTTCGATGACGGAGCGCGCCGGCACCGGCGGGGAGCATGCTTGCATGCCTCCCGTCGCTCCCGGAACAAATCCGCTGCAGTTGCGCCCATTTTACCCCCTAGAGGGTTCGACTTCCTGAATACGGTTCATTTAGACTGTCTAGAGGTACCACGGGGCCTTGCCGCGAGTCAAGTCCCCGAAGGTAATATAAGCACCCCGCGGCAACGAATAAGCCTGTATAGACAAGTGCCCACCAAGCAGACCGGGGTGCGGATAGCGCCCGCGGACATTCACCGGAGGATCGGCCTAACAGATGATGATCGCCCATCTGAGGACCTTTCTCTCGCCCGTAAGGTAGCCACGGCCACGCGCGGCGCCTCCGAGACCAAGCCGACGAGCCTAGCTCGACAGCACCTTCTCGACGGCCGGCCCACAGACGACGACTCCCCGGCCGCTTTCCCGGTCGTCTATCTGGGTTCTTCTGTGGATCCCGGCCCGGCCGTGTCTTCTAACGTCTGCGGCACTCGATAGGCCGAGAGCAGGCGCGCGAAATTCCGCCTGCCGGCCCCACCCTGGGTAACCGGCACCACATTGGAGAGTAGAGCCATGTCCTCAGCCCAGGCGAACATGAGCATGGCCCACGCCAAATCAGCAGCCTCCACGTCGGCACGGATGGAGCCATCACGCTGGCCCTCTTCAACGATGGGCAGGAGCAGGCCGTACGACGCAAGCACCCCGCGCGGCGTGCTCGGTTCGAGCCGGGCCCGTTCGGAAACGCCCACGATGGCGAACATCGGCCGCACGAAGGACTCGAGCGACCGCTCTGCCCACCCCCTGTGGCTCTCATTGATACGATCCAGCCGCTCGGCCGCAGTCGCGCCCTCGGTGGCCGTTATCCAATCGTGCGCCCGCTCGCCTAGAACGTCGGCCGCGGCTAGGAGCACCTCCTCACGATCCTCGAAGTGCTGGTAGAGCGCGCTGTTGGAAATGCCCACGGCCTTGGCTATGCGTTCGACCGACGCGCCGTAGTATCCGTACTTCGCCATGATACGAAGGGCCGCCTCGGCGATCTCGCGCCGTCGAACGGCCTTCGTCTTTCGTACGCGTTTCTTGACAGGTTCGCTCAACACATCACCTCGCACGCCCGCGGCGGTCGGCAGCAACCCAGCGTTCTAACGAACAGCATTCGCTATAAGACCACAGTTCCGCCGCTCTCCGCAAGCGCCGCGCTCTCGACGATCTAGACCGCCGCCGCCGCTTTGAAGCCCGATCTCACAGCCGTCGCTATGCTCCCCACTTCGGTGGCATCGCCGACAACGAACACCTCGGTCTCAGGCGCGCTCCTGCGCAGCGCGTCGGCGACCTCGCGCCGGGCGGCCATGCCGACCGCGAGCAGCACGGTGTCGGCGGGCAACTCCACCCGCTCGCCGGTCGCCGTGTCGCTGCACACCACGGCCGCGTCGGTGACCTCTTCGAGTTTGCGGTTCAAATGGATCGGTATGGACAGTTCGTCCACCCAGTCGAGCAGATCCATGGCGGCGGCTCCCGCGGAGCCTCTCAGGTTGTCGAGACCGGACGCCATCTCGATGACCGCCACGTCGTGGCCCGCGCGCTTAAGCGCCACGGCCGACTCTATGCCGACAGAACCCGCTCCCACGATGACCGTCTTCTCACCCGGCTGCACAGCGCCGCTATCGGCGTCGGGCGCCCAGTGCACGTGCGCCTTTTCGATACCAGGCACGGCGGGCACTATGGGCTTGGAGCCGACCGCGATGACGAGCGCGTCATAGGCCTCGGCATCGAGCAGTTCCTTGGTGGCTTCGGTGTTCAGGAGCACGCGCGCCGGGGCCTTGCCCGCCTGGTGCACCAGGTAGCCGAGATAGTCCCTCACGTCTTGCTTGAATGCCAGCGCCGACGCGGCGACAACGCTTCCACCGAGGTGGTCGCTCGCCTCGTAGAGGGTCACGTCGTGCCCCCGGTCGCAGAGCGTGAGCAGAGCCTGGATGCCCGCCGGTCCTCCGCCGACCACCGCCACCCGCTTCTTGACCTCAGCTTTCTTCACCTTACCCTCGGGGAACTCGGTCTCGTTGCCCAGATAGGGATTGACCGCGCAGTTGATCACAGCGGGCACCATGAGCCGGTAACCGCAGTATTGGCAGCGAAGACAGGGCCGCCGGTCGTCCTCGTGGCCGAGGGCGTACTTGCGCGGCATGTCGGGGTCGGCGAGGAGCGGCCGGCACATCGCCACCATGTCCGCCTTGCCCGACGCGATGATCTCGTCGGCGCGCGCGATGTCCATGATCGAGCCCACCGTGCAGACGATCTTGTTGGGGAACGCTTTCTTGATGCTGGCCGCGTAGTGCACGTTGTATTCGCGTTCCATGGTGTAGTTCTGCCACCAGTTGCGCATGTAGGGGATCTCGCCGTGGAGACCCGCCGACACGTGCAAGATGTCCACCTTGTCCTGGATCAACTCGACGTACTTGAGGGTCTCGGGCAGATGCATGCCGTCGGGATGGATCTCGTCGGCCGACATGCGGAACTCGATGACGTAGTCCTCACCGCAGAGTTCTCGCACCCTGTCGAGCACGGCGATGGTGAAGCGGGCCCTGTTCTCGAGCGAGCCGCCCCAGTCGTCGGTGCGCTTGTTGTAGAGAGGACTCGAGAATTGCGAGATGAGATTGCCGTGACCGCCGTGAACCATGGTGATCTTCATGCCGGCCCGCTTGCAGCGGAGCGCCGCCTGGCCGTACTTCCGATGGTCTCGTGGATCTTGGCCTCGTCCATCGCGATGGTCATCAGAGGTTCGCGGTTCTGAAGCTTCGAGCGCCACGCCTCCGTGCGACGGCATGATCGACGAGGGAGCATAGGCCCGCTTGCCGGTCTTCGCGAAGTCAGAATCCTTGCCGTTATGGTTGATCTCGAGCGAGGCGAGGGCTCCAAGCCCTGGCACATCTCCACGAAGGTCGTGAGCGGCAGGATCGCGTCGTCGCTGCCGAGATCCAAGTGACGTTCTTCGTCGCTGGCCTCTTTGATGTCGATCGGCGAGTTGCCGACATGGAGCACAGCCGCTCCGCCCCGCGCGAACGATCTGAAGAAATCGACGAATCCAGGGGTCACCCGGGCGTCTCTCGACGCCAGATTGGGCGACGGCGGCGCCAATTCCAGGCGGTTCTTGAAGTCCACCCCCCGGATCCTGAGAGGCGCGAACGCGTACTCGTACTTCGAACCCATCGTGCTCCCTTTCGTTCGAGAGACGGAGAATTGACGGCCCCCGCACATGAGGCCCTGGGCAGAAGAGTAGAGCATACTGAACGACCGCGCGCAAACCCCGGCCGCCCGGAGGGCGTCCGCCGTTTCCTTTTCGCACAGCCCGGCGGACGCGTCGAGTCTACGGCTCGAGCGCCAGCACCTCTCTGACCTTTGCGATCAGTACGCCCTTGGAGAAGGGCTTGTCGAGGTAGTTGAGACTCTCGTCCAAGCGTCCATCTTGGAGCATGACGTTGTCGGGGATAGCCGGACATGAAGATGACCTTGATGCCCGGCCGCTCGGCTACGACGCCGCGCGCCACCTCGTCGCCTTGAAGACTCCCCGGCAGCACCACGTCGGTGAGCAGTAGATCGATGACGGCCAGCGGCTGCCGGGCCAGGCTCACGGCCTCGTCGCCATCGGAGGCCGGCAGCACGGTGTATCCCTCGTCCTCCAGCAGCCGGACGGTCAGCCTACGTACCGCGGGCTCGTCTTCGACCAGAAGTATCGTCTTGCCCTTGGCCGGTACGGCCCCGAGGGCGTCGCTCTCGGCCTGCGCCCCTGCGGCGGCGTTCCCGCGCCCGCCCCCGGAGCCGACCGGAGGCAGGTACACCTCGAAGACCGATCCCTTGCCCAGTTCGCTCGCAGCCACGATGTCGCCCCCGCTCTGGCGGGCGATGCCGTACGCCGTGCTGAGCCCGAGGCCCGTGCCTTCCCCGGGGCGCTTCGTGGTGAAGAACGGCTCGAAGATGCGGTCGATGATCTCCGCTTCGATGCCGATACCGGTGTCGGATACGGAGAGCACCACCCACTCCCCCGGGCCCGGGGCGGGCGACACCCGAGCCGGCGTCTCGGCTGAGAGCCTACGGCTCACCTCGATGGTCATGGTGCCGCCGAAGGGCATGGCATCTCGAGCGTTCACGACGAGATTCATGACCACCTGGGTGAGTTGACTCGAATCGGCCTCGACGATCGCCTGCTCTTCGGGCATCCGGAAGACCAATTCGATGTCCTCACCGATGGTTCGGCGAAGGAGAGGCCCGAGGTCAGCGACCAGACTGTCGAGCGCCAGGGTCTGGACCTCGCGCGGCTGACGGCGCGAGAACGCGAGAATCGCGCCGGTAAGATCCTTGGCCCGGCCCGCCGCTTCTCTGATCTCGCCTACGTCGGCGAGCGTTTCGTCAGGCGAGGAGATGCCGCTTGCCAGTATCAGATCGCTGTAGCCTATGATTGCCGTCAACATGTTGTTGAAGTCGTGGGCGATGCCTCCCGCCAAGACTCCGAGACTCTCGAGCTTCTGGCGTTCCTGCAACTGGTGCTCCAACTCACGCTGCCTGGCATCAGCGAGCTTGCGTTCGGTGATGTCCCGATAGACGACTTGTTTCGCCAAACGCCCGTCGAACTCGATACGAGCGGCGGTGACCTCCACATCGAGGACGTCACCATCGAAGCGCAGGATCTTGATCTCCCGCGGGCTGGACACACCGCCCGCGGCGACCTGAGCGGCCCGCGTGGCCACGATCTCCCTGTAGTCGGGATGCATGCGCTCCATCACCACCGCGCCCACAAGCGCTTCGGGAGAATCGGCGCCGAACAGACGTGCGGCAGCCTCGTTGGCAAACTGGTAGCGGCCGTCCACGTCGACCACGATGGCATCGGGGCTGAGGTTGACCAGCGTCTGGTAGCGCTCCCGGCTTTCGCGCAGCGCGGTCGCGGCCTTTCTGCGCACCAGGGCCGCGCCGATGTGGGCGGCGATGCCCTCGAGACGGCCGACGGCCTCGAGGCTGAGCCGCCCTGTTCTGTGGTCGCCCAGGTGAAGCAGGCCCACGATCTGCTGATCGTCCCTGATCGGTACCATGGCAACCGAGGCATGACCCGGGTCGACGCAGACATCGAGGGGGCCTGCCGGGAGATCGTCAGCGAGCGGCGAGTCGACCAGCTGCGAGGCGTCGTTGGTCCAGAAACTCCCCCCTCTCGTGAAGAAGGGCAGGCCGGAGTCTGTCGAGCCCGAGATAACCAGTCCGCACATGCCGGCAAGTCGCATGGAGCCGGTCGCGTCCGCTCGTCTCTCGCCGCCGCCGTCCATCGCTCGCAGGCGAATACCCACCGAGTCGAACCCGGTACTCGCCTTGATGACCGCGGCGACCCTTTCGACGGAGTCGGGAGTGTCTCCAGTCTCGTTGAGCATGCGTAGGATCTCGGTACTCAGTTCCTGGTCGGCCACCGCGCGCTTGAACTCCGAGACATCTTCAAGAAACACGATGACGGCGCGCTGTCCCTGCCACTCGATGGCCGAGGCATGCACACTCATGGTCCTCGTGTCGCCCGCCTTCGTGATCAGTCTCAGCTCGAGATGGGGGTCGGGATCGCGGTGTTCGACTATGGCCGACAAGCGAGCCCTTACGCCGAGCCGGTCGTCCGGGTGCAGCGCGCTCGCCAGATCCACGGAGCCCATCTCATCGATTGTGTACCCGAGCATCTGCGCCAGCCGGCTGTTGTAGTACAAGACCCCGCCCTCGGACGCCACGAGCACGCCTTCGTGTAAGTTGTCGACGACCGTTCGGTACTTCTGCTCGCTCCGCTTCAGCGCGTCTTCAGCCGCTCTGCGATCAGTGAGGTCCCGGGTCACCCCGGCGAATCCGATCCACCGGCCCGAGACGTCGCGCAACTCGCTCACGGTGTGCTCGGTCCAGATGGTCGAAGCGTCCTTTGTGGGCTGCTCGAGGACGAGCCGGAGCCCGGCGACGGGGTGGCCGGCCATGATCTGCGCGACTGCCTCCGCGATGGCGTGCTCGGCGATAACCGCGGATTCGGGAGTCAGCGCCTCGGTCACCCGCCGGCCCAACCGTTCTGCAGGCGCGTATCCGCTCAGCTTCTCCACAGAACTGCTGACATAGGTGAAGCGTCCCTCGGTGTCGGTCGTCCAGATGACGTCGCTGATATTCCCGGTCACCAGCCGCTGCCGCTCCTCGCTCATTTGCAGCGCCATCTCGGCCCGGCTCCTGCGAAGCGCGAGAGCCACCAGGGAACTGAAGGTGTCGAGAACCCCCTCGGGAGGGTCATCGCCGCCTTCCGCGAGAGCCAACACCGACAGACCGAAGAGCGCTCCGTCGACCAGGTACGCCAGGCTAACGAAGCGGTCGGCCATCAGGAGCGTCTGCATGGACGCCGCTTCGGACGGCGACACTCCTCCCAGGCCGGCGTCGTCGAGATCGTGGCTGACCCTGACAGGCCGGGCGACGATATCGCGGTACCTGTCGTCGCCGACGACGGTCTGCAGGCCCACGATCTCGCGCCCGAGCAGACGGAGAGCCCGCTCAAGCACACCGGGCGGGAGCGTGGCTCGCTTCACGGTGACCGTCCGCGGCGCGGGGTCATACTCCGCGAACATCGCGGCGACTCCGCCGCTGATGCGCAGCAACCGTTCGACGACGAGCGTCTCGATCGCCTCAGAAGTCGCCGCCCGCGACAGATCGATCGCGAGCCTGTTGAGTTCGACGAGGGCCGCGTTCTGATCGGCCAGGGCCCGCTCGGCCTCGACCAGCTGGGTGATGTCGTGAGCGACGCCGAGGATGGCGTAGGGCTTCCCTTCGCGGAGAGCGACGGAGGCGTTGGTCTCGACGTACACGTCGGCCCCGTCCTTGCGCCGCATGCGGAATCGGGGCCTCGCCGCCAGCTCACCCGACCTCAGCAGCTCCCCTACGGCGGCGCGCAGAACCGCGACCTGCGACTCGTCGAGCAGTAGCGATATGTCGGAACCAAGAAGTTCTTCGCGGGAATAACCCGCAAGCTCGAGCGCGGCGTCGTTGGCATCGATGAACCGCCCCTCGAGGTCGTGCACGTAGACAGCGTCCAGTGACGCGAACAGGGCTCTATAGAGGTCCTCGTTCTCCAGCCGTCCAGGTTCCATGGCCCCCCTACGACCCGGTCAGAAGCCGACACCGTACCCACTATGCTCCGCGCACCCGCCTTTCCGCAAGGCTAGAGGCAGCACCTGACCCCGTACGACGCGGTATCGTACACCGCAGGGCAGTGCGCCGCGCGATGCCACGTGGTGCGCCTGCCGGGCGCCACTAAACTCGAAGCGCGCACGTTCCGATGCTCCGTTGAAAGGACACATGGGAGTTCTGGGCATGACCGGTGCCGATCGCCGCCTTCGCCTGCTATACGTGACCGCCTCGATGCCGCTGGGGCCAGGGGAGCAATTCCTCATCGCGGAGGCTGATGAGCTGATGAGGCTCGGCCACGATCTCCTCATCGTGCCACGCAACCCCGACGGCGCCGTCTTCAACGACGATGCCGGCGCTCTGACCGGCTTCTGCGCGGCCCAGCCCATGATCGGGCTGAAGGTGCTGCTCGGAGCCGCGGCGCAAGCGCTGCGTTCGCCGTTGCAGACCATGAGCGCGCTCGCGCTCCTAGCGCGGAGCGAGAATCCGGCGACCTTTCTGAAGAACATGCTCGTCTTTCCCAAGAGTCTATGGCTTGCCCGGCTGGCCAGACGGTGGCGCGCCGACCATATCCACGCACACTGGGGCCGCACGACTGCGACCATGGCCCTCGTCGCAGGCCGGGTGTCCGGCCGGCCGTGGAGCGTCACCCTGCACAGTGAGGACATCGCGCAACCCAATCTGCTCGACCTGAAGCTTCGCGAGGCGGCGTTCTCACGCTTCATCTCCCTCTCGGGCCTCGCCATCGCCGAACGAGTCGGCGTCGATGCCCCGGCGCGCCGGACCCACGTGGTCCACCTGGGCGTCCGCCTGCCCGACCCGGCGCGGCTGAGCGCGCGCCACGACGAACCCCTCGTGGTGCTGTGCCCCGCCTATCTCTACACCATCAAGGGACACCGCTTTCTCATCGAGGCGCTCAGACTCATGCGCGATCGAGGCGTGGAATGCTCGCTCGTGCTCGCGGGCGAGGGTCCATTGCGGCGGGAACTCCAAGAAATGGCGCGTCAACTCGGCGTCGCCGAGGCGGTCGCCTTCGAGGGACAGGTGCCGCACCACCAGATCTTGGAGTGGTATCGAACGGGCCGAGCGGACATCGTCGCTCTGCCTAGCATCGATCTCGGGGGCAATCTCCAGGAGGGTATCCCGGTGGCGCTCATGGAAGCTATGGCCCACCGGATTCCGGTGGTTTCGACGAACACGGGAGGCATCCCCGAGTTACTCGGGGGAGGGGCGGGCGTCATCGTGCCCGAGAGGGATGCCGCTGCGCTCGCCGAGGCTCTCGAGCGGCTGGCCAGAGACGCTTCGTATCGCGCCGAGGTCGGAGCGGCAGGCCGGCGTCGCATCGAAGAGGAGTTCGACGTCGCGGCGACGACCGCGCGCCTGGCGGCGCTCATAGAAGGGCGAGTCTAAAGTGTGCGGCATAGCGGGTGTTTTCGGCGCCCATCTGGGACTCGCCCAGCGAGGGATCGTCACCGGCATCGTTGAGCGCCAGCACGCCCGCGGGCCCGACGCGAACGGCGTCGTGACGATCGACGGGCGGTCGGCCGGAGTGGTCCTCGGCCACAACCGCCTCTCGATCATCGACCTCACCGCCACCGGCGACCAGCCCATGTGGGACATCGACCACCAGGTCTGCATCGTCTTCAACGGAGAGATATACAACTACGTCGAACTGAGGGAGCAACTCCTTGCCCGCGGGCATCGCTTCAACGGTACGAGCGACACCGAAGTGCTGCTCGAGGCCTTCAAGGAGTGGGGCGCCGAGATGCTGCCGCGGCTCAACGGCATGTTCGCCTTCGGGCTCTTCGACACGCGCGACGAGACCCTCCACCTCGTACGCGACCGCTTCGGAGTCAAGCCTCTCTACGTCGCGGCGCACGGACCCGACCTGTACTTCGCGTCGACGCCCCGGCCCATAGCCGAGGCGCTGGGTCTCGACCTCGACCCCGACTATCTCGCCACCGGGGTCCGCTACGGCCTCTACGAGCACGACGAGGCCGCTCCCTATCGCGGCATGCGGGCCTTGGCCCCCGCGCACTCGATGAGCGTCAGGGTTGCAGGCGGCCGGCTCGAGACGGCCCTGAGCCCCTTCTACCAGCTCGAGGCGCGCGTGGGAGCGCTCGCCGGCGACCTCGCCGGCATCTCGGTGCGCGAGGCCGCCGAGAGGCTCGACGCCCTTCTCGACGACGCAGTGCGCATACGCCTGCGTTCGGACGTGCCGGTCGCGGTCAGTCTGAGCGGGGGGCTGGATTCGTCGACCGTCGCGGCTATCGCCGCGGGACATCCCAACGACGGGCTGCGCGGCTTCACCTTCGGCGAACCCGGCGCCGCCGCCTCCGAAGGTCCGCTTGTCAAGGGATTCTCCGACAAGGCGGGCATAGACGTCACGTTCATCTGGCCAACCGTAGACGAGATCTGCGAGACGTATCCCCAGGTGGTCGCGGCACAGGCAGGCCCCTTTCCAAGCGCGACGATCATCGCGCAGTACCTCGTGTTCCGCAGGTGTAGGAGCGACGGGTTCAAGGTGCTGCTCGGGGGCCAGGGAGGCGACGAGGCTTTCATGGGCTACCACAAGTTCCAGGTCTTCTACTTCAGGCGCCTGGTGCGGCAGCGCCGCTTCGCAAGAGCCCTCGCCTATGCGGCCACCCTGCTGCCGACCGTCGTGGCCGAGCGCGGGCTCTGGACCCAGACCTGGAGGGCACGTCACCGCTACCTGCGAGCCTCCGGGCTTTCCAGCGCGCTCCGCCTGCCCGACAGCGGACTCCGTATCGGCTACTCGCCCGACGAACCCCTGTGGACCCGCCAGGCGACCGATGTGAAGCTCGCCAGCCTACCCACTCTTCTCCGATACGAAGACAGCAACTCCATGGGCAACAGCGTCGAGTCGAGGTTGCCCTTCGTCGACTACCGCGTGGTGGAGTTCGGGCTCGCGCTGCCCGACTCGCTCAAGCTGCGCGCCGGCCGCGGCAAGTGGATCGTGCGGCATACCATCGGCGACAGATTGCCCACTGCCATCCGCGACGCCCGGTACAAGATAGGTTTCGACGTTCAGCAAGCCGCCTGGATCGACGGCGGCCTCGGCGAGACCATCCGCTCAGCCCTGAAGCGGAACTCCGACAGCCTTGCCTGCCACCTGCAGCCAGGTAGCCGCATCGACGAGCTCTTCACCAACGACCGATTGAAGTTCGTTCCGTCGGCCTTCGCCGAGGCCACGGCGCTGCTCTGGCTGGCCGGCCAGCCCGGTCGAGCGACCGGACTGGTCTGAACCCGCCCAATTGCTTGTTGTGGCGGCGCGACCGCGCCGCGACAGATCAACCTCAGGTGAACGTGGTGCAGGACTGCGGTCCGGGATGGCCCTGCTGCAATTCGTGACGAGCCGCGGCCCGCACGTCGAGCACCTCCACCTCGAAGTGAAGCCGTTTGCCCGCCAGTGGATGGTTCGCGTCGAGCACCACGTTCTCGTCGCCCACCTCTGAGACCGTCAGCGTGACCGGGCCCCGCGGTGTGTTCGTCGTGACGGTCACGCCCGGCTGCATATCCATGCCTTCAGGCATGCGGTCGAGAGGCACCGTGACAAGACGATCGGCGAAGTGCTCGCCGTAGGCGTCGACCGGCTCTACCACGACCGAGCGCCGCTCGCCTGACTGTACGCCCTCGAGAGCCTTCTCGAGCCCGGGGACGATGTTGTAGTAGCCGTGCAGGTACTCTACGTGGTCATCGGGTTCTCCGAGAACCTCGCCATCGTCGAGAGACAGAGTGTAGTTGAGGGTGACCACCGCTCCATACGTGGCTTCCATAGTCGCTTTCCTTTCAAATCCTCGTTCGTGTGTCCATTATTGCACAAGTTAGCAATTCTGCAATTACTCGGGACGACGTGGGCGGCACTGTGACATCCAGTCCCTCGGCATGCGAGTTGGGCGTCTTTGTCCAAAAGCCCCGGACGGCGCTCTGTGGCAGATCTCACCCGCGAGCGGCAATTCCTGGCCGGCTGGTCAAGCCTGGGCACCGGACCGGTCGCCTCCAGTCCCGCCGCCGTCAGGTGGGGTCAGAACCGCATCGACCTCTTCGTCCGGGGCACCGACGACGCCCTCTGGCACATGTGGTGGGAGGGCTCGGTCTGGCGCCCGTGAAAGCGGCGGCCTCGACCGACACTCCGAGCCCGCTCGGTCCGGCCGGACGTCGCGACCTCGACCAGTCTCGCGGCGGTTCTGGCCGTCACGAACCGGCGGCCTCCGACGCTCGCTCCACCGCTTTGTAGCGCGTCTCGATGTCGCGGAGATCATCGGGTTCGGGCACCGACTCTTGGCTGACCCGCCACAGCGCCCGTGCCTGGCGCAGAAGCGCCGCCCGGTGCGAGTCATACTGGACCCGCGGAACAAGTGAGGCTATGGACCCAAGCAGGCGGAGAACCACAGGAACGCTTCCACCGCTGTACTGGCGAATGCGGCTGAAGGCCGCGTCGACCAAGCGGGCGTACGTCACCGGATAGGTGACCAGCCTCACCTCGTCTTCGTAGCATAGGATGGCGGGCGGAATAGTGCGCTCTCCGACGAGTCTCAAGCCGTCTGTCAGTTGATCGATGCACGCGCAGGCGGTCGCGGGGTCATTGATTCCCGGGGAGAGCGAACGGACGGCGACTTCGACCAGTTGGTCGACCGCGGACTCCACATCCTCATTGAGAGACCTCTCTGTCCCAAGAACAAAGCAATCATTCAAGTCGGTCCGTAGTTCGTCGGTCGGCGCCGTACCGGGCCACACCTCCAGCAATGTGTCTTCTTCAGTGATGAAATGACCCACGCGGTGCTCGAGACGGCACACGAGTCCGTTCTCACCGGCCAGCTTCAGGAGCCTATCGACATGTATAGCTTGGATATACCCACTGGCAGCGGCGGTGATCTCCTTGGCCCCCGAGGGAAAGCCCTCCGGCAAACCGCGGATCGTCCTGCGCCCCACGTGCCGGCCGTTCTCGATCGGGGGCGAAAGGCGATCGATGGCCAAGCGCAGTTCACGACCAGTGGTGGCCACGATGGTCTCCGCTCGTATCGCGTGAGCGGCGTGGTGGATGAAGTAGACGAGCACCCCCACCCCGACGACGGCCAAAAGAATGCCCAGAGCCAGCGAGAGATAGGGCACGAACTGCAGCGAGCCGTTGCTCCGCACCGTTCGCAGAACGAGAAGGCAGTAGATGAAGGTGGCGAGAAAGGTGCCCAACACGACCTGATAGCCGCGGTCTCTGATGAAGTTCCTGAGTAGCCGGGGGCCGAACTGCTGCGAGGCGGTCGAGAGACCGACAATGGTAATGGAGAAGGTCAACGCGGCCACGGTGATCATCGAGCCCGCGACGGTCGTCAGTATGGCGCGCGCACCTTCCGGCCCACCGTCGTATATCCAGCGGGCGACCCCTACCCGGTGCTTGCCGATGGTCTGATCGATCCAGGGCAGAAGAAGCGCCAGCCCGATCGCGACGGCCACCATCGCGGCCGGCACCAGCCAGTAGTTGTGTGAAAACCGGCTCCATCGGTGCGCCAGCCACGTACGGTTCAACACGCGATCACCTCGAACCCTTGACGATTCCGAGACCGGGCCGGTCTTCAGGCTCCACTACGCCAACAGTATCACCAGTCAGCGGCCGGGGCCGGGCACGGCGCAGCGATCTCCGCGCCGTCGTGGCGCGGCATCGCTTCCGGCCCGCTCGCCGGGCGGCAGCCACCACCGTGCAAGGGTATATCATGGTCGGCAGTATCCACGGGACTGCTGTCCATGGACCGGCTGGGAGGGCGACTGAGAATGGACTCCTTGGTAGCTCTCATCCTCGATAGCAAGACGGTGGGCGGCAAGTTCGTCACCTCGGCCCTGCTGCTGGCCGGCGCCATCGTGGTCACCGTGGCCATACGGTTCCTTTTCCGCTGGAGGATCAAAGACCACCTGGTCCGCTACCATTCGCGGAAGTTCGCCGGATACATCGTGACCATTCTTGCCCTGATCGGTTTGGGCTTCATCTGGAGGCCTTTCGCCGGCCAGCTCGGGCTGGTCCTCGGACTCCTCGGCGCCGGAGCGGCATTCGCGTTGCAGGAGGTCATAGGGGCGGTCGCGGGTTGGGCCAACATCATGTCGGGAGGAGTCTTTCGCGTTGGCGACCGCATCGAAATGGGCGGTGTCCGCGGCGATGTCATAGACATCACCCTGGTGAGAACCAAGCTCATGGAGATCGGCTCGCCCGGCGACGATGGCACCTGGGTGCGCGGCCGGCAATACACCGGGCGCATCGTCGCCATCTCGAACAAGAAGACGTTCACCGATCCCGTCTACAACTACTCCTCCGTCTTTGAATACATATGGGAAGAACTGACGATTCCCATACCTCACGAAGCCGACTGGGTCACCGCCGAACACATCATGCTGGAAGAGGCCAGGGCGGTCTCGCAGTCGGAGGGGGCGCAAGAGGCGATGCGTCTGATGCTCAAGAAGTACCCCGTTCCTCGCGTCGAGGTTGAGCCGCACGTCTTCGTGCGGATCACCGATAACTGGATGGAACTGGCAGCTCGTTTCGTCGTGCCAATCCGGACCGCCCGTTCGGTCAAGGACGGGCTTAGCCGCCGCATACGGCAGCGTCTCGACGAGGCCGGCATCGAGATCGCTTCTGAAACGGTTGCCGCGACCGTTCGCAATGCCGGACCCGCGCGCGAGACAGAGCGCCCTTAGAAGGCTGCCGAAAACCGACGTCCCGGCCGTGCCCTTTCGGCGACCCCTCCGTCTTCAGACGAGCGCCTGCCGGCTCAGCGTGAGGCCCCGTCAAGCACTTCTCGCACGTTTGCGATGAGCGCGTCGGGGGTGAAGGGCTTCTCGAGCAGGTGGACTCCCTGGCTGAGGCGACCGGCGTCGACGAGCGCGTCGCGAGTGTATCCGGACACGAACAGAACCGGCAGATCTGGTCGCCGCGTCAGAATGGCCTGGGCGAGATCATGGCCCTGCAGGACCCCGGGCAGCACCACGTCCGTGATCAAGAGGTCGACCGAGCATTCGCCCCCCTCGAAGGCCAGCATGGCTTCGTCGGCGGAGCTGAAGGCGCGGAGGCCGTAACCGGCCGCGTGAAGTATGCGCTCGATGAGGCCGCGCAGAGCCGCCTCATCTTCGACCACCATGACGGTCTTGCCGGCGGCGGGCGCCTGACGAGTCCGGGCGATGGTCACGAGAGAATCGGGGGCCTGCAGTGTGCTGGGCAGGTAGATCTTGAATTTCGTGCCCCTACCGAACTCGCTGGTTACGGAGATGCTGCCCCCACTCTGCCGCACCACACCATAGACACTCGCAAGCCCCAAGCCGGTGCCTTTGCCCGGATCCTGGGTAGTGAAGAACGGTTCGAAGATACGCCCCATGGTGGCTTCATCCGAGGGGAGGTAGGGCGTACCAGTTGAAGAAGTAGCCGCTCATCGGGTCGCGGCCCGTCCCGAACTCGCGCCCATGACCACTCCAATCTCGACGCGCGCGGAGTCGGAGCTATCGCAGCAGCGCTACTACCATATCTCCAACGTATGGGCGATGCAGGCGGGCCAAACGGGGCACAATCCGGGCGTAATCGCCCCGTCGCTCCGGCCGGAGATGCATCACGGCACAGTAGTCGCCGGTGTCGTGGTGACTGTCACGGGAGTGAGGGTTTCCTGCACCTGCTCGACCGGACGGTTGACCAGCAACTGCCAAGCGGTATCCACATCATCCGCCGCAACCACGGGGAAGGCGGGCAAGTTACCCAGCGCCAAGTCAAGCCGCGTCAGAATGCCTTGCACAGTAGACGACTCCCCGGCGGGGACCTCATCCCGCAGAGCCTGAACCAGATCGCGGGCGGCGATCACGTCTTCCTTCGCCAGCCCGAAGTTGCTCTGGGAGAGATGCAGGCGGGCGCGGGCGAGCAGCTCGATAGCGCGGCTGAACTTGATCTCGCGCCGCAGGCCGGCCAAGACGGAGCCCTCGCCGGCCAGCAGAGTGTCGTGTCCGCTGACCGTGGCGGTCAACGCATCCAGGCGGGCTCCCAAGGCCTCCAATCGCTGTAGGCTGCCTGTCTGGGTCGCCACCGCGGTTTCCACCGCATCGACCCGGCCGGTCATCTCGGCGATCGCCTGGGCGCCCTGGGTCTGCCCGGTTTCGAGTCCCGCGAGGCGGGATTGGAGATCGGATATCTGGCCGGTCAACATCTGCACGTCGGCCGACTGCTTGCCCTCGATCTCTGCCAGGCGCTCGGTGTTGGCTTCGACGGGCACGATGAATCTCTCGTACAGATATGGCACACCAAAGTAGAGACCGACGCCGATGCCACCAAGGACGGCCAGCAAGAGTAGGTAGCGGAGAGCCGTTACGAAACCCCGTCCCCGGCGGGATGGGAGAGAAGCGGTTGTGTTCTCGTTGCTCATTGCGTTACTCCTTGTGTAAAGAGGCCGCCGAGAAGGGTTTGAAGGTCCTTCAGAAACGTCTCGAAGCGTTGAGTGCGTTCCTCCTGTTGCTCGACCTTGCTGTTCAGGGCGGTCACTTCGGTCTGCATGGCGCTGACCTGCCGGCCGACCGCTTCTTGGTCGCTGGTCAACTGCTGCTGGGCCCTCTCCAAGACGACGATGCGTTCACCCATTCCTTCCAGTACATCCACGCGCCCGCGCAGGCCATCGAGGTCTTGACGGAGAGTGTCCACCTGAGCGGTCAGAGAGGATATCGCGGCCTGGTTGGCATGGTATTCGGACGAGGTGGCGTACTTCAGACTGCCATTGACGCCGCCCAGGACTGCCAATGTGAGCAGAATGGCTACCAGCGCGGCAATGATGCTGCTGACTACGATGGTCTTAGAAGCACCCCACGAGCGCGTCGCCGGATCGAGTCTCTCGGGTAGCGTTTCGGCGGCCTGGCGAATACTCCGACCCCGCCTCCGGACAGATCCTCCAAGCCAGGTGACGCTTCTGCCGAGGGCCTGTCCCCCCTTCAGAACGGCATCCTTGGCTCCGTCCAGAGGAGACTGGTCATTGGATGCGCCGGTGGTATCGGCCTCTGGGACCGGACCGTCCTCGATTGCGCCGGGCGCCGGCTCTGGGTCGGGCTGGGGAGCATCCGCCGCCGACGCCATCCAACGCTCCAGGGAACCGGCACTGACTCCTTTCACGGCCGGCACGGCCTCGAGTGAGTCGTAGGGACGAGCAGCGATGATCCGCTCCGCCAGCACAGGGCCAACGCCAGGCAGCTCAACCAACTCGTCCCGACCGGCATTGTTGAGGAGCGTCAATATCTCCGCTTGGTTCATCCTTGTCTCCTTGTGAACTAGGCAGCTCAGAGCGTCGGGTCACGACTGCGACCGACGCACCGAGCGCGGCCCCGGCACCCTGCCAGATACCATCCAGCATACCGCCCCCGGGGCCTTGAAGGTATTCATCTGCGCCACGTCCGCCACGATCTATCAGAAGGCCTGGGCGCGCGCCTTCCCTGAACGCTTCCTCTTCTCCTGCGAGGCCGCCTCTGCCGGACCCCGCGCCCGAGCCACCCGACGGCTACCGGTCCGAGGTATCACCGAGGAAGAGCAGCACGGCGCCGGCCAGGTTCCGCGGCTCCTGGTACATGAGACCGTGGCCGGCGCCGGCAAACTGCATCAGCCATGATCCCGGAACCTGGGCGGCCATGGCGACGGCATTCAGCGGTGGCGTCAGCTGGTCCTCGGCGCCCGTGACGAACAGTACCGGACAGTTGATGCCCTTGGCGCCGCCGGGTGCGCCCTCCCACGCCCCGATCGCCTGGTTCTGCAGGCCGATCTGGGCCGGGTCTGCCTTCTCGACAGGCATCGGGAAAGTACTCATGTAGTCCGGGTGCGCCGTACGGTACGACTCGGGGAACAGGAGCTCGAGCAACTTCATCTCACGCTGCTGCGGGTCGCCCGACGTGTCTGTGAGCACGGCGATGACCTCCTGCGAGGGCCCCACAGCCGAGGGTCCCCCGGCACTGCCGGCGTACGATATCAGCCGCCGGATGGCTTGCGGATGGCGCAGGGCCAAATCGATCGCCACGTCGCCCCCCATGGACCACCCCATGACGTCGACGGGACCATAACCCAGCGCGGTGATGAGCCCCGCGGTGTCGTCGGCAAGCTGGTCCAAGGCGTAGGTGCTCTTGGGATTGCTGGTCTCACCCATGCCCCTGTTGTCGAACACGATCACCTTGCGGTCCGCGGCCAGGGCCGAGACCAGCGCCGGCGGCCACATGTCCATGGTCGAACTGGAGCCGACGATGAGGAGTAGCGGAGTCTCGTCGTCCGCTTCTTGGTCCTCAGCGAGAGGGCCGATCACGCGATAGCCCACGGAGATATCCCCGACTGTGACATGCTCGACTGGGGTGGCCTGCACGATGTTGGTCGCGGCCGAGGGCCCGGCGGCCGACTGTGCCGGGTCGCCCTTGTCGCCGTCGACAACTATGCCGCCCGCCAACGCGTAGATGGAGAAGAACAGCATGATGGCCGCGAAGGAGGCTGTGCCGACGACCGACCTCCAGAGCTTGGCCGCTGACTTCGTCTCGCTCTTGATGTAGCCGTGCGCGTGCAGGATCGCCGCCTGCATGAGGTAGACCGCATAGCCAAGCACCCCGACCGCCTGGGCCTTGACGCCGAGACACGCAAAGACGCTGACGAGCGCGATGACCGCGAACGCGAGGTTGGCGAAACCGACCTCATAGGCCCATTCGGGCCGTTCGCTCTCCCACCCCATGCGCTTCGCGTCGCTCTTGTGGAATACGAAGTGGCGCACGAAGGCCAGCACCCCCACGGCCCCCACCGTGGTCGCCGCCACGATGGCCAGCGCGAGTTCTGAGTCCGTCCCCAGGTAGAAGAACCCGAAGAAGATGCCCACCATGCCCGCGAGCATGCCCGTCAAGTTCAACCACTTGCTCATCTGTGCCCCTTTCGAAAGGCTGACCCTACCCGGCCCACGTGGCCCCGCTGGATAGTGTTATCGGCAGTACTGAGCCGGACAGGGAGCGTGTGATCGAACCCGCGTATTGCCCTTTGGTCGCATATCCTCGCCCGTTATAGCCCTCCCGCCGCGCAGCGACCAGCCGCGTTCGTCCCTAGTTCCACGTGCTCCTCGCGGCTTCACAGGTCGGCGACGACCAGGTCATGAAAGGGCAGATGACGATCACCGTCAGCGAAGAAGGCAAGATGCTCTACACGCTCTAAGGCGAGTGGACGGTGACAAAGCAGTAGATTCTTGCCACGCGATTTCGATGGTTGCCCCGGTGCCCTTTTCGACGTAGGCTGAAGATAGCGCTTCTCAACGAGCGAGCACCGAACTCGAGGGGAGGATCTGGCAATGCGCAAGGCCTGCGACAGATACGCATTTCTCAAGGGCCGCCGGCTCACGAACACCGCTGTAGCGGTCTTCGCCGCGGCGCTCGTGGTGACACTGTCGACCGTACTCGCGTGGACCACCGCCGCGCCTGCTCTCACCGTGCCGATACCCGGCTCTGGGGCGAAGCTCACCATCGCCGCCGGCAACCAGCATTCGGTCGCCGTGAGGGCCGACGGGTCGCTCTGGGCCTGGGGACGCAACAGCGAGGGCCAAGTGGGTGACGGCACCACGACCGATCGCCACACGCCCACTCGCGTGGGCAGCGCCACCGACTGGGTGGCGGTCGACGCGGGCTTCGACCATACTCTCGCGCTGAAGAGCGACGGGTCGCTCTGGGCCTGGGGCGGCAACGCAAGCGGCCAGTTGGGCGACGGCACCACGACCCATCGCTCTGTGCCCATGCGCGTGGGAACGGAGCACGACTGGGTGGCTGTGTCGGCGGGCTGGTGGCATTGCCTTGGCGTCAGGGCCGACGGGTCGCTCTGGGCGTGGGGCAGCAATTGGCGCGGGCAGATCGGCGACGGCACACATACCGACCGCTCGAGCCCCGTCCGGGTCGGCATCGGCACCGGGTGGGTAGCCGTGTCGGCTGGAGAGTTCCACTCCCTGGCGCTCAGGTCCGACGGCTCGCTCTGGGCATGGGGACACAACGCCGCCGGTGAGTTGGGCGATGGCACGACCACCAGCCGCTCCGCTCCCATCCGCATCGGAAACGGCACCGGGTGGGTAGCGGTGTCGGCAGGTTCCTCCTTCTCCCTCGCCTTGGGAGGCGGGGGCACCTTGTGGGCCTGGGGAGAAAACGCCTTCGGGCAACTGGGCGACGGAAGCAATGTCAAGAGCTACAGTCCGACGCAGGTAGGCGCGGGATGGGCGGCCATATCAGCGGGCGGCTACCACGCCCTAGCGTTGAGAACCGACGGCTCCCTCTATGCTTGGGGACACAACAGCCTGGGCCAACTGGGTGACGGCGCTACAGTCGACCGCTCGGCGCCGGTTCAGATCGGCGGCGGCACCAATTGGGTCGCGCTCGCGGCCGGCGTCAATCACTCGCTCAGTCTTGGTGCCGGCGGCGCTCTGTGGGTCTCCGGATGGAACGGCTTCGGCCAACTAGGTGACGGCACGACGACCGACCGGGCACAACGCGTGTCGGTGCTCGACGCCGTCAAGCTGCCGGCCGTTCCGACCACCACTACCACGATGTCCCCCACGACAACGTCCACCAGTTCGACCACCACAACGACCGCCCCAAGTCCCGGCACGACCACCACAACGCTTGCCTCTGGCGGAGGATTTCCCGACGTGCCGCCCGGTCATCGCTACCTGGCGGCCATCCAGTATCTCTCGAGCCAGGGCATCATCACCGGCTTCCAGGACGGCACCTTCAGGCCTTGGGAGCCGGTCACCCGCCAGCAGTTCGCCAAGATGATCGTGCGGGCCCTGCAGTTGCCGGTCACGGGGGCCGAGGTGTGCCCCTTCGCCGACGTCGCCGCCCAATCGGGAATCGATCCCTTCTATCCCTCCAAATACGTGGCGGTGTGTGCGGCCCACGGCATTACCCAGGGCAAGACGCCGACCGAGTTCGCTCCCGCCGAGGCCATCACCCATCAGCAATTGATAACCATGGTGGTGAGAGCGGCGGGCCCGCCGGAGCCACCGCCCGGGTTCACGCCCAACTTCTCAGCCGGGCAGTTCTCGCTTCCCGAGCACTACGAGAATGCGCGCAAGGCCGCGCACGGGGCACTGCTCGACGGGCTGGAGGGCATGGGACCCGCGTACGACTTCTTCGCGCCTTCGACTCGCGGTGAGTGCGCTCAGATCCTCTTCAACATGCTCGTGCCGTAGTCTTGCGGGGCCATCTGCGGCACGCTGGCGCCTAGTGCCGCCCGCCGGGTCGACCACGACACTCTCGTCAACGAGCACCGGAAGTCAGCCAAGCGGCAGCCAGGGCGCCGGCGGTCAGACCCTGAACGACCTGTTCGGCGAGTACAGGGACCAGTGACACGTTCGAGGTGCCAGACGACGTGAAGATAGTCACCGCGCCCTGGGGGCGGCGGCGAGGACGAAGTCGTCTTTCCCGCGCGGGGAGCTGCCTCGGCGCAGATGTCAACGCGGTCACCCTGGAAAGCGCGAGACAGACCCGCCTGGACTGCGACCCGAGTCTGCGATGCGGTCGGCGGCGAGCGCAGAGGTCTACGATCCGGGAGCGGGACCCGCTGAGACCGGCAGCCTACTGCCCCCGCAACACGTTGTACAGCAGTTGGGCACACTCGCCCCGGGTGGAGGCGGCAAAGAAGTCATACGAAGGCCCGATGCCCTGCAGTCCCTCGAGCAGCGCAGCGTATGCGGCCTTGCGGGCGTTCAGGTAGTGCTGTTCGGGGTAGAACTGGCCCGGCAAGAAGGTCGGCGCGTAGTCGGCCGGAGGATCGGAAAGGCTCGCCGCACGTGCGACCATGCTTATCAGCTGTTGGCGCAGGATGCTCTCGTAGGGCGCGAACGTAGCCGGCGTCTTACCCAGGGTGATGCCCCGAGCCGCGCACACCGCCACGTACTTGGCCGGGTAGAAGGGGTCGGCGCCTGTCTGCGTGGGCACATCGACAAACGGGCAGACCTCAGCGCCGGTGACCGCCAGGTTCAGTGTCTTGACTATCATCTTGGCGAACTGCTGCCGGCTCACAGGAGCGTCGGGACGAAAAGTGCCATCCTCGAAGCCGGTGATTATGCCCCTGCCGGCCAGTTCGTAGATGGCGGTCTCGTAGGGTGACCCGGCGACGTCGGTGAATCCGCCCGGCTCGGGAGGCTCACCCGCGGAGACGATCAGTTGGTACGGGAAGTTCTCGGCAAAAATGCCTCCCCCTACCTCCACCAGCACGTAGTAAGTGGCGCTCTGCGTGGGCGTGTATTGGATCTGGCCTATCTCGTCGTCGTCGGCCTTCACGCGCTCGCCCAGTCGGTGGCTATAGCGGCTCGATAGCGAGGGGGTGCTCGGGTCGAGCAGACTCAGATAACCTATGGACGAGCCCAGCGCCTTGAGCTGGATCGTGACAGGCTGGCCGGCGGTCAGCGCAACGGCGTACACGTCGTTTTCATCCGCGCTTGTCGATACCACTCCGGTGACCGCGCCCGCGCCGACCGGCGTCCCGGGAATCTGATCGCTGTCAGGAGCGAGAGTCAGCGGAGGCCGCGTGGTGCGCTCTACAGACACCGAGTAGCTGAGCGTACCCTCCTTCCAGCCGACATGCAGGTAGTAGGTGCCCGACTTGGCCGGTACGTAGTCGAAATCCGCCCAGAACCGCAGGAAGCTGCCGCCGCTTAGCGTATACGCCATGCCAATGTAGCTGTCGGCGGAGGCGATCGACGATGCGCCCGGAACCAGCAGTTCGAAGGAGCCCTTGGCTCCGCCGCCCGAACCGGGATCACAGCGAACGTGTACCTCCTCCCCAGCCGTGAGGACCACTGAATAGACGTCGCTCACGTCAGAGGAATCCACCGTTCCGGAGGCGCCACTCCCGATCGCCAGCGCGGCCCCGGGGATGTCGTCGTCGACCGCCGCGGATGCCGGTGTGAAGGACACGAGCAGCGCGGCCAAGAAAGCCGCGCCGAAGAAGACGAGACGCTTCATGGTCCATCCCTTCCCGGGAGCCTCGAAGACACCTAAACGCCTATTTCGAGTATAGGCTAGCCCTCGTCCACGTCAAATACCTGCCAGGTTTCATCAACAACAACTGATGTCGTTGCATTCAGTGCCCGGGTAGCCCTGCCTCAGTTCACGTCCGATGGCGGTCCGGATGTCCCTCGCCTCGACGTCGAAGTGCAGCCTCTTGCCGGCAAACGGATGGTTCGCGTCAAAGACCACGCTGTCGCTTCTGACCTCCGACACCGTCAAGGTCACGGGCCCACGCGCCGTCTTCGCGCGGATCTGCACGCCCGGCTCGAGTTCCACGTTCGGAGGAACCGAGCCGATCGGCATGGTTATGAGCCGGTCGGCATCGTAGTCACCGTACGCTTCGGCCGGCTCGAGCACAATCGAGCGCCTCTCGCCCACCCTGATGCCCTCCAGAGCCTTTTCGAGTCCGGGGACTATGTTGTGCCAGCCGTGCAGATACTCGAGGCGATGGTCTCGCTCTCCCACGACTTCGCCGTCATCGAGTGTGAGTGTGTAGCTGATTGTCACTACTGATCCGTAGGTGGCTTCCAAGGTGCACTTCCTTTGTCCCCGAGGATCTGGCACGAGCGGCGGCTCGACGATTCCGACGTAGTATCCCTCCATCGCGAGTCGCCGGCCAGCCGTCGCCTGCCGGGATCGAGCGAAAGGGGAGCTGATCTGTGGACGTGTCGCCGAAGTCCGGCCGCATAGCGGGGAGGTCGTCTCTGCCGCGGTAGCCTCGCTGCCTTCGCGCTGATGCAAGCGTTGGCGCTACGCACAGTACCGGTGTGAAGCTCATCCGCTCGCCGGCGAGGGCTCCCGAGGTTGTCGCGCGCTTCCAATGTTCTGGCTGCAAAAGGGCGCAAGAAGGAGCATCATAGAATCATGCAGTCATACCGTAGCCGACTGGGAACGAGGCAAGCCCAAACCAAGGAGGAGAAGGGATGACTTTCGGACGAGTAGTTCTGGCGGGATTCGTGGGCGGGCTGGTAGCGATCGTGGTCTTCCTTGCATGGAAGGCGTCGAAGGAGACCGGCAAGAGCATTCCGGCTTCAATAGTGGACGTGCCGAAAGAGGCGCAGCAGGTCGCCTCCGACGTGCGTGTCAAAGCGACGGACGCGCGCGCAAAGGCCGCCGAGAAGGCCGCCGCGGAGTGGGAAGCCGTCAAGGCGAAGGAAGCCGCTCTCGCAAAGCACCTGGCCGGCAGACGTAGCGTTGTGGAGACGACCGAAGAGACGGTCTCCACCGACGGGGGACAGCCGGCCGCAGCTCTCTAGCCTCTAGATGATTGATGCCACGTCAGTCCCGGCCGGCGTGTCCCTTGTCACAGAGGATAGTCTCCCCACCCCGAAGCGCCCGGGGCAGCATGTGCACTCGATGGCTTCCCAAAGACGCGCACGGCGCTTGTTATAGGCGTGCTGGGCGGGAAGGCCCATAGGGACTTGGGCGACGGCGAGAGTGACGATCTCGGCGTCGGTCGTCTCTCGTTTCGCATTCTTCTTGGGTTCTGGCAGAAGATCATCGGCTGTGCGATAAGCAACGGTTCAGAGAGTGTCGAGGTCGGCGTGCATCGTGGCCTCCGGGCACACGGCGTGCTAGACACCGTCGCCTTCGGCCCCTCTGCCTCGACTCCCTTCTTCCGCGTCATGTTCGTGGCATCAATCATCTAGGCCGCTTCCGGCCCGAAAGGAGAAGCCGTGAGAAAGTCACGTATCCGGCGCGCAGGCGCACTTCCACTCGCCGCTGTACTCATTGCCGTCGCTCTCGGGACGTTCCTGGCCGGCCTGTCTCCCGGCGCGGCGAACAGAGCCTCGGCCGACACCACGTACAACCCCTTCGGATCGCCGCCATTGATTGTCTCGAACCTCTCGCCGGCGGACGAAGCCACAGGGGTCGCCCCGAGCGCCAACGTCAGCGCCACTTTCGATCGTAAGCTGAATTCCGGCCTTCTGTGGAGCTACGTGTTCTACCTCACGAAGGACCTCAGCACCGGCAACGTGCCGGCAACGGTTACCTACTCCACCGCGACCAACAAGGCGACGCTGAACCCGACCCAAGACCTGGTTCCGGGTTCGACGTACCACGCCACCTTGCGCCAGGGCATCATGAGCAGCGACTCGATCTACGTCCTCGCTCACGACGTCACTTGGTCATTCACGGTCGATACCCCACCGCAGCCCATCGCCCGAGAGCCCGCCCCCGGGGCGACCGGCGTGCCGGTCGACCAGCGCATCAGCATCACGTTCAACAAGGCGATGCTCTCTTCGGGGGGCATGTCTCTGCGCAAGGTGGGCGGCAACAAGTTGGGCATAGCGGTCGCGAAGAGCGACGACAGACGTACGTTGTACATCTACCCGGTCGCGGATCTCCAGGAGGGAACGACGTACGAGGTCACGTTGACCGATGCGGTGAAGAGCCTAACCGGCATCAGCATCCAGCCCGCGCCACAGTCGTGGACGTTCACGACGGTCGGCGGCGCGCCCTCGGTCACCGCCTCCGCCCCCGCGAACGGAGCGATCGGAGTACCGGTCGGTCAGGTGATCTCGGCCACATTCGACCGCGACATGAACGCGGCCACCCTCACCAGTTCCACGTTCTCGGTGGCGAAGAATGGGGGCGCGAAGCTGCCGGCCACGGTGCTCTACAACGCCGAGACGAGGACGGCCACCCTCGATCCTTCGAGCGATCTGGAGCCGGGCTCCGCCTACACCGTGACCCTGACGGCCGCGGTCAAGAGCCAGACGGGCCAGGTGCTGACCGGAGCCCCGAAGACCTGGACGTTCACCACCGCGGGTGCTTCAGGCGGAGCGAGTGACGGCGGGTTCACCGACGTGGTCCCCGGCGTCACACCCTATGCCCCGGCGATCGCGGTGCTTGCGGACCGCGGCATCAGCGCCGGTTTCCCCGACGGCACGTTCCGTCCCAATGCTCTGGTGACAAGACAGCAGTTCGCCAAGATGATCGTGCTTACACTCGGACTGACGGTGACCGGCTCAGAGGTATGCCCGTTCGCCGACGTCGCCGCGCAAATAGGCGCCGATCCTTTCTACCCTTCACGATACGTCGCGGTCTGCGCCCTAGAGGGCATCACAGTCGGCAAGACACCCACTTCCTTCGCCCCGAGCGACAACATCACCCATCAGCAGCTCATCAGCATGATCGTTCGGGCCGGCGATCCGCCGAGCCCTGCCGACTCGTATGTAGCTCCTTTCACCGCGGGGCAGCTCTCCACCCCGGAGCACTACCAGAATGCCCGCCGGGCCTCGTCGGCCGGCCTCCTCGAGGGGCTCCTCGGCGTAGGTCCGTCGTACAACTTCCTGGCCGGCTCGACCCGGGGCGAATGCGCGCAGCTGCTGTACAGGCTGATCGACCTGCTCGGCATCTGATTGGTTGAACCCCGCATGCCGGAGGTGGGACTCGCCGCCCGACGCAGGCGAAGCGAGGCTAGAGACCCGGTCGACCTGGTTCGGGTCGCGTGCAGGGTGGGTCGACTGCAAGCCGGCAGAAGAGGGCCAGCTATCGGGATAGCTCCCAGGTCATGTCCGGATAGTCCGGATTGCTCTGTTTCAACACCACGTGCTTTTCGTCGACCATAGTGCCCTGGAGAACTGCCCCTTGATAGGCGATCTCCAGGGATCCTTCCTCCAGCCACGCGAAGTACTCGCCGCCATGATTGCCTCCGCTCACCTTGGCCCACATCTGGCCGTCCGGGTCGACCGTGAACGTGACGGTGAAGGTGTCGCCGGATTCATCCACACCCTTCCACGCGCCCAAGACGCCGCCGGTCGGCACCGTGACCGAAACCGACGAGGTGCCCGTCGTCACTGACCCGCCGGGCGCCGTTGACCCCGAAGTGAGAAACCGCTTGCACCAGTCCGGATCGAGCTTATACTGCCCGGTTTCATCCCACATGAAGTAGCGGCAGTCCGACGAATCGGGCCGAGTGAGCTGCTGGAGTTGGATGGCCTTGTCGCGGTCGGAAACGCCACCCAGTTCGTCGACGAGGTAGACCTTGCCACCAATCACTACTTCCCCCCAAGCATGGGCCTCACCGTTGGAGGCGTAGCCGAACATCGCCTTGGCCGGGTAACCGAGAGAACGGAATACGCTCACCGTCGCGTTGGTCACGTCGGTGCAATCGCCGTACATACTACCGACCGAGAGGTAGTAGCTGGGTTTCTTCCAGCCGGTGTTCTTCTTGGTGTAGCGGCCGCTGAGATCTACCACGGTGCCGTCGGACGCGGTGAAGTTCAGGCTGAGGGGCATTCCTTGCTGCTGCTGCTCGAGCAGCACTGCAAGCGACTTCTGGTCGGTCAGCTTGACACCACCCACGGTTGCTGACTGTGCCATCTCCTTGACCACGGGGTCCTTCGGCGTGATCCATTTGTGCGCTCTACCCTGCACGATCGCGTCGGTGCGCGTGAGCTTGTATGCGACGCAGCCAACAGATGAGACGATCACCGCTCCCAAGCCCACAACCACGAGACTCACGCCCGCGAACTCCTTGAGCGAGGCGCTCGCGGTGTTGCGTTTGGTGTCGACGAACGCCGGGATGGTGACCCAGGATTCGCCGTTCCAGTAGCCCAGGACGAGGTCTTCCTCGGCGGTGCCCGCGGGCAGGAGCTCTTCATCGTACGGAAGGGTTATGGTGACCGGCTTGTTGAAGGTCGCGCCGGTCGGTCCAAAGTCCACCACCTGTGAGACCTGGAAGGCCTGGTCGTCGGGGGCGATGCTATCGGAGGTGTGAAAGCCGTCGTCGAGCAATCTCACCTCGAGGGTCGTGTCGGTATCGACCGCCCCCGGGGGTACGACTAGCTCGACTCCGCCCGCCTCCAGGCTCGCGGGTTGGTCTGGAGCTACCGCCAGTTCGGCCAGGTCGTACGACACGTCGATAACCGTGGGTCCCTGCATGGGAGTCTCCACAAGTGGGATTCTCTCTGAGAAGACTCCGGCGGCAAACAGGACTCCCACTGCGATGCCGGCCAGCACGACGACGGCGGCGCCCGCCAGAATGGCCCGGAGACCACGGCGCGAGGGGGTCGGCGGGATCGCGAAAAGCCCTGGCACGTTCTTGGCGGGCATCCAGCCGGACAATTCGGGCTGCCACACCAGATCGGCCGGCAGAAGCCGCCCGTCACGTGCCCACGTCACTAGATCGGTCCACGAGTAGGGACCGTAGCTCGCTCCCTGGCGGGAGATGTGCCACCCGTCGGCCAGTTGACCCTGCATCGACGCCTCCTTTGCGGACGACGCACCCAGACACGACTCGGGGGGAGCACCCCATACTCGCATTGTATCGCCGCGCAACGCACTTCGCGTTGGGCACCTTCTGAGTGATGAGGACTGGTGCTGTCGCGCAGTATGGCGCCGAGTCCAGGACCCGGTCTCCGCGCCCGGGCCCCGCCCAGATCTTGCCTGCAACTGTCGATACTACCGGAGGCGGAACTCGAACCCGCACGGGCATAGCCCTACGGTGTTTGAGGTGCGCCCACGGCCTTTTCGCTCGCTTCTTCTCTGAGCGTCTCAGCGCTCCCGATCGAACACGTAATCGCTGATTTGAAGAATCCCTCCGTCCACTCCGGCCTGGCGGTCGCTCTCCTTGCGTGGTGTGCCAACCGTGGAGCCGGCGGAGGCGCCGGATGACGCCTGTTCCGAAGGCTCGGGACTAGGACTTGACCGCGCCACGTAGGTGTTCGGCCATGTGCCGGCGGCGTCAGTTCACACTGAAGGGCGGGTACTCGTCGCGCAGGCCATAGACGAAGGCGCTGATGCGCATGCTCCAGCGGTTCACGCGCACCAGATAGCTGTGCATACGCGTTGGAAACTCGCCGGTGAACAGAACCGCCCATTGGCTCACGTACCACACGCATGCCGCACCGATCATCCTGAAGTAGAGCACGAAGACCAGTGGGATAAGGGTGAAGTACTTGATGAACAGAATGGTCATGATAGCCCAACCGCGCGAGCTCTTCTCCGGATACGGCACCACCAGAGTCACCGCTGAGCGCTCTTTGTCGGCCGAGAAGGGCGGGAATTCGTCTCGCAGGCCCATTTCGAAGGCGCTGATGCGTGCCTGCCAGTACATGACTCTGACCATGAACCCGTGCCATCCCCGCGGGAACCTGCCGGTGAAAAGCACGGCAAACTGGCCGAGCGCGAAGAGCACCGAGAAACCGATCTCGTAGAAGTACAAGACGATGAGCTGCACAAACAGCGTTATGGGCTTGATGGGGATGATTATCGAGAACAGCGCCCACATCCGCGAGCTCTTCTCCGGGCGCTCGATGTACAGATCCACCGGGTGGGCGTTGGGCGCGACGGGAGGCGCCTGAGCGTAGGTCGGCGGCTGAGCGTAGCCTGGAGGCGGTGGTGGTGGCGCGTAGCCTGGAGGCGGAGCGTAGGGCGCTGCCGCTCCCGGGGCTGGTGCCGGAGCCGCTGCCTGGGACGCCGGCACCTCAGCGGTCTGCTGCCCACAGCTGCCGCAGAACGTCTGACCTTCAGCGAGAGGATTGCCACATTTGCTGCAGAATGCCATGCCGCTCTCCTTGCGAGGGGTGGTGGACTGCAAGAACCTGAGACACCTAGGCGCCAGGGCCTCTCTTGAGCGTTCCCCGCGGTCAATGCTATCACAACGCCCAGGATGGCCAGCCATGGCGCTATCTGTCCGGCGGACATTGCCCGTCTTCGCTTCGCGTAGGCGCGAGGACCTCGGGTCGCACACGTTCAAAGGCCTCGCGCACCCGATCGCTGGGCGTAGATCGGCGAAATGGCGCGATGCTCGGGCCGGCGTTGCACGATTGTGCGTGGAGGCGCGGGGACCAAGCCTCTTCTGGTGCGCCAGGATCTAGTTCTGCCAGCAAATCACCAACGCCAGCGGCCCCTGCTACATCGAAGTGACGAAAGGGCAGTACCTAACCCTGAGAGGCCTGACGATCGCCCAAGCCGATGCGGTGAAGCCAGCCAAAGTGGCCTCAAGCGACATCTCCGACGGCGTCTACCTGGCCGGTACCGACATCGCACCGGGTAGGTACAAGGGGACGGTGACCGGAGACTTCGGCTATTGGCAGACCTCGACTGACGCCAACGGCTCGCTCCTGCACATAGTGGCAAATGCCAACGTCGAAGGCCAATTCTACGTCGACGTTGTGAAGGGGCAGTATCTCAAGCTGGTGCGAGTGACGGTGTCGCTTGTGAAGTGAGTGCCCGCCGCGGGGGACAGGGATTCGGGGCCGAAGCGACCGAGTAGTCGCAGCTGGATCGCTCCCGCCAAGGAGGAGGTCAACATGGGCGATGGCGCAATAGTCGGCAGGTATTGCAGCATTGCGCTTAAGGCAGAAGGGTGGGGAGCGGATGGACAAGTCGCTCAAGCAGCGCGCCAGAGACGCGGGCGACATCGTGATCTTCTCCGGCGATGTGTCCACCCCGCAGCTGACCCTCAAATCAGTGCCGGGCGTTGACCAGGTGGTGGAACTTCTGAGGAAGCAGGTTCAGGTGGCTCGCGAGCATACGGGAGTCACCTACCACGACTGACTGTGAGCTACCTGCGGCACCCCGAGGCGGCGCCCGGCGTAGACCGGTCGCCCGACAAACCTCGCGTTCTGCCCTGCCGCAGGGCCGACATGCTGCTACCCTTGTGCTGTGACCTCTGCCTCCGCTCAGCAGCCGCAGCAACAGAAACGCGACCGCGCATATGTGCTCGCCGTGGGGACCCTCGGCGGTTTCCTCGTCTCCTTCATGTCCTCGGCCATCAACGTGGCGCTGCCGCTCATCCAGGCCGAATTCCATATTTCGGCCGTCTTTCTCAGTTGGATCTCGCTCTCTATGGTGCTCGTCTCGGCGGCAACACTCCTGCCGCTCGGGCGCATGTCGGATCTCTTTGGCCGGATGCGTATGTTCATCGTCAGCATGGTTGTCTTCAGCGTCGTGGCCTTTGCCTGTGCCCTGGCCCCTTCGGCTACCGCACTTCTCGTCCTGCGGGGCCTTCACGGCTTCAGCCTCGCCGTTGGCTCCGTCACGGCTGTGTCTCTTGTGATCCTCGCCTTTCCCCAAGAGTCACGCGGCCGGGCGCTGGGGCTGAACGTCGCCGGCATCTACTTGGGCATGACGCTCGGCCCGGTGCTCGGCGGGCTGATCGTACACAACTTGGGGTGGCGCAGCATGTTCGTGGTCGTTGGCGCCCTAGGGTTCGTGAACACGGTGCTCCCCATCTGGAAGCTTCGGCATCTCGAGTGGCGGGAACCGAAGAGCGGCCACTTCGACTTCATCGGCTCCGTCGCCTACGCTGCATCACTCACGGCTGTTCTGCTCGGCTTCTCGCTTCTACCAGGCGTTGTCGGCTGGGCGCTCATCGTGGCGAGCGCCGCGGGTCTGGCCGGGTTCCTCTGGTGGGAGACGCGCGCAGCCGACCCGCTGCTTCACATCGACTTACTGCGCCGAAGCCGCGTCTTTGCCTTCTCCAACCTTGCCGCCTTCGTCAACTACGCAAGCAACTGGGCCATGCTCTTCCTGATGAGCCTTTACCTGCAGTACAACAGGGGCCTCAATGCGCAAACCGCCGGCTTCATCCTCGTCAGCGGTAGTTTCGTGCAGGTGGTGGTCGCGCCTATGGTCGGCCGGCTGGCCGATCGCCTTGAGGCCCGCTACGTCGCGTCCGGTGGCATGGCGGTGTGCGTGGTCGGATTGCTCGGCCTCAGCTTCGTCGGGCAGAGCACTGCGTACTGGTACGTGATCCTTATGCTCTGCGTGGTCGGCGTTGGCATGGCTTTCTTCGCAACCCCGAACACGCATGCCATTGTCGGGAGCGTCGAATTGCGCTGGGTGAGTGTGGCCACGGCGACAATCGCGACCATGCGGCAGGCTGGCATGAGTTTCAGCTCCGGGTTGGCAACGCTCGTACTGGCTCTGGAGGTGGGACGGCAGGAGATCGTGCCGGCCGACTATCCGCGCCTTCTGACCAGCGTGCGCATCACATTCTTGATCTTCACGGTGCTGTGCGTGGTGGGCGTTGCCTTCTCGCTGGTGGGCCCACGCCGTGACGCCGCAGCCGTTTCCTCGCCGTCGCAGGTCGAGGTCTAAGCGGGCGCGGCGGCCCGCCGACGATCTCGTATTCCCCTCCAAGGATGGCAGGGCGCTCCGGCCCGACTACCTCACTGATACCTTCAAGTCGCGTGCGCTCAAGGCGACTCGGCCAGAAAGCGCTTGAGCCGGGCGTTCTCGGCCTCGAGCTCTCTGAGGCGCTTCACCTCGTCCACCTGCATGCTGCCGTAGCGTCGGCGCCAGCGGTGGAAGGTCTGTTCGGACAGTCCGTGGCGGCTGCACATGTCTCTCACGGCTACCCCGTTCGCGTCGGCCTCCTGGAGGATGCTGACGATCTGGGCCTCGGTGAATCTGGTCTGCTTCATGGTCCTGGGTCTCCCTTTCTTTCTGTGGAGACCCTAACACTTCAGGCGGTACTCATTCCGGGGGCCAGACCAGCGGCCTTTCGTGAGGGAAGACGGTTCTGCCCGGCCGGGCGACCAGAGAACTGGGTCATCCTAGGCTCTTCGGCAACCGCCTTGGACGAGAAGCATGCAGTTGTTCCTCGCGCGCGTGATGGCGTTGTAGAGCAGTCGACGCGGCAACTCGGCCCCCGGGGGAACCTCCACGGCCAGACGACAATCACGTTGTCGAACTCGCGGTTCTTCAGTCCGTGGACAGTCGGGACAATGCGCCGCGGGCCCGGACCAGACTGAAGTACACACGTATGACCTTTGCGTGCTGACCCGTGGTGACAAGTTCGTCACCAGGATGTCACCAGCCGACCCACTCAACGGCCACTCCCGGCTCCTGCGACCAGGTACCTCTCACGTTTTACCTGCAAATCACCTATGCCGGAGGTGGGACTCGAACCCACACGGGCATAGCCCTACGGTGTTTAAGACCGTTGCGTCTGCCATTCCGCCACTCCGGCCGGGCGATGCCTACGTTAGCACGCCCGTGCGAGACCTCGGGCGGTGACCCGGGTGCGGTTTCGGCGGCGGAGCGTCACTCCACGGTCGAATGCCCGGAGGTGCTCCCCATCTGGTCTCCTACCCGGCCCCGACGCCAGATCAGCCATGACGCTCCGAACACCGGTCGCCGGGCGCGGGCGGCGCTGGGCGCGCCGACCGGGCTGAGATGAGGCCTCCTCCGGGGCTAGGCAGGGATGCGGAGCCGGTCGAGCGCGGCGCGTACCGCGACCCGGAGCGCTTCGGGCGAAAACGGCTTCTCGAGAAGGTTGACTCCCGGGTTCAGCCGCCCGGCGCTCACGAGAGCGTCGCGAGTGTATCCGGAGACGTAGAGAACAGGCAGCTCCGGCCTGGAAAGCGTTATCTCGTGGGCCAGGTCGTTGCCCTGCAGGTCTCCCGGCAGGACTACGTCGGTCAGCAGAAGGTCGAGGTCGGCCCCGCTTTCGCTCGCCACCCGCAGCGCCTCAGCGGCCGTACCCGCATGCAGCACCCGGCAGCCGAGCTCCTCGAGCACCCGAACCATCAGGTCGCGGAGCGAGGCCTCGTCGTCGACCACAAGGACAGTCTTGTCCCTCACCGAGGCTGTCGCGGGTGCGACCGACGAAGCCTCCTCCTGGGCGGGCTTCGATGCCGTGCGCAGGTAGATCGTGAAGCGGGTGCCCCTGCCGGGCTCGCTCTCGACGAAGATGCTCCCGCCACTCTGCTTGACGATGCCGTACACGGTGGCCAATCCTAGCCCGGTGCCCATACCCGGTGGTTTGGTGGTGAAGAAGGGCTCGAAGATACGCGCGAGGGTAGCCGCGTCCATCCCGCCGCCGGTGTCGGAGACCATGAGCATGACGTGGTCGCCCTGCGCGACCCCGGGATGAGTGCGGCAGAACTCCGAATCGAGTTCGACGCCGGCCGTAGTCAGAGTCAGCCGGCCGCCTGGCGACATGGCATCGCGCGCATTGACGGCCAGATTCATGATCACCTGCTCGAACTGGTGGACGTCGACCTCCACGCCTCCCACATTCCGACCCGTCCGAATGACGAGTTCGATGTCCTCACCGAGGGTGCGCCTCAGAAGAGGCGCCATGCCCGCGATGATGTCGTCGAGCGGGACCACCATGGGCCTCAGAGCCTGGCGCCGGGAGAAGGCCAGAATCTGCCTGGTGAGAGCGCTCGCCCGCTCGGCGGCGCGCTTTATCTGCTCTACATCGGCCCGCGCCGCGGAGTTGACCAAGTCCTCGTGCGAGAGAAGAAGCTCGCCGTAGCCGAGAATCACCGCGAGCAGGTTGTTGAAGTCGTGAGCGATGCCCCCGGCCAGCTGGCCCACCGCCTCCATCTTCTGGCTCTGGCGCAGCAGCTGTTCCGCTTCGCGCAGCGCCTCCTCGGCCCGCGCCGCCTGCAGCACTTGTGAAGTCGCGTTGGCGATCCCGTGCAGAGTCGAGTCTTCATCAGCGGAAATCGGGCGCCTTGTGTAGACCGCCAGCACCCCGAGCGCGGTCGAGTCGGTTTCCGACAGACGATAGCCGCCGAAGCTGACGAGGCCCAACTCCCTGGCCCACTCCCGATCGCGAACGCCGGCATCGTTCTGCACATCGTTTGTCAGGTACCCGGGCTCCTGTCCAGCGGCGATGGCGCCGATCTTGTAGCACCCGAAGGGTACCCGGCCGTGATCATAGGCTTCCCTGTCGCCGAAGCAACCCGAACTCGAGACGAGATGCAGACACCGGTCTCGAACGCGACAGACGTCGGGTCCCTCGCCCACTTGAGCGTGAGCGCATCCGGCCTCGCAGCGATCGCCCGGTCTGACTATCCAGATCCTGGCGAAGTCGGCGCCCATCACCCGTATCACGGTCTCGGTCACGAGCTTGAGCTTCTCCGAGAGAGGCATGGACGTCAGAAGCGATTCCTGTAGCAGATTGAGTTCGCGCAGCCGCTCCTGGCCGGCCGCCACCTTCGCATCCGCCTCCTTGCGCTCGCTGATGTCGTGAAAGACCACGTGGGTCGCCGGGTGCCCGTCGTATTCTCCCGCGGCGGCACAAACCTCCACATGAACGGGGGTGCCATCCAGGCGCAGGACCTTCAGCTCTTGCGACGGCGCTCCGCGTCCGGCCCTGACCGCCGCGTCGCGCGCGGCGACCACTTCGCGATAGTCGGGGTGGATGCGCTGGAACACGTCCTGGCCGACGAGGTCGCGGGGTGAGGCCGCACCCAGCAGTCTCGCGGCCGCCGGGTTGGCGAACGCGTACTTGCCATCGACGTTGACTATGATGGCGTCGGGACTGAGGTTCACGAGGGTTCTGTAGCGGTCCTCGCTCGCGCGGGTCGCTGCTTCGGCGCGTTTGCGTTCGGAGATATCACGTATGACGCCCAGCGCGTACTCGTGGCCTTCGTGCTCGAAGAAGGCGCTCGATATCTCGACGGGGTAGGTTTCGCCGTCCTTGGTGCGGTATTCGTCCTCGAAGGTGAGCGGTCCGTGCGCCTTGAGCTCCCGCCAGTGGTCGGGCCAGGTCTCGAGCGACACGCCCACCGTGATGTCAACGACCGACATGCGAAGCAGTTCGTCTCGAGAGTAGCCGAGGCGCTCGCACGCCGATTGGTTCACGTCGATGACACGCCCGTCGGAATCGATCCACATTGTGTGGTCGGAAGCGAAGTCGACCGAACGCCGCGCCCGCCTCAGCGCCTCCTCGACCTGCTTGCGCTCGGTGATGTCGAAGAGGTAGTGGACGTATGAGTCTTCCGAGAGCGGCGCCCATACCGCTTCGTACCAGGTGCTCCCAGATTGGACTTCCCGCCGCTGCTGTTGCCCCGTGGCCCAGAGTTGGGGGGCCAGGCACGATGGACACTCATCGTCTCGTTTGGCGCACGCCGAAAAACACGTCTGCCCGGAACCCGAGCCGATCTCCCGCGCCAGTCGGTTGGCGGCCACGATCTTGTGGGTTCCCTTCTCGATGACAAGGGCAATACAATCGGGGATGCTGTCGAGCAACGCCGATTGGAGGTAGGCTTGCCCCACGTCGGTCGCGCCCCCGCCAGGCCGCGAAGATGCCCCCTCTGGGCGGCACCCGCTTGAATGCTGTCCGCTCAACTGCTTCCTGTCGTCCGAGATTCGCACTACCGATTGGCCGCGTCCCGCGCCGGCGCACGCTCCAGCGCTTCCCGGACTCTTGAAGCCAACTGAGCCGCGGTGAACGGCTTCTCCAGCAGAGGCGGTCCGGCCGGGAGAGAATCGTGTTGTTGATCGGCCACGTGCGCGTATCCCGACATGAAGAGGATCGGCAGGCTCTCGTTCAGCCCTGTGGCGGCGCGGGCTAGATCATAGCCGTCCATTCCCCCAGGGAGCACCATATCACTCAGAAGCAGATCGACGGCGGGCCCCTCGGCTCCGAGGATGGCAAGAGCCTCGAGCGCGTCCGCGGCCACGAGCACACCGAAACCGAGCGACCCGAGCACGCGCTCACAGAGGGACCTCAGCGCGTCGTCATCTTCGACCACAAGGATCGTACGCTGCGTGTCGACGGCGACCGCGGCGGCGACTACCGGTTGCTCCGGCCGGTCCTCCACGTCTTGAGCCAGAGGCAGGTATATCTTGAAGCTCGTGCCCTGCCCCAACGTGCTCTCAACGATGATATGACCACCGCTCTGGTTCACGATGCCGTGAACGGTAGCCAGGCCGAGACCGGTGCCTTGTCCCACCGACTTCGTCGTGAAGAAGGGCTCGAAGACGTGCTCGATCGTCCCGGCATCCATTCCCGTGCCCGTGTCGGAGACTGTCAGTGAGACGTAGTCACCAGGAGGAACCTCGGCGTTTGCGGAAGCCAGACTATCCGTCAGCGTCACGCGCGCGGTCTGAACGGTCAGCCGGCCGCCCGCGGGCATGGCGTCTCGCGCGTTGACGGAGAGGTTCAAGATCACCTGCTCGAATTGGTGGACATCGACCTCGACGCACCCCACGTCGAGTTCCTGAAGGCTCACAATCTCGATGTCTTCGCCCAGAGTACGGCGCAGCAGCGGCTCCATGCCCGCGATGATGTCGTTGAGCGAAACCGTTTCGGGCCGCAGAGGCTGGCGGCGGGAGAACGCGAGGATCTGGCGGGTGAGCGCGGCGGCCCGTTCGGCATTCTGTCTGATCTGCTGCACGTCGTCGCATAGGTGCAGGCGCTGCACTTCATGTTTCGAAAGCAACATCTCGCTGTAGCCCAGGATCACCGTGAGCAGATTGTTGAAATCGTGGGCGATACCGCCGGCCAATTGACCCATGGCTTCGAGCTTGCCGGATTGCAGGGCCCGCTCAGCGCTCCGCCGTAGAGCCTCCTCAGCCCGCACCTTCTCGCTGATATCCATGATGAAGCCTTCCAAGAACAGCAGACGGCCGTCGGCGTCACACACGCCGCCCCCTTGATCCCACACCCATTTCTCTTCGCCGCTCCGTGTCACGATTCGATACGCGAAGCGGTAGGGCGTGTGCTCGGCTATGCTTCGTTGGGTCGTCTGCCACACCGCCTGTCTGTCGTCGGGGTGGATGACATCGTTGTACGAGATACGCCTGTTGTGCTCGATGTCGGACGTCTCGTAGCCGGTCAACTCCAAACAGCCCTCGCTGACGAACAACTCGGTCCAATCAGGATCGTTGGCGCAGCGATAGGCCATCCCGGGCAGGTTGCCGAGAAGCGAAGCCAACTGTCGTTGGCCCTCGCGCAACGCGTCCTCGGCTCGGCGGCGCTCGGTGATGTCTCGACCTATCCACAGGTTCCTACCCGGAAGCACTTCCGCCGTCATGGTGCACTCGATAATCAGCCTTTCACCGTCGGCCAGTGTGATCTCATACGGCGCGTCGCATGCGACCGGCCGTTCACGTCCCCGCTCCGACGCATGTTCGAGCACGAGCGGGCTGAAGAGGGAGGTCAGGTTGACGCCCCTGAGCGCGCCATCGGGAAGGCGAACGAGCGCATGAGCCGCGGGGTTGGCGTCGACGCAGTTGCCCAACAGATCCGTGATCACGATGGCGTCGGAGGCCCCGTTGAAGATCGCCCGTAGCCCCAGGTCGCTTTCGCGAAGCGCCCGCTGCGCGTCGGCAAGCAGGTCCGGGTCGGATGGGTCGCGCGCCCCGCCCGCCGTGGTCACGATCGCCGCGCCTTCTCGGCAGCTCTCAATAAGCGCCCGAGCACCTATCCCTAGCATCGGATGGCCTCTCTTCGTTGCCGCCGTGTAGCCGCAGGACGTAGGAGTTGTCTCGACCTACGACAGGTATCGGGTGTACGCTGCCATGCCTTTAGGTCGAGGGCCGCCGCCACCCAGTGGGTGCGGACGCACGCGTTCGGGTAATCTTGCCGCATCGAGCGAAAGGAGACACGATGAACGCCTACGACGTCATGCACGAGTGGGATAACGCGACCGGCAAGGGCCAGCGCACCGACGCCGATCTCGACCGGGAGATCCCGGCGCTGCTTTCGGGTGACTACGAAGCGTGGAAGGCCGCTCTCGAAGCGCGCGACGTCAAGGCTATCCGCGAGGGCATGCGCCTCTGGGGCCTCCCCGAGCAGCCGCTCAAGCCGTTCGAAGTGGACGACGCGATCGGCACCTATGAGCGCGGCATGGAGATAACGAAGCCGGAGTAGGCTCCTACGAGCACGCCTCGCCGAGACCGCGCATGATGAGGCCGTCAAGGATGTCGCGCTCGGAGACAATGAGCCGGTCGTAGCCGAGCGCTTCCATGGCCGCCTCCAGAATCACGGCGCCTCCGACCAACACCGGCGCGCGTCCGGCCTGCACGCAGGGCAGTGCCGCGCGCTCCGCGGTGGTCATGCCGCTCAGTCGGCGCACCAGCTGTCTCACGCTATCCAGCGTGAGGGTACGCAGGTGCAGGAAGTCGGCATCGTACGATTCCAAGCCCGCGTCGAGACAGGCCAGAGTGGTGACCGTGCCCGCCACTCCCACGAGAGGCGCGGCCGGCCGGCCCTCCGTGTTGCCGCCGGAGGCCTGGATGCAGCCGAGCGACTCGGCGACCGTCGCGAAAGCGAGTGTCGCGCCGCGTGCCGCCGCGGCTATCTCAGCCGGCGTCGGGGGATCAGACAGCAGCCACCGTTCGGTCGCCCGGCTGGCCCCGATGTCGAGGCTGACGCCCTTCGTGGCTGCCGCGCCCCGCCGGCGCATCACTTCGGTGCTCCCGCCGCCTATGTCGAGCACCACCGGACCGCCAGGCACGTCGAGGGTGGCCCCAGCGTAGGCAAGCTCAGCTTCGCGGATGCCGGAGAGCACAGCGACGTCTAGGCCATTCTCACGCCCCAGCCACGCGACGAACTCCGGCCCGTCGGCGGCGTCGCGAGCGGCGCTCGTCGCGGCGAGAACGACGGACTCGGCGCCGGCCACGCGGGCCTCCTCGGCAAACCGGGCCACCACATCTCCCGTGCGTTGTTGCGCCGCCGCATCGAGCAGGCCACCCGGTCGCAGTCCCTCCCCCAGCCGAGTGATCTCGGCCCGCCGGAGACGAGTGAGAGGACGCCCGTTCTCCACATCGGCGACCAGCAGTCTGACCGAGATGGTGCCGGCGTCGATGGCGGCCACTCTGCTCCCGGAATCCCATCTGGCGCAGGTGCGATCGGCGCACCAACATTCTTCGACGTGGGGCAGAAACCGTCGCCAGACCGCCCGCAGACGCCCCGCCAGCGACGCCTCGCCGGACGTCTCAGCCCCGCCGCGCGGCGCGGGGGGCGCGGGGGACGCGGGCGACGCAGGCGACGCGGGCGGCGCCTCTAGGCTGCGCGGCGCTCCTTCGGCGGGCCGCGCGGCGGGGCCCGCCCGGCGGCCGCCTGCCTGCCGCTCGTCGCCACCGAGCCACCCGCTGAAGACCGCCAACATAGCCGCCGCGTAGGCGTGCAGACAGGACGCCACTTCGGGACTCTCGGGCCCACCGATGCCCGCCCCGGGCCGCACGGCCGGACGGACGGCCGCCGGCGCCGCGGCCGGCGCCCCGGGGCGCGCGCCGGCCGGCGCCGCGGGCGACTCACCGGCGACGGCCGTCTTCAAGGCTGCCCGGCCAAACCTCTCCCTGCGTGCGCGATAGAGCCGGGTGAGATCGTCCAAGGGCGCGCGCACGTCGCCGTCGACCCTGAGGGCCTCCCTGAAACGTTTGACCCCGCCGCTCGACTCCACCCGGCTGACGGCCTTGGCTACCGAAGGACAGGTGAGATACAGCAGCGTGGGGTTCGGCTCTCCCGCGAGCAGGGGCCCGGTCGCGATGACCGCCGGGTACCCAAACGGGCAGCGGCAGGCGATGCCGGCGACATCCCGCGGCGGGCGGCCCAACTGGCCGGTGAGGACCCCCCTGTCTCGCGCTGTCAGCGCCGTGCCGCCCTGCCGCCCCCCGGCGACGCCGCCGGGGGCCGGGGGCGTGGCGCCGGCCGGTTCTTCCGCCGTCACGGCGAAGGGCTCGAGGTGGACGTCGCCGCAGTCGTCGCGGTAGAGGGGACGCTCGAGGCTGACGGCTCACCCTCAGTGGTAGCAGTTATGCCGTCGATGTCGATGGGCAGCAGGCTGAAGGGCGAGGTCTGCGACGATGAGGGCGCATCGGTGAACTCCAGAGCGGCGACGAGCAGGATCACCGCCACGATCACAAGCACCGCGACGGCGACACCGCGAGACCGACGTGGTGGCCGTTTCGTCGAGGGCCCGCGACCGTGGTCAGCATCGTCCCGACGCCGGGAACTCGGTGGCCGCCGGTCTGCCCGCTTGCCGGCGTACCGGTCGGCGCGCCGCTCCGCGTAGCGGTCGGCCCTCCGCGGCGGACGGGGTTCTTCCTGCCACAGCGAGTCGTCCTCCAGCCGTCTGATGAACGACGCATCGGGCCGGTCCGAGTCCTTGGAGCGAGGACGATCGTTGTCGTCCCAGGTCATGCCGGCGGTCCTAGAACAGGTCGCTGAGCGACGAAAGAAGGCGTTCCAGGAATCCGCGCTCCTGGCCGGACTCCGCAATCTGGCTCTCCGCGTGCTGATCGGTGTCGCCGCCGCCGGCCGGGATGATGTAGATCTCTTCGCCCGGTTTGGCGTACGTGAGCTGCTGCCGGGCGAGGCTCTCGAGGTATCCGGCCTCGCCCAACTTGCCCAACTCTGTCTGCAGCTGCTCCTTTTGCTGCTCCAACTGGCCCACCTGGGCGGTTGCCGCGTCGAGGCGGGTGCGGGCGCTTTGGTAGGCGGTCATCGGTCCATAGTTGATGACGATGGCCAGTCCAACGACGAACGCCACAAGGAGAGCAACCAACAGCCGCCGCCGCCTCGCGACATGCGGGCGGGCCGGCCGAACCGAACCGTGGCCACCGGACGCCGCCGGTGTTATCAGACTTGTATGGGCCATGGTTCATCTTCTATTCGCTCTCCCTGTGCCGGTGTCCTTCGCGTCGGCCTGCGCGTGCTACATCCGCGACGGCGTAGCAGGCAACCGACGACCTCGGCCTAGCCCGCCTGCCGGCGTCCGAAGGCCGCGCGCCCGGGATAGTAGGCCAGATCGCCCAGTTCCTCCTCGATACGGAGCAACTGGTTGTACTTGGCCGTGCGCTCGCCGCGGCACGGAGCACCGGTCTTGATCTGGCCGGCGTTGGTCGCCACCACCAGGTCGGATATAGTGCTGTCCTCGGTCTCGCCCGAGCGGTGGCTGACCACCGCGGTGTAGCCGGCGCGGTGCGCGAGTTGCATGGTGTCGAGGGTCTCGGTCAGCGTGCCGATCTGGTTGAGCTTTATGAGGATGCTGTTGGCGACGCCGCGATCGATGCCCATCTTCAAGCGATCGACGTTGGTCACGAAGAGGTCGTCGCCAACGAGCTGGATCTGCGAGCCCACCATCTCGGTGAGAGCCGCCCAGCCTTCCCAATCCTCCTCGGCCATGCCGTCTTCTATGCTGACCAGCGGGTAGCGCTTGCAAAGGTCGGCGTAGTAGGCCGCCATCTCCACGGGCGCGAGGGTGCGGTTCTCGCTCGCGAGCACGTACACGCCCTTCTCGGCGTCGAAGAACTCGGTGGCCGCCGGGTCAAGGGCGATGCCGATCTCGACACCCGGAGTGTATCCGGCCTTTTCCACGGCCTCGAGGATGACCTTGATGGCGTCCTCGTTGCTGGCCAGGTTGGGCGCGAAGCCGCCCTCGTCGCCTACCGATGTCGACATGCCCCGGGAGATCAGCACCTTCTTGAGGGTGTGGAAGGTCTCCACGCACATCCGCAGACCGTCGGCGTAGGTGGCGGCTCCCACGGGCACGCACATGAACTCCTGCAGATCGACGTTGTTGTCGGCGTGCTTGCCGCCGTTCACGATGTTCATCATCGGCACCGGGAGTGTGTACGCGTTCACTCCGCCCAGGTAGCGGTAGAAGGGCAGGCCGAGCGAGTCGGCGGCCGCCCGGGCCACCGCCAGCGACGTGCCCAGAATGGCGTTGGCGCCGAAGCGGCCTTTGTTGGGCGTGCCGTCGGCCTCGATCATGAGCCGGTCGACTTCACGCTGGTCGCTCGCGTCGACCCCGAGGAGGGCATCGGCGATCTCCTCATTCACGTATCCGACCGCCTTGAGCACCCCCTTGCCCATGTAGGCCTCACCGCCGTCACGCAGCTCGACCGCCTCGAACGAGCCCGTGGACGCTCCCGAAGGAACCGCCGCCCGCCCCCAGCCCCCGCTCATCAGCTCCACCTCGACCTCGACGGTCGGGTTGCCGCGTGAATCGAGGATCTGTCGTCCGATGACACTGTGGATGGCGGTCATTGTCCCTGCTCCTTCTTGGCTTGCTGGTAGTACTCTTCTTGCTCATCGAGGCTCAATTCAGCGAAGGCCCGCCCATCCTGCCCGGCGGCTCGGGCGGCTCCTTCGACCCGTTCCCTGAAACGTACCGACGACCCGCGCAGCGCGAGCTCCGGATCGACACGGAGTTTGCGTGCCAGGTTGACGACGGCGAACAAGAGATCGCCGAGTTCGGCCGCCAACCCGGCGCTGGGGGTATCGCCTGTGAGCGTCGCGGCGTCGGCCCCCCCGTTACCCGGAAGCGCCCCGTCGTCCGGGGCCGTCTCGCCCCCCGAAGCCGGCCCGGCGCCCGCGACCAGCTCCTGCTCGACCTCGGCGGTCTCCTCCTTGATCTTCGCGAGCACATCCGCGGCGCGCTCCCAGTCGAAACCGACCGCCGCGGCGCGCTGTTGTAGCTTCTGGGCAAGCAGCAACGCGGGGAACGACTCGGGCACGTCGTGAAAGATGCCCTCTCTGCCCTCGGAGTCGCGCTTGATGACCTCCCAGGTCGCGCGGACCTGCTCGGGCGTATCGGCTGTGGCCTCTCCGAAGATGTGCGGGTGGCGACGCACCAGCTTGTCGTGTATGCCCCTGGCCACGTCGCCGAGATCGTAGAGGCCTTCTTCCTCGGCCACGGCGGCCAAGAAGTACACCTGGAAGAACAGGTCGCCCAACTCGCCACGAACCGCCGGGTCGCCCTTCTCGGCCCGGTCGCGTATCGCGTCGGCCAACTCATAGGTCTCTTCAAGCGTGTACTGGATGATGCTCTCCTGGGTCTGCTTCTTGTCCCAGGGACACTCCCGGCGAAGGCGCGCGGTCAGGTCGTATAGCCGGCCAAGTTCGGCCAGCACGTGGTCTCGGCTCACGGCGGCCGCTACTCCTTGGTAGTGCTCGTCGTCGAGGGCTTCGCGGTCTCCTGGTTCTGCGCCGCCGACGGTGGAGCGTATCCGTTGCCATACACGACGCCCAGCTCGGCCTTCTTGGCCGACAGCCAGGCATCCCATGCCTCCGACTGCTTCTTGGTGAGCAGGGTGCTCTTGATGTTCTCCTTGACCTGAGCGAACGCCAGTTGCCGCTCGGGAGTGATATCGGTGACCTCGATGAGGTGGTATCCGTACTGCGTCTTGACCGGTTCCGACAGATCGCCCTTCTGCAGGCTGAAGACCGCCTCTTCGAAGTCGGGCACCATCTGCCCCCGCACTATGGCGCCCAGTTCGCCGCCGCCGTCGGCCGTGCCCACGTCGTCGGAGTACTTCTCCGATTCGCTCACGAAATCGGCTCCGTTCAAGATCTCGCTGCGCACCTTCTCGGCCTCGCTGGCGGCCGCCGCCCACTCCGCCTGGGAGGCTGTGGAGCTGACACCGCCGTCGACCAGCTTAGCGAACGGAGAGATGAGGATGTGGCGCACCTTGCGCGACTCCTGCTCGACATACTCGGCTTGGTGCTGCTGGTAGTACTCCTGGGCCTCGTCGTCGGTGACTGAGAGATCCTTGGCCACCGCCTCCTTCATCCGGTCGAGCCACAAGCTATCGCTCAAAGACTGGGTGAACTGCTCGAGGGTGATGTTCTGCTTCTTGAGGGCCGCCTCGAACTTGGCTTGGTCGCCCATGAACATCCGTCTGACCGTGGCGACGGCTTCTTGGACGTCGCGATCGCTGACGGTCACCTGGAAGGTCGAGGCCTCCTGCCGGAGCACCTCGAGCGTGACCAGATACTCCGCCAGGCCCTGCTCGAACTGCCTGTACTCTTCAGGTTGGGCATCCTTGTTGGGAGCTTTGCCGGCGGCCCGGTACGCGGCGGCCAGGGTGTCGAAAGTCTCTTGGGAAACCAGCGCGGTGCCTACTTGGGCGATGGCGCCTTGGGGAAGATCGCTTCCGCAGCCGGTGACGAAAAGGGCCGCCAGAATGAACGGCAGAAGGACTGCCGTCAGGGCACGCCTCCTAATTCCGATCGACCTCACGTGTAGCGGCCTCGCTTTGTCGCGCAGCAAGCCAGCGGGCTGCCGAAGAGCGGCGCTCCAGCAGCCTCCTAGGGTGTTTCCTCCACCCCGGAGAGGGCGAGTATATCATCCAGCACCTCGCTGACCGCCTGGCGGGGGCTCCTCTCGTCGCTCCTCAAGCCGAGCGAGAGCATACCCTGAAGGGGCGCGAATACATATCGGCGGTCGCGCTCGCGGAGCTTCTCGCGCGATCCGCCGGGCAGCTGGAGACCGGTGATGAGGAGCTTCTGCTGCCTGAGCGAGAGCGAATCGGCTCCGAGCGCCTGTAGCGTCACCCGCACCTCTCCGAGAAACACCAGGTTATCCACCGGCGCCGGCAGTTCGCCGAAGCGATCGTCGAGCTCCTTGCGGAGTTCAGTGAGCTCGTCCATGGTCGCGGCCGAGGCTATGCGGCGGTGCAGGTCGACCCTCGCGGCCTCATAGCCTATGAAGGCCGCCGGCACGTGCGCGTCGATGCCCACCTCGACCCGCGGCACCTTCTCCACCCCCACCTCTTCGCCCTGGAGCGCGGCGGCCGCCTCGCGCAGCATCGAGAGGTACATCTCGAAACCGACGGCCGCTATCTGCCCCGACTGCTCCTCCCCCAGCAATTCACCGGCCCCTCTGATCTCGAGGTCGCGCATGGCGATCTTGAAGCCCGAGCCCAACTCGGTGTAGTCGGCCAGAGTGGAGAGCCGCGCCACGGCCTCTTCGGTCAGCGCCGCCTCGTCGGGGTGGAACAAGAAGGCATGGGCGACCCGGGCCGACCGCCCGATGCGACCCCGTATCTGGTAGAGCTGCGCCAGACCCAGCAGATCGGCTCTGTCGACGACGAGTGTGTTCGCGTTGGGGATATCGAGGCCGCTCTCGATGATGGTGGTGGTTACAAGCACGTCGGAGTCGCCCCGCAGGAACTCGAGCATGACCTGCTCGAGCTGCTGCTCGGGCATCTGGCCATGGGCCACCGAGAAGCGCACCTCGGGCATCAGCTCGCGCAGCCGGGTGGCCGCTTTGTCTATCGTCTCGACACGGTTGTGCAAGAAGTAGACCTGCCCGCTCCTCTCGACTTCGCGCGCGATGGCCCTCGTGACCATGCCCTCGTCGTACAAGCCCACGTAGGTCTGAATGGGATGACGGTCGCGAGGCGGCGTCTCGATGATGGTGATGTCGCGGACCCCCGAGAGCGACATCTGCAGCGTACGAGGAATCGGGGTGGCCGTCAGAGTCAGCACGTCGACCCGTACCTTCAGGCGACGCAGAGCCTCCTTCTGGGCGACGCCGAAGCGCTGCTCCTCGTCGACGATGACGAGCCCGAGATCCTTGGGAGTGACGTCTTGCGAGAGCACCCGGTGCGTGCCGATGAGCACGTCGACCTTGCCGGCCGAGAAGTCCTTGATGATCTGCTTCTGCTCGGCCGCCGACCTGAAGCGCGAGATCATCTCGACCTTCACCGGGAATTCGGCGAAGCGCTCCCTGAAGGTGCCATAGTGCTGCTGAGCGAGGATGGTGGTCGGCACCAGCACCATGACCTGCTTACCGTCGAGAGTCGCTTTGAAGGCGGCCCTCAGGGCCACCTCGGTCTTGCCGTAGCCCACGTCGCCGCAGAGTAGGCGGTCCATGGGGCGCTCCGACTCCATGTCGTCCTTGATCGCGTCGATGGCCCGCAGTTGATCCTCGGTCTCGTCGTAAGGAAACGCCTTCTCGAAGCGCACCTGCCACTCGCCGTCTTCGGCGAAGCGGTAGCCCTTGGTCGCCTGCCTCATGGCGTAGAGATGCAGCAACTCGCCGGCCACCTCGCGCGCCGCTTTGCGGGCGCGGCTCTTGACGTGCTCCCAGGCCTTGCCGCCCAGCTTGGAAAGAGCCGGCGCCGTGCCTCCCGATCCCACATAGCGCATGACCTTGGAGATCTGGTCGTGCGGCACGTAGAGCATGTCGCGGTCTTTGTAGCTGAGGTCGAGGTAGTCACGGGTCACGCCCGCGACCGTCTTCGTCGAGATGCCCTCGAAACGGCCCACGCCGTGGTCTTCGTGCACCACGTAGTCGCCCTTGCGCAGGTCACGGAAGCTCGAGAGCTCCAGCCCAACCAGCGGCTTCCGCGCAACGGCGGCCTTGTGCCGTCGCGGAAAGACAAGGGCGTCGGTGAGAAGCGCGAGCTTCAACTCGGGAATCATGAAGTGGCGGCGGTGCGGCACCGGCAGGAACGATACCCCGGCCCCGGGCGCGACCTCGCCGCCGCTCGCGAGCGTGCCCTTGGCCCTGGTCAGCACGTAGCCGGCGCGCTCAGCCTCAGCTCGCTGCTCAAAGGCGACCACGACCCGGTAGCCTTCGCTCACTAGACGCTGCATGGCCGCCTCGGCCTCCGGCAGACTCGTGACCGGCATCTCGGCGCTCGTCGCGCGCACCGCGACACGCTCCCCCGTCTCTCCGTCGGCGGCCACCAGCGAGCTCAGGGTGATCTGGGGCAGACCGTCAAGGTGCCGTTCGACTTCGGGCCACCCGAGATAGCCGGCCTGGGCCGCGCCCTCTCCCAACACATCGGCCAGGGAGCTCTCGAACGCCTCCACCCTGGCCGCCGCCCGCGCCGGATCGGTGCGGACGAGGCAGGTGCCGGCCGGCAGCAGTCGAGTGAGCGGCACGGGAGGCTCCGCCATCCCCTCAGCTGCCGCGTAGAGACGCACACGTTCCAGCGGACCCAAGGAGCGCTGCGAATAGACCGAGAAGCTCCGCAGGCTCTCTATGTCGTCGCCCCAGAACTCCGCACGCACCGGATAGACCTCGGTGGCCGGGAATACGTCGATGATGCCTCCCCGAACCGAGAAGTCACCCGCGTCTTCGACTTGGTCGACGCGGGCGTAGCCCAAGTCGACAAGATGGCGAACGGTCGCTTCGAATTCCTGCCGGCCGCCCATCTCGAGCATGAGTGGCCGCGCCGCCGGAGAGAGCACTCCCTCCATGAGGGTGGTCGCCTCGGCCACGACGACCGGACTGCCGGCCTTCGTGGCGACCGAACCGCCGATGGCGGCGATCGCGCGCGCGCGCCTGCCGGCGACCTTCGGCTTCACCTCGCCTTCGGAGCCGTACCACACACCCCGGGGAGGCAGATAGGTGACGGCCCGGTCGGGGCAATAGAGCGCCAATTCGTGCTCCAGCTCCTCGGCCGCCTCCTGGTTGGGCGCGACGACCACCACAGGCCGCGCCGCGAAGAGGCGACTGTTCAGCAGACCGGCGGTCAGATAGGCATGGGCGAACACCGGAACCGCAACCTCAAGACCGGGTCCCGGAGCCGCGCCGGCGCCGTGGCCGAGCACCTCCGCCACCTCCGCGAGCACCTGCTCGAAGGGTGGGTATCCGGACAGAAGATCGGTCAGACGAGGCATCAGGCGCCCCGCGAGCCGAGCCATTCCTCGACCGCGTCGGCTGCCCGCTGCATGAGAGCCACCACCTGCTCGCGCGGGTCGTTGAACGACGCCAGCACGTGGTCGATGAGGGGTTTCTCGGGGCGGTCGGGCCGGCCGACACCCACTCGCACTCTCCAGAAGTCGCGCGACTTCAGGTGCTGCTCGAGGCTGCGTAGGCCGTTGTGACCGCCGAGTCCCTGGCCTTCCTTGAGGCGCACTTCACCGAAGGGCAGCTCGACCTCGTCGTGAATAGCGAGCACTCGCTCCACCGGCACACGGAACTTCCTCGCGGCCTCAGCCACTGAGGTGCCCGAGTTGTTCATGAAGGTCATAGGGAGCAGTAGAAGCACCCGGACGCCGGCGATACGCCCCTCGGCCGCGAGCCCGTGGTACTTCTCGCGCAATTGCGGCAAGCCGTGACGCCGCCGCAGCTCCTCGGCCGCCATGAAGCCGGCGTTGTGGCGATGGTGTTGGTACTCCGGCCCAGGGTTACCCAGGCCGACGATCAGGTAGACCGGGTCGGCATCGGCTCCACCGTCGAAGCCGCTACTGGTCCGCTGACGGATGAGGCCCGCTACTCCTCGCTCTTCTGGCCCCCGACGACTTCGGGTTCCGCCGACTCTTCAGCCTCTTCAGCGGCTCGGTCGACGCGCGGCGGGACAAGAGCGACAAGTACGGTGTCTGGGTCGTCGAGGATCGTGACGCCCTTAGGAGCCTTCAGCGCCCCCACCGACAGGTGCTGTCCCACGGCGAGCGCCTCGAGATCGAGTTCGATCGATTGGGGGACATCGGAGGGCAGCGCGCGCACGTTGACCTCGCGGCGCTCCCAGTCGATGATGCCACCGTCGATGAGGCCTGCCGGGGTGCCGATGGGCTCGATGGAGACCAGGGACTCGATCTCCACGGCCAGGTCGACCTCGTGCAGGTCGACATGCAACACGTTCCGCTTCGTCGGATGCATCTGGATCTGCTTGACGACCGCATAGCGCGCAGCCGTCTTCTTGCCCTTGCCGGTCTTGGCGCCCTGGGCGAAGTCGAGCTCTAGAATCACGTTGCTTCCGTGGCCCATGGCCGTCTTGAGATCGTCCAGGACGATGGAGATCGAAGTGGGCGTCTTGCCCTTACCGTAGGTCACAGCCGGGACCATCCCGTTGGCACGCAGCCGCCGCGCCGGACCGTTTCCGTGCTCTTCGCGTTCCTGAACCGACAACTTGACAGCGTCCATGTGTGTCTCCTCGACCTTCAGCTCGTGCAGCCCGTGCTCAGAAGAGCTGGTTCTCTCCCTGGAATAGTTCACTCACCGACTCGTCGGCGAAAACGTTCCTGATAGTATCCGCCAGGATATCGGCCGTGGATAGTACCACAATCTTGCCTCTCTCGGCCCCTTCGTGGAGCGGGATGGTGTCGGTCACCACTACCTCTTTGAGCGCTGAGGCGGCTATGCGCTCGTAGGCCGGCGGAGAGAGAACCGGGTGGCTGCAGGCCGCGTAGACCTCCTTGGCGCCCTTGTCGACCAGAGCCTGCACACCATTGACCAAGGTCCCCGCCGTATCGATGATGTCGTCGACGATGATGGCGGTCTTGCCCTCGACCTCACCGATGACGTGCATGACTCTCGACACGTTGTGGTCGGGCCGGAGCTTGGTGAGCACGGCCACTGAGCAGCTCAGGCGGTCGGCCATGCGTTTGGCGGTCTTCATGCCGCCGGCATCTGGGGACACGACGACCATGTCGTCGAGGTTCTTCATCATGAAGTAGTCGGCGATCATCGAAAGAGCGGTCATGTGGTCGACCGGCACGCTGAAGAAGCCCTGCAACTGGCCGGCATGGAGGTCCATGGTGACCACGCGGTCGACCCCAGCCGCCTGGATCATATCGGCAACCAGCCGAGCGGTAATAGGCTCACGCGGGCAGCTCTTCTTGTCCTGGCGCGAGTAGCCCATCCACGGCATGACCGCCGTCACGCGGTGGGCCGAAGCCAGTCTCGCGGCCTGAGCCATGATGAGCAACTCCATCATGTTCTCGTTGACCGGACGGCAGGTCGGCTGGATGATGAACACGTCGGCGCCGCGGATGCTCTCCGCGTACTTCACGTAGATCTCACCGTCGGCGAAGGTCTTGATGTCGACCCGCCCCAGCGAGATGCCCAGTTTGTCGGCTACGCGGGCGCTGAGCTCGGGATTGCCACGCCCCGAAAAGACCATCAGCGAACGTTCGGGACTCATCCGATGGCAACGCTTCGGTTCCCGATCTCCCATACTCAGCCCCTCCTTGTACTTTTCTGCACGTCGTAAGGTATCACTGTTGCTCTCTCACTGCCGGTTTTGGCGGGTCCGCGCCCTGGTGCGGATGGCCTTTCGCGTCGACCATGAGCGCCTCCGCGTCGGCAAGCTGCTCAGGGGTGTTCACGCCGAGCACCAGGGTCGGATCGGCTACCTTGGAGGCGGCCACCGTGCGTCCCCGCTCGCGCAGACCGGCGATAACGTCGGTCAGGTAGATCTCGTTCTGGTCGTTGTCGCTGCCCACCCCCCGCAGAACCTCGAGCGACTCCGCGGAGGGCAGCACGTACATGCCGCTGTTGACCTCAACGAGGGCCCGCTCCTCGTCGCTCGCGTCGCGCTGCTCCACGATGCGGAGCAGCGAACCGCCGGCGCCCCGCACGATGCGGCCGTACCCGGTCGGATCGTCGAGGTCCATAGTGAGCACGGTCGCCGCCGCCCCCGATTCGACGTGGTCGCGCACGAGAGCGCTCAGAGCATCCCCGGTCACGAGCGGTGTGTCGCCCGGTAGCACGAGCATGGCGCCCGGCAGGACCTTCTCGGCGGCGGCAAGCACCGCGTGCCCGGTTCCCAGTTGCCGGTCTTGCAGCGCTACGACGCAGTCGGGCGGCAAGAAGGGCACTACCTGCTCGTAGCCATGACCCAACACCACAACGATGCGCGCGGGCTCGACGGCCCGGGCCGCGTCGAGGACGTGAAGCAGCATAGGACGTCCGCAGATCCTGTGCGCCACCTTGGGCATGTCTGAGTGCATGCGTTTGCCCTGGCCGGCAGCCAGTACGAGCACCGTTGCGATGTAAGACGTCACGCTAGAGTGCACTCCGATGGAACCGCTTTTGACGGTGACAGGGAATAGCTGGGGCGGCAGGATTCGAACCTACGCATGGCGGGACCAAAACCCGCTGCCTTACCGCTTGGCTACGCCCCAACGCTTCCGAGACTTCAGCATGACCTGAAAGCCATTCTCGGGATCACGCGAGACGGGGATTATAGCCTACCCGATGACAGTCGCCACCCTCGCGTTGTAGCCCCGCGCCTCCATGCGCTCCTCGAGATCGTACGCCTTGTCCATCGTCTCGCAGAGCCCGAACAAAGTGGGGCCCGAGCCGCTCATGAGCGCCGCGAGGGCTCCCTCCCGGGCCAGCATCTCCCGGTCGGTCGCGAGCGAGGGGACGAGACTGAAACTCGCCTGCTCCAAGTCGTTCTCGAGAAGCCTCGCCGCCTGGGCGACATCGCGCACCTGCAGCCAACGCTTCTCGGCCTGCGCCGACCTGAAATCGAAGACCGCGCGGCTCTCCCCGGGACTGAGGCGGTCGAAGGTATGGTAGACCCGCGCGGTGGAGAGTTGCCGTTCGAAGTAGACCAGCGCAAGGTGCAACGCGGGCAGGTCGATCGGTGACAGGATCTCTCCGATCCCCCGGCCGATGGCCGGCGCCGGGTCGAGGAAGAACGGCACGTCGGCCCCCAGTTCACGCGCCATGGCTACAAGCTGGGGCCCACCGGGCACCGGCGCCCCCGCTTCGGCCAGTAGCCGCACGCCCACTTTGAGCGCGGCGGCCGCGTCGCTGCTGCCGCCGCCGAGTCCCGCCCCCACCGGGATGCTCTTGTGGATAGCCACCCGGCCCTCGAATGCCCACCCTGTGGCCCGCTCCAACGCCCTCAAGGCACGGGTGGCCAGATTGTCCTCGCCTCTGGCCGCCCTGCAGTCGACAACCACTGAAGCGGAACCGGCCCCCGCCGGACGTGCTTCGAGGTCGAAGTCGAGTGTGTCGTAGAGATCGATCGGAGCGAAGACCGTGAAGACCTCGTGAGATCCGCCCTCCACTTGAGGGCCCACGAGGAGACAGAGATTGACCTTGGCCGGCGTCCGTTCGGTGATCCGCATATCGGCTACCTCCAAACCAGCAAGTCGGCACTATCAGTGTATATCCTCAACGCGTCCTTCGGCCCGAGATCGTTCGACGCGCGCCACCACACCGGCGAGTTCGGCGAACCGCGACGGCTCCAACCGCTCGGCCCTGACGTCGGCCGGCAGGCCGAGCTCCGCGAGAACGGCCGAGGCCTCCTCGCGCGTCCAGCCCAGACCCGCGCTCAGAGAGTTCGCCAGCATCTTGCGGCGTTGGCCGAACGCTGCCTGCACTACCCTGCGGACCTTCGCCCCGTCGGCCGGCAGCGCCTCCGCCACCCGGCGCTCGAGCACGATGAGGCTCGAGTCGACGCGCGGCTGCGGATAGAAGATCGAGCGGGCCAGCGGCCGCACCCGCACGATCTTGGCGTAGAGACCGACCCAGACCGACAGCACGCCGTACGCCTTGGTCCCGGGGGACGCCGCCATGCGCTCGGCGACCTCGCGCTGGACCATCAGGCAGTAGCGGCGGACGGAGGGCAGGCGTTGCAGCGACTCTATGACGAACGGACCGGCCACAGAATAGGGCAGATTGCTGGCGCAGAGCGTCGGAACCGGGTCCAGTGTCTCGAGGGGTGCGCGAAGCACGTCGTCGAAGTGCAGGGTCACACGCTCCGCGCCGGCAAGCGTGGCGTCGAGCGGACCCGCCAGACTCCGGTCGACCTCGAAGGCGTGCACGTGGCCCGCGACTCCGGCGAGGGCCAGTGTGAGCACACCCAGCCCGGCCCCCACCTCGAGGACCACGTCGTCGGGCCGGCATTCGAGCTGTGTCAGGATGACTCCCAGGATGTTGTCGTCGATCAAGAAGTTCTGCCCGAGATCGCGCTTCGGCACCACGCCGAACTCCCTGAGCCGGGCGAGAGAGACCTGTTTCAGGCCCAACTCGACCTCCGAGAAGACATCGTTCATGGCATCACCGGCAAGCGGGCGGCGAGGCGAGGGAATGCCCGGCGCACGTTCAGTTCGATCTGCCGCTCGAGTAGGTGGTTGCTCACCCCGCGCAGGCCGGCGATGAACTCGTAGGTGTGCGCCACGAGGGCGGGCCGGTTGGGCCGGCCGCGAAGAGGCACCGGCGTCAGCCACGGAGCGTCGGTCTCGATCATGAGCAGATGGTCGGGCACGTTCGCCGCGGCCTCCTGCAGCGCCGCCGCCTTGTTGTAGGTGATGTTTCCCGCGAAACTGACGTAGTACCCCCGGTCGATGACCTCCGTCAGCCGGTCGGGAAGCGAGAAGCAATGCAGAATCACCGTGAGACCGGCCGCGTGCTCGGCCAGGATCGCCAGCGTCAGGTCGGCCGCCTCGCGGGTGTGCACGACCAGAGGCAGCCCGAGGTGCCGCGCCAGATGGATGTGGCGTACGAACACGTCTTTCTGGACGCTGTGCGGCCAGTTGTCGTGGTAGAAGTCGAGCCCGGTCTCGCCGATCGCCACCACCCTCTCGTCGACAGCGAGGTCTTCTATCTGGGCCATGAGCTCGCTGGTCATGAGCCCGGCCTCTTGCGGGTGAAAACCCACCGTGGCGAACACTTCGGGGAACCGCCTCGCCAGCTGCACGCCATGGCGCGAACGCTCGAGGTCGATGCCCGCCTGGATGATGACGCCCACCCGCGCCTGCCAGGCTTCGTTGATGAGGTAGCCGGCATCGGGTTCGCAGTGGTCGAGGTGGGTATGCGAATCGATCAGCATCGGCCGGGCTCCGTCGAGTAGTGTGTCGGGCCGCTCGAGCGGCGACCGCCTGCGGTCAGCTTAGCACCCGCCGGGTCGGCGGCTCGACACGACGTCGATCTTCGCCACACACTGGGGGGCGCACCGGGACTGCCGCTGCGCGAGAAGCTGCGCGCATGCGCGGCCGGGAGGTGAGTCTTTGGCCCGCGGCGTCACAACGATCGCCGGCTCGCCGCGAAGCCAGATCGACAGGCGCCGGCGCCCGCTGGGCCCGTCTGCTAGTCGCGGCTCCAATTCCACGGGTCGGGCTTACCGGGCATTTCCGAGACCTGCTGGCTCGCCTGACCGTAGTAGACGCCCGACAGCACCGACATGAGAGTCGCGGCGTCGACGCCCTTTGTCCTCAGCACGAGACGCCTCGGCTTTCCACCAGGTCCGATGGGCACCTCGATCTGGATGGCGCCATCAAAATGGACGAAGGTGTTCATGAAGCCCCAGAAGGCCCTCCGCTTCTCTGGGGGAAGGCTCTCCACGGTCATCATCTGTCTCCTCGGCACAGCCCATACCACCGACTCGTATGAGCTCACTTCCTTGTTCCAGATGCCCGCGCCCCAGAGACCGAGCACGACGAGCAAGAAGGTGAGGAGCGCCGAAGCGAGGTAGTAGTAGGGCGGGTATCCCCGGTGACCGAGCAGCGTCTCACCCAACAGGACACCGGTGTAGAGCCCGACCGGCAAGAACGCGGTGTAACCGAAGACACGCGCCAGCGTCATCCAGACGGGCACGCGGTGTCCTTTCAGCCACACCTTCTCGCCGTTGGTGGCAAGCTCGCACTCGCCCACGAAACGCGATCCAAACAGGCCCGCGTTCAGGTACGAGGCGGTCGCGCACACCTTGCGTGGCCTGCGACCGGCTGCAATCTCCATCGCCATCTCCTCGATCGATAGTCTCCACAGCTATGTATCGACGCGGAGGGGTCTTTGCTTTAGGGTGCAGCGAATGCACTCACGGTAGAACCAGGGCGGAGCCCCGGCTCGTTTCAGTCTTCGATGCGCGGAAAGAGCGGAGCTCCGGCGGTCGCTATCGACCCACCGGCGAGCAGGCCCCAGCGAGCTTCGCTCCAAGCCTGAGCCGCCGGGTCGAGCCCTAAACGCTCACGAATAGCGGACGCTGTCGCCGGGATGAACCCATGAAGCAACACGGAAAGAAGGCGCAGGCCTTCTGCCAAGTCCCATAACGTAGCGTCGAGAGCCGCGCCGGCCGCTCGCCCGGCTTCACCCTCCGCCGCCGCCTCCTTGGCAAGTTTCCAAGGGGCCCGTTCTTCGACGTAGCGGTTGAGGCGGCGCACGAAGACCCACACGGATTCGAGCGCCGACGTGAGGTCCATGTCGTCGAGCTGCGCGCGGGCGGCGTCGATCGCCGCGCCCGCGTCGGCGGAGAGCGGCGACTCGGTCGCGGAGCGGCCGGCCGGCAGGGCCGGCACGACGCCGCCCCGGTACTTGCCGATCATCGAGGCCGTGCGCGAGAGCAGGTTGCCGAGGTCGTTGGCCAACTCAGTGTTGTACCTGGCCTTGAATCCCTCCTCGCTCACCATGCCGTCCTGCCCGAAGCTCACTTCACGCAGACAGTAGAAGCGGAAGGGGTCGGCGCCGTACTGCTCGATCAGCGGAAAGGGGTCCATGACGTTGCCACGAGTCTTCGACATCTTCTCGCCGCCGAGCTTCAGGTAGCCATGTATGAAGAGGTGCTCGGGCAACTCGTAGCCGGCCGACATGAGGAGCGCCGGCCAGATGATGCCGTGGAACTTGAGGATGTCCTGCGCCATGAGGTGGTAGCTCGCGGGCCAGAAACGCGCCGCCAGGTCATCCCCCGGCGCGTATGTGAGCGCGCTGAGGTAGTTGATGAGCGCGTCAACCCACACGTAGATCACCTGCGAATCGTCCCACGGCACGCCGACGCCCCACTTGAGGGTCGCTCGCGAGATCGAGATGTCGTCCAGACCCTGCTCGATGAACGACAGCGCCTCGTTGTAGCGGTGTCTTGGGCACACGAAATCCGGGTTGTCGCGGTAGTGCGCCGCGAGACGTTCCTGGAACGCCGAGAGACGGAAGAAGTAGTTGTCCTCGTTCATCTGCACGGGAGCCGAGCCGTGATCGGGACAGAGCCCGTCGACCAGGTTCTCCTCGGTGTAGTAGGCCTCGCACGCCGGGCAGTAGAGCCCCGAGTACGAACTCTTGTAGATGTCGCCGGCGTCATGGCAGCGCTGCACGAAATCCTGGACGAATCGCTCATGCTCGGGGTCGGTCGTGCGGATGAAGAAATCGTTCGTGGCCCCGACTTTGGCGGCGACTTCCTTGAACTTGGCCACCACCTCGTCGACGTGCTGCTTGGGAGTGAGCCCTCGCGCGGAAGCCGCCTGCTCGACCTTGGTGCCGTGCTCGTCGGTGCCCGTGAGAAAGAACACATCGTCGCCCAACTGGCGATGGAACCGCGCGGCGACATCGGCGGCCGTCGTGGTGTAGGCGTGGCCGATGTGCGGCACATCGTTTACATAGTAGATTGGGGTGGTGATGTAGAAGCGGCTCATAGCCGGCTATTCTAACCTATCGGGCGCCCCTGTCTCGCCACGAGGGCGCCCGGCCTCACCGGCAGGTCGTTGACTACCGCCGCGCTCAGCCTATACTCAAGTGTACCTGGAGAGATCTCGCTCTCCACTCATCGCATGAGAAGGAGGGGCCGTGAAGAAGAGACACTTCAACCGCAGAGCCATCCTGGTCGTTCTATGCCTCGCGCTAGCCCTCGCGGTCGTGCTGGGGGGTGCGTACCAGGGCACCGAGAAGGCCGCCGGCCTTCCGCTCCCATCGATCTCAATCACCTTGAACTTGCACTTGCTCGTGGCATCGGACTTCACGCCTGCCGACGGATCGACCGAGGTCGCGCTCGGCGTCAGCCCAAGTGTTAAGTTCAACTACAATCTCGCCGCAGGCGTGCTTTCGAGCAGCACGTTCTACATCCAGAAGGCCGGGAGCGCGACCAAGCTGCCGGCATCGATCTCGTACAGCTCGGTCACCGATCGAGCGACGCTCAATCCCACCTCCGACCTGTTGCCGGGCACGATGTACCACGTCACCGTGACCTCAGGCATCGAGGACGAGGATGGGTTCAACCTGTTCAATCCCAAGACCTGGAGCTTCACCACCGACACAGCGCCACTAGTTATCAGCCGCGATCCGTCGCCGAATGAACTGAATGTGCCGATCGACAAGAGCGTCTCGGTGACGTTCTCCAAGAGGATGAACACCGCGACCATCAACAGCACCTCGTTCTGGGTGAAGGAGCAGGGAGGCAGCAAGGTAACAGGCACCATCCTCTCCAGCATCGACAAGAAGACCGTCGTCTTCAATCCCACTGCCAATCTCAAGGCGGGCACCGTTTACGAGGTCACCATGACCTCCGCTGTCGAAAGCGAAGCGGGCATCACGGCCTTCGAGGTGGGAGCGACCTACTTGTTCAAGACCGCTGAAAACGCACCGGCTCTCACTGCACGGTCGCCGGTGGCACTGGCCACCGGGGTGGCCGTCGACCAGAGCATCACGGCGACGTTCGACAAGACCATGGACGCCGCCACCTTGACAAGCGCGACGTTCTACGTCGCAAAGATGGGTGGCAGTCCGCTGCCCGCGACGGTCACCTACGATGCCGCCTCCAAGACCGCGACCCTCAACCCCCTCGCCGACTTCGAGGGAGGCGCCACGTACACGGTGACCCTCTCGAACGCGGTCACCGGTAACGGAGGGGTGCCCCTGAGTGGCGCACCGGTCACCTGGACGTTCACGACGGTCTCCGCGGCGCCGACCGTGACAACCAAAGTGCCGGCGTCAGGGGCCGGGGGCGTTGCGCTCACCCAGGCGATCACGGCCACCTTCGACAAGAACATGGACGCGACCACCTTGACGAGCGCCACGTTCTACGTGGCCAAACTGGGAGGCAGCCCGCTGCCGGCTACCGTGGCCTACGACGCCGGCTCCAAGACCGCCACGCTCGACCCGCTTGCCGACCTCGATGCGGGCGCGACGTACCAGGTGACGCTGTCGAGCGCGATCAAAGGGGCCGACAGCCAGACCCTGGCGGGCTCTCCGGTAACCTGGACCTTCAGCACCGCCGCGTCGTCTTCCAGCTTCTCCGACGTCATCCCCGGGGTGACTCCCTACTCGACGGCCATCGCCGCGCTCGCCGCTGAAGGCATCATCACAGGCTTTCCAGACGGAACGTTCAGGCCGTACGACTTCGTCACCCGCCAGCAGTTCGCCAAGATGATCGTTCTCACTATGGGATACCCGGTCACCGGAGCTGAGGTGTGCCCGTTCACCGACGTGGTCACCCAGAGCGGCACCGATCCGTTCTACCCGTCGAAGTATGTGGCGGTATGCGCGACTCGCGGTATTACCACGGGCAAGACGCCCACGACCTTCGCCCCCTACGAGACCATCACGCACCAGCAACTGATAACGATGGTGGTTCGGGCCGCGGCGGTGGCGATGCCGCCGGTCGCATACACCCCGCCTTTCACCGCCGCTCAGTTCTCACTGGAAACCCACTATCTGAATGCGCGCATGGCCGCGTATGCCGGACTGCTCAACGATCTTCTGGGGGTCGGCCCGGCCTACAGCTTCCTGGCCGGATCGACCAGGGGTGAGTGTGCGCAGTTGCTCTACAACCTGAGCGTGCTCATGGGGTCGTGAGCCAGACGACCTCGGTCTGAGCGCGTGACCTCGTGACGAGAACGCCGGCCGCCAAGGCCGGCGTTCTCGTTTCTGTGCTTCAGAATGAGCGCAGGCAGGCCCCCGCGGGCCCGCCCCACCGGCTCATCGCCTATCCCGGCTGGGACTTCACCTCGAGCGCCATCTGATAGGCCATGCGAGCGGGCAGCCCCGTAAGTCCGGCGACTACGCCGGCCGCCTGCTTGGTGCCCACCCCGAGAGCCGTCAATTGAGCGAGGGCCTCGCGCGCGCGCCGGTCGAGGTCTCCGGGCGCCGCGGCCGGCTGAGAGAGGGCGCCCGAGGCCGGCGACCCCGCCGTGGGCGCGCCCAGAACCACCACGATCTCGCCCCTCACTGGGTCGCCCAGGCGCTCCAGGATCCCAGCGGCAGTGCCTCGCAGGGCCTCTTCGTGCACCTTGGTCAGTTCGCGGCATACCACGACCGGCCGGCTGGGCCAGCGTTCGGCGATGGCGGCCAGCGATGAGCGAACGCGCCTTGGAGACTCGAACGCCACGAGCGTCGCCCCTACGCCCTCGAAAGACGCAAGCTGCTCGATCAGCTTGCTCTTGCCGCGTTCGAGAAAGCCCAGGAAGGCGAACGTGTCGGCCGGCAGCCCTGAGAGCACCAGCGCGGTCGAGACCGCTGAAGGCCCCGGCAGCACGGTCACCGGCAGCCCCTCGGCGGCGCAGGCGCGAACCAGGCTGAAGCCCGGGTCGGAGAGACCGGGCATGCCCGCGTCGCTCACCACAGCGATGTTCTTGCCCTCGCGGAGCAGGGGAAGGAGCACCTGCAGCCGCTGCCGCTCGTTGTGATCGTGGAAGCTGATGAGACGGGTGTTGATGCCGTGCCTCGTCAACAGTCCCTTCGTATGCCGGGTGTCCTCGCACGCGATCAGATCGGCCTCTCGCAGCACCTCCAGGCAGCGGAGCGTGATGTCTTTGAGGTTGCCGATCGGGGTCGGGCAGATAGAGAGCATCGCGGGGTCCTAGCCTGCCGCGCGGAGAACCGGAATCATTCGACCTCCAGTGCCGCCCGCGCGACCTCGAGATCCTCGGGGCGTACCATGATGTCCTGCTGGCCGAACCCGTCGACCGTCAACCCGTAGACCACCGACATGGCCTCGTGCCTGTTGAAGCTGGCGATGCCGGCACTCCGCAATTTCGCCACAATGATCTCCGCCTCGACGGGATCGTACAGGCTGACGAGGAGCACGGGCGCCCCGGTGTCTTTCTCGTGGCGCGCTCCGCCCGTCTCCCGCCCGGCCGGCTCAGAGTCCCAGATCATCGGCAACCTCCTTCATCGCCTCGAGTCCTATCCCGAGGAACTCTTCCAGGTCGAGACCCAACTGGTCACACGTCAGTATGTCCTCCCGGCGGGCGCCCTTCGCGAACGAGGGTTCTTTGAACCGCTTCTTGAGACTCTTCAGTTCCACCAGAGCGAGGCGCTTCTCGGGGCGGATCAAGGCCGCCGCTGTAACCAGACCGGTGAGGCAATCCGAGGCATACATGGCCCGATCCATCGCCGTATCGACCGTCGAGCCGTTCTCGGCGTTGTGGGCCATGATCGCGTGGAGCACTTCCTCGTCGTCGAGACCGGCGTCGCGCAGCCAGGCGACCGTCGTGGCCCCGTGGGCCGGCATGTCGTCGACAGTCTGTTCGACGTCGAGATCGTGCAGCAAACCCGCCAAGCGCCAGCGGTCTTCGTCGCCACCGAGGCGTCTGGCCAGCGCCCCCATGATCGCCTCGGCCGCCAGCATGTGGTTGACCAGGTTGTCGTTCTTGACGCGCTCTCTGACGAGCGTCAGCGCCTGATCTCTGTTCATCCTGTCTCCAATCCTCGCGCCCGGTCTTGGACTAGCTTCGAGATCACACGGGCGGCGATCTCACCGGCCTTCCGTACCCGCTCGACGCTCACGTCGAGATGCGTGACGAACCGCACTCTGCCGGCGGCCGCCTCGCCGCACAGCACGCCCTGCTCGCTGAGAGCCGCGACCACCGCCGCGGCGGAAAGGCCCAGCGCGCCCACGTCGGCGATGATGATGTTCGTCTCCACCGGATGGATCAGCTCCACCCCCGCCCCGAGCAGGCAGCCGGCAAGAACCGCGGCCTTGTCGTGGTCTTCGCCCAGTCTGCCGAGGTTGTGCTCGAGCGCGTACAGGGCGCCCGCCGCGATGATGCCGGCCTGCCTCATGGCGCCTCCGAAGCGCTTGCGCGTGTAGCGAGCCGCCTCCACGAAATCGTTCGAGCCGGCCAGAGCTGAGCCGACAGGCGCGCCGAGTCCCTTTGAGAAGCACACGGAGACAGAGTCGGCCACCGCGGCATAGGCTGCCAGCGAGACACCGCTCGCCGTGTGAGCGTTCCATAGGCGCGCGCCGTCGAGGTGCACCCGCACTCCTCGCGCGTGAGCAACAGCCGCGACCGCCTCCATGTGCTCGAGAGGCCAGATGGTGCCTCCGCAACGGTTGTGGGTGTTCTCCATCTCTACCACGGCGGTGCGGGGCGAGTGCTCGCCCGGAGCCCTGATGCACTCCTCGACCGACTCGGCCGTGAGCACACCGTGCGCTCCCGTCAGGGGCCGCAGCTGGAGTCCCGAGAGCGCCGCGGCCGCTCCCGCCTCGTAGTGCAGGATATGGGCGTCCTCATGGCAGATCACCTCGTCGCCCGGCGCGCTCAGCGTCCGCAGGCAGACCTGGTTGCTCATGGTGCCCGAGGGTACGAACAGCGCCGCCTCCTTGCCGAGCAAGGCCGCCACGGTCTCCTGCAAGTGGTTGACGGTCGGATCTTCGCGGTAGACGTCATCGCCGACCGACGCCGAAGCCATGGCGCGGCGCATGGCCTCGCCCGGCACGGTCACCGTGTCACTGCGTAGATCGATGCGATCGCCGGGATGAGACATGCTTCCTCCTCCCACTCGTTCAGCGGGGAGTCGCGTCGGGTAATCCTCCGTCGACCGGGATCGTGGCCCCCGTCGTCGGTGTCTGCCTGGTAGCGAAAAAGAGCACGGCGTTGGCCACATGGGTGGCGGTCACCCTCGCTTTGAGCAGATTGCGGTTGTGATAGTAGGCCTCCAGACCGGCCTCATCGAGACCCCTGGCCTTCATGCGTCCCGGGCCGACCTCGGCCCACAATCCCGACCGCGAGGCTCCGTGCGAGAACACGGCGTCGGGAGCCACCATGTTCACGCGCACATCGTCCGCCGCCATCTCGAGGCTGGCGATGCGCGCCAGTTGGTGCGCCGCCGCCTTGGTGGAGCTATAGGCCCCGAAATCGGCGCCCGGCGCAAACACGTTCTTAGTCGACACCAGCACGATATCGCCGCCGGTCGCCTGCTTCTTGAACACTCGTCCTGATTCGGCCAGCACTAGGAGCGTCCCCTCGACGTTGACCTGCTCCAGCTTGCGATAGCGCTGCAGAGTGAGTTCCGCGAGCGGCGCCACCATGGCGATGCCGGCGTTGGGGATCACGAGATCGACCCCGCCCCAGGTGCGGGCGACCGCCTCGAAGGCGGCGGTAACCGAATCGGGGTCGGTCACGTCGAGCGGCAGACCGGCGACCCTGCCGGGAAAGGCCCCTTGCATGGTGTCGTGCAGCACTTGGAGCGGAGGTCCGGGCAGATCGGTGGCGGCCACAAGGCAACCGGCTTCGAGGAGTCTCTGACAGATTCCCGTGCCGATGGCCCCCGCGGCACCGGTAATGAGCGCGACGCGGCCCCGCAACGGGAGCGACTCGTCCGGGCCCGCTTGAGCAAGCTTGGCGTGCTGAAGCGTTCGGTACTCCATGCGGAACAACTCATCTTCGGACAGACCCTCGTACGTGCCGCCCGTGGCCAGAATCGAGGCCTTCACAGCAAGGGTGTGCTCGGCGATCTCGAGGGCGATGACGGCGTCGCGAAGGTCGTGACCGGCGCCGAACAGCCCTAAGCCGGGCACCATGACGACCCGGGGAAGTGGGTCGAACGGCTCGACACCCTTGGGCATGTCTTCGGAGTGACGCGCCAGGTAAGCCTCGTACTGCGCGCGGTAGTCGTCGACCGCCTTCTGGAGTTGCTTCCGTAGCTCGGTCGCGTCGCCCCCGTACGATAGCTTCTCGATCCAGAGAGGTAGAGCCTTGGTGCGGATGAGGTGGTCGGTGGTCAGCGGCGGCGTGACAAAGGCCTCGCGGGCGCCCGCCATGCCGAGCGACGCGATGATCTCGGGACTGGAGGCGAACTGCAGCACGACGTGTCGCCACGGACGATCGGCCTCCGCCGTGGGCGCGGAGAGAAGCCCTCTCAAGATGGGGGCGATCTCAATCTGATGGCGCTCAAGGACCGTCTGGACGGTCGGGTCGGCGATGGGCTTCGTCCGTGCGGGCCTGGCGACCGGCTTCGCGCGGCCGGTCGCCACGTGCTTCTCCGCCCTGGAGACCAGGCTGACCATCATCTCGTATGAGTCGCGGGCTGTATCGCCCCACGTGACCAATCCGTGGTGGGCCCAGACCATGCCCCAGGCGCCGGGCGTGGCCTTCACCGCGGCCCACGAGGCAAGGGCGAGCTTGAACCCCGGCGTGACATAGGGCAGAACGATGACATCGTCGCCGAGCGCTTCCCTGACCGCCTCCTCGCCCCCTTCGCGGTTGGTGAGAGCCAGAATAGCGTCGGCGTGGGTATGGTCGACATAGATGCCCGGCAAAAAAGCATGCACGAGCGCCTCGATCGACGGCGTGAGGCTATCGGCCCGAAGCAGGTGAGTCCTCAGCTGGTCGACCATGGCTTCGTCGTCCAATTCGGTCAGGCTGCGCAGCCGCCGCAGGTAGCTGAGATCGAGTCCCGGATGGTCCTCGGGCCCGATCTTCGCCATGTCGACACCGGAGGCCTTAACGAACAGCGCCGGCAGCTCGCGCTTCATGATGTCGGTGAAGACCGTCTTCACCGAGGAGTTGCCCCCTCCGTGCAGCACCAGTTGGGGCTCCGCGCCCAGAAGCCGCGACGAGTAGGTGCGGAGAGCGAGAGGCTCCCCCCACTTCAGCCCGTACCTGGCCACAAAGCCAACGGCCTCTTCGTCAGACCATCTGGAACGCATGCACCCTCCCGGTCTCTAGCAGCCCTTTAGCGGTTCCTCCCGCCTCGTACCGTCTCCAGCACGTGCGCGGCGTTGGCCTCGTTGTCTCCACACGCGAAGATGGCGCTGCCGGAGGCGATGAGGTCGGGACCGGCGGCCGCTATGTCGGCGATATTGTTCTTGGTGATCCCACCGTCGACGCACACGAGCAGATCGCGGCCAGAGCCGGCCGCGATCTCCCTCACGCGACGTAACCGCTCGAAAGTCGTCGGAGCGAACGTCTGCCCGCTCCACCCCGGATCGATAGCGAGCAGAGTGATCATGTCGATCTCGTCGAGCAGCGGAGGGATCAACCACTCGAGCGGGGTGCCCGGATTGAGGGCCAAACCGCGGACGATCCCACGACCGGCGCCGGCGGAGTGCTGCAGGCCGCCGAGGCGCTGCGCCACCCTGTGGATGTGCACCGCCGCCTCGATGTGCACCGTGATGATGTCGGCGCCCGCCGCGGCGTACTCAGCCAGCGCGTCGAGAGGTTCGCGAATCATCAGGTGCACGTCTTTGAGCAGGGGTGTTTGCAGGCCTTTGACGAAGGCCGGGCCGACGGTGAGCTGCGGGCAGAAGCAGCCGTCCATCACGTCGAAGTGCACCACCCCGACACCGGCCCTCTCGAGCATCTCGAGCTCCGAGCCGAGCCGCATGAGATCGGCGGCAAGGATGCCCGCGCTAACGGTGGGGCAGAGAGCCCGCAGCCGAGCGAGTGTGTCGCCGCGCCGGCGTCCATGACGCCTACTTCTTCTCCCGCTGCATCTCGGCCCTCAACGCGAGGAACAGCTCGTGCGCCTCTTCGGGCTTCATGCTCTCGTGCACGACCTTGCTCACAGCCTGGATCATGGCCTCGGGAGCGTCGGACTGGAAGATGTTCCGGCCCATGTCGACACCCGCGGCGCCTTCGTCGATGGCCTTGTAGGCCATGGTGAGAGCGTCGAGCTCGGGCAACTTCTTGCCCCCGCCATGACGATCGGCACGGGACAGGCGGCGGTCACGGTCTCGAAGTCCTCTTCGAGGTAGTACGTCTTGACGAAGTGGGCGCCGAGTTCCGCCGCGATACGGGTGGCCAGCCTGAAGTAGCGCGCGTCGCGGGTCATGTTCTTGCCCACGGCGGTCACGCCGAGTACCGGCATACCGTAGCGATTGCCGGCGTCGACCAAACGGGTGAGATTGTAGATGGACTGAGTCTCGAACTCACCACCGATGAACACCTGCACGGCCATAGCCGCGGCGTTCAGGCGCAACCCGTCCTCGATGTCCATGGCGAGTTGCTCATTGGAAAGCTCTTTGAGAACGCTCGGACCGCCGCTCGCGCGCAGCACCACACCCTTGCCATAGGAGGAGGGAATGGTGGTGCGTAGAATGCCTCGAGTGAGCATGAGAGCATCGGCGTAGGGAGCGAGGGGGACGATGTTGACATCAACTCGCTCCAGACCGGAGGTCGGGCCCTGAAAGTAGCCGTGATCGATGGCCAACATGAGAGTATGGCCCGACTTCGGATTGAAGATACGGGCAAGGCGGTTCTGCATGCCCCAGTCGAGAGACGCGGACCCCTTGACGAAGAAGGCCTCCTGCCGGAACGGCACGTCGAGACAGAAGTCCTTTGTTTCTTTGATGCTATCGGTATCGGCCATTAGCTCTTCTCCGCGTGCGCTTGTGTTCAAGGAAAGACCCCAAGATTCTAGCAGGCCGGGCAGCCGACGCTCCCCGAAAGAGCGGCCGCCAGGGACACAGCGACCGTGTATTGAGATAATGTCCGGCGGATGGGTACGAGAATGACACGAACAGACTGCCGCACGCCGACACCGCGCCGTCTCGGCACGACTACGGCCGTCGAGACGACCTCGCGAAGGGCCGGCCGTTCCCCGGCCGCGCGCGTCAACGCGGAGAGGGCCGCGGCGTGAGCGGCCGCGAGTTCCATAGGTGCGGCCAATGCCGGGCGCTCAACGAGCCCCGGGCCGTGTTCTGCAGCCGCTGCGGTGCTTCCCTGTACGCACCGATTCGTGGCGGCGTCAGACGCCCGCCCCGCCGGGCCACCGCGGCCGGAGCGGCCATGGGTTTCGCCATGATCCTCCTGCTGGCCGCCTGCATCTTCCTCCTTGCCATAGTCATCGAGCGCACGCTCGACGCGCCCGCGGAAGTGGATATCTTCGCGGGCCAATCCGGTACGACCGCGACCGTCGTGACAGCTGTGTCCGGATCGGCCGGCACCGGCGGCGCCGCCGTGCCCGGCAGCGACACCGCCGGCAACGCGGCCCAGATACGACCGACCGCCGCCGCTGCCTCGTCGACCTTGCGGGCTACCCAGACGAACAGCTATGGCGTCACCAACCTGCTCGACGGCGACCTCTCCACCGCGTGGAACGAGGGCAGCGACGGCAACGGCATCGGCGAGTGGGTGCAATTCAACTTCTCCCAAGACGTCGTGCTGTCGCGCGTCGAGATCGCCAACGGATACCAGAGAGACGACGACCGCTATTTCGGCAATCCCCGCGTGCAGTCGCTCAGGATCGAGTATTCCAACGGCACGAGTCAACTCGTCGACCTGCTCGACAGTAGGCAACTCCAGATCGTGATCCCCACTCGGGAGCCGATCACCTCGGTGCGCTTCGTGATCGTCGCTGTCTACTCCGGCGCGGAGTGGGACGATACGGCGCTGTCGGAGGTCCGCTTCTACGAGACGGTCAACTAAACAGGGCGCGGTGCCCGACCGGCAGCGACGGCTCGGGCGACGCTTCGCGGCCCGGTGAACCGGAGCGCCCCGAGGCCTGGCTGTGGTCGATCGTGTGGCGTGCTTCTGGCTCTACGTTGCCGGCACCGTGCGGCGGAGCGGATCGCGTAGCGCCGCCCCCCGGCTTATGGCGTCTTTGCCGTACTTCTCCCTGATCGCGTCGAGCTTCAGGTCGAGCTCGCGAAGCAAGGGCAGCTCTTGATCGAAAAGGTCGTCTTGCCAGGCCCGCGGCACCAGGTTGCTGAGGGCGACGCCCAGCAGGCGTAGGTGGTAGCGGCGCCGCCGGCCCTGCCTGAACAACTCGAGCACTTCGTCGAAGAAGGCCTCGTCGACGTCGAGCGGGCGCGACAGGGTGTGCGAGCAGGTATGGGTGACAAAGTCGGAGTAGCGGATCTTGACCGTCACCGTGCGGGCCTCGAGACGCTTGCGGCGCAGCCGGCGGCACACGTCTTCGGTGAGCGCCACCAGGGTGGACTCGAGCACGCCGATGTCGCCCACGTCTTCGTCGAAGGTGTGCTCGCGCGAGATGGACTTCACCTCTTCGTGGAGCGTCACGCGGCGCGGGTCTTCTCCCCGAGCCCGGTGCGCAAGCAACTCACCCCACTCACCGAACGACAGCCGAAGCAGGTGCGCCGGCACGCGAGCCAGGTCGGCCACCGTGACCACTCCCCGATCGTGCAACTGCCCGAGAAGAGCAGGGCCGACCCCCGGCAAGCGTTCCACCGGCAGAGGCGCCAGAAACTCGGCTTCGCCCCCCGGAGGGACTACCGTGAAGCCCGCCGGCTTCTGATAGTCGGACGCCACCTTGGCCACCAGTTTGTTGGTCGCCACTCCCACCGAGATGCTGAGCTTGAGTTCGTCGACCACCCGCTCCTGGATGAGACGCGCTGTGTGAGCCGGGGAGCCGAACAACTGCTCGGTGCCCGTGAGGTCGACGTAGGCCTCGTCGAGACTCATGGGCTCGACGAGCGGAGAGTAGTAGTCGAGCATGGCCATCAGCCGGCGGGAGTACTCGTGGTAGAGCTTGTGGTCGCCGGTGAGATACACCCCGTGCGGGCAGAGGCGCCTGGCGGTGCGCAGGGGCATGGCCGAGTGCACGCCGTAGCGCCGGGCTATGTAGTTGGCCGTCGAAACCACTCCACGCTCACCGCCACCCACGATGACCGGCTTGCCGCGCAGCGATGGATCGCGATTCTCCTCGACCGCAGCGAAAAAGGCGTCGAAATCGAGGTGCGCGATAGTCCTATAGGGCGCTCGGGGCCGTACGATGACCTCTTGGATCTCCATGGAAACAGCATAGACGAACATTTGTTCGCCTTCAAGGGCGCTACACAGTCCCCAGGCTTCTCCCCTTGCTATTCGGCCCTTTCACGCGGGGAGCTTCCCAGAAAGCGCGGCCTACGCCCGAACACCTTCTCGAACAACAGGGTGCCCGGCTCCTCCTCGACGAGCCTCTCCTCCAATCCGCAGGCGCGGCATATGCCGAGCAGGTCGCGCTCGAAGCGGTAGGCCTCGTCCTCGGTCGCGGCGAGCTTCTCCAACTCCACGAGCAACGGCCACCTCAAGGCGTCACAGCGCATCACCTTCACATTGATTTCGAGGGGCTCGTAGCGTCCCACGGCGCTCTCCCCCGCGTACGACATGAAGTAGTCGTATCCCGTCCCCTCCAACGCCGGCACGATCTCCTCGCGCGCACACGGCCCCGGCTCGTCGGCGAAAACAGCCAGGATCTCACTGTGCGCGACTCCCTCTGTCGCATCCTCGGCGAGTTCCCGTCTGAGGTTGGCGAAACTCCCCAGATCGGGACCCTTCCAACTCAAGTAGAAGCGAACGGCCTGGTCGAGGATCACGCTGCTGAAGCGAAGTACCTCTCCACACTCGAAGACCTCCGCGCCGTAGTAGGCGTCGGTCCAACCGACCGTGCGAGTCAGGCTCGAACGCAAGAACGGTATCGCCGCGTAGGCCTCCTCGTCGGACTCAAAGCGGCAACGGAACTCGATCTCGTAGGGCGCCCGCGGAAAGGTGGCACGACTCACAGGTCGATTTCACCGGCCAGTCGCTCGTAGCCCTCGCGACCCATCAGAGCGTACGTCGCTTGCTTGCTCAACTCCACTCCAGGCTGGTTGAAGGCATCGACATCGTAGAGTTCTCCCGCTATGGCGGTGGCCATCTCGAGCAGGTACAGGAGCGCGCCGACCGAATAGGCGTCGACGCGCGGGAGTGTGATGGTCAACGAGGGCCTACCCTTCTGCGCCAGAGCCCAGGCAGTACCCCGCTGCTCTGCCCACAGGAGGTCGGCGAGACTGTGCCCGCCGAGGTAGGCGAGCGACTGCGCCTCGGCGCCGGGCGCGGGGATGTCCACCTCGTTCTCGAAGCGGCGCACACCCAGAAACGTGATCACCTTGTCGTCGGGCCCCTCGGCGTACAGTTGCAGCTGCGAGTGCTGATCGGTGACGCCCAGCCCCTTGACCGGCAACGGCCCCGTGTGGACTGTCCGGCCCTTGCGGTCGACCTCTTTGCCCAAGCTCTCGGCCCAGAGCTGCCGGTACCAATCGGCCACATCGCGCAGACCTGCCGCGTAGGGCATCATGACGCTCACCCTGCGGCCGAGTCTCGTGTCTTCGAGGTAGTGAACGCCCGCATAGGCCGAAGCCGGGTTGTCCCAACCGCCGGCCGTCCGCACCCACTCGGCCATGTCGCCCGCCCCGGCCAAGAGCGCGGCGATGTCCATGCCCGTCAGCGCGCCCGGCAACAGACCCACCGCGGTGAGCGCCGAGAACCTGCCCCCCACGTCGCTCGGAAGGTCGAACATGCGGATCCCGAGTGATTGCCCGATGGCGCGGAGGGTCCCCGATTCAGGATCGGTCGTGAACACCAGGCGCTCATTGGCCCGTGAGACACCAACCGCCGTCTCCAGGCGCCGGCGAGCCACCAGGTAGCCCGCCATGGACTCGCCCGTTGTGCCCGATTTCGAGATGACGTTGATGAGGGTGCGTTCCAAGTCGAGACGGTCGAGCAGAGCGCAGGTTTCATCGGGATCGACGTTGTCGAGCACGTAGAGCCGCGGCCTCCATCCACGCTCGACCGGGCTCAGTTCGTTGTAGTAGAAGGGAAGCAGCGCCGTCGCCAGCGCTGTGATGCCGAGCGCGGAGCCGCCGATGCCGATCGCGAGCAAGGAGTCATACCCGCCCGTGGCCTGCCGCGCGAACTCGAGGTAGGGCTGCGGATCTTGTTTGGGTAGGTCGATCCACCCGGTCATGCCTACACCGCGCGAGACAAAGACCGCGTCGCGGGCAGCGTCGAGTCGGGGAGCAAGCGACGCCTGCATTTCCTCGGTGACGGCCCTATCGCCGGCCTCTCTGGCCAGACAGCGACCCAGATCGAGCTCGAGCCTCTCCATGCCTTCATCGCCTCCCTTCGTTCACAACTCCCCCTCGATTCTATATGCTTGGCACGATGTCGTCGCACCCGCTTATCGGCGCCCAGACCTCGACGGCCGGTGGATTCGCCCCGGTCCCCGAGCGGGCGCGCGTTCTCGGATGCGAGGTAGTGCAGGTGTTTTCGTCGAATCCACGCCAGTGGCCCACCCGCTCGCCCTCTTCTCTCGATCTCCACGAACTCGTCGCGGGCTTGCGCCGCTATCGGTTGCCGCTCTTTCTCCACACCATCTACCTCATCAACCTCGCCACCCCCGACGAGGCTCTCAGGCAGCGGTCGGTGGAGGCGCTCGCTTCGGCGCTCGCCCTTGGAGCCCGGACGCGCGCGACGGGCGTGGTCACGCACATCGGGTCGCATCGCGGAGAGGGCGCCGAGAAAGGCCGGATGCGAGCGATGGCCGCCGCCCGTGAGAGTGTCGAGGTCGCCGCCCGGCTTCTGACCGGTACGGGCGAGAGCGCGCCGCTGCCACCACTGCTTCTCGAGACGGCCGCCGGCGCGGGCCATTCGCTTGGAGGCACCCTGGAGGGCATCGCCGATCTGCTCGCCGGCCTACCCTGTGAGAGCGACGGCCCCGCTTTCGGCCTCTGCCTCGATACCGCGCACCTCTTCGCTTCGGGCTACCCAGTGCACCAGCCCACGGGCCTCGAGGAGGTGATCGCCGAACTCGAGCGCCTTGGACTCCTACCCCGGGTGGGACTCATCCACCTGAACGACTCGGCTACGCCGTTCGCATCGCGGAGCGACCGGCACGAGAAGCCCGGCGCCGGACACATAGGCTACGAAGGCCTAGCGGGTATCATCAAGCATCCGGCCTTCGCCCTGGTGCCCTTCGTGCTCGAGACCCCGGGAGCACAGGGTCACGGTCCCGACGCGGCCGACCTTGCGGTGGCCAGAGCCATGAGGGCCGGCAAGCCGGCCAAGACCGGCATGGCCGCCGCGCGCGGCGCGGGCCCCACAGCGGGCCATCGTCCGGCCCGACCGCCCGCCGGCTAGTACCTGAGGGGCGCCGGCGGAGCCGCGCCCACGGCCACGGCCTGCTCCTGCCGCATGGCTTCGAGCACCCGCAAGGTCACCGGGCCCGGACGGCCGCCGCCCACAAGTCTGTCGCCGATGCGGACCACCGGCAGCACGTCCTTCAGGGTCGACGCGGTGAAGACCTCAGCCCCCCGCGAAGGCTCCGCCGCCAGTTCATTGAGAGTGAAGGCACGCTCTTCCAGCGGGAGCGACAGCCGGCGCGCGATCTCGATCACGTGCTTGCGCGTGATGCCCCCGAGGATGCGGTTGGTCAGCGGATGCGTACGGATGACGCCGCCGATCACCGCGAACACGTTCGAGGACCCGCCTTCGCGTACCTGTCCGTCGGGCGCCATGAAGAGGGCCTCATCGGCTCCCGCGGCGCGCGCTTCTTCTTTCGCGAGAACAGCGGCGAGAAGATTCGTCGACTTGATGTCGCACCGGGCCCACCGCGTATCGTCGACAGGGTGCAGCGCCGTGCCCTTCATGATCTCCTCCACCGCCGGCGCGGGATAGGCGCGGGCGTAGGCCATCACGGTCGGATGAGGAGCGGCTGGGAATACGAAATCACGCGGAGCGTACCCGCGGGTGACCTGCATATACACCGACCCTTGCGCGAGACCGGAACGGGAGACCAGGTCTGGGAGCATACGGTCAAGCGCATGCCGGTCGAGGGCCTCTGTGAGCCTGATGGCCGCCAGGCTCCGCTCCAGCCGTTCGAGGTGGTCGTCGAGCCAGAGTAAGCGCGAATTGGTGATCTTGATCACCTCGTAGATGCCGTCCCCCAACTCGAACCCGCGATCCTCCACACTGATGCGGCCTTCGGCCAGATCCATGAAGGTCCCGTTCAGGTACAGAATCTCACCCTGAGTCTCAATGGCCATCTGCTAACCTCACGTTCATGATCACCTACCGGGCCGCCACAAACGCCGATGCCGGGCAAGTCATCGACCTCCTTGAGGAGATCATGGAGAGCCACGGCGTGTCCCCTCCTCCCCGCGAACGCCTCGACTCGACGGTCGCGACCGTGCTCGCTTCGAGCAGCCACATGTTCCTCGTCGCCGAGGAGCACGGACGGCTTGTCGGCATGTGCGCGCTCCTATTCTCGCAGAGTACGTGGTCGGCTGCCCTCGTGTGCGAGTTGCAGGACGTGATCGTCACCGAAGGCCACCGGCTGGCAAGCGTCGGCAAGGGCCTGCTTCGCCAGGCCGAAGACGTAGCCGTTTCGCGAGGATGCGGGCGCATGTTCCTGTCCGCCGAATCGTGGAACTTCGCCGCGCATGCCTTCTACCGCAAGCTCGGCCTAGCCGAGAAGACCTACCTCTATTTCGAGCGCGATCTCTCTCAGCGCAAGAACGACGGCACGTCCAGATCGTCGTCGCGCGGCCTCGGCGGCTCGTAGGCCGGCGGCTCCTGCCGGGGAGGTTCGGGGACTGCGCGCTCGGCCTGCGGCGCCGCCGGCCGGCCGGACTGAGACGGGGCCGGCTCGCGGACCCGCTCTCTGCCGGGTTCGTGCGCGGTGGCTCGGACGAGTTGCTGCGTGAGCACGTCTTCACTCGTGGCATCGAAGCCCGTGGCGACCACGGTCACCCACAACGTATCGCCGAGGGATTTGTCGACCACCGCGCCGAAGATGATGTTGGCCTCGGGGTCGGCGGCCGAGCTCACCGTCTGCGCTACCTCTGTGATCTCGTGCAGCGACATCTCCTCGCCGCCGCTGATGTTGAGCAGAATGCCCCGCGCCCCATTGATGGAGGTCTCGAGGAGTGAGGAGTTGAGCGCCATCTCGGCGGCCTTCTTGCCCCGGCCCTCTCCGTGCGCGCGCCCGATGCCCATGTGGGCCGTGCCGGCCCCGCTCATGATCGTGCGCACGTCGGCCAGATCGAGGTTGATAAGGCCGGGGATCGTCACCAGATCGCAGATGCCCTGGACGCCCTGGCGCAGTACATCGTCGGCCAACCGCAGCGCGTCCACCATGGTGGTGTTGCGATCGGCGACCGCGAGCAACTTGTCGTTCGGAACCACGATGACGGTGTCGGCCCGCTGCTTGAGCGCCCGCGCGCCCTCGAGGGCCTGCAGCCCCCGGCGCCTGCCTTCGAACGCGAAAGGACGCGACACCACGCCGATGGTCAGCGCGCCCAGCGAACGGGCTATCTCGGCCACCACCGGCGCGGCGCCGGTTCCGGTGCCTCCCCCCATGCCCGCGGTAACAAACACCATGTCGCTGCCCTTGAGCGTGTCCTTTATCTCGTCGTACGCCGCGAGCGCCGCATCGCGACCTACCTTCGGGTCTGCTCCACCACCGAGCCCTTTGGTGAGGTCCTTGCCGATACGCAGCTTGTGGTGCGCGTCGCACATCGCGAGGGCCTGCGTGTCGGTGTTGACGGCGATGAACTCCACGCTCTCGAGACCGGCCTCGAGCATGCGATTGATGGCGTTGGTTCCCGCACCGCCGACGCCCACTACCTTGATAACAGCCGGAAAGCTGCGCGAGAGCGGAATGAGCGCGCGACGCGCTGCGTCGGTCGCCTGAGGAGCGTGCTCCCGCTCGGTCTCGGCGGGCGCCGGCGCCTCGGGCGCGGGCTCGAACCCTTCGCCATCCGCGCTTTCGACGGGGGACTCGCTCGCCTCGACGGCTGGGTCGGCTGCCGGCCGGCTGTCCTCCGGCGCCATCGCCGCCTGCGCCTCTTCGGCCGCCTTGCCCGTTTCGGTCGCCCTGAAGAGAGAGCTGAGACCACTATCCTTCATGCTAGATCTTTTTTCCATTGAGCACCTCTCTCGCAAGCTGGCGATACGCCTTGGCAGCATTACTGTCCGGTGCGTACTTGAGAACCGATTCGCCCTTCACCGGTGCCTCTGGGAACTTGATGGTCTTCAGAATCGTGGTTTCGAAGACCAGGTCCCCAAAGCTGCTCCTCAGAACCTCCACGGCCTCGCGGCCGTGCACGGTACGACCATCGTACATAGTCGGGATGATGCCCGCAATGTGCACGGCTGGATTGAGGTTTTCGCGCACTAGTTCGAGGGTGCGTTCGAGTTGCGCGAGGCCGCGCAACGACAGGTATTCGCACTGAACGGGAACAATGACCGCATCCGACGCCGTGAGCGCGTTTATGGTGAGCAGGCCGAGCGACGGGGGCGTGTCGATGAGAATGTAGTCGTAACGGTCTTGCAGAGGCATCAGCGCCTTGCTGAGCACCCGCTCCCTGCCGATCTGCGAACTGAGCGCAAGCTCCACGGCGGCCAGGTCGATACTGGCGACCGCCAGGTCGATCTCACACTCGCGTATGGCCTGTTCAATACGCACGCCGTTGACCAGCACGTCGTACATCGTCGGCCGGATCGTGTCGGGATTGAGACCCAGGCTCATCGTGAGATTGCCTTGGGGATCCATGTCGACGGCCAGCACTCGATGGCCCATCTCTTTGAAAGCCACGCCAAGATTGAGGGTGGTGGTGGTCTTTGCCACTCCGCCCTTCTGGTTAGCGAAGGCCATGACCTTGGCCAAGCTATCTCCCTGCGTCAAATGTTGCTACTGCAGTCGGTTCTGATAGCTTTTCGTAGGTTGTGCAGGAAATCCTCTCTGAGCGTACCGGCCGATGTGCCCGAATGCTACAAGTGAGCCAGAGTCGATACCTTCGATCCCAGAAGGCCGCCGTCCAGTGACGCCGGCGGAGACTGGTTCTCGGAGAACTCCTTCAGTTCCTTCAGGAACTCCCGGTTCTCGCGAACATGCTCCCAAGCGTGACTCATGAGATAGCCTTCCACCTGGTGCTTCCGGTACATGGGACCCCTCGCTCTCAGACCGGTCATCCGTGAGATCTTGAAGAACCGTTTGTGCCCCTGGAGCACCGCGATCTGCAGCTCGTACGGGGTCATCTGCTTCGGCCAGTGCACCACGTGGTGGCCGTCGTAGAGACTCCAGTTCTTGGTGATGATGCGGCCCTCGGCTTCGAACTGAGCCGTTTGGCGGGTGCCCGGCAGCGGGGTAAGCGCCAAGAACTGCGCGGTATTGAGTCCGTTCTCGCGTGCGAAATCGACCGTTCGGTAGAGCGTCTCGCTTGTGTCGGAGTCGGCTCCGCAGACGAACATGCCGTGGGTCTTGATGCCGCGTTTGGCCAGCGCCACCAGGCCGCCCGCCATGTCGTCGATGGTCGACTCCTTATTGAACTCCTTGAGCGTCTCGGGGTTGATCGACTCCAGCCCCAGATACACGATACGGCATCCCGCGTTATGGAGTAGATCGAGCAACTCAGTGTCGATGCGGCCATTCTTGCACACCGAATCGACTCTGATCTGTGCGTAGAACGGTATATCGAGCCTCTCGCGCGCCATGAGGGCGAGAAGCTCCTTGCCCCTCCGCTTGCTGATGAGGAAGTTGTCGTCGTAGAAGAAGATCTTCCTTGGGTTCACGCGCTTGATCTGCTTGACGATCTCGATGGGCGTGACGGTACGCACCTTGCGACCGAACATCAGAACCACCGAGCAGAACTCGCAGTTGAACGGGCACCCGCGCGAAGCCAGCAACGGGTACGGACTGATCTTCTCACCCGCGACCACCAGGTCCAGATCGGGCCAGGGCAGATCGTCGAGCGTGCTCAGCAAGGGACGATCGGCGTTGCGCACGATCTCCCCGCTCGGGTTCCGATAGGTGAGACCGAGGATCGTGTCGAGGGAGCCGCGGCCCTGAAGACAGTCGACCAACTCGATAAGCGTCTGCTCTCCCTCGTTGCGGATCACGTAGTCGCAGAACTCCATGGCCTCGTTGTCGAGGAAGGTCACGTGCGGGCCACCCATCACGACCGGGATGCCCGCCTCGCGGACCTTCTGCGCATAGCGATAGGCCCTGATGGTGGTAGAAGTGGTGGTCGAGATGCCGACGAGATCGGAAGAAAGTACCCGGTCCCAATCGACTTCGCTCAGGCTCTCCGCGTAGATCTTCACGTCGTGCCCTCGAGAGGTCATGAGCGCGCCGAGGAGAGGAAGGCCAAGTCGCATCTGCTTCACGAAGCTGTATACGTGAAAGCCTGGTGCCGCAGGCTCAATGAACGTAATCCGCACAATTACCTCGCATTTGCTTCATAAAAGGCGCGGCACGTATGGTAGCACAAGGCTCCGGACCCCCCGCTCGCGACCCTGGGAAGCCCGCTTTACGGTGCCTGTTCGCCGCCGCGCGGGGTGATCGGCAGCGCCACCCGGAATCGAATCAGCGGACCGGCCTCGACCAGTTCTACCGTGCCTTCGAGCACCGCGCAGATCTCGCGCACGAGCGCGAGCCCAAGACCGAATCCCTCCGCGTGTCGAGCGGAGCGACCCCGGTAGAAGCGTGAGAAGAGCCGGGCCTTGTCTTCGTCGCTGAACGGCTGCCCCTCGTTGGTGACCTCCAGCATCAGGTCGCGGCCCTGCTTGTAGATACGTACCCCAACCGGAGCGACACCTCCGTAGAGCGCCGCGTTGCGGAGTAGGTTGGCGATGACCTGCCGTAGCATGTCCGCGTCGGTGGTGATGCGCACGTCGGCGTCGCTGCTGACGACGATCCTGCCCGGCTCCGCGGAACCGGCCTGGACGAGCCGCTCGACTTCTTCGCCGACCAGCCCGTCGACCGAGACCGGCGCTCTGGCCGGCTGGAACTCGTGCGAATCGAAGCGCGACAGCGTCAGCAGAGCGTCCACCAAACGCTGCAGGCGAGTCGACTCCCGGTAGATGGCGGCCGCTGAGCGCAGCCTTTCGTCGTCGGTGACCGCGGTGCCGTCGAGCAGCGCCTCGGAGAACCCCTGGATAGAGGTCAGCGGCGTGCGCAACTCGTGGGCGGCCGATGCAACGAAGCCCCTGAGCGATTGTTCGCTGCTCCGCACCTCCCGGCGCATGAGTTCGAGGCTATCGGCCAACTCCTGCACCTCGCCTGGATAGACGCCTGTCACCGGCTGCTCGTACGAGCCTTGGGCCATCCGGCGAGCGGCCGCGGACAGCCTCCGGAGTGGCTCCGCCATCCACGATCCCAGCCCGGAGCCGACGAGCAGCGCGAGAACGATCGCTATTGCTCCGGCTAACAGCAGTGCCCGAAAGACCCCCGTACGAGCGGTAACGGCGTCTGTACGCGCCAGGGTCACCACGGCCAGTCCGGTGGTGCCGTCGGCCAGCGCGAAGGGAGCGGCGGCCACGAGAAAGTCGGCCGTGCGCGCGACTCCGACCGGCACGTCGCGCATGGTTCCGCTACCCGGCTCTGAGGCGGCTAGGCTGAGGGCCTCGGCCCGCAGGCGTTCGAGGTACTCGCCGCGCGCAGGCACAGTGCCCACCCTGATGACGACCTCGTCGCCCTCGAGCACCACGATACCCGCCCCGGCGGGGAGAACTCGTAGATCAGCACGCAGGAGTGTGGTGATGACCTTGGTCTTCATGATCCCAGAGCCGACGCCGGCATCGGAGACCCCCTGCACCTGCTCGGCCGCCTCGATCGCCTGGTCGAGCAGCAACTGCTCCTGGCGATCGAGCACATATCCGCCGAGGAAGACGTAGAAGACCAGCCCTACCACGAGAAGCGTAAAGACCGATACGCCCGCCAGCGCGGCCATGAGCCGCCAGCGGAACGAAGTGGAACGGCTCACCGATCGGCCCCGGCGTCGGCCTTGTACCCCAGGCCCCACACCGTCTGGACCACTCTGCTCCATGCTCCGAGCTTCTTGCGCAGCTGGCCGATGTGCACGTCGACTGTGCGCGCGTCGCCGAAGGAAGCGTAGCCCCACACCTCCTCGAGCAGGCGTTCCCTCGAGAGCGCCAGACCTCTGTTGACCAACAGGTAGTGCAGCAGGTCGAATTCCTTGGGAGTCAACTCGACCGGCGCTCCCTCGACCTTGACCGTCCGTTCGGCCGGCGACAGCTCGATGGCACCCAGCACCTGAACGGCATTCGCCGGCTCGACCTGCCCTGCTGTGCGGCGTTGCACCGCCCTCGCCCGGGCCATGAGCTCGCCGGGACTGAAAGGTTTCACCATGTAGTCGTCGGCCCCCAGCTCGAGGCCGAGGATCTTATCCTGCTCGGCGTCTTTGGCCGTAAGGATGATGAGAGGGGCCTTGGAGAACGTTCGGACGGCCTTCAGCACCTCGAACCCTGAGCTATCGGGAAGCATGAGATCGAGGATCACGAGGTCCGGATCGTTCTCTCTGACCAGAGCCACACCGGATTCCCCGGAGGGAGTCGCGTGCACGCTGTAACCTTCCCGAGTGAGATAGAGCTGCAGCAGTTCGGAGATCGAAGGGTCGTCTTCGATCACCACAGCGTTGTTTCTCACCTTGGCGTCGCGCGCCGCGATCATCCAGCGGTCCTCCCCGTCGACGGGCCGGCAACTGAGGCGGGGTGAGCGGCGCCTGCCGCGGCCGGCAGAACCGCCACCCCGCCTCGCGTTTTCCTAGTGTACTTCTTACCGGCTCGGTGGCCTCGCGCTAGTTCGTAGCTGGACTCGCGGTGGTATCGAGGTACTTGTCGCGCAGATCGCGAAGCTGCTTCGAGGTCTCCGCCAGGTTCTGCCGGGCCTGCTTGAGGGCCTCGCGCTGCTCTTTGAACGTCTCCACGAGCTCGTCGCAGAGCGCTTGGTCGGCTGCGCTCATGTCCTCGCGCAGCTTGTTCATGAGCGCAGCTTGCCGGTGCAGGAACTTCTCCGCCCTCTGCTTCGCGGCCTTCACACCGGCCGCCGCACGCTCCGCCGGGGTGCCGGAACCGTCGCCCAAGGCCTCGTCCAAGCCCGCTATGAGCGTTTCGACTCCGGCGGAGGGCGCGGTTGAAACCTCGGCGGGGTCGGCCGTGTTATCGGACGTGGCGGCCCACGCCACCGCTCCTATCGACAGGAAGATCGCGACGGCCATTACCACAACCAACCACTTCTTTCTCCAGATGCTCTTCATCGTTCAGACCTCCTAGTAGGGAAGCACCGCTGTCTCCTTGCTACGTGCCTGTCTCAGTCTGAGCCCGCGATGTTAGGAAAGTATGAGGGAACGGCAAAACATGCGTGAGGCTCCGCGCTGAGCGTGAGGTGCCGATGCCGCGCTAAGATGGAGACGCCATGGCGTACACCGTCCACACCGATGCCGATCGCCGCGCGCTCCTCGAGGTTGTGGGCCTGCCCGACGTCGGCGCCCTCTTCGCCGCGATACCGTCGCGGCTGCGTATCCGCGGACTCGACCTCCCACCGGGGCTATCCGAGCCGGAAGCGCGCGCCTACGCCGAGGGACTCGCTTCGCTCGACCGACCGGCCGGTCCGGCATCGTTTCTGGGAGCCGGCTGCTACCGGCACTTCGTACCCGCCGCCGTGCGGGCGCTTGTGTCGCGCGGTGAATTCGCGACCGCCTACACGCCCTACCAGGCGGAGGTGAGCCAGGGAACGCTCCAGCATATCTTCGAGTTCCAGACCTGCGTCTGCGAGCTCTGCGGATTGGAGGTGGCGAACGCCTCGCTCTACGACGGCGCCTCGGCGCTGGCCGAGGCCGCCTTCATGGCGGCGAGACTCACGCGACGCGAACGGGTGGTCGTCTCGGGCGGAATCCATCCCCAGGCGGCCCAGGCGGTCGACACGTACGCGAGCGGTCCGGGGCTGACGGTCGAACGTGTCGCGCTCGACGAGACCGGCCGCACCGCCATCGCCGACACCGGCCTCGGCGGTGGAGTAGCGGCCCTTCTCGTGCAGCAGCCGAACTGCCTGGGAGTGGTGGAAGACCTGGAGGCCCTCGCTCGGACGGCGCACGACGTCGGCGCGCTGCTCGTGACTTCGGTGAACCCCGCGGTACTGGGCGTGCTCGAGGCGCCCGGAGTACTCGGCGCCGACATAGCGGTCGGCGACGTCCAGGTCTTCGGAAGCGCGCCTGCCTTCGGGGGACCCTCCGCGGGCTTCCTTGCCTGCAAGCAGGCGTACCTGCGCCAGATTCCCGGGAGGCTGGTCGGACAGACACTCGATGCCGATGGCCGGGTCTGCTACGCGCTCACCCTCCAAGCCCGCGAACAGCACATCCGGCGGGCGAAAGCCACCTCGAACATCTGCTCCAATCAAGCCCTCAGCGCGCTCGCGGCGACCATCCACCTGGCGCTGCTCGGCCCTCAGGGCCTGCGCGAGCGCGGCGAGATCTGCCTGGCCCGGGCGCACTACCTGCACCGGGCGCTCTGTAGCCTACCCGGCGTGCGACCCTACGTAGACGGCCCATTCTTCCACGAATTCGCGCTGGAACTGCCGTGTCCCGCGGCCGGCTTCGCGGCGGCCGTGCGGGAGAGGGGCATCGACCCCGGGGTGCCGCTCGAGGTCATGGAACTCGGAGCCATCCCGGTGATGCCGCGGACCAAGGAGGCGGGCGCGCAGCGGAACGCGGCGCGCCGCTCCCGGGCGCCCTCTGACCACGTGCTCGTGGTGGCGGTCACAGAGGTGAATCCACCCGAGACGCTCGACCGCTACGCGGCGGCCGCGGCGCAGGTCCTCGCCCTCGTCTCACCCTCCCCAGAGCGCCAAGGCAACTCGCGATGACCGGCGAACCAGAACCGCTCGTGTTCGCCCTCAGTGTCGCCGGGCACCGCGGGTACGATCTGCCGCCGGCCGGCGTGCCGCCGGCGGCCCCCGAGGACCTCCTACCGGGCGTACGCTTGCGCGACACCCCGCCGCGACTCCCCGAGGTGGCCGAACCCCAGGTGGTACGCCACTACACCCGCTTGTCGCAGCTCAACCACTCGGTCGATACCGGCTTCTATCCACTTGGCTCGTGCACCATGAAGCACAACCCCAAGCTCAGCGAGGAGATGGCCGCCCTCGCCGGGTTCGCCGAGATGCATCCGTACCAGCCGGCCGAGGACGCGCAGGGCCTGCTCCGCCTCATGCACGAAACCGAGCAGGCTCTTCTCCGCGTCACCGGCATGAGCCGGGCGACGCTTCAGCCGGCGGCCGGCGCGCACGGCGAGCTGACCGGCATCCTCATGATCAAGGCCTATCACCGCGACCATGGAGGAGAAGCCCGCGACACCGTCATCGTTCCCGACTCGGCCCATGGCACCAACCTGGCCTCGGCGGCCATGGCCGGCTACCAGGTGGTCGAACTGCCCAGCTCGCCCCGGGGACTAGTCGACCTCGCCACCCTCCGCGAAGCGCTCAGCCCACGCACGGCCGCGGTGATGCTCACCAACCCCAACACACTTGGCCTCTTCGAGGAAGACATCCTCGAGATCTCGGAGCTCACCCATGAAGCCGGCGCCCTGTGCTACTACGACGGCGCGAACCTCAACGCCATCATGGGGCACGCCCGTCCCGGAGACATGGGCATGGACGTTGTACACCTCAATCTCCACAAGACCTTCTCGACGCCTCACGGCGGAGGCGGCCCCGGAGCCGGACCGGTAGCCGCCTCGGAAGATCTCGAGCCCTACCTGCCGGTGCCCCTGGTGGCCCGGTCGGAGCCCACCGGCGAGTTCTTCTTCGACTACGACAGGCCTCGCAGCATCGGCCGGATGAAGGGCTTCTACGGCAACGTCGGAGTGATCGTGAGAGCCTACGTCTACATACTGCGCATGGGCGCCGAAGGCCTCACCCGGGCGAGCGATGACGCCGTGCTCAACGCCAACTACCTGCGTACCCGGCTCGGGGCGACCTACCGGGTCGCCTACGACAGCGTCTGCATGCACGAATTCGTCATATCGGCCGCGCATCACGCCGAGCGCGGGGGCTCAGCGCTCGACATCGCCAAGCGTATCCTCGATTTCGGCATGCATGCGCCCACGATCTACTTCCCGCTGATAGTTCCCGAGGCCCTCATGATCGAACCGACCGAAAGCGAGGACGTGCGCACGCTCGATGCCTTCGTCGCGGTCATGGAGCAGATCGACCGCGAACTCCGCGACGATCCCGCGTTGGTGCTGGGCGCTCCGCACCATACGCCGGTGCGGAGACCCGACGAGGCTCTGGCCGCGCGCCACCCTATCCTGAGGTGGAATCCCGACGCGAACGTAGAACAGTCCTAGTGTCATGACTCGATCACCCGACACGTCAACGTATCGCAGAACCGAGCGTGGGCAGGCGGTGCGCCGGCGGCGCGCCCGCTTGCGGAGACGCGCGCGCACCGCCTCCATCGCCGCCGCCGGCCTGCTTCTCTGCGTTGCCCTGGCCTTCTTCCTAGCGCCAACCGGCCACGCGAGCCGGCTGGCGCTCGTGCAGATCAACGGTGAGACAGCCGCCCTGCCTCCCGACGCCACCACGTCACGACTCAGCGCCTTCTCGGCCGTGCTCGCGCGCCCCGGGTCGAGCCTCAATCTCACGGGCGACGTGATCGATCCCACCTCCGGCTCGGCCCCGCTGCGCCAGATCGATGGCCTGCCTGCCACCGGCGATCATGCGCTCACCGATGGCGACGTCCTTCTGGTGCGCCAGGGCGGGCACACACTCGAGCCGCTCAGGCGGGTGACACAGGCGATGGCCTCTCAGGTATCTGTCGCGGGCAGCGGGAATGTGGTGTCGCTCGTCCGCGAGGGCAATCCCGGTGAGAGGGAGATCTTCAAGGGAGTGTCGAGTGGCAAGCAGGCGGCCATCTTCGTGACCAGGGAGCCTCTGGATACGCTCCTGCAAAGGGCCGACACGGTAGAGAGTGGGCAGAAACTGGCCGCTCTCACCTTCGATGACGGTCCCAGCGCCAACACCCAGCAGGTTCTCGACGCGCTCGCGGCCAAGCACGTGCCGGCCACTTTCTTCGTACTCGGCAGCTCGGCCGCGGGCAACAAGAGCCTCATCTCCAGCATGAGGGCCGCCGGTCACGAGGTGGAGAACCATACCTGGAGCCATGCCGATCTTACAAAGGTCACCGAGACCGAGTTCCGAAGCCAGGTCAGTCGCACCAACGCGGTCATCGGGGGCAGTCGCTACCTGCGTCCGCCCTATGGCAGCTCCAACGACACGGTCAAGAAGATAGCGGCGTCCATGGGCATGCGGCTCGCCTTCTGGACGGTCGATACCCTCGACTGGCAGAAGCAGGACGTGGGCGCGATCATGGCGCACGTGCGTTCGGGGGTCAGACCCGGCGCGATACTACTCATGCACGACGGTGGAGGCGATCGGCGGCAGACCATCGCCGCCATACCGGTCATGGTCGACTGGCTGTTCGCGCAGGGATACTCGCTGACGACAATCGGGCGCATCCTCGACTAGAGGCGAGGCGCGAGCGAATCGGGCGGCGGAGCGGCCGGCGACGCTCCCTAGGCGGTGCGCCCCGAGACGGCTTTCACCTCGATGAGTCGCTCGCCAGGCCCGGTGACGCGGCCGATGAGCGCGGCCGCCGGGCTGTGCCGGCGCGCCAGCTCCTTCACGGCCCCGGCCACCGCGCCGGGAGGCAATGCCAGAAGCAACCCGCCCGATGTCTGCGCGTCGGCCGCAAGCAGACGTTGCCACGGTTCGAGCGCTTCATCGAACCCGGTCCAGGGGGCCACGTATTCGAGATTGCGCTTCGTACCGCCCGGCGCGACTCCCCGCCGGACGAGTTCGGCCGCTCCCGGCAGGAGCGGCAGCGCGCCGTACCACAACTCGGCGCCGACCGAGCCGGCCCGGCACATCTCGGAGAGGTGTCCGAGCAGGCCGAAACCGGTGATGTCGGTCAGACCGGTGGCGCCGTACGCGCGGGCGACCTCCGCGGCGTCGCGGTTGAGAGTGGCCATGGAGGCGGTGGCCGCGGCCACCGACTCCGCGGGCGCGTCGCCCTTCTTTATGGCCGTCGCGATAATGCCGGTGCCGAGGGGCTTGGTGAGCACGAGCAGATCGCCCGGCCTGGCCCCCGCGTTCGTCAGCTGCTCGCCCGGCCTCACGGTGCCGGTGACCGCCATGCCGTACTTGGGCTCGGGATCGTCGATGGTGTGCCCCCCGACGATGGTCGCGCCGGCCTCGCGGGCGACCTCCGCCCCTCCCTGGAGCATGCGGCCCAGGTACTCGAGCGGGAGCACTCCACTCGGAAAGCACACGATGTTGAGGGCCGTCAGCGGACGCCCCCCCATGGCATAGATGTCGGAGAACGAATTGGCCGCGGCTATGCGGCCGAAGTCGTACGGATCGTCGACTACGGGCGTGAAGAAGTCGACCGTCTGCACGAGGGCGATCTCGTCGGTCAGACGGTAGATGGCCGCGTCATCGAGCGTATCGGAGCCGACGAGCAGCGCCGGATCGTCGACCCGGGGAAGCATGTCCATGACGTGCCCCAAGTCCTTGGGGCCGAGCTTGCATGCTCAGCCGGAGCCGTGAGACAGCGTGGTGAGCCGCGGGATCTCGTTCATCTACCATCACCTCCTTTCACGCGACCGCCCGAGAAATGGCGGGCGCGCTGGCCGGACGGTCGGTCGGCGACCGTGTGCATGCCCGCCGGCTAGTATCTCGGGGGCAGCGGCGCCGCCGGTTCTTGGGGCATGACGACCCACAGGATCAGATACGCAAGAATCGCCGATCCCGGGATCGGCAGTATGGTAAGGGCCACCCACGCGACCCGCACGATCGTCGGGTCGACGTCGAAATACTCGGCCAGTCCCCCGCACACCCCACCAAGCATCTTCTCGGTGCGAGAGCGGTGCAGGCGTTTCTCCCTCTTCATGCTTCCCCCTTCGAGTCGACGGTTGCCGGGCGCCAACGTACCGCTCAACGGTCTGTGCGGTCGGCGATCTGCTCGCGGTAGAGATCGGTCTTGAACATCACGCAGTCGTTGTTGACGCAGTACCACACCCGGTAGGTGCTGCACTGGCCCGTGGACAAGCTGCCGCTGGTGCCCGTGCGCTCTTCCTCCTCCACCCGGTCGGCCAGCGGTTTGCCGCAGTTGATGCATGTCTTCAGCTGGTCAGGCACCTGTCTATCCTTTCCGTTCTGTCGCGCCGGCCAAGCGGCGGCCGATCTGCTCGGCCGCGACCTGGGCGCTCGGCTGTTCTTTGATCTCACCTTTTGCGTCGATGCCGGGGCACAACACCTCACCGGCGGAGGTGACCTCGAGGACGTTCCACAAGGTCTTGATCACCAGGCTGCTGCCGTCGAAGGCGTGCGACAGCTTGGTGCCCGAGCAACTGAGAAACGCTCCCAGACGAGGCGGCCGGCCCGGGCCGACCAAGGGTTCTTTCATGACGTACTTCATCGCCCAGAAGGGCTGGCAGCGGTCGACCACCATCTTGGGCACGGCCGGCATGCCTTGAAAGTAGATGGGCGACGCGATGACGATCGAATCCGCCCCACGCAGGTGCGGGTAGAGGATCTCCATGTCGTCCTTCTGGATGCACACCCCCGTGTGACGGCATGCGTCGCACGCCATACAGCCGTGCAGGTCGAGGTCGCAGAGGCTGTGCTTGACCACCACGGCGCCCGCGTCACGAGCGGCCGCGAGGCACCAATCGAGCAGCGTCTCGGTGTTGCCTCCCCTGCGGGCGCTGCCCGCGAGGCCAAGGACCGTCACCGGCATGTTCTACTCCACGCCTTTCACTTTGCGCGCTACCTGCCGTCCGAGCTCCACGCAGGCGTCCAGCTGCTCAGCGGTCGGCACGAACTTGATCTCCATCGGTTCCATCATGTCGAGACCGAGGCCGCGCAACTCGTCGTCCACCTGCTTGACGGCCCCCCCGGCCCAACCGCATGAACCATATGCGCCCGAGATGCGGTTCTTCGGACGGAGGCCCCTCATGTAGGTGAGGAAGCCTCCCACAGTCGGATACATGCTGTTGTTGAGGGTCGGAGTGCCCACCAAGAACGCTCTCGATTCGAGAACGTGGTGCGCAGCCTCCGACCTGGGCGCCGCGCCGAGCCGGAGCACCTGGCACTCGACCCCTTCTTGAGCCACCCCGTCGGCGATCGCCATGGTCATCTTCTCTGTGGAGTGCCACATGGTGTCGTAGACAAGGCACACACGTTCGGGAGACTGGGAGGTGCTCCACCGCCCGTAGGCCTCGAGTATGCGCTGCACGTCCTCGGGGCGGCGCCAGGCGACGCCGTGGCTGGAGCCGATGGCCTCTATCTCCCACCCCAACTCCGTGACCTTGGCGAGCGCCTTCTGGATCTGATTGCCGAACGGCATCAGGATGTTGGCGTAGTAGGTACTCGCTTCCGCCATGACGATGCTTATGTCGACCTCGTCGGCGAAGCGTTTCGACGAAGCCAAGTGCTGCCCGAAGGCGTCGTTCGGCAAGAGGGTCTTCGAACCGTCGACATACGTGAACATGGTGTCGGGCCAGTGGACCATGGGAGTCTCCACGAACCTCAGGGTATTGCGCCCGAGCGGCAGTGAGTCCCCGCTGCCCACCAATTGCACGTCCCAGCTCGCCACCTTGTCGACACCGTACATGAGGCCCATCTCGTCCTTGGCGCGCTTGGTGCAGAAGATACGTTCGGGAGTCAGCCGCTCTATGAGCCAGGGGATCTCGCCTGAGTGATCGGGCTCCACGTGGTTGATCACCAGGTAGTCGACCGGCCGCACGTGGCAGCAGCCCCGTACGCGGGCGAGCATCTCCTCCCCAAAGCCCTTGCGGCACCCGTCGACCAGCGCGACCTTCTCGTCGAGGATCAGGTACGCGTTGTACGTCGTGCCTCGGGGAGTGTCGTAGCCGTGAAAGTCGCGGACGTTCCAGTCGATAGCGCCCACCCACCAGATCTCGTCGCGAAGCAAGAACCTATCCATATGGACTCCTAGTCGTTCGGGCTTTGGTCGTCGGCTGAATCAGGCGCGGCGCCCTCAGCAGCCGCACCGTCGCAGAAGAAGTCGCCATCGAGGCTGTAGCAACTCCACAAGGGGCACCACCGGCAGGCGCAGAAGCCATGGTAGATCGGGAGGGGGCTGCACCCTCGCGCGCAGTAGAAGGCCTGGTCGTCGGGGACCTTCGAGGGACAGTTGCCGCACAGACACGCGGCGGCATTCTCGGCGGTATCGGGGATATCCATCACGCGCCTCCCAATTCAGGGCGCCGGGCGAAGACGATCTGAGACCCGGTGGCGTCGAGCGTCTGGACCTCGATGCTGGCAAATCCGGCGTCGCCCAGCCATTCGCGATGCTGGCGCTCGGTCCACACTCCTCCGTCCTCAGTCGAGCGGAGCATGTTCACCGCGAACATGGCCGCCTGGGGACTCATGCCGCGCAGGTAGTCTTGGATCGCGATGGCGCCGCCTGGAGCCGTGACAGCGAACGCCTCTCGCGCGACCCTGGCGTTCGTCTCGGGCGAGTAGATGTGAAACACGTTACCGAAATACACCAGATCGAACGAGCCCTCGGGCAACGCCGCGGTGTAGTCGCCACCCAGCATGACGATGCCCGCCGCGTCTTCACCCAAGAATTCCTCGGCTATGGGGAGCGTCTCGACCCGGTCGAACAGAGTGGCCTTGACCCCTCTCTGCGCGAACCGCCGGGTGAGGTGGCCGACCGCGCCACCGATGTCGACCACGGTGCGTATGTGGCCCGCATAGGCGAAGCAGCGTTCGACGATCTCGTCGAGCACCTCCACCTCGCGCTCGCCCATGGCCGACACCATGGCGCGCAGGTTGGGCATCTTCGGGTCTTTGGCAGCCGGCCTGCCCGTACGGACGACATCGGCGAGTTGCAGCCAGCCGGTCATCTTGTTGACTTGGTGCAGTAGGCTCGACCGCTCCAGATCGGGTCCTTCGTCGACCAGATGACTCCGACCGACCGCCGTCAACCGGTAGAGCGCGGATTCGTCCCCGTTGCCGCCGGGGACACACTCCACCACTCCCTCAGCAGCCAGCGCTTCGAGCACGACACGGCTCGCGCGTACGTCGGTGCGGGCGTTCGACGCCACCTGTTCCGCGGACAACGGCTCGGCGCCGCTCAAGGCGTCGATGAGGCCCGAACGCAGGGCGCCGACCAGCAGGAGTAGCCTTTCGACCGCGCCCCTATCGATCAGCGACTGCCGCATTAGCACCTCCGCTCGTGTTCAGGTGATTATCCCATTTCGATGGACTTCGCTGCGGTCGCTCTCTATTATCGTTGTAGCCAGAGCACCCCGCGGTTGCCTGCCGCCGGCAGTCAGCCGCTCCTTCGTCCACTGGAGCCATAATGCACGATTACGCCGAACAGATCGTCGGCCTGGTCAAGGCGAAGAACCCGGCCGAGCCCGAATTCCACCAAGCCGTTCTCGAGATCGCCGAGTCCACCTGCCTCGTCATCGAACGCCACCCGGAGTATCGCGCGGCCAAGATCCTGGAGCGTATGGTCGAACCCGAGCGCGCCGTGATCTTCCGCGTCCCCTGGGTCGACGATCAGGGAGAGATCCAGGTCAACCGGGGCTTTCGCGTCCAGATGAATTCGGCCATCGGGCCGTACAAGGGTGGGTTGCGGTTTCATCCATCGGTGAACCTCGGCATTCTCAAGTTCCTCGCTTTCGAGCAGGTCTTCAAGAACTCGCTGACCACGCTACCCCTAGGAGGTGGCAAAGGCGGGTCGGACTTCAATCCCAGGGAGAAGAGCGACGCCGAGGTCATGCGCTTCTGCCAGAGCTTCATGACAGAGTTGTACCGGCATATCGGGCCCGATACCGACGTCCCGGCCGGAGATATCGGAGTGGGTCCCCGCGAGATCGGCTTTCTTTTCGGGCAGTACAAGCGACTGCGCAACGAGTTCACGGGAGTTCTGACCGGCAAGGGACTAACCTATGGCGGATCGCTCATCCGCCCGGAGGCCACCGGGTACGGCTGCATCTACATGGCCGGCGAGATGTTGGCGACGAGGGGCGAGACGCTCGCGGGCAAGACTTGTCTCGTGTCTGGCAGCGGCAATGTCGCGCAGCACGCCATCCAGAAGATCCTGCAGTTGGGGGGCAAGCCCATCACCGCGTCCGACTCCGACGGCTTCGTCTACGACGAGGCCGGCATCGACACGAACAGACTCGCCTTCTTGATGGAACTCAAGAACACCCGCAGGGGGCGCATCAGGGAGTACGTGGAGAAGTACCCAAACGCGGTGTACACAGCGTTCTCCCCCGCCGCCGACCACTGTCCGCAGTGGGACGTCAAAGCCGACTGCGCCTTTCCCGCGGCTACCCAGAACGAGATCAACGAGATCGACGCCGCGAACCTGCTGAAGAACGGTGTCTACGTGGTGGCCGAGGGCGCCAACATGCCCACGACGCCCGAAGGGATCAACACATTTCTCGATAGCGGCATCCTGTACGCCCCGGGCAAGGCCGCCAACGCGGGCGGAGTTGCTACATCGGGCCTGGAGATGTCGCAGAACAGCATGCGCATGAGTTGGTCACGCGACGAAGTCGACTCACGTCTCCACCAGATCATGAAGAACATCCACACGTCTTGCGTCGATGCCGCCGCCGCGTATGGCACTCCGGGCAATTACGTCAACGGCGCGAACATCGCCGGCTTCCTCAAGGTAGCGAACGCCATGATGGCGCAAGGAGTGGTGTGAAACCGGAATCGCCGTGGTCGGACTCTCGCGGCCGGTGGTCGCCCCCTTGCGTCGCGGCGGCCGAGCCTTCGCTTCTCGGCGGCCTCCTCGCGAGCGGGTCGCGTCAGTCTGCGGCTCTAAGAGTCGGATAGGGGTTCGTTGCCGAGCCGCCCCCGGGGTACAGGGCGAAATGCAGGTGGTTGCAGTTGCCCGCGTTGCCGGTGTGCCCTACATAGCCGATGACCTGTCCGGCCGACACCGATGTACCTTTGCCAATACCTCCGGCGATACCGCTAAGGTGGGCGTAGTAGTAACTGGTGCCGTTGCTGCCCCTCAGCCAGATGGTGATGCCGCCCAGCCCGATGTCGGTGGTGGTGACACGCGAGATCGTGCCGCTCACACAGGCGACGACCGGGGTGCCCTCAGCGGCCAGGATGTCGGTGCCCGTATGCGAGCGGCCACCCGACCGCGCGGCGCCCCACGAATCGACGTAGCTGTGGGGACCGGCCACCGGGAACACAAACGTGCCCGGCTGCACCTTGCTTGAACTGCTCCTGTTGATCGAGGCCAGGGCCGCGTTGGCCTTCTTCTGAGCCGCCGCCGTCTTGGCCCGCTGCAGAGCGGCCAGGGCCGCGGCCCTCGCTGCTGCTTCCTCAGCCTTACGCACTTCTTCGCGCAGATTGATGACCTGGGTACGTAGGCGCTCATAGTCACCCGAGGCGTCAGTGAGTTGCGCGCCCATCTCGTCGCGCAGCGTGTCGAGTTCGGCAAGCACCGCGTTCTGCTCCTGCTGCTTGGAGGTCAGGTCGAACTCCCGAGCCTGCTTCTCGGCCAAGTATGCTTTCACTTGATCGAACACGTCCTGGTCTTGATCGGCCATCTTGCCGAGATACGAGAGGCGCGCGAGCACCGAACTGAAATCGGCGTCGGCGAACAGGACCTCGACGTAGGCCGGCGCCGAGGAGAAACCGTCTTTGTACATCTCGACCACCCGCTCGTTCAACTGCCTGCGCGCGGCTTCGAGATCGTCCTCGGCCGTGCCGATGTTCTTCTCGACTGAGTTGATCTTGGCCTCGATGTCGGCCAAGCGGATCTCCGCGCGATTCTGCCGGTCGGCGAGCACATTCATCTGTTCCTGGAACTCTTTGTACTCGGCGTAGGCGACGTTCAGTTCCTTCTGCTTCTGCGTGAGCTTCTCTTTGAGGGTGATGCCCGAAGCAGGCGAAAAAGCGGGAATGAGGACGAGCAGAGAAACCAAGACAATGGCCATGAATAGCGGGGAAAGGCTCCACCACTTACGAAATTCCGGTGTCCGGAAGAGGCTCACGGCTGCTTATTCTACCAAAAGTCCGCTACCACCGTCGCGAGGGAACGCAGGACAGGGCGGATACTGGGTGCGAGGTGGAGAAGGCTCAGAGCCTGACAGGGATCCCGGCTGCCGCCATGTGTTCCTTGGCCTGGTGGATCGTGAATTCGCCGTAGTGGAATATCGAGGCCGCGAGAACCGCGTCGGCGCGGCCCAGCTTCACGCCGTCGACGAGATGGTCGAGCGTGCCCACTCCTCCGCTCGCGATGATGGGGATGTTCACCGCCGACGCGATGGTCTGGGTCAATTCCAGATCGAAGCCTTCTTTGGTGCCATCCCTGTCCATGGAGGTGAGAAGGATCTCGCCCGCGCCCAGGGCGGCGGCCTGTTTCGCCCATTCCACCGCGTCGAGACCGGTGGGAGTGCGTCCGCCGTTGACGTACGCCTCCCAGGAGGGCCCGGGCGGACCGCTCCCGTCATTAGGCTGGTTCGTAGCCTCGTGGTCGCGCCGCCGGGCGTCGATAGCCACCACGACGCACTGGGAGCCGAAGCGGCGCGCGCACGCCGAGATGAGCTTGGGGTCGCCGATGGCCGCAGAATTCAAAGAGACCTTATCGGCCCCGGCGGAGAGCAGCCGGCGCACGTCGTCTTCGCTGCGGATGCCGCCACCGATCGTGAAGGGTATGAAAAGCTCTTCGGCACAGTGGCGGGCAAGCTCGACGATCGTGTCGCGCTTCTCATGCGACGCCGTGATGTCGAGGAACACCACCTCGTCGGCTCCTTCGGCGTCGTAGCGCGAGGCCAGCTCCACGGGGTCGCCCGCGTCGCGGATGTCGACGAAGTTCGTGCCCTTTACCACCCGGCCGCGGTCGACATCGAGGCAGGGGATGATGCGCTTGAGCAGCATGTCAGTCCTCCAAAGCGGCCAGCGCCTCAGCGACCGTGAACGCGCCCTCGTAGAGAGCCCGCCCGACGATCACTCCGGTGACTCCCAGGCCCTCGAGTGTCTTCAGCAGGCGCAGGTCGTCGAGCGACGTGACGCCGCCCGAGGCGATGACTTCGAGGCCGCTCTGCGCCGCCAACTCCGTGATGCCGGCAAGGTCGACGCTCTGCATCATGCCGTCCTTGCTGATGTCGGTATAGAGCACCTCTACCACGCCGAGCGCCTTGAGCCGGGCCGCCAGATCGAGCACCCGTACCTCGCTCTTCTCCTGCCAGCCCCTGGTCTTGACGAATCCTTCCTCGGCGTCGATGGCGACAATCAAGCGACTCGGGCCGAGAAAGTCCAACGCCCGCCGCACGAACGCTTGGTCTTCGACCGCGCTTGTACCGAGAACCGCCTTGGCCACCGGACTATCAGCGATCAGCGCGAGCGCCGCCTCGCTGCGGATGCCGCCCCCGGTCTGCACCGCCACGGGCACCGACTCGGCGATGCGCCGGACCAACTCGAAATTGCGCGGCGCACCCTCCTTGGCTCCGTCGAGATCGACCACGTGCAGGTAGCGCCCGCCTTGCTCGACCCAACTGCGCGCCATGGCGACCGGATCGTCCGAGAAAATGGTCTCGTCGGCGAAGTCACCTTTGCGAAGCCGCACACAGCGTCCGCCCCGGATGTCGATGGCGGGGATGAGCCTCATCGGCCGACCGCGAATCCCGCGCGCCGCGCGAAGTTGCGATAGAACCGCAGGCCGATGGCGCTCGACTTCTCAGGGTGGAACTGCACCCCCACCACGTTGCCGGCCTCGACGCCCGAAACGAAGGTCACTCCGTCGTAGTCGGTCATGGCGAGGACGTCGCCCGGCGAGCGGGGTACCACGGCGTAGCTGTGCACGAAGTAGAAGGCTGAACCGTACGGTATGTCGTCGAGAAGGTCGGAGTCAATGCAAGGTTCCACCTGGTTCCAGCCAATGTGCGGCACCTTGACGGTAGCGGGCAGCGCCCGCACGTCGCCACGCACAACTCCAAGCCCGGCCACACCGGGGTCTTCTTCAGAGGCCTCGAAGAGCACCTGCAGGCCCAGGCAGACCCCCAAGAAGGGCACGCCGGCCCGGATGCGCTCGAGCAGAGGGTCGATCAGCCCCCTGACCGTGAGTTGCTCCATGGCCGCCCCGAATGCGCCGACGCCGGGCAGCACCAGACCCGGAGCTGAAGCCAGAGCGCGTGGATCGGAGCCCACGACGGCGTCGACCCCAACGTGCTCGAAGGCCTTCTGCACCGACCGGAGGTTGCCGGCTCCATAGTCGACGATGTAGAGCGAGCGGGCTGGGGTCACAGGACCCCTTTGGTCGACGGCACGCCCGCCGAACGTGGGTCGAAGGCCACGGCCTGACGCAACGCCTTGCCGAACCCTTTGAACACCGCCTCGATAGTGTGGTGTACGTCACCGCCGGCGAGCACCCGTACGTGCAACGTCATGCGCGAGTGGTTGACCACCGCACGGAAGAACTCCGCCACCAGGGCCGCCTCGAAGCCGGCGATGCTCTCTCCCACGGGCCCGCCTTCGTAGGCGAAATACGGGCGACCGCTCAGGTCGAGCGCGACCAGCACCAGACTCTCGTCCATCGGCAGGAGCATGCTCCCATAGCGGGCAATGCCTCGCTTGTCGGCCACGGCCTCGGATATGGCCTGACCCAGGCAGATGCCGACATCTTCGACCGTGTGGTGAGCGCCCGTGTGCAGATCGCCGGTCGCTTCGACATCGAGATCGAAAAGCCCGTGTCCCGCTGCCAACTCGAGCATGTGGTTGAAGAAGCCCAGGCCGGTGCTAATCGCCGCGCGGCCCGAGCCGTCGAGCCCGAGACGAAGAGAGATGCTCGTTTCTCGCGTGGCGCGCTCTACGACGGCGACGCGCCCCGGGCGCTCTTCCTGAGACGGACACTCTGGGTGCAACGTTTTCCTCCATGGTAAAATCGCCAGTATCCGCTTCGCCCGCTCCACCACTCCGTCGCGGGCGACCGATGTGGCAGCCAGCAGGAGGATAGCATAGAGCTTTCTTCCCTCTTCGAACTGCGCCGCCACTCAACCTTCTCCCCTTTCTGCCGATACTTCTAGTGAACTACGACCTTCGTGCGGCCAAGACGGCGCACAGGCGGTGAGGAACGACTACGAGGCCCCAGATCACCCACAGACGGACGCTCCTCGGCGGCAGCGCGCTGGTCGCGTTCCCAGTGGCCTATGCGGTTGCCTGCGGGCTGCTGCCGGCGGGCTCCTTCGCTCTTACCGCGGTATCCGACGTGGGTTTCGTGGTGATCGAACTCATAGCGCTGCTCCTCTGCGTGGTGGCCTTCTCCCGGTCGAGAGCGAGTTGGGGCCGGTGGTTGTGGGGCTGGGTCATCGCGTGGATCGTGTTGAACCTCTTCGGTGACACAGTGTGGAGCGCCTACGAGTTGCGGGGCCTCGAGGTACCGAGTCCGGGCCTGGCCGACATCGGCTACCTGCTCAGCTACGCCGCCGGTTTTGGAGCAGTCGTGGCCACCGCCTGGTTGGCCACGGGAGGGCTGCGCACGATAGAGACCTCTCTCGACGCGGCCATGTTCACCATTGGAGCCGCGGGGCTGTGCTGGCCGCTCATCATGGGACCGCTTCTCGAGACGACACGCCCGGGAGCGAGCTGGTGGGTGAGCCTGGCCTATCCTGTGGGCGACCTACTGATCGTGTTCGGTTTCGCGGCGTTCTGCCTGAGCTTTCGCGGTTCAGTCGCGAGACCCCGGCCGCTCTACGGGATCCTTTGCGTGGCCTTTCTTGCGCAGACGGTAGCCGATTCGGGCTATCTCGTGCTGACATCCGGCGGTGCACGGTACCTGCCGGGCACCTGGATGGACCCCGTCTGGCTCTCCGCGATCACCCTCGTGAGCATAGCCGCGCTCATCGAGTTGCGCGCCGCCGGCGAAGCCCGGCAGCAACTGCGCGCGGCAGGCGCGATCGAGTCGCCGACCGCTACCCCATTGAGCGGCCGGTGGCGCATTTTGATCCCGTACATCGGTATGCCGATCTTGGGTTTCATGTTCATCTGGAGGATGCGCGGCACCGAGTGGCGCTGGACCACCGAGACTCGCGTACTCGCCTACTTGGCCATCGCGCTGATCGCGCTGCTGCTCGTGCGCCAGTACGTTGCGCTCGCCCAGAACAGGCGGCTGAACGTCAGCCTTACCCGCGCTTCATCGCAGCTTGCGGAGAAGCTGGACGCACTTGCCGACCTCAACGCCAGGCTCGAGGGATTGAACACCCACCTGCACGTTCTGAACGGTCTGCGCGATCAGCGCTCGGTCGCCGAAGCGGGTCTGGCGATGGCCTGCGCGTTCGCTCGTTCTCCCGGGGGCTGGATCACCCTACGTAATGAGGAGGGCATCCAGGTGGTCAATTCCACCCAGGGCCCCATCGCGCTCCACCGGCCGGGAGACGGCCGGTTCAACGCGCTCGAGGTCGCGAAGGGAATCCTATCCGCCGTGCCCATTGAGAGCAGGGCCGAGAACCTCGGCACTCTCTGGCTCGTGCGTCCCGAGGAGACCGAGCGCACCCCCGACCTCCTGTCGGTCATCGCCGCGCAGATAGGCACCGCGCTCGACAACTCGAGGTCGTACCAAGAGGCGCTCCACCTTGCGGAGCGCGATCCGCTGACGGGCCTGTTCAACCATCGCGGCATTCACAAACGCGTCGCCGGAGAGAGCCTGCGGGCGCATCAGAACCGCACCGAGCTGTCGCTGATCATGATCGACCTGGACGACTTCAAGGTGCTGAACGACACCTACGGCCATCCCGCGGGAGATGCGGTGCTACGCCATCTCAGCGACAGCATCCGCGGAGTCCTGCGGCACGCGGACCTTGCTGGGCGCGTGGGCGGCGATGAGTTGCTGCTCGTGCTTCCGAACACAACGCACGACGGGGCGATGCAACTGGGTGAACGCCTTCGCGAAAGACTCAATGCCAAGCCCTACGTTACCGAAAGCGGAGAGCCGATTTGGGTGCAGGTCAGCGTAGGGGTGGCGACGTTCCCGACTGACGCCGATTCTCTCTCCGATCTCATCGAGTTGGCCGACAACAACCTCTACATCTCCAAGCAGCGAGGCGGGGACTCGGTCACGGGGGCTGCCGCGAGTGAAGGCATCGAGATCGACGCGCCCTCGCTCCTGGGTGTGGCCGGCAAGCTGCTCGACGTAGTGGGAGCCCGCGACCATTACACCCGCAAGCACTCCGAGCGAGTGGCCGTCTACGCCCTCTCACTCGGCACATCCCTGGGCTTGTCAGATAGCTCACTCAGCACTCTGCACGTGGCCGCGATGCTCCACGACGTGGGCAAGATAGGAGTATCGTCCGATCTCCTGAGCAAACCGTCGACGCTCAGCCCCGCCGAGCAGGACATGATGCGCCGGCATGCGGAAATGAGCGCGGCCGTGATCAACGACATGCCTCGCCTGGCTCAGGTCGCCGAGGCGGTCAACTCGCACCACGAGTGGCTCGACGGCACCGGGTACCCGGACGAGTCGGCGGGCGGCGACATACCGTTGCTCGGACGCATACTGGCGGTGGCCGACGCCTACTCGGCAATGGTGTGCGACAGACCCTACCGCAAGGGGATGACGGCCGATGAGGCCCGCACTGAGCTGCGACGGGCCGCGGGCACCCAACTCGACCCCGAACTGGTACGCCAGTTCCTACACCTCATCGACACCCGCGCGATAGAACCAATCGCCACAAGGGCTGAAACCGGGTAGCACGTCCGGGCGACGGCATGCGGGGGTCAACTGCCGGCGGCTCTCAGTTCGGCCGAGACCTTGTGAAAGGCGAAACCCTCACTCTCGGCCAGCTTCGCGAGATGAGGCGTGAGCGAAGCGACACTCTCTGAGGTCATCTCGACCACCGACGAACGTCTCACGAACGTGTCGACCGAGAGAGGCGACGAGAAGCGCGCCGCACCCCCGGTTGGCAGCACATGATTGCTGCCCGCTACGTAGTCGCCGTAGGCGGTGGGCGTGAGATGGCCCACGAAGATCGCCCCCGCTGAGCGGACCAGCGCCACGAAACCCCGGGAATCGGCGATCTGGATCTCGAGGTGCTCGGGCGCATAGGCGTTGACGAGCGCCGCCGCGGTCTCGAGGAAGTCCTCACCGGCAGAGGGGTAGAAAGCGGCGACCTCGGTCAGCGCTCTGCCGGCGGGCAGATCAGCGGCCGCGAGAAGCGAATCGAGCGCCCGGCCCACGGCGTCACATAGGTCTTTCGAATCGGCCATGAGTACGGCCGACGCGCCGCTGCCGTGCTCGTCTTGGGCGAGAAGGTCGGCCGCCACCCACTCCGGACGGGCCGTCTCGTCGGCCACGATCAGCACCTCGCTGGGTCCGGCAAGGTTGTCGATGCCGACCGCCCCGTAAACCTGGCGCTTCGCCTCCATGACGTAGGCGTTGCCCGGGCCGCAGATAACGTCGACCCGCGGGACGGTCTCTGTGCCATAGGCCATGGCGGCCACCGCCTGCGCCCCTCCGACTCTGAAGACGCGCCGCACACCCATGAGACCCGCGGCTGCGAGCACCGAACCGTTGACCGACCCGTCGCGTCCGGGTGGCGTGCAGATGATGAGTTCTTTCACGCCCGCGACGAGCGCCGGCACCGAGTTCATCACCACCGTCGACGCGTACGACCCCAGACCGCCGGGTACGTACAGCCCGGCGCGCTCCACGGGTAGGTACCTGATGCCGAGCGCCTGGCCTTCATCACCCGTGCCGAGCCAGTCCTCGCGCACCTCGTGCCGGTGGAAGAAGGTGCAGTTGTGGCGGGTGGTCTCGAGCGCTTCGAGAAGCGCGGGATCGAGCCGGCGCACCGCCGAATCGATCTCACCGCTAGGTACGGTCAGCGCGGTCTCGTCGGCCTCGGGCCAGTCGAAACGCCGGGTCGCCTCGACGAGGGCGCCGTCGCCTCGAGCCCGCACGTCGGCCAGCAGACCCGCGACCACACCGGCCACCTCGCGGCTCGACGACTCCAGGGGTCTCAGCCCGCCCACCTCGGAGGGCACCGTCGCCTTGGTCAGGGGCCTAATCTTCATCGCACGCCTCCCGACCGGTCTTAGCTGGCCATGCTGTTCAAGTGGCCGGGATCTCGCGCGAATTGCGGACGCTGCGCGCCCTGATGGACGCAGCCGTCGCCCAGCAGCACCTTGAGCTCGGCGAACAGGCTGGGCTGCGGATCGACCCGAAATCCGTCGCCCAAACGGAGACACCGCGCGGTCTCGCCCATGCGCACGTGCATGTCGACCGAGCACTTGCCCGGGAACCTCACGAGGATGCTCTTCAGATCGTCGATGACCGTGGCGGGAAAGGCCTCACCGTCGAGCATGAGGGCGAGCGGCTCGAGGCCGGTCCGCGCGACGAAGGCTTCGATCGCCAGAGGGATGAACTTGGTCTCGGCCTCGTCTTTGTGATCGACCCGGCCTTTCACCTTGACCACCTTGTCGTCGACCAGCAACTCCTTGTTGTCCTGGTAGATGGCGGGGAAGCACACGATCTCGACCGATCCCTCCAGACCTTCTATGGTGACGAAGGCCATCAGCTCGCCCGACTTCTTGGTGGTGATGCGCTTGACCGTGCTCACCATGCCTATGATGGTGGTGATGGTGCCGTCGGGCACCTCGCTCAGCTGCGACACGAGGTGGCCCGCTTCGCGGCGCACGTGGTGCCGGATGTCTTTGAGAGGGTGCGAGCTCACATAGAGACCCAGCGTCTCCTTCTCGAGCGCGAGGAGCTCTTCTTTGGAGAAGTCGTCGGTAGGCACTTCGACCGGCGGATGGCCGTTGCTCTTGCGCCCGCCATTGACGGCCGCCCCTGAAGGATCGTCGTCGGGCGGGGCCATCATGAGGTCGAAGATGGAAGCCTGGCCGCGGTCGGCGTCGGCTCGGGTCTTCTTGCCGTGCGCCATGGCCTGCGGCATGACGAGTAGCATCCCCCGGCGCGAGGGCCCGACGGAATCCATGCTGCCCGACTTGATGAGACTCTCGATCGCCCTCCCGTTGACCACTCCCATGTCGACCCGCTCGCAGAAGTCGAACAGGTCGGTGAAGGCCCCGCCCCGCTCTCGGGCGTCGAGGATGGCGCGGATGGCGGACTCGCCGACGTTCTTGACGGCGCTCAGGCCGAAACGGATGCGCCCTTCGATGCCGCGAAAGTCGACCACCGACTCGTTGATGTCGGGCGGCAGCACCTCGATGCCCATATCGTTTGCGACGTTCACGTAGAAGGGCACCTTATCTTTGGTGTCCATGACGCTCGAGATGAGAGCCGCCATGTATTGCACCGGGTGATTGGCCTTGAGGTAGGCGGTGCGGTAAGCGATGAGCGCGTAGCAGGCCGCGTGCGACTTGTTGAACGAGTAGTCGCCGGCCTTCTCCATGAGCGACCACAGGAAGTCGATGACCTTGGGGTCGGTGCCCGACGCCTCGGCCCCTTCGCGGAACTTCGGTTCGAGCAGGTCCATCTTCGCGCGGATCTTCTTGCCGATGGCCTTGCGCAGGTCGTCGGCTTGGGCGGGAGTGAATCCGCCGATGCTCTTGGAGATGGCCATGAGCTGTTCTTGGTAGATCGCCACTCCGTAGGTGGGGCCTATGATGGGCTCCAGGCGCTCGTCTTCGAACGTGATGCGCCCGGGATTGCGCTTGTTGCGCGCGTACTCGGGGATGAACTCCATGGGCCCCGGCCGGTAGAGAGCGACCAGCGCGATGAGGTCGTCGAACCGGGTGGGCCTGATGTCGCGCAGGGCCTCACGCATGCCGCTCGACTCGAACTGGAACACCCCTATGGCGTCGCCCTTGGCCAGCATCTGGTAGGTGGCCGGGTCGTCGAGCGCGATGGTCTCGATGTCGAAGTCGGGGTATCCCTCGGCCCGGATGATCTTGACCGCGCTGTCGATGATGTCGAGGTTGCGCAGGCCGAGGAAGTCCATCTTGAGCAAGCCGAGCTTCTCGACGTCGTTCATCGACACCTGGGTGACCACCTCGGCGTCGCCCTTCTGCATGAGCGGCAGGTGATCGGTCAAAGAGCCCTTTGCGATGACCACCCCGGCGGCGTGGATGGAATCCTGGCGGATGAGGCCCTCGAGCGGACGGGCCATGTCTACCACTTCGCGCACCTGCTCCTCGGCGTCGTAGGCGATCTTCAGCTCGCACTTGGGGTCGGCCAGACAAGCGTCGAGCGTGATGTTGAGTACCTCGGGCACCAGCTTGGCGATGCGGTCGGCCTGGCCGTAGGGCACGTCCATGACCCGGGCGGCGTCGCGGATGGCCTGCCGCGCCTTGATGGTGCCGAACGTGGCAATCTGTGCCACCCGGTCGCGCCCGTACTTGTTGGCGACGTACTCGATGACCTTCTCGCGACCGACCACCGAGAAGTCGATGTCGATGTCGGGCATGCTGATGCGGTCGGGGTTGAGAAAGCGCTCGAACAGCAGGTCGTACTTGATGGGGTCGAGATCGGTGATGCCCAGCAGGTACGACACCAGCGAGCCGGCCGCCGATCCGCGGCCCGGCCCTACCGGGATGCCGTTGCGCTTGGCGTAGCTGACGAAGTCCCACACGATGAGGAAGTAGGCCGGAAAGCCCATCTTCTCGACCACGACGAGCTCGTTCTCGAGCCGCTCGCGAATAGCCGGGGTGACGTCGTCGCCGAAGCGGCGCGCCAAGCCCTTCTCGCACTGCTCGCGCAGGTACGACGTCTCGTCGTACGAAGCCTCGTCGTAGCCCTCCGGCACCGGGAAGTGCGGAATGAGCATGCCCTCGAGGTCGATCTCGACGTTGCAGCGCTCGGCGATCTCCAACGTGGTGGCGAGCGCCTCGGGATGATCGGGGAAGGCTTCACGCATCTCGGCTTCGCTCTTGAGATAGAAGGCCTCGGAGGTGAAACGCATGCGGTTCTCTTCGCTGAGGCGCGACCCGGTTTGGATGCAGAGCAGCACGTCGTGGGCCGGGGCGTCGTCTTCGCGCAGGTAGTGCACGTCGTTGGTCGCCACCAGCTTGAGACCGGTCTTGCCGGCCAGTTGCACCAGCCGGGGATTGATCTCGGCCAGGTCGCGGATGCCTGTCTCCTGCATCTCGAGGTAGATGTTCTCGCGGCCGAAGATGCCGGCGAGCCGGTCGACCTCGACTTCAGCGGCGGCGATCTGGCCGTTTTGCAGGGCCTTCGAAAGACGTCCACTCGCGCAGCCGCTCAGGCAGATGAGACCGTCGGAGTGCTGCCGCAAGATGGAGTAGTCCATGCGTGGCTTGTAGTAGTAGCCCTCGAGGAAGGCGGCGCTGCCCAGCTTCAGCAGGTTGCGGTAGCCGATCTCGTCTTTCGCGAGGAGGGTGAGGTGCCAGCGCTCCTCGTTCTGCCCCTCCTTCTTGAAGCGATCTTCCACCACGTAGGCCTCGAGCCCGATGATCGGCCTGACACCCGCCGCCCGGCAGGCCAGATAGAACTGGATGATGCCCGACAGCACCCCGTGGTCGGTGATGGCGAGGGCGGGCATGCCCAGTTCGGCCGCCCGCTTGACCAGGTCGTCGACCTTGCAGGCGCCGTCGAGAGCCGAGTAGTGCGTATGGACGTGCAGGTGGCAGAAGTCACAGACCGGCCGTTCTACGGATTCGGACTGATCCTTGACTGCGGCATCGGGATTGACTGACAAGACGATGGAACTCCCTCGCGGAAAGGCTACGCGGACATCGCTCTGGTGTCCTCAGTCTACCCGAACGGGTCGGGGCTCTCAAGCAGCTTGGTAGGCTGTGAGTGAACAAAGTCCGCTGCTAGCGGGAAACGGCGCGAGAGGCGCACGCCCCGCTTGCTCGCGCCTGGTCGTGCGGAGTTCAGAGCGCGGCTCGCCGATGTCCGGCCGGCACCTACGTCAGCGCCTGAATGACCCTCCGCGCCTGCGGGAACTGGGCCAGCAGGTTGTCCCGGTCGGCCAACTCGAAGTCGCCGTACTCGAAGCCCGGCGTAACGATGCAACTCACGAGCGTCCAGCGGGCTTCGGGGTTGGCGCGGCGGTCGGCGGTCCAGCGGCGCTCCGGGGCCCAACCGTCGCCCCAGTCGGCCTGGCCTTCGGCCATCACCCGCGATGCCAGCCAGTGCCCTCCGGGAACCAGCAACTGCGGATTGTCCAAGCCGATCACCTGACGCGTCACGGCCTGGCCCGGCGCTCCGTCCGGGGCCAGCAGCGCCATCTCAGCGGGCGCGCCCGCATGGAAGCACCACACTTCGTCGAAACGTAGTCTGTGGAAGCGGCTGGGGCTCTCGATGGTGAGCAGATAGAGAATGACGGTCGACGAAGCCCTCAGGCCCACTTCGGTCTGCACCTGGATGGGCGACCGGTAGGTCTCGCGGAAGAACCCGCCTTCTCTGTGGGGCTCGAGGAGAAGACGAGCCGCCACCTCACCGGCGGTCAGTTCGTCGAGTCCCCTGCATTTCTCGCCCCCCGCGGGCCCCCCAGCGCCGGCCCCGTTGACGCCCCCTTCGACGGCGGTCACGTCCGCGGCTCCAAGATCACGGGGTTGCGCAGGTAGCCCACTCCGTCGATCTCGACTTCACACTCGTCGCCCGGATGAAGTTCGCCCACTCCGGAGGGAGTACCCAGCATGATCATGTCGCCGCGATTGAGCGTCATGGCCTGGCTGGCGATAGCGATGATCTCGTAGGGATCGCGGATCATGTCGCTCAACTGCGCTTCCTGGTGCACCACGCCGTTCACCTTGGTGCGCAGCCACGCCTCGGGGCTCGGCGCTTCGGTCTCGAGGAACGGGCCGGCCACGGCGAAGGTGTCGTAGCCCTTGGCCCGCCACCACTGCTTGTCGAGGCTCTGCTGGTCGCGCTCGGTGACGTCGTTGGCGCAGGTCCAGCCGAGGATGTACCTGTGGGCCTCCTCCTTGGGCACCCTGCGCGCGTCGCGCGACATGACCACGGCCAGCTCTCCCTCGAACTCCACGCGAGTGGCGTCGGACGGCCAGACGATGGCGTCGCGGTGACCGATCAGGCTCGATGGCGGCTTGAGAAACAGCACCGGACGCGGCCTCTCCTTGGCCCTGACCTCTGAGTAGACGACGCCGGGCGAGCGGGCGACCATCTCCTTGATGTGATCGCGGAAGTTGAAGCCCACGCCCAGGATCTTGCCCGGAGCGGACGGTGGCAGCAATCTGGCCTCGTCCTCCGAGACCGCCGTGCCGGCGAACTGGGACGGCGCCTCGATGAGGTAGCCGTTGCACGTCACGCTCGCTTCGCACACTTCGCCCTGATACTCGATCCTGGCCAGCTTCACGTGAGCCTCCTGGTTGACCTGGTCATTGGCAGCCTGCTGAATAGCGAAGTCCCGGCCGCCAGAACGCGCTTGGCGGCGCGATGCTTCGTCCTCAGTCGCGCAAATAGCGCCGCTATTGACGCTCCTTGCGTCCTTGCCGTGCGCGTGCCCATCGCGCCCCGGCGGCGAAACATCCTTTTCAGCAGCCTGTCAGGCCGCCCCGGCGTCGCCGCCGGCGGCCTTCTCGTCCATGCTCCTCAGCAATCCGTAGGAGATGGAATCGACGAGCGCCTCCCACGAGGCTTCGACCACATTGACCCCCACTCCGACGCTGCCCCAGGTGTCGAGCCCATCGGAGGAGTCGATGAGCACCCGCGTCTTGGCCGCGGTGCCCTGGTCTTCGTCGAGGATGCGCACGCTGTAGTTGACGAGCCTTATGTCGTGCACTTCAGGGAACTTGCGCTCTATGGCGAGGCGCAGAGCCTTGTCGAGCGCGTTCACGGGGCCGTTGCCCTCGCCCGTCTCCACGTAACGGTCGCCCCCCACGTGCACCTTGATAGTCGCTTCGCTCATGGTCTGGCCGTCTTCGCGTTTCTCCACGATGACCCTGAACGACTCCAAGTGGAAGAACTTCACCTTCAGGCCCAGTTCGGCCCGCAGGAGCAACTCGAACGAGGCGTCGGCGGCCTCGTAGTGGTAACCCTCGTACTCCTTGTCTTTGACCCGCCTGAGCAGCCGGTCGGCCAGGTCTTTCTCCTCCGTGTCGGCATATCCGAGTTCGCGGATGCGCTGCCTGACCGTCGCTTTGCCCGATAGTTCCGACACCAACACGTGCGGAACGTTGCCCACCAGCGCGGGATCGATGTGCTCGAAGGTGGTGGGGTCGCGCTCCACGGCCGCGATGTGCATGCCTCCCTTGTGGGCGAAGGCGTTGTGGCCCACGTAAGGCTGGTGCGGGTCGGGCGACACATTGCACAGCTCGGCCACGAAACGCGCCGTCTCGGTGAGCTTCGCCAGACTCTCGTCCGACATGCAATCGACGCCCATCTTGAGTTCCAGCCCGGGTATGATCGCGCAGAGATCGGCGTTGCCGCACCGCTCACCGTAGCCGTTGATGGTGCCTTGCACCATATCGGCGCCCTCGGCCACCGCCACCAAAGAATTGGCGACCGCACAGCCGGCGTCGTTGTGAGCGTGCATGCCTACACGGCAGACCGCGCCCAGCTCGGCGACCACCCGCCCCACGACCTCGGCGACGAACATGGGCAGGGCCGCCCCGTTGGTGTCGCATAGACAGACCGCCTCGGCGCCCGCCTCAGCCGCGACGCGCAAGCACGTGAGCGCGTAGTCGCTATGGGCCGCGTAGGCGTCGAAGAAGTGCTCGGCGTCGTAGAAGACCCGCTTGCCGTGGTTCTTCAGAAAGGCGACCGACTCGGCGATCATGCGCAGGTTCTCGTCGCGGTCGACGCGCAGCACCTTCTCGACGTGCAGATCCCAGGTCTTGCCGACCACGGCCGTCACCGGCGCCCAGCAGTCGACCAGCGTACGTAGTTGCTCGTCTCGCTCGGCTGTGACACCCCGGGCGCGAGTCATGCCGAAGGCGGCGACCAGCGTTACACCCAGGTGCTCACGCTCGAGTTTGCGAAAGAACTCCCCGTCTTTTGGGTTCGAACCCGGGAAACCTCCCTCGATGACGTGCACGCCGAGCTCGGCCACCCGCGTGGCGATACGCACCTTCTCGTCGACCGACACGCTGAGGCCCTCACGCTGCATGCCGTCACGCAGCGTGGTGTCGTAGAGCACGAGGGGCCGCGTAGCTGGCACCGTGTCTACTTGTTCACCGGTGTTCCGGTGCTACTCGCGTAGTCGTGGAAGCGGGCAATGATCTCCTTTGTGACCGGACCGGGCACACCGGCGCCGACCGGCCGTAGATCGACCTGCACCACCGGGCCCACCTCAGCCGCGGTGCCTGTCAAGAACGCCTCGTCGGCGTTATACACATCGTACAACGTGTAGAAGCCCTCCTCGACCGTCAATCCCATGGCGGCCGCCAGCTTCATGACCACGTCTCGGGTGATGCCGGGCAGGGCGCCGAGCGCGGTACTGGGCGTCATGAGCTTCGCACCCTTGATGAGGAACAGGTTGTCGGCGGTGCATTCGCACACGTACCCCGCGGTGGTGAGAAAGAGGCCCTCGTTCACGTCGGCGCCGCGGAGCTCGAGAGAACCCAACACGTTGTTGAGGTAGTTCAGGCTCTTGATGGCCGGGTTGATGGCCTGCGGGTCGTTGCGGCGCGTGGCGAGCGTCTTGATCTTGAAGCCCTTCTCGTACACTTCGGCCGGATACAGGGTGATGCCGCCCGCTATGCAGAAGACGGTGGCTTTAGGGCACTTGGCCGGGTTGAGCCCCAGATCGCCGATGCCGCGGGTGACGACCAGCCTGATGTAGCCGTTCATGACATCGTTGCGCCTGATGGTCTCCATCATGGCCTCGATCATCTGATCGCGCGCGAGGGGCACGTCGAGGGCGATAGCCTTCGCCGACGCGTACAGCCGGTCTATGTGGGCGTCGCATTCGAAGACCCTGCCCCCGTAGGTGCGGATGCCTTCGAACACGCCGTCGCCGTAGAGAAGACCGTGGTCGAAGACGCTTATCTTCGCGTCTTCTTTGCTGTAGAACTGGCCGTCGACGTAGATCTGCATAGAAGCCTCCCTGAGCCCCGCCCTCCGCGGGTCGATGTAGACCCGAAAGTATACCTACAGCAGCGAGCCGACGTGATACACGATGACGCCCAAGACGAGGGCGACCAGGAGCATCAACCCGACGCTGGCGCCGGTCCACGCCCACGACCTCGACTCCTGCTTGATGGCGGTGATCGTAGCCACGCAGGGGATGAAGGTCATCTGCACCACGAGGAACGCGGCGGCGGCGGCGGGCGTGAGCACCGCGGCCACCTTGGCCGCCAGACTCGCACCGGCGACGCCTACCGCGCCGGCCGACTCGAAGAGCACGCCCAGAGTGGCCACGCTGTTCTCCTTGGCCACGAAGCTCGAGATCAGCGCCACGATCAAGCGCCAGTCGCCGAGGCCCACGAGCGCTCCGGCCGGCTCGAGGAACCGCCCCACTACGCCAAGGACGCTGTCGCCGTGCTCCGGTCCGGGATAGGTGGAGAGCGCCCACACGATGGCCGAGACCAACACGATGAGCGTGCCCGCCTTCTTGACGAACGCCCAAGTGTTCCGCCACACGTACATGCCTATGCTGCGGGCGTTGGGCACGTGGTAGAGCGGCATCTCCATGATGAAGGCGCTACGGCCGCCCTTGAAGACGAACTGGTTGACCCCCAGACCGATGAGAGCCAGCACGACCAGATTGCCGCCGATGAGCGCGAGCAGCGCCCACGGCGCGTAGCCGCCGAAGAAGGCGGGAGCCAGAAAGACGAGAACGGCCAGGCGACCCGTGCAGGGCATGAAGGGCGTGAGCATCATCGTGAAGATACGCGACCGCCGCTCCTCGATGGTCCGCGTAGCGAGAACCGCGGGCACGTTACAGCCGAATCCCAACAGCAGGGGAACGCACGACTTGCCGTGCAGCCCCATCCAGTGCATGTAGCGGTCCATGACGTACGCCGTGCGCGTGAGGTACCCGACGTCTTCGAGCAGGCCGAGCACCGCGAAGAAGACGATCATTATTGGAACCACTGCGAGCATGGTGCCCGCTCCGGCCACGACACCGTCGACGAGGAGCCCCGATACCCAGCCGGGCGCCCCTTCGAGCGCGCCGCGCAACAGGTCGGAGAACGACCCGAGTATCAGTCCGCTCAGAGCACCGGCAGCGGGTGAGGCCACCGAATAGGTGATGCCGAAGAGCGCGGCGAGCACGGCCAAGAGCACCACCAAGCCCCAGAACGGATGCGTGGCCACTCTGTCGACGCGGTCGGTCACGACGGTCACGCCGTGGCGGGGCTCGACCACGGCGGCGCGCACCATGCGCGCGATCCAGTCGTAGCGGCCGCCGGCTATGTCGATGTAGGCG
>CAWDOM010000013.1:0-308855 GCA_963803925.1 uncultured Actinomycetota bacterium | reverse complement strand
CCGCTCGGGGCCGAGCTTGGTTTCCCGAACCTCGGTCTGGAAGTCCTTGATATGGACCGACGTGAACATGTCCTCGCTGACGACACGCTCGGAAATGAGGATCGCGTCCTCGTAATCTACCGTTCCACGGCACGAAGCCCGCCAGGATATTGCGCCCCAGCGCGAGTTCCCCGTCCGTGGCGGGACCGTCGGCTACGACCTGGCCCTTGGGTATCTTCTCCCTTGCAAACAATGGGACGCTGATTGTAGCCGGTATCCTGGTTGGTCCCGGCATACTTGATAGCAAGTACTCGTCGCTGAGGCCCGGACCTCGTCCGGGATGAGGACAACCTTGAACGCGTCTACGTAATCTACGACGCCGGCGCGCTTGGCTTTAATCAGGACGCCCGAATCGTACGCGGTCTTCCGCTCCATGCCCGTCCCCACTCGGGGCGGCTCGGTAAACACGAGCGGCACTGCCTGGCGTTGCATGTTGGAGCCCATGAGGGCGCGGTTGGCGTCGTCATGCTCCAGGAAGGGCATGCAGGCCGCCGAGACACCGAAATGATCTGCTTGGGCGAGACGTCCATATATTGGAGGTCCTTGGGGCCCGACTTCGCGTAGTCGCCCGATGCCGGCAGGACACGGAGGGCTCGACGAAGATCCTGCGCTTGTCGTCAGTTGGCGCTGGCCTGGGCGATGTAATACTTTCCTCGTCCATCGCGCGACAGGACTCGATATCCGTCGGTGACCTCTGCCGTCCACGACCTTGCGGTAGGGGGTCTCGAGGAACCCGTACTCGTTGACCGTCGTATAGGTCGCCAGGGAGACGATGAGGCCGATGTTCGGGCCTTCGGGTGTCTCGATCGGGCACATGCGCCCATAGTGCGTATAGTGCACGTCGCGCACCTCGAACCCGCGCGATCAGCGGGAAAGGCCGCCGGGACCAAGCGCGTTAAGGCGCCGCTTGTGCGTCAGCTCGGCCAGCGGATTGACCTGGTCCATGAACTGGGAAAGCTCGCGCTGGACCCGAAGAACTCCTTGACCGCCGCAACGACCGGCTTGATGGACACGAGGTCCTGCGGGCGGATCGTGTCCGTCTCCTTCAGGCTCATGCGTTCCTTGGCGATGCGCTCCATCCGGCCGAAGGCGCTCTTCATCACGTTGGACAGCAATTCGCCCACGGAACGGACGCGCCGGTTTCCAAGGTGGTCTATATCGTCGATATTGCTCTCGCCGTAGTAGACCGTCATCAGGTACTTCATGGCGCCGATTATGTCGGACGTGGCCAGCGTGAAATCCGTGACCGGGACTCGTAGTCGAATTTCTTGTTGAGCTTGTAGCGGCCGACCTTTCCCAGATCGTAGCGGCGCTTCGAAAAGAACATCGAATGCAGGTCGCGCTCGGCATTCCACCGTAATGGGCTCGCCGGGCAGCAGCGTCGCGTAAACCGCCGCCAGGGCGTCGGCCTTGGTGGGCTCGTCCTGGCTGGGATCCTCCTTGACCAGCTTGATGTCCTCGCGTTCGAGGAATGTTGAAGATCATATCCCAGTGCAGACCCTCTTCGTGCTCAAAATCGACAACCTCGATCTCCTGCACGCCCAGCGTGACGAGCTCGTCGACGTCATGCAGGTGAAGCTTGTCGCCGGCGCGATAGCGCTTGTTGGCGCTCGCCGCCCTCCGCCTCGAGCCACACGGACCGGGCCAGCACCCGGTTGACCGCGCGTTCGCGATCCTCGCGGCTATCGGACAGCACAATCTTCCGGGCGTAGAAGGCCGTGAGGATGTTTTCCCGCGTCTCAGAAGCCGAGAGCCCGCAGGAACATGGTCCCGAATCCCGTTCTTGCGGTCTATCTTGGCGTAGATAAGTTCCTTTTTCTGGTCTATCTCAAATTCCAGCCAGGAGCCGCGATACCGGGTATTGATCCGGGCGGAATAAATGCCCTTCTCATGGCAGAAAATGACGCCCGGCGACCTGATCTGCGAGACGACGACGCGCTCGGCGCCGTTGATGATGAAAGTGCCGCTATCCGTCATCAGCGGAATGTCGCCGAGGTAAATATCCTTTTGGCGTATCTCGCCGGTCTTCTGGAAAACCAGGTTGATGCGGGCCTTCAGGGGGACGGCGTAGGTCAGGCTTTTCAGCTTGCAATCGAACTCGGAGTACTTGCATCGCACCCTCATCGAGAGCGTAGCGCTCGTACTCCAACAGCATGTCACCGTTGGGACTCTCGATCGGGAAGGTAGCCTGGAAGACTTCCTCGAGCCCGGCCGTCAGGCCTTTGCCCAGCCGAGAACGCGGTCTTTCTGCAGGAAAATCTCATAGCTGGACAGCTGTATCCCATCAATTCCGGAAGTTCTATCGCTTCCTTGTAATCCTTACCGATGTACGTGCGAGTGACCTTGTTCGCCGTATAGGCCATCCGTAACCCCCCTCTGAGAGCAGCCTTTCGCACGCGGATACGTGCAATCGGGCGTACATTGCCGGACGCCCAGAAGCGCTTACGCTTGAACAATGCCTTCCTTGCAGGATTCCGAAAAACCACGCAGGGGCTACAGAATCCTGCAACGCCATGACTCCGGGCCCGCGTAGGCGGAAGAACGGTCCCGATCGGGCGGGCGTCTGCCGAAACTGCGCCTTCCTTCCAGCGCGAAAAGGCGCCGATGCGGAGCCGCGTCCGGAACCCGTCCCTGCGACGTGTAAGCCGCCGGGAGTGGAATGCGGTCAATTTGATCGCCAAGATTCTTACTTTACCTCTACGGCGCCGCCGGCTTCGGTAATCGCCTTCTTGATCTTCTCGGCTTCGTCCTTCGGGATACCCTCCTTGAGGGGCTTGTCGCCAGCTTCCACGAGGTCCTTGGCTTCCTTGAGACCGAGTCCGGTGATATTGCGGACTTCCTTGATGATGGAGATCTTCTTGTCGGCAGGGAAGCCGGACTTGAGGATCACGGTGAACTCGGTCTGCTCCTCGGCGGGGGCGGCCGCGGCGCCGCTCCGGCTGCGGCCACGGGGGCTGCTGCGGTAACGCCGAAACGCTCCTCCATCGCCGAAATCAGCTCTGCGATTTCGGTGATCTTCATCGCGCCGATAGCATCAAGGATCTGGTCGTTCGTAATGGCTGCCATATTATCTTCTCCTTACCATATGTGGCCTGCCCGTACGGGCGGCCCTGTTCCAGGGCGCTCAGGAACGGCAGCTAACCGGAAGCCTGAACGCCGTAAACGTATGTCCGATGCCGTTGCGGCGTTCCGCCCCGGCGAGGCCCGATCAGGCCTGGGGTTCTTCCTTGGCGTCGGCCTCGGGCTCAACCTTGGGCTCTTCCTTGGCTTCAGCTTCAACCTTGGCTTCAACCTTGGGCTCGGCCTTGGCTTCAGCTTCAACCTTGGCTTCAGCCTTGGGCTCTTCCTTGGCTTCAGCTTCAACCTTGGCTTCAACCTTGGCTTCAACCTTGGGCTCGGCCTTGGGATTTTCTTCGATCTTTTCCCTGAGGGCCACGAGGGTATACACCAGCTTCTGGACGGGGCTCCTGAGGGCGCCCATGAACATCGCCAGCAACTGGTTGCGGCCGGGCAGCTTGGAGAGCGCTTCAATGGCCTTCTGGTCGAGGTATTCTTTCTCGACAAGGGCACCCTTGAGCTTGACGGAGCTGTCCTTTGCGAAATCGAGGATGATCTTGGCAACCTCGTTGGAATCCTGCTTGGCGAACGCTACGGCCGTGGGGCCGGTCAGGGCTCCGCCGACGTCGGGGAACTGCATCTTCTCGAAGGCGAGCCTGGCGAAGTTGTTCTTGAGGACGTGGTACTCGGCGTTCTTCTCACGCAACTGCGCGCGCAGGGCGGTTATCTGTTCGACCGAGAGTCCGCGGTAGTCGGTGAAGATGAAGTCCTGGCTGTCGCGGATCTTGGCGCTGATCGCCTCGATGGCTTCCACCTTGCTCGGCTGGAATTTCTTTGCACGAAGAGCCATAGCTTACCTCTCTGCCTTGGCCGTGACGAGCTTGACGCTCGGGCTCATGGTGGCGGCCAGATATACCGACTGCATGAATTCACCCTTGACGTCGGCGGGGCGCTTGCGTCCCACTTCCTCGAGGAGGGTATTCACGTTATCGACGATCTTGCCCGCGTCCATGGAGACCTTACCCACGGCGATGTGGATGATGCCCGTCTTGTCGGTACGGAACTCTGTTCGACCCTTCTTGAGCTCATTGATGGCGGCCGAAATGTCGAAGGTCACGGTGCCCGTCTTGGGGTTGGGCATGAGGCCGCGGCGTCCAAGGACCATACCGAGCTTTCCCACGTCCTTCATCATATCAGGGGTGGCGACGGCGATATCGAAGTCCAGCCAGCCGCCCTTGATCTTCTCGATCAGCTCGTCGGAACCGGCGAAGGCCGCGCCGGCTTCCAGCGCGTCCTTTTCCTTTTCCGGCTTGCAGAACACGAGCACCTTCTTCTCGCCACGGAACTGGTGGGGCAGGACGACCGTGTCGCGAACCGACTGGCTCTTCTTGAGGTTGAGGCGAATGTGGGCTTCGACCGTCTCGTCGAATTTTGCCGTTCCCAATTCCTTGAGGAGGGCGCAGGCTTCCTCGATCGGGTAGGACTTCTCGGCGTCCACCTTCTTGAAGGCTTCCCTGTATTTCTTACCGTGCTTCATGTCTTACCACTCCACTTCGACGCCCATACTGCGGGCGGTACCGGCGATAATGCGTTCGGCGGCTTCGATGTCATTGGCCGACAGGTCCTTCATCTTGATCTTCGCGATCTCGGTCACCTTGGCGCGGGGAAGCTTCGCGACCTTCTGCTTGTGCGGGATCGGAGAACCCTTGTCGAGCCCTCCGCCTTCTTGATGAGGACGGACGCAGGAGGAGACTTCAGGATGAAGGTGAAGCTCTTGTCCTTGTAGACGGTGACGACGGCGGGGATGATGAGCCCTGCCTCCATCGCCTTCGTCCTGTCATTGAACTGCTGACAGAACTGCGGGGCGCTGACCCCGTGCGGACCCAGAGCGGGACCGACGGGCGGAGCGGGCGTCGCCTTGCCCGCGGGGCACTGCAGCTTGATAACCGCCGTGACCACTTTCTTAGCCATAGAAACTCCTTTCGTGGTGTCCCCGTCGCCGCGAAGCGGGCGGGGCCCGGATCGACCCCCGGGAGGGGGTTCGGGAGCCGGGGATAGCGCTGGCGGCCGGGTTGGACCGTCAGCTCCCATCATACGGAGAGGATCGGCCCTCGCGGACCCCGCCCCTTTCGGGACGGCGCGCCTTGCGGCGCGGCTCCTTCTGTACCCTTTATGGAAAGCGCCCGAAAAAGGCGCCGCCTTACATTTTCTCGACTTGCAGCATGTCGACCTCGACGGGCGTCGCCCGACCAAAGATTCCGACCATGACGCGAAGCTTGCTCTTCTCCTGATTGACTTCTTCGATGGTACCGGTGAACGAGTCGAACGGGCCGTCGATGATCTTGACCTGCTCTCCCTCGGTGAAATTCTGCCTCGACTTGGCCGGCCTGTCCCCGCGGATCTCTCCGGCCCGCTGCAGGATATGCCTGGCCTCGTCCGACGAGATGGGCGCCGGCCTGTTGTGCATCGTCGCCCCGACAAATCCGGTCACGCCGGTTATCTTCTTTATGAGCGAGCAGGTCGCCTTCCAGTCCGCCTCGGGCAGGTCCATCTCTACAAGAATGTATCCGGGAAGCATCTTGCGGGAGCTCGTGCGCCGCTTGCCATCCTTGACGTCGACGACATCCTCGCTGGGAACCTTCACGTCGATCACGACCGCTGGACTGAGCTCCCCGTTGGCGAGAAGCATGCGGATGGTTCGCTCGATCTTGTTCTCGTAGCCCGAATATACGTGCAGGACGTACCAGGATTTGGCCATGCGTTTACCAGCTTCAGAAGAACAAGTCTATGCCCCGGACAAGGAGGAAATCCACCAATCCGAGGAATATGGCTACGATGAGGGTAGAGACGATGACAACCTTGGTCGAGGCGACGACGCCTTCGCGGGTCGGCCAGATGACCTTCCGGAGTTCGCCGTAACTATCCTTGAAGAACTGAACGATCTTCTTCATATTGTCTCCTTATGGACGCTTTCCGTCGCGTCTTCAACCCCGGCATCACCCCATCCAACAGACGGACCGCGCCCATAAGGCGCGGCTCGGCCACGAAACGGCTGCCGTTCTGAAAATCTACAGGCCAGGAAGGATTCGAACCCTCAACATCCGGTTTTGGAGACCGGCGCTCTACCATTAGAGCTACTGGCCTATGCGCGAAGCAAGCGGGCTCGGCTGAACCCGCTCGCGTCGCGATCCGCAATCCCCGAATCCCGGAAAATCGCGCCTGGTACCGTCGCGAGGCGCCGAAAGGCGGCTCGCCGCGGCTTTGCTTACTTTACCTTGGTTTCCTTGTGCAGGGTATGCTTCCGGTCCCATTTGCAGTACTTCATAAGCTCGAGCTTTTCCTGCATGGTCTTGCGGTTCTTCTCGGTAGTATAATTGCGGCGCTTGCACTCGGTGCACGCAAGGGCGATAATCTCGACAACCTGCTTTTTACTGGCCATACGCTATCCTTCGTTCCAGATCACACAGAACTACAGCCCGGGCTCCGTCCGGCCTTAAACCGTTCCGGCGGAGCCGAACACAAAGCCGTCGGTCGCGGCCGAAAAAAAAGACCTGCTTTTCGACCGAATTTCAACGCGTGCTGAAATCCGCCATCGCCGATAAGCCCAAAAAGCCGTAGCTTTTCAACCCCGCCTACGACCCTGGCCCAGACTCTACTAGACAGCCCTCGAACGGAATCGAACCGTTGACCTCATCCTTACCCCATGGATGTGCTCTGCCAACTGAGCTACAAGGGCTAGGAAGCGCCGGAATGATAATGACGGCCAACTTCTTTGTCAATAGATCGGGTCTGGAAGTTTCACTTGGAACGGAACTTGCTAGACGGTGCGATTTCGCCGCAGCGCCCGATTGGGCTCCACACCGGACCATCCCTTGTCGCGATAAGAAGGCCGATTCCAACGGCGGCGAAGGCCGTCGTGCAGGCCAGCAGGGGCAGTCCGGCCTGAGCGAGCCGCCCGATTGAACCCGCCAGGGGCGTTATGAGGGCCCTTCGCAGGAAATAGGTGACGAAGCCCGCCGCGACGGAATAGAGAGTGTTGAAGCGTAGCCGAGCGAGGAGGAACGGCTTTGAGACGCCGGGTATCCCTCGGCGCAGAAGCAGGGCGACCAGAATCACCGTGTTGAGGGCGCTGCCCGGGACAGGGCCAACGCTATGCCGCCCCCCTTCATGGGCCCGGAAAGGACTAGGGCAGCGCGATATTGACGGTGAACGAGGCTACCCCTGCCCAGACCGGGCTTCTAGTGTCCTCCTGCGCATAGAAGGCCGGAGCGAGGATACGGTTGGCGGCTATAAAAAACAGCCCCGTCATGTGGAAGAAAAAGGCCCGCGTCGTGGCTACGGACTCCTCGCCGAACTCCCGCGAACGGAAGAGCAGGACGATGATGTCCCGACCCTCGATCATGGAAAAGACGGCTACGGGGATGGTGACCAGGACGATCGCCTGCAGGGCGCCGCCAGGCGGTCGAGAAGACCGTCCATTCCTTGCGTCTTCGCGCGTTTGCCGAGAGATCCGGCAGCATGACGGTGCCGATGGATACCGCGAATATGCCCAGCACCAGCTCCTGGAGCCGAAGCGAAAAGGTGAGGCTGGTCGCGACCCCACCCCGACCCGGGAGGCCACGGCCGTACAGACCAGTTCGTTCACCTGATAGGCGGCCATGCCCAGGATGGTAGGCGCGATCAAGGCCAGAACCTTTTCATCCCTGGATTCCGGAAGGCCCGGGCGGGGGAGATAAAGCCGAACCGGAAGCCCCGCTTAAGCACGGAGGGCAGCTGGCATAGGGCCTGGGCTAGACCCCCCACAAGAACACCGACGGCCAAGGCGCGGGCGGGATTGGGCAGGAGGGGGGCTACCACGTAGGTACGGCGATAAAGCCGAGATTAAAGAGAATGGGAGCTATACCGGCGGGCACGAAGACGTTAACGGAATTGAGCGAATGCCCTGAAGGAAGGCCGCGAACGACACCAGAGCCAGATAGGGGAACATGATCCGGGTGAGCACCGTTGTCTCCGCGGGGTCCGACTGGAAGAGGAGCACGATGAGCGGCGTCAGGGCTATGCCCCAGAAGAACCGTCAAGCTCATTGCAGGCGTAAAAAACAACGAAGTTAACAAAGACGACGCATTGGGTAAATAGGCAGCCTTCGTGTTTTCCATCTCCTGAGTTCCGCATTGGGACACCCAAATCAACAACAAAAAACACTTTAAGCTATTGATTATGTGGTTTTTGAATATTTGATATTCAAAAATTGCGAAACTCAGAAACGAGGCTGAAGGCCCGACTCAACAGGATCCCGGGAGCGGCCCGGGCCCCCGGCGGGTAGCCGCTTTAGGTCGCAAGGCCCACCGCTGGCTCAGAACCAAGCTCCCGTTTCGGTTAGGCTTTCAGCCCAATTTTGCGATTAAGCGAGGGCAGAGCCAAACTTGTTTGAGCTTTACCGACCGTGAGCAAAATCAGCGAAGCTAACAACGGCAACGCCTTGGTTAATTGGACGTAACACAAATGCGGCCTGAAGGCGAACTTATTCTAGCCCGGCAAGTCGAAATGAAGTTTTGCCGATGGCAAAATCTTCATTGAACGACGCCCTGAGTTAGACGTAATGTAAATAGCGCCCTGAAAGGGCAGTTTAATAATTTTACAATTATATTACGATTATTGATTATGACGAAAATTATTTATGGACAGATTAGCTCCCTACAGGGCGAATACACACATAGTTTAAAATTAAAATCTAAGATTTTATAAGATAATATCCTCAATTAAATAAAAAAGGGCTGAAGGCCTAACTTTTAACAGGATCCCGCGGAGCAGCCCCGGGCCCCCGGCGGGTAGCCGATTTCCATAACTCATAGGTTATGGTCGCAAGGTCTTTTGCTCACCCCTAAACAACGCCGGATCCAGCGATCTCTCATCACCTACAAAAACCACAGCAAAAGCCTGAGGAAAACCCGACTGTCTGCATTTTCAACTGAAATGCCCTGGCTTCGGCGAGAGTTTCAGCTCACCCACTGTCATTGTCAGCGCCTTATAATAATACTCCCAGCTCATATATTCTTTTCCGTCAATCTTAATCGGATAGCTTCCCTTGGTTTTGTGCTGGAAATCAGCTGGATCCGATAAATTACTATATCTTTCTTTAGCTCTGTTTTTGTCGGGATAACAGGCTCCGGAACCTCAACTTTCGCTTTTCCTCTTCTTAATTTCAGGTTCCTTCTTTACTTCTGCAACGACTTCAGGTAAAACCGGTGTGTCTATTTTGGGCGCTGCTTTTATTTCTTCCGGTGGATTAACAAGCTTTTTCTCCTGAACTTTTGTTTCCGCTGGCTTTTATCTCCAGCAATTTCAACCTTTTCTTCCTTAGGAGTTACTGGTTTGCTTTGATTGTGTCCGCTTCAGTTTTTTGAGCCAAAGGAGCCAAATGGGTTCCAGTAGTGAGGATTTTTAATCAATACATCCGCCAATTTCATACTTTATATTCCCGGCTCAAATCAATTCTGAATAATTGAAGCTTTTTGTTTTTGATCCCGGAATTGCCTGAGTAAAAGGCCATATTCTTTCCCCTGCCACTTAAAACAAATACCATTTCAATAGGCTTCCGTATTTATTATTTTAGTAAGGTTTACGGGCTTACTCCAGCCCTCACCATTATACTGACTGCAATAAATATCATAACCCCCAAAACCCGGTAAACCATCTGATGAAAAATAAAGATTGTTTTCAGAATCGAGGAACGGAAAAAATTAGTTCCTTTGAATTAATTGTTGGGGGCAGAATTTCGATCCAGCCATATTTCATTTTCCTTTCTTGTAATGAAAAGATCCATCCCGGTTTGGGATCCGTTTTTATCAGAAGCAAAGATCATGAAATCTCCACTAAATGAAAGAGCGGGATGTGAGTAGGAATAATTCTCTTCACAAAAGCTAAGCGCCTGCTCCCGATAATCCAGCAGGCGTTCCATCCCTTTCAGAAAACTCTGCCTTGTAAATTTTCTCCTTCCCGTCTGCTGTAGCTATCATTGAAAGGTATAACTTGAATAATCAGAGTTAAAACTCATTGCTTCACATGGAAAGGAAAAATCGGATGAAAAAAAGATCGCTGGTAAAGCGACGTTTAATACTTCAGAGTTTTGGTTGATATTGCCTCATTAATACCAAATGACAAATGGTTTGAGGGAATCTTCTTATCAATTTTGAAGATGAAAGAAAAACAATTCCGTCTTTGTAAAAGCTGATTCCTGAAGAAGGCGAAATTAGTTCTAAAGGAAATTCCCTTATTTGAACAGGGCCAATTATTTCAGTACTGTCTTGTGTCGATATAACGCCATTACCAAAGCTTTCCTGAGATACTAAAGACATAATTCCGATGAAAACCCAGACAATATTGAATATATTGATTTGCTTCTTCATTATTGCATTAAACTTTTTACCAGTGAACCGGATGCTTTACTTTAAAATTTTCCCGGGAAAGATTAATTCCTGCTGATAATTCAATGAGTGGTTTATTTAAATAAAATACGGTGTTTTGGGGAATTCCGAAGTAGTGCTCCAAGATAAAATCCCGGGTAATTATATTGGAAAAAAAATGAGTTTATGTCACTGTCGTTGAAATACATTCCCATACAAAAATCCTGAAGGTAAAGCCTTATAATCGGCTGAATATCTTCTCTTTCAAACTCAAAATTAAATTCTCTGGATGTAATAATAACCGACGGCTCCAGAACAATATTCAAAGATTTGCTAATCAGAATTTTATATCCGGCTAAAAAAAAGGATTGTTGAGATACCGGTATTTACATACCCCCAGACTATCTGCGATACCGGGATTTCCAAGGAGATTGGTCGCGGAGAATCCAGCGTAAAAACCGGGGCCGTAAAAATATAACCCAAAATCAAGATTGGGGAAAAATGTTTCTTCAGTATCCGGATTTATCAGAGAATCCCCTGCAAACCCATAATCCATAGTGTTTTGTACTCCTTTAACAGAAGTTCCTAAAGATAAAAATGATAACTTTCTTTTATTTAGAGGAATATGATAGGCAAGGGAGGCGTTGGCTCCAATATTCTTTGAAGCACCATTCCGATCATTGAAGACAGAACCCCCAACTCCAATATTTCCAAATTCCTTATTAGTATTTGAATATAGGTAAGTTGATGACTTTTTTGACAGTCTGGCGTCTGCAGATAAAATCTGAGATGAAAACCCATCCTGAAAGGAAGCTATTGTGCTGACTGAAGCAAAATCTTTGCTTCCTGTTATTGCCGGATTAAAAATATAGGAACTGAATATCTTGTTTGAAACCGGATTCACCGGCGTTTCCTGAGCTTCAGAAATAAAGCAGGAAAAGATTAAAAAAATAATTGATATAGTTTTATTGATCCCGGACATTTAAAATTTTGTTTAATCAGCCCTAACATTCGTACAAAAAACTACGATTCCATATAAAATTATAAAATCTATGGTATACAAACCAAATAAATTTTAATTTACTTAATCTGCAATTAAAAATGTAGAATTGTAAAGCTACAAATATTGTATATCAGTCGGTTACAAAAACAGTGTTTTTTATAGTTAATTAACAAGTATTTACCAGATTTACTCTCTTGTTTTTTATCTTCCGTATCCTTTTCTGCTTATAAATTTTTCTTCTCAATTTTTATCCCCAATTATTGCGCATTCGTCAAAAACACCCCTGATTTTGATCGTCATTTGCAACCTAATTCAATCCAATATTCTCCATTATAACAATGTTTTCCAGATTGGTTAAACAAGTTCTTTCATTAGTCTTTTTTGGGGTTTTAACAAGTTTTGAAATCTCTTAAAGAGGAAAAACAAAGTTTCAAATTTTTTGCCAAATCAATTAAACTGAATTTAGTAAACAAAAAGTCTCGCTTTGTCAAAAAAAAAATTTTCGACTATTTAAATATTGTAATTTAACATATTAATTATTCAAAAATGATCTCTCGCTCACTCACAAATAAACTCACTTCAATATATCTCGGAAACAAAGCCGAGGGGCGCAAGCGTTATTTATTCATGCTTGAACTTCTCTTCATTGCCTTTGCATATTTGCTTTCTGTTGAAATCTGGAGCAAATTTTTTAATCCTGACGTTAAGGTTAGTTCTGAATATATTATCCTTGGACTCATTTACATGATTTCCTGGGCTCTTATTCTTAAGCTGACCATTGTGGCAAAAGTGCCAAGAACACAGCGATATAGAAATATCATGTTTAATTTTGTGCGTATTTCTTTCGTTCAGTTAATAGTGGTTCTTATGGCAAAATACATTCTCGATTTTGCTCATGTCTCCGCAAAATTTGTAATGTTCTCAGCATTTTTAAATTTAGTGGTCATTGTAAATGTCAGATTGTTACTTTTTAAAATCTTTAAAAAATACAGGGCTAGTGGATATGACCTTCGTAAAGCGATAATTATTGCGAACGCATTCTCAGATGAATTCATTGAAAGAATTACCTCGGAAAAAGAATGGGGATTTCAGATAGTTAAAATAGTTAGTAACTCCCGGCTTATAAGAGAAAAATATGGGAAGTCAATTCCTGTGGTTCCGGAAAGTACAGATATTAAAAAAATTCTGGATGAAGAGATTGTTGATGAAATCATTTACTCGAAAAGTAGCATCAACCAAAAACAAGTCCACGATTTAGTTGAAGTATGCAATGAAATAGGTGTTATTTTCAGACTTCAGTCACACTTTTCACCCCTTGAAACCTTAAAGCTACAGTTAAATGCTTTAAACAATTCGAGTCAGCTAACATTAACAGATGCTCCCGAAAACAGCCTTTCTCTGTTCTTAAAATATCTGAGCGACTTGTATTTTTCTTTCTTTATTATGCTTTTCCTCTCTCCTTTGTTTTTGCTGATTGGAATTATTATAAAACTCGATTCAAAAGGTCCCGTTTTCTTTAGACAAGAAAGAGTTGGATTAAGGGGACGTAGGTTTATTCTGTTTAAATTCAGAACTATGGTGGAAGATGCTGAAGCCAGACTCGAAAAATTAAGGATAGAAATGAAGTTGATGGTCCGGTATTCAAGATGAAGAAAGATCCCCGGGTTACAAGGTTTGGAAGATTTCTTAGAAAAACCGGTTTGGATGAACTCCCTCAATTTTATAATGTTTTAGTTGGTGAGATGTCTTTGGTAGGACCCCGCCCACCACTGGCAAGCGAAGTGGAACAATATGAGCGCTGGCAATTGCGCCGTTTGTCTGTAAAACCCGGCATTACCTGTACCTGGCAAATTCTTCAGAACAGAAATAAAGTGAATTTTGAAAGCTGGATGAAAATGGATTTACAATATATAGATACCTGGACATTTGGTAAAGACCTTAAGGTATTCTTCAAAACAATTAAAACTCTTTTTACAGCTTCCTAAACAAAGCATCAGAATTAAGAATATTATAACATGGAGGTTTTACGATTTCCATGTTTTTTTTGTTCCTTTATATAGCCAATGAGTTTTTTGTACCAGAAATACATATAAAATTAAAAAATGTCACAGATTCACAGATTATATTTTATATATTAAATTTGGTGAGTTTTAATTCCAGAAGAGTATTTTTTTGTGAAATTGCTCTTAATAAAATCTCTAATCTGCGAATAATCTGTGGCATCATTTTCCCTTTAAATAAATAATAGCAAATGAACAAAGTTGCATTAATAACCGTATGACCACAGGGTAGAGGATGGAGCATATCTTGCCGAGCTGCTGCTGAGTAAAGGCTATATAGTTCATGGAATAAAAAGGCGTAGCTCTCTTTAATACTGAGAGAGTAGACCATCCTTATCATGACCCTCATGAAAAAAATCCCAAATTCTTTCTTCACTATGGCGACCTTACAGACGCCACAAATCTTATACGCATAGTTCAGGAAACTCAACCCGATGAAATTTATAATCTGGGAGCTCAGAGTCATGTGCAGGTTTCTTTTGAAACTCCTGAATATACAGCAAATACCGACGCACTCGGAACCCTGAGAATTTTAGAGGCCATTCGTCTGTTGGGTTTCGAAAAGAAGACCCGCTTTTATCAGGCTTCTACATCAGAATTATATGGTCTCGTGCAGGAAATTCCCCAAAAGGAAACAACTCCTTTTTATCCAAAAGTCCTTATGCTGTAGCAAAACTATACGGATACTGGATACGCTCGATCCAATATAGACCTCGTACGTGGTGCCTGCGAGAAGACCGGCGGAACTGATGAGGAGGCTCCGGTACTCCTTGTCGGGCGCGAAGGCCAGGATCTCTTCGCCGTCGCGAACGATGCTCACCGACGTTCCCGCCGCCTGTGTCGCGCCTGTACTGACGTATACCGATCCCTGGCTCGAATCACCCGAGAGCGCGGCGAAGCTGTCGCCCGTGGCGATGACAGTGCCCCCCGTGATGGTGATGATGTCGTTGGAATCGAGACCGTTGCCGCCGGCCATCACGTAGAGGTCGCCGCCGGTGACCTTGATCTCATCGTGGGCATTCAGCCCGTCGTCGATGGCGGTGACCACCAGGACACCCGCGTTGATGATGATGTCATCGTCGCCGGCTATGCCCTCGCTGCTGTTCCCGTTGACGGCCAGGCTGCCCCTGCCGTTGATGACCAGCGTGTCGTTCGAGTAGAGCGCCGCGTCGTGCTCGGTGTTTCCCGCCGAATCGGAGAGAGAATTGCTGGTACCTTCGACCAACGTGACCGTCACCTTCTTGGCATCGGCGACGAAGAGGGCCGGACCCGAACTGCTGGTGATGTGGACCCCGTCGAACTCCAGATAGACCTTGCCCTTGGCGTCGACGATCACCCGGCCGTCTTCAAGCGTGCCGCTCAAGCTGTACACGCCCGCCGCTTCGATAGTCACCGTGGAGCCGTGGACGGTCGCGCCCTCGCCGGTCACGCTGATGGTGTCGCCCAGCGTGATCGCGACCACGCCCTCGGCGTACAGACCGTAGCCCCCGGTGAGAGCGGCGTCGGCAGAGAGCGAGGCGGACTCCGCCGAGGCCGGACCGGCTGCGGCAGAAGCCGAGCCGCCGCGCACGCTCGCCACCAGGACGGCGCCGAGAGCTGTCAGGAGCAGCACGAGAGCCACTGCCATCAATCGTCTGCTCTTGCGTCTTCTCATGGATTGGGATCGCCTTTGGGTCACGAACAGTGCCTTTGTTGTCGTCCAGCTTACGAAAGCGCCCGTAAAGCGAGTGTCAAGTTGAGCGGCCGGCCCCGGCGAGGTCTGGCCGAGCGGCTACGCGCCGGTCGCTACCGCACGAGGTAGAGAGTGCCGTCCGCCGCCCCGCCGTACTCGGCGGCGGCGATGGCGGCGCCGTGAGCGAGCACCCAATCGACCGTGGCCTGCAGCGCGGTCTGGGTGCTCTCTGAGCCTTCCGCCGAACTCGACATGTCTTCGTCGCTCAGGAGCACATAGCGGAGTTCGCCCGAGACGACCAGGGACGCGAGTTGCCCTGCCGTCGGAAAGGGATCGCGGCTCTTGTAGCCGCCGATCGTGACCACGGGCTCGCCCGTGGCGAGGATGATAGGCACCGACGTGCTCGACGTCTGCACGGCGACCAGGTACGTGGCGCCGCCGCGGTGTTCCCGCAGGTACGCGAGGAGCGCCTGATCGACTCCAGGTTCTGCCGCCGCGTTCGAACCAGGAGCCGTGATGCTGGTGAGTGTCGCCACTCCCGGCCCGGCCGCGGCGGCGTTACCTGTGACGCTCCGCGCGACGGTGCTGGCGTCGTAGGCGAAGGGACCGGCGAGAAGCGCGGCGGCGCAGAGCACCCCGGCCATGGCCGCAATGATGCGCGCTGGCCTGGCGCCGGAACGCCACCAGGCCGAGACCGCCAGCGCCGTCGCTCCTGCGACTCCCAGGGCGATAACGGCTACAGCCAGTTCCGGGACGTAGCCCGATACCCGCCGTAGAAGGACGGCGGACCAGACTGCGCTGCCCGCCACGACGACGGGCAGCAGCCACGAGAGAGCGTGGCGTTTCGTGCCCAGTCTCGACAATTCGACGCTTCCGGCGCCCGCGAGGGCGGCAACGCCGGGCGCGAGGAGCACGGTGTAGTACGAGTGGAAGGTGCCTTGGGCAAACGAGAAGACGGCGATCATCGTCACCGTCCACAGCCCCCACAACAGATACCCGGCGCGGCGCAAGTCGGTACGGGTCGCTCGACGAGTCGTCCACAGCCCGGCCACCAGGCCGGCAAGGGCAAGGGGGAGCAGCCAGGAGATCTGGCCACCGAGCGCCGTGTTGAAGATGCGAGACAGCCCGGGATCACCGCTCATTTGCCCGTTGAGGGCCGCACTGCCGAGATACCCGCCGGTGCGGCCGAAAACGAGGTCGAACCAGGAATTGCCAGTCGTGCCGCCCACGTACGGCCGGCTGGAATCAGGCCAGAGGCTCTACTACCGCCAACCACCAGCCGCCCACAACGGCCATTGCGGCGATCGGGGCGGCCAACCGGACGGCTCTGCGGACGAGGCGCCCTCGACCGCACACGAGATAGACGGCAAGGAACGCCGGCGCCACCAGAAAGGCCATGAGCATCTTGGTGAGAAAGGCGAGGCCGAGCGCCGCTCCGGCGAGGCCGAGCTTCCAGGTCGTGCCGGTCTCGAGCGCGGCCCATACCGCCCAGGCCGCCAACAGCAGAAGGAGTGTGAGGAGTGCGTCGGGATTGTTGTAGCGGAATATGAGCACCGCGACCGGGGTCAGGGAAAGAACGAGGGCCGCAAGGAGGGCGGCCACGTCGCCCGCCCAGCGCCGCACCAGGTGGTGCAGCACCAGGACCGAGGCAAGACCGGCCAAAGCCTGCGGCACGAGCATGCTCCAACTGGAGAAGCCGAAGACTCGGGCGGAGAGAGCCATGAGCCAGATGGAGGCCGGAGGCTTGTCGATCGTGATGAACGAACCGGGGTCGAGCGACCCGAAGAGGAACGCTTTCCAGCTGAGACTCGCGCTCTTCACCGCGGCGGCGTAGTAGCTGTTGGCCATGCCGTTGCGCGAGAGCGACCAGAAGTAGAGCGCGGCGGTGAGCGCGGCGATCGCGGCCAGGCCGGCGATCGCCCACCACGGCCGTCGCCCCTGCCGTCGACCGAAGGCTGCCAGAGCGGGCACGTCAGCCCTCGAGTGCCGTGGTGACGCCCGTTTGGAGAGCGATGGTCGTAGTTGTGGTGATGGGCCGGCCGCCCGGCGCGGCGTCTTGTTGCCCAGCGGGCGCGACGCCGCCGGCAGGCGCGTTTGCGCCGCCGGGCCGGACGCCGCCCCCGCCGGGCTGGCCGCCTCCCGGGAATCCGCCGCCGAAGCCGCCCGGCCCGATGCTCCCACGGTTGCCGGTGCCGTCACCGAGGCTTGAAGGCTTCGCGCCGGATAGCTGCGCCGCGATGGAGGCGGTTCGTGCCTCGACGAACGTCGTGAGCCCGATGAACGTGCCACCCGGGGTTCTACCCATCGCGCCGGCGGAGGCAGTCAGGTTGCCGGTCAGTCCCTGTTCGAAGGCTTCGACCGAGAAGAGCAGGTTGTTGTCCGCCCGCACGTAGGGCCGTATCACATCCGCGATCTCACCGATGCGCGCGGCCATGCGCACCGGCGAGAAGGGACCGGCGATGATCTGCTGCAGGTAGCGGTGATAGGTCTCGACGTACTGGGGCTCGTCCATGAGTTGTTGCACGAGTGGGTAGTTGCCGACCGCGGCCGCCGTCGGTTCGTCGATGTAGAAGTCGAGGATCTTCGCCTCCGAGAGACCCGAATCAAATCCGCCGAAGCACATGTTCAGATCCCACGGAACGATGGAGAAGACGCCGGAATCCTCGTAGAGGTAGTAGTTGTGACCCATGCCGATGTAGTTGTCCAGATGGACGAGGGCGACAGACGCGGCTAGATAGCGGAGCGCCTCGTCGACGTCGAGCACCTGCTCCAGATCGCGCGCCGATACCTCGGCCGCATCTGCGTTCAGCACCGCGAGCAGGTCGTAGAGGTGCGAATGATCGGCCTCCTCTTCGTTGGTCTTCAGCCCCACTGATTCAAGGTAGTCCTGGTTGCCGTTCATGAAGCCCGGCAACCCTCCTCCACCGCCGGGAAAGCCGCCTCCCGGCAAGCCGCCGCCGGGTCGAACCGTGGTTGAAGTCGACGCAGCGGCGCCGGCGTCCAGCCGACCCGGTATCCAGTCGGCGTCGTCGCCGGCCTGTTCGATGATGTCTTCGAGATCGCCTCCGCCGATGTTGAACGTCTCGCTGGTCGTCGTGGTCGAAAGACCGTCTGCCTTATCAGCCTGGGCCAGGGCGTCTTCCTCCCTCCAGTCGAGCCTGCCGGCGGCGACTTCAGGCTTGTAAAGGTTGCCGTTCGCATCGCCGAAATGATCGGCGACGAACTTGCCGTCGACAGCCTCTACCTGCGTATAGACCCCCAGGTGCGCGTCGTTGACCCACAGATCGACGAAGCACGCGCGGGGAGTCGGCACACCCATGGCCGCCATGAGCTCGTAGCCGAGGAACTCCCTCATCAGGGTGGGGTCGCTGAAGCCGTTGTTGTAGACCAGCTTCTTCACGCCGTGGTACGAACGGGCCTGGTTGAAGAAGTTGAAGTCGACCTTGAGCCCCGCGCGAAAGCTTCCGGCTGTGGCAGCGGCCGTCAACGAACTGTTGCCCTTGGTGCGAACGGCCACATCCTGGACGAGTTCGCCGTCGATCCAGATATCGGCCTTGTAGTACTCCTTGGCCCTGACGGCCGCCTGCATGCCGGCCCAGTCATCGTCCTTCATGAGAACGCGCACCACCGACACCCGGTCGTCGGGAAAGACGTCGTCGTACCGATCGGCGATGAGGGCTTCGTAGTCGACGCGCTCGGTCTCGCCGGACGCGTCGCCGCCGCTCATGCCCGGCTGGGCGCTCCCCGCACAACCCGCCGCCAAGCAGGCGGCGACGAGCACCACGCCCGCGGCTCCTGACGCCAGCCATCTCCTGCCCATTCTCATGCTCACCACCGCCGTGTCGCCGGCCAGGCCGATAGGTGTCGCGTGCGCATCCACGCACACGCAGGGTCGGTTTCGATTCTGTCACGCATCGCGTAAGCTGCCCATAAGCGAGCGTGTCCGCCGCGGCAGCGGGTATCATGAGGCAAGCTCATGGCCATCCCCTCCGAAAGCCGGTTCTTCACCCCCCTGACCATGGGTAGCCTGACGATGCGCAATCGGGCGGTCCGGGCGGGATGCTTCGAAGGAATGAGCCCAGGCGGCCAGGTGACTCCCAAGCTCATCGAGCACCACCGGCGGGTCGCCGCGGGCGGGGTCGGCATGACAACCCTCTCCTACTGCTCGGTCAGCTACGACGGCAGGGCCTTCGGCCACGAGTTGTGGATGCGTCGGGAGATCGGTGGGGGTCTGCGGGACTTCGCCGCCGCGGTGCACCGCGAGGGTGCGGCGTCGTCGATCCAGCTTGGTCACTGCGGATTCTTCGCCAGCCCACGGGTGATCGGCCGGCGGCCGCTCGGCGCCTCCCGGAAGCTCTGCCTCTTCCGCATGTCGTACTGCGGCCAGATGACTGAGCACGACATCGCCGAGAAGACCGGCGACTTCGTCAGCGCCGCGCTGCTGGCGCGCGAGGCGGGCTTCGACGCCGTGGAGATCCACTGCGGCCACGGCTACCTGCTCAGCCAGTTCTTGTCGCCCTGGACCAACAACAGGAACGACCGCTACGGCGGCTCGCTCGAGAATCGCTGCCGCTTCCCGGTCGACGTGGTGAGCCGGGTACGTAGCGCGGTGGGCGCGGACTACCCGGTGCTCGTCAAGATGAACCTCCGCGACGGCATGGCGGGCGGCCTGGAACTGGACGAGTCGGTGCACATCGCGCGGGCTTTCGAAGCGGCCGGAGCGACGGCCCTGGTGCCGTCGTGTGGCTTCACGGCCGCCACGCCGCTTATGATGCTGAGAGGCGGGCGGCCGGTGATCGAGATGGCGCGCGCGCAGAAGAACTTCTTCTACAAGGTCGGTCTCGTCTGCTTCGGCCGGTCGATGGTGCAGCGCTACCCGTTCGAGCCGCTCTTCTTGCTCGAGGCCGCGAGGCGCCTGCGAGACGCTGTCGGTATCCCGGTGGCGTACATCGGCGGAGCCCTCGCTATGGAGCATTTCGACCGCCTCGTGGACGAAGGCTTCGCGTTCGTGCAGATCGGCCGCTCGCTCATTCGCGATCCCGACTTCGTGAACCGCCTGTTCGCGGCGGAGGTCGAGGAGTCGGATTGCGACCACTGCAACCGCTGCATCGCCGCGATGAGCGCCGGTGGCGTCGCCTGTCTCTGTGACTAGCGGCGGCCCCCGCTCCATCGGTCTACTCCTTTCTCCCGGCTAGTTTTGTGCGAACATCTCGGTGGCAGGTCGTTGAGTGGTGATACTCGCCATGGCCTGCCGATGGGCTGCCGGATAGCGACGCTCCGAACGCGCTTGCCCGCGTTCATGGCTTCGCGCTTCGGCAGCGGCCAAGCTGTCGCCGACCCCACAAGGAGAGAGTGCAGATGGGAATCAAGGGGACTCAGACCGAACTCAACCTGCTCAAGGCCTTCGCTGGAGAAAGCCAGGCGCGCAACCGCTATACCTACTTCGCCAGCGAGGCGAAGAAAGCCGGCTTCGAGCAGATCTCGGCGATCTTTCTCGAGACGGCTGAGAACGAGAAAGAGCACGCCAAGGTGTTCTTCAAGTACCTCGAAGGCGGACCCGCGGAGATCACCGCGACCTATCCGGCCGGCAAGATCGGCCTCATCGAAGAGAACCTGCTTTCGGCCGCCGAGGGCGAGGCCGAGGAATGGGGCGTGTTGTACCCCGGGTTCGCCGACGTGGCCGAGCAGGAGGGATTCGAAGATGTAGCCACCTCGTTCCGCGAGATCGCGGAGGTCGAGGAGCAGCACGAGCGCCGCTATCGCAAGCTCCTCGCCAACGTCCAGAACAACCTGGTGTTCTCGCGTCCCACGCCGGTCAAGTGGAAGTGCCTCAACTGCGGCTACATACATGAGGGTCTCGACGCCCCCGACACCTGCCCGGCGTGCAACCATCCCCAGGCGTACTACGAGTTGTTCGCCGAGACCTACTGAGTCTGCGAAGAGACCATGACGCGCTTCAAGAACACCTCGGGAGTGAAGATGCCGCTCGCGCAGCGGCTCGAGCCAGGAGCCTATCACTACTGTACGTGTGGAGAGACAAAGAACGTGCCGTTCTGCGACGCGTCACACGAGGGCACCGGCATGGTGCCGGTAGAGTTCAAGGTCGAGACCCACGGCACCACCGTGCTCTGCTCGTGCGGTCTCACTCAGAGAGCGCCCTACTGCGACGGCAACCACAAAGACTTCTGACGTGAAACGACCGGCCCGCGCTCCACGACCGGGGGTAGCGCCCTAGGGGCGGCTCGAACCGGGGAGCGCGGCCGAGTCCTTCTTGCGACTGTGCTAGATGGCCCGCAGGCGGGTCGCGCCGTGACCGACCGCGTCGCGGGCGGCCGCCTCCGCGGGCTGCGACTCGAGACAGTTCATGAACACACGCACGACTTCCGGGTCGAATTGCGCGCCGCTGCCCTTGATCAGTTCGCCTTTCGCGATCTCGAGGCTCAGACCCGCCCGGTAAGGACGATCGGTGATCATGGCCGAATAGGCGTCGGCTACGGCCAGTATGCGGCCCAGCAGCGGGATGTCGCGCCCCCTCAGCTCGGCCGGGTAACCCGTGCCGTTCCACCGCTCGTGGTGCGATACGACCGCCTCGCGCACCTCGTCCATGTCGGGCAGGTGCTGCGAGACCATCAGACTCCCAAGCAACGAGTGCTGCCGCACCGCCTCTTCTTCTTCGCAGGTCAGCGCGCCCGGCTTGCGGAGAATGCGGTCGGGCAGACCGATCTTACCTACGTCGTGCAGGAGGGCGGCCACGCGCAGGATGTCCTGCCGCTCCTTGCTGAATCCCAGCGATTTGACGATAGCCAGGCTGTGTTCGGCCACGTGGGCCGAATGACGGCGGGTGTAGTGGTCCTTGTTGTCGACCGCGCTCACCAAGGCGTCGAGCGTGCTGAAGCCGCTCACGTCGATGTGCTCGCCGGCGAGGTTTTCGCGGCGCACCGTGACCGTGTCGCCTCCCCAGCGCTTCGATTCGTACAGGTTGGCGTCGGCGATCGCGATGAGAGAACTCGCATCGTGGCCGTCTTCGGGGAACGAGGCCGCGCCGAAGCTCATTCGGAGCGGGATCGCTTGGCCGTTAGGCGCGATGAAGGGCTGCGAGCCGAGCGCCAGGCGCATGTGGTCGGCCACGGTGGCAGCGCCGGCCCTGTACGTCGCGGGCAAGATCATGATGAACTCGTCGCCTCCGAAACGTCCGACGAAGTCTGAGCTGCGGTTGCGGTTGTGCAAGATGCCCGAGACCCTCTTGATGATGTCGTCGCCGGAGGGTTGCCCGTAGGTCTCGTTGAAGAGCTTGAAGTTGTCGATGTCGGCGAGGAGGATCGAGAAGGTGCCCTCATACCTCCGGGCGCGCGCCACCTCGACCTCGAGCTGCTCCATAGCCCGGCGCCGGTTATGCAGACCGCTCAGCGAGTCGATCTCGCCCAGGGCCTTGATCTCCTGGTACAGGCGGGTGTTCTTGAGAGCTTGGGCGACCTGCCCCGCGAACAGCAGAATGGTGGAGCGTTTGTCGGGCGTGAACTGGGTCGGCTTGGCCGACGCCGCGATGGTCAGACCCACGGGGTTGAGCTCAGACATCAGCGGGATGACCGTCAACGAATGGAATCCATCGAGATTCGGGGTCATGCCGTTGAACAGCCTGTTGCGCTCAGCGGCTCCCAGCTCTGTGATCGATTCGATGAAGACCGGCTGTGAATCCTTGAACACCGCGCTGAAGAGCGGATGTGAATTGACGTAGAGCACGCTGTCGGACCCGGTGCAACCGAATAGTCTCGGTAGCCGCTCGTAGCCTTCCCGGTGGTCGGAGAAGACCCTCAGCCCCTGGAGTTGCTGCTGCTCGGGCGCGAGACGCAGCAACCACACTTCGTCGGCGCCGAAGATGCTGAGCGCCACCTCTTCCATGCGGCTTAGGGCATCGCCGATCTCGAGGCTGCCGCCCAGCGACGCGCTGACCTCCTGCAGTTGCTGGAGGCTGAGATGAGCTCGTTCGAGGTCGGCGTGCCGCCCCTGGAGCTCCTCGAGCGCCTCCGCCAGGCTCTGGGCCTGATGCTCTTGCTGGGTGCGGGCGCTCTGGACTTCGGCGAAACTGGCGTTGATCTTTTCGGCGAGCAGCGCCAGCTCGTCGCTCCGGCCGACCGAGATACGAGTGGCCTCACCACCCGCCGCGGCGTGATGCACCTGCGAAGTGAGGTCGGCAAGACGGCGGAACAGCGCGCCCTCGAGTATGAGACAGAGAGCGAGCCCAAGGGCCAGTACAAGCCCGATAAGCAGCAACATGAAGTAGAGAACGCTTTCGGTCCAGCCTCCGTCTCGCGCGAAGACGGCCTGCGACACCGCGAAGATTGCAACTGCAGCCACCAACAGAGTGAAACCTACCAACATGTAGGTTCTACGACGTAGAGACAAAGGGGCCTCCCGAGCAAGTCACATGGCGGACGCCTATACCTGCGTTCTACCACGGCATATCGGCCGCGAACCTGCGTGACTTGAGTATGCATAAACGGTTAGAATCACTGCATGAACACCTATGAGGACATCAAGCTCGAAGGGCACATCATCGACTCGCTCCTGTTGCCCCGAGTCCTCGACGACATACTCGACAATGGCGGCGAGTACCGAATCCTGCGGTTCCGCATGGGCAGAGAGAAAGACGACCAGTCGCTCGCCCTCCTGCGTGTAGGCGCTCAAAGTGACGAGCAGCTTCGGGCCATCCTCCACCTGCTGCAACAACACGGGGTGGAGATGGTGGAGCAGGACGATGTCCGGCTCGAGGCCGCGCCGTGCGACGGGGTCTTTCCTGCCGACTTCTACTCGACGACCAACCTCGAGACCTCTGTCAGGCTCGAAAGTCGCTGGATTCCCGTACGATTTCCCGAAATGGATTGTGGCATCGTGGTCGATCGCGAAGCCAAGACCGCGGCCACGGTGCCGCTCATCCAAGTGAGGCAGGGCGACCTCATCGTCGTCGGCATACACGGCATTAGGGCTGTCCCGCTGGGCCGCGACCGCGCCTCGAGAGCTTTCGAATTCATGGGATCGGCCGTGTCTTCGGAGAAGCCGAAGCGGCTCGTCGTCGCCAAGGTCGCCCGTCTCATGCATGAATCGCGCGAGCGGGGCAAGAGGATCATAGCCGTGCTGGGACCCGCCGTGGTACACACAGGGGCCGCTCCCGCGTTCGCGCGACTGGTCGCCGACGGCTGGATCGATGTGGTCTTCGGGGGCAACGCCGTCGCCACTCACGACATCGAATCCGCCTTCTACAACACTTCGTTGGGCATCAATCTCTCAGAGGGCGAGTCGGTCGAGGGCGGCCATGAGCACCATCTGAGGGCGATCAACCGCATCCGCGCCTGCGGCGGCATCCGCCAGGCGGTCGAACAGCGCGTCCTCACCACGGGGCTGTTCTACGAGATAGTGCGGCACGACGTGCCGTACATCCTTGCCGGTTCGATCCGCGACGACGGTCCTTTGCCCGACGTGGTGACCGACGCTGTGGAAGCTCAGCAGCTCATGCGAGAGCACGTGCGCGGCGCCGGCTTCTGCCTCATGCTGTGTACCATGCTCCACAGCATCGCGACCGGCAATCTGCTGCCCGCTTCGGTGGCGACTGTCTGCGTCGACATCAACCCAGCGGTCGTGACCAAGCTATCCGATCGCGGCAGCTTCCAGACTATCGGCATCGTGACCGACGTGGGCTTGTTCCTGGACGAGCTCGTCACGGAACTGGAGCTCGTATCCACATCGGCACGCGAAGTGGACCAGAGCCGGATAGAAGGGGAAAGGCATGAGCTGGAGAGCGGGAACTGAAGCTGAGGGCGCGAAGGGCTCCACGTCGAAGAAGAGCGTCTACATGATCATCGGCGGCCTCGTCGTAGCCGGGATCGCGGCGACGTGGAACTGGCTCCGGAAGCTGCCGAAGTAGCTCTACGACTCCTTGCGGACGCGCCAGATCTGCTCGCCCGGCCAGCGCCGGTACCAGTCTCGGTCGGAGTCGTCGCGGTAGGTACTCGTGGCCTCGGGGCCGGGCCGTAGCTCGATCAGGTCTTCGATGACAAACCCGTGCGCCCGGAAGAGACGGATCCAGGCCCCATAGGGCAGCTGGAACTCCGTGTAGTCGTCGTACGCGAGCGACCACATGCCGAAGTAGTCGAGTAGCAGCTTGTCGCCGGCGTGCTCACCATCGTCTGGGTAGCACATCTCGATGATGGGAGTGGACCCGCTGAAAGCGAGAAGTCCGCCCGCGCGCAGCAAACGCGCCGCTTCGGGCACCGTGGCGTAGGGGTCGGCGAACGTCATGGCCCCGTAGTCGCAGAAGACGACGTCGAAGCTGCAGTCGGGCAACGGAACCAGTTCGGCGCTCGCATGTACCAACGGAAAGTCCACGCCCGCCTCGAGCATCAGCCGGCGCGCGTGCTGCAGTTGCTGCTCGGAGATATCGAGCCCCACGGCGCGCGCACCCTTCTTGGCCAGAGCGATCGACCACTGAGCCGCACCGCAGCCGAGTTCCAGGATATCGCGGCCTTCGACGTCGCCAAGCACCTGAAGATCGGACTCGGGAACCTGCCAGACACCCCAGGCCAGCCCACCCGAAGCCGCCAATTGCGGACCGTGGTCGGTCTGATACTGGTCGCTGTCGGCGTTCCAGCAGTCACGATTCTGAGCACAGTGCGGCGCCAGGGAGGCGGGATCGAGAGCGGGATCATCTGGCATTGTTCACTCCTCGGGATGGCCTCCTCCGACGATAGCACAGCCCACTCCCTGCACGGCAAGCAACTCAGCTCGACCAAATGGGGGTAACCTCTTGCGCAGCCCTGGCGCCGCGTCGGAGGGATCTGGAACGGCGCAAGGTCATTCTCACTCAGTGAATCGAGGGAACCGGCATGCGCCTGGTCATACATAGAAGAGCGCGCGGGCTCACGGCCGCGCTATGTTTGCTGCTCCTCGTGCTCGGCCTGGCCTCAGCAGCAGCCTCCGGCTGTCGTTCGACGGACGACGCGTCCTCGTCGACCGGCACGGGGTCTTCCACGTCCACGCAAGGTGGAACCGCCGGCGCCTACGCGCAGAGCGGCAGGGCCGTCGCAGAGGAAGGCCAGACCTACTCGGCCACCGGGGACGACCAATCGGCAATTGTGGTGTCCGACACCGGCCTGCTGACCCTGGCCAACGCCCTGGTTGAGACTTCGGGCGACACGTCGAGCGAGGAGGCGAGCGGTTCGCATGGGCTGAACGCCGCCGTCGTAGCCGCCGCCGGCAGCGAAATCACCATGTTCGGCGGATCGATCACCACTACCGGGTCAGGCGCGAGCGGCGCCTTCGCCACCGGGAAGGGCGCGGCGATCAGCCTGACCGGCGTGGCCATCGAGACGGCCGATACGGGCGCCGGTGGAGTCGTCGCGACCCAGGGGGCGATGCTGACGCTCGACAACGTCAAGATCACCACGGCCGGGGTAGGCTCGGCGCCTCTGGCCGCCGGTCCGGGCGGCGGCACGATCATCGCCTCCGGCGGGGCCTTCCGGGCGACGGGAGCTGAGGCGGTCGCGATCGAGAGCTCGGGCGGCATCGCGCTGACCGATACGGACGTATCCACGGCTGCGGCCGGCACGTGCGGCGTGATGCTACGCCGGCGCGTGCCTGGTGAGCCACAGGGCGCGGGACTCGAATTCTCCATGGTCCGCGGGTCGTTCAATGTCGCCGGTGAGCGCAGTCCGCTGTTCTATGTCGCAGACGCGACGGCATACATCACGATCGACGACGTCGAGATCGCGTGCGAGTCGGGCGTGCTGGTCGCCGCGGCGGGCACGAGGGAGACGGGCGGGTCGAGAGGCGGCACAGCCGTGTTGACCGCCATAGGCCAGGCGATGCGAGGCGACCTCATCGCCGATTCGTACAGCACGATCCGTCTGAGGCTCACCGGGGGGTCGGTCTTCACCGGGGCCATCAACGCCGGCAACACGGCCAAGCGCGCGGATCTGACACTCGACGCGAACAGCGTTTTCATCGTCACAGCCGACACCTATCTGACCGGCCTTACTCTCACCGGCGGCGTGGCCGGCCCAGCGATAGCCAGCATCGTCGGAAACGGCCACACGGTCTACTACGATGCCGGCAATTTGACCAACAGCGCGCTCGGAGGACAGACCTACGCGCTGAGCGGCGGCGGACGGTTGCGCCCTCTCGGGAAGGACTAGAACCTAGCCAGACGCGCCCGTTTCGCCCGTCGTCGAGGTCACCCGTGCCACCAAATCGGTGCGCGTCACGGTCATGCATGGGAGAATAGTCCGGGACAGAGCCTTCTACAGCGCAGATCCACTGGGCCGGTATCCCGGCCAAGAAAGAAGAACGATATGACAGAGCAGACCAATCCCCGTGTTCTCCTCAGCACGTCTCTCGGGGACATCACCATCGAACTCGACGGGGTGAAGGCTCCGCTGTCGACGAAGAACTTCCTTGGCTACGTCGAGTCTGGGTTCTTCAACGGCACCATCTTTCACCGCGTCATCCCGGGCTTCATGGTGCAGGGCGGCGGATTCGACGCCGACATGCATCAGAAGGCCACAGAGGCCACCATCGCCAACGAGGCGGCCAACGGACTGAAGAACCAGCGCGGCACGGTAGCCATGGCGCGTACCCCCAGCCCCCACAGCGCGACCTCCCAGTTCTTCGTCAACCTCGTCGACAACAAGTTCCTGAACCACACCGGTGAGACGCCGCAAGGATGGGGCTACGCGGTGTTCGGCACTGTTACGGAGGGCATGGAGACCGTCGACGCGATCGCCCGCGTGCGCACCGGCAACCATGGGCCTCACTCCGACGTGCCGCAGGAGCCGGTCGTCATCAATAGTGCGACGCTCGTGGAATAGCGGAACCCCGGACGACGCGAGAGGCGCGGCCCCGGGATCGTTCCTGACCGCCGCCCTCTCGCTTGTCGCCGTCACGGTCGCGCTGCTCGCCGTGACCGGATCGGCCCTGGCCGTTACCGGGGTGCCCGACACCACGATCACAGCCTCGTTCCCTTCGGGGAGACCCTCTCCTCCCAACGTCACTTCGACCGCCGCGATCCTCATCGACGCCGATACCGGCGAGATCGTCTTCTCGAAGAACGCGAATGCCCGGCTCCCCATGGCCTCGACCACGAAGATCATGACGGCGATCGTGGTGCTCGAGACGATCGAACCAGACACGAAGGTGAAGGTGTCTGCCAACGCGGTGTCGGTGATCGGCTCCAAGGCCTCGCTGGTGCAAGGAGAGACGCTGACTGTCGAACAGCTCCTCCGAGCCCTCCTCATCATCAGCGGCAACGATGCGGCGGTGGCGCTGGCCGAAGCGGCCGGAGGCAGCCTCTCCGGTTTCATCGACATGATGAACGCCAAGGCCAGGGACATGGGGCTCGAGAACACCCACTTCGTCAACCCGCATGGCATGAACAAGTCGGGGCACTACTCCTCGGCCAGAGACCTGGCCATGATGGCCCAGTACGCTCAGAGATTCCCGCTCTTCCGCGAGATCGTCGACAGCGAGAGCATCTCGCTGCCCACTCTGCCAGGACAGGCTCCCCGCAGTTGGGACCACAACGGCAACGAGTTGCTGATGAAGTTCGGTTGGGTCACCGGCATCAAGACCGGATCGACTCCCTATGCCAGGTACTGCCTCGCGGCTTCGGGCACCCGCGACGGTCTCTCGATGATCTCGGTGATCCTTGGGGCCGAGAGTAGCAACGTCCGCTGGAACGAAGCCCGGAGACTCCTCGAGTACGGATTCTCCCTACACCCCAGAACCGTGCTCGTCAGCAAGGGGGAACACGTTCTCGACCTCGATGCCGGCGACGTGATGGGTCGCACAGTGAGCGTGGTGGCCGACAGGGCCCTCACACTCCGCCTTGTCGAAGGCGACACGGTGACCCGCACGGTCGTCATCGACCGCCGTCCGGCGATACCCGTCCGCGTGGGCGAGGTTTTCGGGCACATGCAGTTCACGCTGCAGGGCAAGCCTCTCGGGTCGGTCAGCCTTGTCGCCGCGCAGCCCGTGACCAAGCCGACGCTGCGCATGGTGCTCTACCACTGGCGCGCATGCTCTCCGGCGAGGTTGCTTCCGCGTATCTGAAGCGCGGCCCGGCCAAGCGCCGCCGGGCTTCGACCCCCCGGCTGCGCGCCGCACCGGTATCGCGCCGACGCTGCCCGTGTTGCGCTTCGCGTGGACGCGGTATAGATTGGCCAGACACACACGTTGCACAGAGGGAGGCACGCCATGGGCCTTTTCGATAGTCTGAAAGACGCCGCGGAGGGAGCGCTGGCAGGCGGCGCGGGCGAGGAGGAGGGTGTGGTAGGCAAGCTGCTCGGCATGGGCGGCAGCGAACTCCCGGGCCTGCTCGAGAAGTTCGACGTTGGCGGTCTGGGCGACATCGCCAAGTCGTGGGTCGCCAAGGGCGACAACAAGCCCATAACCCCCGACGCGGTCAAGAAGACCCTTCCCGAGCAGGTGGCGGGCGTCGCCAAGCAGTTCAATATCTCGCTCGACGACGCGGCCGCCATGATCGCGAAGTACCTGCCGGGTATCATCGACAAGGTGACCCCCGACGGACTCGTGCCCGATCCTGACGCCCTCGCCCAGAAGATCACCGGCCTCTTGAAGCTGTAGCGGCCCTACCGCTAGGTCTTCAGTCGAGTCGCGTGGATAGCGCGGGCCTGGGCCCCGGCGAGTGAAGCCTCCGCTTCTCATAGTCAACCCCGCGTGCGGCGCACACGGTGCGCGCGCGCTCCCGCAGGTGCTGGCCGGAGTCGAACGGACGTTGGGCGACGTGGTCATCCGCTATACGGCCCGGCGCGGCCACGCCAGCGAGTTGGCCGGTGAGGGCGTCCACGAGGGCTACGGACTCGTCGTCGCGGTCGGCGGCGATGGCACGCTGAGCGAGGTGGTCAACGGGGTGCTGGCCGCCGCCGATGCGGCCGGCGCTGAAGGAACGCCCCAGGTCGGCCTCATCAATGTGGGCACTGGAGGCGATTTCCGGCGGAGCCTCGGCGTCGGCGAAGGCTACGAGCGCAGCCTCGAGGCTCTCGCGCTCGGCCGGGTGCGCCTCGTCGACGTGGGCAAGGCGACATACCCCGGCAGCGACGGACGGCAGGTCACGCGATACTTCGTCAATGTCATCTCGGCGGGTATCGGGGGTAGAGTCGACCACTACATCGACGTCATCCCGGGATTCCTCGGTGGCCGCCTCGGGTACTACATGGCTTCGTTGTGGGCGGTGGCGACGGGCAGCGAGCAGCCGGTGCGGGCCCGCATCACCTGGAAGGGAGAGACCCGCGACGAGGTCATTCCCGCGTACCTGGTCGCCGTATGCAACGGCCGCTGGTTCGGCGGTGGCATGGACCTCGCGCCTATGGCGCTGCTCGACGACGGCCGGCTCGAAGTGGTGACCATCACCGAGCGCAACAAACTCTACCTGCTCGCCAAGACGCGCACCATCTATTCCGGACGGCACCTCGACGAACCCACTGTGACGCACTTTCCGTGCGAGCGCATCGAACTGCGGCTCGAGAGCGAGGCGGCCGAGCGGCGATTCCTCTTGGACGTCGATGGCGACGCCCTCGGCTCACTGCCGCTTTGCGTGGAGGTACTACCGCGGAGGCTGGCCGTGCGCGCCTGAGAGATGCCGCGTCCCGTCTAGCGGAGTCCCGGCAACCGCCGCCCCACCGCCGGCAACCGCGGCGCCGCTCTAGACGCCGAACTCCAGGTTGAGGTAGTGCACCGCGTGGTCCACGGCGAAGGCTCCGCGGGCGCAGGCGGTGACCACCTGCTTCAACTCGTAGTTGGCCACGTCGCCGGCCGCGTAGAGCCCGGTCCGCGACGTGAGGCCGTGGCGGTCGACAATGACGAAGCCTTGCTCGTCGAGATCGCAAAGACCGGCGACGAGGTCGCTCATGGCATCGATGCCGACAAACTCGAAGAAGCCGTCGACCGGGAGGACCTTCACGCTGCCGTCCTCTTTGGAACGCAGCCGCACCCCGGTGATCTTGCCGCCCTCGCCCACGATCTCTTCGACCAACTGGGAGAGATGCATGGTGATCTTCTCGTTGTAGAAGCACTGCTCTTGGAGGCACTGGGTGGCCCGGAGTTCGTCACGCCTGTGGATGAGGTGCACCTGGCTCGCGATCTTGGCCAGGTAGACCGACTCTTGGGTGGCCGAATCACCGCCACCCAGCACCGCGACCACCTTGTCGCGATAGAGCGGGCCGTCGCACGTCGCGCACCACGAGACGCCCCTGCCGGTGAACTCCGCCTCGCCGGGCACGCCCAGCTTCTTGGGGATGGCGCCGGTAGCCAGGATCACCACTCGAGCCTGCACGTCACCATCGGAGGTGGTCAGCACGTACTGCTTGCCGTCGGCCTTGATGGCCTCGACCGGCGATATGGTGTGGAACTCGGCGCCGGCGTTCTGGGCCTGCTGGTACATGAGATCGGCCAAGTCAGAACCGGAGATGCCATCGGGAAACCCCGGATAGTTCTCGACGGTCGAGGCCGAGACGATCTGGCCGCCCGGAAGACCGGCCTCGAAGACCACCGTGTTCAGCCGAGCCCTCGCTCCGTAGATCGCCGCCGTCAGTCCGGCCGGTCCGCCACCCACGATCGCGATATCGATGATGTCTGCCACTGCTTCCCCCTATCGGGACGTTATTGTGACTCCCCGCAGCTCGACGGCCACGTCGGACGTGTTGATGGTGAGCACGAACGGGCCCGTCACCAGACCGTTCGCGACGATGGCTCCGATCTGGCCGTCGGTGCCTCGCAGCCGTGCCCAGTATCCTACCTGCCCGGTCAAGACGCCGTCGTACTCCCCCGGAGCGATGTCCTCGCCCACCAGGAACGTGCCGTCGGTGTAGGTCGCTCTCCCTCCAGGCGCTGTCGTGGGAGTCGTGGCACCCGGTCCGGCGCCGTTCTCACCACTCCGGAGTGCGTCGATCTGCGTCTGCAGGGCCTCATTCTCGCGATAGTACTCCCAGTTGCGCTCTTCTGACGCGGTGAGGGCCTTTTCGACCACGGCGACCTGCTGCCTGGCCTCGACGAGATCGGCCGACACCGCGGTGTGCTGCGACCGAGCTATGAAGAACCCCGCGAGAGACCCGATGAGGAGCAACAGCACGGCGCCCGCGACCACAGGGAGCACGCGGACGAGCGTCGAGCGGCGCGCCGGCGCGACCTGCAGGGTCCCCGCGTCACCCGCCGCGGCCTTTCGCTGGTCCGTGGCCGTGCCGGCCACCAGGCCCGCGGCGCTGCCGGCGTCGGGCCTCGCAGACTCGGGGACGGCGGAAGAGGCTGCCGCTCCGTGAGGCGCGCCACCGCCAGACGGGCCGGCCCCTTTCGCCTTCGGCGTCTCCAGGTCCCAATCGTCCATAGCGGTTATTATCGCACCATGAAACGCTCGAGCCGAGCTTGGATTCTCCTGCCGGTCATCCTGGTTGTGATCGCCGTCGGCGGCTGGGTCATCTCCAGTTATCAGAAGGAGGCCGGCATAATCGAGGCGAGCAAAGGCGGTCCGGAAGCGGTTTCGACCGCGGTCGCCGCCCACGTCTACTCACAAGGCACGACTCCCGACGACTACCGCGCTTTCGCCGACGCCCTACTCGTCGCCGAGGTGGCGCGCCGCAACCTGCCCGTTCTCAATCCCGCCGACACCCGGGTGGCCCGTCTGCTACTGCAGGCCGTCGATTGCCTCCTCGCGGCCCGTGAAGCCTGGCAGGCCGACCTCGACGCCCGGTGGGACCCCGCCGTGCAAGGGGTCGCCGCATACTGGCAGACCGTACACCCCTGGCTGGACATGCCGGCGGACACCGGGCTCGCGCCTGCTGACATCCGCCGCGTGGCCGGCGAGCAGGCCTCCGCGTTTCTACAACAGGCGATCGACCTCGTGACCTAGCAACGCGACCACACATGTCCGAACAGCCCACGACCGGTTCGCCCACCCTCCGCCAGCGCCTGCCGCTCTACCCCAGCCAGGTGGTCGTCGCCATGGCCATGGTGTCGGTCGGGCCCCTGCTCGACCCGATCATGGAGGGTCTCGGCATACCTCTGAGCAGGGGCGGCCTCATCAGTGCCGCCCTCTATATCGGCAACGTCTCGGGCATCTTCGTGCTCAACATGCTCATGGCGCGCGTGCAATCGAAGGTGGCCCTCACGGCGGGCATCCTGCTGCAGGGCGCCGGCCTGGTGCTCGCGGGAGCCGCGTCGCGCAACCTCTGGTCGCTCTGCCTCGCCTATGTGGTGGTGGGTTTCGGCGGAGCGTTGCTCAACACCACGTGTTGGATGTGGCTCTCGACCCACGTCAAAGAGAACGTGGCCTCCGCCGCGCTCACGATGATTCTGTTCTTCGGATTCTGCATGGTCGCCGCGCCGCTGGTTTTGGGCGTGGCCTTGGACCACGGAGCCCACTGGCGCTGGATCCTGGTCGCGGAGGGGTGTATCTCACTCACCCTGGGTGTGATCTACGTGTGGTTGCCCCTGCTCAACATCCCCGGCAGGCGTAACGTCAGACCGAGACACATCAGAGAGGTCGTCGCCACCGACCGGCGGCTGCTCATCGGCATCATGGCCGCGGGGCTGCTCTACACCGGCAGCGAGATGACACTCAACGTGTGGCTGCCGAAGTTCCAGATCGACATCTTCGGAGCGGCCGACACGTGGGCCAGCTTCTCGGTCACCCTGTTCTGGATAGGGTTGGTAGCCGGCCGTTGGATAATGCGGCCGTTCACCCGCAAGTACAGGTCTTCGCGGTTGCTGCTCTTCTGCGCGTGCACCATGGCCGTGTTCACCGTCGCGCTGGCCTTCGCCCCCACCCAGATCGCGGCACTGGTGCTTTCGGTGGCCGCGGGCTTGGGCGCCTCCGCCTCGTACGGCCTCATAGGCAGCTACGCCAGCGCGTTCCCGCAGTGGCAGGCGGGTGTGGCTTCGTCGCTCTTCATCCTCGCCGGAGGAGTGGGTTGCATCAGCTTTCCCTACATCATGGGCCCGCTGGCGTCGTCGGCGGGCTTCCGGACGGGGCTCGCCGTGCTGGCCATCCCGGTGCTCATCCTCGGAGGCGTTTCCTTCCTGCTGCACCCTCGGGCCAAGGCGCAGGCCGCCAGCGAGGAGTAACTGAACCAAGTCCTTGTGAGTGCCGCCATGGCACACGAGGGCGCTCCGAACGCGGACATCAGGCGGGTGTCGTGGACCAGGTACGCTGCTAGAATGCAGGCAAAACCCACGCGACGCAGGAGACGATAGCCATGCCCGCCGTGCAAACATCGGAACTGGTGCCTGTTCTTCAGACCGCAGTCAGCCCGGTGGTGTTGATATCGGGTGTCGGCCTTCTGCTGCTCACCATGACCAACCGCCTGGGCCGCATCGTCGACCGTACGCGCTCGTTGGCGCTCCGCGGCCCCGAGACCGAACTCGAGGAACAGAGGCAGGTGAGCGCTCAACTCCTCATCCTGCAGCAACGCGCCCACCTCGTGCGCTCGGCCATTGCGTTCGCGGGCCTGTGCGTTCTGTTCGCGGCGCTGTTGATCATCTCGCTCTTCGTCACGGCGCTCGCCGGCGCCGACATACCCTGGCTGATCGCGGCGTTCTTCATACTCAGTCTGGCCAGTCTGATCGTGTCGTTGGTCGAGTTCTTACGCGACATCTACCGGTCGCTCGACGCGACGGCTCTGGAGGCCGGCCCGTACTGGCGTACGCGGCCGCGCCGCTTCCGCCCCGGCGGGAGACGCTAGCCTCCTGGCGGGCCCACGCGCCGCGCGCCCGCCCGCCATGCCTCAGCCGCCTGGGCGCTCAGGCCCCTGTGAGGAGTGACTCCACCTGCTCGGTGGTCGGCAGCGCCGGGATCGCCCCCCGCCCGGTGGTCGTCAGCGCCCCCACCGCGTTCGCGTACAGGCAGATGGCGCGAAGCCGGTCCTCGTCTTCCAAGGCTCCCGGATGCTTGATCAGGCCACTGAGCAAGCCCGCCATGAAGCCGTCACCCGCGCCGGTCGTATCGACGGCAGCCACTGAGAAACCGGCGACCTCGCCCCGCAACCGCGGGGTGAAGTAGCGGCAGCCACCTCGGCCGAGAGTCACGACCAGCAGACGCAGGCCGTCGTGCCACAGGCGTTCGGCGGCGGCCTCCACACCGGCGTGGTCGGTCAAAAACGCTACATCGTCTTCGCTCGCCTTGACGATATGGGCCCGCCGCCAACCGGTCATGAGACCCTCTCTCGCCTTCTCGGCGGTGGGCCACACGTTGAGGCGCAGGTTCGGATCGTACGAAATGGTAAGACCACCCGACCTTGCGACATCGATCGCAAATAGAGTGGCCGACCGGGAGGGCTCGGCCACCAGGCTGATCGACCCGAAATGAAAGGTCTTGGCGCCCCGAAGCAGACCCGCGTCCACCTGGCCGGGCACGAAATCGAGCAGCATGTCCTTACCGGGATGACGGTAGAAGATGAACTCCCGCTCCCCGTCGGCCCGCAGCGAGACGAACGCGAGCGACGTGGGGGCGGCGCTGGTGAAGCGGAGCGCCCCGGTGTCGACGCCCGACTCCCGTAATTCGCGTTCGAGGAAGTGGCCGAAGGCGTCGTCGCCGACCTGGCCCATGAAGGCCGCGCTCACCCCCAGGCGCGCGGCGCCGACGGCCACGTTGGCCGTCGCGCCCCCGGCCGCTTTGACGAAGGCGGGGGCGTCCATGAGCGACACGCCCGTCACGGTGGGCACGAAGTCGACCAGCAATTCGCCGAAAGTGATGAGGTCGCGCACGGTCGGGTACGGGCCAGGCCCGGTCAGGCCGGGTCTTCTTCGGTGGCCGGCGGCGCCGGCACATTCCACCGGCGCGGGAGCAGCATCGGCGTCCGCGCCCGGTACTCGGCGTATCCCGCGCGCGTGGCGAGCAGCCGCTTCTCCATCATGGGCACGCTGGCAAAGACGAACATCGCCGTGATCGCGACGGCCCCGGCGACCGTCCACCACCACGCGACACCCGCCGCCAGCCCGAACAGCCATAGTCCCCACCAGGTGGAGATCTCGCCCACGTAGTTGGGGTGGCGGCTGCGGCCCCAGAGCCCGATGTCGATCACCGTGTCCCGGTTCGCCGGGTCTTCCCGGAACCGCCGCAGCTGCTCGTCGGCCACGAACGCCAACGCCACGGCTCCCAGAAGCACCACCGCGCCGAGCACGTCGAGCCAATTGAGCGGGTTCGCCTCCGCGTGCGCGATGCCGTACAGCGGCAAACAGCCCAGATACACCATGATGGTCGGAAAGAGATGGATGCCCGCGAAACTCACCGGCCAGTAGGCCCGGCCGTAGCGCGCCCTGAAGTTCCGGTAGCGGAAGTCCTCTTTCACCAAGCCCGGCCAGTCGCGGTAGAAGTTGCTGGTCAGGCGCAAAGAGTAGAGCGCGAGCAGCGCGGTCGCGAGGATCAGCCGGGCGTCGACCCGGCCCCAACCGGTCCACACGTAGTAGCCGGCGATGGCGAGAGGCTGCACGCTCCAGTATGGGTCGTAGATGCTGGAGTTGTTCGCCGCCACCGAGACCGCGAAGACCACCACGGTCGCCACGAGCGTGCCGAGCGCCAGCTCGGCCAAGGGGTGCCAAGGACCCACAGCCCGCACCACGAGAATGGCGACGACCACTGCCACGAGGTACGTGACCACGCTGATTGTGACGCTTGGGCCACGCGCGGCCCGCAGGTTCATTTTCATCGGCCCAGCATATCGCACCGTCTACCGATGCTGCCAAGAAGCGGGTATGCTCGTGTGCATGGACCTTTCCCGCTTCGACACCATGGAGCCCACCGAGCTACGCAGCTACCTTGCCTTCCTCCTGTGGCACTACCGGGTCATGGACAGCTTCTGGTTCCTCTATGTCGCCGACCAGTTCGGCCAAGAGGAGGCCGAGGCGCTCAACGAGCGGGTGTGGGCGCGGGTGGGGGGCCTGGCGGCGCGCGATCTGGTGAGCCGCTTCAAGGTCGAAGAGAAGGGCCTGGCGGGATTTCTCAAAGTCTTGCGTCTCTATCCCTGGACCTTGCTTCTCGAGTACGACATCGTGGAGAGCGAGCACGAGGTGGTGCTCACGGTGCCGTGCTGCGCCACCCAGGAGGCCCGGCGTAATCGCGGCCTCGGCGAGTACGAATGCCGGGAGATGCACCGCAAGGAGTTCGAGTCGATCATCGCCCAGGTGGACCCGGCCATCAGGGTGCACTGCGACTTCGCCCCTCCCGGCGAGCGCCCCGAGGGCCTCGACTGCCGGTGGCGGTTCAGGGTGGAAGAAGGCAGCGTCTCATAGTCCTCGGCCGGACCCCGCCCGTAGGCAGCACCACGGGCGCCTGACTCCGGTCGCTATCACGAACAGGGGGGACCACGTGGGGTTCAGAAAGACAGCGGCCTGGTTCGGTATCGGCTTCGTGCTTCTCGAAGCGGCCGGTTATGTCTTGTGGGGAGCGCCCCCCGCGACCGAAGCCCCGGCGAGCGAGATCGCCGCGTTTTTCGCCGACGCGGGCATCGCGCCCAAGGTCGGAGCCGTTCTCAACGCGTTGGCGTACGCCTTGGCGGTGCCGTTCATCGCCGGCTTCGTGCTGCCGCTGGTGAAGAACGACCGGGAGCACGGTGAGGGCTACGGGTGGGTGGTGTTCGGTGGTTTCTTGGTGACCGGCGCAACGGCGCTGGTCGGCCTGAGTGGCTCGTTCGCCCAGGTGCTGCGCGGGGATGTCGAACTGGACGCCGCCACGGCCCGCGCTGTGTCAGACCTCTCGAGCATGGCGTACGGACTGGCCGTCGTCTTCATGCTGGTCTGGGCGGGAGCGACCGCCGTGGCTGTCTTCAAGCGAGGAGTGATGCCTAGGTGGTTCGGAGCGCTCAGCGCACTGGTGGCCTTGGGCGGGGTTTCGGGCATCGTGAGCGTAGTGAGCGCCGGCCTGGGATGGGTCATGGCGGTGGGTCTTGTGTTGCTGGTGGTCTGGGTCTTGGCGGCCAGCGTAGCCATGCTGCGAGAGCCCGCGGTCGCGTCCTGACGGAGACGTCTTCGGCGGCGTTCTAGCCCCTGGCCGAACCCCGGCCCCTGAGCAGCGCCACGTGGGCGGTGACTCCGGCCGCTATCGCGAAGAGCAGGATCCGCAACCACAACGCGTCGACGAACAGCGCGGCGGTCACGCTGATAACCGCCCACAAGAACGCGAGCGTGGCGGCCCGCACCTTCCAGGAGACGCCGCGGCCGTGCAGGTAGTCGTCGAGATGCCTGCCGAAGAGGCGATTGGTCACCAGCCAGCGGTAGACGCGGGTCGAGCTGCGGGCGAAGCAGATGGCGGCGAGAATCAGGAACGGCGTGGTCGGCAGCACCGGGACCACGACACCCACGGCGGCCACCACCAGAAAGACGGCGCCAAGCGCGAACAGGACCACGCGTAGCAACCGGCCGCGAGGACGGTCGCACGCGAAGGCTCGCCGTGGTGAATGGCTTTGGTTCACGCCCATAGGTTACCAACGCGAGCTAGAATCGAATCGCGATCGACCACGAGGGGGGCCGCATGCCGGGTAGAAGTGGGCCGGCTCCGTGTACCGATAGCGATGAGCGCGGGGAAGTGACCCGCCGCATTGCGTGTGTGCGCGCACCAGCGTAAGCTGTAGCTTGGTCTCGGGTCGGGTCGCGAACACGGCGTGGGCACGCGACCCAGTCACCCGCATCGCCTCCAGAGAAGGTTGGCTGATTTCTTGAGATCCGTCGAACCCCACAGCGACTCGGAGCCCCAGCCCCTAGTGGTCTTTTCCCTTGAGGGCCAGCGCTGCGCCTTGCCGCTTGCCCGTGTACAGCGCACAGTCCGCATGGTGGGCATCACGCCCGTGCCCGACGCGCCTCGTTTCGTGCTGGGTGTCGTCGATCTCGGCGGTACGGTGATGCCGGTTGTCGACCTTCGCAGCCGTTTCAACTACCCTCCTCGGGGCGTACGCCTATCGGATCATCTCATCGTCGCCACCACCGCGACGCGCACCGTGGCGCTCGTGGTCGATGCGACAGAGGGCGTGATAGAAGCTTCTTTGGAGGACCACGTGTCGGCGGACGAGATCATGCCCCGGTTCGAGGGTATCGAAGGCATGGTGAGGCTCGCGGAAGGTCTGGTTCTGATACACGACCTCGAACGGCTTCTCTCGGGCGAAGAGCAGGCTGCCGTGGACCGCGCGGTGGCCGCCGCTTCTGGTGGCCACATGCCCGAAGCTACAGCCGCCGCGACAAAGCCCAGAGCGGCGCCACGCAAGAGATGATCGTCGCGCGACACACGACCCTGATGCGTACCGCGAGCCTCCTCATCGCAGAGCGCATGGGATTGCATTTTCCCGAGGAGCGCTGGAACGAGCTCTCTCGCACCCTGAGTGTGGCCGCCAAGGAGATGGGCTTCGATTCCCTGGAGACCTGCGTTGACTCACTGGCATCCGGCAGACTGGAGCCCAGAGAGCTCGATGCCTTGGCCGGCCATCTGACCGTCGGCGAGACATACTTCCTTCGAGACCCCGCCTCCTTCGACACGCTCGAGCTGGCGATCTTGCCGCCGCTGGTCGCTCGACGTATCGGAGGAATCCGAACCCTGCGCCTCTGGAGCGCCGGATGTTGCACCGGGGAGGAAGCATATTCTCTTGCCATCACCTGCGCCCGAGTTCTGCCTGATCTGCAGACGTGGAACGTCTCGGTCCTCGCCACCGACATCAATCCGAGATTCCTCGCCAAGGGCGAGGCCGGTGTCTACTCCGAACGGTCGTTCCGAGGTGCGCCCGACTGGCTCCGCCCACGGTTCTTCTCGCCGGCCGCTCCAGGGAAGCTGACGATCGACGCGGGTGTCAAGAAGCTGGTGCAGTTCGACCAACTCAACCTGGCTACCGACGTCTATCCGTCTCTTCACAATCACACCAACGCAATGGATGTGATCTTCTGTCGTAACGTTCTCATGTACTTCACCCCTGAGCACGTGCAGCGAGTCGTGGCGGGGCTCCATCGGTGCCTGGTGGACGGTGGCTACCTGGTGGTCAGTGCCGCTGAGGCGAGTGCTTCTCTGTTTCCCATGTTCGAGATCGAGAACGTCGGAGGCACTATTCTCTGCAGGAAGACAGGCCGGGGGGCGCGAGCCGAAGTGTCGCCTCGAAACGTCGCGCCCCCGAATCGTTATCTCACCGCGCTGGACGTCGTAGTTCCCGAGAATACCGTCGCCCCGGCTCCTCCGCCTCCCCTGGCGCCTGCTTTGCCGGACAGGCGCGATGCCGCGACCACTGTGGCCGCCACCCAGGATCTCGCCGGCCTCGTGGCCAGGGCACGGACCCTCGCCAACCAGGGGCTGCTCGACCAGGCTCTCGCATCCTGTCAGGAGGCCGTCGCGGCCCAGCGCACCGACCCGGCGACTCACTTCCTGGCGGCCGAGATCTACCACGAGCTGGGCCGGTTCGAGGAAGCGATCGCGGCCCTGCGCAACGCACTGTTTCTCGACCAGGGCTTCATCCTTGCCCACTACGCGTTGGCTGAGGCGTATAGACGTTGTGGAATGCACAGGGAGTCCAGGCGCCACTTCACAAACGCGCTCGAGCTCCTTCTCGCCAAGGATCGGGGCGAGATTGTTCCGGAGTCCGATGGGATGACCTGCGGGCGGCTGGCGGAGTTGATCGCCGCGCTGATGGAGACATAGCGTGAACGGAGGCAAGATAGACTGGGAAGCAGTCCATGGCCGGTTGGCTCTCGCGGCGGCGGCGCTGTCGGGCGAGGTTGCCACCGACTCTGAGCAGGCGCGCCGCATCCTCGAAGCCCGTCGAAAGAGAGCGGCCGTACCTCCCGCCCAGCCCGACGAGGCCGAAAAACTCGCGGTTCTAGCGTTCTCCATCTCCGGCGAGTCCTATGGCGTCGAGATCCGCTACGTCCGCGAGGTATGTCGGCTGAGAGAGTTGACGCCGATTCCTTGCACGCCGGGGTTCGTCGCAGGCGCTGTGATTCTACGCGGCCGCGTTCTGGTCGTTATCGATCTCCGCAGCTACTTCGAGTTGCCGTCCGCCGGACTCACCGAGCTCAATCAGATCATCGTCCTTGGCGACGACGCAGATGAGTTCGGCCTGCTCGCGGACTCCATCGATGGAACACGCCTCATTGCCGCTGCCGAATTGCGAGAGAACCTGCCCACCCTCGCGGGCGCTCGCGGAATGTTCATCAGAGGGATTACCGGCCAGATGCTGGCCGTGCTGGATGGCCATCGCCTGCTGAAGGACGAGAGCCTCAAGAGTCAGGGACACGCTAACCGCTAGGCCGACGGGATGAAGGGGAGAAGACGCATGCGAATGCTCGGCAACATCAAGACTCGCAATAAGTTGATAGTTGGATTCACAGCGGTCCTTGCCGTATTGGCAGCGGTGATCGTAGTCGCGCTCGTGCAGATTGTCTCCATCGACTCGTCCCAGAAGGAACTTGTCAACCATGACTATGTCCTTTCGCACCACGTGACTCAAATAAGCGCCGATGTCGCGCGTATCCGCGTTGAGGTGCTCACGATCCTGCTGCAGGGAGGTGATGATGACGTCCGGGCGGCCGGAGAGACAGAGATCCAGGCGCGCCTGACATCGGTCGATTCCCTCTACTCGCAGGTCAAGGAGACACTCGTCCGCAACGGCAACAGCACAACCGCGGCCATCGAAGCCGAACTCGATGAGCTGCTGCCCGCGTACGAACAGGGTGTCAATCAGGCCCTGGCCCTGTATGCCCAGGGAAGGCTGGATGACGCGCAGGCGCTGGTGCTCGGACCCCAACTCGAGCGTCTGACGGGCATTCGCGCCGATCTTCTCGAATTGAACAACCATGCCGACGAGAATGTCGCCACGGCGGTTTCGTCGTCTCAAGCGCTGCTCAACACCACCATCCTCGTCGTCGCTCTTCTCGGGGCCCTGGCATTGATTGTCGTCATTCTCGTGGTCTGGCTGCTGAGCCGAATCATCGCCACGCCTTTGCGCAAGGTCACTCTGATGATCCAGGACATGAGCACGGGCCGAATGGACCAGCGTCTGGGAATGGACCGCACCGATGAGGTGGGGCTCATGGCCGGAGCCATGGATCGACTGGCCGACACGCTTCAAGACCTGGTCCGCGAGACGAACAGCCTCGTTGGCGCGGCGGTGAAAGGCAACCTGGCCGTTCGGGCCGACGCCGACAAGCAACAGGGCGATTTCCGCAAGATCGTTCAAGGAGTGAACGACACCCTGGACGCGGTCATCGGGCCGCTGAACGTGGCCGCGGCGCATGTCGAGCGCATCGCTAACGGCGAGATCCCTCGACCCATCGCCGAGAGCTATAGCGGAGATTTCGACATCCTCAAGATCAACTTGAATTCGATGACGGACGGGCTCCGCCATTTCCACGAGGAATTGACCAACGGCTTGAGCGTTCTGGCCTCGTCGTCGACCGAGATCCTGGCCACGGTCTCGCAACTCGCGGCCGGCGCCGCCGAAACCGCCACCGCGGTGACTGAGACGTCGACCACTACCGAGGAAGTCAAGCAGACGGCCCATCTTACCGCCCAGAAAGCGAAGAGTGTCCGCGACGGGGCCGAGAACACGAAGACTGTGTCTGAGACCGGTCGCAAGGCCGTCGATGACACGGTCGACGGCATGACGCGCATCAGCGAGCAGATGGAGTTGATCGCCGACACGGTCGTGAGACTCTCCGAGCAGGGACAGGCCATCAGCGAGATCATCGCCACCGTCAACGACATCGCCGAGGAATCGAACGTCCTAGCCGTGAACGCCGCCATTGAGGCCACCCGCGCCGGCGAGTTCGGCAAGGGGTTCGCCGTGGTGGCGCAGGAGATGAAGAGCCTCGCCGAACAGTCGCGGGCCGCCACCGCGCAAGTCAGGACCATACTGATGGAGGTTCAGAAGGCCACCGGCGCCGCGGTCATGACCACCGAGCAGGGCTCCAAGGCCGTGGCTGCCGGGGTCAAACAGGCCGCCGCCGCGGGAGACTCGATTCGGGTGCATACGAGCGTGGCCCACGAGGCCGCCCAGGCGGCCATCCAGATCTCGGCCTCGACCGACCAGCAACTCCTGGGCCTCGAACAGATCGCCTCGGCCATCGAGAGCATCCAGCAGGCCACGGTGCAGAACTTGGCGGGTACGAGGCAGCTCGAAATCTCCGCGAGGGATCTCCAGGACCTCGGCAACCGCCTCAAGACTATGGTCGAGCAGCAGCGGGTGGAGCAGTGACGCCCCGAGAAGACAAACACTAGATTCTGACGGCACAACAGGTCGAGCAAATGGACGAGAAGAGAGAGAGATTCCTGGCACGGCTGCGCGCGACCTTTCGAGTAGAGGCCGCGGAGCACATCGATGCCATGGCCTCCGGCATGATCGCCCTCGAGCAAGGCAACGACGCTGACAAGGCCCTCATCGTCGAACGTGTCTTCCGCGAAGCGCACTCGCTCAAGGGCGCGGCCCGCTCGGTCAGTGTCGAGAGTGCGGAGCTCCTGTGCAAGGAACTCGAGAGTATCTTTGCCGGCATGAAGCGGGAGGAACTCAGCCCGTCGGCAAGAACGCTCGATTCGGTCCTCAACGCGCTCGGCGTGCTCAGGATCGTGTGCGATGACCCGGGTGCTTCAACATCGGCCGAGATCACCGAACGTGAGCAGAAGGCGCTTACCGCCCTCAGGGCCGTCGTTTCGTCGGCCGCGCGGGCGCCGGCGAGGGCGAGCGGCTCCCACATGGAGACCGAGGCCGTCACCGTGCGTCCTGAGCCGTTTGCCGCCCAGGAGCGGAGCGCTCCAGCCACGCTCGAGCCGCCGCCCGGGCCTGCGGCGCCGGCGTCTCTCAGCCCCGAGCCCAAGGTCGCTTCGGAGACTGTGCGCGTTTCGGCAGAGAAACTCGACACGATCTTGCTCGAGGCCGAGGAGCTAGTAGGCAGCAAGATCAGCGCGAGAGAGCATGTCGCCGACCTTCAGGCCGTCGTGCGCGACATGGCTGCGTGGAACCAGCAGCGCAGGCGCCAGGCCGCGCTTCGCAGCCAGGGCCGCGAGGGGGGAGCGGCGACGGCCCTAATGCTCGAGCACGAGGTACTGCACACACGAACTGTCGAGAGCGCGCTACGCAGATTGGCGGAATCGATGAGCCGGGAGGCCCTTTCCTTGGGCGACGTGGCCAACCGGCTGCTTGAGGATACGAGAGACGTGCTCCTGCTGCCCTGCTCATACATCTTCGGCGCCCTTTCGATGATGGTACGAGATCTGGCGCGGCAACAGGACAAAGAGGTCGAGCTGGTCGTACGCGGGGAGGACGTCGAGATCGAGCGCCGGGTTCTCGACGAGCTCAAGGACCCGATCATCCACCTCTTGCGCAACTGCGTCGATCACGGCATCGAGACGCCTGATGCTCGTCGTGAGCTCGGCAAGTCCAGCCGCGGCCTCATCACCATCTCAGCGGAATCGGTCGAAGGCAATCGTGTGCGGCTGACCGTAGCCGACGACGGCGCCGGAGTGGACACAGGACTGCTCACGAAGAGGGCGGTAGATCTCGGGGTCGTCGACGCGGCTGAGGCGACGAGACTGGCCGAAGACGACATCGTCGGCCTCATGTTTCGCTCCGGGCTGAGCACGAACTCTATCATCACTGACCTGTCGGGCAGGGGACTGGGTCTCGCGATCGTAAGAGAGAAGGTGGAAGGACTTGGCGGCACGATCGTCGCGACTTCGACGCCAAACGCCGGCACGACGTTTGGTTTGTTGGTTCCCGTGTCGCGCGCGACCTTTCGGGGCGTGTTTGTCGCCGTCGCCGGCGGTCGGTACGTCATTCCAACAGCGAACGTGGTCCGTGTCGGCCGGGTCAAGCCTGAAACGATCAAGACGATAGAGAACCGCCAGACTCTCGCCGTTGACGGAAAGCCGGTGTCCTTGGTGCGTCTCGGGGATGTTCTCGAACTCCCCGGCGCCGACAAGAACACGAACGGCGGAGCGTGGCCCTGGGCGATGGTTCGAGCGGCCGGCCGCGAGGTCGCATTTCTCGTTGACGAGCTGCTGGGAGAGCAGGAGGTCGTGGCCAAAGGACTGGGAAGACAGCTGTCGCGAGTGCGAAACATCTTGGGAGTCAGCGTAGCGGGCGGCGGCGGTGTTGTGCCGATTCTCAACGCCGCCGACCTGGTAGAGAACGCGAGCGGCGCGGTTACACCGAGGCTGCCGGAAGCCACGACCGGCGGCGAAGCGAAACGTCAGGGACGCGTGCTCATCGCCGAAGACTCGATTACCTCGCGGGCGCTGATCAAGAGTATTCTCGAGAGCGGGGGCTACGAGGTCGTAGCTAGCGTGGATGGAATGGACGCGTACACGCGTCTCAAGACCGAGCCCTTCGACCTGCTCGTGTCTGACATTGACATGCCACGCATGAACGGCTTCGAGCTAACCACGAGGGTTCGCGCCGACGAGAAGCTCAAGCACTTGCCCGTAGTCTTGGTCACGGCTCTGGGCTCTCGCCAGGACCGTGAATATGGGATCGAGGCCGGCGCCAATGCCTACATCGTCAAGGCCGACTTCGATCAGAGCAACCTACTCGAGATCGTACGGAGGCTGGCATGAGCCATAGCCTGACGGAGGCACAATGATCGATGTGCTGGTAGTCGAGGACTCGCGGGTGACGCGTGAATACCTCGAGTCCATTCTTGAAGCCGATCCGGCCATCCGCCGGGTGAGTGCGGTCGAAAGTGGCGAGGCGGCGCTCGAGTTCTTGACGACGAACCGAGTCGACGTGATTCTCATGGATATCCATCTGCCAGGCATCGACGGCTTCGAGACGACACGCCGGATCATGACGTCGAATCCGGTTCCGATCGTGGTATGCACCGGAAGCACACGGTTCAATGGTGTGAACACGGCGATGAACACCTTGGGCGCGGGAGCGCTGAGCTTGGTGAAGAAGCCGGGCGGCTACGATGACCCCGACGCCGACTCCGAGGCGGCCACGCTAGTTGAGACCCTCAAACTCATGTCCGAGATCACTGTCGTCCGGCGCTGGGATCGACGCAAGTCTGTCGCGACGGCAACGGTCCCGCCCGCCTACTCGACCTCACCCTTCGACACTGCCGCCAGCGACGTCGCGGTCGTTGCCATCGGGGCCTCTACGGGGGGGCCGCCGGCTCTCCTCAGTATCCTCTCCGGTCTCGGCGCCGGCTTTCCCGCCCCGATTCTTGTTGTCCAGCACATCACCGCTGGTTTCACCTCGGGCCTCGCCTCCTGGCTGCGCTTCGACCTGCGACTTACCCGTGCATATAGCGGAGAGACGGGGAGTTCCCGCTGCCCGGACACGTCTACCTCGCCCCCGATGATCGCCATCTCCGCGTCGGCGCCCGCGGAGAGCTGCGGACAAGTCAGGACGAGCCTCAGAACAACGTGCGACCATCGGTGGGGGTCCTCTTCCGCTCGGTGGCCGATCGCTTTGGGCGGCGGGCGGTGGGTGTGCTTCTGACCGGCATGGGCGGGGACGGCTCTCGCGAGCTGAAACTGATGGCCGACCAGGGCGCGCTCACGGTGGCGCAAGACAAAGACAGCAGCGTGGTGTTCGGCATGCCGGCCGAGGCCATCAAGTTGGGCGCGGCGCGCTTCGTCCTACCCCCGCACCAGATTGCCGCGCTTCTGGTTGCAGCGTGCCGGAATCCACTCGAGCCGAGGAGGCCTTAATGGATGATCTTCGGACACTGAAGCCAGGTGGAACGACCGTCCTGGTGGTCGACGATAGTCCCACGCAGCTCGAGGAGCTCCGCTTCTTTCTTGAGGACGCCGACTTCAGGGTTCTTGCCGCCGACAACGGGCTGAGAGCGCTCGAGGCAATACGTGCCAACGAGATCGACTTGGTGATCACCGACATAGTGATGCCCGAGATGGACGGGTACGAGCTGTGCAAGACGCTGCGCAGGGATGACAAGCTACGGCACGTTCCTGTCATACTGCTCACTTCGCTCAGCGATCCGCTGGATGTCATACGCGGCCTTGAATCAGGGGCCGATAACTTCCTGCGCAAGCCGTTAGAGCCCGGGTACCTGGTCGCACGTGTCCGAAACGTCGTCGACACAGCCGCGTTACGAAAGAACTCTCTCACCGAGACAGGGTTGACCATCCGCTTCCGCGGCAAGGATCACTACCTGGGGCATGAAAGACTGCAACTCCTCGATGCTCTGCTGTCTGCCTTCGATGACGCGCTCTCGCTCACGCCGAGCATTTCCGACGGGCCCATCGTGGGCGCGCGTGTCTTGTGGTGGAGGACAGCCCGACTGAATCCGAGACGCTTCGATTCTTGCTCGGCGAGTGCGGCTGCTCGGTCGTTTCGCGGCGAACGGGCGAGAGGCCCTCGAGATTCTGCAGTCGAATCCGGTCGACCTGCTGATCTCTGACGTCAACATGCCCGAAATGGACGGCTACGCCCTCTGCAAAGCGATCCGAGCCGACGAGCGGCTGCATGATCTGCCGGTTGTCCTCGTGAGCGGTCTGGCCGACCCGCAGGACCTCATCTACGGGCTCGAGGCGGGCGCGACCAATTTCTTCCGCAAGCCCTTCGCAGACCGCCACCTCTGCACCCGCATACGGACCCTGCTTGCCAACCGAGCGGGGCGCGCCCGATTCTCGGAAGAACCACCCATAGACGTCGTCTACGAAGGTCAACGCTTCTCAATCAATGCCGACCGGGAGCAGATCCTCGATCTGCTCTTCTCGAGCTACGACAACGCGGTCCGTCAGAACGCCGAATTGACGCACGCACTCGACCAACTGCAGGTACTCACCGAGGACCTCGAGGCGCGAGTCATCGAGCGCACCGCCTCGCTCACGGCCGAGTCGGAACAGCGCAGGCAGACTGAGGAGGCTCTGCGGGCGAGTGAGGAGCAACTGCTTCAGTCTCAGAAGATGGAGGCCGTGGGCCAGTTGGCCGGGGGCATTGCTCACGACTTCAACAATCTGCTCGGCGTGATCCTCGGCTATACCGAGATGCTGCTCGCCTTCGAAGACGTCCGTGGACCCCAAGCAGTTGATCAACTGGTGGAGATCAAGCGGGCGGCGGAGCGGGCGGCCACCCTTACCAGACAGATCCTCGCCTTCTCACGCCGCCAGACCCTGCAGGCCAGTGTGGTGTCGCTCGGTCAGGTTCTCGACGGGCTCAAGTCGCTGCTGGTTCGCACAATAGGCGAGAACGTCGACTTGGTCGTTGTCGAGGCTCCCGACCTGGGCTACACGATGGTAGACGCCAACCAGTTCGAGCAGGTGCTCATTAATCTGGCAGTGAACGCCAGGGACGCCATGCCGTCCGGAGGCCGCCTGACCCTCGAGACCGCGAATGTGGAGCTGGATGAGGAATACTGCCGGGTCCATGCCGACGTCGCTCCCGGAGACTATGTCATGCTGGCGGTATCCGATGCCGGCATCGGCATGGACGAGATGACCCGGAAGCGCATCTTCGAGCCATTCTTCACCACGAAGGACCCAGGCCACGGCACCGGCCTCGGTCTGGCGACGGTATACGGCATCGTGAAGCAGAGCGGAGGGAATATCGCCGTCCAGAGCGAGCCGGGCAAAGGCACGTGCTTCAAGATCTACCTGCCTCGGGTCGACCCGCCCGCATACGAAGTCGACGAGGCCGTCACGGGCCTGCCGGCGTCGACTCATGACTGAGTGACCATCCCGATATCCGCGGAGTCTGAGGCTCCGTCATCGTTCATCCGCCGTGAAGGTTGCGCCGCCGCCCCGCCCTCTACGCCCGGTCGCTCTCCAGATACTCGGTCACGGCCTCAGCCAGTGTCTTGAAGATCCACCGCCGCTTCTCGCCGTCGGTCTCGAGCAACGTGAACCTGAAGCCCGCGTGGGGCGTGTAGAAGCCGGTAAGCGGCACCACGCAGATGCCCTTCGCGGCTAGGAGATGGTAGACGAAGCGGGCGTCGGGCGCCGCGGTCACACAGTGCCGCTCGACCACGTCGCTCAGGGCCTGGTTCTCGATCTCGAGACGCTGGTTGCCGCCGAGCGCTCCCGGCTCGAACATGGCCGTCACATAGAACGCGCCCTGCACCGGACTGACACGGATGCCCTCCACCCCGGCGAAGGCTTCTTCGGCCTCCCGAGCCCGTTCGGCGAACATGGCGGCCCGAGTCTGCAGGTGACCCACGTAGCGGGGGTCGCCGAAGACCCGCGGCACCGCGAGCTGCGGGCCGCTCGTCGAGCAGACCTCCAACCGCTTGGCGGCGACCAGCGAGTCGACGTAGGCGGAGAAGTTCTGGTCGTTGGCGCGGTTGAGCACCTCGACCCAGCCGCAGCGCGAGCCCGGCCACGGCAGCTCCTTGGAGATGCCGCGCATCACGATGGCCGGAACGTCGGGGGCCACCTCCGAGAGATGGACGGTATCGGCCCCTGGAAACACCATGTGGATGTAAATCTCGTCGGCGACCAGGAACAGGTTGAACTCCCGGGCGATGGCGACGATGCGCTCCAGCATCTCCACCGGGTAGACGGCGCCGGTGGGGTTGTTTGGGTTGATGAGCAAGATGCCGGCGATGGTGGGGTTCTTCTGGATCTTGCGGCGCAGGTCGTCAAGGTCGGGGAGCCAGCCGTTGTCGGGATCGCAGTCGTACGTGAGGTGCGGCAGGGCACAGTGCGCCGACTCCGCCGATGAATGAGTGCTGTAGGCAGGCGAAGGCCCGATGATGCGGGCGTGCGGGCTGAGGAAGCCGTAGACCTTGGCCACCGCGTCGGCCACCCCGTTGAAGAAGATGATGTCGCCGGCGGTGACCCGGGCGCCCGAGCGGGCGTTCACGTGCGCCGCGAGCGCCTCGCGAGCCTCGGCGAAACCTTCCGTGGGGCAGTAGCCCCACGAGCCATCGAGCTCGACGACGTCGTGCACGATCTTCCGTATCCACGGGACGATCTTCTCGCCCTTGGCTATCGGATCGCCGATGTTCTCCCACGTGATGTCGACCCCGTGCTGGCGCACCACATCGCCGAACTTGACGATGTCACGGATGGCGTACGAGAGGTGCGCCGAAGAGGGGCTGACCAGGTTCGCCCTCATCAGACCTCCGGATTCTTACGAGGCCGCTACGGCCCCACAACAAGGAGGCTCGAGTATACAGGAGACCCGCATCGGGCTTCCGCGAAGTGGCCCGCCCCGCGTAGTGCGCGCCGGTTGACTCGGTCACTCCGCCGGTGCTATGGTTCCGCTGAATGGAACAGACAGGCTCGACGGCCTCTGTTCCCCGTGACCCGGACCGCGACCCCGTCGAAGCAGCAAGCGAGTGAAAGGAACCGCGGTGGCAACCGACGTCGAACGCCTCACGGCGCGCACAGTAGTTGTGGGAAGCGGACCGGGCGGCGCAGCGGTCGCACGCGGTCTCGCGCTTGCCGGAGAAGATGTGCTCGTACTCGAGCGAGGCGCTTACCATCGCCCTCTCAGCCAGTGGCCGACAATGGTGCGCATGCTCGACCACATGGGCATGCTGGCCTCGGTCGAGGGCACCTTCATGGTCCGGCTGCTCACCGTCGGCGGCAGCACGATCGCCTTCTGTGGGGTCGCCCTGCCTCCGCCGGCCTGGCTCAAAGACCGCCACGGCATCGACCTCGCACCGTACGTCGAAGACATTCAGCGCGAACTCGGTGTCGCGCCCCCGCCCGAGCGCCTTATCGGCGAGGGCGCGAACCGCATCCAAGACGCGGCGCGCGCTGAAGGCCTCGACTGGAATCCACTGCCCAAGTTCATCAATGCCGACCTGTGCGAGCGCAAGTGCATGCGCTGTTGGGCGGGTTGCGCGAAGGGCGCGAAGTGGAGCGCCCGCGACTACATAGATGAGGCGGTGGAGCGAGGCGCCCGCCTGCGCACGAAGCACACGGTCGAGAAGGTGCTCTACGACGGGGGCCGCGTAACCGGTCTGCGTGGCGCCGGCCCGTCGGGCCCCTTCGAGGTGGAGGCCGAGACGGTGGTGCTCGCGGCGGGCGGCATCGGCACCGCGGTGCTCATGCAGGCCTCGGGATTCGCCGACGCGGGGCGCGGCTTCTTCATCGACCCGCTCCAGCTGACGAGCGCCATCTCCGCGGGTCCAGGCTCGTCGCACGACCTACCGATGAGTTGCGGCAGCACCGATTTCCAGGACGACGGGTTCATCATGAGCGACGTCATCGATCCCTGGCCGCTCTACATGATGGGGCTTGTCATGGGCGGACCCCGGTCGCCCCGTAACTTCATCCGCTATCCCCGCACTCTGAGCATCATGACCAAGGCCAAAGACCCCCTGACCGGCAGTATCTCGGCCGACGGCACGGTCTCAAAACCCCTGGGCGAACAGGAGCTCGGCGCCTTGAGCCGCGGCTCCGAGATCGCCAAGCGCATCCTCAAGCGTGCCGGCTGCGACATGACGTCGGTTCTCCTGTCGCCCCCGAGAGGCGCGCACCCCGGCGGCACCGTGCGCATCGGCGATATGCTCGACAGCAACCTGCGAACGGCTGTGGCGGGCTTGTATGTATGCGACTCGAGCGTTATCCCCGAGCCGTGCGGCTGGCCGCCGGTACTCATGATCCTCGGGTTCGCGAACCGGCTGGTGAAAGAACAGCTTCTACAGACATCCCCCGTGGCGACCGTCGACTAGGACGCCAGGGGCCCAATCCCACCCGACATCGGAGAACGACGAAGGCATGTCCCGCGATAACGAATCCCAGACCCGGAAGACGGGCGGCGAGCAGTCGACGAGCTCCTCGACGCGTACCCTCGAACGGGGTCTCTCGATACTCGACTGCTACGACCTCGACCACTGGGGCCGCACCCTTACCGAGATCTGCGCGCAGACGGGCCTGGCGAAAGCGACCGCCTTCAGACTGCTGAAGACCTTGGAGCGCCGGGGCTACCTCACCATGGACCCCGTGACCAACCGCTACTGCCTCGGCCCGAGCATGATGAAGGCAGGCTACGTCATGGTCTCGCACTCGGAGTTGGTGCGACTGGCCCATCCGCTCCTCGAAAGACTGGTGGAGATCACCCTCGAGACGGCGGTGCTGACCACCTGGGCTACCGAGCGGAGCATCACGCTCGACTACGTCGCGACCCCGCTCGCGATCAAGCCCTACGTACGCGCCGGGCAGTTGCTGAACGACCTCAACAACGCGCATACCCAACTGTACCTGGCCTTCATGCCGGCCGAGGAGCGACGGCTGACCATGTTGCGACGCTGGGAGAAAGCCGGCGAACCCGGCGAGACCCCGGTAGATCTCGAAGCCACCGAGACCCGGCTGGCCGACGTGCGCATCCAAGGCATCGCCTACGACCTCGAGACCCGCATCAGAGGCGTCTGCGGCGTCGCGGCGCCCGCCTTCGACGCGAGCGGCCAGGCACGCGCGACGCTGGGCATCATCGCACCGACCGAGCGATTCATGGAGGGCATGAACGACTACGTGGCCCCGTTGACCGAGGCCGCGCACGAGCTGTCGAACCTGCTGGGCTACCCGAGGTAGGCCGGCTACACATGCTCCGCCGGCGCCGCGAGCACCGTCGGCGGGCGCCGGCCGTTCTCGCCGAGCGGACCCCGGGAAAGGCCGCGGGCCGTAACCGTCCTTGACCTCTCGCGGCCCGCGCCCGCACCGGCTGATACCCTTGTCACCATGGAACGCTCGCAACAGACGACCACCCTCGTAGTGACCGCGACGAGCGGATTCCTGTCCACGTTCATGGCTTCGTCGGTGAGCATCGCCCTCCCGCAGATCGATTCGGAGTTCAAGCTGTCGGCCGTGCTCCTCGGCTGGATCGCGCTGTCGTACGTGCTGTCCATGGGCGCCCTGCTCATGCCCATGGGGAGAGTGGCCGACGTACACGGCCGAAAGGCCGTGTACCTGGCAGGCTCGGTGAGCTTCACGGTCTTCACGCTCGCGTGCGCGCTCGCTCCCTCGGCGGGAGTGCTCATCGCTCTGCGCCTACTCCAAGGAGCCGCTTCGGCTCTGCTCTTCTCGACGACGACGGTGCTCGTCATCCTCTGCTATCCCCCTGAATCCCGGGGACGCGCCATCGGGCTGCAGGTCGCGGGGGTCTACCTGGGCACGACGCTCGGCCCTGTGCTCGGAGGCGTCATCAGCCACAACGCCGGCTGGCGCAGCCTCTTCATCATCGTGGGCGCCGTCTCGCTCGCCAACGCCGTGGTGCCCTTCTGGAAACTGCGCGGCGTGGAGTGGTGCGAGCCACGGAGCGCCCGCTTCGACTACCTGGGTTCGGCGATATGGGTGGTCGCGCTGAGCACACTGCTGGTCGGCCTGTCGTACCTGCCACTTGTCGTGGGTACGGTGCTCATAACGGTGGGCGTAGTGGGAATGGGGCTGTTCTTCTGGTACGAGACCCGGGCCGCCGACCCCATCTTGAGCGTGGGTCTGTTGAGGCACAACCCGATCTTCGCGTTCACCAATCTCGCGTCGTTCATCAACTACTCGGCCACGTTCGCCATGACCTTTCTCATGAGCCTCTACCTGCAGTACAACCGTGGGCTCGACGCGCAGGTCGCGGGAGTGGTGCTCGTAGCGGGCAGCTTCATGCAGACAGTCTTCTCACCGGTGGCGGGCCGTGTGGCCGACAGGTTCCGCGCTCCCATCGTGGCTTCGTTCGGCATGGCCGCGTGCGTCGTCGGCTTGGGGGCGCTCGCCTTTCTCGGCCAGGCGACCCCCTGGTGGTACGTGATCGCGTTCATAAGCCTGCTGGGAACCGGGTTCGCCTTCTTCGCCACCCCGATGACCCACACGGTCATGAGCAGCGTCGCACCGCGGTATGTAGGCGTCGCCGGGGCCACTCTCGCGACCATGCGGGTCGCCGGGCAGAGCGTCAGCCAAGGCATCGCGACCTTGGTCCTTGCGCTCGTGGTGGGCAGGCACGTCATCGGCATGGCCGACTATCCCAACCTCCTGACGAGCGTGCGCATCACGTTCGCCATCTTCGCGGTGCTCTCCGTCTTCGGCGTCGCGGCGTCGCTCACGGGACAATGGCGCGGCAAGGGTTCGGGGCCGGCCACGGAGGCCGGCGGATCAGCCGCCGACGCGCCGCTCGCCGCTCAGTCCGCCGGCGCCGCGGGCAGCGCGGGCAGCGCGTCGCCCACCGAACACTGAATCGAAGAGGAGGCCGCCACTATGCTTCCACGACCCTTCAAGCTCGAGCGCTTCTTCGCCCAGCACGAGTTCACGGCCCGGCACCTGCTTTCCACCTCGGATTGCGAGGGGTTGTTGATGACCGAGCTGCTGGCCGGCGCGACCACCGACCTACGCGACCGCTGGGAGCACCTGACCCTCGGCTACACCGAGTCGCAGGGCCTGCCCGAGTTGCGTGCCGAGATAGCCGGCATGTACGAAGGTGTGGATGCAGGCAAAGTGCTGGTGGCCGCCCCAGAGGAGCTGATCTTTCTCACGATGAACGCGTTGCTCCGGCCCGGCGACCATGTCGTCTGCACGTTCCCGGGATACCAGTCGCTCTACGAACTGGCGAACAGCATCGGCTGCGAAGTCTCGCTCTGGAAGCCTGTCGAGGGCGACTCCTGGCATTTCGACCCTGGCGACCTGCAGCGGCTGCTGCGCCCCGATACGCGCCTGGTGGTGTGGAACTTTCCGCACAACCCCACCGGCGCCCTGCCTTCGGCCGACGACTACGAGCGGATGCTTGCGATGGTGCGCTCGTCGAGCGCGTGGCTCTTCAGCGACGAGATGTACCGCCTGCTCGAGCCCCCCGGCGCACGCCTGCCGGCGGCGGTCGACCTTCACGGCCGGGCGGTGTCGCTCTCAGGAATGTCGAAGTCGTTCGCCCTGGCCGGCCTGCGCATCGGCTGGGTGGCGACCCACGACGTGGAGTTGCTCGAGCGCATGAAGGGACTCAAGGACTACACCACCATCTGCTCGAGCGCTCCGAGCGAGCTGCTGGCGCTCATGGGACTGAGGTCGCGCGACAGCATCCTTGCGCTCAACCGCGAGCGGGTCTCGCGCAACGCCGAGTTGGGACAAGCATTCTTCGAACGCCACGCCGCCCGCGTGAGCTGGGTGCCGCCACGAGGGGGCACCGTCTGTTTCCCGCGTCTGAAGACCGGGAGCGCCGAGGCCTTCTGCGCCACGGTCCTCGAAGACACCGGCGTGCTGCTGCTCCCTTCGACCACGTACGACTACGGCGACAGCCACTTCCGCCTGGGCCTGGGGCGCGACGACTTCCAAACCGGACTGGCGATCCTCGACCGGTATCTGGCGTGACAAGGACGCAGGGAGCGCTCGTAGCGGCGCTACGGGCGTGACCGAGGACGTGCTATCGCGCCGCCCGGTGCGTTGTCACGGCCGGGGCTCCGCTTCTCCGCGGCCCAGGGCGCGCGCCCCGCGGGCGGCCGGGAGGCGGCGTCTCGCCGTGAGAACGCGCTGGGTATGCGCGAGAGAAGGACGCAGGGAGCGCTCGTAGCGGCGCTACGGGCGTGACCGAGGACGTGCTATCGCGCCGCCCGGTGCGTTGTCACGGCCGGGGCTCCGCTTCCCGGCTGCCCGCTGGGCGCTATAATGATTGGTCCTGTCGCGGTCACCGCGCCAGAAACGGAGCATTCTTCGCCAGAATCCAGAGGGGACCCGAGGCTTCATGCCGTCCGAAAACATCCGCAACGTCGCTATCATCGCCCACATCGATCACGGCAAGACCACCCTGATCGACTCGATATTCAAGGCCGCTCGAGTGTTCCGCGATAATCAGCGGATCGAAGAGCGAGTCATGGACAGCAACGACCTGGAGCGCGAACGCGGCATCACCATAAGGTCGAAGCACTGCACCGTGGAGTGGGATAACTACCTCATCAACATCGTCGACACGCCCGGTCACGCCGACTTCTCGGGCGAGGTCGAGCGGGTGCTCTCCATGGTCGACTCAGTGCTTCTCCTGGTAGACGCGAACGAGGGCCCCATGCCGCAGACCCGCTACGTGCTCATGCGGGCGTTGCGCCTCGGCCTGAGGCCCATCGTGGTCATCAACAAGGTCGACAGGCCCAACGCTGATCCTCAGGGCGCGCTCAACAAGACCTTCGACCTCTTCTTCGAACTCGGCGCCGACGACGAACAGGCCGACTTCCCCGTTGTCTACGGCTCGGCTCTCGAGGGCTGGATCGTCTACGACCCCGAGACCGACCCGCACGAAGGCATGACGGCGCTCTTTGAGACCATCGTGAAAGAAGTGCCGCCGCCCAAAGCCAAGGTCGACGCCCCCTTCCGCATGCAGATCTCGACACTCGCTTGGAGTGACTACCTGGGCCGCATTGGCGGCGGACGCGTACTCGAGGGCACCCACCGTTGTGGCGAACCCCTGGTACGCACCTCCACGCGTTGGCTCGGCCTGCCCGACGGACACCTACACGAAAAGAAGCACGGGCGCCATCGCGACGCCTGGGAGATCACCGGCACCGAGAACACCCGCAGCGCCCACGTATGGGTCACACGCGGCCTCGACCGCGAAGAGGTCGGCGAGGTACAGGCCGGCGACATCGTCTGGGTGAACGGTCCGGCCGACATCAAGATCGGTGACACTCTCTCGGCCGTCGACTCGGAGAATCCGGCGCTGCCGCCGCTCGAGATCGAAGAACCGACTGTGTCCATGTTCTTCCTCATCAACAATGGCCCGTTCTCGGGCAAGGACGGCCAGGCGGTAACGCTTCGCCAGATCAAGGATCGCCTCGATCGCGAGCTTCGCGTTAACGTCGCCCTGCGCGTCGAAGACCTTGGCCGCCCCGACGGGGTCAAGGTGTCTGGCCGGGGAGAGCTGCACCTGGGCATCCTCATCGAGGAGATGCGCCGCGAAGGCTCGGAGCTTTGTGTTTCGCGACCGGAAGTCATCACCCACCAGGACGAGAACGGCAAGGTCCTCGAGCCTATGGAGGAACTGACCATCGACGTGCCAGACGAATTCCAGGGAATCGTCATAGAGAAGTTGGCCCAGCGAAAGGGCGAGCTGATAGCCATGCACAATGCCGGCACCGGCGTCGTCCGCATGGAGATGAGCATCCCCACTCGCGGTCTGATCGGCTATCGCGGCGACTTCCTCACCGACACGCGCGGTCTGGGCATCATGTCGTCACGGTTCGTGGGCTACGAGCCCTGGTGCGGAGAAGTGACCCACCGCGACCGCGGCTCCCTGGTGAGCATGGAGACCGGCCCAGCAACGGGATACTCGCTGGAGAACCTCCAGGCCCGCGGAACCCTCTTCGTCTCGCCCATGGATCAGGTCTACACGGGCATGATCGTGGGAGAGCACTCCCGAGCCTCCGACCTGGCCTGCAACCCGTGCAAGAGCAAGAAGCTCGGCAACTACAGGTCGGAGAACAAAGAGATCGACGTCGGCTTCAAGGTGCCGCGCAAGATGACGCTCGACCAGGCCCTCGAATGGATCGGCGACGACGAGCTGGTGGAGGTCACACCGAAGTCGGTGCGCGTGCGCAAGGCTATCCTCGACCTCGAAGAGCGTAAGAGAGCCGGCAAGGCGTGACCCGCCGGCGCCGGAGTGCGGCGGTCCGCCTACCTGGAGGGTGCTGCGTGCACGTGGGCCGGCCTTACCAGGTCATCACCGGGTCGTCCTCGCACCAACGCTGTGCCTGCGCGGCCATCAACGCGTGGAACGAGCCGACCTCGCGGTAGGTCTTGCGGATCCATAGCGCATCGTTGCCGAGCTCACCGATGACTTCCGTCAGGTAGTCCATTGCCCGAAGAGATCCCAGCGACCCGGCATAGGGTCCGATCTTGTCGAGCGTGTAGGCTATGTGTTCGCGGAGCGGCAAGGGGGAACCTGAGGTCGGATCGATGTAGATGGCGCCGAGACCGAAGCGGCAGGCTGTGAACCGGTTGTAGCTGTAGACGAGGTATTCGTCTTCATGGGGCACTCCCGGACGCGTGTCCAGTATGTAGGCGGACAGCGCCTGGATGTAGGCCGCCAGAACGGCGGCGCGCTCGACGGTCAAAGGCGTGTCGCAGACGCGCACCTCGATCGTTCCGAACTCCGGCTTCGGCCTGATGTCCCAGTAGAAGTCCTTCATGCTCCTGACTATCTGCAGCGCCTCCATCTTGGCGAAGTAGTCCTCGAAAGCGCTCCACTTGAGCAGGCCCGGCGCTCTGCCCGACAAGGGGAACACGAGTACCGAGCTCAGCCTCGAGCAGTCGAACGAGGTTTCGGTGCCTTGGCTGAACGGCGAGCTCGCGGCAAGCGCGATGAAGTGCGGCACGTAGCGTGATAGCGAATGCAGCAGATACAAAGCCTCATCGCCGCCGGCGCACCCTATGTGAACATGCTGACCGAAGACGGTGAACATCTTCGCAAGATAGCCGTAGAGTTCCGAGACCACCTTGTAGCGCGGCGTTTCGTAGATGCGACGATCGGGCCATTCTTGGAAGGGGTGGGACCCGCCCCCGGAGATCACCACGTTGAGCGCCCCCGAGGCCTTGACGAGATCGGCGCGGATCTGCCGCAACTCCTCGGTCAGCGATTGGAGGTCGGCGTGGATCCCGGTGCTGATCTCGATCATGCTCTCTGTGATCTCGGGCTTCACGTCACCCGCGTGACGGCGGCGGGAGAGGTAGTCGATCATGTCGGGGGAGCCCCGCGTCAGGTCGAAGTCCTGGGCGGAGAGGAGCTGCAGCTCGAGTTCGAGACCAAGGCTCAAGGACTTCGAATCTAGGAATGGTTCCAGCGGCATCGTCACCTCACTCCGGATGAGTCTCTCGTGCGCGTGACAGGCTGATCTTGGTGAGAATCGGACCGGGCAACTCGAGCACGGTGACCGTGGCGAGGACGATCGTACTCAGAACCAGGGGGAAGTCGGGGTACACCCCCATGACGTCCTGCACCAGAACCACGGCCAGTCCAGACATGGGAGCGAGGCCGAGACCGAGCAGCGAGCCCTTCTTCAGGGAGATCCCCGATGGCAGAGCCGTCGCGACTGTCGCCACCCACTTGGCCGCCAGACGAGCGGCCGCGAAAGCCCCGGTCGCAAGGGCGACGGTGCCGATCGAAGTGAAGTTCAGACTCGATCCGATCAGAGCGAACAAGATCACAGCCATGAGAGCCGAGATCACAGGGAAATCGGATGGCAGCACTCGCAGCCACCCAACGTAGTGCCTGCTGAAGAGGCCGAAAGCCAGGAGCGTCAGCATCGGCGAGAGCTGCAGGGCCCTCGCGCCCGAGATCACCAGGAGAACGAGTCCCAGTATCAGCAACAAGGTCGAGCTGCGGCGGCTGCGAAGCCAACGGGGGGCGATCCGGGCGAACCCGGCCGCCACCAGGGCCAGCGCCAGAGAGCCCACTATGAGGTAGACCGGGTGCAGAATCGCGACGAACGGGGTGGCCTTGTACTCCAGGTGGAGCCACGACACCCAGATAGTGGTCGCGACCACGGCATAGGCGCAGTTCATGGCCGTGAGCATCTTGAGCCGCTCGGTGACCTGCCCCTGCGCCCTCAGCTCCCGGGGCAACTGAACGATCACGGCGGGCGACGTCGAGATCCCGATCGCCGCGGCCCCCACGGCATATATGGTAGCGATTCCTGCCAGACGGAGCGCCCCGAACACGGCGAAGAACGTGAGGGTGGCTTCCAGTACGCTCGTAAGAAGCAGCCAGGGATTACGTCGCAACCAAGAGAGATGGAACGAGTATCCCAGCTCGAAGAGCATCAAGCCGAGCGCAACGTCGACCAGTATCCTCAGGTCGTAGACCGTGGCCCAGTTCATCAGACCGCTGCCGCGTGGTCCGAGGGCGAAACCGGCCGCTACGTAGCCCAGAAGCCTGGGGAGTCTGAGAATGCGCGCGAGCTCTCCCAGTCCCACCGCGACGAGTAGGAGAAGGGCGAACCAGCCGATCTGGTCGAAGCGTGGAAGGGTTTCGGGGAGGAACGAAGGCAAGAACGCGGCTCCCATCTCGCGGTTCGATGCCCGGTGCTACCGGTCCATCGATCTCCGGTAACACACGTGATCGCCGTTCGCCTAAGAATAGCTCGACATTCTTTCAGGAAGATAAACATCATAATCGAAGGCGGCCCGGGCGGCAAATCTAGGGCAGGTACTGCTCCGATATGTCGATGACCTCGTCGCCGTCACGGACGATCCACCAGGGCATGTCCTTCAGGTGGGCCGCGTCGCCCGGTGGATTCGGGCCCCAGAAGCTCAGGAACTCCTCCCAGGTGGCGGGCTGCTCCATGCCGCCTTGCCGGGTCTGTGTCTCGATCCTCACCCTGCCCGCTATCGCGAACTCGCGCTTCTTCGAGTTTTCATTGCGGATGTAGTAGTCGTTGTCGAGCGTCTCGCCGGGCTTGATCACCTTGTCTGCTATGGCGGCCTGCTCGGCCTCCTTGCCCGACAGCATCTCGGCATAGTCGATTCTCAGATGGCGGACACCGCCGGCGACCCATACCTTGTCGATGTAGCCCATCCCCCGGATGGTGCCGTCGGGCAGCCGTGTCTCGGCGCTCGAGAGCTGCTCGGTGGTAGTGGGACCCGAGGCCGTGGTAGTGGTCGGCTCGGCCGTGGTCGCCGTGGTCACCGTGGTCACCGTGGTCGCCGTGGTCGGCGGCTCCGATGTGACCGGCGGCAGGGTGGAGGTGGCGGCGACGGAAGCGGTGGTAGTTCCCGGTGCTTGCGCTGTAGTCGGAGGCGTCGTGCTCGAGGATTGCCCGACGTCGCCGCATCCGGCCACCAGCAGGCCGGACAGGGCCGCCGCCGCCACGGCCGCCGCTACCCAACCGGTCATCGTAGGCAGAGACACCAGACGCGCCAGTTGCATGTCGATCCTCCTTGCGGTCGCTCTCCCGCCGCGCGACCGGCGCACGAAGCGGGTACGCCCTTACGGCGTCACAATGCATAATCGCACGTTGGGCTATACTACCGATGCATCGATTATCACAGACTCGGTTGTCCCGCCGCTCTTTCCCTGAAGCGAGGCTTAGTAGGATCAACTGCGTCTACAACCGCAGTGCATCTACTGAGACGCACGGCAAGGAGCTGCAAACTTCATGAGTTTCGCTGAACTAGGCCTGGAGCCAGGCTACCTCAAGGCTATCCAAACTCTCGGTTACACCGAGCCCACCCCCATCCAACAACAGTCTATTCCCGTGGCGCTGCAGGGCCGCGACATCCTCGGATGTGCGCAGACGGGCACCGGCAAGACCGCGGCCTTCATCCTGCCCGCGCTGCAGCTTACGCGGCAGCGCGCCGGCGAGCGGCCGGCAGGCGGCGAAGACGCCGCGCCGGAGCGCGAAGCAGAAACCCGGGATGCGTCTCCCGTCATGGCCGCGGTCGCTCGGGCCGCCGGCGCGGCGACATTTGCCGCCGAGACCGGAGAGACGCCGGACGGCTTCTCGGCCCCGGGCCAGGGCCAGTACCGACGGCGCCGCCGGCCCCGAGGCGCTTCGGCCAGGCTTCACCACGATCAGCATCACCACCCCGAGACGTCCAGGGACAATCCGGCCAATCATCCCATCCGGACCCTGGTGGTAACTCCTACCCGGGAACTCGCCCACCAGATCGAAGAGGTGGGACGTTCCTGCGCCCGCTTCACCGGTCAGCGCATCGCCGCGGTGTATGGCGGAGTCGGCTACGAGCCGCAGATCAAGAAGCTGCAGCAAGGGCGTCGACCTGCTGGTCGCCACTCCCGGCCGCCTGCTCGACCTGCAGCCAGCGCCGCGACATCGACCTTTCGCGCGTGCAGATCCTCGTTCTCGACGAGGCCGACCGTATGCTCGACATGGGCTTCTGGCCCGACGTGCGCCGCATCCTCGCCCTGCTGCCCGAAAAGCGGCAGAACATGCTCTTCTCGGCAACACTGTCGAATGACGTGCTGCGTATCGCCGGCCCGACGCTGACCGACCCCATCAGGGTGGAAGTCGCGCCGAGCGCCACCCCAGTCGAGAACATCACCCAGGCACTGTATCCGGTGGCCGAGGTGCAGAAGATCGACCTGCTCGTGCGCCTCCTCGAGGAGGAGAAGCTCGACCGCGTGCTCGTCTTCACTCGCACCAAGCATCGCGCCGACCGAGTCTGCCGGCAACTGGAGCGCAGCACGCATCATGGGCACGGCCATCCACTCCAATCGCACTCAGGCCCAGCGCCAGCGGGCGCTCGACGGCTTCAAGGACGGCACCTACCGCGTGCTGGTCGCCACCGACATCGTGGCCCGGGGCATCGATGTCGACAGCATCTCGCACGTCATCAACTACGACCTGCCCTCCCAGGCCCAGGACTACGTGCATCGCATCGGCCGCACCGCCCGCGCGGGCGCAGACAGGCACGGCCATCACCTTCTTGGCGGCCGAACAGGCCAACGAGTTGCGCGAGATCGAGGTGATGCTCGGGGCTGCCGCTGCCCACGCGCGACCTCGAAGGCTTCCAGTACCTGCAGCGGCTCGTGCCGAACCCCGACCGCACCGCCAAGAAGCCCAAACCGCGGCTCGTGTACAACGGCAGCGCACGGCGCCGCCACCGGTAGACCGCGTCTCGCGACAACGATCAGTGAACAGCGACGACGCTGACCTGATACGCGCCAACCGCGACCTCTGGAACGGCTGGGCCGAACTCCACGTCGAGAGCGCGTTCTACGACGTCGAATCGTTCAAGGCCGGACGGCAGTCGCTCGACGCCGTCGAACTGGAGGGCGTGGGCGACGTGCAAGACATGTCGCTCCTGCACCTCCAGTGCCACTTCGGCCTCGACACTATGAGTTGGGCGCGCCGCGGCGCCCGGGTGATGGGCATCGACTTCTCCGAGAAGGCGGTCGCTCACGCCCGGCGCCTGGCGCGCGAGCTGGGCATCGAGGCCCGCTTCGTACTTGCCGATGTCACCGACACCGACGCTGTGCTGGCGCACCTCGACGGTGAGCAGTTCGACGTCGTCTTCACGTCGCACGGCACCATCTCCTGGCTCCCCGACCTCCGTCCCTGGGCCCGCACCATCGCCGGAGCCCTCAAGCCCGGAGGCCGTTTCTTCATCAGCGATTCGCACCCGTTCACCTGGGTCTTCGACGACGAGCGTGGAGAGCCGGGCCTCGAGTTCCGGTATGAGTACTTCAGCCGCGAAGCCCTCCGCTTCGACGAAAAGGGCTCATACGCTGAGCCCGACGCCGATTTCAGAGGCGTCTCGTACTCGTGGCAGCACCCGTTCGCCGAGATCGTCACCAGCCTGGCCGAGGCGGGACTCACCGTGACCTCCCTCCGCGAGTATCCATACCTGTTCTGGCGGTGGTTCCCGTGGATGGTCCGCGGTGACGACGGAGCCTACCGGATGCCGGCGGGCGTTCCCGAGATTCCGCTCATGTTCTCTCTGACGGCAACGAAGCGGTAGGCGCCAGCCGGCGCGAGTCACGGCGGGGGCGGGCCCGCGGACCGGATGCTACGATGGCGTAATGCACATCGACGTCGCGCAGAGCCACGAATTCTACGCAGTGCTCGAGTTGGTCGAAGAGGCGCTCATCGAGGTGGTCGACCAGGGCCAGGAGCTTCCCTGGATCAACCGCGAGAAACTCCACGCCGATATCCGCCGCTGCCTCGACTGGGACGACAACGCCCGAGGCGGCTCCGCCCCCATGGTCGCCATCCTCGCCAAAGAAGACAAGACAGGCGTCGCCCTGGGCATCCTTCTACTCACTCAGTGCTTTGCCGTGTACGCGGGTGGTGAGTACGGAGTCATCGACGAGCTATTCGTGCGTCCGGAGTTCCGAGGCCGCGGCATCGAACGAGAGTTGCTCGACGAAGCGGTGGCCATCTCGCAACGCCGTCACTGGCTCCGCCTCGATATCACCGGCCCCGACCTCGAACGCAGCGACCGAGCCGCCAAGTTCGCGCGCGACCTCGGCCTCTAGACGAGGGCCTCCCCGTGATGGTCTCACCCGCCGCCCAGCGCGACCTCCCCACCGTCCTCGGCCTCGTGGACGAACTCCTCGCTGAACTGGGCGAAGAGGGGGACGAGTTTTCGGGCACCGACCGGGCGAAGCTGCTCTCCGACGCGAGTGACAGCCTGCGCTCCGGCCGATTCTTGGCCCTCTTGGCCCGGGATGAGAGCGGTTCCCCTCTTGGAGTCCTGACCCTTTCGGTGACCTTCGCCGTCTACGCGGGTGGCGAGTACGGGGTGATCGACGAGATGTACGTGCGCCCGGGGGCCCGCTGCCAGGGAGTCGGGCACAGGCTGGTCGAAGAGGCCCTGGGCATCGCGCGCGACCGGCGCTGGTTCCGGCTCGACGTGACCGCGCCCGAAGGGGCGCGTCACCGCCGCGCGGTAGCGTTCTATGAAGGGTTGGGGTTCGAGTACACCGGTCCCAAGCTGCGAATGTTGGTTTGACCGAACGAGGGGGTTCCCGTGCGCTCACAGTCTAGACATATCAGAGTGGCGTTCGTGACGGCGTGCGCGATAGTGGCCGCGGTGATCCTCGTGCTCGCCGGTGCCAACGCGCCGGCTCACGCGGTCTCTTTCGTCGATGTTCGGCCGGGAGATTGGTATGCACCCGCGGTTGAGGCCCTCTCGAACGCGGGCATCATCAACGGGCGGGCCGACGGCACCTTCGGGCCCGATGACCCCGTGACCCGCGCGGAGTTCGCCGTCCTGCTCGTCAGGTCGCTCGGGCTGATGCCGACCGGCGGGCATCCGTTCGCCGACTTCCCCCACGGTGTCTGGTTTGAGTCGAGCGTGGCCGCCCTCTACAATGCCGGTCTGACCACCGGGCTCTCTGCCACCGAGTACGGCCCGTACAGGACCATCTCGCGCCAGCAGGCCGTGACCATGACCGTCCGCGCTCTCGCCTACCGGCTCGAGCGCGGGCCCATCGCAGGTCTCGATCTGGTTCTGTCGCCCGCCGAGATCGAGCGCTGGCTGCAAGGCTACCCCGACCGGGACTCGATCGCCGAGGTGCACCGCCCGGCGGCGGCTACCGCCTGCCGTCTGCAGCTGCGTCCGGACCGGCCGGGTGACGCGTTCGACCCCTACGTGCAGATGACCCGGGCGGAGACCGCCGGAGTGATCTACGAAGGCCTCTTCCAGACACCTGAGCCCCGGAACGAACCGCCCGACTTCGTCCCGGCGAACCCCGTCACGCCGGCCACACCTCCGCCGCCCCCGGCGACCGGTGCGCCGGCCTACCAGGCCGCTTCGACCGGCAGCAGCGGAGCCCACGTCCTCTGGATCGAGCAGCGCCTCGCCCAGTTGACCTACCGGCCCGGACCCATCGACGGCGTCTTCGACGAGCGCACCCGGCAGGCGGTCATCGCGTTTCAGAAATGGGAGAGCCTCGATCGTACCGGTTCTGTCGGCCCCCTCACCTGGACTCGGCTGCAGGCTGCCGGCGTGCCGGCCCCGCGCATGAACGCGCCCGGCATCTCCATAGAGGTCAGCCTCGATAGGCAGGTGTTCCTCTACGTGCGGAACGGGGTGGTCATCCGCACGCTCCCAACGTCGACCGGCCGCAGTTTCAGCTACCGCTCCGCACCCTACACCGTGCAGCGCAAGCCGATTTCCGACGGCCCGCGCTACCGGGCGCTCTATCTGGTGCCGGGCAACGTGCTCGCCATCCACGGTTATCCGTCGGTGCCGGTCTATCCCGCGAGCGACGGATGTATCCGCCTTACAAAGTGGGACATGGACGACCTACGCGACTACGACTCCACGAGTCCGTTGATACCCAACGGAACCAACGTATACATCTACTGAACAACGTGGCCGCTGACCCGCGGCGCTGACCGGTCACCGCCGTTCCCGCCTGCGCGTCCGCCACTCCAGGGCCACCACCGCGATCAGCGCGGCCACTGCCACGGCTATGGCGAGGTAGGCGGACCAGAGCCAACCACGGTGAGATCCTGAAGCGCTTCTCGCCGCTGAACTCGTGGTCGCCGCGGAAACCGGCGGCTCGAGGGAGTCCGATGTGGTCGTCGGCCGAGCGGCGGTAGTGCTCGAGACAAGCGGCGGCTCGGAGGCGGGTGGCGCCGTTTCGGCGATCAGAACCGAGAACGTCTCGAACCGCGGAGCCGGCTCGCCGCCGAAGCCGATCTCGGAGATGTAGCTGTCATTGCCGGCGGTCCCAGGGTAGACGGCCAAAGTATCGAACCGCACCCAGGTAGCATCCGCGGAGATAGGAAAGCGCTGCAGCGCCGGTTCGTCGGCGAGTTGAAAGACGGTGTCGGTACCATCGGAACACGTCACACGGAGGGTCTTCGGCCGCCCATGGCGTCGAAACGCGTCGAGTTGGTCGTTCTTGCCTGGTAGGATGCGGATCTCACGCAGCGTCCGGGTATCTCGAAAAGTGACTGTGGTCCATGCCCCGACCCCTGGGGCCGGCGCCCCCCACGAACTCTTGGGCCGGCCGTCGAAGGCCTCCCACCCGGCGGGAGACGAAACCCCGTTCGATACACGCCCTGAGCCGTCGATCGCGGTCATGCCGTCATCGGCCCAGGCCAGGCTGAGCTGATCATCCCAGCGACGTTGGTCCATCGTGAATGCTAGGGTGATGTCGTCGTCGAGTTCCGGTTCGAGATCCTCGAAGACCCACTGGAAGGTGCGGTCGTCGAGCTTCACGTACGACTCGGGTCGCGTGGTGAGGGTCGCCTCTTCGTATCCCTTGGTGTCGGCGGCCTTGACGTCGACCGCCCAGCCGGCGAAGTCGTCGGCCAAGTCGAAGCGAATCACCGCCTTGCCGATGGAGCCGCTCCAACCGGCTCCGCTGTGCAGCCAGTAGTCGTAGCCGGCCGACACGCCCCACGGTCCCAAGAGAGCGGGGGCATCGGGGCTGAAGCGCCCGGCAGCCTGCGAACTCACCTCGGCCAGGTAGCCGACGACGACGACCGTATCGCCCCGCGGGAACACCGCCTCGTGCAGATAGTAGGTGATCTCCGATCCGGGCCATGCCGGATCCTCGCCTGTACCCTGCGTGACTGCCAGCGGCTCGCCATCGAGCCATGCACGAAAGGCTACGAGCGACGGTGGGCCCTCGAGGTGCGGCGTGGAGTCGACATACGGGAAGCCGAGCAGCACCGTCTGGGGTTCGCCCGAGTTGACGAAGTGGAACTCGGCTCGGTACTCGGCGAACCGCCCGAAGCAGACCACCTGCACGGTCTCAGCCTCCATGCGGATGTCGTTGTTGATCATAGGGTGGACGGCTCCCCCGGTCACATAGACCGAGCCATCGTCCGCAAGGGCCGGCGCGACCGGCGGCGCCAGCAGAGCGGCGGCGGCAAGAAGAGCGAAGAAGAGCGATGCCGCGCTCGGGCGAAAGGAAGCCGTCAACCTGGCACGCACGACGTGGCCACTCCGGCGATTCTCGTCATGCCCGGCACCGCGCGACACGGCTCACCCAGGCCTTGTGAACTGCACGTGCGTGTAGGCGATTCGAAAGCCTAGTCGCTCCATGTTCCGCTGCGACTGGCCGCCCGGCGCGGCCTCGGTCACCGCCAGGTCGCAGCCCGCGGCGCGGGCCAGCTCCAGCCGGTGCCGCTGGATCGCCTGCTGTATGCCGCGCCTCCGGTGCTCCGGAGAGGTCGAATCGCCCGACAGCCAACCGACGCCCCCGTCGACCACCAAGGCGCCGGTGCCGATGGGCCGGCCGTCGGCCCACGCCAGCAACAGAATCGCTTCCTCGCGCTCGACCATGAGACGACCGAAGTCCTCGTGGGCCGACTCCGGCGCCCCTTCGCCGAACCCGCGCGCGGCGGTCCGACCCCAGATCTCGCGCTCGTGGGGCAGGCATACCCTCACCTCGAAGCCGTCGTTGTCGAGCTCGGGGCTCAGCTCGGCCCGTTCCAGCGCCAGCAAGGTCCGGGAGTTGCCCGGGCGCGGAACGGCGCCAGGCACCAACTCGAGCACTAGGAGATGCTCGAACTCTGTCGCCGACCAACCGCGACGGCCGAGCAGGTTGAGAAGCGACGGGTCGGCCAGCGGGCACAGGCTGAGCTCTGCCACGACGCCCCTCCGGTGGTAGAACGCTTCCAGTTGTTCGATAGATCCTTCATCGACGGCGCCGTCCATGCCCATAGCCACGGCTCCGTTGACCGGCGATCCTTCGCCCAGCCAGACGGCGACGCCGCCGGCGACTTCCAGACAATCGGGCGCGTGCTGAGGCACCACTTCGCCGGCGACCGCCACAAGACGGCGATACTCCGCACAGATGAGGCTTTCCAGACGGCGGGCGAGTTCACAATCGGCATAGATCATCGTGCCACCTCCCCGGGAGCGATTGCACTCCACCTCCATGGTACCCTCTAGCCTCCAAGAATCCACAGTGGCGGCAGACAAATCGGGAGGCGTTCTTGATCATCCGGCCGGCCGTCGAGGCAGACCTCGAGGCGATCCTTGCCATCTACAACGACGCGGTAGCCACAAGCACTGCCACCTTCGACATCGAGCCCCGGTCGGCTGAGGCGCACGCCGCCTGGTTCGAAGAGCATGTGCCGCCCTACCCGGTGATCGTCAGCGAAGACGACGGGCGCGTGACCGGCTGGGCGTCGCTCAGCCCCTTCGCCGTCAGACCGGCCTACCGTTTCGCGGCCGAACTCTCTGTGTACGTGGATAGCGACGCCCGCGGCCGCGGCGCGGGAGAGCGCCTTGCGCGAGAACTGATGACGCTTGGCAGCCTCTTTGGGCTGCATACCCTCGTCGGTAGGATCACCGAGGAGAACGCGACGAGCATTGGTTTGGTCGAGAAGCTGGGCTTCAAGCGCACCGGACTGCTCGAGGAGGTCGGCTACAAGTTCGATCGCTGGCTCGACGTGGCCGTCTACCAGTACCGGTGCGGCACGTGAGCGGCGGAGCGCAGTCCGGAAGCGACGCGCCCCAGACCGCGGCCGGCCCTGCCGGCGCGGGCGCCGCTCCGACCGAAGCGGCCCCGCCGCCCGTGACCCCGCCGTCAGTCGAGCCCGCCCCGCCCGCTATCACCGGACTGACCGCCGCCGAGGTGCGCGAGCGCGTCGCGGCCGGGCAGGTCAACATCACGCTCCGCCCGGGCGGCCGCACCACCTGGGACATCGTGCGCGGCAACGTCTTCACGTTCTTCAATCTGATCCTCGGCATCTTGTTCGCGGCCATGCTCGTCTTCGGATCGTGGAAGGACGGGCTGTTCGGCTGGATCATCTTCATCAACGCCGGCATCGGCATCGTCCAGGAGATGCGGGCCAAGATAGCGCTCGACCGCTTGTCGCTGCTCACCGCTCCCGTGGCCAAGGTCATCCGCGATGGCGCCGAGCAGCAGATCCGCATCGACGAGGTGGTGCTGGGTGACGTGGTCGTGGCCGTCGCGGGCGACCAGATCGTGGCCGACGGCGAGACCGTCGACTGTAGGAGCCTCGAGGTCGACGAATCGTTGCTCACCGGCGAATCGGTGCCGGTCGTGAAGACCCTGGGCGACGAGATGCTCTCGGGGAGCTTCGTCGTCGCCGGCAGCGGCATGTACCGCACGACCGCCGTCGGCGGTGACTCGTACGCGCAGCGCCTCACGCGCGAAGGCAAGCACTACGCCCGGTTGCACTCCGACTTGGTCGCCGGCATCAACGGCGTGTTGCGCGTTATCGGCATCGGCATCCTGCCGGTCGGAGCGCTCATGGTGTGGGCGCAATTCCGCCAGGGAGCCACCATGGAAGAGGGCGTCACCAGCACCGTAGCGGCGCTGGTAGCCATGGTGCCACAGGGATTGGTGCTGCTCACCAGCATCGCCTTCGCGGTCTCGGCCGTGACCCTGGCCCGCCGCAAGGTGCTCACCCGTGAACTGCCCGCTGTAGAAGGTCTCGCCCGCGTGGACGTTCTCTGCATCGACAAGACAGGCACTATCACCGAGCCGCACCCGGCCTTCGAGCGCTTCGAGGCCCTTGAGCCGGCAGCAGGCGACCTTCCGGGCGCCACGCCGAGCGCGACGGCCGGCGCGAGCGCGGCCGGGCCCGGCGGCGACGCCCTGGCACTCGAGGTGCTGGGAGCCATGGCCGGCGCCGCTCCGGTGCGCAACTCGACTCTCGACGCCATCGGCCGCGACCTATCGAGCCCCGCGGGATGGACAGTCGAAGACCAGGTCGCTTTCTCGTCGGGGCGCAAGTGGAGCGCGGTACGCTTCGCCGGCCGAGGTTCGTGGGTCTTGGGAGCGCCCGAGATCGTCGCCGATGGGTGCGGCGCCGACTGCGACGCCGCCCTGCGCGCGCGAAGCCGCGCGGCGGTTCTCGCCGACGAGGGGCTACGCGTCCTCCTGCTCTCGCACACCGAGCAGCAGCTTGCCGGCGAAGACCTGCCCGGCGAGCTGAGGCCTACGGGCCTCGTGATCCTCAGCGAACGGGTACGAGCCGACGCCCCCGAGACGCTCGCCTACTTCCGCAAAGAGGGTGTGGAGATCAAGGTCATCTCGGGCGACAATCCCGCCACGGTGGCAACCATCGCCGCCAAGGCCGGGGTGCCCGGCGCCGACAGGGCAGTCGATGCCCGCACCCTACCCGAGGGCGACGAACTTGCGGAGATCATGGAGAACACCACCGTCTTCGGCCGGGTGCACCCCGATCAGAAGCGGGCGATGGTCGCCGCGCTGCAGAGCCGAGGCCACACCGTGGCCATGACCGGTGACGGGGTCAACGACGTGCTTGCGCTCAAGAAGGCCGATATGGGCATCGCCATGGGCACCGGCACGGCGGCGGCCCGCGCGGTCTCGCAACTCGTGCTGGTCGACTCCCACTTCGCCACGCTCCCCGGAGTGGTGGCCGAGGGCCGCCGGGTGACCGCCAACATCGAGCGTGTAGCCGCCCTGTTCACCAACAAGAGCGTGTGGGCCGCGGCGCTCGCGATCGCGGTCGCGGCGGTCGGGGTGCCATACCCCATCCTGCCCCGGCACTTGACGGTCATCGATTCGCTGACCATTGGCATCCCGGCCTTCTTCCTGGCGCTGGCGCCGAACCCCCGCCGGTTCATCCCCGGCTTCGTCTACAGGGTGGCCCGCTTCGTCATCCCCACCGGACTGCTCACGGCCATAACGATTCTCGCCTCGTACCTGCTGTTGCGCGAGATGGGCGCCACGGTCGCCGAGGCCCAGGTCATCGAGACCATCGTGTTCACCGTGATCGGTCTGCGCGTGATCGCGGCGATCGAGCGGCCGGTGCGGGGCTGGCGGTTGTGGTTGATGCTCTGCATGGCCGTCATATTCGGCTTGGCCTTCGTGGTGCCTCTGACCCGCGACTTCTTTGCCCTCCACCTGCCCGGTTGGCCGCTGCTTGGGGTGGGAGCGGGCACGGCGGTGTTCGCCTGGTTCTTCGTGGGCTTAGGATGGCGGATCGCCAAAGTGTTCCCGTTCTGGAAGGAGCAGGCCGCGCGCGCCGAAACCATGCGCGCCGGCCGGGACTAGCCGCTCCGAGGCCCTACATGAGGTTCTCGGGGTTGAGCCCCTCCAACTCCGGCAACACGAAGAGCCCATCCTTGCGCACCAGCACGTCGTCGAAGTAGATCTCGCCGCCGCCCCACTTGGGCGTCTGGATGAGGACGATATCCCAATGGATAGCCGAGCGGTTGCCGTTATCGGCTTCGTCGTAGGCGCGGCCTACCGCGAAGTGTAGACTGCCGCCGATCTTCTCGTCGTAGAGCGTGTCCTTCATGGGCTTCTCGATGCGGGGATTGACACCCAGCGCGAACTCGCCCAGATAGCGCGACCCCTCGTCGGTGTCGAGTAGGCGCTCGAGCCGTTCCTGCTCGTTAGCCTCGGCCGCGACGATCGTGCCGTCTCTGAAAGTGAGCTTGATGCGCTCGAAGGTCACCCCATCCTCGAGCGACGGCGTGTTGAAGGCGACGGTGCCGTTGACCGAATCGCGGACCGGAGCCGTGTACACCTCACCATCGGGGATGTTGTTCTGGCCGGAGGCTTTGAGGATGGGGATGCCTTTGATGGAGAACGAGATATCGGTTCCCGGTGAGACGACGTGCACGCGATCGGTGCGGGTCATGAGGTCGACGAGCGGGCCCATAGCTTTGTCCATGCGGGCGTAGTCGAGCGTCGAGACCGAGATGCAGAAATCCTCGAAGGCTTCAGTCGACATGCCCGCGGCCTGGGCGGCCGATGCCGTCGGGTAGCGTAACAGCACCCATTTCTTCTGGAGGTACAGGTCCATGAGTGGCTTGTTGACCACGTGAGACATCTCAAGGATGTGCCCTGGCACATCGGCCATCTCGGAAGCGTTGGCTCCCGCCATGATGTAGACGCTGGCGTCGCAGTCGTTCATGCGGCGCATGGCCCACGTGAGTCCGAGCTGCATCTGCTCGCGCGTAGCGCCGAGCAACACCGCCCGGCTGAGCCGCGAGTCGCCGATGTGCGTATACGGCACCGCGCCGCGCTCGTAGCAGCCCTCGACCAAGGCGATCATGAGATCTACCGCCGCCGCATCGGCCTCAAGCAGCACCTTTTCTCCGGCTTTGATCTCGAGTGAGTAGTCGAGCAGGTTAGCCGCCAGAGTCGCGAGACGCGGGTCCTTCATCGTCGTTTCCTTTCTTGTAGACAACGCCTTTGCGACGCCGTGCCGCTTCCCTCAGGAGGTACTCGATCTGTCCGTTCACGCTGCGCAGCTCGTCCGCGGCCCAGGCCTCGAGTTCATCCCAGAGGCCCGGGTCGATTCGGAGCAAGAATTGCTTTCTCTCAGCCACTATCTCACAACGTCCTGGCGGTCTCGTTCACGCCATGCGGTCTACGAATACAGGGTACCTGTGTTGACCACCGGATGTACCTCCGACTCGCTGCAGAGCACCACCATGAGGTTGCTGACCATCGAGGCTTTGCGCTCGTCGTCGAGCTCGACCACTTTCTTCTCGGAGAGGTCGCGCAGAGCCATGTCGACCATGCTCACCGCGCCGTGGACGATCTTCTGGCGGGCGTCGATGACCGCCTCGGCCTGCTGACGGCGGAGCATGGCCTGGGCGATCTCGGGCGCATAGGCGAGGTGCGTAAGACGGGCCTCTTCGACCACCACTCCCGCCCGGGCGAGGCGCTGCTCGAGTTCGTCTTTGAGCGCCTGCGACACCTCGTCGACGTTGCTGCGCAGAGTCACCTCGTTCTCTTCGCCGTGATCGTATGCGTAAGAGCCGGCCAGGTGACGAAGGGCGGTCTCGCTCTGGGTCTCGACGTACTGCTGGAAGTCGTCGACGTCGAAGACGGCCTGAGCCGTGTCGCTGACACGCCAGATGACCACAGCCGCTATCTCGACCGGGTTGCCGCGCCGGTCGTTCACCTTGAGCTTCGGACCGTTGAGGGTGCGCGCCCGCACCGAGACCTTGTACCGCGGGTACTTGCGCACCGGGCGCGCGGGCTGGCCCTTCTTCGCGGCCCCGGCCGCGGACGCGGCTTCGCGCCCGGCCCCCTCCGCGCCCGGCTTGATGGTCGGACCGTTGGAGTAGAAGGGATTGGCCCAGCGAAAACCTGTCTGCCGCACGGTGCCGCGGTACGCGCCGAAGAGCACGAGCACCCTGGTCTCGTTGGGCTCGAGGGTGAAGAACCCAGGCGACAAGAAGGTGGCCAGCACGAGCAGCACCGCGCCCGGCACCACCATGCCCCAGCCCAAAGCGGAACTCAGCTCCTGGCGATCGGCCAGCACGCCGGCGCCGATGAAGAGAGCCACACTCGCCACGTAGAAGACGATCGTCGCGACCAGCACCGGCCAACCACTGAGGGCCCATGCCTCTCGTTCGTTATTGAGCGATACACGCTCCGCGCTCGTTCGCTGCCCCTGCATCTCGCTTCCTCCTTGAGGATATCGCCTGCCGGCGACGGCACTCCTGCCATCGCTGTCTTTGTACGATACTAATCTGATATCACTAAGAAATCAATAGCGCGATTCTTGACCCCGCGGACGCGCGGAGCGCCCGGGAATCGTCTACACTCCGTCGGTAGCTAAGCCAGGCGGCCCAGACGGAGGATCGATGCTCGAAGAGTTCCCTGTTGTCACCGAGGTGCAGGTGCGGTGGGGCGACCAGGACGCGCTCGGCCATGTCAACCACACTGTCTACCTGAGATACTTCGAGACCGTGCGCATCGAGTACTTGCTGCGCCTGGGCATGGACCCACCGGGCTCCTCGTGGAAGGAATCGGGCGCGATCATCGCTTCGGTCAACTGCCGCTACCTTGCGCCCGTCAAGTTCCCCGACAACCTACTGTTGGGCGCCCGCATCGCACACTTGGGAGTCGACCGGCTTACCATGGAGCACGCAGCGTACAGCACGCGACTCGACAGGCTTGCCGCGCGGAGCGCCTGTCACCTCGTCTGGTACGACTACGTGGCGGGCCGCAAACGGCCGGTACCACGGGAGGTCAGGGAGGCCATCGTCGCCCTCGAAGGCCACGAACCCCCACCCCCTCCCGCGCACTGACCCTACTACTCAAGACCCGGGACGGAGTGACGTGGGTCACGAACCGATCAATACTTCGCAAGCCAGGGTCCGCTACGAAGGTCCCGACGACGTCACGGCTATCAGAAGAGTCGTCGAAGCCGCCTTCGACAGTCCGGTCGAGGCCAAGATCGTCGAAGCGCTCCGGGCCGCGGGCTTCGTAACGCTCTCCATGGTGGCGGTCATCGGCGCCGAGGAGATCGACTCCTCCCCCGCTGAAGCCACGGAAGCAGATCTGTCGCCCTTGGGGGGTGAGGGCGGGGGCTGGGGCGGCCCCGACGGCCGCCAGAACGAGGGTCACGGCGTGGGCCCCAGCCGGGTCGTCGGCGGCGAGGTAATCGGACACGTTCTTGTGACGCCGGTCACGTTGACCACCGAGCGGGGCGAGGAGCGACTGCTCGGCCTCGGCCCCGTTGCCGTGCTACCCGAGCACCAAGGGCGCGGCGTCGCGACTCTCTTGGTGGAGACCTGCCTGGAGCTCCTTCGCGATTCAGACGTGGCCGGAGTGGTAGTGACCGGGGATCCAGACTACTTCGGCAGGTTCGGCTTCATCGCGGCCTCCCGCTGGGGTCTGCGCGCGGACGTGGTGCCACCCGGGGAGGTCCTCATGGCTCTCGAATTGTCGGTGGGGCGATTGGCGGGCAAGAGCGGGGTGGTGCGCTACCGGCCCGAATTCAGCGTGCCCAAAGACACCTCGGCGGCCACGTAGACACGCCCGCCGCCCGGTCGCGGCGCGGCGCGGCGCCTGCGCCAGCGCCCGCGCAGACGCCAGGCGCGACTCGCGGGTCTCAAGCCCGCGAATCTCAGGTCCGCGCCGCCTTGACCGCCCGCAGCAGGGCGAAGCCGGCCACCCTCCACACAACCTGCACTTCGGCGAACCCGGCGGCGCGCAGCCACGCCAGCTGCGCGCTCTCCGTCGCCGGATGATCGTCGTCGCCCACGAGCCATTTCTCCCATTCGGTGGGGTCGTCACCCCGGCCTCTCATGTAGCCGCGCCACTCCTCCATCATGGCTGAGGCCTCGGCCTGGTCTTCGCCGGCGATCATGTCGCTGTTGACGAAGATGCCGCCGGGCTCCAGTGCGGCGAACACGCGCCCCATCAGCGCCTCCTGGCCCGCGTCGTCGAGATGGTGGATAGCCAGCCGCGAGACGACCGCGTGGTAGAGCGGCGCCCGGCGGGCCCGCTGTGCCGCAGCGCCGGCCCCGGCGCCGCGGGCCTCCGCCGACCCAAGTCGCAGGAGATCCACGGTGGCCAGGTCGGCCTCCACCACCCTGGCCCGTTCGCCAAAACCGGCGAGTGCTCGCCGGCATTCGGCCAACATCGTGGACGAGACATCCACGGCCGTGACCATAGCCCGTGGATACGCATCCAGCAGGAAGTGGGAGAGCGAACCCGTCCCCGCACCCAACTCTAGAATGCGGAAGGCGCATGCGTCGCGGCCGGTCGCCGCGCCGGAGGCCGGCGCCGCCGCGCTCACCGCCCGCGCGATCATGGCGTCCTGCCGCTCGTAGTCTGGGATGACCCGCCGAACGAGGTCCTCATATCGTTCGCGCGACCAATCGAAATCGACCCAGGCGGCGCTCCCCGAAGCAGTCTGTTCGCTCACCAGCCCTCCCCGGGCAGGACCGGCCGTCGCTCCTCGTCGAGCCAGGCGGCGAAGAGCGCCGTGAGCTGGTCGGGGGGCACGCCGGTCGCCACTTCCTTCACCAACGATATGAACTCATCGGTGTTCACGCTGCCGTACTGGTAGCGCGACGCCCACTCCCGCACGATCGTGAAGAAGGCCTGGTCGCCAACGGTGAGCCGTAGGGCATGCAGGGTGAGCGCTCCCCGGCCGTAGACATTGGCGCTGAAGAGACCGTCCACGCCCGGATCGGAGAGCGGCGGGTAGCTCGCGCCGTCCAGCGACAGAAGGGTCCGCTCGACCAGCGCCCGCATCATCTGCGCGCCCTTGTCGTGCTCCAGCCACAGCCAGCTCGCGTAGGTGGCGAAGCCTTCGTTCAGCCAGATGTCTTGCCAGCGCTCGATGGTGACGCTGTCGCCGAACCACTGATGGGCCAGCTCGTGGGCCAGGTAGATCTCCCGGGTCACGGCGTCGCCGGTCATGCGCCGGGCGACGACGTCTTGCCCGTAGAGAGACAGCGTCTGGTTCTCCATAGCCGCGCCGGTGTCGGCGGCGGGCACGGCCACGCCATAGACCTCGAACGGGTAGGGCCCGAACACTCCCACGAAGTAGTCGAGCACCTCTCCCGTACGCTCGAAGACGGTCTCGGCATCGGTCATCAGGCCCGGGTCGAAGTAGTTGCGTATGGGTACCCCGGTTGAGGATTCCCCTGTCTGCACCACGTAGTCGGCAATGGTGACCGAAGCCAGGTAGCTGGCCTGCGGCTGCTTCATCTCCCATACGAAAGTCTGATCTGTTCCTTTGTCCTCGGTGGCGACCAGCACCCCGTTGGCGGCGGCCACATACGGCTTGGGGACGGTGATGCGGAAGGAGTAGGTAGCTTTGTCCGAAGGATGGTCGTTGACCGGGAACCAGGTGCTCGCGCCCTCGGGTTCGTCCAGGGTGAAGATCAGGTCGCCGCGATGCTGCCACCCCATTTCGAACGATCCCGCGTCCTCGATCGCCTTGGGCGTGCCGGCGTAGGCGACCGACACAGTGAACTCGCCCTGGGCCTCCAGGGTAGCCGGACATGCGACCTTCAGCTCGCCGTCGCTCACCTTCCAGTCTGCGCCGCGACCGTCGACGGCGACCGCCTCGACGTCGCCGGGCCAGTCGAAGTCCAGGTTGAAGGCAGATAGATCCTGCGTGGCGACGGCCGATATCGTCGCGAGGCCGGCGAGCTGCCCCGACGACGGGTCGACCGTGAGGTCGAGGTCGTAGTGCAGCACCTCATAGCCGCCGTTGCCGGCGTTGGGCAAGTATGAATCGCCGAGACCGGCCGAGCCTGCGAGCGGATCGGAGCAGCCGGCGAGCAGAACGAGGAGCGCGGCGAGCACGGCGAGAGCATTCAGGCTCAGCGCCGATCTGAGGGGCGGCCGAACGGCAAAGCCGTTTCTTAGGGGCCTAGCCTGGTCTGCCGACCATGCACGCATTTCGCCTCCGCACGCCGCCGGAATCGCTCGCCGCGGGACGGCCTATGCCGTCCCGCTGTTGTTCTCCAGTGTACCTTGGCGCTCGGCGCCCCACGGAGACGTACCGCTCGTGGGGGCCGCATCCTCAGCCCTCCCGTGACGCGCGGCCGAGAGCACGCCGCCGGCCACACCGACCGCGCACAGTCCCGCGACGGCGAGCACGGTCACGAGCATGCCCACCCGCTCGGCGAGAAATCCGATGAGGTAGCTCCCGACAGGCGTCGTGCCTATGAAGACGACGATGTACATGCCCATGACCCGGCCCCGCAGTTCTCCCGGCGTGCCCAGCTGTAGGCGAGTGTTGGCGCTGGTCATGGTGAGCGTCGCGGCGACTCCGACTCCGAAGAGCAAGACGCCTGTCAACGCCGTCCATCTCGAGAGACCCGCACCCAGCAGCAGTACCACGAAGACGGCCGACGACGTGAGAAAGAGGCGCTGGCTCGGTCTGCCTCGATACGCCACGAACAGTCCGGTGATCACCGAGCCGACCCCCATCGTCATCATCAGCAACGCCAGAGTCGAGGCCCCAGCGCTGAGCACGTACTTGGTCACGAGCGGAAGAAGCGTCTGCATGTTGAAGCCGAAGGCCCCAAGAGCGGCCATCACGATGAAGATGACCACGAGTTCCGGCGACGAGCGGATGAACCGCAGGCCCTCCCACATCTGCCGCAGAGACCCTTCGCGCACGATGCGAGGCGTGCGGTAGAGTTCCCGGGTTCGCATCGCCCACAAGGCGATGAGGACGGCGACGAAGCTCGCCGTGTTCAGGTAGAAGCACGCGGCCATGCCGAAGAGGCTGATCACCGCGGCGCCGATCGCCGGGCCGACGACCCGCGCGCCGTTGAACAGCGTGGAATTGAGCGCAACGGCGTTCGGCACGTCCTCGGTGCTCACCATCTCGGGCACGAAGGCCTGGCGGGTAGGTCCTTCGATGGCGTCGACGAAGCCGCGCAGACCGGCGAGTATGTAGATGATGCCAACGGTCACCAGATCGGTCTGCGTCAGCACGGCGAGGGCCAGTGCGACGACCGCCTGAGTGCCCTCGCACACCATGATGGTCCTACGCTTCGGCAGCCGGTCGGCGAGTACGCCTCCATAGAGCGAGAACAGAAGCGCCGGCAGAAACCGGATGGTCATTGTGAGTCCGAGGACCTCTGGCGACTTGCTGAGCTCGAGCACCAGCCAGCTGAGAGCGACATCCTGCATCCAGGTGCCGGCGAGCGAGACCATCTGTCCTATCCAGAAAAGGCGGTAGTTACGCGTGCGAAGCGACCGGAAGGCGGCGGCGAACGCCCGTATATTCGCAAGCCATGCGCTCAACGCGTTCTCACCCGGGCGGCGACCCGCCCCAGCAGTTCCAGGGCGTCGGTCACCCGCTCGAGATCATCGCCCAGCTCTTCCACCACGGCGTTGAAGAACGGCCGCGTGGTCTCGGCCAGCTCGCCCGCCAGCTGCAATCCGGCCTCGCTCAATTCAAGTGGAATCTGCCTGCGGTCTTCCTGGCTCGTGCCCCGCGTGAGCAGGTCTCTATCGGCCAGCTTGGCCACTAGGCCGCTCGTGGTCGACACGGTGATGCCCACGCACTTGGCCAACTCGCCGGTGGTGATGCCCGGCGAACGCCTGACCTGAAAGAGCACGCGAAGCTGCGGCAGGGTCAGGTTCGACCGCTCCCACTGCAGTACGCGGAGCGCCTCAAGATCGTGGAGCGCCCTCCAGTAGGCCACGCGCAGACGGTCGCCAGGCGCGGCGTCGCTTGGCCCGCGCGGGTGCTCGTGTTCGGGGGCGGAGTGAGTGATGGTGTCGTCGGAGTTGTGCATGCCTTGATTATACGGCAACACCGTACTATTTGGCAACGCCGTACTAGCTGGGGCGTGGGCGAGGTTGTAGAGGATGATCTCCTTGTCCATTGGTCTCGCCCCTTCTTCGAGTCGTTTCTCGCGCCCGCTGAGTCTTGTCACACGGCATAGGGGTAGTATCCGTTTGCTGCGCGGCAACCGGACGTGGGTGGAGTGCCTAGTCGATTTGATTGCCGCGAGGCCCGTCGCTATTAGCGGGCAGAAGGCCGGTGCGACAACCGGCGGATGGCGAAGCCTTGGAACGGCGGGCCCCCTCCGCACGCCTTCGGCGCTATCATCGCTTGTGGCGGTCTTCGCCTCCCTACGGAAGGAGAGCACCAAGATGAGAGCAGCGTTCGTTGTGGCGCCTCGCACCTACGAGATCCGCGAAGTCCCCACCCCCGAGATCACCGACGGCGAGATGTTGGTCAAGATCGAAGCGTGCGGAGTCTGCTCGAGCGACATGACCGCTTACAAGGACTCCTACAGCGACGAGATGAAGCAGGCCAATCCCTTCCCTCGCCGCGCCGGGCACGAGCCGGCGGGGACGGTGGTGGAGGTCGGCAAGTTGATCAAAGGCTTCCAAGTGGGCGACCGCATCACCGGCTACTTCGCCGACGACGCATACTGCGAGTACGTGGCGGTCGATCCGACCAGGTTCGCCGCGCACCGGGCGCACGGCATGATCATCGAGAAGATCCCTGAGGGCATCCCCTTCGAATACGCGCTCGGCGAGCCGCTCATGAGCTGCATGTCGATCGCGCGGACTACCACGCCCGAGTTCGGGGACTACGTGTTCCAGATAGGCGCCGGCTTCATGGGTTTGGGCATCATCGCCGGAGTGTCCTCACCCAAGCTGCGCGAGTACATCGTCGCCGACCTCGACGACAGCCGCCTCGAGCTGGCCAGACAATTGGGAGCCACGATCACCCTCAACCCCAACAAGGTGGACGTGGTCGCGGAAGTCATGAAGATCACCCGAGGCCGGGGCGTCGACGTGGCCATCGAGGTGGTCGGGCACCCGATCGGCATCAAGGTGACCGGCGATGTGATCAAGACCAACCGGGGCAAGGTCATCCTCGTGGGGTGGCACCAGGCGCCCAACACCTACGAGCTGTTCAACTGGATCAAGTGCCCCATCATCTACAGTCCCCAGGGAATAGGGATGTCCACCGACTACCAGAGCGAGTTGGCGCGGGCCATGTGGGCGCTCGAGAAGGGCATCTATCCCATGGAGAAGCTGATCACCCACAAGTACAGGCTGGAGGATATCGGCCAGGCCTTCGACGACAACCTGGGCCTGAAGCCCGGTTTCATCAAGGGCGTGGTCATGCCGTTCATGAGCTAGAGGCTCAGCCGCGTGACCTCGTCGCTCTCGAAGGAGGGCCACTCCCCGGGGCCGCCGTTCTCCGTACACTCGACGCCTTCGCCTTCGTCGAGCACCTCGCCGATGTCGGTCGCCTCGATGCCCGCGCTCCTGATGGCCTCCACCAGAGCGCCGGCGCTTCTGGCCGCGCAGGTGATGAGCAGGCTGCCCGAGCCGATGAGGCCGAGCGGCTGCAGATCGAGCGCCATGCAGACACGTCGGGTCTCGGGATAGATCGGGATGTGGTCGAGGTGGAGGCGCAGCCGGCGTCCGCCTGCCGCGCCCAGCTCCCTTACGGCCGTCGCCAGCCCGCCCTCGGTGACATCGTGCATGGCGCTGACGCCCGGCGCCGAACGGGCGATGCGGGCCTCGTCGAGAATGCCGATCTGCTCGACGAGGCCCGCGGCCCGCCCTATCTCGGCGGCGCTGAGTCCGGCGGTGAGTAGGTCCGACCCGAACCCGCGCGCGATGAGGCCGGTGCCCTCGACCGCGACTCTCTTGGTGAAGAGTATCCGGTCTCCCCGCCTCATCTTCCGCTTGTCGATCAACTGCTTCCTGAGGGCAGTGCCCACAACCATTCCCACCACGAGAGGACGCAAGACAGCGTCGGAGATCTCGGTATGCCCTCCGCAGAGCGTGAGTCCGCAGGCCGCGCACTCCGCCTGGATGTCGCGCATCATGGCGAGCACCTCCGAGGCGCTCGAACCCGGCGGGAAGAGGAGGGTGCTGAGAAGCCACCTCGGGTCGGCCCCGCAGGTCGCGATGTCATTGGCGTTGACCAGCACCGCGTAGCGAGCCAGCGCATCCGCGGCGAGCGTGATGGGATCCGACGTAAGAACAATCACTTCGACGCCGTCCACGTCGACGACCGCGGCGTCCTCACCCACCGCCGCTCCAACCAGAACGGTCGGGTCGGTGGTGCCGATGCCGGCCAGGCCCAGCGCGAGCACCTCGGCCGGCAACTTGCCCGTTTGCAGGGGCAATCCAAAGCGGATGATCTCCCTCGCTTGGTCGAGGCTATCGACCACGAAGTCCGCGCCGGCCGGCGCGCCGCCGGCCCGCGGGACGTTGCGCAGGAACATCGTGACCGTACCGGCCCGTCTGCCCGCTTCGATGTCGAAATCATGATCGCCGATCATGAGTAGGTGTTCTTCCGGCACGCCCAGCTGTTCCGCCGCCACCCGCACCGCGTCGGGAAACGGCTTGGGGTTAAGAGGGAGGTCGCGGGTCAGCACGGCGCCGAACCACTCCTCGTCGATCTCGGGCAGGTTGTCGAAGGCCACGTCGACGGCGAGCCGGCTGTTGCGGGTGATGATGGCCATAGGCACGCGGTTCTCGCGCAAGAACGCGACCAGATCCGCCGCGCCTTCGTTGGCCCGGCACCGCTCGGCGGCTTCGACTTCGGCCTCGAGCAGCGCGGCTTCCTTGGCCAAGCGCACCTCGCCGTCGTCCAATTGGGCCAGGAACTCGAGCAGGCCGATCTCTCGCGGACAACCTAGCGCTTCGTGGAGGGCGGCGAAATCGAGCGCGCCCGGCTGAGTGAGCGTGCCGTCGAAGTCGAAGATCACTCCGGCCAACCGGAATGGCCTTCCACCGGGCAAGTAGGCGACACGGGCCGTGCGGTCTTCAGTTTGGTCCGTCACCCTCTCAACCTCCTGGCGCCGTTCCTCAGGAACAACGGCTTCCGATGGGCCCTCAAGGCGAGACTATCCTACCAATTCGCGATCGTGCCAAGACGCCCGGCCGCGGCGCACCCGGCTTCACGGTCGCCGCCCACGTCGGCGCCGGTCGCCGCTGAGCTTGTCGCCGCTGGGTTCTTCATGTCAAGAAGTACAGCAGCGCTGGGATCACTCCCACGGCCATGAGGGTCGTCATCAGGACTATGGACGACACCAGTTCGGCCTCGTTGTCGAACTTGTTGGCGAGCAGCGAAACGAACACCGCGCTCGGCATAGCCGACTCGAATATGCCGATCGCCCGAGTCAGCCCGGTCATGCCGAAGAGCCAGACCGCGAGCAGGGCGAAGGCGAAACCCCCGCCCATTCGTATCACACTGGCCGTCAGTGTCACCGGTACCTGCTTGAGGTTGAGATTGCGGATGCTGATGCCCAGCACGAGCAGCATCAGCGGCACTGCCGCTTGGCCGATAAGCCCGAAGGAAGTGGTGACAAGCTTGGGCATGGGTACGTGGTTGAGATTGAGTATGAGAGCCACCACGGCCGCGTAGACCAAGGGCGTACGAAGAACGGCCTTGAGCCCCTGCCTCAGTTCCTTCTGCCCCGAGGCCATGTACACCCCGAGCGAGTAGATGAGCAGCGCGTTCGGGATGTAGTAGAGCACGGCCGCGGCCACTCCCGCCTCGCCGAACGCCAGGTAGATGATGGGAAAGGGGATGTTGACCGTGTTCGCAAAAAGTACCGGCAGGTACACACCCGGACCCCGCCTGCGCATGACGCCGAACACCAGCCAGGCGACGGCGAAGGTACCGGCCGTCACCAGAGCGTAGGTTCCCCAGAGATCGAGCGCCTCCCCAACGTTGACCTCGCTGGTGTACAGAGAGTTGAACACCAGACAGGGAGTGGCGATGAACATGGCGACGTCGATGAGCGTCGAGACGTCCGGCTTGCCGAAACGGCCGAGGAGGTATCCGACCACGATCACGAAGATGGTCGGCCCGATGACGTTGACTATCTGCTCCATCGTGCCAGCGTACACGCGCACACGGTGGTGCGCCAAGACGCGCGAGGTGGTATAAGTTCTGACTGATGAGCGAGATGACCTTCTATCATTGGCTGGTGATCGCCTGGATGGCGGTGGCCGCCGCCACCTTCTTCGTTCTCTTCTTCATTACCGCGCCGTATGGTCGCTTCACGCGCAAGGGATGGGGGCCCGAACTCAATTCCCGCCTGGGTTGGATCCTTATGGAGACGCCCGTCCTGATCGCGTTCCTCGTGCTCTATGGGTTGAGCGACCGCACGGCCAACCCGGTGAGCATCGTGCTGCTACTGTTCTGGTGCGCGCACTACGTGCACCGGTCGCTCGTCTACCCCTTCAGACTGCGTACCAGCCGTCCGAGCATGACCGTCTCGGTCATCGCGCTCGGCGCCACCTTCAATATCGGCAACGGCTACCTCAACGGACGCTACCTGTTCACGCTCGGGCCCGAGTTGCAGGCTTCGTGGTTCTACGATCCACGCTTCATCATCGGGGCGCTGCTCTTCTGGGGCGGGTTCGCCATCAACCAGCACTCCGATCTCGTCCTCATGCGGCTGCGCACCGACGGTAAGAAGGGCTACAAGATCCCCTACGGGGGAGGGTACCGTTTCGTCAGTTGTCCCAACTACATGGGCGAGATCATCGAGTGGGGAGGCTGGGCGCTTCTCTGTTGGAACCTCGGAGCCCTCGCCTTCTTGGTATGGACGATAGCCAATCTGGCCCCGAGAGCCTGGAAGACGCACAACTGGTACCGCGACCAGTTCCCCGACTACCCACCTGAACGCAAGGCGCTGCTGCCCTTCGTAGTCTAGGGGCTGCCGGGGGCGAGGTCCCGGGCGGCGAGCGCTCGCCCGGTTGCGATGGCCGGCCTCCGCCGGGCGCGATAGAATGGCCGGCGGGAGCACACAGCCGGGCGCTCTATGATGCCCGCACGAGTAGCAAGCCGAGTCCGGGGGACCGAGGACCGAGTGAGACCTGCCACAAGCCAAGCCAGAGCCACAGCCCCGGTCGCGCGGAGCGTCTTCTGGGTCATGATGTCGCTCCTCGCTTGGGAGATCTACCAGGGCGTGCGCGCCGGGGCGGCGGTCCCCAAGGGCCAGTGGGCACTCACACCGGCCGACCTTGTCTTCAGCGTGCTGCTCCCGGCGCTTGCCGCCTTCGCGTTCACCCGCCTGTTCCTCGTCCTCAGCCAGACCGCCAGAGGCACGCTCAACGTGTATTCCGCGATCTCGAGTCCTTTGGCCTGGACGTTCTGGATCGGCCTCGGCCTCGGCCTGATCGGGCACGGCGTCCACCTGGCGGGCCACTGGGTGTCGCGCTCTCTACCCGACATCTTCTACCAGGGCGAATTCGCCTCGAAGATCGTGTTCCTCGACACCAAGATGGGCTACCTCGTACTCGGGGGCGGCTTCTTTCTCGCCAGTCTCGCGCTCCTGCTCATCGGCCTCGGTTCTGGTCCGCGTCTCACAGGACCCGAACGGCTGCTCTTTGGGCTTGGCTCGCTCGGCACTTACGGCGCCGTGCTCATGTATCTGGGTATCGGCGGAGGCCAGGTGATCACAGCCATATCCGCGAGCGTCGTCATCAGCGCCGTGAGCCTCTGGAAGCTGCCGCCATCTGAGATCACGCGCGACGCCATCGGCTCGCTCATCTTTCCGGGTACGTTCCTCGCGGGTATCACCCTGATCGTCTGGACCATCATCGTCGGGGGCCAGCCCGTCTGGCCTTGAGAGGTCGCTCGATGCGTGGCGAACGGCCTCGGGTCGCCGGCGGCGCGGCGCCGGGGCCATGAATATGGCCGGCGGCGGCCTCCGCGGGTCTCGGTTCGAGTCTTTGGGCTATAATCGCGCCTGCTCAAAGCCTGGTGCGCCCCGCGGAGTGGTGTCCGAGTTGGCTTAAGGAGCACGACTGGAAATCGTGTAGGCGGGGGTAACTCGTCTCGAGGGTTCGAATCCCTCCCACTCCGCCATTGGTTGGGGAACGCCCGCAGGAAAGGAGTCCGCGTTGAGCACGACCCGCTCGAAGGGCAAAGCCGCGCGCGCGGCGATCTTGATTCTGCTCGGCGCCGCGCTGCTCGCCGGCCCCACGACCGGCTGCTCAAGCGGCGCGGATTCGACAACAACCAGCTCCGGTCCGGTGACCACGCCGGTCTCGAGCGCATCGACAACAACCACCGTTCCCGTGGGTCTGACCGATCTCGACAGGGAGTTGGCGCGCACGGCCAAGGCCCAGAACGCTCTCGCCAGGGCTCTCGATGACGTGGGCGCCGCCAACGACGATCCCCGCTCGGCCCTCTCGCATGCGCTGCGCGCCCGCGCGCAGGCCGTCGGGTGCATCCAGATGCTCAACAAGGCCGACCAGGCATCGATCGACGTCGCCGACGGCGTGATGCTCGACATCTACCACCAGCTCAACCTGGCCCGCGAGGTTGCCGAAGGGAGCGCCGCCGAGACCATCGGCGCCGCGCGTGCGATCGCCGACACGATCGGCGCGCCCTCGAAACACGTCGACGAGGCCGTCGATCTGCTCGACCGGTTCGTAGACTCCCTCTCCCCCCTCTGGAGCGAGATCAAGGCGGTCTACACCCAGATGATCGCCGACAAACCAGCGTATATCGGCGGGTACGCCAATCTGGCTCAGTTGCTCTACGAAGAGGGCGACACGACGGGAGCCCTCGCCACGCTCGACAAGGGCATCTCGGCCACGGCGGCCGACGACAAGGCCACCCTCGAGGCTCTCAAGGCGAGTCTCGCGGCTTCACCTTCCACTACCTGAGCGGCCCGCTAGGGTATACTTCGGGCGATCGTGCTAGGTGGGGAACTAGCGGTGCCCTGTTACCCGCAAACCGCTTTAGCGGGGCTGAATTCCCACCCTAGGAGCGGGCCTGTGAGGTCTGACGTCGGCAAGTGGTGTTGACGGCTAGGTCCTGCGCAATGGAAATCCGTGAACCGGGTCAGGACCGGGAGGTAGCAGCCCTAAGCGGACTCTTTCATGTGCCGCGGGGTAGCTTGGCTCGAGCTGGCTACCGGCGGGCGCTTGGAGGTTCGTCTTCGAAGGTGGGTGCACGGTCGTTTCACAAACCTAACCCGGCGGTATGGTGATGACGGAGACTCTCACCGACGTCCTGGTCGTCCTCGCCGTCGCGGTGGTGGTTACGCTCATCTTCAGCCGCCTGCGCCTACCTCCCTTGGTCGGACTGTTCGTCGCGGGGGCCTTGATAGGTCCGAAGAGCCTCGGTTTGATCAAGAGCGCCGAGAGCGTCGAAGCGCTCGCCGAGATGGGTGTCATCTTTCTGCTCTTCACGCTCGGACTCGAGTTCTCGTTCGGAAGGATGAGACGGCTCGGCCGCAGCATCCTTGCGGCGGGACCCCTGCAGGTCGTGGTAACCGGGGGAATCGGGGTGGGCCTCGCCCTGCTGACTGGTCTGTCTATGGCGGAGTCGCTCGTCCTCGGCATGCTCATCGCGCTGAGCAGCACGGCCGTTGTCATCAAGACTCTGGGTGAACGCGGGCAGATCGACAGCGCCATCGGCCGGAATGCGCTCGGCATACTGGTGTTCCAAGACATCCTCGTCGTGCCCATGATGCTCGTTCTGCCGCTGCTCGCGGGTGAGGGCGCCGCCCAAGCGGAAGGCGCCCTCTCGCTCGGCCCGGCCCTCATGGTGGCCGTTGCCGTGGGTCTCGTCGCCTTCGTGGTGGTGCTGACCCGCTGGGTGGCTCCGCGAGTGCTCTTCGAAGCAGCGCGCAGCCGAAGCTCCGACGTCTTCTTGATGGCGGTCGTCACCATCTGCTTCGCGGTCGCGGCCCTGTCGGCGCGTCTGGGGCTCTCTCTGGCCCTCGGAGCCTTTCTTGCCGGACTCATCATCGCCGAGTCGGAATACAGCCACCAAGCCCTCGGATACGTCCTCCCGTTCCGCAATCTCCTGATGAGCTTCTTCTTCGTCTCGGTCGGCATGCTCCTCGATCCCGGCTTCTTGCGTGACCACTGGTGGATGGTCTTGCTGGCCTCCGCGGGGCTCATGCTGGTCAAGACCCTGACGGGCACGGCCGCGGTTCTGTCGATCGGCTATCCGTCCGGCGTCGCGGTCAGCACCGGGATGGCCCTCGCCCAGGTCGGGGAGTTCTCTTTCGTCCTCGCGGCCGTGGCGGCGACCTATTCACTGCTCCCGGCCAACCTCCAGCAGGGTTTTCTCGCCGTGGCCGTGGTCACCATGGCCGTCACGCCCGTCGTGATCAGCCGGACCGGCCGCGTGGGCCGCGCGGCCGACGCCGTGCGTCTGCCCGTCTGGCTGCGGAAACGCACTGCCAAGGCGGTGAAGGAGCGTCCGGTCCGCCGCGACCATCTGCTCATCGTCGGGTATGGTCTGAACGGCAGGAACCTCGCCCGGGTCGCCCGGGAGTTCGGCTTTCCGTACGCGGTGATCGAGATGAATCCACAGACGGTGCGCGAAGAGACGCGCCGAGCTGAGCCCCTCTATTTCGGAGATGCCACCAACGAAGCGGTCTTGGTCCAAGCGGGCGCGCAGCAGGCGCGCGCGGCCGCGGTAGTCATCGGCGATCCCGTGGCGACCAGGGGCATCGTGGCACAACTGCGCCGCGTGAACCCGTGCCTGCACATCATCGCGCGCACTCGGTTCGTCTCGGAGGTCCAGCCTCTCTACGACCTCGGGGCGAACGAGGTGGTGCCCGAGGAGTTCGAGACGTCGGTGCAGATCTTCCGACTCACGGCTCGCTACTTCTCGGTGGCCGAGCCCGACGCCCAACGCATCGAGGACCTTATACGCGAGGATCACTACGGAGTGTTGCGCGAGGCCGACGAGCGCACGCGCGACGGCCGGCAGGCCCGGGCCGACCGGTCGGGGGCGACCTGTCCCGCTCCCGGGGAGCAGCCGTCGGAGGACGATCGCGACGACGTCTCCGATGGCAGCTGAGGCCGGAGCGGCCGGGGACGGCTGGTATACTGCGGGCATCTCTTTCGAGCGCGAAACCGAGGGGTAGCCCGGCGCATGTCAGTCTCTCTCTACCGCAAATACAGACCGGCACGCTTCGAGGACATCATCGGGCAAGAACACGTGGCCCGCACCCTGGTCAACGCCATCAAACACGATCGGGTGAGCCACGCCTACCTCTTCACCGGGCCGCGCGGAACGGGCAAGACCTCGACGGCCAAGATCCTCGCCATGGCGCTCAACTGCGACGCCGGACAGGGCATGGCGACACCCGAGCCCGATGGCACCTGCCCGCACTGCGTGGCCATCCGCCGGGGTAGCGCCCTCGACGTGGTCGAGATGGACGCGGCCTCGAACCGGGGCATCGACGACATCCGCGACCTCCGCGACAAAGTGCACTTCTCGCCGGTCGAAGGACGCATGAAGGTGTACATCGTCGACGAAGTGCACATGCTCACTCCCGAGGCCTTCAACGCGTTGCTGAAGACGCTCGAGGAGCCGCCGGTACACGCCATCTTCGTCCTTGCCACCACCGAGCCACACAAGGTGCCGGCGACCATCCTCTCACGCTGCCAGCGCTTCGACTTCCGCCGGCCGTCGATCGCCGAGGTGGTCAAGGTCCTCGCCGGGGTCGCGGAGCAGGAGGGCATCGAGGTGGCGGAGTCTTCACTCACCGTGATCGCCCGCGCCGCCGGTGGGAGCTTCCGCGACGCCATCGGCATCCTCGACCAGTTGGCCACCTATTCGGACGGCGCCGTGTCGTTGCAGGAGACGCTCGACATCCTGGGCATCGTGCAGCACGACCTGCTCTTCGAGATCGTCGACCTCGTGCACGAGAGCGATACCCAGGGAGCTCTGCTGTTCGTCGAGCGCCTGAACGAGGGCGGCACAGACTATTCCCAGTTCATCAAAGACCTGCTCGCCCACCTGCGCGACGTCTACGTGGTGAAGCACACCGACCAGACCCCCGCGAGTATCGCGGCGACCGAGGAGCAGCTGGACAGGCTGCGCAGCCAGGCCGCCCGTGTGTCGACCGTGCGGACCGTGACCTTCGTCGACCTCCTCGGCGAGGCGCTCCGCTCCATACGTCAGGGTTCCGACCCCCGACTCGAACTCGAATTGGTGCTCATCAAGATGACCGCGCTCCACAGCGCCCCAGCCGAGCGGGCATCCACTCCGGCCGCGCCGGCCCAAAGACCCGCGCCCAAGCCCGTGACCCCGGCGCCGGCGACGCCCCGACCGGCAGCTACTGTCGCCGCGCAATCCGGCGCCGAGCCTTCGTCCGAGCCGGCCCCCAAGCGGACCACCGATGCGGGAGAGCCGGCCTCAGAACCGGCCGCGGGCGCCGGAGGCCGCCCTCACCCCGTGGGCGGCGTGCGCGCCGACATCGACCACCTCAGGCGAGCCTGGCCCGTCGTGCTCGAAGCCGTCAAGAAGCGGCAACCGGGCCTGGCCGCGGTGCTCGGCGAGGGAATGCCCAACAGCGTCACCGGCAACGAGCTGGTGGTGGAGTTCCCGGCCGGCTACACGTTCCAGGCCAACATGGTCGCTCGCGATGACAACCGTTCGCTCATCGCCGAGGCTTTGAGTGAGATCACGGGCTCCGAGATGCGGTTCGCCACGAAGCTGGCGGCCGAGTCGGCGCCCGAACCGGTCGAAAAAACGGAAGATGCTAGAATCCTGAGCAAAGACGAGCTTCTGCGGGTACTCAAGCTGGAGTTCGACGCACGCGTAGTAGATGACGGGCCCACGCGCTAGGAGGCTCCGGTGAATAACCCTAACTATCAGAAGATGATGAAGCAGGTCCAGAAGATGCAGGCCGACATGGCCAAGATGCAGGACGACCTCGCCCTCCAGACCGTGGAGGCGTCGGCCGGAGGTGGCATGGTCACCGTGCAGGTCACCGGCGCCATTGAGCTCAAGAGCATCAAGATCGACCCGTCGGCTATCGACCCCGAGGATGTCGAGATGCTCGAGGACATGATCATGGCCGCTACCAACGAGGCTCTACGGTCGGCTCAGGAATTGGCGAACAAGAAGATGGGCGGCCTCACCGCGGGTCTCAACATACCCGGTCTTCCCTTCTAGGGTCCCGCTTACCCGCCTCCCCTACTCGGAGCATGTTCAGTCCCACCGTCCAGAGGCTCATCGACGAACTGAGCAAGCTGCCCGGCGTAGGCCCCAAGACCGCTCAACGTCTCGCCTTCCATCTACTGAAGCTATCACCCAACGAGGCGCTTCCTCTTGCCCACGCGCTGATAGAGGTGAAAGAGGTGGTGCGTTTCTGCCGGCGGTGCTTCAACCTCACCGAGAAGGAACTGTGCCCCATGTGTCTGGATTCGTCCCGGGATTCGACCACGATATGCGTAGTCGAGGAGCCAGGCGACGTCATCAGCATAGAGCGCACGCACGAATACCGGGGGCTCTACCACGTGCTCGGCGGAGCCCTGTCACCGCTGGATGGCATTGGTCCGAACAAGCTCCACCTGGCCGAACTTTTCGAGCGCGTACACGCGGAGGAGATACGAGAGGTCATAGTCGCCACCAACCCGAACACTGCGGGCGAAGCCACCGCCCTCTACATCTCCGAGGAGCTCCGCTCGCTCACCTCAGCGGGAAGCCTCCGCATCACCAGGCCGGCCGCAGGATTGCCCATGGGCGGCGACCTCGAATATGCCGACGAGATCACGCTGGGAAGGGCGCTGCAGGGCCGACGCGAGTTGTGACCCTGGGAGGCAAGGGCGGAGTCTCGGCCGCAGGGGCCCCATGACCTGCCACTGGCGGCGAAAGACGCCTTCACCGGACGGCGATGCCCAGAAGGATCGCCCGAGCCCTGACGTGTCCACGAGAACCAGTAGCTAGTGGCGACCCGGGCGACCCCTCGAAGCCGCTTCTCCCACGGTCGAACTGCCGGCTCGCCCCGTTCCATCGCTGTCGCTCGAACCATGACTCCGCTCTCTTGGTGGAAATCCGATAAAATCCATCGACCCGACCATAAGCGAAGAGCGGAGCGCTGATCCAGGTGGCAGACGAGCAACCATCCAACCTGATTCCGGCAACGGAAGATGCGCTCGGGTCTCAATACGTCGTTCTCGGCGGACCCGAGCACAAAGCTGAACGGACAAACATCATCGTGATGAAGTTCGGAGGTACATCGGTGGCCGACGCCACCTGTATCAAACGGGTGGCGAAACGCATCGTCGAGGCGCGTCGGGAAGGCCATCCAGTCGTCGCGGTCGTCTCGGCCATGGGCCACACGACCGACGAGCTCATCGACCTCGCCAAGCAGATCACCGACAACCCGCCGGCGCGCGAGATGGACATGCTGCTCTCGACGGGCGAGCGTATCTCGGCCGCGCTGCTCGCCATGGCGATCCACGAGTTGGGCTACAACGCCATCTCGCTCACGGGTTCACAGGCCGGCATCGTCACCGACACCGCCCACACCAAGGCGAAGATTCTCGACATCAAGCCGCAGCGCGTCATGCACGCCATCGAAGAGGATAAGATCGTGCTCGTCGCAGGGTTCCAGGGAGTCTCGACAGACAAAGATGTCACTACTCTCGGCCGTGGCGGCTCCGACACCACCGCGGTCGCGCTCGCGGCCGCGCTGGGCGCCGAAGCCTGCATGATATTCACCGACGTGGACGGCATCTACACGACCGACCCGCGGATCGTGCCCGATGCCCGCAAGCTCGATTTCATCTCCAACGACGAGATGCTGGAACTCACCGCGAGTGGCGCCAAGGTCATGATGCTGAGAAGCATCGAGGTCGCCCGGCGCTACAACGTACCTCTCTGGGTCCGTTCCAGCTTCACCGACGCCCCCGGAACACTGATTGGACAGGAAGTAGCAGGCATGGAACAAGCCATCGTCTCGGGCGTGACGTACGCCCTCGCCGACGCCAAAGTAACCATTCACGATCTGCCCGACAAGATCGGAGAGGCGGCCAAGGTCTTCACCGCTCTGGCCCAGGCCAACGTCAACGTCGACGTGATCATCCAGAACGTTTCGTCGAGCGGCAAAGCCGACATCTCGTTCACCGCCGACGAGAACGACCTTCGCAAGATCAGCGAGGTTCTATCCGCCCTCAGAGAGGACCTCGGCTTCTCGGCCTTCGACGTCGACAAGGACGTGGCCAAGGTGACACTGGTAGGCGCCGGCATGAAGACCTACCCCGGTATCGCCGCCAAGATGTTCCAAGTGCTCGCCGACAACGGCATCAACCTCGAGATGATCTCGACCAGTTCCATCAAGATCAGCTGCGTGATTCGCAAGGACAAGTGCGAGACCGCCGTCAAGGCGCTGCACGACGCGTTCAAGTTGAACAAGGAGCTCGTGAGCCGCGAGGAGATCTTCGGCTAGGAGCCCGAGTCTCGGGTCGAGAGACCCGATGCGGAAAGAACCGGGGCGCAGCCCCCCACATGTGGGGGGCTGCGCCCCGTTCACGTTGCCGTGATGCAGACCAGGGGTCGCTCGCGCGGGGTCGCTACTCGGCGCAGCAGTCTCCGCCGGCCGCGGCGTCGCTGCCGGCCGCCATGCCGCAACCGCCGCCGCGTCGCTCGGCGCCAGGCTCGGGGCACGATCCGTCGCAATCGGCATCGGCAGAGCCATCACAGGCGCTGTCGGAATCGCAACCGCCCGAGCACTGACCATCCTGGGAGCAGGCCGCGGGATCGCAGACCGTGGTGACGACGCCGGGCGCCGCGACCGCTTTGGCCGTCCCTGTGCCGCCGTACAGGACGGCGAGGGCAACCGCGACGATGACAACTACCAACGCCAGGGTGACCGCTCCGACCACCATGGTGCGTTTGCTCATTATCGGTTCTCCTTGCTTTCGAACGTTTCCGCGCTACTTTCGCGGGACTTCCGCCGTGCGGTGCTCAGAATAGCCTACATTCTTGGAGAAGACCCAGAAGGCGGTTCGTCGTTTCGGTACTATAGCCTGCAGCGCATCTGCGAGAGGGGAAGCCGCTGTGGAAGCGATAGCCGTCGAAGGGCTCCGAAAGCAATTCGACCCGCCCAAGGGCGCGGTCGCGGTAGACGACGTGTCGTTCGCCATCGAGGAAGGCGAGATCTTCAGCCTCCTGGGCCCGAACGGCGCGGGCAAGACCACGACGATCTCTATCTTGTCGTGCCTACTCAAGCAGGACGCGGGCGACGCCCGTGTCGGCGGTTACTCGGTCTCGAAGCAACCGGACAAGGTGAAGGCCCTCATCGGGGTGGTGCCGCAAGACATCGCCCTCTACGAAGATCTGAGCGGTCGCGAGAACCTGATGTTCTGGGGCCGCATGTACGGCATGAGCGGCGCGGCGCTCGCGAAGCGCGTCGACGAGGTGCTCGAACTCATCGGGCTCAGCGACCGTCAGAAGGACCGCATCGACAAGTACTCGGGCGGCATGAAGCGCCGGGTGAACATCGGCGCCGCGTTACTCCACAAGCCGCGCTTCCTCTATCTCGACGAACCCACGGTGGGCATCGACCCGCAGAGCCGCCGGTCGATCCTCGACGGCGTGAGGGCGCTCAACTCGACCGGAGTCACGGTGCTCTATACCACTCACTACATGGAAGAGGCTCAGGAGCTCTCCAACCGCATCGCCATCATGGACAAGGGGGCCTTGATCGCGATGGGTACGCAGGACGAACTCGTTCACCTCGTGGGAGAGCGCACGCGCATCGAGCTCACGGTCGATCGCGAAGCCGAGAGTCTCGCACAGTCGTGGCGGTCGCTGCCGGGGGTCTCGACGGTCTCCGAGCCCGATGAAGGGCGCATGTGGCTGGGCGCGCAGGACGCCAACACGCTCATACCGCTCCTCTTCGACGGGGCGCGGGGCGCGGGCGCTCGCATCACCGAGATCAGCCTGGCCGAGCCCAACCTCGAGATGGTTTTTCTGCATCTGACCGGCCGGGCGCTCAGGAACTAGGCGAGCGGTCAGGCGAGCGCGGAGGAGATCGTGCGGGCTCTCACCATAGCCTGGAAGGACGTTCGTCACGTCTATAGCAACGTCGCCGGTCTAGCGATGATGCTGATCGCTCCTCTGCTGCTGGCCTTCGCCCTCGGAGCCGCCTTCGGCGGGATGGGAAGCACTTTCGCGATCGGGGCGACCAAGACCGTGATCGTCAACAGTGACGCGGGCGCCGGGGCGGGCCTGCCCGCCGCCGGCGCCACGATCGCGTCGGCGCTTGGAAGTCCCGAGATCGCCGACCTGCTCGAGGTCCGCACGCTCGACTCGGCCGAAGCCGCCCGCGCCGCGGTCGATGCCGGCGAGGCCGGGGTGGCGGTGATCATCCCGCCGGGGCTGTCGGCGGCCCTCATGGGCGGCTCGGACGCGCCGTCGCCGGCCGGCGCCGCCGCTGTGGAAATCTACAAAGACCCGGCGCTGACCATCGGTCCGGCCATTGCGCAGGCGGTCGTCGACTCGGTGGTGCAGTCACTGAACGGAGCCAGAGCGGCAGCGGTCGCGGCAGCTCAGCTTGGCCTAGCATCCGGGATCACCGACACGCGGGTCATCGCCGAACTCGCCGCCAAGAGCGCGGCGGCCTTCGCCGCGGCGACGCACGACGAGCCGCCCATCGCGCTCGATCAGCGCGCCCCCCGGGTGGCGGACGTTGGCTCGCAACGCGAGCCGAACGTGGGCAGCCAGGTGCTCGTGGGCATGATGACGTTCTTCATGCTGTTTGGCGCGTCGCTACCCGCCCGTAGCATTCTCGATGAGCAGCGCGAAGGCACGCTCTCGCGCTTGTTCACCACATCGACGCCGCGCGGCGCTATCCTCGGCGGCAAATACATCGCGGTGTTTCTGGTGGTCTTGGTGCAGGCGGCCGTCCTACTGGTCGCGGGGCGACTGCTCATTGGGGCCCACTGGGGACCCATCGCCCCGGTTGTGGTCCTCACACTGTGTACCGCCCTCGTAGCGGCCTCGCTCGGCCTGTTTTGCGTATCGTTCGCCAAGACTCCCGGGCAGGCCGGCGCCGTCAGCTCGGCCATCTTCGTCTTCTTGGGATTGGTGAGCGGCAACTTCTTCGGCAGCGTGAACGTGACCGGGACGCTCGCGATCGTCCGCCGGGTGAGCCCGCTCGGCTGGCTCGTCGAAGGGTGGGGCAACCTGCTCTTCGGAGGCTCGTGGAGCAGCGTGTGGCTCCCCATGGTCGCAAGCCTCGCGTTCGCGCTCGCCTTCTTCGCGTTTTCCACGTTCTTCTTCAGGCGTAGATTCGCGTGAGACGCATCTTCCTCATAGCAGCCAAGGACCTGCTTCAGAACCGGCGCGACAAACTGGCCGCCCTCTTCACGATCATCGTGCCGGTGATCTTCACGGTGTTTCTCGGCGTATTGATCGGGGGCGCCCAGACCAGCGGACTCCCCCTTGCCGTCGCCGATCTCGACGGGGGCGTAGCGGCCGAGCGACTGCTAGACCGTCTGGCCGCATCAGACGCGGTCGAGGTGCAGGCGATGGATGCCGCGGAGATCGAGCGGTCGGTCCAGAATGCGAAGGTCGCGGCGGGGCTCATCATTCCCGAGGGCTTCAGCGCCGAGACCGCCGCGGGAGCCGGCGCGACCGTCACGCTCGTGCGCGTGGAGGTCTCGAGTGGCGCCCAGACGGTGGCGAGCGCGCTCCAGGCCGCCATTGCCGATTCGAACGCCGTCATCGTCGCGTCGGATATCGCCGCGACCCAAGTGGCAGCCGAGGCAGGGCGGCCCGTCGATGACGCTCTTCTCGCGTCGGCGAAGGCGCTGGCCGGCTCGCAGTTGGCGGCGCCGGTCGTCACGGTGGAGGTCGTGAAGGCCGGCACCGTCGCGGAGACGGCCGGCGGCTTCGACCAGTCGTCCACCGGCTCCCTGGTCAACTGGGTGCTCTTCAGCCTGCTCAGCATCACGACTACCATGATCCTCGAACGGCAGCGAGGCCTGCTCCGCCGCCTGAATACCGCCGGCGTCCACGGGCGAGAGATCGTCGCCGGCAAGATGTTGGCCATGGTGGCCATCACCTTGCTGCAACAGGTGCTCTTGATACTCCTTGGCCAGTTCGCCTTCGGCGTCGGCTACTTCAACAGCCCCGCGGCGCTTCTTCTCACGATGGTGTCGCTCTCTGTCTTCGCGGCCAGCTTCGGCCTCCTCATCTCGGTCGTGTTCCGTTCTGAGCAGGCGGTGATCACCACCACCGTCATCTCGGCTCAGTTGCTCGCGGCTCTCGGAGGCGCTTGGTTCCCGCTCGAGGTCACCAGTCCAGCCTTCGCGAACGTGGCCCACTTCTTGCCCTCGGCCTGGATCATGGATTCATTGCACGGCATAGTGCTCAAAGACTGGGGCATCGCCCAAGTACTCTTCCCCATGGCCGTCGTCTGGATCTGGATCGTGGCGCTCTTCAGCCTCGCCGTTTGGCGATACCGCTCCGATTGACGAGCCGCCCGACACCTGCGCCGCGACGCGACGCCGATGGGCCGCGACCTCACAGCTGTGGGTGATGTCGATATAACCGGGTAGAATCTCCCTCATGAACGAGCACGAAGCCTTTTTGGCAAGAGTCCCGGGGGTAGGCGCCGTGCCGCCTGAGTATGAGACGAGCGTGCTCCCTACGACTGAGCCGGGCATGAACTTCATCTCGGCCGACTACGACCTCATCATGGTCAACCGCACGAACGAACGGCTCTACGGCAAGCCGGTCGCGTATCTGCTCGGCAAGAAGTGCTACCGCGAGTTCGAACGTAGGGAAGAGCCCTGTCCTCACTGCCCGGGCAAGGTCGCCCTGGTAACGGGCGAGACCCACGAGACTGAGGCCGTAACGTGGCACGGCGACGGCACACGGGTCTACGTGCGCATCCGCGCTCACCCCGTGCTCGGACCCGACAACACTCCGACAGGATTCATCGAGGTTGTCGAGGACTTCACCGATCAGAGGCGTGCTGAGAGCATAGCCGCGATCGAGGGCGATCTCGAGACGTCCCTGCTGGCCGCCAAGAACGTGCCGCGTGCTTTGCGCGAGACTCTCGAAGCGGCGCTGCGTATCGAATGCCTCGAGTGGGGCTGCGTGTTCTTGCTCGACCGCGCGACCGACAAGCAGACCCTTGTGCACCAGCATGGGGTCACGCCCGCCCAAGCGGCGGCGATCGAAAAGATGAGCCGGGGAGACCGCCCCATGGATCGCCAGAAGCTGCCTGGCGGCGCGCCGGTGCTCGAGATCCTGCCCATCCTGCACCGGGGAGCGATCATCGCGCGACTCCTCGTGGGCGGTGCTTCCTGCAAGACCATGCCCGGAATGCTGAGGGCCGGCCTCCGAAGTCTGGGTGTGCTGGCCGGCAACGCCGTGTCGCGTATCATCGCCGAGCAATCGCGAGGCGACGCGGTCGCCGATCTGGAGGCCTTCATAGGCGTCGCGCCCGTACCCACATGGGTGCTCGATGCACACGGCAACGTGACCATGTGGAACAAGGCCGCGGAGAAGGTGCTCGGTTGGCAAGCGGTCGAGGTCGCCGGCCAACCTCCGCCTTTCGGGCCGGCGCACGCGCGCCCACAGCCCGCCCACGTCACGCTCAAAGACGGGCGAGCCGTCGATTTGACTCTCGTGAGCGCGCCGTTCCGCGACGTGGTGGGCAATGCATCCACGATCATGGTCATGGTCGACCTGCTCGACACCGTCCAAGTGGGGCAGACCTCCACGGCCGCGGCCGCGCACGCCTGTGTCACCGATGGTGACGTCGCCGAGACCGGCAACGGGAGCGTGCTGATCGTCGACGGGGGTGAACCGTGGGGTACAGAGTTGGGAGATGTCTTCTCGTCTCTGGGATATCCGACGACGCGCTGCCATTCGGCCGTTGACGCCGCGGCTATGCTCGACAATGGTGAAGCCGGCTGCCGGGGCTTCACGCTGGCCGTCGTCGCGATGATCTACAGCAGCGGCTCAAGCGGCCTCGATCAGAAGTCCGCGCTCCGTGGCATGGGACTCGATGCCCCCGTGATCGTGTCGAGCGATTCAGGCGTCCATGGTCACGAGCACTATGGCATCGCTTCGGTCATCCAGCGGCCTTTCTCCCCGGCCTCGGTGGCCAAAGCCATAGACGAGGCACTGCAAGACGCGTCCTGACCCCCGCGCTTGTCGCACCGGTCCGCCCGCAAGACAGGCAGCCGGGCCGGCTGGAGCGCCATTCTCCGGCAGCTGGGCCCTCTCATCCCATCTGCTAGAATCTCCCGACCAGCGTGTCAAGGAGGGATCGTGAGCAAGGAATACCGGGTAGCGGTCGTGGGCGCCACGGGCGCCGTCGGAAGGGCGATGCGGAGCATCTTGGCCGAGAGAGATTTCCCGGTCAAAGACCTGGTCGCACTGGCAACCGCAAAATCCGCCGGTCTGAAGCTCGACTACAAGGGGCAGCAGATCACGTGCCAGGAGCTCACTCCCGATAGCTTCAAAGACATCGATTTGGCCCTCTTCTCGGCTGGTGGTGGCACCTCCCAGAAGTATGCCCCCATCGCCGCCGAGGCCGGCTGTGTTGTCGTCGACAACTCCTCGGCCTGGCGCATGGACCCGAACGTGCCCCTGGTCGTACCCGAGGTCAACCCCGGCGACGTCGAATGGCACAAAGGCATCATCGCCAATCCCAACTGCTCGACCATCCAGATGGTCGTCGCCATGAAGCCCCTCCACGACGAGGCCCAGATCCAGCGGGTGGTGGTCTCTACCTACCAGGCGGTCTCGGGCACCGGCAACAAGGCTATCGTCGAGTTACTCGACCAGACCCCAAAGGTCATGGCGGGTGAAGTCGTGCAGCCGGTCGTCTACCCATACCAGATAGCCTTCAATTGCCTGCCGCATATCGATGTGTTCCTCGAAGACGGTTACACCAAAGAGGAACGCAAGATGGTCGACGAGACGAAGAAGATCATGGGCGACGACAGCATCGCCGTTTGCGCGACCTGCGTGCGCGTCCCGGTGCAGAACAGCCACTCCGAGTCGGTCAACCTGCAGTTCGCCCGGCCTCTTTCGGTGGCTCGGGCTCAGGAACTGCTGGCCGCGGCCCCGGGAGTGAAGCTCATGGACGACCCGGCGAACAAGGTCTACCCCATGCCGATCGAGGCCTCCGGCCAGAACGATACCTATGTGGGCCGCATCCGCATCGACCCGACCGTGCCCAATGCCCTCAACCTGTGGATCGTCGCCGATAACCTGCGCAAAGGCGCGGCGCTCAACGCGGTCCAGATAGCCGAGTTGCTGGCCGAGCGCGACCTGGTGCGGGTGGCGCGCTAGAAGGGCTGTCGAGCAGGTGGTGCCCCGCTACCAGGGCGTCTTGAGTGCGCCCGGCAGAAGCGGGCGCGCGGCGCGTATGGAAGGTCCGCGCTACCGATGAGTTCCCGGCGGTCTCGGCGGTCCCGAAGGCTATGGCGCTTGCTCGTCGTCGCCTTCTTCGCGGTCATCGTACTATTCGTCGCCTACGGCTTCGGCGAGAGCTATTGGATCGACGTCAAGGACTACACCTACAGGAGCCCTGAGGTTCCCGACGCCTTCGACGGCACCCGGGTCGTTCTGGTCACCGATATCCACCGAGGGCCCTTCTTCTCACAGGAACGGGTGGCTTCGCTCGTTGAACGCGTCAACGCGCTCGAGCCCGACCTGGTGTTGCTGGGGGGAGACTACGTGTACCTGGGCACCAAGTACGCGGCATCATGCTTCGAAGCGCTGGAGGAGCTGGAGGCGCCTCTCGGATGTTACGCGGTTCTCGGCAACCACGACTACGGCAAGTACCAGGACGGCGAGAACGGGCCCAACGATGTGATCAAGGCCATGGAGCAAGCGGACATCACGTTGCTTCGCGAGGATGCTGTATGGATCGAGAAGGGCGCTGAGCGCATCAGACTGGGAGGCGTGAGCGACTACTCCGTGGACAGGCCCCGCTTCACTCCCACGGTCAAGGGAACGGCCTCTGACGATTTGGTGGTGCTCCTCAGCCACTCGCCCGACTACGCCGAAGACCTGCCCGGGGATACGATCGACCTCGTGTTGTCGGGTCACACACACGGAGGGCAGATGACGCTCTTCGGCCGCTGGGCGTTCTACGTACCTTCTGAGTATGGGCAGAAGTACCGCACCGGCGTGGTCGAGAATGGTTCGACCACGGTCATCGTCTCCAATGGTGTGGGCACCAGCACCATCCCGCCTATGCGGCTCTTCTGTAGACCCCAGATCGTGGTCGTCACCCTCGAGCGGGGACCTGCCGAGACACTGGGCGACTGAATGCGGACCGGACGCCTTTGGTGTCCGCCCGGCAAGCTACGCTGTTAGTTGTATGCTCGATATCCATCCGTCCCACTATGCTGTCCAATCGGCGATGCGTGGTGCTCAGGCGACGGAAGGCGGGCATACGAGGTCATGGCTATCTTTGCGAGGCGTACGAACGTGAGCAGAGCGTTGTTCGACATCCTGTCCCACGAGCGATTCCCCCAGGTGGAGGCGGAGACCGTGCTTCCCGGGCGGGACGGCAAGCCTGCCGACCTACCCGCCGACCTGCACCTCCAGGTCGTCGACGCCTTGGCCGCCCAGGGCATCCACCGGCTGTGGACCCACCAGGCCGACTGCTGGCAGGCATACCGGCGAGACGAAGACTTCATGGTGACGACAGGCACCGCTTCTGGCAAGAGCCTCTGCTTCAACCTGCCGGTACTCGATGCGCTGCTGCGAACGCCGCACTCGCGGGCGATCTATCTCTACCCCACCAAGGCGCTCGCCCAAGACCAGCTGCGCCGCCTGAGGCTCATGGCCGGACAAGGGCTCGAGGTGGCGACCTACGACGGCGACACACCCACCGCGGCCCGCGCACTCGCCCGTGAGAAAGCGCGCGTGCTGCTGACCAACCCCGACATGATCCACCTGAGTCTGCTGCCGCGCCACGAGCGGTGGGGCGATTTCTTCTTCAACCTGCGCTACGTGGTCATCGATGAGGCCCACACATACCGGGGAGTGTTCGGCAGCAACGTGGCCAACGTTCTCCGAAGGCTGCGCAGGGTCGCTTCGTTCTACGGCGCCCAGCCGCACTTCATCCTCGCTTCGGCCACTATCCGAAACGCCCGAGAGCACGCCCGAAACCTCACCGGCCTCGAGGTGACCCACGTGAGCGGCGACGGGGCTCCGCTCGGCGCCCGCAAGGTCGTCTTCTGGGAGCCTCCGCTGGTCGAAGAAGAGGCCAATCTCAGACGGAGCGCCAACAGTGAGGCCGCGGACCTGCTGGCCGAGCTGGTCCGCCGGGGCGTGCGGTCCATCTGCTTCACCAAGTCGCGACGAAGCGCCGAGCTCATCTACCAGCAGACGATAGACCGGCTCAAAGAGACCGACCCGCGCCTCGCCGACAAGCTCTCCCCCTACCGGGCGGGCTACACACCCGAGCAACGGCGCACGATCGAGGCCCTTCTCTTTGGTGGCAAGCTCCTCGCGGTGGTCAGCACCAGCGCTTTGGAGCTGGGAATCGACATCGGGGCGCTCGACGCGGCGATCACAGTGGGCTATCCCGGCACCATGGCCAGCCTGTGGCAGCAGTTCGGCAGAGCAGGTCGAGGCAAGGGCGAGAGTCTCGCCGTCTTCGTTGCCGGCAACGACGCGCTCGAGCAGTTCTTCGTCAAACATCCCGCCGAACTGCTGCAACGGGAGGTCGAGGCGGCCACCGTCGACTTCGCCAACCCGTTCATCCACCTTCCGCATCTGGCGGCGGCCGCGTACGAGGGCCCGCTCACGGACGAAGACCGGGTCTTCTTCGGCGAGGCTCTCTCCACGGCGCTCCAGCGGGCCACGAACGAAGGCCTTCTACGACAGAGGTCGGGCTCCTGGTTCTCGATCGACACCGACTTCCCGGCCGGAAAGATCGGACTTCGGTCGAGCGCCGGCGGGCAGTTCACGGTGGTCGAGGAGGATACGGGCGACGTCATCGGCACCGAGGGCGGAGAAACCGCGTTCTCGGCGCTGCACCCTGGGGCCGTCTACCTACATATGGGCGACACCTTCCTGGTCACGAGCCTCGACGTAGAGAACCGCATGGCTCTGGTCAGGCCTTTCTGGGACACGTACCACACGATCCCGCGACGAGAGGCCGACACGCGCATCATCAGCGAGTCGCTGCACACGACATGTGGACCTTTGTCGCTCCACCTGGGCGAGATAGCCGTTACCTCCCGCGTGGTCGCGTTCCAGAAGAAGCGGCTGGGCAGCGACGAGGTGGTGGGCACCGAGGAACTCGACCTGCCCAAGCAGGAGTTCCTCACCGAATCCATGTGGTTCACCCTCCCGCCCGAGTTGTTCTCGTCCGACGAAGACCTGCTGAAGCTGCCGGGGGCCATCCATGCCGTGGAGCACGCCCTCATAGCCCTCCTGCCACTGTTCGCGATGTGCGACCGATGGGACATCGGGGGCCTGTCGACCCCGTTGCACGGTCAGACCGAATTGCCGACCATCTTCGTCTACGACGGTCACGCGGGCGGAGTCGGAATATCCCGCCAGGGCTTCGAACGGTTCGGTGAATGGGCGCGCGACGCCCACGACCTGATCAGAGACTGCCGGTGCGAAAACGGGTGCCCTTCGTGCATCCAGTCCCCCAAGTGCGGCAACTGGAACGAGCCCCTCGACAAGGCCGGCGCGCTCGGGCTGCTCAAGGCCATGTTGGGCGGGACTGCTATGCTACGCCCATGAACCCACGGTACGTGTCGGTCATTGGGGGGGAAGTTGCACGGCGGCGGAGTACGAGCTGGCCGAGAATGTCGGCCGCCTCATCGCCGAGACGGGCGCCACCCTTGTCTGCGGCGGTCTGGCAGGCGTCATGGAAGGCGCGGCCAGGGGAGCGCGGTCGGCGGGCGGCGCCACCATCGGTGTCTTGCCGGGCCACGAGAGAGACACCGCGAACCCTTACCTCGACCACGTGATCACCACCGGCATGGGTGAGGCCCGTAATCTCGCGGTGGTCAGTTCAGGAGACGTCGTGATCGCCGTAGCCGGTGGATACGGCACTCTTTCGGAGATCGGTCTTGCCGCCAAGATCGGGAGGCCGGTGATCATCATCGGCGGCTGGCGGCTTGACAGCGATGACGATATCGACCGACTGCGGTATGCGTCCTCGGCCGAAGAAGCTTTCCAAGTCATCGATTCGCTCCCTTCATGACGATGCCGCGCACCCCGCGATAGCACGAGGACCCGGTGCCAACCCAGCCGCCCACGAGAGACAAAGAGACGCGAGAACTCATCGAGCGCTTGAGAACGAAGCGCCGGCGACGCCGCGGCATGACGGATCGTGTACGCCGCTCTTGGAGGCTTCGTGGTGCTCGCCCTCGTGGCCGCCGTCATCGTCTTCTTGACTCGAAGTCCCAGCCAGGAGGCTGACTCCGGTTCGCCGCCCGGCCCGACCACCACCTCCGCGCTCGTCGCCGCTGCGTCCGCCGGAACCACCGCTTCGCAGACCACCAGCACGACTTCTCCGGCCACGAGCACGTCTCAAGCGCCGGCGACCACGACATCGTCCTCGACGACGACCACGACCGGAGTGGTCACCACTCTGCCCGTCACCACCTCGACGGGCCGCACGGCTTCCACGACGGCCCCCACGGCCGGTAGGCTGGTGGTCTGTATCGACCCAGGCCACCAGGCCCATGGCGATTCGGACCTCGAGCCGGTGGGTCCCGGCTCGAGCACCATGAAGGCCAAGGTGAGCAGCGGCACCGCCGGAGTCGCCACGGGCACGCCCGAAAGCGAGCTGGTGCTGGCCGTGTCGCTGAAGCTACGAGACGCCCTGTCGAGTAGAGGCATCAAGGTCGTCATGACGCGTACCACACAAGACGTCAGGCTATCGAACATCGAGCGCGCGCAGATCGCGAACCGGGCCGGCGCGGACCTCTTCGTTCGTATACACGCCGACGGATCGGAGGACAGATCGGTCTCGGGCATACACGTGCTCTACCCCGCATCGGTAAAGGGTTGGACCGACGACATCGCCGCGGCGTCGAAGCAGGCGGCGGCCCTCGCCCAGCGCGAGCTGATAGCCGCCACCGGCGCCAAAGACCGGGGCATCGATGCGCGAAGCGACATGACAGGTTTCAACTGGTGCGACGTACCCGCGATCCTTCCCGAGATCGGCTTCATGAGCAACGCGGCCGAGGACGCGCTGCTCGCCACCCCCGCGTACCAAGACAAGATCGTCGCCGGGCTCACGCGGGCCATACTGGCCTTCCTGGGCGCTGGCTAGCGGGCAGCCGAAGAATGAACCCTGTTAGACTATGCCGGCTACCGGGATTTCCCCGAGCCAACTGGAGGAGGCGACACTCGTGAGCAGGTTGACCATCGTGGGGGTCGGCTACGTGGGGCTCGTTACAGCCGCGTGCATGGCGGAGCTTGGTCACGAGATCGTGGCGATGGATGTGGACGCCGGCAAAATCGAACTGCTGCGCAGTGGGGGCGTCCCCATCTACGAGCCGGGTCTGACGGAGTTGATCGCCGCCAACCGCGAACGCATCGAGTTCACGACCGATCCTGCGCATGCGTACCGTTCGGGCACGTTCGTATTCATCTGTGTCGACACTCCCCCGACGCCTTCCGGCGACGCCGACCTCTCACGCATCTGGCAGGCCATCGACAACATCCCGACCGACGACGGCAGACACGTGCTGATCACCAAGTCCACTGTGCCGGTGGGCACCGGGGCGCTCGTAGGAGCCGAACTCGTCCAGCGCGGACACGCTCACATCAGCTACGCGTCGAACCCCGAATTCCTGCGCGAGGGCACCGCCATATCCGACTTCATGAATGCCGACCGCGTGGTAGTCGGCGCTGACGACCCCCAGGTTGCACAACAGGTAGCCGCCCTCTACCAGAGCCTCGACAGCCCGGTGATGCTGACCGACGTTGCTTCGGCGGAGATGATCAAGTACGCGTGCAACGCGTTCCTCGCTACCAAGATCAGTTTCATCAACGAGATCGCCAACGTCTGCGAGATGACCGGCGCCGACGTCACCTTGGTCGCCAAGGGCATGGGAATGGACAAGCGTATCGGGCCCCATTTCCTGCAGGCGGGCATCGGCTACGGGGGGAGCTGCTTCCCCAAAGACGTCTCGGCGCTCAAGCAGATCGCGGGCAACAACGGCTACCACTTTCAGCTGCTGAACGCCGTCATCGAGGTCAATGAACTGCAGAAGCGCCGGGTCATCGGCAAGCTGAAGCGGCATCTCGGCGACGAACTGAGAGGCAAGCGCATCGCGATCCTGGGTCTTTCGTTCAAGCCCAATACCGATGACATCCGCCAGGCTTCCTCGATCGTGCTCTCCAGCCGGCTACTCGCAGAGGGGGCCACTGTGGTCGGGTACGATCCACTGGCTATGGATGCGATGAGGGCCATCCTGCCCAAGATGACCTACGCCGCTTCGGCGGTCGAAGCTGTTCGGGACGCCGACGCCTGTGTGCTCGTAACAGAGTGGAGTGAGTTCTTGGAGCTCGATTGGGCGCGCATCAAGACGGCCATGGCCCACCCAGTCGTCATCGACGGGCGCAATGCCCTCGACCAGGCCACGCTCTTGACGCTTGGTTTCACCTACGAGGGCATCGGCACACGCTTCAAGCCGGAGTGAAGCGTTTCACTTCCGGCTGATCGGCCGAGCACACGCATGGTCCTCGAGTCATCATCGTTCCGGCCTACCCCAGGAACGAGCGTACGGTACTGGGTGCTGGCCGGCTTCGCCGGACTCCTCCTGTTGCTCTGCGCAAGCCCGGTCCGCGACGCCTGGTCGCTCAACCGGGCAGGCGTACTCGTGAACCGCGCCATCGTCGCCCAGAAGACCGAAGGCCCGGCCAGGACGGGCACAGAAGCCGTTGCTGAAGCAGCCGCCATCGATGCGATGCTCGCCGAGGCGACGAGACTCATGGAAGACGAGGCCCTTCGCGGGCCCTTCACGGCGCAGCGACAGACGCACATATGGCGGACGTTCGGAGCGGCCGCGGCTCTCGCTCCGACCGAGGAGGCCTTCTCGCTCCTGCTGGAGGCCAGAGCACGTGGATGGCTCGACCGCGTCGGTGAGCTGTGGCTGGGCGAGGTCGCCGCGGCGACGGGTCACTGGGAGGTCGCAAGCGAGGCCTACCGCCGAGTGGACGCCAGCAATCTCCTGCTATCGCGAGGCGACGCCTACCTGGAGTCGGGCGACAAGGACCTGGCTGTACGCGCCTACCAACTGGCCACCGTCAGTCTCGATGCCGCCATGCAGCGCGAGAGCGCCCGGTCTCTGCTGCTCGGCAGCGAGAAGTCGTTCGCCTCGCAGTTCATGAGATCGGGAGCCGAGAGGGTCACCGCTCTCTACCGCATCGGCCGAGGTCTGTTGACCGCCGGCGAACCCGATGCGGCGCTTCCGCTGCTCGAGCGGGCGTTCGAACGGGCTCAGACGGCATCTCCGGGGGCGGTGATCGAACAATCCCTGCGCCTCAACCTCGCGCTCGCCCTGGTTCGCACCTTGCCCGAGCGACCCGCGTCGTTCGCCGTTTCGCACCTCTCATACTACCCAGACTCCGTCGCGCTGGCCTACGTGCAGGCCGTCACGCGCGTCCGTGGACTCGTGTATACAAGCATCGGGTCCGATCGCACCGCCTCGGTTTGCGTGCAGGCGGCACGGATACTCCTTGCCATAGGCGACGACGAACCAGCCGTCGGCCTGCTCGAAGAGGCAATCGATCTCGACCCGTTCATGGCCGACGCGTACCTTCTGCTCGGAGTCTGGTACGAGGGCAGAGACATGAGGCTCCTTCCGCTACGCATCTACGGCCAGGCCGCGGAACGTCTGCCCGGCGACTCGCGCATCGCGGTCGCCTACGCGCTCGCCGCGTACAAAGCAAAGTCGCCGCTCGAATCCCTTCCGATTCTGCAAAGAACCGCCGAGACCGGCATCGACGACCCCTATCTGTTCGTAGCCCTGGGTGAGTGCTATCTCCGTCTGGGAATGGTCGCGCATGCGCGGGCCGCTTACGTCGAGGGCTTGCGTCGCGCGCCCCACTCCGAACCCCTGGTCGCACGGCTCGAGGAATTCGACCAAGCCGCCGAGGCCTTCAGGTGAACGGCCGGGGCATGTACGCGAACGGCGTGGGCCGAAAGAGCCTCCGGTCAGCGGTCGGCGACCTCAGAAGCGCCGCCCCTCGCCAAGACTACGCGGTGCTTCTTGTGCGACTCGGCTCTGCGGTGGTCGGAGTGGGCCTGGTGCTCTCGCTGTGGGCTTCACCCGATCGCATGACCAGCCTTCCCTGGTTCCTCATCGACATGACCGGGGTGGCTCTGATGCTCACCATCACGGGTCCGTTGCTCGAGGTGACCCGCCGGGCCATCAGAGCCGAGCATCTGCTCTGGTTCTTTCTGGCCACTGTCTTCGTCAGCCTGGCAGCCACACTCCTCACCAGCCGCTGGCCGGTCTACAAGCTCTCCTGGTTGAACCAGATCTACGCGGCCTTGCCTTCGATCCGTTCTCTCCCGTGGACCTGGGCGCAATCGGGCCTCAGCCCCAACCAGACAGGGGGAATGCTGGCGCTCTGCGCCGCGTTCGCCGCGGCGGTCACGCTGGCGCAAGGGGTGACCACGAGGCAACGAGTGACTGCGACCGTGCTCGCCGTAGCCGGTGCGACGGGGGTCTTCTTGACGGGCTCGCGGGCGGCGCTGGCTGGTCTGGCGGTCGCCATCCTCGTGCTGGTGGGCGCGCGGGCCCGGCGTTGGTTGTGGATCTGGGGACCGGCCCTCGTGCTTGGGCTCCTCGGATCGCTCGCGTCGGGCGCCCTTCAGCGTGCTGTCGACTTCTTCGTGCACGACGAGACGCTCGACACGAAACTGGTCGCCCGCCTCGACATATGGACTTCCGCGGCCAACGGCATCCAAGATCACTTCTTCAGCGGAATAGGGTTGGGTGTCTTCAACCAGGTGATGCCCGTGCGCTACCCCTACCAGACCGTCGGCTTGACGTATCCGGTGTCGCAGGCCCACAACCTGTTTCTCGACATTGCCTTGGCTATCGGCGTACCGGGAGCTGTCGGCTTCATGGTTGTCATCGCCGGTCTCACCGCGCTCGCTGTAAGGGGGTTGCGGTCGCGTTCTCGTTCACATGCCATTTCACTCGGAATTCTAGCTTCGATAGTCGTGTATCTCGTTTTTGGCATCACAGACTCCATCAGCCTTTCGATACCAACCAGTTTCATCGTCTGGTTGTGGGCCTGCGCTCTGTGTGTGCTTTCTCTACCTAAGGAGCCGCATAAAGCGCCTACCGCAGATGATGGTTAATCTTGCCACATCAGTGGTATTGTTCCCGTTGCGGTGATTTTGTTCTGAAGAAAGCGAGGCGCACTATGGTCAAGGGCAAAGGTTTCGAGTTGGTGCCCAGACATGTGCCGCTGCGGCAGCGATCGAGCTTCTACAAAGAGATCATCACGGAGTTCCTGAAGAGCGGTGAGCAGAGTGTCACGATCGCGGGTACAGACCGCAAGGCGGCAACCCTCGTTCAGGGTCTTCGTAAGGTGATCCAGTCGGAGAGCATCAAGGGTGTGAAGGTTCTGCAGAGGTCCCAGGAAGTCTACTTGTCCAAAGGCTAGAGCCTGGCGCGCTGCCCGCTGTCGCGCACCCGACCACGCGGACATGGTCGACATGAAATGAAGGGCCGCCCCATCGGGCGGCCCTTCGCCATTACCAGGGCATCCGGCACCGGCCGGACGGGTCGCTACTCCTTGCTGCGCATCCGCATGACGGTCGCCACCAGCTCGAAGAAGATCCGGGCGAGAAAGAACCACAGGGCGGCTGCGAACAGTGAGATGAAGAACGCGATGATGGTGAAGCGGTTGCCCGCCATGGCCACCAGGATGATGTTGAACAACACGTAGAGCCCTATGAGCCCTAGAACGATCCAGTACACGGCCCTGAGGGTCGCCGGAGTCACGAAGCCCTGGAACGAGGAGTCGAACAGCTTACCCCAGCCGCTCGACTCACGCCGCCGGTACGGCTCTTCGGCCTGAGCATACCCATACTGCCCTGCCGGAGGCGCACCGTATCCCGGTTGGGCTCCTTGCTGGGCTCCATAGCCTGGCTGCTGCGAATACCCCGGCTGGGCGGTCGGAGGCGGTGGAGCCGACGGTCGAGCCGCCTGATATGCGGCACCTGCCGCCGCGGCACTTGCAGCCGCCGAGGCGGAGGGCATGCGCGTGCCGCACTTCTCGCAGAAATCCCCGGAAGTCTGGACGTTGCCACAGTTCGCGCATGTTCTTGCTACGTCACTCACTGGGCCTCCTCTGTCGGTATCGCCTCACAGGTACAAAGTACGTTCCTGCATCAACGCTGTCAATCGTCGCACGTCGATTCGTGGGTGAAAGGGACTGCGAAAGGCTCTTCAGCCTAGAGTGGAACTCGCCGATAACCAATCTATCGGTGCTATTCAGCCATGCAGTATTGGGAGAAGTGCGCTATTGTGGCTACGTTGAGTAGAAGAATGTTGCGTCGGTATCACCGTTCTCACGCCTGGAGCGCCCGGCACGCAGAATCAAGAAGAGGCGCAACGTTCCGGAAAGGCTTGGGTTGATGGGAACCGCACCGCTTTCCCGGCCGCGAGCCCGTCAGCTCGTGGCGATGGCAGTGGACGCCACCGTCTTGGTGCTCCTGTACTACCTGGTGCTCAACTTCAGGTTCGCCGGTAGTTTCAGCGACTGGCTGTTCTGGTCGGCCAACTTCGGCGTCTTCGCCGCGATAGCAGTCTTCGTCCATCTGACGATCAACTGGTTCAGCGGTGTCTACACGATCCTCAGCCGCTACATGAGCCTTGCCCAGGCGGTGCGTGTCGGACAGGCGGGCATTCTTGCCACCGCCCTGCTCTACCTCTTCGCGGTCGTCTGGCCGCTGTTCTCCAGCGACAGCACCTACCTCATACCGCGCTCGGTGGTATTCGGCGGAGGGGTGACGTCGGTCATCTTCATGATCGGCATCCGCTTCGCTCGCCGTGTCTTCTATGAGGTGAGGCGACGGCCGGAGCAGGCTGGTGACCGCCTCCTTCTCGTGGGGGCCGGGCAGGCCGCCGACATGCTGACTCGGGAGATACGGCGGACTCCGTCGCTCAACACCGTGGTCGTCGGCCTAGTCGACGATCGCCCCGAACTCCGCAACATGACGCTGCAGGGCTTCCCGATCTTGGGTCGCGTGTCGGACGCTCCCGAACTCGCCAAGAAGCATGAGATCACCCAGATCATCGTCGCCATCCCATCGGCCACGGCCGAACAGATACTGGCGATCTACCGTGAGTGTAAGCCGGCGGGAGTGCCCATCAAGATTCTGCCGAGCCTGGCTGAGCTGGTATCGGGCACGGTCAGCCTCGGCGACGCCCGCGACGTCGACATCAAAGACCTCCTCGGACGTCCCAACGTCGAGACAAACGTGGGCGCGATCTCGGAGTACATCCAGGGGCACACGGTGCTTGTCACGGGCGCCGGCGGATCGATCGGCTCGGAGCTCTGCCGTCAGATAGCGCGCTTCAGCCCGCGCAGGTTGGTCGTCGTCGACCACGACGAGTCGTCGCTCTATGCGTTGCACGAAAGCCTACAGAACATCGGCTTCCGCCACTACGTTCTCTATCCGGCCAGCATCCTCCACGAGCGCAAGCTGGAGAGGATCTTCGCCCAGCATCGTCCCCGTATCGTCTTTCACGCGGCGGCCTACAAACACGTACCGCTCATGGAATTGAGCCCCGACGAGGCCGTACTCAACAACGTCAAAGGCACGTGGCTGGTGGCCCAGATGGCCGCCCGCTACGGTGCCGAGCGATTCGTCAACATCTCCACCGACAAGGCCGTCGAGCCTGTGAACGTCATGGGCGCCACCAAGCGGGTCGGGGAACTGATCGTGCGCATGGTGGGCGCGAAGCACCCGGACACTCAGTACGCATCGGTGAGATTCGGCAACGTCCTCGGAAGCCAGGGCAGCGTCATTCCCATCTTCAAGAGCCAGATCGAGAGCGGTGGTCCACTCATCATCACCCATCCGGACATGACCCGGTACTTCATGCTCATCGAGGAGGCGGTGCAGCTCGTGCTGCAGGCGGCCATCATGATGGACGATGAGGAGGCTGGTCTCGAGCACTGTCTGAACACATTCATTCTCGAGATGGGCAACCCGGTATCGATAGTCGATCTCGCGCAGCGCATGATCGACTTCTACTGGAAGGACGAGGCCCACTCGCTCGGCGTCGAGTTCTCCGGTCTGCGGCCCGGCGAGAAGTTGGACGAACGCCTCGTGTACTCCTTCGAGGCAGTCGAAAGGACATCGCACCCGCTTGTCAAACGAGTGTTCGCGACGGGTCCTTCTGCCTCGCTGAACGGCGATAGGTCGCACTTCGAGCGTTCGATAGTGAAACTACTCGAATTGGCTGAGAATCACGGCGAACGGAGCGCCATAGTGAGCGCGCTCGCGGAGTGTGTGCCCGACTATGTTCCGCAAGCACGACCCGCTACAACAAGGTCCATGGTAGCGGTTTAGACTGTCAGTCGAATCTGCTACACTCATGCGTTACAGCGTTAAGGAGGGTCTTATGATCAAGCGAGTTGTACTCATGGTCCTGGGATCGGTGGTCATCACCTTGCTGCTGTCGGCGGTAGCCATGGCGTGGACACCACAGGATATCTACAACGATTTCGCGGCCAACGGCAAGCTGACCAGGGAATACACCGACGCCGAATTGCGGGCCTATCTCAACGACGCCACGCTGGCCCAGTATGCCGACCAGGACATCAAAGACAGGTGCGATAGCGCCGTCAAAGACGTCATCGACCGTGATGAGTTCCCCTTCACCGGCTTTCAGATCGCGATGGCGGTGATCGTCGTCGTAGCCCTGATCGGGGGCGGTGTAGCCCTTCGGCTCCTCTCCAGACGCAAGCCCCGGCAAGAGTCCTGAGTCGACCGTATTCGGGGTCGGTGATTGGGCGTGTGGTCTGCCGCCGGCACGTCTGACGACGGGCGGCGCATACCGAGCCTCAGCTACTGGTCGGCACCCATTGCCGGCCTTGTGGCCTTGTGGCTCTGGCTTGCCTTCTCTTCGGGTGGCTACATCGCCGCCCATTGGTTGCCCGCCGGCTTGGCCCTCGGACTCTTCGGTCTGGTAGCGTCGCTGCTCGGCGCGTATCCCCGGCGTCCCGGCCAGCTCTCCCTGTGCGTTCTCGCCGCGTTTGCCGGCTACAGCCTGTGGGTCGCTCTGTCGGCTCTGTGGGCAGATTCTCCCACCCGGGTGTGGTTGGAGAGCGGGCGGACCTTCATCTACCTGCTGGTCCTGGCGCTGGCCCTGATCTATTTCACCCAAGCCCCGGCCCGCCGTGTCTTTCGCTATCTCATCATGGCAGCCGCCCTCGCGGTGCTGGCCGCTTGCGTGGCGAAGCTCTGGTCGACCGGGAGCGTCGCCTCGCTCTTCATCGAGAATCGGTTCTCGTATCCGGTGAGCGCGTCGAATCACGCCGGTGCGCTGTTTCTCGTGACGTTTTGGCCGCTGATGTGGATCGCCTCGGCGTCTACGGAGCGTGCACCCGTTCGCGGGCTCGCTCTCGGTGTCGCCACCGGCCTGCTCGGCCTCGCGGTGATGACACAGTCTCGCGGGGCCGTCTGGAGCCTCGGACTCTCCCTGGTCTTCATGTTCGTGATCTCGCCCGCCCGGCTACGCCTGCTCTTCTGCCTGGTGGTGCCCGTACTGCTGATGGTCTATGAATTCCCCACCCTCAACAGGTATTGGACCGAGGGGCCACTCGCCGTCGGTGGGGGCGCCGGAGCCAGGACTCTGCTGGTAGCGACGGTGACAGCGGCGTTCATGGGCATGATCTTGGCCATGCTGGAACGCTGGATTAAGGTCAGCATGCGGATGAAGGCCGTCTTTGGCTCGATCGTCGCGCTGGCCGTTATCGGCGGCGCGATCTACTGGGGCTTGGCGGCCACCAGCGACGTTGGCGGACCGTTCAAGTGGGCCTCCCAGACCTGGCGGCAGTTCACCGGCGCGAGCGCGCCGGCCCCCGCGGCTGAGGGCGCTTCCCGGTTCGCGCTGGTCTCCTCGACAGGCCGGGTGCAGATCTGGCATGTGGCCATACAGGAGTTCAAAGAGTCGCCGCTGCTAGGCGTCGGGGCCGACAACTTCGTCTTCGAATACGACCGGCTACGCCTCAGTGAGTCGTACAAGCCGCAGCAGGCCCACTCCCTCGAACTACAGGTGCTTGGAGAGACCGGATTGGTCGGCTTCGCGCTTCTTGTTGGAGGCATCCTGCTGGCGCTGGGGGCCTGGCTTTGGCCACGCTGCACGGCCGGATGGCGCCGGGCAAGGGCCACCTGGCTCGCCCCAGAGAAGACCGCTGGGTCGCGGGCGGGAAGGGCGCCGGCGCCCACTGGCGCCTCATCGCGCTGGTGCAACCCTCGCTGGGGGGAAGACCCCGTTGCATACGGGTGGGACATGGCATTGCTGGCAGGCGCCGCCTACTGGCTGATCCACGCCAGCGTCGACTGGATCTGGCAGATGGCGGGGGTAACCATTCCGGCCCTGTTGTTCCTGGCCGCCGCCGTGGCCGGGGTCGATGCCAAGGCCGGCGTGCTCTGGCCCCGTCTTCGCCGCTGGACCCGCCTCGGCAGCCCGCCCGACCCGGCTCGTGAGGTCCCGCCCGAAGTGATCGCCGCGGGTGCGGGCGGTCCACCCGTCGAGCCCGCCGACATCGTGGCGATGTTCACGTCGCCCCCGGTTTCGGCCACGCCCAGCGCCGAAGCGGCCGGCCGTGCGCCCGCGGAGCGCGGCGCGCGCGCGCAAGACCTACTTTCTCACGTGTTTCGCGCCCTGCTGGTAACGCTGTCGGCGGTTGTGCTGGTTACAGCGGGGCTTCCGTACCTGTCGCTTCAGTATCAAGACTCCGCCCGCGCCGTAGCCGGCACCGACGGCCTGCGGGCCGTCAATAGGGCTGCCTCCGCACGCTATCTGCTGCCCACCGATCCGGGGCCCTATCTGACTCAAGCTGAGCTCTACGAGAAGGCAGCCCTCAGAGTCCTCCGCGAGAGGGGGCCGGAAGGGGCCGGTGCGATTCTCGACAACCTGGCGCTGGCGATCGGCAGCTACGAGAAGGCTCTCGCGCTGGAGTCGGCTGACTGGGCCATCCACTGTCAGGCGGGGGTGGCGATGCTCAACATGATGCTCGCGCGGGGCTACGTCGCGCGGTGGGAGAACCTTCAAGACGCGGACCCCGCCATGTTCGACCTGACAGGGGTGGAGGATTGGTCATCGCTGGCGAGCCTGCCGGTCGAACCGGCGTCGCCGGGACTCACGCCGGGCTCCCTGGCCCAAGATAGCCAGACGCGAGCTCAGGCGAACGAGTTCAGGCGGATGAGCGACGCCCAACTCGTGGCACATACTCTTGGCTTCCTCAGGGCGGCCGACGAGCGCAACCCACTGGCGAGCCAAGTGGACGACGCCATCGAGACGGCAAACTACATAGCTCCCCGAGGTGGTTTTTGATGGACTCGTTGCCCTTCGTTAGCGTGGTCATGCCGGTCAGAAACGAGCGTGCGTACATAGAGCGCAGCCTCGGAGCGGTTCTCGACCAGGACTACCCAGCGGAACTGATGGAGATCATCGTCGCCGACGGCATGTCCGACGACGGCACCAGGGAGATCCTCCAGCAGATGGCCGCCCGCGACGAGCGGGTCACCGTGATCGACAATCCCAAGAAGACCGCCCCGTGCGCGCTCAACTTGGCCACAGCGAGAACCAGGGGCGACGTGGTCATCCGCGTCGACGGACACTGTCAGCCGGCGCTCGACTTCGTGAGCCGGAATGTGCGCCACCTGCTCGAGGACGGCGTCGACGGGTCGGGTGGCTGTCTCGTCACTGTGGGCGAGACCGAAGAGGCGCGGGCCATCGCGGTCGCTATGAGTTCCCGCTTCGGGGTTGGTGGAGTCGCCTTCCGTACCGCGCGCGACGTCAGCATGCTGGCCGACACCATCCCCTTTCCGGCGTATGCGCGCCAGATAATCGAACTGGCCGGACCCTACGATGAAGAGATGACCAAGAACCAGGACGACGAGTACAACTACCGCATCCGCAAGCTCGGCGGCAAGCTGCTGCTCTCATCCGACGTCAAGTCGGTCTACTACAGCCGCGCCACGGTCGGTTCGCTGGCGAGGCAGTACTACGGCTACGGCCTGTTCAAGCCCAAGGTGCTGCGGAAGCACCCCCGGCAGATGAAGGCGAGACAGTTCGTGCCCGCTCTCTTCGTCGCCGGTCTGGGTGTGACCCTGCTACTCTCGCCGTTCTCACGTGTGGCCCGGCGCACCTTCATTGCGACTGTGCTCGCGTATGCCGGAGCTTCGGGCGCGGTTTCGCTCCGCACGGCAGCTGAGACCGAGCTTCGCCACGCACGCTATCTGCCTGCCGCGTTCGCCGCGCTCCATTTCAGCTACGGGGCGGGCTTCCTCATCGGCCTGGCGCAGCTGCTCGGCCGCTCGCCGAGACTCAAGGCCGACACCGACTGAGCCCCGCGGCCGGGCCTCACGAGCGAGAAGGCCGGCGATAGGCCACGAACCGAGGAGGCGACAGACCGGCGGTATCGAACCGCTGGGCCGGCGGACCGGCCGGTGGTCAACCGGCGACCTCCGTGAGGCTCTCCTCGAGCGCGCCTACGACGAGATCGACTTCGGACGCGGACAGGTTGTTGTGGAACGGCAGGGCCACGGTCCGACGGGCGACGGCCTCTGTGACGGGCAGATCGACCGGCGGCGGCGCCCCCTCGAGCATGTACCTCTGCGTGTGGATCGGGTCGAAATACGCCCGCGCGGGCACGCCCCGTCGCTCCATGGCTTCGATGACGGTTGTTCCGTCTACACCGGCATCGAGCGTGATCACGTAGACGAACCAGCTCATCCTCACATCGGACCGCACGACGGGGGTCCTCACGCCTGCGACTCCCGTGAGCCGGCTGGTATAGAGGGCCGCGACCGCGGCTCGCTTTGCCAGGAAGTCGTCGAGACGCGCCATCTGCGTGCAGCCGATGGCCGCGCTCATGTCGTCCATGCGGTAGTTGAAGCCGAGCCGCGCGTGGCTCAGCCAGGCGCCGCTATCGCGGCCTTGATTGCGGAGGCTGACGGCCAGCCGGGCGATGCGATCGTCGTCAGTCACGATCATGCCGCCTTCGCCCGTGGTCATTTGCTTGTTGGGATAGAAAGCGAAGGCGCCACCCGACCCGAACTGTCCCAACTTGCGCCCCTTGTACTCGGCCCCGAGCGCCTCGCAGCAATCGTCGATGACCAGAAGCGCGCGCCTCGCCGCGACGTCTTCGATCTCGTCCCAGGGCGCTGGATGGCCGAACACGTCCACCGCCATGATCGCCTTGGTCCGGGAGGTGATGCGCCGCTCCAAGTCGGCGGGGTCGAGATTGTACGTGTCGGGCTCGATATCCACGAATACCGGCGTGGCGCCCTCATAGAGGATGGCATTGACGCTGGCGGCAAAAGTGAACGACGGCACCAACACCTCATCGCCGGGTCCCACGCCGAGGATACGTACCAACAGATGCAGGGCCGCGGTGCCCGAACTGACGGCCACGGCATGCCGCACACCCACGTACTCCGCCATAGCGCGCTCGAACTCCACACACTTGGGCCCCAGGGCCAGACGTCCGGAACGGACGACCTCGGCAACGGCCTCGACGTCATCGTCGTTGATGTCGGGCGCCGACATGGGTACACGAAACTTCTCTTCAAAGGCCATGGTCATCCGCCTCCCAACGCGCGGCGCGCCAGCATGACAGCGGTCCGGCACAGTAGTCCGATGTCGGTCCACAGAGTCCTACGCGCCGCGTAGTCGGCCTCCAGAGCCAGCTTGGCGGGCACGATGCGCTCGCGGTACACGGCCTCCCAGTCGTCGCCCTTGAGCAACTCGCCTTCGTCGACGTACTCGAGCGCGGCAACGCTTGTGATACCCGGCTTCAGATCGAGAACGCGCCGTTGCTCGGGAGTATAGAACGCCACGTACTCGGGATCCTCGGGCCGGGGGCCTACGAGGCTCATATCGCCCCGTAGCACGTTGAAGAACTGGGGCAGCTCGTCGATCTTGGTCTGCCGCAGGATCTTGCCGATGCGGGTGATGCGCGGGTCGTCGAATACCGTCACCGAGGAGCCGGGGGTCATGACTGTGCTCCCGAACTGGACCATCGTTCTGAACTTGTAGAGACGAAACTCGATGCCGTGTTGGCCGACCCGGGTCGCCACATAGAAGACCGGACGGCCGTCGGTGAGCACGATCGCCAGAGCCACCACCAGAAGCAGGGGCGCGAGCACCAGCATGGCGACACCGGCGAGCGCGACATCCAGGAGTCTCTTCATGCGCATTGGCGGTTCTTCCGATACTAGACAGACCGGCTGTACACTGAAGGGGTCCCGACCTTTGACGGCCCCGAATACGGGGAGCCCTGATTGCGACCCAGACGAGAGTATATGACCAAGTCGACCTCCGACGCTACACGTTCCATACCCTCATGACCAACGTCTGCTTCATTGCCGGCCTTCTGGGAAGAGGCGGCGCCGAGCGCCAACTCGTCTACATGGCGGCTGCCCTGCAGGGCAGCGACGTCGCCGTCAGGGTGCTCTGCCTGACGCGGGGCGACCCTCTGCAGCCCGAACTGGAGGCCATGGGAGTGCCGGTCACCTGGGTAGGACAGAGCGAATCTCGGGCGACCCGCGTCCGGGCGATCGCCACGGCGCTGAGAACTGATCAACCAGACATCGTCCAGTCGACGCACTTCTTCACCAACATCTACGCGGCTGTGGGCGGCGCGGCCGTCCGCAGGCCGAGTATCGGCGCCGTGAGAAGCGACGTAGCCATGGAGATCGAGCAGGCGGGCATGTACGGAAGAGCCCAGATATTCTTGCCCCGCTACCTTGTGGCCAATTCAAGGCTCGGCCGCGAGCGGCTGATCGACGCTGGGCGCGCTCCCAAGCGCACCTTCGTGGTCAACAACGCGGTCGACACGCAACGGTTCAGTGCGGACAAGCCGCGCCTGGACGCCGCCGAGGCGCGACCCTACCGACTTCTCTTCGTGGGCAACATGTACCGCGCCAAGCGTGTCGACAGGTTCCTACGGCTGCTCCATGGGCTGCGGCGCATGTCGCCGGCGGTCGAAATCGAGGCCCGGGTGGTCGGCTCAGGCCCGCTGCTCGCCGAGATGCGTCAGGAGGCGATTGACCTGGGCCTCGACGCGAGGACGCTCGTCTTCGAGGACGACATACCCGATACGTCCGGTTTCTATCGCTGGGCCGATGTGCTTGTACTGACTTCCGATCACGAGGGGACTCCCAACGTAGTGCTCGAGGCCATGGCAAGCGGATTGCCCATCGTCGCCACGACCGTGGGAGGAGTTCCCGACCTGCTGGCCCACGGTGGCGGCCTGCTCGTCCGCCCGAACGACGAAGAGGGCCTGCTGCGCGCCACGCTCAGACTGCGAGAGAACCGGGCGCTGCGCGACGATCTGATCGGCGACGGTCTCCGCTATGTGAGCGCCAATCATTCGCTCGACGGCCTCAGACGGCAACTCCTCTCGGTCTGGACGGCCGCCCTGGCAGATCGGCCCCGGGAACCAGGATCGTGAACCGGGCCGACGACCCCAACACCGCCGTCGCGACCGAGCCGGAGACGCCGCGAAGACCGCATCGCTCGGTGCTCTTCCTCGCCGGATCGCTGGCGACCGGAAACGGCATCTCGATGGTGCTGCGCATGATAGGCGGACTGCTCATCGGCAGATTCGTCACGCCGGCCACCCTCGGCCTCTTCAACGGCATCGGCCTCGTCTTGGGATACATTCCGTTTCTTCAGTTGGGCGTGCTGAACGGCCTGAACAGAGAACTACCGTACTATGTTGGCAAGGGCGACACAAAGCGCGCGAAGGAACTCGCCGCATCGGCGCAGGCGTGGGCCTTGGCGGTCGGAACCTTGGTCTTTATGGCGCTGGTCGGTATCGCCATCTGGGAGCTCGCACGGGGCGATATGTGGAAGGCAGCCGGCTGGTTGACGAACGCCTTTTCGGCCCTCTTCTTGTTCTATAGCACGTACTATCTCCAGGTAACGTTCCGCACGGCTCACGACTTCGCCCGCCTCGCCGTCATCAATGTCATAGACGCGGCGGTAGCTCTCGGGCTTCTCGCGGTGGTCGCGGTTCTCAATTTCTACGGACTATGCATCCGCTCGGTGCTGGTATCGGTGATCACAACCGTACTCCTTTTCGTCTGGAGCCCACTTCGCGTGCGGCCCCGCTTCGATGTCAAGCACTTCACGCACTTGTTGCGCATCGGCGCTCCCATCTTCGCCACCGGGCAGGCCTACGCCTGGTGGGCGGTGCTCAATTCCACGCTGGTCCTACGATTCACCGGGACCAAGGGCATGGGCCTCTATTCCATCGTGCTCCTCGCGGCCTCGGCTCTCGACGTGGTGCCCCAGTCGGTGGGCCAGGTACTCTACCCACGCATGGCTGAGGAGTACGGCAGAAGCGGCTCGCTCCTGCCGGTGCTCCGCATTCTCCGCAAACCCGTCATGTTCACCGTCGTGGGACTGGTGCCGCTGGTGGTAGCCGGCTGGTTCCTCATCGGACCGGTGCTCGAGCTGGTCATACCCGATTACGTCGATGCCGCCCCCGCCGCGCGGTGGGCCTTGCTGCTCGTCTTCGCGTCGGCGGTGATGCCCATCACCAGCGTGTTCAACACCATCCGCCGCCAGGATCTGTTCGCCGCCGCGCTCGCCGTCGGTGTGGCCGCCTACGCGGGCACGCTCGTGTGGCTCATACACGACCACGTCGACCTGGTCTCGTTTTCGCAGGCGCTGCTTGTCGGGCGTGTTGTCTTCGTCGTTGTGTGCTATTTGTTCGCGTGGCGCTTGAGGAACAAGTCGCTGCCCGCCCGCAAGCCCGAGGACACGACCGCCGATGCCTGACAATCCGCTTGTAGAAACCTTTCGCTCCTTCGAGAGGGAGCTCTCCTGGCCGGCGTTCGCCGGTGTTCCGCTTGGGGGAGCGCTGAGCGAAGCCCTGCACAGATACCTCTTCATCTACTCATCGGCGGGGGGGCACAGTCCTCCGCCCTTCAGCCCGTGGCTCGATAGAGTCCGGCATGCCCGGCACATGACGCGGCCGCGGCAGTGGAGGGGTGATCCGGCCCCGCTGCCCACCGGGCGGATCCTCGTAACGTGGTTCGCCTCGACTCCAAGGTACAACGACCTCATTAGGCCCATCCTCGCCCACCTTGAACCCGGCTCCTACGCGGTCGTCCATGAGCAACCCGCGGTGTCGTCCCAGCTCGGCTCGGGGGTGCCGAGCGTGCAGTGGGAGCGGATCGTGAGCTACGACGTCAAGGCCTGGCGTACTGAGTACGACCGCTGCCGGCCCCACTGGGACGCTCGGCTCGCCGAGCTGTGCCGTGAAGTCGAACTCGTCGGCGGCGCGCGTGAATTCCTCTCTCTCAGCCTGATGGTGGCGAGCCAGCGCGTCTTCGCCTGTTTGGGGTTTCTGGAGCGCACCCGCCCATCGGCGGTGCTCACTGAGTACGACCGCAACCATCTCTGGTCGTGTCTCGTCCTTGCCGCCCGCCACCTGGCGATTCCAACCGCGACCTTGGTCCACGGCGTCATGGACAAGGATGCCCTGGCCTTTTCGCCGGTGATCGCCGACTCCATACTCTGCTGGGGAGAGATGGATCGCGCCAAGCTTCGGAACGCCGGCGAGCCCGATACGAAGATAGTCACCGCTGGTTGCCCCAGGCTCACCCGGGAGCTTTCCGCCACTCGGGAGGAGGGACGCCGCAGGCTTCGCCTGGAAGCCGACGCCAAGGTCGTGATGTATGTCTCGACTCCCGAACCGCAGAGCCCCGAACTAGTGGAGCTCTTCTGCGCCGCCATCGACAGAACCGACGGCGTTGTGGGAATCGTCCGGCTGCATCCCTCCGAACGCCCGCGGGCGTTCGCTTCGAGCGTGCGCCGTCATCCTTCGCTGCGTTTCTCGGAAAACGCGCAATCCACCGTCGACGAGGCCCTCGCCGCGGCCGACATCGTGGTCACCGCCGGCAGCGGCATGGGCAGCGACGCCCTCGTCAAGCGCCGGCCGGTGATAGTCCTCAATCCCGGCACCGTCTACCGAGGGGCCGACCTCGACCTCGTCGAGCGCGGAGGCTGCCCCCACGCGAAGAACCCTGAGCAGCTGGCGTCCGTGGTCGAGAGCATGCTTCATGATGAGGGAATGCGGGCCGAGAAGACAGTCGCCGCCGAGCACTACGCGTCGGAGTTCTGCAGCGCCTACGGCGAAGACTCCGCCCATCGCATAGCTTCGTTCATCAAGCAGATTGCCCGTGGCGCATGAACGCGCGCTTACCAAACTCGACCGCCGGCAGCGTCGGCGGACACTCCAATGAGAGCCGGGTCGTCGTCACCGGCGCGGGAGGCATGCTCGGCACGGCTGTAAGCGCCTTGTTGGGAGACCTTGCCGTGGCTCTCACGATCGACCAACTCGACATCACCGACGCCGCGGCGGTGTGGGCGACCCTGGAACGCACACGTCCCGCCTTCTTGATCAACTGCGCAGCGGCCACCGACGTCGACCGCTGCGAGACCGACCGGGGGTTCGCCGACCGGGTGAACGTCGAAGGCCCAAGGCTGCTGGCCGAAGGCTGCAGCCGCCTTGGCGTCAAGCTGGTGCACGTCTCCACCGACTACGTCTTCGACGGAGAGAAAGGCGCCCCCTACCGCGAAGACGACCCCGTCGCACCCGCCAGCCACTACGGCCTCTCCAAGTTGAGGGGCGAGCAGGCCGTCCTTGCGGCAGCGCCCGCCGAGACGGGCACGCTCCTCGTGCGTACGTCGTGGGTGTTCGGCTCCAGCCGAGAGCAAAGCGGCAACTTCCCGCTGAAGGTGCTGGAATGGGCCGCCAAGAACTCCCGGCTACGCATCGTATCTGACCAGTGGGGCTCACCCACCTACGCGCCGTTCTTGGCCGCCGGCATGCTGCGTCTTCTGGCGGCGAACGCGACAGGCGTCTACCATCTGGCGGGGACAGGCTGCGCAAGCCGGCTCGAGCTCGCCCGCGAGGTCGTCGCCTGCGCCTCTCGAGAGGTGGAACTCGATGCCGCCCTGGCGGCCGAGTTCCCGGCGCCCGCGCCCCGGCCGCGGGCGACCTGCCTCGACTGCGCCAAAGCGGGTCTGTTTGGCGCGACTCTGCCGCCGTGGCAAGAAGGAGTGCGGCGCTACGTCGCTGAAGTCCTAGGGGCTGCTACGAACGTTACAGGAAGGGTCGTGAGCGAATGAAGGGCATCATCCTCGCCGGCGGGGCGGGCACCCGTCTCTATCCGGCGACTCGCGTCGTCTCCAAGCAGCTCATGCCTGTCTACGACAAGCCGCTCATCTACTATCCACTCTCGGTGCTACTGCTGGCGGGCATCACCGACATCTTGCTCATCTCCACCCCGCAGGACCTACCCAACTTCGAGCGGTTGCTCGGCGACGGCAGTTGGATAGGCGTTTCGCTGTCGTATGCTCCCCAACCGAAGCCCGAAGGCCTTGCGCAGGCCTTCATCATCGGCCGCGATTTCGTGGGATCCGACCCAGTCTGCCTGATCTTGGGCGACAACATCTTCTTCGGCCACGGGTTCGTCGAGCGCCTTCGCCGGGGCACCAGCCTGACCGACGGAGCGCTGGTCTTCGGCTACTGGGTCTCCGATCCCGAGCGATACGGCGTGATCGAGTTCGACCGGACGGGGCGGGCGGTCTCCATAGAGGAGAAGCCCGCGTCCCCCCGCTCCAACTGGGCCGTCCCCGGTCTCTACTTCTACGACAACCAGGTGGTCGACATCGCCATGTCGCTCAGGCCCTCGGCAAGGGGGGAGCTCGAGATCACCGACGTGAACCGCACCTACCTGGCGCAGAACCGTCTGTGGGTCGAGAAGCTGGGCCGGGGAATCGCGTGGTTAGATACCGGCACCCACGATTCGTTACTCGCCGCGGCGAACTTCATCCAGGTGGTCGAGCAGCGGCAGGGACAGAAGATCGCCTGTCTCGAGGAGATAGCCTTTCGCATGGGCCTCATCGACGCCGCCACGCTCGACCGATACGCGACCGAGATGCGCACGAGCAGCTACGGCCCCTATCTGCGCGGGGTACTCGCCGAGGCCGAATCCGACGACTTCAAGGAGGAAGTGTGAATCCACCAAGGGGTGAGATCGAGGGGGTCGCTGTCAAGCCGCTCAAGGTCATCCCCGACGATCGCGGAAGGCTCATGGAGATCATGCGCGCCGACGACGAGTTGTTCTCGCAGTTCGGCCAGGTCTACATGACGACCACCTATCCAGACGTCGTCAAGGCCTGGCACATGCACAAACTCCAGACCGACAACATGTGCGCGGTCGTGGGCATGTTCCGCCTGGCGCTCTTCGACAGCCGCCATGGCTCGCCGACAAAGGGAGTGCTGCAGGAGGTCTACATGGGCGAGCACCGGCCCGTTGTGGTTCGTATCCCACCGGGTGTGTACCACGGCTGGCTGTGCGTCTCGGAGCGTGAAGGCGTGGTGATCAACGTACCCGACCTGGTCTACAACTATTCCCAGCCCGACGAATACCGCCTGCCGCCCGACTCCGACGAGATCCCCTACGACTGGCGGAGGAAGAACGGGTGAGCGAGAACTTGCCGACAACAGCGACCCCGGCGAGCGGCCCGGCCGCCGCCTTCGTTCCCCGTAACGTACTTGTGACCGGAGGCTGCGGCTTCATCGGCAGCAACTTCGTCCGGCACCTGCTGCAGGCCGATCCGGGTGTCACCGTGGTCAATCTCGACGTCCTCACCTACTGCGGCAACCTCGAGAACCTCCGTGACATCGAGCGTGAGTATGCGAGCCGCTACCGCTTCTTCCACGGCGACGTGCGCGACCCGAAAGCGGTGGCCGAAGCCATGGAGGGCTGCGACGCGGTGGTGCATTTCGCGGCCGAAAGCCATGTCGACCGCTCCATCGCCCGGGCCGACGACTTCGTCACTACGAACGTCCTGGGCACCTTCGTCCTCGTGGAGGAGGCCCGGAGCCGAAACGTCGAGCGCTTTCTCTACGTGTCGACCGATGAGGTCTATGGATCGACGATCGACGGATCGTTCGGCGAGGACGACCCGCTCAACCCGTCGAGCCCCTATTCGGCCAGCAAGGCGGCCGGGGACCTTCTGGTCAAGTCGTACTACACCACGTACGCCATGCCGGTGCTGGTCACGCGGAGCACCAACAACTACGGACCCTACCAGTATCCAGAGAAGCTGATCCCGCTGTTCGTGACCAACCTCATCGAGGGCAAGAAGGTGCCGCTGTACGGCGACGGCGGCAACGTTCGCGACTGGCTGTACGTGCTCGACAACTGCCGGGCGATCGAAACTGTGTTGCGGCACGGCGACGCCGGGCAGATCTACAACGTGGGCGCCGGCAACGAGGTCGACAACCGCACAATCACCAACGCCATCCTCGGCCTCATGGACGCCGGCGAGGAGATGGTGCAGTACGTACCCGACCGGTTGGGCCACGACCGCCGCTACTCGGTTACGTGCGACAAGGTGCGCGCCCTCGGCTGGAGTCCCCAGCGCGACTTCCTCGCCTCCCTTGCCGACACGGCGCAGTGGTACAAGGACAACCCCTTCTGGTGGAGGAGGCTCAAGGAAGGCGGCGGGAGCTAGCGGCATGACGCCTGCCGAATCGGCCAAGCCTCGCACGAAGGTCGGCGCAGTCGTCCTCAACTATCGCAACTACGGCGACACGATCGACTGCCTTGCGGCTCTCTCGCGGGCGCAGTACGACGACCTTGAGATCGTGGTCGTCGACAACTACTCCGGCAACGACTCACTGGACCACATCGCCGGCTACCTGGAGGCGAGTGGGGTTCCCTACCACAGGCTCCACCAGGACGTCCTCGACTCAGCGACTACGCGCTCCGAGTCCCTGTTCCTCGTGCAAGCATCGAAGAACTGGGGCTACGCGGCCGGCAACAACATCGGCATGCGGCTCCTCCTCTCCAGGGGTGCCGGGTACATCCTTATTCTCAACAACGACACCATGGTCGAACCCGGTTTCCTCACGCCTTTGGTCGCCTATGCGGAGTCGCGTCCCGACGTCGGCGCCGTGGGTCCTCTCATCGTCGACCCGCGGGGCGAGATAGCCCGCGATTGCGCACGGCGGCGGCCGACTCTCGGAGACTTCGTGTTCAGACTCGGCATCGGCCGCAAGCTGTTTCCGCGAAACCGCTGGATCAGGCGCAGCACCTACGAGGGAGAGTACTTCTTCGATGTTCCCAAGGAGGTCGACATCCTCTCCGGCTCGGCCATGATGCTGAGAGGGACTTTCTTGCGCGAAAGGGGACTCCTCGACGAGTACACGTTCCTCTACGCCGAGGAGGCGATTCTCCACGAACGGTTGGCGGCAGCGGGACTCGTGTCGGTGATCGTACCGGCCGGCAGGGTCGTGCACAGGCACGCCCAGGCCTCAGCAACGGTAAGGAGTGCGGTGCTCCAGGCTGCCGCCTACCGGAGCTTCCGCTACTACTGGACCGAATACCGCCACGTCAACCGTTTCGTGGTCGAGGCGCTCATCCTTCTCAGCCGCACGCCCCGCAATCCTTTCAGGAGGCCGGCTCGCCCTCACTCGTAGCCGCGTCCGCCGGCTCCGGCTCGTTGCTCGTCGCCGGCGCCTCCGCCATCAGCCCCTCGGTGCGGCGGGCCCTCGCCGCGATGCCGATCGCGAGACTCAGGATGATCCAGGTGGTCTTCTCGTAGTAACTCACAGCCGCGAAGTCCCAGGTGACCAACATGACGAGAACGGCCGTCGCCCAGAAGATGTCGGCCTTCAGGAGCCGGTCTTTCGACCTCAACCACGAACGCGCGAGCGAGACGAGTAGCGACACGTAGATCATCGCGTAGAAGACGGTGCCTATGAGTCCCTGGTTGGCGAGCAATTCCACGTAGTTGTTGTGGCTGTAGAGGGCCTCGGAGGAGTGCTCCTGGAACATAGCAAGGCCCCACCCTGTGAACGGTCGTTGCAGCCAGAACTGGAGCCCCTCCTGCAGCAGATCGGCTCGGGTGCTGATGCTGCTGTCGACCTTGCCCGAGCCTTCGAGAAAATGGCCGAAGTATGCCAGGCGCTCGGCCTGCGGTGAGCGGTACAGCACGTACCCGATTCCGACGAACACTCCGGCGACGGCGATCGTCAGCAAGATGCGATACTGGGGAGGCTGCTGCCAGATCCAGTACCACACGATGAAGACGCTCACCACGACCGAAAGAATGATTCCTTTTCTCGAGCCGCCGAGGAACGTGACCCCGTAGAAGCAGGCTATGTAGAAGACCAAGGGCAGGAGCAGGTGCTTGAACGAGACCTTCGGAGAAAGCGCCACCAGTAGGATCCGGCGAAGCGCGATGACGGCCACGCACATGAGCACCAACGAGTAGGTGTTCGGGTTGCCGGTAGTCGAGGAGATACGCCCTCCGAACGGCACCTCACCCGAGAACTGGTTGTAGACGAACGTGCCGAGAACCGCGAGGTAGAAAGCGTACTCCACGAGGATGGTACCCCGGCCGTCGGTCTCGTGGCTCACGATAATGGCCGAGAGAACGAACAGTTGCACGAGCGTCAGGAGCATCTCCAGATTGCCGGGCGCCCAGGTCATCTGGAGCGCACAGAACCCGATGAAGGCGGCGAACCACGCGAGTGCCATGGGAACCTGAAGCTCCCTTCGGCCCGCGATCCATTCGATCAAGAAGGTGAGGGTAAGCAAGAAGCCCACACCGATCACAATGAGGTTGGTCGGCGACTTCGCGGCCCACCAGACCATGGAAACCACGAAGAGCGACAGCAAGAGTCCGCTCAGAGGCGGCGACGAACGACGCGGCTTCAGGTCCCACGTCTGGACGCCGATGGCGTCGGGGTAGTAGACGCGATTCACCGTCTGCTCCGCCACACAGTCTCAGCCACGGGGCGCCCCCGAAGCGACACCTGCTCGGCTAGGCGCTGCGTATCAATGCACCTAGATCCCACCACCTAGACACTCTCCCAAGTGAACGACACCTCTCTCGGCGAGGGGCCACGCAAAGAGTAGACCATGGCCGTCAAATCGGCACGAGCCCGGCCAAGATCGCGCGGGTCACCCTCGACGTTCATCGGAGATTGCACGGAAGGACTTGAGGCAATGGGCATACTTACCGATGATGTTCCCTGTACGTCAAGCAGCACGTCGGTGAAGCCACAGGGCGCTGGGCGGTTTGTAGGCCGTCGGCGGCCCGGAGTAAACTGAGGACTTGATGGAAGCAAATCGCTCGTTCTACGACAGTCGAGACAACACCAGCCCGGCTGACTACTTCAGGGTGATTCGAGAACGCAGGTGGTTCATCCTGGCGGTTACGCTGCTCGCGGTCGCCATCGTGATCGTATGGTCGGTTCTGCAGACGCCCAAGTACCGGGCGACTGCCGACGTGCTCCGGCAGACGGCGGCCCTCGACCAGACGCTGTTCGGCACCGCGGTGTTTCAATTCCAGGACGAGTCGCGGCAATTGCTGAACGGAGCCAGCCTCATAAAGATCAAGTCGGTCGCCTTGAAAGTCAAAGACGACATCGACAGCCCGCTCAGCATAGACGCGCTCCTCAGGATGGTGACCGTCACGACCGCGCAGGAGAGCGATCTCATCCATATTCTCGCTATCTCCGACGACCCGATAGAGGCGGCCGACGTCGCCAACTCGTTTGCGCGCCAGTTCATCGCGCACCGCATGGAGGCCGACAAGTCCATCCTCGCTTCGGCCGACACCCAGGTCGTCGCCGAGCTGGACACCATGACGCCCGAGGAGCTGGCTTCGGAGCGCGGCACCAGCCTGACGCAGAAGCACCTGGAGCTCGGCATCCTGCAGGCCATGCAGACCGGCGGCTTCGAGATCGTCCAAGAGGCGAGTTCACCCCTCGCCCCCTTCTCGCCGACCCCTATTCGCAACGCCGGCTTCGCTCTCATTGGCGGTCTTGTGTTCGCGATCCTCTTGTCGTTCGTGCTCGACTATGTCGATCGGCGCATCAAGAGCCCGGAAGGCATGGAACGAGCTTTCAGCCTGCCGGTACTGGCGGGAGTTCCTACGTTGGGCCACCAGTGGCTCCGCCGCAATCCCAACCGTCTCGATAGGATGATCGGCTTTCGAGACGCCGGCTCACCTTTCTTCGAGGCCTTCCGCACGCTGCGCTCGAACCTCAAGTTCTACCAGGGAGACAAGCGGACGCAGACGCTCCTCATCACCAGTGGATTGCCCGAAGAGGGCAAGACCGTGACCGCCGTCAACCTGGCCCTCAGTCTCGCGCTCTCGGGTGTGCGCGTGGTGTTGCTCGAAGCCGATCTCCGGCGCCCGATGCTGCACGAGTACCTCAAGCTGAGCACACGCGTCGGTGTGTCGTCGGTGCTTGCCAACACGGTCACCTTCGAGGATGCGCTCCAAGTGGTCAAGCTGGCGGATTTCGCGGCGCCCGACTCGGAGTACACCACGAGCGATCTCGCCAAGCAGACCATGCAGAGTGGACTCCTCTGTCTCACCTCGGGCCCGTTGCCGCCCAATCCGGGAGAGCTTCTGAGCTCGCAACGGATGAAGGACCTCATCGCCTGGGCGGTCAGCTTGGCCGAATGCGTGATCATCGACACGCCTCCCGTCCTGCTCGTGTCCGACGCCCTCAACCTAGCGAAGAGCTGTGACGGCGTGATCGTCGCGACGAAGATCAGGGGCACCACCTACCCCCAGGCCCGCGACGTTCGCACCATCCTCGAGCGCGCCGGTTGCCGGGTGCTTGGAGTGGTAGCCAACGGGACTCCGCGCAAGCAGGGCGAGTACTACCGCGGCCACTACAAGGGCTACTACGCTCAGGCGAAGTCGAGCTAGTCCTACCTCCTCGTTTCCCTATGGCTGATGGAGCGCCAGGCGTTCCATCCTAGTCCGCGCGTCTAAAGTTCTCCTCGCTGTAGCCGATATTTACTGCAGTAGCGCAGAAGGAGCGCGCCACGAAAAGGCAAACCCGCCGCGAGACGGGGACGCAAAGCCACGGGACTCTTTGAGTCAGCCGAGCCACCGAAGGCCATGGGTTGACCACGGCACCTTTTCTGGTCAGCTCCTGGAACTTCGGGAGGAAGTAATGGCCGGCAAACGCCTCGATTTCGGGAGTCTAGTCCGCAACAAGATCACCTGGGCCGTTGTAGCAGTCGCCGTCGCCTTGGCGGTGACCTGGCCCGCCGCCTCGCTCGCATCCACTTCGCCACCCTTCGATCTCCAAGCGGCCATCAACGCCTGCCCCGCCGGGGGCTCGGTCGCGATTCCGGCAGGCACCTACACCTTCACATCGCAGGTCGCCCTGAAAGACGGCGTCTCGCTCAGGGGCGCCGGAATCGACAAGACCGTTCTCTACATGCCCGCACAGGTCGAGTACACGAACCTCCTGCGCGGAGACAACGTCTCCAACCTGAGCATCAGCGACCTGACCCTTGCGAGTTCGGCCGCGGCCGACAAGGTCTTCGCCATGCGAATCTCCAACTACTCAAACGTCACGATCGAGCGCGTGAAGGTCAAGAACGCGATGCACGTGCTCAAGGCCGACACCCAAGGAACGAACCTGACGGTGACCGACCTGACCGCCGAGGCCTGCGGTCAGCTCTACGTGTCGAACCTCACCAACGGTGTGTTCACCAATCTCAACCTGCAGATGACGCAGACCGGGCTCGACGCCTACTGGCACGCCATCTACGTGTGCGCCAACAACCACCACCTGCGGTTCACCAACGTGGTCGCGACCGGCAGCAAGGGCTGGACCGTGCAGCTGTGGAGCGACTACGGGTGGAGCCAGCCCTCCGACGACATCGTATTCGATGGACTCTACACCGATGGCAAACCGCTCGCGATTTCCAGCGGCTTCAGCAACGTGACCTTCAGGAATCTCACGGCGGTCTCCACGGTAGCGGGCTATGACTGTATCCTCGTCTGCGACCCGTACAACCTCACTATCGACGGCTTCAACGGTAGCGGCAGCTCGAACTTCTTGAACCGCTACACGGGATACACGACGCGCGACGTCAGCCTCAAGAACGGGTCCTATGCCGGCAAGGTGCTCGTTTCCGAGGAAGGCAACTGGATCAGCAACCTGACCGTGCAGAACGTCAACCTCGGCACAAGCGGCAGCACCACGCCGACCACCGCCGCGCCGGTGACCACCACGACGACGGCCGCGCCGGTCGTTCCTCCGGTCGCCCCGAGCACGACGACCACGCTGGCGCCGACCACGACGACCACGCTGGCGCCCACGCCGACCACTCTCGCGCCGACCACGACGACCACTGCCGCGCCGGCCTCGACGACGGCATCGGGCACGGTGACGATCACCAGCCTGTCCGACGGCGCCACGGTCAGCCGAGGCACAGTCTCACTCCGGGTCAGCGTCTCGTCGTCCACGAGGGTCGGCACCGTCTACTTCTACGTCGACGGCAAAGTTGTCGGCCGCGACGGACGCGCGCCGTATGCCTACAGCTGGAGGACCACGTCGCTCGCGCCGGGCAGCAGGCACCTCGTCGAAGCGGTGGCCTATAGCAGCTCCGGTGTGGAACTCGGCAAAGCGTCTGTCAGCGTGACAGTCGCTCAAGCGACAACGACCACAACGGGAGTCACGTATTCCTACCCCTACTGGTGGAAGTGATCTCCACGCGCACGTGCGCTCGCAGAGGCCCGGAGAGATCCGGGCCTCTTTTTTTGCTTTCACTGCCCACTTTAGCCGCAGCCGGAGCGACCGATAATCTGTAGTATGCAATCTACGACCCGGGAGCTCGATGCATGAACGCTAAGCTCGATAGCGGCGTCCGGCCGCAGGGATTCGCCCGGTCGACGGGCGCACTACGCGAGCGCTGGTGGCTGGTCCTACTGGCTGCTGTCATTGTCGGCGCCCTGACTTTCGGCATCTCGGTGCTGCTCACCCCGAGATACAGCGCAACCGCCCAGTTGTCGTATTCGCAGAGCTACGCGCAACTCGTCGCGCAGGCGCTGTCGTCGGCGGGCAAACCAAGCGACGCTCACAATGTGTCGAACGACGCTCTGGTGCTTCAGACGTCGGCGTTCGCCGAACGCGTCGCCGAGGCCCTCAAGGGATCGGTGGCGGCCGAGGAACTGCGCTCCGCCGTGACCGTCTCGAGTGACAGAGACGCCGATCTTGTCGAAGTCACCGCGTCCGGATCCGATCGATTCCTGGTTGCCGACGTCGCCAATGCGTTCGTCGAGGAGTTCGTGAAGCAGCGCAAGGAAGCGTCCCAGGGCGCGCTCGCCAAAGCTCAGGAATTGCTGCAGGGGCGCATCGACGGCCTGACCGAAGCCGACGCCTCTTCGGCCTATGGCGTCTCGCTCAAGCAACGTTCCGACGACCTCTCGGTGCTCATATCGCTCGGCCTCAACGACTACGAGGTCCTCCAGGAGGCGCGTGCGCCCACCTCGGCATACGTGCCGTATCTCAACCTATTCATCGGGCTGGCGGCCGGCCTGATCGTCGGTCTCATCGCGATCGTCGTGCTCGCTCGCCTCGACCACAGGGTGCGAGACCAGGCCACTCTCGAGAGAGTGATGGACTTGCGGGTCATCGGCACCGTTCTGCAGAACTCCGGGGGAAGAGCCAAATCGCAGGCGGGAGCCCCGGTGATCGGGTTCGGCGACGGCAACGAGGCGCTACTCGAATCCTTGCGCGTGCTGCGCTCGAATCTCAAGGTGCTCGGCTTTGGAGAGACCAAACGCAGCATCCTCATCACAAGCGTCGGCTCGGGCGAGGGTAAGAGCGCCCTAGCGGTCAACCTGGCGCTGAGCATGGCGCTGGCCGGCGACAGAGTGGTACTGGTCGACGCCGATCTGCATGAATCAAAGATCCACCAGTATCTCGGCATCCCCAATTCCGAGGGTCTGACCGATGTGCTGATCGGTTCAGATCTTCCGTGGTCGAGCAAGATCCAGGCCATCGACCTGACCCACTTCGTTTCCCCCGAGCTGGCAGCGGCCCGGCAGACCGGCGGCACAGAAGCCCCAGTGACCAAGTTCCTGTGCCTAACCAGCGGAACGACCGTGCCGGACCCTTCAGAGATGGTCGCGTCGCAGGCCATGATGGACCTGCTCTCAGAGATCGAGGGCATCTCCGACTACGTCATCGTCGACGCTCCTCCCCTGCTTGTCGCATCGGACTCTCTCGCCCTCGCGGGCTCGGTCGACTCCCTCGTTCTCGCAAGCGTGCTCGGCCGCAACACCGGTGACGAGATGCTCGAAGTGCGTCAGCTTCTCGCGCGGGCGGAGGTAGAACCTCTCGGAATAGTGATCTGTGGAGCCAAACGGTGAGGATTTGTCCATGAAGACTGTGCTCGTTACCGGCGGCGCCGGATATGTCGGCTCCATGCTCACCCGCGATCTTCTCGCGCGGGGATACGGGGTTGTCGTCGCCGATGCGCTGCTGTTCGGAGGCGAGTCGCTGCTCGACCTACTCACCGTGCCGGCATTCGCCTTCGAGAGGGCGGACATCACGAGCGGCGACGATCTCAACCGGCTCTTTTCCGAGCACCGCTTCGACGCAGTGGTGCACCTGGCCTCGATCGTGGGCGACCCGGCCTGCAAAGCCCAGCCGGAGCTCGCCACCAAGACCATCTGGCATGGGTCGCGCAGCCTCTTCGAATTGTGCGAGCAACACGGAGTAGGCCGTTTCATTTTCGCGTCCACCTGCAGCAACTACGGCAAGATGGAGGGCGACGGCATGCTCGACGAGCAGGCCGCGCTCCGTCCGGTGAGCCTGTACGCCGAGCTGAAGGTACAGGTCGAGCAGTACCTGCTGGGCCGGTCGTCCGCCGTGCCCTTCACGATCCTTCGCTTCGCGACCGTGTACGGGCTGTCTCTGCGCCCACGGTTCGACCTGACCATCAACGAGTTCGTCCGTGATGCCGTCGTCAAAGGAGAGCTCGAGATATATGGCGAAAACTTCTGGCGGCCCTATTGCCACGTGAGCGACGTAGCGCGAGCGGTCCGCTTGGTGCTCGAATCCGACACCGGCGTGGTCGCCGGCAAGGCGTTCAACGTGGGCTCCGATGACGCGAACTTCACCAAGAAGATGATCGCCGTGGAGATAGCGGCCCAGATGCCGCTCAAAGTCGACTATGTGCACAAGATCGAGGATCCACGTGACTACAAGGTCAGTTTCGAGCGTATCAAGACCTTGGGCTTCGCCCCCGAGATACGCTTGCCCGGCGGCATTCGCGAGGTGGCGGGGGCGATCCGGCACGGCCTCATATCCGACCCTTACGCGGCCAGATACCGCAATTCATAGGCAGGTGGCACGATGATCCCCCTGTGCGAACCCGCTATCCTCGGCCGGGAACTCGAGTACGTCACCGAATGCGTGCAGACAGGCTGGATATCGTCCGCCGGCGAGTACGTGGTGCGCCTCGAGAAGGCCCTGGCCGAGTACGTCGGCGTGAAACACGCGGTGGCCTGTACCAGCGGCACCTCGGCGCTGCATACCAGTGTCATGCTGTCTGGGGTGGCGCCCGACGATGAGGTGATCGTGCCGACGGTGACGTTCATCGCCACGGTCAACCCGGTAAGGTACGTTGGGGCGTGGCCGGTGTTCGTCGATTGCGACGAGTACTGCAACATCGACGTGGCGGCTGTAGGACGCTTCTTGGCCGAGGAGTGCGTCGCGCGCGATGGCGCCACCTACAACCGCGCCACAGGACGGCGTGTGTCGGCGATCTGCCCCGTCCACGTCTTCGGCACCTCGGCCGACATGGATGCGGTCAACGACCTGGCGGCCACGTACCATCTTCAGGTGCTCGAGGATGCCACTGAAGCGCTGGGGTCGACCTACAAGGGCCGCATGTGCGGAAGTCTGGCGCCTATCGCCTGCCTCAGCTTCAACGGCAACAAGATCGTGACCACCGGAGGCGGGGGCGCCATTCTCACCGACGACGACGCTGTCGCCAAGCACGCCCGCTTCCTTACCACGCAGGCGAAGGCCGAAGGCATAGGCTACGTCCACCCGGAGATCGGCTACAACTACCGGCTCAACAACGTCCTGGCCGCTCTCGGACTGGCGCAACTCGAGACCATCGACGAGCGGCTCGCCGCCAAACGTGGCAACTTCGCGCTATACGCCGAAGCCTTGGGACCTGTTGGTAGGCAACGCCTCGTCGACCAGCCCGGGTGGAGCGACTCGAACCGCTGGTTCTACGGCTACCTATGCTCCGATAGCGCGGCGAAGGAGCGGGTCATCGACGCCTGCTTCGCGCAAGGCGTGCAGGTGCGGCCGCTGTGGTATCCCAACCACCTGCAGGAGCCGTACGTGGCGATGCAGTCGTACCGCATCACGAGAGCGCTCGACTACTACGACCGCTTGGTGAATATCCCGTGCTCGGTGACGTTGACCAAGGACCAGGTGGAGCGGGTGGCGCGGATCGTCCGCGAAGCGGACAATCTGTAGCGACAGGGTCGAGCCAAGGAGGTACCGCTCTTGCCTGAGATACTCGTCATAGGTGGCGGCGGACACGCGAGAGTCCTGGTGAGCGTGCTCAAGAAGTCCGCGTGGAGCGTGATCGGGTATACCGATGCTCGCGATCGCGGTCCCCTGCTCGGAGTTCCGCACTTGGGCACCGACGAGATCCTCCCGGGGCTGCTCGCCAAGAATCCCGAGTTATATGCCCTGTTGGGGGTAGGCAAGATCGACGCCTCGGACACGAGGCTGCGCCTGCAGCACGGACTCGAGGCGCTCGGGCTGCGCTTTGCCGTAGCCGTTTCGCCCCACGCCGTCGTCAACGAAGAGGTGACACTCGGGCCGGGAACCGCCGTCTTCGACGGCGTGATCGTGAACAGCGGCACCGTATCCGGCCCCTGCTGCATCCTCAACACCGGCTGCGTCGTCGAACACGACTGCCGGCTGGGTGAGAACGTGCACGTAGCCCCAAGCGCGACAGTGAGCGGCGGGGTAACGATCGGAGACAACTGCATGATCGGCGCCGGCGCGACCATCATCCAGGGCGCGACCATCTGCGCCGGCTGCCTGGTCGGCATGGGCTCGGTGGTGCCGTACGACTTGGCCGCGCCGGGCACGTATGTAGGCAACCCGGCAAGGAGGATCGCGTGAGTGACCCGCGCGCGGAGGCCGGCGGCTGCCTGGCGGTGATTCCAGCCAGAGGAGGATCGAAGCGGGTCCCCAAGAAGAACATCCGCGCTCTGGCCGGTACGCCTCTCATCGCCTACACCATCGCCGCGGCGCTGGAGAGCCGGGTCTTCGCAAGCGTCGTCGTGAGCACCGACAGCGACGAGACGGCCGAGATAGCCCGCTCGTACGGCGCCACGGTTCCCTTCATGAGGGCCGCCTCGCTCGCCGGCGACTCGGTGCCGGTCTCGGCGGCTACTGTCGATGCGCTCATCCGGCTCGATCCCGAGGAGAACCGCTACACGAGCGTTTGCCAGTTGATGCCGAACTGCCCGCTGCGAAACGCCGGCGACATAGTCGCCAGCTACGAGCAGTTCGTCCGGAGTGGCGCCACCTCGCAACTCTCGGTCACCCGCTTCGGGTGGCAGAACCCCTGGTGGGCCATGCGTCGCAAACCCGACTTCTCCCTCGACCCCCTTTTTCCCGCGGCTCTCGCGGAGCGCAGCCAGGACCTGCCCGAGCTGTTCTGCCCGACCGGCGCCGTCTGGTGGGCCAGAGCCGGCGTCTTGCGGAGCGAGGGTACCTTTCACGTCGCGAGCCGTACCGGTTGGGAGATCCCCTGGATGCGCGCGGTCGACATCGACAATGAGGACGACTGGAACGCGGCGGAGCTTCTGCTGCGCATGAGTGACCCGGACGCCACGGCCGGACAGTGAGGGGTGTAGTGTGACGCTTGCCCTGCACACGACCGTCTACCCCGGCGTGGAGGGATTCCTCGCCGACTGGTATCGCTCGGTGCTCGAGCAGACCGACCGGGACTTCCAGCTGTGGGTGGGCCTGGACGCTGTCGACACCCAGACCGCGGCGGCGAACATGGCGGGAGCCGCGGCGAGCCCTGGAGCGGCGGCGAGTCCGGCAGCGAAGGCCTCGCCTCAAGAAACGGCCGCGCGGCGCGCCGCCCCGGCGCGGGCGGCCGCGCCCCCGGCCGCCCCGATAGACACCGTCTGGATGGAAGCCGTTCCGGGTGACACGATCGCCCAAGTCAGGCAGCGCGTCTGGGAGAAGCTGGTCGACCAGTGCGACGCCGTCGTCCTAGTGGATAGCGACGATGTGCTGCTACCGGCGCGCATCGCCACCGCCCGCGAGATGTTGCGCACGAGCGACCTGGCTGGTTGCCCTCTGGAACTGGTCGACGCGGCGGGTGGCAGCCTCAACCTGACCTTCGGCCGGCCGCGGCCGGACCCGGCGCGGGTATTGCCTCGCAACAACGTGTTCGGCCTCTCGAACTCCGCGTACCGGTCGGACCTTCTTCGCCGGTGCCTGCCGGTGCCGGCGGAGGCCGAGCTGGTCGACTGGTACGTCGCCACTCGTGCCTGGCTGCTGGGCGCGCGCATGTCGTTCGGCCACGAGGCCGGCATGAAGTACCGGCAGCACTCGGCCAACATGGTGCGGGTCGCGCCTCCGTTCGACGAACGCCAGGTGGCGAGAGACACCGAGCGAGTACGCCATCACTTCGGCCTCGTCGTATCGCGCGGCGGCAACGACGCGCGGCCTGACCGGCTTTCGGAGCTAATGGAGGCGGCGGCCGCTGTCGAAACCTTCTATGAACGCGTCGTACTCGAACCGGCTGCGCTGGGACGATATGTCGAGGCCCTCAACGCCCTCGATCTGCACCCGCTATGGTGGTCCAGCGTCGCCCAGCGATCGCTGCAGCGGATGTGGGTTTCACCCAAGGAGAAGACATGAAGACCGTCAAGCTGGGAAATGTCGCCGTCGGCGAGAACGAGCCGCCCTACATCGTCGCCGAGGTGGGATCCAACCACAACGGCGATATGGACCTGTGCAGGCGGCTCATCGACGCGGCCGCCGAGGCGGGGGCCGACGCGGTGAAGTTCCAGTCGTGGAGCGAGTCGACCCTGATCGCCAACGAGGAGTACGAACGCAATCCCGAGTACGCCGACAAGAAGAAGCATTTCGGCTCGCTGCGGGAGATGGTGCGAGCCTACCAGCTCACCCCCGAACAGCACTGGGAAGCGTTGGAGTACTGCCGTACACGGGGCATCGCCTTCGCTTCGAGCGCCTTCTCGACGCCCGAAGTCGACCTTCTCGACAGCCTCGACGTGCCGTTCATCAAGATCGCTTCCATGGACGTCACCAATCCTCCCTTGCTCCGCTACGCCGCGCGCACCGGACGTGCGCTCGTGCTCTCCACCGGCATGGCCACGCTCGGCGAGGTCGAGGCCGCGGTCGATGTGGTCCGTTCCGAGGGGAACGACCAGATCGTCCTCCTCCATTGCATCTCGATCTACCCTCCGGAGTACGACACCATCCACCTTCGTAATATGGCGACGCTCCGCGAAGCCTTCGACGCGCCGGTTGGGTTCAGCGACCATTCCCTGGGCACCGCCATACCGCTCGCCGCCATAGCGCTGGGCGCCTGCGTGATCGAGAAACACTTCACACTCGACAAAGACATGGAGGGCTGGGATCACGCCATCTCTTCCGACCCGGCCGAGATGCGGGTCATCACCCGGGAGGGGCGCAATATCTTCACGGCTCTGGGAAGCAGCGTGCGCACCGTGAACCAGGCCGAACTGGAGAAACGTGAGAAGTTCCGCCGCAGTCTGGTCACGCGTGAGGCGTTGAAGCGAGGGCACGTCTTCGAAGAGGCCGACTTCGACGCCAAACGGCCCGGCACCGGCGTAGGACCGCAAGAGATGGCGTACGTGCTTGGCAGACGGCTGGCGGTCGACGTCGAAGCCGACCACGTAGTGCGCTGGTCGGACCTCGAATGAAGCCGGGCGTCCACGAGGGGAGGCGCTGATGGCCGGCACAGTCTACGTCGTCCATTGTGTGGACACCGAGGGGCCGCTGCACGAGTCGATCGACGCGACGTTCGAGCGCCTCAGGTCGATCTTCGGCCTCGAGCTGGAGCCCAGCGCCGACCTGCTGCGCCGCCTGCAGTCGGGTGAAGTCGATCTCGGCGGCCTGCAGACAGCCGTCGCCAAGGTGGTCGACCCCCACCTGCTTGCCTACAACGACACATGGGACAAGGTCGACGCCATGCTGGCCGACTGTCTCTCGCCGGCCTTTCGCGACGGTGTGCTCGACTCGGCGGGGCACGGCTGGATATACAGCTGGTTCTGCGTCGACCATGTCGACTACACGAGCAATCCGCGCCGGCGCGACATGGGCTACCACAATGTCTTCGACCACTACCGCGCCGCGCTTCGCGCCCCCGGCTGCGCACGCGACGGCCAGCACTTCCACTACCATCCTCACTCGTTCAAGAAGGAGGCGCATCAGTGCGCCACGCACTGGTGGGAATCCTCCAACAGTCTGAGCCAGGTGCTGTCACGCAGGGTGATCGACCGGCAGTGGTTCCCGGCCGCCAACAGGCCCGGGTTTCACGTCACCCGCCCCGACAGCCACTGGTTTCTCGAGCAGTTCATCCCCTTCGACTTCGCGAGCCAGGCGACGGCGCCGGTGGAGGCCGACACGGCCCAATCCGGCCTTGAAGACGGCCGCTGGGGCGATTGGCGTCGAGCCCCCGCCTCGTGGGAGCCATACCACCCCGCCCACGACGACTACCAGTCGCGTGGCACCTGCCGCCGCTGGATAGCCCGCTGCCTCAACATCGGCACGCGCTACCGCCTACTGACCGAACTCGACGTCCGCCAGGCCTTTGCGGAGGCGCGAGAGGGCAGACCGGTCGTTCTCTCGATCACCGATCACGACTTCCGCGACATGCGCCCCGACGTGGATGTTATGCGCAGCCTGCTGCTGCGGGTGGCGCCCGACTTCCCCGATGTCGGCTTCAAGTTCGCCGAGGCCATCACGGCCATGCGCGATGCGCTTGGGTTGACGGTGGAGCCGGCCTGCTCGCTCGATCTCTCGCTCAACGAGACCGGCGGCGGCGCCCACGCGTTGAGCATATCCACTCAGACCTCCACTTTCGGCCCGCAACCGTGGCTGGCTCTCAAGACCAGAGCCGGCACCTACCACCACGACAACCTCGATTCCGACGAGCCGTTCCGCCGCTGGCGCTACGTGTTCGACGGAGAGACCTTCCCGCTGGATGCCCTCGAATACGTCGGCGTCGCGGCCAACAACTCCGCCGGCATCACGACCGTGAAGCTGCTCGAGACCGCTACCGGCGCGGTAACGACCAGGCACTGGAACCTGCCCGGGGCCGACGTGCCCGAGCGCGACTGAGGAGCCGGGAATGCTCGAGATCGCAGCCCGGCGTCTCCCCGATGTGCTGATCGACCCCCACACTTCGGTCTGCGAGGCCATGGCCAAGATGGACCGGGCCGGCACCGGCGCGCTGATACTCGTGTGGCCCGACGGCCGGCTGGCGGGCTTTCTCACCGATGGCGACATCCGCCGGGCCATACTGCGCCAGAGCCCCCTCGACGATTCGTGCAAGACGATCGCGAACCTCAAGCCGGTCGTGGCGACGAGTTCGGTCTCAGCGGCCGACGCCCTGCACCTCATGACCACCCACAACGTCAACCATCTGCCCCTCGTCTCCGACGACGGCGTGGTCACGGGTCTCCTGCTGCGAAAGGACCTGGCGATCGGCGAGCACTACGAGCAGACGGCGCGTGAGCGGCTGGGCAGCGTGACGATAGCGCCCGATGCGTCGATAGCCGAGGCGGTGTCGCATCTCGACCGGGCCGGCACCGGCGGGCTGGCGCTGTGCGACTCGTCGGGCCGGCTTGTCGGCGTTCTGACCGATGGCGACGTGCGCAGGGCGGTGCTGAAGGGCGTGTCGCTCGACGACCCCTGCAGGCTGATAGCGCACCCCGATCCGATCACAGTCCGGGGAAGCATCTCGGGCAGCGCGGCCCTGCGACTCATGAACGAGCACGACATCAACCACCTACCGCTCGTGGACGATGAGGGCAGGCTGATCGAGTTCCTGCTTCGCAGGGATCTCATCAGCGAGACCGCCCCCAACCTCTCGGCGGTGATCATGGCGGGCGGTTTCGGCAGGCGGATGCTCCCGCTCACCGAGCACCTACCCAAACCGATGCTCCCCGTGGGCGACAGGCCGCTCCTCGAACGCACCATCGAGCAGTTGCGTCGCTCAGGCATCACCGATGTGAGCCTCACGACCCACTACCTGTCCGACAGCATCGTCAGCCACTTCGGCGACGGCGAGGCTTTCGGGGTGAACATCAGCTACAGCAATGAGGACCAGCCTCTTGGCACCGCCGGCGGTCTGAAGCTCGTGAAGCGGCCCCAGGGGCCCTTCGTGGTCATGAACGGCGACATCCTTACCGGGCTGTCGTTCGATGAGATGCTGCGCTTCCACACGGCACAACAGGCACTGCTGACCGTGGGAGTGCGCAAACATGAGATCAAGGTGCCGTTCGGCGTGGTCGAGTGCGACGACGTGCGCGTTACAGAACTACGCGAGAAGCCTTCGTTGACCCTCTTCATCAACGCCGGCATCTACTTGCTCGAGCCGGCCGCGTACGACTACATCCCCGACGGTGTGCGCTTCGATATGACCGATCTCATCAAACACCTGCTTGACGAGGGCCGCATGGTGGTCAGTTTTCCCATCATCGAGTACTGGCAGGATGTGGGCCGGATGGAGGATTATGAGCAGGCCCAGATAGATCTCCGCGACGCACGGATATGATGAATGTGAGCTTGCCGAACAACGATGCCGTCTTCGAACGCTGTGGACCCGACATGCACGCTCTCGCGTCGCGGCTCTTCCCCATCTGCCGGAGCCTCACCGGCGACGGCGTGCGGCAAACCCTCCGCGTGCTCCAGGAACATGTGCCGCTCGAAGTCCACGAGGTGCCCACCGGCACGAGAGTGTTCGATTGGGTGATCCCGCCGGAATGGAATATCCGAGACGCCTACGTGCTCAGTCCGCAAGGCGACAAGATCATCGACTTTCACGAGAACAACCTGCACGTGCTCGGGTATTCGACTCCCGTCGACACAACCGTCTCGCTCGCCCAACTGCAGGAGCACCTGTATTCGCTCGAGAACCAGCCAAATGCCGTCCCCTACATCACGTCGTACTACGAGCGACGTTGGGGCTTCTGCCTGTCGCACGAGCAGAGGAGCAGGCTGGTCGAAGGCGATTACCGCGTAGTCATCGACAGCGACCTGCGCGACGGCCATCTGACGTACGGCGAGCTGCTCATCCCCGGAGAAGTCGAACAAGAGGTCTTTCTCTCGACCAACATCTGCCACCCATCGCTCGCCAACAACGAGCTGTCGGGACCCGTGGTCACCACCTGGCTGGCCAAGTGGATCGGCGGCGCACACCGCCGCTACAGCTATCGCATCGTGTACATCCCCGAGACCATCGGGTCGCTCACGTACATGAGCAGGCATCTGCCTGAGCTCAGACAGAAGATGATCGCGGGCTTCAACGTGGTCTGCGTGGGAGATGAGCGCGCATACTCCTACCTGCCCTCGAGGCGAGGCGACACGCTTGCCGACCGTGCGGCGCTGGCGGTGCTCCGCGACGAGCATCCCGACTTCGCCCGATACTCATTCCTCGAACGAGGCAGCGACGAGCGCCAGTACTGCAGTCCGGGGGCCGACCTACCGGTGGCCTCGGTGATGCGGACGATGTACCGCGACTATCCCGAGTACCACACGTCGCTCGACGACCTGAGCGTCATCACCCCGGCCGGGCTACAAGGGGGATTCGACGTGCTGCGCGCCTGTCTGGAACTCATCGAGCGCAACCGAGTCTACCTGGCCACTTCGGTGGGCGAGCCTCAGCTCGGCCGAAGGGGCCTCTTTCCCACCCTCGGAACCCGCGACTGGGACCGGGGGTTGAGGGCGATGATCGACCTGCTTGCATACGCCGATGGCGAGCACGACCTCATTGCCATCAGCGACACGATCGGCGTGCCGGTGCGGGAGATCTACCCGCTCGTAGAGGTGCTGGCCGGGGCGGGTCTCCTTGAGGCCCACGAAGACACGCAGCCCGGCGTAGCTACGTGATCGCGAAAGACCGACCGTGACCAAGATACTCTTCATCAACGACTCCGCGAGCCAGCGTAACTGGGGAGACCGCGCCGCCGCCATCTCACTCAGGACCATGATGGGCGGTCTGGGCGGGGAGATCGTCGCAGTCATCACCGAACGAGAACTCCACAGGTCGGCGTTCCTCGAGGGGCCCCCGCTCCCGGAAACCCCTCCGCCGATGAGCGCCAAGGACGTCCTGCGTCCCTTCATCCCCCCAGTGATCCTTCAAGCGCGAAACAGGCTGGTAGCCGAGCGGGCCGATTCCCGCAAGGAGTCCGTCATTCCAGACGCGTGGGGCAGATTCGAGAAATCGGCCAAGGTCGTTCTCGGCAGGGCGAACCCCTGGCCTGCCCTGCCCGCTGCCATCGAAGGCTGCGACCTCGCGGTCATCCACGGCAACGGAGCCATGGTCGGCAACGGAGTGCACCCTCGAGCGCTGTTGTTTCTCGCCTACCTCGCCAAGAAGCACTTTGGCAAGCCGGTGGTCATGGTCAACCACACGGCCGACTTCGAACACCCGGCCCTGCTCGAGATGGCCCGCAACGTCTACCCGCTGTTCGACGACGTAGTGTTTCGCGACACCATCTCGGTCGAGCGCTGGGCAGATCTGGGTGGTGGCAGATATGCGCCCGACACGGCGTTCCACTTCGCCCCCTATCGTCGAGACGAATGGGTGCCTTTGGCGAAGAGGCTCTCGTTCTTCGACGTGTGGCCCGACACCGGAGCTTTCGACCCTTCGCGGCCCTATCTGTGCCTCGGCGGCTCGTCCGTCTACGCGCAACATGCAGGTGTCAACACGGTCGTCGGCTCATGGATACACCTCATCGAGCGGCTGCGACGTGCCTACCCGCACCAGATCGTGCTCACCGCGTCGGACGTCGTCGACGCTGAGGTCTTCCGATCAGTGGCCGCCCGCCTGGGTCTCCCTTTGATCGGACTCCATACATCGGTTCAGCAATCCGTGGACGTCCTCGGCAACGCCGACGCCTACATCGGCGGCAGGTGGCACGCTGGCATCTTCGCCCTCCGGGGCGGCGCGCCCCTGATCTCACTCACAGCCAAGACCTTCAAGATGCGCGCGCTAGGCGAAATGGCGGGCCTGCCCGCCTCGAGCTTCGACGCGTTCGACCTGGAGGCCGGCGGCGTTGCCATCGTGAACCACTTGCTCGCGTTGCTCGAGCAGGGAGACGCTCTGCGAGCCAAACTACGGCTGTGGGCGGAAGGCATGAGCGTCGGCTGCTGGGACAACCTCCGCTACCTCAAAGACCTGGGATGACGCTGGGCCTCCGCCCGGCCCGCGCCGATGATCTGAGCCACCCGCCCGACCGCCTGCTCGGCCTCCTCTCGGGTGGCCGCAAGCTTGCGCTCCCAGTTGCCCCGCTCGGCGCCGGTGCCGGGCTGGTTCTGAGGCAGCGTCTCACCCCAGAGATCCTCGAGAGTCACGAGCAGAAACTGCGCGTCGGTCCGCGCCAGGTAGCCGATGACGCGCGCGAGGAGGCTTACCGCGCGGCCCCGCTCGTCGTTACGAGGAACTATGGGCTCGTCGGGCATTGCCCCGTCCATGGGGGTCAGCCAGTTCTCGAGCCTCGCGACCAGGCGGCGTCGCGCCGCTAGTTCGCGGCGCGCCGCCACCTGGTCGACCTGGCCTGTCTCGAGGCGCGCCACGATGTCGTCGCCCGCCACGAATCCAGCGAAGGGAAAGGTGTCGTGTGTATTCACCGCGGCGACCGCCAACGCGGGGGGATCGTCGACCGGCTTCGCGGCACGTGGCCGCAGCGCGAACTGCAGCACATAGGTACCCAGTACACCGTGCCGGCGCATGCCCCTCCTCACCTCGGGCGGTACGGTGCCGAGATCCTCTCCGACCACCACCGTGCGGTTCCGGTGTGACTCCAGACACAGCACCGCGTACTGCTCGTCGGCCGGATAGGTGACGTACACGCCGTCTTTCGCCTCAGAGCCCTGTGGGATACAGAACAGGCGATGCAGGCCCATGAAGTGATCGATGCGCAGGTAGCTCGCGTGACGCATCTGCTCGCGCAGGTATGCGGCCAGATACCGATGGCCTTGTTCGCGCGCCCGCTCGGGGTGGAGCGGCGGAGTGTCCCAGTTCTGGCCGAGCGCGAAGAAGACATCGGGTGGCGCCCCGGTCGACAGCGAATGTGCGAACGCGTCACTCCAGTGCGAAGTGTCAAAGCCGTGCGGATGCACCCCCACCGGCACATCGAGAACCAGCCCGGCGGGCGACCCCGAACTGCCCACGCCACCTTCCGCCGAGAAGCGCCCAAGCTGCTCGTCCATCTGCCATTGGCAGTAGAGGTGGTATCTCGAGTCCGCGCCGGTCTGCCGCGCGCCGCCCCCGGAGCGGAAGGCAGCGTACTTCTCCGCGAGCGGATGAGTCTCGAGGTAGCGGGCGAACGCACGACGCCGCGCCTCGCCCGCGCGTTCGAAGAAGCACTCGCTCAGCCGTTCGAGGATGCTCCTCTTCAGGGCCATCACGCCCCTGTAGTCCACCGTATCGGCGGCCCGTAGAAGAGCGATCTGTTCTTGCACCGGCTCCGTTCTCCAGAGTTCCCGGGCAGAAGCACATTCGGCCCACTCCGCCGTCCGCTCGACAGCCAGGTAGAACTCGTTCCAGAAGAGCCTGCTCACCGGCCGGTAGGGCGCCGGCTCGAACGGTTCGTCGAGATAGGCGGCGAGCAGGGGCAAGGTCGCGACGGCCGTGCCTCCGGCCCCGGCCACCCACGTGCCCAACTGGGCCAGGTCGGCCAGATCGCCCGCACCCCAGTCGCGATCACTCCGCAAGCCGTAGAGGGGCGCGAAGACGCCCCACCCCCGCACCCCAGAGGGTTCACGCTCGGCCTGGGGGCCCCAACAGCGCCCAGGGGCACAGATCACCGTGGCTTCAGCATGCAGCCGCCCGCAACGCACCGACAGCCGGTGATAGCCGAAGGGCAGGCCATCTGTGTATCGAAGCGAGAGCCCGGGTGGACGCGGCATCCATCGCGCTGCGTACCCTCTGTCCGCGATCTGTTCTTCGCCGGCTGTTCGGAGTGAATCCAATCGGGCCTGCCACTCGTACTCGGCGCCGTCTTCCAGCAGCAGGGTCGCCTCCACCGTTCGGCCTTCGCCGGCGGGCATCCGCAGGAGCACGGGCGAGGGCTTGCCCTCCCACCACAGCAGCACCGGCTCGATCATCCGGTTCCACAACGCCTGCCTGCGGGCCATCGTGGCCCGCTCTCCGTCGACCTCGGCACCCAACGCGACCAGGACCTGGTATATGCTTCTTGCTGAGCATTCGCGCCAGTCACCGCTGGAGTCGCGGTATCTGGGCAGCACGCCGTACGACTTCGCCAATTCGGCGAGAACGGGGGCGGACCATTGTGCATGTGCGTCGAAGGAAGACATCGCTCTGCTGGCAGCTTACCGAGTCTACGCGCGTTGGTCTACGACTCTAGACGAGAAGACCACCAGGAGGTCCGGCCATGACCTCTCAAGCACGCTATTCCCTACCTCCGGTTCCCGCGGAGCTCTCAGGCCTCGTCGAACTCGCACTCGACGTCCGCTGGTCGTGGAGCCACACCTCCGATGTGCTATGGCGCCGGCTCGACACGGCGCTCTGGGAGGCGACGCACAACCCATGGCACATCCTGCAGACCGTCGCGCGCAGCCGGCTTCAAGAGGCGGCGAGCGACCCCAGGTTCATCGCCGAACTGAACCAGCAGGTCGAATCCCGCCGAGGGTCGCTCGAGGCTGCGACTTGGTTCGACAAGACGTACCCCGGGGAGCCCGGCGCCCGCCTCGGCCCAGTGGCCTACTTCTGCATGGAGTTCGGTCTGAGCGAGGCCCTGCCCATCTATAGCGGCGGTCTGGGAATACTGGCCGGCGACTTCTTGAAGACCGCCAGCGACATGGGCGTACCGGTCGTCGGAGTCGGGTTGTTGTGGCAGCAGGGCTACTTCCGGCAGGCGCTCAGCGCATCCGGAGACCAGTTGGAGGTGTTTCCCTTCAACGACCCAGGGCTGCTGCCGATCACGCCGCTCCGCGACGCCGACGGCGAGTGGGTGAGTGTCTCGATCTCGCTGCCGCGACGGACATTGTTGCTCCGCGCCTGGGAGGTCCAGGCCGGACGAGTCAGGCTCTTCCTTCTCGACTCCAACGACGTGCTCAACGTGCCGGTGGATCGGGGCATAGCCGGCGAACTGTATGGAGGCGGAGCCGAGATGCGCCTTCAGCAGGAGATGGCTCTGGGCATCGGGGGATGGCGTCTCCTCGAAGGGCTGGGCATCGCTCCCGAGGTCTGCCACCTCAACGAAGGCCATGCGGCCTTCGCCGTGCTCGAGCGCGCCCGGGCGCACATGCTCGCCCACAGCGTGCGGTTCGAGCAGGCCCTCATCGCCACCAGGGCCGGCAACATCTTCACCACCCACACTCCAGTCGAGGCTGGCTTCGATCGCTTCTCCCCGGCTCTCGTGACCGAGTATCTGGGCGGTTACGCCGACGAGCTCGGCCTCGGCATCGAAGAACTGCTCTCACTGGGCCGCCCGCCCGGCGGCGGCGACCCGGGGCGGCTGTTCAACATGGCGTATCTGGCCATGCGCGGCAGCGGCGCGGTCAACGGAGTAAGTCGCCTGCACGGGGACGTTGCCAGAAAGCTCTTCCAACCGCTCTTCCCTCGTTGGCCTCTCGCGGAGATACCCGTGGGCCACGTGACCAACGGCGTACACGTCCCCTCATGGGATTCACGCGAGGCTGACCACTTATGGACCCAAGCCTGCGGCAAGGAGCGCTGGCTCGGCGATCCGTTCCGCGCGACCGAAGCCATTCGGAACGTCTCCGACGAGGACCTATGGATGCTCAGAGAGATCAGCAGACGAACGCTCATCGCCGAGGCTCGAGAGCACGTGAGGCAACAGGGACCGACAGCCGGGAGTCTGGAGGCCTTGGGCGATGATCCCTCGTGCCTCTGCGATCCCACCGTGCTGACTCTGGGTTTCGCGCGCAGGTTCGCGACGTACAAGCGCGCCAATCTGCTCCTGCACGACCCCGACCGACTTCAGCGCCTGCTTTGCGGCCCCGACAGCCGAATGCAGCTCATCTTGGCCGGCAAGGCCCATCCGGCCGACGCCGCGGGGAAGGCCATGATCAGGCAGTGGACCGACTTCATCAGGGGATGCTCGGTGCGACCGCGCATCGTCTTCTTGATCGACTACGACATGGGCATCGCCGAGCACCTCGTGCACGGTATCGATGTGTGGATCAACACGCCGCGCCGCCCGTGGGAGGCTTGCGGCACCAGCGGCATGAAGGTTCTGGTCAACGGAGGTCTCAATCTCTCGGAACTCGACGGCTGGTGGGCCGAGGCCTATGCGCCCGACGTTGGTTGGGCTCTGGGCGACCGGCAGGAACACGACTCCGATGCGGGCTGGGATGCGCATGAGGCCGAGCAGTTGTACGATCTGCTGGAGAACCAGATCTTGCCGGAGTTCTATGACTGCGACGAGCACGGCATCCCGCGCCGGTGGGTAGCACGTGTGCGCGAGAGCATGGCCAGATTGGCCCCAGAATTCTCGGCGAACCGCATGATGAAAGACTACCTCGATCTCTACTACCTGCCGGCCTCGGCAGGGTTTCGCGAGCGGAACGGACCGGCCGAGGGAGAACACCCTGGGGGCGGTGCGCTCCAACCGTCACCGGCGCGCGTGGTGGCCGGCATAGATGCCTGGCGCACCCTCCTCGACCAGCACTGGAACAGCATCCGTTTTCTCGACTACTCGCTGACCGAGAAGGAGGTGTCAGGTGAGACGTCGTTCGAGGCGGCCGTCCGCCTCGAACTCGGCTCGGTGCCGCCCGACGCGGTACTGGTGCAGCTCTTCGCCGATCCCTTGAACGGCGGCCCGCCCGAGAGACTCGTTCTCATGACCGATGTGGGCGCCATGAAGCCACGCAGCCCAGGAGAAATGGCCACTCAACCAGGAGAGTACGCCTTCAAGCTCGTGTTCCCCGCCGAACGCCCCGCGAGCGACTACACGCCACGGGTGGTACCGTCGCACCGCTTCGGGCGGGCGCCGCTCGAAGCCGCACACATCCTCTGGTACCGATAACGGCGCACGCTCAGGGCGACCGCCGGAGACCGCTCGAGCCGAGACCCGGGGCGCCGCGGCCGTAGGCCCTCAGCCGGGCGGCTGGGCCCGGCGGCCGCGCTTAGCCCCCAGGCAGCCTGACGATGAACCTCGCCCCGGTGCCGTTGGTACTCGGGTTGACCTCCACGTCACCCGAGGCCGCGCGGGCAAGCCGCCGGGCAAGCGAGAGGCCCAGTCCGGCGCCGCGCGACGCCGAACGCTCGGTGCCGGCGGCGGAGCCCCGCACACCCGGCTCGAAGATACGGTCCTTCTCTTCTTCGCTAACGCCCGGGCCGTCGTCCTCGATTGTGAAGTGCACCTCCTTGCTCTGCCGCACGGCCCCCAGCACCACGCGACCGTGGGCGAAGCGCACGCCGTTCTCGACCACCGGCTGCAGGATCTGGGTGACGATGTCGGTCCCGACACCCACCCTGATCTCGCGCGACGGCGCCTCAACGACGAGGTCGACCGATTTCTCCTTGGCCAGCACCTTGACCGAGCTGACCACGTTGTCAAGCACCTTGCGGGCATCGGCCCGGCCACGGGCGAGGCTGCCCTCCTCCTGCGCGGCCGCGACGAGAGTCTCGACTGTTCGGGCCATCTGGTCGGCGCTCTGAGCTACAGAGGCAAGCGCCTGCTGATAGTAGGCCGGGGCGCGCGTGCGCCTCAAGGCCAGCTCGGCCTCAGCCTTGATCTTCGCCACCGGAGTGCGCAGTTGGTGCGACACTTCGGCCGAGAAGAGCTGCTCGCGGCGAAGGCTGGCCGCCAATCGGCCCAACATGCCGTCTAGGGTGTGTGCGAGCTGCGTCACTTCGTCGTGCGGCTCGCCCATGTCGAAGCGCCGGTCGAGGTCGGCTGTGCTCCACGCTTCCGCCTCGGCGGTCATGCGCGATACGGGCCGGAACGCGGCGTTGAGCACCCAGCGCGCGGCGAATCCGACTATTATGAGCAGCACGGTGGTCAGAGCGCTCGTGGCGAGCAGCGCCAGTCTCTCGGTCGACAGGTAGGTGCCCATGTAGAGGGCGGCGACGATAGTGCCGAGGCGCTCCTCCCCCTCGCTGTCGTAGAGAGGCTTGCAGAAGAGCCGCACCCGCTCCTCGGGAAGGTCGACATACTGGGCGAGTTGCCCGCTGAGCGCCTTCGCCGCCGCTCCGACGGTGGGGTCGACCTGGGGTCCCGTCAGCGTGTACGATCCGACCTCGCCGCTGTCTATGAACACCCAGACCTGGGACTCCAGTTCCTTGATATCGCCTGTGGGCGAAGGCAGCTTATAGCCCGCCTCGGTCTGGATGACCGACTTGCTTGCGTCATCGACCATAGTGTCGAGACGCTTGTTGGCGTCGGAATCGAGACTGACCGCCAGCAGGAGGTTGAAGGCCACGGTCATGCCGATGAGCGCTACCGCGACGGTGGCCAGCACCGCCATCCACAGACGGGCCCGCACGCCCATGCGAGAGAACCAGCTGCTCATTGCAGCGAGTAGCCGACCCCGCGCACCGTGGCTATCTGCGGTGCACCGGGCAGGGAGCCCAGCTTGCGGCGGAGCCGGGCCATGTATGCGTCGAGGGTGTTGTCGTAGACGACGGCTCCGTGGGGCCAACCGGTCTCTATCAAAGCTCTTCGCCGTATCGCTTCACCGGGCGAAGCAGCCAACTTGGCAAGAAGCCGGAACTCGGTGGGCGTCAGCGGCACGGTGACAGTGCCGCACGAAACCGCGTGCTTGGCCGGATCGAGCTTCATGCCCCCGGCTTCGACGCCGCGTTCGGCGCCGCTGCGGCGATTGAGCGCCTCGAGTCTCGCGAGCAACTCGGCAAACGCGAAGGGCTTGCTCAGGTAGTCGTCGCCGCCAACGTGGAAGCCGGAGAGCCGATCAGACAGGGAGTCGCGCGCGGTGAGAAAGAGAACGGGGGCCGAGATGCCCCGAGCCCTGAGCGCCTGGCACACATCGCGGCCGTCGGTGTCAGGCAGCCCTATGTCGATGACGAACAGCTCGGGTACCACTTCCGACACCTTGCGCAGCAATTCCGAGCCCGTGGCGAAACCTTGCGCCTCGTAGCCCTCCTCACGAAGTCCGCGAACCAGCAGGGAGCGCATCTGAGAATCGTCTTCGAGCACGAAGATGCGTGGCTCTATCATGGTGACCGTAGTATCACCCGCGCCGCCGCCGCGCACAAGCGCCCGCGGGGCGACGCATCGGTCGCGACCAGACCGAGCGCTTAGGCGCACAGCACCCCGGAGCAAGAAGAGTGGAGATCGAGTGGCGGGTCACACGGCGGGCGCGGCGTTCGGCTTTGCCGAACGCCGCATACGCCGTCTCCGCCGTGTGGGCGTGGTGGCGTCTCGCCCCGGTTGGGTCCGACAACCACCGGACAGGGTTGGGGCCACAGCTCAGGAGGGGGGTTGAGCAATGCTGTGTGACTCCATGCTGGTATCTTGGCACGGCTTTCCTGAACTAATCCTGAATACGTTTCATGTATGGTTTGCCGTGGTACAGTGCTCTTCGTGACGATGAACGACATACAACAGACGCCCCAGCCCACTCCCGGAGATTCGTGCCGGGAACAGGACGTGGTGCTATCCACTCACGGGCTCACCAAGGACTTCAAGAAGCTCCGAGCCGTCGACAACCTCGATCTCTCTGTCTGCCGGGGCGACGTCTTCGGCTTCCTCGGTCCGAACGGGGCTGGCAAGACCACGACCATCCGCCTGATCTTCGGCCTGACCTACCCTACATCGGGCTACGTCACCATTGCCGACCATCGCATGCCTAACGACCGTCGGGAGGCCCTACGCCACCTCGCGGGCTTCGTCGACGACCCGACCTTCTATGGCAACATGAGCGCGCGCCGCAATCTGCGCATGCTCGGCGGCATGAACGGTGCGGTCACGGAGGAGCGCATAGGCGAAGTGCTCGAGATGGTTGGGCTTGCCGATCGCAGCAAATCAAAGGTCGGCGGCTATTCACACGGTATGCGCCAGCGCCTGGGCATCGCCCTCGCGCTGATCCACCGGCCCGAGCTCATCATCCTCGACGAGCCGACAAGCGGCCTCGATCCGCAGGGCATGAAGGACGTTCGGGAGCTCATCCGCGAACTCGGGCGCGCGGGCACTACCGTCTTCCTGTCGTCGCACCTCTTGCACGAGATCGAATTGGTCTGCAACCGGGCGGCGATTCTCCGCAAGGGCAGGCTCATTGCCCAGGGCCCGGTCTCGGAGCTGCATCCGACCGGCACGAACGTCAAGGTCATGACCGGAGACCAGTCCAAGGCCCTCGAGATCATGCGCGGGATGGTCGAGTCGGCGTCGATACGCGAAGACGAGGGCTACTTGGTGATCGAGGCGGGCGAGGGACTCGTACCCGAATTGGTTCGGCGCCTCGTCGCCGACCAGATCGACGTGCTGGCCGTGGTCCCGGCCATGGAGCAGGGCCTTGAAGACATGTTCCTCGAACTCACCGGGCGAGAAGAGTCGGAGGAGCGTCGATGAGGCAGTTCGGCCGCGAGTTCGTCAAGATACTGTTTCAGAAACGCACGTACTTCGGCTGGGCCGGGCTCTTCATTGTGCCGTTCATCATCACCCTCGCGATCCGGCTCACCAACGGCGATGGCGGGCCGCACGGCGGTCCGAATCAGCAGGGGGCGGAATTCTTCTTCAACCTGATCGAATCGAACGGTCTCTACGTGGTCATCGGATCGCTGTTCGCCCTGGTGGCCTTCTTGCTGCCCCTGCTGGCCTCGATGGCCGGCAGCCAGACGATCGCGGGCGAGGCCGAGAACGGCACCCTGCGGACGGTGCTCATGCAGCCGGTTCACAGGGGTTCGTTGCTCCTCACGAAGTGGTTCGTCGCCAACGCATATGTCGCGGTCGGGCTGTTCGTGCTGGCTTTGGGCGGTCTCATCGCGGGTGGGGCCGTCTACGGCTTGGGCTCACTCGTCCTGTTGACCGGCCAGGTCGTCGGCGTAGGGGAGAGTCTGCTGCTCATCCTGTACTCGTACCTGTTCGTCCTCTTTGCGATGGCCGCGGTCGTGTCGCTGGCTCTCACCCTCTCGACTCTCACCACGTCGGGTCTTACCGCCATGGCGTCGAGCTTGGTCTTGGTGATCATCATGCTCATCCTTGGAAGTCTGAGTGTGTTCGACTTCCTGCGGCCCTACCTCTTCACCAGCCATTTCGGCGCATGGATCGAGATCTTCAGCCGGCCGGTGGACTGGGAGCCAATTCGCGATGCCCTCATCAACTTCGCCGCCTGGATCGTCGCCATGACGGGCATCGCCTGGCTCATCTTCAGGCGCAAGGACATCCTCTCCTAGCACCCCTCCACGGTCGGTCGGCAGCCCGGTTCGGAGAGCCTGGTCGCCTCATGCTCGAGAGCTGTTCTGCCGAAGGAATATCTCGAGAGCATCGTGGATCTCGCGCTGACATCAGGACTGTTGCTGCTCAGTACCGCCGTCCCCATAGCCGCGGGCTTGGGGTGGTATGCCTGGCGTGGCCGCTCCCTGCCCGGAGTGCTCCCGTTCCTGCTCCTAGTGCCGTTTGCCACCCTCTGGGCGCTCTCCCTGGCGGCCGAACTCGTTGCGTCGACGCTTGCCGGCAAGCTGATCCTCAGTAACCTCCAGTTCGTGGCCATCGCCCTTCTCCCGGTGGGCACCTTGGCTATGGCCTTCGACTACTCGGGACGGCGGGCGCGGCTCACGCGGCGCAACGTAGTGTTGGCCTGCGCCCTTCCCATCGCAACGGTCGCGATCACGTGGACCGACAGCTACCACCACCTCATGCGATCGTCGGTCTGGATAAGGAGCGAGGGCGCGATAGCGACCGTCGGCGGAAAGTGGGGCGTTTGGTTCTGGGTGCATTCGGCCTACAGCTACCTACTACTGCTCGGTGCTGCCGTCCTCCTGGCCGGTGTCGTACGCGCCTCTCCGCGCCTGTATCGCCGGCAGCCCACAGCCATACTCGTGGGAGTCTGCATACCGGTGGTCAGCCACGCCCTGCACGCGCTTACGCCGGGAATCATGCCCGGTTGGGACTTCACCCCCGTCGCGGTGATCATAGCCGAGCTGGCGATCGGGTGGGGGCTCATAGGCACTCGTCTGTTCAGCCTGGTGCCGGTCGCCCGTCATGCGCTGGTGGAGAATCTCAGCGACGGAGTGCTCGTCCTCGATAGGGCGGATCGCGTGATAGACGTCAACGAATCCGCGAGGAGACTCATAGGCCTCCCGGCCGCCGGGATGCTCAACCGTCCGCTCGCCGAGTCGTGGCCGATGTGGGCTGAGAGAGTCGCCGAACGTATCGCTGAGGGCGATCACGTAGACCTGCACGTGAGCCTGGAGGGTGAACTCCATCACTACGAGGTCAAGTGGGCGCCGCTGCAACGGCGAGCGATGGTCATGGGCAGGCTCGTCGTGATTCGCGATGTAACCCAGCGCGTGCTCATGGAGAACAGCCTGCGCGAGCAGGCGCTAACCGACAGCCTCACCGGTCTACCGAACCGCATCTTGTTCATGGCAAGACTCGACGAAGCCGTCATGCAGGCCCGCCGAGAACCGGACAGACTCTTCGCTGTAATGATCCTCGATCTCGACAGGTTCAAGCTCATCAACGATAGTGTTGGGCATCTCGCCGGCGACGTCCTTCTCAAGAGCGTCGCCGCCAAGCTGCAACACTGCATACGCGACACCGACACAGTGGCCCGCATGGGCGGCGACGAGTTCATGATCCTCCTCCGCTCGATCTCGAGCATCCGGGATCTGCTCCCTATCCTGGAGCGCATCCAGCAGGATCTGCGCTTCCCTGTCCACTTCAGACAGCAGGAGATGAGCGCACGCTGCAGCGTTGGGGTGGTGCTCTGGAGCCCCAACTACGACGACGCCGAGGATCTCCTGCGCGCGGCCGACACGGCCATGTACCAAGCGAAAGAAGCAGGAAGAGACTGCTACCGGGTCTTCGACGAGAAGATGCATGAATCGGTCGCCCGCACACTGAGGGCCGAGACCGATCTGCGCGTGGCAATCCGCAACCGTAGCTTCTCGATGTCGTACCAACCCATCGCCGACCTGAAGACCGGCCGGGTGCACTCTCTCGAAGCGTTGCTGCGGTGGCAGCATCCCGCGAGAGGAACGGTGCTGCCCAAGGACTTCATCGGCATCGCTGAAGGCGCGGGGCTCATGGTGGAACTGGGCGACCTCGCTCTGACAGAGGTGTGCAGCCAGATCAGCCGTTGGCAGTCCTCGGGCTCGCCGGCGTCCGGTCTGCATGTATCCCTCAACATATCTCCCCGGCAGCTTACCGAACCCGACTTCGTAGGCGCAGTGCTGAGCCGGCTCGCCGAGTGGACTGTCTCGAGCGAGTCTCTGACCTTCGAGATAACCGAGACGGCCCTCAGCCGTGATCCCCGTGCATCGGGTGAGGCGATGCGCGAACTGCGAGCCACGGGCATCGGACTGGCCCTCGACAATTTCGGCTCGGGCACTTCGTCTCTGCAGCACCTCACCAGTTTCCCCGTGGGAGAGGTCAAGATCGATCGATCGTTCATCTCGCGTATCGCGCCCAGCAACACCGAGTTCGAGATCGTTCGCTCCCTGATCGCGCTCTCGCACACCTTGGGACTAAGAGTCACGGGCGAAGGCGTCGAGCACGGCGAGCAATGGCGCCTCCTCCGAGAACTGCGGTGCGACGATGCGCAAGGCTACTACGTAGGCATCCCCATGGATGCGGACGAGTTGTCGGAGTATCTCGCGCGCGCTGCGAGTCGTGGTCACGTGCCGAGCCAACTGGCGGAGGATCTCGAAACCCCGGGCGCCGACGGAGCGACATTGGTGGCTCACGGCGCCGCCGACCACCCGCCGAAGCCCGACGCCGACGAGTAGCGCTCGATCTTCGGGTATAGTACGCGGCCATGAACCGCAAGGGTCACTCGAACAGGCGCAGGGCGTTGCGACCGCGATACCTATCCGCGGCGGGATCACTGCTCTTCCTGGCCGCGCTCGTCGCGTTCCTCGGCATCATCACGGCTGAAGCGCTCTACCCCGAAGGCTATTCGACCGCCGCCAACGAGATCAGCGACCTCGGCGCTACGCGGCCGCCCAACAGCATCATCGAGCAGCCGTCGGCGACGGTGTTCAATACGGCTATGATGGTCTGCGGCGCGCTCATCATCGGCGGGTCGGCCTGCATCCAGCGGGGCTTTCGGCGGGTGGCCGCACCGGTGGTCATGGCGCTCTTCGGCATAGGGGTGCTCGGTGTGGGGGTCTTTCCGGGTGACCATGGCTCCATCCACCCCTGGTTCGCGCTACTGACGTTCGTCGCCGGAGGGGCCGCCGCCATCGTATGCCTGACCATCGAGACGCCGCCGTTCTCCTACTTCTCGGTCCTGCTCGGGGTGGTGGCGCTCGTCACCTTGTTCCTGGAGGTGTTTTTGCAGGATGCCAATCCCATGAGGGGGCTTGGCAGCGGTGGAGTCGAGCGCTGGGTCGCCTATCCGGTGCTGCTATGGCTCACCGGGCTCGGCGGCCATTTGTTGGGCCGGGCCAGGTAGAAGACGCCTCGCTCGACCGCGTCTCAAGCGCTTCGCCCTGCTTCACGTAGCGCGTCGTGTTGGTAGTCTGCAGCAGCCCACCCGCGCCATCGACATCGGCCGTCGTGTTCGAGCAACCACCCGCCTCTCGCGACTGGTAGTTGACACGCACCATGGTGGGTCGCACAGGCGTGCCGCGGCGATCGACGGCCCGCGGATCGCTCCAGCGCGCAGTCACCGAAGGAGCGTCGCACGCGGCGAACACCTCGGTCCATACGACGGGGCGGAGCAGATAGCCGTCCTCACCGGCGGGCTCCTCTCGCGGCATGAGGTCGCGTACGGTGTCGACGCGGCCGGACGACAGATCGGTGACCTCCGAGCGCCAGGCGTCCGCGATGTCGGGCGACCTGAAGACGCGCAGGCGGTACTGCCGTCCCGGTTCCCAGGCGTATTCGAGGGTATTGGGGTCGTCGCCAAAGCCATTGAGTGTAGATCGTGTGCCGGGGAGTACGGAGCCTCCCCTTTCGGCTGATGCGTAGCCGCCCCAGTTGACGGCCCTGTGCCGAGGGTAGCGCGGGTTCCACTGGAGACCGGTGTGGGCCCCTCCCACAATAGACCCGGCGGCCACGAAGTCGACCTGTAGCGCCCAGAAATAGAGCGCGGACACGCTGGGCGGCACCACGATCTCGAGCACGACCGAGACCTCGAGGAAACCGTCTGAGGCCGGGCTCTCGAGCGGGAACTCCCAGGCGAGATGAAACGACGAGGCGCCGTTGGAAGAACGAGGACGCACCGCTCGACCGCCCGTGGCGGTCAAAGCCTTCAGAAGATCTGCGAGCCAGGACATGAGATGGATTCTACGCGTTCTTTGCGAATCGTCTCTTGGTCGATCGCCGGTGCCGAGCCGCCGTTTGTTGGAGTTGCGTACCATCCTTCACGCGCGTTTAGGTTGACCCCGTCCAATCAGGTAAACTAAGCCCCATCTTGGTTGATAGTGATCTCCGACCAACGGAGGTATCCGCATGCAACCCGAGATGGACCCGGTCGCGAAAGAGCGCGCTCGACGGCGGCAGAAAAGGCAGGAACAAATCCAGCGACGGCGCATGGCCCTTGGCATAGGGGTTCTGGCGCTCATCGTTCTGATCGTAGCCCTCGCCATCGGGCTGTCGGGGGGCGACGCGACCCCTGACACGTCGAGTACCACGACCACATCACTCCCGCTCGAGTCGGCGAGCTACTCATCCGACCTCACAGGCGATCAGTCGGTGCCCGCGGTCCAGACGCAGGCCTCCGCATCGTTCAGGATGGAGTACATTCCAGACTCCAAGGAGCTCTCCTGGTCGCTCGAGATCACCCACGTCCTCACGAACCCGACCTTGGCCGCCATCTATGAGGGCGCCCCGGGAACCGAGAACGGCGAGTCGGTCTACGTCTTGTTCGTCGCCGAACCGGGTGAGGAAGGCGCCAAAACCGGCATCCTCGCTGAGGGCGTCATCGTCGAAGCCGACCTGGTCGGGCCCTTACTGGGAGGCACCATCGCCGACCTCATACAGCTCATCAAAGAGGGCAACGCCTACGTGAGCATCGGCAACAAGTCTCACCCGATCGACGCCATCAGGGGACAGATCGACTAGTCCGTGAGGCCCGGCGCTCGGTCTGCATGACGCGGCGAGCACGACTCGTCACCCGCAGAAAGCTGACGAGATGAGTCCAGGGCTTGATGTCGCTCACCTCGGTGCCGTAGATGGTACGTATCGGTACCCAGGCGATGGTGTATCCCCGCCCAGCGCACAGAGCGATCTCTTCGACCTCGAAAGCGAAGCCCTGCTCGGGGCTCGCGAGGGAGGCCTCCGCGACCCGTAGGCTGCGCAGCCTGTAGCCGGACTGGTTGTCAGGCACGCGCTGGCCGAGCGCCGACGAAAACAACACCCGGCTCACGCTGTTGGTGAACCAGCGGACGGGTGGCATGTCGCGGTAGTCACGCGCGCCTACGACCAGATCGGCTCCCGTTGCCGACCACCGCTCTATGAAGGCAGGCGCTTCGGCAGGGTCGTGCTGGCCATCTCCGTCGAGAGTGAGAATGGCATCCCAACTCGAGGGCCAGAGCCCGGTCAGCTCGTCCCCGTCCGGCTGGGGATCATCTGGCGCCGGACGCCCGAGGGCCACACTGAAACCGGCCTTGAGCGCGCCTCCCTTGCCGCGGTTGGGCCTCAGCGAAAGCACCCGCGCGCCGGCGGCTCGCGCCGTCGCGGCCGTGTCATCGCTCGAACCGTCGTCGACGACCAGCACTGGAAGCCCTTGGGCGGTCAAGAGACCGACCACGGCCCCGATCCTCGGACCCTCGTCGTGCGCGGGCACGATGGCGAGGACCCGGGGCGCTCGTAGAGTTGCCGCTTCTGTTCATTCCCACATTCTAGCAATTGACATTCGCCCACCTGCTGTGATTATATTCACACACTATTTCTGCGCGAGAACGGAGCTGTGTAGCGGCGATGGGTATCGACTCTGGCATAAGCAGGCCTCAAAGAGTCTCCTTGCACACCATCGAGCGCCTGAGTGTCTACCGGCGCACACTCGAAGACCTCTCGCACGAAAGCATCGAGTACATCCCGTCGCACAGGCTTGCCGCGCTCGTCGGCGTGACGCCGGCCCAGCTGCGCCGCGACCTGGCGAGCTTCGGCAGCTTCGGCAGCGTGGCCCGCGGGTACGATGTCAAACAGACCTCACGCGCCATCAGCGGGATCATCGGCACCGACCGCATGCAAGACGTAGGGCTGATCGGGGTCGGCCACTTAGGCCGCGCGTTGCTCTCGTACAGGGGTTTCGAAGAGCGTGGTTTTCACGTCGCGGCCACCTTCGACATCGATGCCGAGAAGGTGGGACGGGTCTTCAACGGCCGTCGCTGCCACGGCATCGACGAACTCGAAGCCCGCATCGCCGAGTTGGGGCTCCGCATCCTACTGCTGGCCGCCCAGCCCGAAAGCCTACAGGCGCTTGTCGACCGGGCCGCCGCCGCCGGAGTGCGCGGCTTCCTGAACTTCGTGCCCAAGCTGATCGACTGCCCGAACGGTTGCTTCATAGAGTCGATCGACATCTCGGCCAAGCTGGAGAAACTCTCATTCCTCGGCCGGCGCGCCGAGGAGACGTCCGGAATAGCCCCGTCAAGAAATGGAGGAGTCGTGGCAGTCAAGAAAATACTGGTCGTTGACGACGACCGCGACCTGGTGGATTCCGTAACGGCGTTTCTCAAGAGCCGTGGCTACACGGTTACCACCGCGCACAACGGCAAGGAGGCGTACGCGAGCATCGTCAACGACCGGCCCGACCTCATGGTGCTCGACGTCATGATGGACTACGACGAGGAGGGCATGGTCCTCGCCAGCGCCCTCAAGACCGACGGCCCTACCCGCGACATCCCCATAATCATGCTCTCCGGCTTCAACGTGCGCGATGACGTGCGCGAGCGTGTGCTCGCGTCGTTGATGGGCCAGAACCTCCCGGCCGAGACATTCATGGAGAAGCCTGTCCGTTTGGTCGAACTGGCGGAGCGCATCGAACTCCTGCTCGGAAAGGAGAGCGCGTGAGCTCCGTTCAAGGCGTGCTCGCCAAGCAGAAGGACCTGTCGCGCGACCAGCTTATCCCGCTGCTCCAGCAGATCCAGAAGCAGGAGGGCTTTCTTTCACAAGACGCCATGACCGATGTGGCGGCTGCTCTCAAGACTCCGGTCGCTCGGGTCTATGGAGTCGCGACCTTCTACAACCAGTTCCGCTTCGCGCCGCTCGGTGACCACGTCATCGAGATCTGCAGAGGCACAGCCTGCCACGTCAAACAGAGCCTGACGTTGGCACAGCACCTCCAGCGCACGCTGAAGCTACGGCCCGACGGCAACTCGCCCGACGGTCGTTTCTCCGTTGTCAGCGTCGCCTGCCTGGGAGCCTGCTCGATCGCGCCGGTCATGAAGCTCGACGGAGAGTTCTACGGGCACCTGACCGTGGAGAAGGTCGACGCGTTACTCGCGTCGCTCGACGGGGAAGCCGCCTGCGCCGCCGAAGAACCGGCCACCGAGACAAGGCCCGACGACGAGGCGCCCGCCGCTGTCAAGACTCCATCCGCCCATGAAGCGAGCCAAGCGTGAAACAGCCAGCCCTCATCGATCACTGCTGCAGCAACTGCACGCACTCTCCAGGCCAACCGTGCCCCGATCTCATCGACTGCGTTCTGCAAGGACCCCTCTGCCACGACGACCCCGCCTGCAAAGAGCTGCGGGCCGGGCGTCTGGCCACGACCCGCCGGGGCGGTGAGCGTAGCGTGCTCTTCATCGGCGCCGGCACGTGCGGACGCGCCAACGGAGCGCTCCGCGTGATCCGCACGGCCGAAGCGTTCATCAAGGCGCGCGCTCTGCCCGTTGACATCGTCGAGGTCGGCTGCGTGGGCTTCTGCCAGCGCGAGGTATTCGTCGACCTGCAGACGGGCGATAACGTGCGCCTCTCCTATTGCGATATCAGCCCCGAGAACACCGAGGAGTTGCTCCAGGCGGTCTTTGTTGACAACGACCTCCGCAACCGCTTCCTCTACGGGCGTTACGGCGAGAGCCCGGACTTCTCCGACGTGCCCCTGGTGGCCGACACGCCCTTCTTCCGGCGACAGACCCGGGTGGTGCTCGACAACTGCGGCTTCATCGACCCGGCGTCACTCGACGCCGCGCTCGCCGCCGGCGGCTTCGCCGCCGCGGCGCAGGCGCTCACGACCATGACGCGCGAAGAGGTATGTCAGGTCGTGACCGGCTCAGGACTACGCGGACGTGGCGGCGCGGGCTTCCCTACGGGGCAGAAGTGGAAGGTCGCGCTCAGCACCCCGGCCGCGCAGAAGTACCTCATCTGCAACGCCGACGAGGGCGACCCCGGCGCCTTCATGGACCGGGCCGTGCTCGAAGGTGATCCCTTCAGGGTGATTGAGGGCATGCTCATCGGCGCGTACGCCATCGGCGCCACCAAGGGCTACATCTACTGCCGCGCCGAGTACCCCCTGGCCATCGAGAGGCTGAACGGAGCGATAGAACAGTGTCGGAGGGCCGGGCTACTGGGCATGAACATCCTGGGTAGCCTCGTGGACTTCGACATCGTCATCAAACAAGGTGCAGGCGCGTTCGTCTGCGGCGAGGAAACAGCTATTCTCGCCAGCATCGAAGGCGGACGAGGAATGCCCCGGCCACGGCCGCCCTACCCGGCCGTGGCCGGCCTGCACGGAATGCCCACCGTGCTCAACAATGTCGAGACACTCGCCAACGTGCCCGGCATCATCCGCATGGGCGCCGATTGGTTCCGCTCTCTGGGCTTGAACGGCGCCGCGGGAACGAAGGTCTTCGCCCTCAGCGGGCGGGTTCGCAACACCGGGTTGGTGGAGGTTCCCGTGGGCGTCCCCCTGCGCGAGGTAGTCTACGACATCGGGGGCGGCGCTCCAGAGGGTCATGAGATCAAAGCGGTGCAGATCGGCGGTCCGAGTGGCGGCTGTATCCCCGAACAGTACCTCGACGTAGCCACCGACTACGGCAAGCTGCAGGAACTGGGCGCCATGATGGGCTCCGGCGGCATGGTGGTCATGGACGAGCGCACCTGCATGGTCGACGTGGCCAAGTACTTCATGGAATTCATCCGAAACGAGTCCTGCGGCAAATGCGCACCCTGCCGGGAGGGCACCACCCGCATGCACGAGATACTCACCGCACTCACCGAACGCCCTGTCGGAGACGAGATCGCCCGCCTCGAACGCTTCCGAGGCCTCCTACATCTCGAGGAACTCGCCGAGACGATCAAAGATACCTCTCTCTGCGGATTGGGCCAGTCGGCGGCTAACCCCGTACTTTCCACCCTGCGCTTCTTCCGCGACGAGTACGAGACCCACATCATGGAAGACCGCTGCCCGGCCGGAGTCTGCCAGGGTCTGCGCATCTACTCCGTCGACCAAGCCACCTGCATCGGCTGCATGGCCTGCAAGAAAGCATGTCCCAACGGCGCGATCGTGGGCGAGCGCAAGAACGCCCACTACATCATCGTCGACCGCTGCGCGGGATGCGGCGCCTGCGTCGATGCCTGCCCGAAGCAATCGATCTCACTCGTAGCCTGAGAGGCGGATCAATCGTGACTATCACTATCGACAACAAGAATCTCGAGTTCAGCCAGGGCGAGACGGTTCTGCAGGTGGCCGCCCGCGCAGGCATCGACATCCCCCATCTCTGCTCGCTCGACTGGGCCCCGTCGCCCTCCGCCTCCTGCCGCATGTGCGTGGTCGAGGTCGAAGGCACTTCGCGCCTCCAGACAAGTTGCACACTGCTTGCCGCCGACGGCATGAAGGTGCAGACCCACACCCCGCGGTTGCTCAAAGCCAGGCGCACGATCATCGAACTCATGGTGGCCAACCATCCGCAGGATTGCCTCGTCTGCCACCGCTCGGGTACCTGTGAACTTGCGACCCTAGCCCAGGAGCTGGGCGCGCGCCCGAAACAGTACACCGGCATGAAGAAGGACCAGTTGCTCGACATCTCGTCGCCGGCCATCTGGCGCGATCCGAACAAGTGCATCCTCTGCGGGCGCTGCGTGACCATGTGCCACCAGATCCAGGGCGTGGGGGCTATCGATTTCATCGACCGGGGCTTCCGCACCCAGGTCGCCCCCGGCTTCTGCGCCGGCCTCAATGTCTCGGGCTGCACCTACTGCGGACAGTGTGTGCGCGTCTGCCCGACCGGCGCGCTCATGGAACGGAGCCAGGTCGACGCCGTAGTCAGGGAACTCGGCGATCCCGAGACGGTCGTGGTGGCCCAAGTCGCCCCTGCGGTGCCCGCTACGCTGGGTAACAATCGCAACCGGCCACCGGCTGTTCCGGTCATGTTGGAACACCTGGCGGCGGCCCTCAAGCAGATCGGCTTCAAGGCTGTGTTCGACACCGGATTCGCCGCCGACCTCACCATCATGGAGGAGGCCACCGAGCTCGTGAAGCGCATCGAAGCAGGCGGCCCCTTCCCGATGTTCACCAGCTGCTCTCCCGCCTGGGTCAACTTCGTCGAACTGCACCGGCCCGATCTCATCCCCAATATGTCTACCTGCAAGTCGCCGCAGCAGATGGCCGGCGCTCTCATCAAGGAGATCTACCCCACGTTCGCGGAACTGGAGGGTAAGCGCCTCGTTCTTGTGTCGATCATGCCCTGCACGGCTAAGAAGTACGAAGCGCAAGACCTCGGCGACGTGGACTACGTGCTCACCACCCGCGAGCTCACCGCCCTCTGGCGGCGGTTCGGCCTCGACTTCGACACCTTCGAGGAGCGGGTCGACCTGGACGCGCCCTTCGCCGAGGCCACCGGGGCCGCCCGTCTCTTCGGCGGCACGGGTGGCGTGATGGAAGCGGCGGTACGCACCGCGGCTACCCTGGCAGGCGCCGAGGCACCCACGGGCCCCCTCACCGAGGCCAGGGGCCTCGAAGGCCTGAAGTGCTTCACTGTGGATGTCAACGGGCTTGCGCTCAACCTCGGGGTCGTGAGCGGCCTCGGCCGGCTGGAGCCGGCGCTCGAGGAGGCCCTTGAGGGCATGCACTTCGTCGAGGTCATGTCGTGCCCGGGAGGCTGCATCAACGGAGGAGGCCAGCCCTACGGCTCCGATGCCCCCGACGTCCGCAAACGCATGGACCGCATCTACGAGGCCGACGCCAAGGCCGACGTGCGCGCATCACACGAGAACGTGAGTGTGGCCGATCTGTACGAGAAGTACCTGGGTAGGCCTCTTGGCGAGGTCTCCCACCGGCTGCTGCACCGCGCGTATACCGACCGCGGCGCGGCTGCCGGGCATGACGAGGCGGGAGCCAATGAAGCCGCCTGCGCGGCGACTGGAAGTAGGTAACGACCCAATGGGCGGCATCATCAACACCATCAAGCAGAACTGCCGCAGATGCTACACGTGCGTCCGCGACTGCCCCGCCAAGGCCATCCGCATCGAGGATGGCCAGGCGTCGGTCGTAGCCGACCGCTGCATCAGTTGTGGCAACTGCACCCTGGTGTGCTCGCAAGACGCCAAGGCGTATAAGAGCGGCATCGAGGGCACGCTGGCGGCTCTCGAGCGCGGCGTGGCGGCGGCTCTCGTAGCGCCCTCGTTCCCGGCGGGCTTCGAGGTGCCACCGCAACAGGTTATCGGTGCGCTCCGCAAGGCGGGCTTCAGCTACGTGGTAGAGGTTGCCTACGGAGCCGACCTCGTCAACCAGGCCTGCCACGACTTCCTTGCCGAGAATCCCGCCGGCATCCACATCGCGAGCGCGTGCCCGGCCGTGGTCGAATACGTGCGCAAATACCACCCGGAACTCACCGACCGCATCATGCCGATCGTCTCACCCATGGTCGCGACGGCGCTCGCGGTGAAGAAGCTCTACGGACAGCACGTACGGTGCGTGTTCGTAGGCCCGTGTGTGGCGAAGAAGGCCGAGATCCGCGATCCCGAGGTCGTGGGAGTGGTCGACGAGGTGCTGACCTTGGTGGAGTTGGAGCGGGTCTTCATGGCCAGAGGAATCGATCCGGCCCAGGCCCCGGCGAGCGACTTCGACCCTCCGCACGCGGGCGAGGCGCGCATCTACCCGGTACCGGGAGGCATGCTCGAGAGTGCGGGCATCGGCGACGGCATCCTCGATCCGAGACTGATCGTCGTCAGCGGTAAAGACGAGACCATCGAGACCTTGGATGGGCTGCCCGACACGTTCGATGACGGCACCTTGCTCGTCGAGGCGCTCATGTGCCACGGCTGCTATGCCGGACCCGGCGTGGCCAGCGGTGAGCCCGGCATGATGCGCCGCCGCCGCGTGGCCGAATTCGCGGCTGAGAGCCTCAAGCGTCAGAGGCAGGGAACACTACCCGAATTCGAAGCCAGCACGGCGCCCGAGGGTCTCGCTCGCCGGTTCGAGCCCTCCGATCAGCGCTCCGAGGGCCCCACCGAGGAAGAGATCCGCGAGATCCTCGCGCACACCAACAAGTTCTTCCCCGAAGACGAACTCAACTGCGGCGCCTGCGGGTACTCCACCTGCCGGGCCAAGGCGGCGGCCGTATACGACGGTATGGCCGAAGAGGCCATGTGCCTGCCCTTCATCATCGACCAGGCCGAGCGCGTCTGCCACGAGTTGAACGTACCCTGGAGCAACCTGCGCGACGTGCACAGGCACCTCATCAACAGCGAGAAGCTGGCCTCCATGGGCCAGATGGCGGCCGGTGTGGCGCACGAGCTCAACAACCCTCTCAGCTCGATCCTGCTCTACTCCCACATCCTGCGGCGCAAGCTCAAGGATCGCGACGATCTCGACCATGATCTCAAGCTCATGGCCGAAGAGTCCGAGCGGTGCAAGAAGATCATCGGCAACCTTCTCGACTTCGCACGCCAGAGCAGGGTACGCATCGAACCCGTGTCACTGGAGGAATTGGTGAACTCCGCGGCCGACGGCGCGGCCTGCCACCTGCCGGCGACTCCTCACGACAGCGTGGCGATCGTGGTCGACGTCACACCCGGTCTGCGTGCCGATCTCGACCGTGACCAGATGACGCAGGTGCTCGTCAACCTTATCAAGAACGGAGTGGAGGCCATGGAGGGCCGCAGCGGAGCGGTGAAGGTCGCCGCCCGCGCGATCCCCGAGACCGGCCGAGTGCGTTTCAGCGTGACCGACCAGGGGAGCGGCATCGGCGCGGCGGCCAAGGATAAGGTCTTCCAGCCGTTCTTCACCACCAAGAGCATCGGCAAAGGCACCGGCCTCGGCCTGCCAATCTCGTACGGCATCGTCAAGATGCACAACGGCAACATCTGGTTCGACTCCGAGCCCGATGTTGGCACTACGTTTCACGTGGAGATCCCCATGACCCGCGCAAGCGGCGAAAGGAGCACCAAATGACCCCCGGCTGGACCATCCTCTTCGTCGATGACGACCGCGACTTCCTCGACGCTCAGGCCGCTTACTTCGGGAGCCGGGGGCATGTCGTCCACACGGTGGAGAACAGCGACGAAGCACTGGCCTTGCTCGAGACCACCGTGCCCGACATCGTCTTTCTCGACCTCATGATGGAGCGCTATGACAGCGGCTTCAGGCTCGCGCACCAGATCAGAAAGGATGAGCGCTTGGCCGGCGTGCCGATCGTCATGCTCAGCGGCGTAGCCCGCGAGACCGGTCAGAGGTTCGACCAAGAAGGCCAGGGTCTGCTGAACTGGTCGAAGCTCGACCGCTTCGTCGACAAACCCGCCACCGGCAAGCAGTTGCTCGGCGTCGCCCAGGAGTACCTCGGCGCACCCGACGACCACGACGGCCAAGCCGCCTCCGGGGACGGTGCGGCGTGAGCGGCGCGCGCATCCTGGTTGTCGACGACGAGTACGGGGTGCGCTCGGGCATTCGCCAGATCCTTGAGATCGAAGGCTACGAGGTCGAGGAGGCGGCGACGGGAGGCGAAGCCCTGGCCCTACTCCAGAACATCACCTTCGACGTAGCGCTGCTCGACTACCGTCTACCCGACATTGATGGTATGACCATCTTACAGACCATCAAGAAGAACAACTGGCAGCCTATGACCTGCATGATCACGGCCTACGCCAACATCGACACAGCCATCGCGGCCACACGCCAGGGTGTCGACTTCTTTCTCCCCAAGCCCTTCCTGCCCGACGACTTGCTGGGAGTGGTCGAAACACTCGTGCGGCACAAAGAAGCCCGCGCCGAGGCCGAGCGACTGCGCCGCGAGCACGAGGCCAGCCTTCTCGCCCTGGCCGAGGAGAAGACTCAGACCCACTCGCTTGTCTCGTCGCTCCGTGACGCCGTGCTGGTCGTCAACCGACACGGCGAGGTGATGCTCGCCAACCAAGCCATGACCGCCCTACTCGAGGCCCCCGAAGACGAAGTCCTTCGCCGCCATGTGCGCGACGTGTTCGCTGACGGGCCACTCGCTCCTCTCGATGAGCAGCTCAAGGCCCCGCTCAAAGATCGCACCGTCGGCCAACTCGACATCGGCGACCAGACCTTCATGACGAGCATCGTCACTTTCAGGGGCGACGACGGCGCCGCTCTCGGACGCATCCTCACCCTGTCCGACATCTCCCAGGTGAGGCGCTTGGCCATGGAGAAGGAGCGCTTCATCCGCACGATGGTCCACCAGCTCAAATCCCCCCTAGGAGCCGTGCGCGGCCTCATAGAGGTGTCTACCGACAAGAGCCTGGGCGGCGAACTCGACGCCTACCTGCCCATGCTGGGTCGCGCCCAGACCCGAATCGACGGCCTTGTGCGACTCATCAACGATCTGCTCTCGCTGTCGAAGAGCGAGCAGGCGCCCAACTCCGAGCCCGAACTGCTCGAACTGAGGCCGGCCATCGAGGCCGCCCTAGCCGGCCAGGCGGACGTGATGACGGCGCGGAACATCGTGGGCCACACCCGGCTCGACGAGGGCCTGCCCCCGGTACTTCTACCCCACGGCGACCTCGACCTCATTCTCACCAACCTCGTCGGCAACGCGGTCAAGTACAACCGCGAAGGCGGCCAAGTGTCCGTGCGGGCGACCCGCGAGGCGGAATGGCTCCGCCTCGATGTCGAGGATACGGGCCTCGGCATAGCTCCCGAGAACTTGGAGTCGGTCATGACCGAGTTCTTCCGCGAGAAGCGCCCCGAGACACGCGACATCGAGGGCAGCGGCCTGGGCCTGGCGATAGTCAGGCGCCTGGTGGAGCGGGCCGGCGGACGGCTCGAGGTGGCGAGCCGGCAGGGGGAGGGGTCGGTGTTCTCAGCGTTCTTACCGGCATAGCGTCGCCCGGCCACTCGAGGCGCCTCCCAATCCAAACGCTTGGCAGGAGGCCAGAGCCACAAGTCCATTCACGCACACGACCGATCATGCCAGACCAGATCGAGTTGCAGCGCTGGTAGACACGGCCCGGGGCATCAAGATGCTGAGCGAGATGCGGCCATTCCCGCGGATGCGTTCGGCCTCGGACATCGAGGCGCTCAAGGTCCCGAAGCGCCGCCATCCCCTCGGTTCATTCCTCTTCGTCGACTCCCGGCTCCGGGCTCATGCCCGTTGCGCCCCGGTTTGACCGCGGCCTACCGAGCGACGGCCACCACCAGTTGGCCTTGCCCAGGTAGACCATGAGGGCGGGCAGCAGGATCAGCCGCACAAGCACCGTATCGGCGACGATCGCGAGGGCGATTCCCAGGCCGAGCATCTTGGTGGTAGAGATGTTGGTGAAGGCGAAGGCCCCGGTCACGATCACGACGAGCAGAGCCGCGCTCACGATGATGCGCCCGGTCCTGATCACGCCGACGCTGACGCTCTCGCGGTTGTCGCCGGTGCGCAGCCAGCGCTCGTGCATGCGGGTGAGCATGAACACGGCGTAGTCCATGGTGATTCCGAAGAGCACGCACAGCATGACCACCCGGTCGATGGCGTCGATGCCGCCCGTCGACGTGAAACGCAGGACCCTCTCCATGGTGTCGCCCTGGAACAAGAGAACAAGCAGGCCGTAGCTCATAGCGATGGTGAGCAGGTTCACCACCACCGCCAGCACCGGCAGCACCACGCTCTTCAGGAGCACGATGAACACGATCAGACTCGTGAAGACGATCCAGATCACCACGTACGGCAGCCAGAAATTGAGCTCGCCCAGGAAGTCGCGGCTGAAGGCGGCCTCCCCGGCCACATACGTCTGGTAGCCGCTGGGCGGAACGACCGCTGTCAGCTCGCCCACGAGGTCATACGTGGCCTGTGAATCCGGCGGATTCGCCGAGACCACCCTGAACAGCACTCCCCCAGAGGCGACCGAGCCCTTCACCAGTTGCTTGAACTGGTTCAGCTCAGCGGCGGTGATGGTCTGACCGCCGGCAAGCGTGATGCCCTCCTCGGGCACCACGAAGTTGTCGGGATCGTTCAGGAGCCGCTCGAACTGGGGCCACAGAGCGACCAGTGCGGTGGGGTCGCTGAGCCCTTGCAGCGTAAACGGGCTGAGCACCGAGGTGACCCCGGGCGTCGCTACGAGTTCCTGCCCGTATGTGAACAGCGCAAAGGCTCTGTTGACGTCGATCGCGCCGCTGCCTTCCCAGGCAAGCAGCACCGAGATGGGAGAGAGAGCTTCGCGGTCGAACTCCGTATCGAGTATCTCGATTCCCTGTCTCGACTCGGCCGCGGGCGGCAAGGCGTTCGCCGAGGTCATCTGCGTGTTCATCCACGTTGCCGGAATAGCCAGAGCGGCGCCCAGCACTATCGCGGCCACGATCGCGGCCCACGGGCGCCGTAGCAACAGTCCCGCCCACCATTTCCAGCGACGCCCGTTGTGGGCCGCATGCAGACGAACCACCGGGATCGCATCGACCTTGTGTCCGAGAACGGCCAGCAGGGCCGGCATGAACGTCACCGAGGCGGCGACCGACATGAACACCACGATCGCGCCCCCGATGCCGAGCGAGCGGATGCCCGGCGACGGGAAGAAGACCAGGCCTATGACACCCACGAGCACCGCGGCCCCGCTGAAGAACACCGAGCGGCCCGCGCGGGCGGTGGTCACGATCACCGCGTCGCGCACAGAGGCTCCACGATGGAGTTCCTCGCGGAAACGCCACACGATGAAGAGGGCGTAGTCAATCGCCACCGCCAATCCCAGCAGGGTAGCGACGTTCATCGAGAAGATCGACATGCTCGTCGCCCGCCCGATGAGATACATGGCGCCCAAGGTCACGGTCACCGCGAGGCCGCCGGTGATAACCGGCAGCACGGCGGCCACCAGGCTTCCGAAAACGAAGATCAGCGCCAGCAGGGCAACGGGGAGGCCGTAGATCTCCACCTTGCGTAGGTCTCTGAACGAGTACTCGCTGATCTCGGAGAAGATCGCCGGCTCACCGGTCACGTAGGTCTTGAGCGTGGGACTGTCGAGCGCCGTCCGCATCTCGTCGACCTCGCTCTGCAGCTGCTGCGAAGACACCGAGAAGTTGAGAACCGCCACCGAGCTGAGGCCGTCCGTCGACACAAGCTGGGTGCTGCCCGTGTTGGCGTACGTCTGAATGCTGAGCAGACCCGGTATGCCCGCCGCCACCAAACCGTCGAGCGCTCGCTGCTCGGCGGCCATGAACTCCGCGCTGGTGGCCTGCAGGGTGTCGCTCTTGAAGACCGCGAGCACCTGGGTCGGGCCCTGCTGGAACTTCTCCTGGATGAGCTCCGCCGCCTCCTGCGAAGGCGCATTGGGATTCGAGAACCCGCCTGTCAGAACGCCCTCGAGAAACGGGGTGGCGATGACGCTCACCGCGAAAAGCGCTACCCAGACAGCGATCACCACCCACCTGAAGTGGTACGAGAATCTGCCGATTGCTGAGAACATGGGGTTACCTCGGTCCAGACTTGCTGAGCAAGCCGACAAATGTTTCGAGTACCCGGCGGGGGTCCGCCGAGATGACATCTTCGATGCCCTTCAGATTGAGGCTGCTGACGACGGCCATGCCGTGCACGAGGGCCCAGGTGGAGTAAGCCATCTCAGCCGCCGACAAGGAGCCGTCGGTCGCGAAGATGCCCTGCTCTTTGCCCTCCCGGAACGTCTCGGCGATGAGACGGGCCGCGCCCATTCCTAGACTCACGCCGCTCGACGAAGGCAGCTCCTCGGGAGTCGTCGCGGCAAGAACGCAGCGAAGATCGATGGGGTTCTCGCGCGCGAAGTCCAGGTAGGCCATGCCCAACTCGGTCACCCGCTTGTCGGCCGGCAGCGCCGGGGGTACCCGCCGGAGGTAGCCGTCGAGCCTCTGGAACGATTCCGCGAAGAGAGCTGCGACGATCTCGTCGCGGCTGGCGAAGTACGTGTACAGCGCCGCGGGGCTGAAATCAGCTCTCCGCGCCACTTGGCGCAGGCTCAGCGCTTCGGGCCCCACCTCGAGCAGAAGCTCCCGAGCGGCCACGAGGATCTCCTCGCGGGTGTTGAGCCGTCGCCTGTCGCGCCGCGACAGAGCAGGTTCGTCTGACATGTCACTCCACTTTCCGAACACTAATCGTTCAATGAACGATGAACGTTTCGCTGAACACTGTTCGGTGCGTATGCTATCCGGCTCTGTGCCAGAATGCAAGGAATGAAGCTACCGATTCCCCTGCTCGACCAGCGCAGCGCCGTGCGCGTCTCGGGCACTCATGTCTTGTTGATCAATTGCCTGGCCACGTGGCTGGCCGCGTTCATGACCACCGGCATCAACATCGCCCTGCCCTCCATCCAAACGGAATTCCGCCTGAGCGCGGTGGCCCTCGGATGGCTGCCGCTTGGATACATGCTGGCATCGGCGGCCTTCCTCCTGCCTCTCAGCAAGCTCGCCGACCGGTATGGAAGACGGCTGCTCTTCATAGGCGGCGTCCTCGTCTTCGGTCTCAGCTGCATCGGCCTCTTTCTCGCCGGGACATACGTGCAGCTCATGATCTTCAGAGTCACCCAGGGGTTCGGGGGTTCCATGATCTTCAGCACCTCGGCGGCCCTCGTCACGCTCGCGTTTCCGCCCGAGCGGCGTGGGTATGCCATGGGCATCAGCGTAGCGGCCGCGTATCTGGGCCAGGCGACGGGGCCTATTTTTGGCGGCATCATCGTCTACAACATCGGGTGGAGGAACCTGTTCCTCATCACCGGTTGCCTGACGTTTGTCGCCTTACTCCTCGACCTCTGGCTGCTTCGCCGCGCCGAGTGGAAGGAGGATCGTGGCCCCGGCCTCGATCGTGTGGGTTCGGTCACGTACGCCCTTGCTCTCTCAGCGTTCCTCCTCGGTCTCTCGTGGGTGCCGCTCGCACGCGGCATCGTCTTGTTCTGCGCGGGGGTTGCCGGGCTGGTTTTCTTCTTCTACTGGGAGTCGCGCTCCAAAGACCCGCTCATCCAGGTGAGCCTCTACCGCCACAACCGGGTCTTCGCCCTCTCGAACCTCACCGCCCTCATCAGCTACTCCTCCATCTGGGCGATGAGCTACCTGATCAGCCTCTATTTGCAGTTCATCAAGGGCCTCAACGCCGAACGAGCGGGGTTGGTGCTGATAGCCGGCGTGGCTCTGCAGTTCGTGATCTCCCCATTCGGGGGCCGCCTGTCCGACCGCATAGAGCCTCGCTGGGTCGCGTCGGCGGGAGCGTTTGTCTGCACGATAGGCTTGCTACTGCTGAGCCTTTTGCGAGCGGACACCCCTTACTGGTACATAATCCTCGCTCTCTGTCTCATGGGGGCCGGATACGGGTTCTTCTCCGGGCCGAACCAGAGTTCGATCATGGGCAGCGTCGAGAGGCGTCACTTTGGATTTGCCGCGGCCAGTATCAGCACAGTCCGGATGGTGGGCATGGCGATAAGCGTGGCCGGAGCCACGCTTATCATGGCGGCCATTGTCGGGCGTCACGATATCGGGCCGTCTGACTACTCGAACCTGCTGACCGCGGTGCGGGCGACGTTCACCATCTATACGGTGGTCGGCGCGCTCTCAGTGGTCGCCTCGCTCGTGCGAGGCAAGATGCCTCCGGTCGAAACCGTTGCCGAGCAGACGCGGGTGTCCGCCGGCTAGGGATAGTTCCGCGAGGCGTGACCCCCGCAAGGCGCCCGCATACCGACGCGAGAGCCCGGCGTGGCCCGGGTCGCCTACCAGATGGTCATCGAGTCGAGGAACATCTGCCTGAAGTCGTCGGCGGCCGCCGGCCTCGGCGAGAGCTTCGTCACGCGGTGCTGCGGCAGTACTCCCGCAACGAGCGCATCAACGTCGGCTTCGCTGTAGCCGACCGCCTTGAGGCCGTTAGGCATGCCGGTCGCCTTCATCACCTCAATGACCGCCAGGGCGAGCGCCTCGCCTTCTTCACCCGGCGCGACGGCGGCGACATCGACACCGATGAGCTCTGCGGCGCGCCGGAACATCTCCGGGTTGCCGGGCGCCATGAAACGGAACGCCGCCGGCGCACCCAGGATGACCGCCATTCCGTGCGGGACGAGGGCGTGATCTTGCGGGTAGCCTTCGGGCCGGTAGTCGCGTACCAGGCCCGAGATCGGATACGACATGCCGTGAGGCAGGGTCACGCCGGCCGAGCCGAAACCCACTCCGGCGATGGTCGAGGCGAGGATCATGTTGGTGCGGGCCTCGTCGTCGTCGGGGTCTTGCATGGCCCGCACCATGTACTTCGACCCGATTTCGGCCGCCCGCGCCGCCCAGATGCCGCTGATGGGATTCGCGCCCTGGTACGAAGGCCTCAGCCGCGGCTCGGCCGGGGCCTCACGCTTGTCGAAGGGCATTGCCGTGAGCGACTCGAGCGCGTGGCAGAACACATCGAGACCTGTGCAGGCGACCGCCATCGTGGACAGCGTACGGGTGTTCTCGGGGTCGACGATGCCGAGACGGGGACGGAGAGCCCGGTGGGCGATGCCGGTCTTGGCATGCAGTTCGGAGAAATCGAAGATAGCGACACCGGTGGTCTCGCTCCCTGTGCCCGCGGTAGTCGGTATGGCAACCAGCGGCTGCAACGGTCCAGGCACAGGGATGGCTCTGCCGATGGGGGCATTCACGTAGTCGAGGAAGTCGGCCGGATAGGTGGCGTATAGGTTGGCGACTTTGCAGGTGTCGATCGTGGAGCCGCCACCCACCGCCACATAGCCGTCGAACCTGCCGTCGGTCGCGAAGTCGATAGCCTCCTTGAAAGACACGTCGTTCGGCTCAACGCGCACTCGATCGAAAACCGCGGTGGCAATGCCTTCTGCCTTGAGGGCGTCGAGCGCGGTGGCCAACGTCTCCGATCTGGCCACCAGCGGATCGGTGACGACCATCACACGCCGCGCACCCAGCTCCTTCATGTCGGAGCCCACTTCGCGCGTCGCGCCTTTGCCGAACTTGATGCTCGAAGCATCCATGCTGAACACGGTCTCAAGACTCATCGAGCGCCTCCGTCTAGCACTTGTCTCACTTTGGCAGCGAGCGAATCAGGGGTGAACGGCTTCGCCAGAAAGTTCACTCCCTCGTCCAATCGGCCCGCGCGAACGATCGCGTCCCTGGCGTGGCCCGAGACGTACAGTACAGGCAAGTCCGGAATCCGGGCCGTGAACGCCGCGGCGACGTCGTTGCCCTGCATCCCTCCCGGGAGGATCACATCCGACAGGAGAAGGTCGGGAGGACTCTCGAGTTCGTCGAGCAGCTCCAGAGCCTCGGGACCCGAACCGGCGACGAACACCTGGTATCCGAATCCGCCGAGTACCCGCGCAACGAGCCTCCTCAGCGACGCCTCGTCTTCCACCACGAGGATCGTCTCGTCGCCACCGCCACCGCGTGGCGCCTCGGGCTTGCCGCTGTCGGTCGCCGGACGGGCGTGGGGGGCGGCCGCCGGAAGGTATATCGTAAACGTCGAACCCTTGCCTATCTCGCTGTGCACATCGATGTAGCCGCCGCTCTGGTGGACCATCCCATAGACCAGTGACAGACCGAGACCCGAGCCGGAGCCCGCCGGCTTGGTCGTGAAGAAGGGCTCGAACACGTGGTCCAGGGTGTCAACAGTCATGCCTGTGCCGGTGTCGGAGAACGACAGCAGCACATACCGGCCAGGATGCAGCTCGGAGTATGCGCGACAGTACTCCTCGTCGAGGTCGACATTCCTCGTCTTGATGACGACGGTGCCCCCTTGGGTCAAGGCATCACGCGAATTGGCGGCGAGCTGCTCGAGCACCTGTTCGAATCGACGCGCGTCGATCTCCACGCACTCGGTCTGGGGCTGAAGCTCCGTGACAAGCTCGACCCGTTCGCCCAGCATCTCTCCGATGCGAGGCAGTGCGGAGGTGACGAGTTGGTTGAGAGAGACCACGCTGGGCACGAGTGATTGCCTGCGCGAGAACGCCAGTATCTGGTGAGTGAGTTCGCTGGCGCGCTCCGCGGCCGCCCGGATCTCTTCGGCGTCACGTGCGACGGACCCGTGGACCTCATCGTTGGCGAGAATGAGATTGCCGTAGCCGATGATGGCGGTGAGCAGATTGCTGAAGTCATGAGCGATACCGCCGGCGATCTGCCCGATGGCCTCCATCACCCGGCCCTGCTCGACTTTCTCGTGGCTCATTCCCAGGAGTTCCTCTATGCGCCTGCGTTCGCTGATGTCGCGCGCGAACACAAGACTGTAGTCCTGCCCGTTGTGACAGATGTAGTTGGCGTTCACTTCAACGGGCGTGTCTACCCCGTTCTTTGTACGATGCACTCCTTCATAGGTGAACGAACCGCGCTGTCTCACCATCTCCCAACTGGAGCGCCAGTCTCTCGAGAGAGTACGATCGACATCGAAGATGGTCATGCCGAGCAGCTCTTCGCGCGAATACTGGAGCTGCCTGCAGGTGGAGTCGCTCACGAAGGCGAAGCGCCCTTCGGGCGTAGTCCAGAACACCTGGTCGGTGGCGTGATCCACCGAGAGTCGCGTGCGCAGAAGAGACTCCTCGGCCAGTTTGCGTTCGGTGATGTCGCGCGCGTAGACGAAGTTGTACTCACGGCTGTCGTGCATGATGTACGTGACGCTCACCTCTACCGGGAAATGTGTATCGGTCTTGGTCACGTAGACCCCCTCTTGCGTCCACTTGCCGAGGGTCTTGGTGCGCTCCCAACCCTTCCGCCACTCGTCCCTCGACACAGTGGGATCGAGGTCGAAGAGCGTCATGCCGAGGAACTCCTCGCGTGTGTAGCCGAGCCGCCCCAGGGTGGAGTCGCTCACGAATACGAAACGGGCTTCGGAATCGAGCCAGAAGATCTGATCGCCCGCGTGGTCCACAGAGTACTGGGTGAGCCCAACCATGTCGTCCGTCTGGCCGAGATCCGTCACGTCTTGCATCACGCCCAGTATCTTCGCGGGCCTGCCGTGGTCATCGACAAGGGTCTGGTACTGCGCCCGTACGGTCCTATCCGCACCATCATTGGGCCGCTTGATGCGGTACCGGAGGTCGACAGAACCGCCCTCCGCCTGGAGCTTGCGTATGCCGCTCTCCACCGGCGCGGGTTCGACCAACACCTCCACTAACCCGGACCGATCGAGCGGCAGATAGCACGGCGTCGAATCGAGCCCGTGGATACGGAGAGCTTCGGGCGACAGCCAGATGCTCCGGGCCGCCAAGTCGATCTCACAGTTGCCGATACGCGCGACCGCTTGGGCCTGCAGCAGCCGAGCTTCGCTCTCGCGCAGCACCCGCTGTGAGTTCTTCTGCTCGCTGATGTCGCGAAACACCATGAAGGCACGAGGAAGACCCGAGCTGTCGGCGAAGCTCACGGACATGCACACCGCCGGGAAGGTGGTGTGGTCCTTACGGACCATCGTGAGCTCCTGTGACTCCCGCTGCCCCACCGGACGGCTCCTCAAACGCTCTTCCAGGCCTGGCGCCCGCTCGATGATGCCCGCGTAGCCGGCGCTGCGCATTTCGTCCATGGTCATTCCCAGCATGGCGCACGCGGCCGGGTTGGCGTCCTGGATGGCGCCCTGGGGTGTGATCGCCAGGATCCCGTCCAAGCTCAGCTCGAACAGCGAGCGGTACTCCTGCTCACGCTGACGGATGACCCGTTCGGCCTGCTCCCTGTCGCTGACATCGCGCAGGCTCTCGATGGCGCCGGTCACGCGGCCCTCCTCGTCGCGCAGAAGGCTCGCTACGGCCCAGAGATGCCGGACGATGCCGGGTTTGCCACGAAACTCACCCCGCATCTCGGCCGAAAACACGTCGCCCTCGCGCCGCACGTTCGTGTAGTGCGAAGGCACCTCCAGTGTTTCGTCGACGACCAGTTCGAGCACGCATGGACCGTGACCGCCCAACACGGCCGGCATCACGTGGTCGATCGGCCTGCCGAGAGCCTCGTCCGCCGGAAGTCCGGTCAGATCCTCGGCCGCCCGGTTCCACGCTATGAACCGACGCCCGATGTCCATAGCAAAGGTGGCGTCGGGTAGGAAGGCGACGAGGGCGGTCAGTTGCCCAAGACTCGTCTCGGCGGCCGCTCTCCGCCGCTCGAGAATATCGGTGGCCCTGTTCACGCCGAGGGATAGAAACACGATGAACCAGACGATCTCGAACATCACGCCGACGACGAAGAAGGAGAAATTGGCACGGTTGAGTTCCACCAGAGGCATGGGGCCGCCCGTCGCCCAGTATATGCCGAACGCCGCGAGCAGAAGACACGACGCGACGGCAACCGAGCCGTTCACCATGTACGTGCGGTTCTCTGACTGCCGACCCTTGTGGAAGAACGTAACGGCGATGCCCGCCGTCGACAGGATGAACCCCGTCACGATCACCTCGGTTCGAACGAGGTCGCTCTTGTACACGTACTCGAACACGACGAGCAGGGCGATGGCCACCACGGGCAGGGCGAGCGTGCGGTAGTCGAAGCGCCGACGTCCCAAGAACCTGCGGAGACCTTCGAGGCGCATCACCGTGCCGAGGATCACCAGGACTGGAGCCGCCACGACGACGACGAAATTGGGAAAGTGCCCCTGGCCGGCAAGCAGCAGCGACGAGACCGCGAAGAGCGCGTTGCACCCCGTCCACAGGCCGAACCCCCGGTACCCCCGGCCTGTTCCCCAATACACCGCCGTGGCCGCGCCGAGGATCAGACTGACCCCAGCGAGCACCTGCAGGGTGTTGCCTACATCTGCGATAGACGACATCGACCCTCCATCGGTTTTCGACCCGTTGGTTACTATATCGCGGCGGGAACCCGGCGAAGCCCGCGGCCGTCGGAGTGGCTATCTATCGATGAACGTATCGGGGAGGCAAAGTGGCAACCAGTAACGCGTTCAGAATGAGACCGGCGTTTGTCGCTATCGCGCTCGCTATCACCCTCGTTGCCGGGGGTATCGCGCTGGCGGGTTGCGGCGTAGCCGCCGAACAGCAAGGGGTCGACGTGCAGAGTGGTTCCGGCTCGCTCATCAATGTCATCAACGTCTCGGGCATCGGCAAGATGACCACCCTGCCCGACGAGGCGACCATCCAGGTGAGCGTGCAATCCGACGGCGCCACCTCGGCGGCGGCCCTCGACGCCAACTCCAAGGAGATGAAGAAGGTGCTCGACCGCCTGAAAGCTGAGGGCATCAGCGACGACGACATCGAAACGTCCAGCGTCGTGGTGTACCCGAATCGCTACTACGATCAGGCGACAGGGCAGGAGAAGACCACTGGATACAGAGCCGAGAACTCCATCACCGTGACGTTCGCGTCCACCGGATTCGCGCGAATCGGCGACATCTACGCGGCCATGACCGAGGCGGGCGCCGACAACATCTACGGACCGAACTGGCAACTCTCCGAGGACAACCCCGCGGTCACGACCGCTCTCACCCGGGCGATCGCCAACGCGCGGAGCAAGGCCGAAGCAATCGCCGCCGACCAAGGCGTGCAGTTGGGCGAAGCGATCATCATCAGTGAGAGCTCGGCCTCGATGCCGTACCCCGTCTACGACCTAGCCGCGGGAGCGAAGGCCGAGGACGGTGGTGGTGTGACTCCTCCGACGATCATCCCCTCGAAGATGGATGTATCGGCTAGCGTCACAGTGACGTATCGCATGACGCGCTAGTCGAGACGATCGGGCCCAGCACGGCCCACAGCCGGTCACTGCGACTCCAGGCGCGCCCGCCAAGCGGGCGCGCCTGACTCTTTTCTTGGGGCTCCATCGACCAAGGTCAATCCAATGGCTTATCGAATATGAGTATGCTGACGATAATCGTTAAGAGGCAGCCTCTTAGGCGTGCTTGTGCGTGCGGCGTCAACCAGGAGGTTGGGGAACATGAAAAGAACTCGCCGGACCGCTCTGGCGGTGCTCGTCGTGTCGTTGATACTGGCTATCGGCCTCGCTACGTCCGCATACGCGGTGACCACGTGGGTCGCCTATATGCACCAGGAGGGCGGGGCTACCTCGTATTCGTACCAGGGTTGGTACGTCCTTGACGCACCCGCGGTCGACGTCAGGAATCTTGGGCAGGACATCGGTGTGTTCGATCTGCACGACAGCCAGGTGGCTGTGTGGGCAGACACAGTAGACATGGGCGATGTGGGCAGCCAGTCTCAACCCGTGGCAGTCGGCACGATTCAGGCGTCGGCCAAGAGCCAGCTGAAGATCGCCAACACCGGCATCTACTCTTTCGGCACAAGCCAGTTCCAGGGCCCGCAGGTGGTCTTCTCGACCGAGAGCGGCACCCTGATCAAGCTCGTCGGCTGCTTCGTGTACGCCGACGCCAATGCCGCCCGTGGGCTCTACACGCAGCAGGCGGCCGAGATCGAAGCCGAGAAGTGCAACATCGTGACCTACGCGGCCGGCGATGGCATAGCGGTCGCCACGGGATACGACGGCGGCGGGTACATCCGTCTACACGACTCCGAGGTACATTCTTGGGGAAGCGGCAATGCGGCCGCACTCTACAGTTCTGCCGCCATGTTCGTCAACGAGAGCAAGGTATACGCGCACGAATCGGAGGCGGTCTGGCTGGATGGCGGCGGAGACTTGGTTCTCGACTGGCGTCCTCCTGACGAGTCGTACGCGCTGGCCGTCTACGACAGCTCCCTGTACTCCTACAAGAGCTACGGCGTCTCGTTCGCCAAGTCACCCTTCACGGTCGTGGCCGACGACGGTCCTTGCCGCTTCGCCATGCTCAACGGGTACCTGGAATCGGCCAAGGACCTCTTCTACGCCCCCAACTCCAAAGCCCACATCGTTCTCTACCACGCCGATACCAAAGCCGGCAACGGCGTTGTCCTCACCACGAAGTGGTCTGGTGAAGGTCCCGGTGGCGGCAAGCCCACCGAGGAGTTCGGCCCCGGCTCGCGCGAGTCCGACGTGGTGCTCGAGTCGATCGGGTCGCGGCTGCGCGGCGACATCATCACCGACGTCGACGAATTCTCGCGCAAGGATAGCGTCGTCACCTTTCTCATGAGCGATTGGGCATGGTTCGACGGGGCGATCAACAAGACCGACAAGGGGACGGTCAACCTGGGAATGGCCAAGGAAGCGGTGTGGAAGGTCACAGCGACGTCGCACGTCGGCACGCTGAACGTTCCGACCATCAACACCGTTCGCAAGGGCTACGACGGGCGCAACTACTTCACGTTCTCGCCCGACCTGTCGAACATCCAGTCGAATGGGTACAACGTCTACTACAACGCGTTCTCCAACCCGAGCATCCAAGCCATCAAGTACGCGCTCCCCGGCGGCGGCTGGCTACTGCCCGCTGTGCCGGTGGGCATCGCCGGTTTGTGGCGCTACGGCGACTGAGCGCCATCCTCTCACTCCGAAGAATCCGGCCTGCGAGGCCCGTCTTCCCGCTCGGGAAGGTGGGCCTCGTTCTCTATCCAGCTCGACACCCGTTCGCCGAGCACATCCAGCGGCAAGGCCCCGCCCTCGAGGATCTTGTCGTGGAACCTCCGCATGTCGTAACGAGGACCGAGTTCCCGCCGCGCCGCGTCGCGCAGTCGCAAGATCTCCAGTTGTCCGAGTTTGTATGACAGCGCCTGCGCCGGCAGCACTATGTAGCGGTCGGTCTCCGCTTGGATATCGGATTCATCCTCGAAGCAGTGCGCTCTGAAGTACTCGACCATCTGCGGGCGTGTCCAGCTCATGTGATGCACTCCCGTATCGAGAACCAATCTGACCGCCCGCAGCAACTCCTCCGCCAGCCGGCCAAAGTCGGAGTAGGGGTCCTGGTAGAACCCGATATCCTTGCCGAGCCGCTCGGCATAGAGCGCCCAACCCTCAATGTAGGCGCCGTAGTAGGCGTGCCGGCGAAAGGGGTGAAGAGCGGGAAGACTTTGGGCGATAGAAACCTGTAGGTGATGCCCGGGCAGCGCTTCGTGGTAGGCGGTCGCCTCAGCGCTCATCATCGAGCGACTCTCATGGGCGCCTGTGTTCACGTACACGATACCCGGCCGCGAACCGTCGGGTGCGCCCCTGTAGTACTCCGCGCCGGCGGCTTCTTTCTCGCGATACTCCTCCATGGGCCTCACCTCGACCCGGGCCTTCGGTAGCAGTCCGAACAGCCTGGGCAACTGGGGCTCCATCTGCTCGATGTAACCCCGGTAGATCTCGAGGATGTTCTCGCGCGAAGTGGCGACGAGACGCCGCTCGGTCGTGAGCGATTCCCGAAGACCGGCCAGCGAGGAGAAGCCCAACCGGCGAGCGATCGACAGCTGTTCGGCCTCGATGCGCCGCACTTCTTCGATGCCGACTTGGTGGATGGCCTCCGGGTGCATGTCGGTAGTGGTCAACTCACGCACCAAGAAGCGGTAGCGGGCGGCGCCGTCGGGCAGCGACCATATGCCGGGCTCGACCCGGCCACGCGGAGCGTACTCCGCGGCGATGAACTCGGCCAGGCGAGTATAGGCGGGGCGGACCTGCTCGTCGACCGCCCGCACCAGACCGACCCGCAGGCGCTCGCGGACCGCGGTCCCGAGCGATTCAGGCATTTTGGCCGCGGGACGTCCGAACACATTGGCCTCTCCGGCCGTGGCGGCTATCGCATGGCACTGTGCGACGGTCTTCTCCAGGAGGTACCTTGGCGGCAATAGGCCGTCGCGTGCGCCTTGGGCCAGCACTTCGACTACTTGGTCGAACAGCCCGGGCAGAGCGTTCAGACGCGCGGTGTACTCCTCATACTGTTGGGCGGTCTCGAATGGCGCCTGCGAGACGAACTGGGCAAGTTGGAGGTGCAGTCCGTCCAGCTGGTCGATGGGCATCTCGTGGTTCTTGAAGGCGATCGCCTCGAGCCGCTCCTTGAGGTTGCGGACCATGAGCCGGTGATCCAGCTCCTCTTGCTCGGTGAGTCCGGCGGTCGCGACCGCTTCGAACCGGGCGCGCCACGCTTCCAGGTCGCGTTGCTGTTGTTCAACGTGGGCGAGAGATAGGTCGCTCCAGCGATCGTTGTAGCGGTAGTCGCCGATGATCGTCGCGAGCTCGGGAGATTCTCGCAGCTCGTACTCCCACTGCTCGGCGATGGCGGTCGCAAGCTCTCCGCGGCGCTCCTCGACGGTCTTCATAGGCGCTCCCTCTAACGGGGTCGTGGCCGGCGTCGCCCCCATGATATGCGCGGTGGGTCGCGGCCGATAGCCCGTCTGGCGGATGAGGGTTATACTACGCGTCGGATAACCCATGGCTTTGGTGGTTGAGGGAGGATCGGGCAGTGTCCGCAAGAAGGTGGCCGCGACAGTTGGCGCTGCCCATGTTTGTCTTTTCGGTTCTGGTCGTCGGCGCGTTGACCACCGCCTGCGGCGATTCGCACTCCCCCGCCACCACTGGGCAGACCGGCGTACCGGCTCCCGTGGAGATCGTGGTCTCCGCGGCCTCCGATCTGTCGCCTGTGCTCGACGAACTCGCGCCGCTCTTCGAGGAGGCGACCGGCGTAGCCATCAAGACGAACCTGGGCTCTACCGGCCAGCTCATGGAGCAGATCGCCGCCGGAGCACGCGTGGACGTGTTTCTGGCGGCCAGCGCGTCGGCCATCGAGCAACTCGACGAGAAAGGCCTGGTCGTAGCCGGATCGGCGAGGCTCTACGCGCGTGGTGTACTGGTCATGTGGACACCCGAGGGTTCTGAGACCACAGCGGACGCCTTAGAGGACCTGGCCGGCCCAGACATCGCCCGGCTGGCGATCGCGAATCCCGATCACGCTCCGTATGGCAAGGCCGCGCGCGAAGCGCTGCAGTCCGCGGGCTTGTGGGAAGAGCTCCAACCAAAACTGGTGCCCGCGGAGAACGTGCGCCAAGCTTTTCAGTTCGCCGAATCGGGCAATGTCGACGTGGGACTCGTGTCGCTCTCTCTCGTCGTGGGCAAGGGGGGCCACTACGCCGTGATTCCCGAGAGCCTCCACAACCCGATCGAGCAGACCCTTGCCTTGATCGCGGGCACCACGCACGAGAGCGAGGCCCGAAGCTTCGTGGACTTCCTCACGGGACCCGAAGGGCGAGAGCTACTTCTCAAGTACGGTTTCGTGTTGCCCGAGGAGTAGCGGAGTGGGTTGGCAGGCGTTCCGGATCTCGTTGGAGGTGACCAGCCTCGCCACCGTGCTGGTGGTCGTCTTGGGCACGGCCGCGGGTCTACTTCTCGCTCGCATGCGTTTCTTCGGGATCCAGTTGGTGGAGGCGGTGTTCATGCTCCCGCTGGTGCTTCCGCCAAGTGTTATCGGGTATTACCTGCTCCGTTTCTTGGGGAGGGGAGGCCCGGTGGAGGCGGTCTTGGGGGTGAACGTGGTCTTCACCTGGGTGGCGGCAGTGTTCGCGTCGGCGGTGGTCGCCTTTCCGCTCATGGTGCAGGCGGCGAAGACGGCCATACGGGGAGTGGATCCGGTGCTCGAGAACGCGGCCCGCACCCTGGGTTCGTCGGAGCCTGCCGTACTCTTCAGGGTCACCCTGCCTCTCGCGCGGCGCGGGCTGATCGCCGGCACGGTGCTTTCGGCAGCCCGGGCTCTCGGCGAATTCGGCGCCACACTCATGGTGGCGGGCAACATCCCGGGTAGAACCCAGACCCTGCCCCTCTTCGTGTACGACGCCGTGCAGAATCAGCAATACGGGCTGGCCAACCTGGTGGTGGGTCTGCTCACGGGCATGGGCCTTGTGTGCTTCTTCATCATCGGACGACTGGAGTTGACGAGGAAGAAGTGACGAAGCGCACCCTCCACCTCGATATCCACCGCCGGTTGCCCTCGTTCAGCCTCGACCTCGAACTCGATGTTGAAGAAGAGGTGCTGGTGCTGTTCGGGCCCTCGGGGGCGGGCAAGTCGATGACGCTGCAATCGATCGCGGGCCTCGTGACGCCCGACCGGGGCGAGATCGTACTCGACGGCATGACGCTCTTCAGACGAGGGCTCGGGGGGTCTCATGTCGACCTACCGGCGCGCCGGCGCGGAGTCGGCTACGTATTTCAAAACTACGCGCTGTTCCCCCACCTCACGGTGCTCGGCAACATCCGTTACCCGCTTGGGCGGGGTGCCGTGGCGGAGGAGAGGGCCGCGGCGCTGGCCGCGCAGATGGGTCTGGGCCAGTTGACCGAGAGGTACCCCCACCAGCTCTCGGGCGGCCAGCAGCAGCGCGTGGCCATCGCCCGGGCGCTGGCGCGAAACCCCGAGGTACTGCTGCTCGACGAGCCGTTCTCCGCGCTCGACCCGGGCCTGCGCGAGAGATTGAGAGCCGACTTGCGCGCCTTGCAGCGCGAACGCAGCCTCATCGTCATCTGCGTGACGCACAATGTGGAAGATGCTTTCGCTCTTGGGGACCGGCTCGCCGTGCTCCGCGACGGCGAGTTACAGCAGGTCGGGGCGGTGGCGGAGGTGTTCCGCCGCCCATCGAGCAGGAACGCCGCCGAAGTGCTGGCCATGACCAACATCTTCCACACTCGCGTGCTGAGCGCCAGCGCCGACAGGGTTGCCCTCGACTGGGGCGGCCTACAGCTCTGGGCACCCGCTCAACCCTGCTCGCAGAACGAACTGGTCCCGATCTACATCGCTCCAGAAGACGTCAAGATCCTCTACCCCGACCGGCCCGCCTTGGGCAGTCTTGCCGTCAATCAGTTCGATACCACCGTGATCTCTGTCGGCGACCGCCGGGACATGAGGGTCATCCGCCTGCGCCTGAGCAATGGACAGGAATTGGAAGCGAGGGGCGCGGGCTACTTCTACCGTGACATCGACCTGCGCCCAGGGGCGAATACCCGCGTGGCCATCAGGCTGGAAGGCGTGCGGATCCTCCACGAAGAAGCGCCCTGCTACGCGCCCTCGGCAACGGTGATCGTCTCGAAGTCGCAGTAGTCCTGCCTCAAAGAGAAGAGCTGCTCGAACGGGAGCCCTCGAAGATGCGTGAGCATGACCCGGTTCACGCCGAGGTGAGCGACGACGAGCACAGTCTTGCCTTGGCCCGAGAGGATGTCGCCCAGCACGGGCAGCACACGGTCGCGCAGTTCTCGGAAGCTCTCGCCGCCGGGAAAACCGACGCCCAGCACGTCGTTCTCGCGCTCGGCGTACTCACGAGGGTAGGTGTTTCGCGCCTCCTCCGCCGTCATGCCCTCCCACAGCCCCGTATCGATCTCACGTAGCCTTGTATCGATCGTCAGCGCGATGCCGCAGTCCTCGGCAATGACTTCAGCGGTGGCCCGGCACCTGGCCAGATCGCTGCTGTAGACGGCGGCGAACGTGGCCGACCGGAGCCGCGCGGAGAGGGCTTGAGCCTGGAGGAGCCCCACCGTACCTATTGGTAGGTTGGACTGACCAAGAAAACGCTTCTCGCCGTCCGGCAGCTCGGGTCTGGCATGTCTCGCTACGTAGAGACGAGTCTGCGAAGCCCCCACCTCAGGCACCTCGAGCGACGACTCGCACCCGCCTGTTCAACGTTCCGGCCGGTTGCGCACCTGTATGAGTTGCGCCGCGATGCTGATGGCGATCTCCTCGGGCGTCTCGGCTCCGATCGGAAGGCCTATCGGCGCGTGGACGCGAGCCAGGTCGGCGTCGCCGAAACCCTGCTGCCGCAGTATCTCGTAGGTCTGCGCGATCTTGTTCTTGCTGCCGATCATGCCGACGTAGCGCGCGGGTGTGCGGAGCGCCTGGGAGAGCACGTCACGGTCGTGGGTGTGCCCGCGCGTGACGATGACCACGTAGCTCTGGCGGTCAACCGGCAGGGTCTCGACCACTCCGGAGAACGACCGCGGCACGACTATGCGGTCGGCGGTAGGCAAGCGTTCGGCGTTGGCGAAATCGGCCCTGTCGTCGATCACCACGGTCGCGAAACCGACAGTGCTGAGCGCCGCGACGAGTTTCTGCCCGCAGTGACCGGCGCCGAAGACATAGACCGTCCCCTGGTCGCCCACCGGTTGAACAAAGACGCTCCCCTCAGCTTCGGCGAGCAGGCGGTCGTAGGTACCTCCTCGCTTGGCCAAGTTCTGCGCGGCCTCGAGACTACAGACCGGGTCGCCGATGACCGTCCCGTCGGACTCCACCAGGCACTTACTCACCGTCGTTCTCTCGTCGCCCGAGAGCACCGTTACCAGCCAGCCTTTCCGCCCCCCCTTCAGCAGGGCGAGCATCGCGCCAAGAAGCCTGGTGATCTCCGGGCGAGAGGGAGCCACGTACTCGAGCAGCGCGACTCCGCTACCCCCGCACATCATGCCGAGTTGGGCCGACTCGAACTCGTAGACCTTGGTCTGCCTCGTCGTGATGACATGACCCGCTTCTGCGATGGCCGTGGCCTCGAGAGGCCCACCACCGATCGTGCCGACGATCGAGCCGTCGCCCCTGACTATCATCGCTGCTCCCGAATGCCGGGGGACGATCCGCTGGTGCCCAGCATCACGACGCTCGCGAACTCCTCGCCCCGCTCGAGCAGCGACAACGCCGCGGCAATGGTCTCGTGGTTCACCGGGTCCTCCTACACGTAGACGATCTGCCTCTTGCCGGTGCCGGTGTTGACCTGGGCGCCGACCTGCCAATCACGCACATCGAGCGAGAGGAGCCCTGCGGACAAGGCCTCCGACAGCAACGGCATGGCCACCAGCCGCTGGATGACCTCGTCATCGTCTGGTCGAGCCTCTCCCAAGCGCTTGATCTCGACGGTCAGCGACGCAGGCGCCCCCGCGCCTGCAAACAGTATCCTGAAGTCGGCTACTCCGTCTATGGGAAGCAGCGCATCATCGAAGTCCCCCTGGCGGACGAGCGCGCCGCCCGGAAGAGTCAAGCCGTCGATCAGACGGTGATCGATATGAGACATGCGCGTGAGCACGGTGCCGCACGGACACGGCTCGGCGAGGAAACGGGCCACGTCGCCGGTACGATAGCGCACAAGAGGCATGGCCCGGCGTGTGAGCGTGGTGAAGACCACCTCGCCGCTCTCTCCCTCGACGACCGCCCCGCCGGTGACCGGATCGACGATCTCGAAGAGCAGGTCGGCTTCTCTAAGGTGATACCCCGCTAGAGCCCTGCAATCCACCCCGCCGCCGAGCCCCATCTCGGTGGTGCCGTAGTGGTCGAACACCGCGCAACCCCACGCGTCCTCGGCCGCCCGCCCCACGGCGGGCGGCATGCGGTCGGTACTGAGAAGCACGCTTCGAAGAGTCGACGGGCCTCGGCCTACGGTGTCGAGACTGAGCTTCGCCAGAGCGAGCACCTGCACGGGGATACCCACCAGGGCCGTCGCCCGCTCGCGCCCGATCGCGCGCAGGGTTCGAGCGGCGTCACTCACGGGCCCGTGCTGGATGCCTGTGACGTCCATGCGGGCGAGGCCCTCTTCGAGCAGCGCGCCCACGCTGCCCGGAAGACTGCCGGGAAGCAGGATGAGTACCCGGTCGCCCGGCTCCACCAGAGTCGACATGCCGTGGTGAAAGAAATCGCGCGTGAGTTCCTGGTCGCCGGTGGTGAAGAAGATGCGTTTGGGAGCTCCGGTGGTACCCGAGGTGGGCAAGGTGACGATGCGCTCCACGTCGTCCTGACGCACGCAGACGAAATCGAGTGGGGCTTTTCGAACATCATCGGCGGTCGTGAACGGAAGAAGGGCGAGGTCGTCAAGGGTGTCGAGAGCGAGGGGGTGGTCGCGAAGCGTTCTGCGGTAGAAGACACTTGTGGTCCGCACCAGCTCGAGCGTCTCGTTGAGCTTCGCAAGTTGATATTCAGAGAGTGACTCCCGCGCGAGTGGAGCGTCCGCACATCCGATCTTCCGCGCTATCCATGCTTCAAGGGGCGTGCGGGGGATCGTGGTCATTGGGCCTCCGAAATCTCCCCGGCGATCGGGCCGGGACCCGATCTAAAGCATCTCCTCGAGTATCTCGACCGCATCCTTCACGTAGTTCGGGCACCGGGACTGAAACAGCCCGCGCTCTTGCGCGTCCAGATAGCCGCCCGCGGTGTCGATGTCGCATTCGAGCAGTTCCCGGCAGGAGGTCGTACGGTGCCGTTCAGTGAACTCGCGTATGAATCCTTGCACCAGGGCGTAGACCCGCGCCTTGGTGGCCGGCGCGAGCTGGTCGGGCTCACAATAGACGAGCCCCAGCACCATGACAGCTCCGGTGACCGCTCCGCACGTGCCGGCCGTTCGACCGATGCCGCCACCGAACCCACACGCAAGCTTGAGCGAAACCTCGAGGTCGAGGTCGTAGTCTTCCGCGAAAGCGGAAAGAACCGTCTGAGAGCAATTGAACCCATTCTGGAAGCGTACGAGCGCTTCCTCGCTCCTATCGCTCATGGAATGACCTCCGGACACGATTGAACGCGCGCGCCGCGGCAATTATAGTTGCGCGGGCTTGGTACCGCACCACATGTGGCGGGCCGGGTGGTAGACGCGACTCGACTTGACGAGGAAGAATGAACTGCTCCCTGTATGAGCAGCCTCTTTTCCGACTGGCCGGCGGATCGGAGTTCAGGCCGGGAGGCATGGCGCTGACCGACGAGTTGGCCGCGGAGTGCGATCTCGCACCCGGAATGCCGGTTCTCGATGTCGCCTGCGGTGTCGGCTCGACGGCGTCACACCTGGCGGAAAGATGGGCCGTCGTCATGACCGCCCTCGATAGCTCTCCCCGCTTCATCGAAGAGGCGCGGGCGCGTGACGCGAACGTCGCCTGGGTGCTCGGAAGCGCAGAGGCGATCCCCCTACCCGACGCATGTGTCGACGCCGTGTTCTGCGAGTGCTTCCTCTCCGCGGCCGGCGACCCCGACCAGGTGTTGCATGAGGCGCGGCGGGTGCTCAGGCCTGGGGGTCGGTTGGCTGTCAGCGACATGTACCTGAGACGGCCTGAAGGCGCGGTCACCAGCGACGCCCCGAACGCCACCTGCCTGCGCGGTGCACGCGGCAAAGAAGCCACGCTTTCGCTAATCGCGCGCACGGGCTTCGCCGTGCGCACCTGGCGACGACCGATCGGACGCGCTCAAGACCTTCTTCGCGGCGCTGATCTTCGCGTACGGGTCCGCTTCAGCCTTCTGGGAGGCGGCCGGCGGCGGTAGCGACCCCGACTGGCCGGCCGCGACGAGGCCCGGCTACTACCTGCTCGTCGCCGAGACGCTGCCGGGAAGCGAGACCGGGACCGTCTCATGAACCACACCCCGCACCACACCATGACCGTGTGCCCAGCGTGCCTGCGGACCGTCCCCGCGGAACGCGTCGACGCCGGCGGCGCGACCGTGCTCGAGGGCACATGCCCCGAGCACGGCCGCTGGCGCTCGCCCGTCTGGACGGGCGAGCCCCCAATCGAATCGTGGCTCGAGCAAGGCTCTACCGACTCTCTTCAGCACACCTGCACGGCAGTCCTGGAGGTCACCCCGCGCTGCGATCTGAGCTGCCCCGTCTGCTTCGCCGAGTCGTCGCCGAGGGCCACTTCGGGCGCTGCCGACCCGCCGGCGGGCGATTTGACGCGGTCGCTCACCGCCCTGTACGAGGCGGTTGGCGAGGTCAATCTCCAACTCTCTGGGGGCGAGCCAACCATTCGCGACGATATCCCGGCTTCTGGTCAGAGCTGCTCGCGAGACGGGTTTTTCGTTCGTGCAATTGAACACCAACGGTCTGCGCCTCGCGTCGGAGGCCGGCTACGCCGAGACCCTCCGCGAAGCCGGGCTGTCCTCGGTCTTCTTGCAGTTCGACGGCTGCTCCGACGCGATCTACCTCGCGCTACGCGGCCGCCCGCTACTCACCGAGAAGCTCCGGGCCGTGGAGCGGTGCGCCGAGGCCGGTCTGGCCGTCGTGCTGGTACCGACCATCGTGCCGGGGGTGAACGACCACGATCTCGGCGGCCTTGTTCGACTGGCCGCGACCTGGGCGGGGGTCGTGCGAGGTCTTCACGTGCAGCCCATCAGCTACTTCGGCCGTTATCCCCTCGGTGAGCGACGCCGGTTGACCCTGCCCGAGATCCTTCGGCTGCTCGAAGAGCAGACTGAGGGAGCGGTGCGCGTTTCCGACTTCTCGCCTAGTTGCTGCGAGCACCCGCTCTGCGCGTTCCGAGCGCGATACTGGGTGCGTGAGGACGGCGGCCTGGAGCCGCTACGGTCGGACTCAGACGCCGCTGGAGCCGGATCGTGTTGCGGTTCGAGCCCGCGAGAGCCCTCGCTGCGTGCCGTCGCCGCCACCTCGCGCCAGTGGAGCAGGCGCACACCCGGTGAGCCGCGCGACGCGCTCGACAGGTTCCTCGAGGAGACCGACCGCATCCTCGCCATCTCGGGGATGCTTTTCCAAGACGCCTGGAATCTCGACTTCGAGAGAGTGGGTCGCTGTTGCGTGCAGGTCGTAGCTCCAGACCGAGGACTCGTATCCTTCTGTTTGTGGAACCTCACCGCGGAAGACGGCCGGAGACTCCGTCGGAGCGACAGGAGATAGGCTGCTCCTACGCGGCGAGCACCTCGGACCTGGCCGGCGGACCCGGAGTGTCGGTGGTGGCCGTGAGGGCACACGCGAGCCGCTGGCGGAGCCACGGATCGGTGCTCACAGCCAGCAGCCGCGAGAAGGTGGGCACAGCGGGAGAGTACCGATGCGATGCGAGCAGGTCGACGATGGCGACAAGTACGGCCGTTTCGTGGCGATCGACCTCGACTTCGGCATCGAGCGGATAGTCGCCGGACTCCTCCGCGTCGATATGCTGCCGAAGGACGCCCTTGAGCAACCCATGCGCCCCTGGGCACACGTCTTCGCCGAAATGCCTCAGGAGGTGAGTCATCTCGCTGAGCCCGGCCGGTGTGCGCTCGCAGAGAGCACGAAGAACCCGCACGAAGCGCTTGGGTTCACCCGACAGCGCCATTGCTTCGGCGGCCGCCAGCACCACTGACTGGTCCTCGGAGACCAGCAGGGTCGAAATGTCATCGAGAGAGACGTCTTCCCGCAGGCGAAGAAGCGTACGCGCCGCGACCGCACGCTGCAGAGCGTCCGGTGACCCTTGAGCCTGCTCCTGAAGCCGTTCCGTAAGCCCCACGCTACGGCAGAGCCGCCGCATCGGCAGCACCGAGCGGCCCTGGCCGTTCAGCACCCATTCGTCGACGCACATGTGGAGGGCATTCACGCCATCGTCGGAGACGAGCCCCGCACGGACGTCATCGACGGCTTTCTGATCACCGGTCAGGGCGACCGGCACCAACCTCGAGCACGCCTCTCGCATCATGGTGTCACGCCGGGCCCACCTCTTCGCGAGGAGCATCAGCGTGGGTACCAGCAGCCAGACCATAATGGCCACCTGCAGACCGATAAGGAACATCATGACGTGCTGAGGCTTCATGAGACTACTATCTGCATCGCGGGCGTATCACTGGATTGGACTTTGGTCCAACCTTGGCGGCACTCGGGCGCGGCGGCCCGGCCGCGAGCCTCAGCCTTGGCGAATGCCTCCCGGGCGGGATGGCATGACGATGGTCCGTGGCGGCGCATTCCCTGGGGACGCCGGACTGCGCGGCTGATTGCCGGTATCATTTCTGGCAGGAAGAGCGACTGGGACGGATCGATCTGACGCGAGAAGAGCGACAAGCGATCACTGAAAGCGGCCGGGATGCCCAGACGTCCGCGGGCCGAGACCGGAGAGATGCGCTCTCCTGGGCCACCGGCTGGCCCATGGGGGCCGCCCGCCGGTTCCGGTCGTCGCCTGTGGCCAGCACCGCCGGACTGGCGGCCGTTGTTGGAGCCCTGACAGGGCTGGGCGCGGTGGCCTTCATCGAGATCATCTCGCTCTGCCAGCGTCTCTTCTTTGATGAGGGCGAGAAGGCCTTCTCGGCCTTGGGTGGCTGGTACGTGCTGCTATTGCCGGTAATCGGCGGATTCATCGTGGGACCTCTCGTCCATTTCCTCGCTCCCGAGGCGAAAGGGCACGGCGTGCCCGAGGTGATGACGGCCATGGAGATCCGGGGCGGACGCATACGGCCGGTGGTCATCCTCGTGAAGACAGTGGGATCGGCCCTCACCATAGGCTCCGGCGGTTCGGTCGGGCGAGAAGGACCCATCATCCAGATAGGCGCCGCGATCGGCTCGGGCGTCGGCCAGCTCTTCAAGATGGAACGGTCGCGTCTGCTGGCGCTCGTCGCAGCCGGGGCCGCCGGCGGCATAGCGGCGACCTTCAACGCCCCCATCGCGGGAGTCATGTTCACGCTCGAGGTGCTCGCGGCCGAATTCGGCGTGGCCTCGGTCAGCAGCATGGTCTTCGCATCGGTCTCCGCGAGCGTCGTCGCCCGGCTGTTCCTGGGCGACTACCCCGCGTTCCACGCGCCGGCGTACGAACTCGCCAGCAACTGGGAGTTGCCCATGTACCTCGGCCTGGGCGTGCTCGCCGCCGGGGTCGCTCTGCTCTTCGTCCGCACCCTGTACTGGTCTGAAGACCTCTTCGGGCACTGGCGCATCCCCGGGTGGCTCAAGCCGCCGATCGCCGGCATCGCGATCGGACTCATCGGGTACTTCTTACCCCAGGTCTTTGGAACCGGCTTTCCGGCCATGGAGAGCGCCCTCAGGGGTGAGATCGGTTTCTGGTTGCTCGTTGTGCTCGTCTTCGCCAAGATCGCCGCCACGTCGCTGACACTCGGCGCCGGCTTCTCGGGCGGCGTGTTCGCTCCGGCGCTCTTTGTCGGCGCGATGCTGGGAGGGTCTTACGGCAGGGTTATGCACGCCCTGTTCCCCTCGGTGACCGCCACGAGTGGCGCATACGCGGCTGTCGGCATGGCCGCGGTCTTCGCCGGCGCCGCCCGCGCCCCGGTCACGTCGATCGTCATCCTCTTCGAGATGACGCTCGACTACCGGATCATGCTGCCTCTCATGTTCGCCACCGTCGTCGCCACGCTCCTCGCCGCGCGTTTCGAACCTGAAAGCATCTACACGCTCAAACTCGTTCGCCGTGGCATCGATTTCGCCGGCAGGCGCACGGCGTGGATGCACCCCACCAATGTGCGTGAGGCCATGACCCCGTTGGCGCCTGACTGGACGGTGAGGGTCGATGCCGACCTCGCAGAACTGCAATCGTCGTTCCGCGCGAGCGGACATCGGGGGGCACTGGTTCTCGACGCGGAGGGCCTCCTCGAAGGAGTGGTCACCCTTGGCGATCTCGAGCGTGCTCTCGTCAAAGATCCGGCGGCTGCCACGGTCGCCGACATCCACTCGGGCAACCCCGTCACGGCGTTTGCCGACGAGCCCTTGGATGAGGTAGTGAAACAGGCCGGCACTCTCGAGATCGGTCTTATCCCCGTGGTCACGCGCGACCGTCCCAGGGAAGCTGTCGGTCTGCTCCAGAGAAACGACATCATTCGCGCGTACGGATCTGCTCTCAGCAGACGCGATCGCCGGCGCGTCAGCTTCGAACGCCGCCGGGCCGAGCACATGTTCGGCCTCCAACCTTTCGAGTTCGTGCTCCAAGAAGGTGATCCCGCTGTGGGGCACGCGCTTCGCGACATCAATCCACCCCCCGAATCGGTTATCGTGTCGATCTTCCGCGGCGAGGTGCCCATGGTGCCTCGGGGCGAGATCAGACTCCGCGTGGGCGACCGCGTGATGGCGTTGGCCTTGGGCGACGGAGGTCCTATCCTCGGCCGGATCCTCAAGGGTAAGAACTACCACTAGCAGCACCCGGTCGCGGCCGGCGGCCCCGCGCACCGTCGTTCAGGTTGCGGTCAGGCAACAGTTACAAACACGTGACGCCGTCGTGAGAAACTCTGCTTTGAAGAATCGACATCGCGCGTACAACGGAGATACGAAGTGACCGACCGCAGAGAAGCGCCGGACGAGCCTGAGGAACTGCCTATTCCCCACGCGTCGCCAGTAGTATCGGTTGTGATCCCGGTTCTCAACGAGGCTCAGACGGTCGGCGGAATCGTACGGCTCGTCCGCGAAGACCACAACGTGCTCGAGGTGCTGGTGGTCGACGACGGCTCCATCGACGGCACCGCTGAGGCCGCGACGGAGGCCGGAGCCAAGGTGATGATGAGTTCGCTCCTCGGCAAGGGGGCGTCTATTGCCGACGGCGTCGCGGCCAGCCGGGGTGACATCGTGGTCTTCGTCGACGGCGACATCCGTGAGATCGACCCCCATTTCGTAGCCAAGCTGGCTCGCCCGATCTTGGCCGGAGAGGCCGATCTGGTCAAGGCCGGCTTCACTCGCGACACGGGACGTGTGACCGTTCTCACGGCGCGCCCGCTGCTCGAGGCCTTCTTCCCTGAACTCGCCAGCTTCCATCAGCCCATCGGTGGCATCGTAGCGGCGAAGCGCTCGCTCCTTTCGACTGTGAAGCTCGAGAACGACTGGGGAGTCGACGTCGGCCTGCTGATCGACGCGGTGGCTCGGGGCGCCCGCGCGGTCGAAGTCGACATCGGCCGCATTGACCACGACAGCCAACCGCTGGAAGCCCTGGGCGAGATGGCCAAACAGGTGAGCCGGGTCATACTCGACCGGGCGTGGAAATACGAACGGCTGAGCATCAACCATGTGTCTGAGATGCATGAACTCGAGCGCAGGGCGAGCGCGGAACTGCTCCCGCTCGGCGCGACCGCCGAGGACAGTACGAAGGTGGCCTTGCTCGACATGGACGGCGTGCTTCTCGACGGCCGATTCGTCACCCAACTGGCCGAACGCGTGGGAGTGACCTCCGACTTGGCGCTGTTCCTCGACAACAAGTTCTTGCCCGACGACGAGCGTGCGAAGACGATAGCCGCGTTGTTCACAGGGGTGCGCTGGGAGGTCTTCGAGGAGATCGCCCTCTCGATGCCACTCATGCAGGGGGCTGTGGAGACCGTGGTCGCGCTCCGCAAGGCCGGCTATCGCGTGGGCATCGTGACCGACAGCTTCCACGTCGCGGCCGAGATCGTGCGCCGCAGGGTGTTCGCCGATTTCTGCGTGGCCAACGTCTTGCACTTCAAGAACCATGCCGCGACCGGGGAGCTGACGCCGTCGCCTTTCGTGACGTTCGCCCCGGGATGCCCCCGACACACACGGTGCAAGTCGAACGTGGTCCGGCGGATACGCGCCGCCGCGAGCCTCGACGCCCTGAACGTCCTAGCCGTGGGTGATGGCGAGAACGATGCCTGCATGCTGAGGGAGGCCGACGTTTCGATAGCCTTCAGGCCCACGTCGGCCCTGCTGGAGGAAGCCGCCACTCACACGGTCAGGGGGAGTCTGCTCGAGATCGTTGCTCTCCTGGGCGAAGAGGGTTCGAAGCCCCTGCCGTGCTCCGGCGCGACCCAGTCGCCGTCGCCAGAGGCCGGAGAGTTGATCCCGGCCGGCCCCGCCACAGGCAACGGTTCCTCCTAGGTAGCTCGAAGGGCGGTGGCCGCCGGACTCAGTGCCGGCGGGCCGCCAGCGCACCGAGCAACGCTGCAGCCTCGCTGTGATCACCGACCCGGCTCCGAGCGAGGGTGGGCCGTCCGTGGCTGCCGACTATCACCGTGACTCCCCAGTCGTGCGTAACGGCGAACATGTCCTCGTCGGTCAGATCGTCACCAAGGCAGACCGGGCAGACTCCGCCGTGGTCCAGCCCTAGGCGATCGAGCAACCACAGCACCGCGCTCCCCTTGTTCCACTGGTCGGAGGGCCGCAACTCGTGCACCAGCTTTCCGTCCTCGAGCTGCAACCCCTTGGAACGCTTGGCCGCCTGCATGACCGCCTGGCTCACCGTAGGCCGTTCTTGCTCGCCCACCAGCCGGTAGTGCACCGAGAGCGAGACATCCTTGACCTCGACGATGACGCCATCCACCTGGGCCAGCGTGCAATACAGCTCTCTGGCCACCCTCAGCAGCTCCTCGCGGTGCTCCTCGCCGCGACGCAGCGAGATGGCCGACCCGGGCGGACCGGCGATGCGGTAACCGTGATCGGCAGCGTAGTAGAGCGACGGGAGTCCCATCTTGTCCTGAAGATCCTCGAGGCCACGACCCGAGACGACACAGACGACGTGCTCGGCCGACAACTCCTCGAGGATGCGCTTCGTAGCATCAGGCACCACGACGAGTTCAGGGCGGGGCGCCATGGGCGCCAGCGTGCCGTCGAGGTCGAGGAAGAACGCGGGTACGCGGTCGCCTATCTCCTCTTCGATCCGATCCGCGCCGGTCAACAGCGGCCGGACATGGGCCTCGACTACAACAGACACTACGCCACAGCTCCTTCTTGTTTACTACGTAAACATTCTACCGGAAAATCGATTACAGTGTAAACATGAGGTCCGCCGGCCTGGCCGCCGGGGGTCTCGGGTGCAATCATGTGAAGACCTTGTGCCGGTGCCTGCCATGCGCGAGAGAGCAGCTGAAGGAGCTCGACGTGCAGAGAAAGACCCAGCAGAGACTGAACCGCGGACTCATCGCCCGCGGCGCTCTCGACCTCATCGACCGGGAAGGCCTGGTTGGGCTGAGCATGCGCCGCCTGGGGAGTTCGCTCGGTGTCGAAGGCATGGCTCTATACAGGCACTTTCCTGAAAAGGAAGCGATCCTCGATGAGGTCGTCGCCCTCGTTCTCGAAGACCTCGCGCTGCCTGGCGTGTCCCGGGGCTGGCAAGACCAGGTGCGGACGGTCGCCCTCTCCTTGCGGGAGCGGCTGCTGCTACACCCCAACGCCATGCCTCTCGTGGCGGCGCGGTGGCTCAACACGCCTGGGCTTCGTGCCCTCCTGAGAGACACGATGCAGCTCATGATCTCCGAGGGGATGGATGAGGCCTCCGCGTACAGCGTCGTGCACGCCGTGACGAGCTTCGTGCTCGGGCACTCCTGGCTGGGAGTCGGGGGCTTTGTCGGCGAGATGCCCGAGGCCGGAGGGCTGACCCGCCAACCCGTGCCGCCACGTTCGGCAAAGCCCGGCGTGGCGGGCGCCGACGCCGAGCTGGCCGAGTTCGAGCGAGGTCTCGACCTGCTGCTCAGGGGCGCCCAAGGCGCCCTCTCCGGAGCACCTCAGTCTATGTAGGAGACGGTGCCTTTCGGGGCACGCTCGGGATCGCTGTACGGGTCGCTGTCGGCGCCATGGCCGACCAGCACTGCGCACTGAAACGCGAACCCCTCGGGGATGCCCACGTCGGCGGCCAGCGCGGCATCGGCGCCCAACGCCAGACCCGGCGTGACGATGAAGCAGGAAGCGAGACCCTTGCCGGTGGCCTGAAGCACCATGTTCTCGGCCGCCAGCGCGCAGTTCACCCCGCTGTACATGCCGTCTTTCGGGGCCGATAAGAGGATGGCCACAGGCGCCCCGTACATCGGCTCATAGCCCGGCAGCGAGGCCCGCATACGCAAGAACTCCATGGCCGAGGCCAGCATGGCTTCGCGGGTGGCGTCGTTGAGGCGTTGTTTGAGATCTGCTTTGCGGAGCACGCTGATGTGGAACGGGCCCGCATTGGGCGCCCAACGGCCGGCTTCGACGACCTGGTCGACCTGATCGGCGCTCACCAGCGTGTCAGCGTAGGCGCGCACGCACTTGCGCCGGGCGATGTCGCCACCGATGCCGAGCAGACGCTGGGCGTTGCCGAGTTGAGAGAAGAAGGTGAAGGTGTCGGCCACATCCCAGTGTTCGGCGATCTTGCCGTCTTCCAGACGGAACACGTCGATCACATCGAAGCAGAGTTTCGCGCCCGATGCCGGCTGGCCTATCCACTCGCCGCCGGTGTGGGTACCGCTGGTGTTGCTGTAGGCCAGTACCAAGTCGCCCTCGGCCACCATCTTGTGGAGCTTGTAGCGAAAGTCGGGCACGGCGTTGAAGATCACATCGAAGAACTCGAGAAACCCGGCCTTGCCCTGCGGGCAATCGGCGTTGTGCTGAATGTAGTCCTCACGCATGTACTCGTCGATACGGCTCATGTCGTGGTTGATGAAGACGTCGTTGTAGAAACGGGAGACGACTTCCTTGTTCTCCGCCGCTGTCGCCATTCTTGACACCTCTGTTCGCTCGCGTTCGCCTCTTCACGCCCGGCTCCGGCAACTGTAGCACGGCCCCAGGACGGAACCCCGCGCCCGCAACGGGGAGCGGTCCGCATAGCGAGCCAGGGAGGACGATCACATGAGCGAGAACACCGGCTCGGCCGTCTCGCCGTTGAAGCAGACGATGGAACCATCCTGGGACACTTTGATGCCCATGCCGAGCGACGCCAGAACCCGGGCGGCGGCAAGCCGGCCGCCACCTGTACTGCCTCCGGGGATCTTGAGAATGGCTCCCACAGCCAGCACTCGTCCACGGTGGTCGAGCACCAGGGCGCCGTCGATGGACAGCAACTCCAAACGGAACCGGCGATCGAGCTCGGGGAAGGTGCGACCGGCGAGAAGCAGATTCAGGGTTCTGGCCTTGAGGGAGTCGCGGCTGGTCAGGCGGTCTTCGCGCATGACCACCTCTTCCCACCGACCGGCGCGATGGGCCATGACGACCCCGATGCACGCGCCCCCGGTCGCGAATGAGGCATCCAGGCAACTCTCGTAGATGGCCCGCCGCATCTCCACCGAGTTCGGCATCGGCATGCGGGTGACGACCGGCCGATTCGTGAGGAAATGCCAGCGTCCCGACCGTTTCACGAACAAGAGTTGGCCATCTCGAAAGACCAGGATCTCGTCTCTCTCGGTAAGCACGAGCGCCACCCGTCCATCGACGGCCCACGCCGCCAGAGCCGCGTGAGAGTAGGGGGCGAACGGCGGAACAGCGGCCGGCACCGTCAGGCTCTCGTGGCCCACGACCCTTCCTGAAGCGTCGATCGATATCAGAGTGTCGACGCTGTTGCTGAGCACCGCGCTGAATTCGAGCGAGGAGAGCTCGTGGAGCGTCGGGCCGGCTCCCGTGGCCAATGGGTCCAAACCGAGCGCGCCGGTGACCGACTTGCCCTCATAGTGCCGGTCGGCCCAGCCTTCGAGCCATTCTACGGTGGAGAGCATCGACTGGTGCATCTCGCCGCCGATGGTGCGCGCCAGCACCTTCTTCTGCAAGGTGCGCAGCACGTCTGGCTCGTAGATGGTCGACAGCGCCGGCTCGATCTCGCGCACTACCTCGACGAACGACTTCACGATCGACTCGGCGGTGACCCCGAACCTCTCACCCCGGCGCAGGGTCATCCTGAAGGCATCGCCGCGGTGGATCTTGAATGCCAGCGACCGGGGATCGGGCCGCGCGACAAGCTGTTCTTGAGAGGTGGAAGGAACGGCGCCGGCGAGCCGCGCCCCGGAGAACAGGGGGCACAGGTACTCCTCAGCGATGCGCCGCAGTTGGTCCTGTTCCACTGCCTGCCCTCCGTCGCGTCGGGTGGCCTACCTTGCCGGTCAGGACCAGCATAGCAGCAAGAGCGCGCCCGTCCGGGGATCCGGAGCCAACAGGCATTGGCGCCGGCGTCACCTGCGCCGTCGGTGAACTTCAGAGTGCCCCCGGGGTGATTCGAACACCCGCACAAGGTTTAGGAAACCTCTGCTCTATCCCCTGAGCTACGGGGGCGGGTGGCATGCGCCGATGCACGGCGACCATGAAGGAGCGGCACCCGCCGCGTCAGTCGGCCGCCAGATTCTAGCATCCGCGGCTCCGAGGAGCGCGAATCGGGCTGGCCTGGCTTGTATACTTGGTAACGCACCTTTTCCCAATGATTCTGTTGGCCTAAGCGAGGTCCCATGGAATTCAAAGAAGTCGTCAGGAACCGTCGTTCGATCCGGCAGTACCAGAGCATGCCCGTTCGCGACGCGACAATTCAGGAGTTGCTCGAGATCATCGGCATGTCGGTCTCGGCGATGAACCTCCAGCCGTGGAAGATCAAGGTGGTCAAAGACCAGGAGCTCAAGGACCAGGTCTTCGCTGACACTTTCGGTATGAACCAGGTGAAGACCTGTTCGCACCTGCTTGTCATGTGTGCCGACACCGACTATCCGACCCTCATCGCCCGGGCGACGGAAGCGCTGACCACCGCCGGCGTGCCCGCTGACATGAGCGAGAGCATGTCTCAGATGGCCACTCAGATCACGAGCGGCATGTCGTCCGAGCGGCAGCTGCAGTGGTCGCAGGAGCAGGTCTACATCGCCCTTGGCAACGCGGTCAACGGCGCCTACTCTCTCGGTCTGGGAGCGTGCCCCATGACGGCGTTCGATCCGGCCGCGGTGGCGCGTACGCTTGAGTTGCCGCCCACCGTCGTGCCCACAGCCATGGTCTGCGTAGGCTACTCGGCCGAGCCGGGTGCGCCGAAACTACGCTACCCTGTGAGTGAGATAGTCATCTAGCCGAAACACCAGCGGGGGAAGTCAGTCTTGGACGTCATCTTCACCAGCATCTACGCGCGTGCCTGCATGGGCGCGGGCCTGGCCGTCCTGAGCGGCATCCGGGCCTTCATCCCGGTCGCTTTCCTCGCTCTCTACTCGAGGCTCGAGTTCCAGAGCGCGCCGGTGCTCGCCGGCACCTGGTTCGCCTTCCTCGAGAAGACGTGGGTGCTCGCGCTTCTGTTCGCGCTCGCGGTTGCCGAGATGGTGGCCGACAAGGTCTTTCTGTTCTCGCGGCTCAAGAACCAGATCATGCAGCCCATCCGCATAGTGCTGGGGGGCATGGTGTTCGCCGCGGTCATGGCCCCCGACGGTTGGGTCGCCATGGTCGTCTGCGGCGTGCTGGGCCTCGTGATCGCCGGTCTGGCCGACCATGTGGTCCGCTCGACGCGGCCGGCGGCGACCAAGGACACAACTCCGATTTTGCTCGTCAGTTTCTACGCCGATATCCTCGTGCTCATCGGCACTCTGCTGTTCGTGCTCGTGCCGCTCATCGGCGCCTTGCTGACGCTCTTCAACGTGCTGCTCGTCTACCGGCTGCGGGTGAGAAGCAAGCGCAAGCACAAGGGACTCCGGATACTCAAGTGAGCGGATACGAGGCCGGGGCCTCGAGTTCCGGCGGAGCCACGGTCGTGCGCGTGCACGTGTTCGTCGAAGGTTGGGTACAGGGCGTTTCGTTTCGCTATCACACCGTGCAGGAGGCGACGCGCCTGGGAGTCGACGGTTGGGTGAGGAACCTGCCCGACCGGCGAGTTGAGGCGGTCTACGAGGGCCCGCGCGACGCGGTGGAAGAACTGCTCGCATGGACCCGCCGGGGCCCGCGCTGGGCGCAGGTCACCGACGTGGCTATCCACGATGAAGAACCGAAAGGCGAGCGAGGCTTCAGCGTCCGCTGACGCCCGGGCGCTCTCTATCCCGAGACTGAGGCCGAGCTCAGCTCCGGCGGCCGCTCTTCCAAGATGACGGTGATATCCATGATGGTCCCGTTGCGATCGAGGGTCACCTTGACCTGATCGCCCGGCTGTTCGTCGCGAATGGCCTGCAGGAGGTCGCTCGACTCCACCATGGACACACCGTCGATCTCGATGACGATGTCGCCGCGCTGCATGCCCGCCTTGTACGCCGGTCCGTTCTGGGTGATAGACGCGATGAGGATACCCGACGAGCGGGAGAGGCCGAACTGCTGCTGCAGGTCATCGGTGACGGCCCGTGTGCCCACTCCCATGTAGGCGTGAGTGGCCTTGCCGGTGCTGATGATCTGGTCGGCCACCATGGTGACGATCGACGACGGAATCGCGAAGCCGATGCCCTCGGCGCCGGACTGGTCGGATTTGACCGCGTTTATCCCGATCACCTGGCCGTTGGCGTTGGCGAGAGCTCCCCCGGAGTTGCCCGGGCTGATGGGCGTGTCGGTCTGGATGAGGCCGAAGTACGTGACGACCTCTCCCGAGTAGGAGCCGACGTCGAGAGAACGGTCGAGCGCTGAGACGATGCCCAGGGTGACCGAGTTCGAGAAGCCCAGGGGACTGCCGATGGCGACTGCGTACTCGCCAACCCGCGGCGTCTCAGTAAGGAAGGTGGCGGCGGGTAGCGGCGTATCGCTGTTGACCTTGATGACCGCCAGGTCGGTCAGCGGGTCGCGCCCGACGATGGTAGCCTTCAGCTCTTCGCCGGTAGTCAGGGTCACCACGATATCGCTGACCGCTTCACCCGTGTACTCGTTGGTGACAACATGGTTGTTGGTGATGATCATGCCGTCGGAGGTATATATGACGCCGGACCCGCCGGCCTTGTAGTCGAAGCTCTGGCCGAAGGGACCGCCCTGGGCGACTTCGGCGGAAACCGCGATGTTGACAACGCTGGGGGCGAGTATCTGCCCTACCACCTCGGCGGGACTCGCCAGGCCTTGCCCGGCGGTCACCACGGTGCCGGTGCCTCCGGTGGTAGACGTGGCGCCGTCGGTGGTGTCCGTGGTAGCGCCGCCTTGAGTGGTGGCCGTCAGGCTCGTCGACGCTGTCTCCGAGCTCGTGCCGAACTCGAACGAGCAGCCGGCAAGTGCTAGACCGGCGACAGCAAGAAATGAAAGAAGGACGATTGTCCCGAGTAGCGCCAGCCAGATCCGTCTCGGAAGAGAGCGGCGCCTGCCTCTCACGTTCGCCCTGTGGGTAGTCTCCATATCCGATTCCTCTCCACAAATGTTGGACGATAGCCTATTGTACCCGGTCGCGAGAGAACGCCGTCGAGGCAGACCCGCACCGCGACCCCATGCGCAGATGGTACGCGCGAGGTAGTAAGAGCGCCGTAAAGCACCCGGCTCCTGCCTCTCGTCCGGCGCCGCTCCTTACAGGGGCCTTACTTCCCAATGCGTACACTCCCAGCAAAGAAAGCACTTCTGGACGGACCGGGCTTATGCAGACGGGGTATCATTTTCAACGTGACAACCAGGAAACGATCCTAGGAGAGGGCATGCGGATTCTCCTCGTCGAAGACGAAGAGAGGTTGGCGAGCACCATCGCGCGGGGCCTGCGCAACGAAGGCTTCGCTGTCGACGTCGTGCTCGACGGCAAGGCGGCGCTCATCAAGACGGCCGTCAACGCGTACGATGTGATCATCCTCGACCGCAATCTGCCCCTCGTTCACGGCGATGAGGTGTGCCGCCAACTGGTCGCCCGCCAGTGCCCGTCGCGCATCCTCATGCTGACCGCTTCGGGCTCCATCCAAGACAGGGTCACCGGCCTGGATCTGGGCGCCGATGACTACCTGCCGAAGCCATTCGCGCTGAAGGAGCTGGTGGCCCGCTTGCGCGCGCTCGGGCGGCGCGCCGGAACGCCGGTGCCACCGGTGCTGACGTCGGGTGACCTGACGCTCGATCCCGCCCGGCATGTAGCCGAAAGGGCCGGCCGCGACCTGGGGCTCACCAAGAAGGAGTTCGGGGTGCTCCACACCCTTCTCTCGGCCGAAGGCCGCGTGGTCAGCGCCGAAGAACTGCTCGAGAAGGTCTGGGACGAGAACGCCGATCCCTTCACCAACGTCGTGCGGGTGACAATCATGACCCTCCGCCGTAAGATCGGCGACCCGCCGCTCATCGAGACCCTCCCCGGCGTCGGCTACAAGGTATGACCTCCGACCCCCTGAGAACAGCCGTGGCCGAGGCCCGGCGCAGGCGTGGCCTCACGATACGGCTGAAGCTGACCATATGGACCGGCTTGTTCTTCGCGCTCGCCGGCGCACTCCTCATCGGCGTCAACTACTTCATGGTCCACGACAGCATGACCGTCGCCCCCGGCAAAGTACGGGAGCTCATCGCCGAGAGGCACGGCCTCGACGATTCCGCCTTCGACGACCCGGTGCTTGGAGCCAAACCAGGCGTACCACCCCCCGAGATCTGGATCATCGACCCGCGTGGCGGCATCTCGGGCCGCGTCTTCGAGGAGGCATTGCGCGAGCTGCGCGACGAAGCCCTGCATCAGTTGTGGACGAAGTCGCTCATCGCTCTCGCCATCATCGCGGTGCTTGCCTTCGGTCTCGCCTGGATCGTCGCCGGACGTATGCTCCGCCCGGTTCACAAGATAACCAGCACCGCTCGCCGGCTTTCGGACTCGACCTTGCACGAGCGTATCGCGCTCACCGGCCCGCGTGATGAGTTGAAAGACCTCGCCGACACCTTCGACGAGATGCTCGGACGCCTCGACACCGCCTTCACGGCCCAGAAGGAGTTCGTCGCCAACGCCTCGCACGAGTTGCGCACGCCGCTCACCATCATCCGCACGGAGCTCGACGTGGCAATGAGCGACCCCAACCTCACGCCCGAGCAACTGCGCGAGATGAGCGGCGCCATAACCCAAGCCGTCGACCGCAGCGAAGACCTCATCGACGGTCTGCTGACACTGGCCAATGCCGAGCGCACGCCGACCCTCATCGACTTCGATCTGGCCGAGGTGACCATGGCCGAGATCGACCTGGCTTCGAACGAGGCCGACGCCATGGCGTTGCAGTTGGAGCTCGACCTGCGGTCGGCGCCCGTCAAGGGCGAAAAGTCGCTGCTTCAGCGCATGGCCGGCAATCTGATCGAAAACGCGGTGCGTCACAACAAGCCCGGAGGCTGGTTCGCGGTCAAGACCTACCTGCACGACGGAAGGGCCATTCTAGAGGTGGCGAACAGCGGGCCGGTCGTGAGTCCCGACGACACCGAGCGGCTCTTCGAGCGCTTTTACCGCCCCGACAAGTCGCGCAGCCGCAAGACTGGCGGTTTCGGCCTCGGCCTCTCTATCGTGAAGTCGGTGGTGACCGCGCTTGACGGCTCCATAGAACTCGAGGCGCCCGATGCGGGTGGACTCAGGGTGACGGTGAGCCTGCCGGCTGGTACGGCGCCAGGTCAAGATAGCGGCTCATAGCCACCGCGACCTGCCCCCGAAGCGCACCCGTCCACGAACCGAACTCCGCGGCCGAGAAGCCCGACATGAGCCCCAGGCCCGTGACGAGAGCTACGTCGGCCAGCCCATAGTCGGGCACATCGGCGAACATCGAGGCCGTCCCGGTGGCGCCCACTTCCGCAACCGGAGACGGTTCCACCCAGCCCTTCAGTTGCCGTGCCATTCTCGCGAGTATCGAGGCGAGTTGCAGCCGGGTTATCTCGACCCCCGGCCTGAACACGCTCGTTCCATCGGGGGCGACGCTGCCAAGCACCAAACCGGCGGCGGCGGCCTCCTGCACGTAGTCGAACGGATATGCGACGTACACCCCGTTCCCGCGTATGGGGAGCACATCGACGAAGGAGGGCGCCTCGGCGCTCTCGACCTCCGCTGTGTGGATGCCGCCAACCTCCGCCGCCACCTTCGCCACCTGCGCCCGCGTGATGGTGTCGGCGGGGCCGAAGTAGTTGCCGTCGTAGCCGCTCATGAATCCTTGCTGAACCATGCGGGCGATGGCCGGCGCCTGCCCTGAGGCTTCATCGACGTCGACGAAGAGCCGCCGCCCCTTGAGCATGGTCGAGACCCTGACGAATTCGTACCCTTTGGCCCGCAGCGCCTTCACGATCAGGGGGATCGACCCAGCGGTGCCGGCCGCGGCCATGTGCATGACCACGATGGCCCCAGGGTGGACGTGCGAGATGACGTGGTCGGCAATCGACGAAGCTGAGCCGCCGGCCCAATCGCGCGGATCGACGTCCCATAGAACGAGGTGGGTGAAGCCTTCCACGCCGGCGGCCGCGGCCACGCGGGCGTTTGTGCTGCCGTAGGGTGGCCGAAAGAGAGGCACGGTGCGCGCCCCCGTCATGGCGTGGAAAACGTCGACGCCGCCGCCGATCTCCGCGGCGAGCGCCGAGCCGGAGAGACCCGTCAGCACTTTGTGCGACAGGCTGTGATCGCCCACCTCGAACAGGCCGGCGTTCATGCCCTTCACTATCTCGGTGTTGATGCCGGGAGTCGAGGTTGTGGCGAGACCGATGAGAAAGAGGGTGGCCGGTACCTTGTCGGCCTGGAGCGCGCGCAGCGTCGCGACGGCCCGAGAGGTCTGAGTGTTGTCGTCGAAGGTGAGGGCGATCTGTTTGGCGCCGCCGGCGCCGCTGTGAACCACGATCGCGGCCCCCGCCTGCGCGGCGCCACTCGCGGTGAACACGAGCGCCAGCGCGATGCCGAGGGCACCGGCCAGCCGGCCGGTGCGGCCCCGGCGACGCGCCCGCGGCGCCGCACCGTCCCCGTTCAGTAGGCCGCGGTCGTGCGCTCGGCCCACAGCCAGCCTCCTAGATGAGCGAGAGAACGACCACTAGCAAGCCCACGATAGCGGTGTAGACAGCGAACAACCGCAGCCGATGCTGCTTCACGTAGCGCATGAGCAGGTAGATGGCGAGAAAGCCCGATATCGCCGCGGCGATGGCGCCGATCGCGTAGGCTCCCCCGCTCGCGCCGGCGAAGCCGCCGGCAACATCCTTGATCTTGAACACGAAGGCCCCGAGTATCGCGGGGATGCTGAGCAAGAACGAGAAGCGCGCCGCCGACGGACGGTCGAAGCCAAGAAAGACACCCGCCGCTATGGTCGCGCCCGAGCGGCTGATGCCTGGTGCGATCGCGAGCGCCTCGAAGCAACCGATGATGACCGCGTCCTGGACTCTCATCGCGTCGAGGCCCACCGACTGACGCGCCACTCTGCCCATCGCCAGGTCGGCGCCCGCCAGGAGCAGGCTTGTGACGATCAGAAACACGCCCACCGCCAAGGTGTTCTGGAACAAGCCCTCGAAGAACCCGTCGAAGAGAACGCCAGCGATCGCGGCCGGGATAGTGCCTATAACGAGCCACAGCACCATGCGCCGCCAAATCTTGGCCTGCCCGCGCGGAAGACGCGCCGGAGCGAATATCGACAGAACCATGTTGGCCACGTCGCGCCAGAAGTAGCCCACCACCGCGACGAGCGTCGCCAGGTGCACTAGAACATCGAAGCCCAGAGTGGGCTGGCTGAGGTTGAAGAGCTCGGGAACTAGGACGAGGTGGCCTGAACTCGACACCGGCAGAAACTCGGTGAGTCCTTGCACCACTCCCAGTATCAACGCTTCGAGTACGCTCAGGTCGCGCCCTTTCTGTTCCCCCCGCCGATTCTGGCCAGGCAGAATACCACCTAGAACCGAAGCGACTCCAAACGCCTGGCGTACCGCGCACCGAGCCGGATAGCGCCGATAGCCACGGCGGCCTTCAGCAGATCGCCGAGCAGGTATGGCACCGCGCCCACGGCCGCCGCCCGGCCCAGGTCGCCGCCGGTGTAGAGCACCGCGAGCCAGGGGAGCCCGACGGCGTAGATGGCTACTTCGGCGAGCACCGCCCCAGTCGCGAGCAGCGAGAGTTGACCGAACAGCGTCCGGCGTGCCAGCGCCCGCTTGACCACGCATCCCATGAGGAAAGCGGCGGGCACGAACGCGATGAGATATCCGCCCGTGGGACCGGCCAGCACTGCCGGACCGCCCAGGCCGCCGTGAAACACGGGAGCTCCGGCTATGCCCAGGCTGAGATAGCCCACTACCGCCGCGGCCCCGAGCCGGGGCCCGAGCAGGCCGCCGACCAGGAGCACGGCGAGTGTCTGCATGGTGAGGGGGACGGGGTAGAACGGCACCGACAACCAGGCGCTCGCGGCGAGTACGCCGATCGCCGCCACGGCCAGCGTCGTCTGTAGGGCGAGAGTGCGCACCGCGGGGCTCGCGTGCCGGGATTGATCAATAGCCTTCATAGCTCCGTCCTTGTTTCGCGGTTGGTCATCACGCGATGTCGTGCCCGACAGGATAGAAACCCGGAGCGGCGCTGTCAACCGTTGTCGCGGTTATGGTTTACGTCGCGGCCGGCCGGTGTCGCTGCGCTCGAGCCGGCGACCGGACCGCGAAGCGTGACATCGCCCGCGAATACCTGCTCGATCTCTCCCTGGTCGGTGCGCACCAGCAACTGCCCCTCGCCGCCGATGCCTTCAGCGACGCCGCTCACGAGCAGGCCGTCGAGGAGGGGCCCCGAAAACACCTGCACACGTCCACCCCGCAGGAGGTCCCTCGCGCGCACACCCGAGAGCACGTCGGCCCAGCCGGCGCCCTCCACCGAGCCCACGTGCCGTCCGAGCGTGCGAAGCAGGGTCGCGAGGAGCGGGGCCCGTGGCACGTCTTGGCCGAGTTCCGCGGCGAGAGACGTGGGCTGCGGCCGGCCCTGCCACTGCAGTCGCTCCTCGGCGCTCAACCCCTCGGTGAAGTCCTCCGGCCGGCTGTTCACGTTGAGACCGATGCCGACGATCGCCCACTGCAGACGGTCGGCGTCCATAGAGCCCTCGAGTAGCAGCCCGCATACCTTGCGCTCGTCCACGAGCACGTCGTTGGGCCACTTGATCCCGACGCGACCCCGCAGCCCCGGCGATTCCTCCAGTGTCTCGACGACCGCCAGCGCAGCGGCAAGCGAGAGCAGGTGCGCTCGCGCCGGCGGAAGCGCCGGCCGCGCCAGCACCGAGAAGGTGAGGTCTTTGCCTACCTGGCTGACCCATCCCCTGCCCAGACGGCCCCGTCCGCCGGTCTGATCGTCGGTCACCATGACCGTCCCCGTCGGCGAGGCGTCTGCCGCCTCCTTGAGCGCAAGGTTTGTCGACACGCAGTGAGCGACGTACCGGTACGGCAGACCCACGACGGGCGGCAAAGCCTCGTCGTCGGCCGCGAAGGGCCCGAGCAGAAAGGGCAGAACCGCCTCGGCGACAACCAGATCTGTGAAGGGACGGGCCAGTCTGTAGCCGGCCCTCGCCACCGGCTCGACCGCGAACCCAAGGGTCTGCAGTTGCTGCATATGCTTGTGCACAGCCGCCCGGGAGATGCCCAGGCGGCGGCCCAGATCGGCTCCGGAGACCACGTCGGAGGACCGCAGCGAGGCCAGTGCCGACGCGCACACGAGACGCCGCGCCAGACCTTCACTAACCGAACTATTGGCGGTCAAGCGCTCGAACAGCCTTTTTGGAAGCGGCTCCATCTGCTATTTTGTATCACCCGCTAGACGAGGAGATTGAAGGCTTCTTGATTAGAGAAACCAGGGTGGAGAGACGCCGGCGTGAACGTAGACGTTATCTCCCCTTCGTAATAATCGGTTCCATCGTGGTAGTGGTCGTGCTCGCCATCGTAATCGACGCGGCCCTCTACTACAACAAGGTGCACGCAGGAGTCAGCGTCGCCGGTGTCTCGCTGGGCGGCAAGACCAAGGACGACGCCGTGGCGGCACTGAGCAGCTACGTCGACGAGGCGCAGTCCAGCGCGATCACGCTCACGAGCGAGGGCAAGTCGTGGCCGCTCATGCCGGCCGAGGCCGGAGCTTCGATCGATGTCGATCAGGCCGTCGAGCAGGCCCTGCAGGTGAGCCGCAAGGGCAACTTCTTCAGCGATGTCGGCAAGCGCCTCAAGCTGTACTTCTCCGATGTCGATCTGCCGCTCGAGGGTCTGGTCAACGAAGCCCAACTCGACGCCTATCTAGAGAGCGTGGCGGCTGAACTCGACGTGCTTCCGGTCGATGCCGCCCTCAGCATGGAAGATGGCAAGATCAAGGCGATCGAGGGCCAGACGGGCTCTGTGGTCGATCGCGAGTCTTTGAAGGCGACGCTCACCGACTTGCTGGTCTCGCTGCACTCGACCGAGGTGGCGATCCCTATCGTCACCAAGGAGCCTGAGGTCACGGCCGAGGACTTCGCCGAGGCGCGGCAGCAGGCGGAGACCATGATGAGCGCCTCGCTAACGGTCACCAACAGCGGGCAGACGTGGACGCTGACGCCCACCGAGATCGGCAGGCTGATGGACTTCAAGTCCGAAGACCGCAACGGGGTCTCGACCCTCGTACCGTACTTCTCGGCCGACAAGCTGGCTCCCTTCCTCGACACGATCGCGCCTCTGGTGGCCAACAAACCGGTGAACGCCAAGTTCGAACAAGACGGCAAGAAGGCCTGGGTCGTCCCGGGGGTGCTCGGCGAGGAACTCGATGGCGACGCCACGGCACTGGCGCTCAGCGAAGCGGCCCTCAAACCGAGCGGCCGCACAGTTGAGGCGGCGGTCAAGACCACCGAACCAGATTTCACCACGGCTGAGGCCGATGCCTACGGTGTCAAAGACCTGCTCGCCTCGTACACGACAGAGCCATATAGGGGCTCGGCCAACAGGCAGGTCAACGTCCGCATCACCACGCAGTACGCCGGCAACAAGTTCATGGCTCCCGGCGACGAGTACAACTTCGACAAGACCATCGGGGCGCGAACCCCAGAGCGCGGATACAAGACCGCCCCGGGCATCGTCGGCGGCGGCGAACTCGACGAGGTGCTGGGCGGCGGCATCTGCCAGGTCTCGACCACCCTCTTCAACTCGGTGTTCGAGGCGGGGCTCAAGGTGGTCGAGCGGCATAACCACTCGCTCTACATCGGCCACTATCCCGATGGCAGAGACGCGACGGTCACCGGAGGCGGCAAGAATCTCCGTTTCCAGAACGACACCGACCACTTCATCTGGATAGTCGGCAAGTCCGACGGGGTCACGACGACGTTCTACATCTACGGCACCGACGATGGGCGCTCGGTCAAAGCGAGCTTCAGCGGTTTCTCGTATGGCGCAGCTCGCACCGAAGTCACGGTTCTCAACAACTCGCTCAGCCCTGGTGCGACCAAGGTGAAAATCGACGGCCAATCGGGCAGGTCGTGCTCGGTCACGCGCACCATCACGTACGCCGACGGCACGAAGAAGAGCGAGAAGTTCTCGAGCTACTACCCGATGATCCCCAAGACCATCGAGGTCGGCCCGACCACGACGACCACCACGATCAGGACCACGACGACGAAACCCGCGACCACGAGCACGGTGGTCACTGAGTTCTGACCTCCGTCGTGGCGCGGACCACCAAGGCATGAGAAGCGGAGCCTCTTGAGCCAGCGCGGCCAGAATCAAAGACGCGATCCGGCGCAGCGACAGCGACGTAAGCGCCTGCGCAGGCGCTTACGCATCCTCATCGCGGTCGCAAGCGCCCTCGCGGTCATCGCATTCGCGTACTTAATCGATTCCGCCATCTACTACAACAAGGTCCACGCTGGAATCTCTGTCTCGGGTCTGAGTCTCGGAGGCCTGACGAGGGACGAAGCCACCGCCGCGCTCACCCGCTATGTCGACGCCGCCGAGAGCAGCCCCATCGTCCTCAGAAGCGGGGACGACAGTTGGCCCATGATGCCCGACGACGTCGGCACCGAGATCGACCTGGAGGGCGCCATCTCTGACGCCATGGAGACGACTAGGGGCAAGAACCTCATCATGAATGCCATCCAACGGGTCAAACTCTACTTCTCTCCTACCGATATCGCGCTCACGGGCACCATCGACACGGTGCTCATGGATCACTTTCTTGACGAGTTGGCCCAGGACGTCGATGTCCCGCCGGTCAACCCCCGGCTTGCCATCGACGGCGACGACATCCAGGTCATCGACGGACAGCCAGGTCATGTCGTCGATCAGCCCGCGCTGCGCGAGCAGTTGAAGTCGCTACTCTTCACGTTGCACGCTACCGACCTGACGCTGCCGATGATAGTCAAAGACCCCGACGTACAGGCCGAGGATACCGGCGGGGCCATCCAACTGACCAAGACGATGATCAGCGCCCCAGTGCAACTGATCAACGGATCCATGGGCTGGACGTTGAGCAAGGAAGAGGTCGCTGCCTATCTCGACTTCAGAGCCGAAGACAGGGACGGAGTCGCCACCCTCGTACCGTATGTCTCGGCCAAGAAGATGCAGCCGTTCTTCGACGAAATCCGCGCGGCGGTAGCAGTCGCTCCGGCAGACGCGACCTGGAACAGCGACGGTAGGCGAGCCTGGGTCGTGGAGGCGATCCCGGGCAAGTCACTCGACGCCGTGGGTACGGCCGAGGCCCTGTCCGCCGCGGCCGGGCGAACGAGCGAACGCACCGCCCGGATCGCCGTCAGCGACACCGAGCCCGAGCTGACCACGGAGGAAGCCGAGGCCATGGGCATCAAAGACAAGCTGGGCGGCTATACCACCGGTCCGTACGAGGGCACCTACGACCGGCAGATCAACGTCCGCATCACCACCAGATACGCCAACAACGTAATCCTTGCTCCGGGCGAGGAGTACAACTTCGACAAGCAGATCGGTCCGCGGACCGTGGAGCGCGGCTACAAACTGGCCAAAGGCATCACGGGCCCAGGCAAGCTCGAGGATGTGCTCGGCGGAGGCATCTGCCAGGTGTCCACGACGCTGTTCAACGCAGTCTTCGAGGCCGGCCTCAAGATCACCGAGCGACACAACCATACGCTCTACATCTCACACTACCCCGCGGGACGCGACGCTACTGTGACTGGTGGCGGCTACAACTTGAAGTTCGTCAACGACACGGCCAACCACATCCTGGTGCGCGGGTCGTCCGACGGAATCACCACGACCTTCAGCATCTACGGCACGGCCGACGGCCGTTCGATCAACTCAGAGTTCAGCGGCTTCACCTACGGCAAGAAGCGACCGGAGACAACCGTGACAAACACGTCTCTTGGCGTAGGTACTACGCTCGTCGAAAGCGAGGGCCAGTCCAGCCGGTCGTGCTGGGTCAAACGAACGGTAACCTACGGCGACGGCAGCAAGAAGACCGAGACCTTCTACAGCAGCTGGCCGCAGTTTCCCAAGATCATCCAGGTAGGTACCGGCACCGGGACAACCACTACGGCGGGCGGCAACGGCAAGACCACGTCAACCACGAAGCCCAAGTCGTCGACCACGGTCGCTACCGACTTCTGACCGAGACGATCTAGGTTAGCTCGCTCAACAGCGACTCGGCGAGCCCTTCGCGAAGTTCGGGCCTGACCTCATAGACCAAGGCCTCAACTCGCCCCAGCCGGGCCTTGAGATCGACGACGAGGGTGGGGCGGCATACCACGAGAGCCGTGCCGTACTGACACCGGCGGAGTATTTCGAACGCCATGAACCACCCCCGGTCTCCCAGGATCTCAAGCGGACCCAGTTCGTCGACGACGAGGAGGTCGCACGGCGTCGAGTGGGCCAGCACGCTGTTGCCCCAGGCGAAGACGCCTGCGTCGTACATCCAGCTGGGTGTAAGAGGATCGAACCCCACTGGACTTGCGGATTCCCGATCTGGAGCGACCTTCGACTGCGTTCCGAAATGCCGGTTCTCGCCCGTGCGCAGATCACTGACACGGCGGGTGCCGTCTTCGCCGATATCCTCGGTCACCATGCCGCTGACGACGAGACCCGCTTCGCTCGCCTTGATAGCAACGCGCCGGCACAGGGTGCTCTTGCCCGCGCCGCGTTCGCCGGTGACTATGCGGATTGCGGCGTCACGTCCGATAGTAGGCTCCGAAAGCGCAGGCACGGCACATGGTACGACCGTCGTCGATGACCTCGCGCCCGTCCTTGACCTGCTCGCCACAGCCCGCGCACACGGCCGACCGGCTCGGACTGCCCGGCCTGTCCTCGTCGGCGATGTCGACCACCACCGGGGTGCACGAGAAGAGGGCCTCGTCGGCCCAGTCTTTCCAGAACTCGATGGGATCGACGTCGCGGCCGGCGTGTGGCACATCGGGTAGCGGAGCCAGGCGGAGAGCCCGGCCGCTGGCCAAATCAACGAAGGTTGCGGCCATCTTGCCGTAGTCCACGAACTTCATGCGCCGCTTGCCGAGGGTCACTCCACAGGTCACGCTGACCGCGTCGGTGGCGCAACGGTCCATTTCCACGTAGACGACCAAGTCGCGGTACGACCTGGGGTCGTCGATGCCGAGCTGCCGGCATCCGTAACGCGCCATGCGCACTCCCATCACCATCCCGTGGCAAAGGTGCCCGTGGAAGGTGCGCGCGGCCTGTAGGTCTTCTTCGAGCGATCTCATCGCGATCTCCTTGCCGCGCGGATGCTACTCCGCCGGCGTTGCTGCTGTTCCGGTGCCGGCTGTCGCATGACCGAGAAGCCACTCGAGCTGGGCCTGGGTCAGATCCAGGTGGTAGAAGAGCTTGTAGAACTTCGTCACTTCGGCCGGCATGTCGTACTGGTAGAGATCAGGATAGAGCAAGTTGCCGAGCCAGCGCACACCGAGGATGCGGCTGATCGAGGGAGGACGGTCGAACCAGTCGAAGGGTCCCCTGGGAATCTGGTAGACCCTGCCGTCCTTGACAGCGGCCACCGTCTTCCATTGCTCGCCCGTGGCGATCTGCTGATAGGCCGTGCTCTCTTGATCCTTGTCGCTTGCGACCAGGATCAGCTCGGGATCCCACGAAAGCACCTGCTCCAGTGACACTGGGGCCATGCCGTAGTCCGACTGATCGCCCACCTGAGCGACGTTGACACCGCCCACCAGTTCGAGCACCTCGGTGTGCTCCGAGCCTTCCGCGTCGGTGTTGAGGCCTTCCATGCCTTCGGCGTAGTACACCCGGACCTTCTGGGCATCGGAAAGCCTGGCCGAATTGGCCCTCGCCTCGCTCACGACCTCGTCACAGTACGCAGCCAATTCCTCGGCCCGTTGCTCCACGCCCAGCAGTTCCCCGATGTAGCGCAGCGCGGGCCCGCTCTCCTCCAGGGCGCCCGCGACGACGACTACTGGGATGTTGAGCAACCCCTGGATGCGGTCGGCTTCTTCGGTCGCCGACGCGTCGTGCGCGCCCACGGAGAGCACGACGCTCGGGGCACGCTTGATGATCTCCTCCACGTTGCCGGTAGTGCCCTTGCCGAACCAGCCGCCGAGCCCCACGATACCCCGGTACCTTTCGGGGATGTATTCCTTCTCGATGGCCGTCGGAGTGACGTTCCAGCCGGCCATCTTGTCGGGGGCCAGCATGTAGATGAGATTGGTGCCCATCGGGCTCGTGCAGAAGACTGTGTCGATCTCAGCCGGAACGACGACCTGGCGGCCCGCCTGGTCGGTGATGGTCACCGTCGCCTGAAGCTCGGAGGAATTCGTCTCGGCCCCGTTGCCCCCGCCCGAACCGCAGCCCGTGACGACCGGTAGTACGAGAATCGCCAGCAGCAGAGTCAGAGCGGCGGCGACTGCCTTTCGCATACGTATCCCTTCCTTCATATCACTGGGGGGCGTCAACGAGGTCGTCGCGCCAGATGTCGACCATCCAGGCGCCGGCCTCGAAGATGCCGCGATGAGCGCCCTCGAGCGCCCGCTCCCAGACGCCACGCCTGTCTACGACCACGGTGCCCGCGAGCATGTCCACGCCCATGTCGAACAACCAGGGGGCGAGAGGCACGCTCGGGCCGACCAGCGCCACGAAGGCGCCCGCCGACAGCTCGAGCAGGCGTGGCAGCGTCTTGTTGGTGAGCGCGGTGCCCGTGATAAACACGAAATCCTGCTCGGGCAGTACGTACTCCGCCGCGAAGTCGGGAGCGTCGCCTTCTTGCGGGTTCCGCTCGAGGATGGTCAGTTCGCAACGCTCTCGGGCCTTCTCCAGCCCAGGAAAGTGGCCTACGACGGTGACCTTCTTGCCGGCGATGCGATCGAGCATCGAGACGAACACGCTTGCCGACCTGAGCTCTTCGAGCGGCCGCTTCACCCAGCGCTGCACACGCTCGGGCGAGTTTAGCGACGCGTTGACCGCGGACATGCCCAGCGAAGCCCGGCGAAGATCCCAGCTCTTCAGGTGCGCCGCCAGGTCGCGTAGAGGCGTGCCGGCGATGCCGGTGAGCGGATGCTCGTCGTGGGCGCCGCCGCGGTACGTCATCGCCAAACCGACGCCCTCGGCCTCGCAGTCGACGACGGTCCAGGTGCTGACGAGGCACGACGTCGCGGTGGCCGCCGGCGTGACGTCGTCGATAAGCCTGTCATAGATCTCCCATGCCTTGGACCCGCTTCTCAACCGGACTCCCTTCTCGCGCCCGCTGATGCGTGCAAGTTTGTTTCCACTCCTATCCTAGGTGGCGACACGGCCGTGGAACGCGCCGCGCACACCTTGAGCGCAGGGTCTGTCTCGGGATTTCCCTCGAGTATGCGGACCGGGATGCCGTAGATGTCTTCGAGGCTCTCTTCTGTAAGGATGTCGTCAGGCGTTCCCAGGGCAACCAGCAGACCGTTCTTCACGAGACCGACCCGTGTGGCGCAGGCAAAGGCGTGGTTGGGAAAGTGCGACGACATGAGTACCGCGAGATCGCCCTCCCGCACCAGACTTCGCACCAGCGAAAGCAGGCGCGCCTGATTGCCAAAATCGAGGTGCGACGAGGGTTCGTCCATGATGAGAACACGCGGCTCCTGGGCGAGCGCTCGCGCGATGAGCACCAGCTGACGCTCGCCGCCGCTCAGCTCAGTGTACGGTCTGTCGGCCAGGCCGGCGATATCCATGCGCTCGAGAGCGGCCCAGGCCACTGTTTCGTCGTGGTGCGACGGCGCGGAGGTGAGAGGGATGTGCGCCGTTCGTCCGGTGAGCACGACGTCTTTCACGTGGAAGGGGAACGGCGCGGTGTGCGCCTGCGGCACGTAGGCCATGACCCGCGCCCTCTGTTTGCGGGAGTGTCTCGCGAGACTCTTACCGTCGACCAGCACCTCGCCACCGAGCGGATCTATGGCGCCAAGGATCGTGCGAAACAGCGTCGTCTTGCCGACGCCGTTGGGCCCAAGCAGGCAGAGATTGTCGCCGGCGGCCACGCTGAGATCAACGTGGCTGAGCACCTCTCTGCGTCCATAACCACACGTAAGACCGCGCAGTTCGAGGATCATGTCCAGGCCTTCCTCGTCCGCGCCATGAGAAAGATGAAGAACGGCGCGCCGATGAGAGCGGTGAGAATGCCGAGCGGCATTTCAAGCGCACCGGCCATACGGGCCAAGTCGTCGACCAGACAGCAGATACACCGCGCCGATAACGGCCGAAACGGGAAGCAGTTTGCCGTAGTCGGGCCCGACGATGCCCCTGGCGAGGTGCGGAATGATGAGTCCCACCCAGCCGACTATGCCCGCCACGGCCACCGACGAGGCGGTGAGCAGCGTACACGCGCAGATGATGATGACGCGCAGCTTGCCGGTCTCGGCCCCCATGGCGCGAGCCTCCTCCTCACCGAACGACAGGGGATTGAGATGCCAGCGCACGACGAGGATGGCGCCGCCACCCACAACCATGGGACCGAGGAGAATCAGCACATCTTGCATGTTGATTGCGGCCAAACTCCCCATGAGCCAGAACGTGATGGCGGGGAGCTTGTCGTAGGGATCGGCCAAGACCTTGAGTATTGATATGCACGACATGAACACGGTGCCCACGAGGATTCCCGTGAGCACCAAGAACAACGTAGGATCGCCGCGCCGCAACCGCCCCGCCAGAAGGTAGGTAACGACCACGGCGCCGAGACCGAAGGCGAGGGCCAGGAACTGGGTCACTATGACGCTCTTGGACAGCATGATGCCGAGAGCGGCCCCAAAGCCCGCGCCGGCCGAGGCGCCCAGGATGTCGGGCGACACCAGCGGGTTGCGGAACATGCCCTGGTAGGCCGCGCCCGACATCGAGAGTCCCGCCCCGATGAGCAGCGCCACCAGAACGCGCGGCAGACGGACGTTGACGATGACCGTATTGACCTGCTCGGCGACCGTGGCGTCGGTCAGCCCGAGCTTGCCCCCCAGAAGGGTGAATATCTCCGAAAGCGAGACGTGGTAGCGCCCAAGCGTCATGGAGAACAGAAACACCACGATCGGCAGCACGATGAAACCGGTGAACCGAAGACGCACGAAGCGCGCCTTCGCCCGTGCCCAGAAGGCGGGCCGTGACGCCGTCGCTACCTCCGTTGCCGCTGTTTCGCCGAGACTGTCGCTCAAAACGCGAAGACTCCCACGTGCCGACACCCAGACCCATATGCCCCGTTCGCATCCAGGCCGAGTGATTGCGTTATAGGGCAGAAAGTATAACGCGTTTAGACCCTAGTAGGCAACACCGACAGCTGAAGAAGCCTGAGCGGCGCCGGCGACGGCTTGCCGCCTGATCAGTCCTCGAGTTGCGGATCGGGAGGCGGCCCAGGCGGCAGCTCTACCGGCCCGGGATGTACCCAGTCGCTGAAGTGCTTCTCGAACACAGCGCTCAAGACCTCGTCGACCTCGCCCGCCATCGCTCGGTAGCGCCTCATCAAGTCTTGAGCGTCGGCGGTGAGGTTGGAGCCGCCCCCCAAACTGCCGCCTACCGTGCGATCGAGCAGCGCGAAACCCAGCCGTTGCTCAGCGGCATGGATGATGCGCCAGGCCTTGTTGTACGACATGCCGAGCTCCATGGCGGCCTTGCGTAGCGAGCCCCAATGCTCGACGCCGTCGAGCAGGTTGGCGGGGCCGTAGCCGAACGCTCTACCTTCGTGATCGAGCCAGATCTTGTAGCTCAGCCTCATATCGGTCTGTCCGTTTCTTGACCGGGTGAAACCCAGTCACCGGCCGGGCCGGCACTCCCTCCCGGCGGCGGCTCGGCCGCCGGCGCGCCCGTCGGATACGCCGCCGCGGGCGGCACGGGAGCCGCGGCATACGAAGCGGTCGCCGCCGACAGGTAGATCTCGGTGCCGCAGTACGGACAGCGCACCAGGCCCTTGCCCGCCAGTTCGAGCCTGCCTCCGCAGTTCGGACACGTGTCTTCTTTGATCTGAGCGGCCTCCGCCGACACAAGCTCTCCGCGCTCCCAGTTGACGTAGCCTCTGAAGAGATCTTTGCCGATGAGGTCGTAGATGTACTGTTTCACCTGGTCGCGCGTCGCGTTGCACTCGATAGCCAAATCGGCCACGCTCACCCGGCCCCGCGTGATCACAGCGTTGAGAATGATGCGCTGCTGGTCGGCCCTGCCTTCGGCCTTGATCTCGCCGCGAGACGTGAGCAGCAGGTAGAGACCCACCGCGAAGAAGGGCAGGGAGAACAAGCACAGGCCGAGCACGTAGCCCGCCTTAGATCCTTCTGACTCGACCAGACCGGTGACAAGCCAGGCGGCCACGCCGAGACCTACCACCACAAGCACTATGCCGAGGATCCTCGTCTTCATAGGGCCTCCCTAGAACTCGTTTCTCAGAGGGCCATCAGCCGGCACGGAACCCGCCGCCGCCTCCGCCACCCGAGAACCCGCCGCCAAAGCCGCCTCCGCCGCCTCCGCCGCCCCAGGCCCCCTTGGAGCCGCTACCCGACGGGGCCGAGGTGAGCACGCTCGAGATGTTACCCAGGCTGCTGAAGAGCCCGTCAGATATGCTATCGAGACTGAAGCCGCCCCCCGAACCGGCGCCACTCAGTCCGCCGCCGACGCCGCCTCCAAGGCCACCGGTCGTCACGGGCCCGCCATGGGGATACGGCAGGAAGATCGGTGGATGGTACCAATCGGGAGAAGAAACCGTAAGACCTTCGAAACGCCGTACCCAGTCCTTTTCGACGCCGAAGGCGATCGCGTAGGGCAGGTACTTCTCGAAGTTCTCCTTGGCCGTGGCCATGTCTTGAAAGCGAGTCAGATCTTTCAGGTAGTTTCGGAATGACTGCCACTTGCGCTGCTCGTGCGCGCCTTTCGCGGTGCGTTGAGGCATGTGCGGAGCGAACGCCCAGACGATGATGACCGAGATCACCGATCCGGCCATGAACCAACCCCAGCCGGTCACGTCGGTCGTGTACAAGATGAAGGTGATGATGCCCAGCAGCACGGCAAGGCCGAAACCATAGCCGAACCACTTGCTGCGCGCCTTGTTCGGATTGCTCTGGAACATGCCGGTCGAAGTGACCTGCCTGTAGATCTCGTTGGTGATGGGCTGGATGTGCGTGTAGAAGTTGTTCTTCAACTGCGCCGAGGTCACCTGGTCGGGGTGCTTACTGTCGAAGAGCGACTTGGCCACCTTGGCCTCGTAACCGGCGAGATCGTCGAAGCCCTTGGTCCGCGTGAAGATGGTGGTGGCTTTGCCCAGCATGCCCTTCTTCTCGGTGTCGGTTATCTCGAGGTAGCCCCGGCGCGCCAGGTCGACGATGGTGGCAATGATCTCCTTGGTGTCGACCTTCTCGTCGATGAGAGCTCCCGCCAAGCCAGGCGGGAGCGCAGAGGGTGGCTCGCTGACGTAGCTCGCATACACAGCCGAAGGCTCGTCGCGGCCACGCCTGCGCCATATGATGAGCATCCCGAGGAAGACCAGTATCGGGAGCGCGAATCCCACCTTGGGGACGATGAAGGCGGCCACCCGGCCGGCCGTCCACGTGTACTCGACGACGCCCTTGGGGAAGCCGGTGACGATCCAGAAATTGGTGTACGACGGGATGTCCGAGGCTTCATACACGGCTACCGACGCCTCTGGGGAACTCATGGTCGCTTCTACGCCAAGCCCCGCCTGGTACGACTGGGCGATGTTCTCCGACGGCACCGAGCCGGGGAGCTTCACTGTGGCCCTGACCGACCCGATGGGCACCTGTGTCTCGGCGTCGAACACGTACCAGCGCAGTTCGTCTCCGCCTTTGTCGAAGAACATGACCGCCTGCCTGGCCCGATAGTGGATCGTCCAGGTGTACGAGGTATCGGTGAGATCGAAGTTGAGCTGGATGTACTGCATGTCGCCTTCGGTGAAGACGTTGTAGCTGCCTGTGTAGTCGCCCTTGGGGAGCGGCTGCCCTTTGGCGTCGTACACCGCTATGTCGCTCAAGCCCTCTAGATTGCCGGTGGGTACGTTCCGAGCCACATAGTGGTAGTTGCCCTCGAACGCGAACGTCACTGTCTCGTCGACAACGACATCGCCGTTCTGTTGGACGTCGAGCAGCACGTCCATGCGGTCGATGCGCCAGTCTTTGGCCAGCGCCGACGCGCTCGGGCCGGCGAGCAGCGCCGCGAACAGCGCTACGACTACCAGGAGCGCGTAGCTCCAAATGCGTGCGCGCGAGCTCACTTCTTGTCTTCCTCCGACGGCTGAGCCTCGGCCTCAGGCGCGGCCGGACTCTGGCCCGGCTTGCTCATATCGTGCCCGCAGTTGGGGCAGAACTTCGAGCCGGTCGGGAGGCTGGTGCCGCACTCAGGGCAGTCCGTGGTCTGCGTGAGGTTGGTGCCGCAGTTCGGACAGAACTTGCTGCCGAAGGGGATGTCGTTGCTGCAGTTGGGGCAGCGCACCTTCGGCGTGGTCCCACCGGCCATGGCCTGCTGCAGCATGCCGGGGATCATCATGCCGAGACCGGCGCCGGCGCCGAGGCCGAGACCCGTCGTAGCCGCCCCGCCGATGCTCGTGCCGTCGCCTGCGTCGCCGCCGCCGCCACCGCGAGCCAGGTCGCCGATGGCCTGCGCGGCCTTGTACTGAAAGTAGCGGTCCATGCCGCCGATGGCTTCCATGCCGCTGCGCTCGTCGATACGCTTCTGCACGTCCTCGGGCGGCGAGATAGCGTTGATGATGAAGTCGACCACTGCCAGGCCATACTGGGCGAAGTCGTCGCGGATACGGGCCTTGAGCCCAGCGCCCAACTCGTCGAAGTAGCGCGGCAGATCGAGAACCGAGTCGAGACTCTCACCCAGGATGTCGGCCAGACGACCGATGATCACTCCGCGCAAGAAGTCTTCGACCTGCGCGTTGGTGAAGATGCCTCGGGTGCCGACGAGCTTCATGACGAACAGCTTGGGATCGGTGATCTGGAAGGTATAGATGCCGTTCGAACGGAGACGGATCATCTTGAATTCCGCGTCACGGAAGAGGATGGGCTCGGCCGTGCCCCACTTGAGGTTGGTGTACGTGCGCTGGCTTACGTAGAAGACCTCACACCTGAACGGCGAGTCACCCCAGAGCGGCGTGGTGAACAGCGTGGTGAGAAGCGGGATGTTCTGGGTCGACAAGGTGTGCCGGCCCGCGCCGAACACATCGTAGGCCTTGCCGTCACGAAAGAAGACCGCCCACTGCATCTCGCGCACGATGAGCTGAGAGCCCAACTTGAACTCGCCCGATCCCGTCTCGGGGATTCGGTGGGCCATCTCGTTGCCTTGTTCGTCGACGAATTCAATGAGGTCCATCAGGGCCATGGTCTACCTCCCGGCTCCGGTGATGAGATGATCGCGTTCGCTGAAACGTGCATCGAAGGCGTCGATGCGATCGTCAAGAAGCTTGATGTCGGTTCGTAGCGAGGGACTGTCGGCGGCAAGCGCCGAAGCCAACTCGGTGATCGCGGAGGCGTCGGCCTCGAGGCTCTGATCGAATGCCATCAGCTCCTCGATCTTCGCCTTGTCGACCTTCACGGGGTCGAACATGCCGGCGTAGCCATAGTCGGCATACTGGACCCGGTCGCGGATCTTGCGAAGTTTGCGCATGAGCGTGTCGAGATCGCCCAAAGCGTCGAGCTTGCCCATCTTGAGGGCGTCGAGCTTGACATCGTCCAAACGGTTGAGCGACGGCTCGAGGCGCTCGGCCACGTAGCCCCGCTCGATCTTGTCGGCTTCGCGGGCGACCTCTTTCTCCTTGTAGCCGCTGTATCCCGGAACGCGCCCCATGAAGCGCTCGAACCAGTTCTTGCTCTCCTCGATACGGTCGTTGATACCGGCCATCGTCTCCCCTTTCAGTTCCTGCCTACGCTACCAGGCCGTCGAATTCGCGCAGGAGCAATCTCCAATTGGATTCATGGACTTGGCGCAGATCCCACACCGCCGGGATGAACAGCAGCTCCTCGGCGGTCGCCTCCATCTCGTACTCGACCGAATGCAGTTCGTGTTTGTCCGACGACTCCACCGCTAGGTATACGAAGTGGGCCAAGGCCTGGGCGTCGGCCCTGCCCACGAGTACGGGCGACACGACGCCGAATCCCGGGCCAAGAGTGAATTCGACGGTCGGATCGTCGACGCCCTTCAGGTGCGGACGATCGAAGGCGCTCACGTTGAGCCCGGTAGTCAGTTCGAGGTGGGGCTGCGTCTGCGTTAGGCTCGCGCCGAGCCGGTGGACCACCATTCGGGCCAACGAGAAGGCCGGCACGAAGACGTAAGGGGCCTGCGGGGCCGTCGCCCTCTTGATGCGTTCCCACGCCGAATCGACCCGCGCCTTGACCTCCACGGTCACTCGCCACACCGCCAGGTGGCGCACATCTCCCGCCTGTGCGAGAGCGGTGGTGATGGCGGCGGTTAGGGGCGAAAACGCGGTGAACCCGTTTTCGCCCGGCTCATGGACGAGACCGCAGCTGACGCACACGAACATGGCGGCTCCGTCGCCGCCTTCGAGGGGAAGTCCGCAGCGCTTGCAGAGCAGCGGCGCGAGGTCAGCTGGAGAAAGGTTCGCGATACTCCACCTCTCGTACTGGTCGAAATCGCCAGATCATCAAGATCGCCGCGATTGACACTATCACGGCGAGAGCCACCATAGAATTACGCCCTTGCCGCCAGGCCACAGCCAGCCACGCAAACACCGTGGCCGCGACAATGAGCCCGGCCGCACGGGCTGCCAAGAGCAGCCTGGCTTTTCGGTTGGAAGCTGGAGCCACCCCCGCGTTGATGCTACCGTCGCGACCATTGACCACCACGTGCGCCGTACGATTGCCCCTTTCGTATCGCAGCACCCACATCGGGTAGTACAGCAGCGCGGTCGACTCCCTGAGGCTGAAGAGATGGGTATCGGTCGCGTGGTTGCCCGAGACCGGGTTGAGCGCGGCGCGGCGTCCGGCCTCAGCCACCTCGTGTCCGTCGCCTGTGGCTTCGAGTACACTCGCGCCGGGCTCGATCTCGCCGGCCAGCAGGGGTAGCATGAGCTCCCTGCCTGTGATGCGGGGACGAGTCGCCCCGAAAGCGCCGAAGTCGGTCGCCGCCTGGAAGAAGCGGCGCTCCTGCAAGTGCGGCTGCCGGGCGTCCTCTTTGACCACCTGCATCTCCAGGCGCTCGTGTTCGTCGCCGAGCAGGCGCGATCCGAACAGGCTCTGTCCGAACAGAGCTGGAGTGGTAGCCGGAATCAGGACGTTCTTGGTCTTGAACTTGTACCCGAACTCCCAACCGGCGATGAGTCCCCGGTGCTCCCAGATGGGAGCGTAGAGCAGCCGGGCTTCAGCAAGCCGGGCGGTCCGGACGTCTTCGGCGAGGTCGGGAAATTCGGCCAGCCAGCGGGCTCCGGCTTCAGCCGCCTGAAGCCGGGTCAGGCGACACGGAAAGTGCCACCGCGAGAGGCCCCCGTGCTCGAGCACCGCCACCCGCACCCCGCAGTGCTCGCAGACGAGTATGCGCCGCCCCTCGAACGCATCGAGCGGGCCGGCGCACTGAGAGCACCCGACAGAGCGCAATGCTTGTCTCTCGCCGCTGGGTACGGTCATCGCGGCCACATGGGGGACTCTGGTGAGCGCGGAGCCACAGAAGCCGCAGACGGCTCCCTCGGCGTACGCCGGCAGTTCGACGGGAGCGCCGCACTGCGGACATTCGACTATGGGACGAGGTTGCGCCGGCCTCACAGGCTCCGGTGGCTCTGGGGTCCCCGCTCGCCTGGTGTCTCCCCTGTTCTCCATCGAGACAATCTACCACCCCGCCGACTGTTCAAGCGTAGCGCAGCAGACCGCCGATGCCTCCTAGTTGATCGAGAGCCGGGATATCTTCGCCTACATCCACGTGCACGCCCTGCAGTATCGCCAGCCGCACTATCTCACCCACCGCGTCGGTGACAGGCCGCGGTCTGCCTCCGCACAGCGGACAGACGTCCACCTCAACCAGACCGGCCCAGCCGCAGGCCGGGCAGATCCAACCCGGGTCACGGAAGTTGCGGTCGACGAGCAGGTTCTGCACCTGGAAGCGGCCTACCGCCGCCACGACGTCGTCGAATCCCGCGACACCACGCCCACCGTGTCCAAGTCCTTCCTGGATGCGCGACGCGAGACTCCCCATCTCCCCGCGGCGGGCCTCCTCGACCGCTTGGCGCGCAGCAGCCACCATCTGACCGGTGGTTGCCGCCGCGTCGAAAGGTATCTCGGCCACGATGTGGGCGGCGGTAGCCTGCGGCAGAGTCCGTCTGAAGGCGGAGGCTATGTCGTGCTGGGCACATAGCGCCACCCGCCTCGTCCCGGAGGCCTCGAGCAGCTTGCCGAGCGAGACGCCGACCTCCTTGTGGTGCTGCTCCACCAGGGCCTCCTGCCGGGCAGCCGCGAAGTACTCCTTGATGGATACCTCGCCGCTGTCGCGGTCGCTCGTTCTCAGCCACGGTCCGCTCAAGTCGTCCTCTACGGCGATGCCCCACTCGTCGACCAGGTAGAGGCTCGACTCGTCCCTGCTCACGCGGGCGAGCACGAACGGCTCGAGCAGCGAAAGCGCATGCACGATGGGGCGGACGTACGGATATGGCTCGATGATGAGCCGGTTGAGAAGCCTGAACGGCAGTTCGATCCTCTCGGAGTAGTCGCCCTTGCCGTCGACGAACACAGCCAGGCCCTGAGTGCTGGGGGTCACGTCGTAGGCGACCACATCAAGGACGTAATCGAGGTCGCTTTGGAGTTGGCGCTTGTACTCTTTCGAAACCCCACCGCCCTGAGTGAGGCGATTGAATTCGCTACGCAGAAACGACGGCACCGAAAGACGCCAGTCGTCAAGGCGGCTGGTCGAGAGAGTCACGGTGAGAAAGGCGTCTCCCACCGACCTGGTACCGGCCAACGCCTTCATCTTACGGCCGGCCTCAGCCACGCTGTCGATCATCGCGCACCGCCTTCGTCTTCTGCGGTGGGTTCCGCGGCCGAGGTCACCTCCTCGGGATTCTCTCCCGCCTCTTCGCTCGCGGGCGCGCCCGAGACGTTGGCGGCTTGGTCTCGACGCCAGCGCTCGTCTCGATCACGGAACTTATCCACCAGCGCCGCCTTGCCCTTGTCGTGGCGCGAGTCGGCCACGTCGACAAGGCCCTGATCGGACAGCGACGCCGTCAGCTTGTCTGTGGGAGTAAACGGCTGTCCCCTGCGAGAGCGTTCCACCTTCTTGTCGGCCATCTTGTCCCCTTTCGGTTCCTGGAAGGTGCGGCCTGTTCGCTGGGCCGATGCCCTAGCGCTCTACCTGGCGCCCGATGACTCGTGACACAATGTAGAAAGTAGCAAATGCGCCGTTCTCGAGAAGGAGCTTTCTTTATGGAAGACTATGAGAAGCAGGGTGCCTTCTACCTCGGCCGCACGTACGATCTATCGACCAAACAGACGGACGGCCCCCTTCTCTACGATTCCAAGGACCTCGTCACCCACGGGGTGTGTGTCGGCATGACGGGCAGCGGCAAGACCGGCCTCTGCATCGGCCTGCTCGAAGAAGCCGCGCTTGACGGGGTACCTTCCATAATAGTAGACCCAAAAGGCGACATGGTCGACCTCCTCTTGACCTTCCCGCAACTGCAGGCCGAGGACTTCCGTCCATGGATCAACCAGGAAGAGGCTGCTAAGAAAGGGCTTTCCGCCGATGAGTTCGCGCAGCAGCAAGCCGGTGCGTGGCAGAAAGGCCTAGCCGACTGGGGACAGGACGGGGCGCGGATCGAGCGCCTCAAGAACGGCGCCGACTTCGTCATCTACACGCCCGGCTCGAGCGCCGGATTGCCGGTCAGTATCCTCAAGTCGTTCGCCGCGCCCGACAAGTCGGTGGGGTCGGACGAGGAGGCGCTGCGCGACCGCATCAACACCGCTGTTACCAGCATACTGGGCTTGATCGGCGTCGACGCCGATCCCATACAGAGCCGGGAGCATATCCTCCTGTCGAGGCTTTTCCACACCGCTTGGGGCGCCGGTCGCGACCTCGATCTGCCTGCCCTCATCACCCAGATCCAGGAGCCGCCGTTTCAGCAGGTGGGCGTGATGAGCCTGGAATCGTTCTACCCGTCGAAGAACCGGGCCGAACTGGCCATGCTACTCAACAACCTGTTGGCCGCCCCCACGTTCCAATCGTGGCTCCAGGGCGATCCGCTCGACATCGAGCGCATGCTGCACGCACCCGACGGCAGACCCCGGGTGACGATCTTCTCCATCGCGCACCTCGCCGACTCCGAGCGCATGTTCTTCGTGTCGCTGCTCCTGAACGAGGTGCTGGGCTGGGTGCGGACGCAACCCGGCACGGGCAGCCTGCGGGCCATCATCTACATGGACGAGATCTTCGGCTTCTTTCCCCCCGTGGCCGAGCCGCCCTCCAAGCGTCCGCTGCTCACTCTGCTGAAGCAGGCGCGGGCCTTCGGAGTGGGGGTGCTGCTGGCCACGCAGAACCCGGTCGACCTCGACTACAAGGGTCTCGCCAACGCCGGCACGTGGTTCATCGGGAGACTGCAGACAGAGCGCGACAAAGCGCGTCTGCTCGAAGGCCTCGAGGGAGTGGCCGCCGGCACCGAGGCCAAATTCGACCGGCAGGAGATGGATGAGACCCTTGCCGGCCTCGGCAAGCGCGTGTTCCTCATGTACAACGTGCACGAAGACGCCCCGGTCATCTTCCAGACACGCTGGACCATGTCGTACCTGGCGGGACCGCTCACCCGGACGCAGATCAAGACCCTGATGGATCCGCGCCGCCCGGCGGCGGCCCCGGCTGCGGCCGATGCGCCGCAGCAGCCGGCCGCAGCCGCGGCGGCGCCGCCCCAATCGGCGCCCGCGACGCCGCCGGGAGCCCCGGCCGAGCCGGAGGGCGCGTCCGACGGGGCGCCGGCGCTCGTACCGGAGATCCCCCAGTACTTCCTGCCGCTGCGCGGCTCCCTCCCGGCCAGTCCGAACCTGGTCTACCGGGCCGGCGTGCTGGCCGCCGCCACAGTGACTTTCGTAAGCACGGCCACCGGCGCAAGCACCTCGAACCGCATAAGGCGCATCGCCCGAGCGCCTGAGAGCACGCTTGCGCTCGACTGGCAGAAGGCCATCGATCTCGAGGACACCCTCGAGGACCTCGACCGGCAACCGTATCCGGGGGCGAACTACGCCGCGCTGCCGCCCGCGATGACGAAGGTCACCTCGTACCGCTCGTGGGGCGTCGACTTCTCCGACTGGGCCTTTCGCACCCAGGCCACCGAGGTCTTCAAGAGCGCGGCGCTCAAGACGACCTCCAACCCCGGCGAGACCGAGGAGCAATTCCGCCGGCGCCTCGAAGGGGCCGCCCAGGAGAAGCGGCAAGAGGCCCTCGGCAAACTCGAGAAGAAGTACGCCGCCAAGAAGCTGACGCTCAAACAGAGGGCCTTGAAAGCGGAGCAGGCCGTCGAACGTGAGTCCGAGCAGTCCAGAAACCGCAAGATGCAGACAGCCATCTCTTTCGGGGCTACCGTGCTCGGCGCCCTTATGGGTCGCAAGAAGCTCAGCACCGGCACGCTCGGCCGTGCGACGACCACCATGCGCGATGTGGGTCGCAGCATCGACGAAAGCGGCGACGTCAAACGCGCCGCGGATACTCTGCAGGCCGCCAAACAGCGACTCGCCGATCTCGAAGCCGAGGAGCAGAACGAACTCGATGCCCTCCACATAGAGATCGACCCAGCCGCCGAGACGTTCGAGACCGTGATCATGCGACCGCGCAAGAGCGACATCGTGGTCGATTCGCTGGGACTCGTCTGGATGCCCTACTGGCAAGACGAGAACGGCACTCTCGCGAGTGCTTGGGAATAGCGCAAGCCGCGTCCAGGCCTGACCAAAGGAGAAAGGGAATGTGGAAGGACTTTAAGGCATTCGTCGACCGAGGCAACCTGCTGCAGCTCGCCGTGGCGTTCATCATGGGTGTCACCTTCGCGGCGATCGTCACCTCGCTGGTCAACGACATCATCATGCCGGCCGTAGGCCTTGCACTCGGCGGTCTCGACATGACCAGCCTCTTCGCCGTTATCAAAGAGGGCACGACGGCCGGCCCATACGCGACCGTCGCGGCAGCCAAAGAGGCCGGCGCCGTGACCATCAACTACGGCATCTTCATCAACGCCATCCTGACGTTCCTCATCGTCGCCCTGGTGCTGTTCTTCATCATGAAGGCCTACATGAAGACCCAGAAGCCGGCCGCGGCCACAACGAAGGATTGCCCGTTCTGCACCCGCACCATCCCGCTCGCGGCCACTCGTTGCCCCGAGTGCACCTCCGAGCTGCCTCGGGTCGCCTAGCAGACTGCCGGAGCGCGAGGCTACGGCCGTCACGGTACGCCGGCCGCCGTCGCTCCGGGGCGGGGCGCCTTGCGCCCCGCCCCGATCTCGTATCCGCGGGCGCCGGCTCCGCGCGCCTGCCTCACTACCAGGGCTATACTCTGCCCTACCATGACTACTCCGACCCCTACTGACGCGCCGGCCTTCTTCGCGACCTGCCCCCGCAACACCGAGGGTCTCTTGTTCGACGAGTTGCGCGCGCTCGGCGCGAGCGGCGTGGCCGAGACGCGGGCGGGCGTGGCCTTCGACGGGCCTCTCCAGCTCGCCTACCGAGCCTGCCTGTGGTCGCGCGTGGCCAGCAGGGTCTTGCTCCGTCTGCACTCGTGCCACGTGGCCGCGGTCGACGATCTCTACGACTGCGCCTACGACTTGGCGTGGGAGGATCACCTCGACGCGTCGGGCACGCTGGCGATCGAGGTGACCTCGACCATCAAGCGCGGTCCGCTCGCCGACCTCAACACGCACTACGCCGAGCAGCGCGTCAAAGACGCGGTGGTCGACCGCTTCCGCGCACGCTGCGGCACGCGCCCGGGAGTCGATCTGGCCCGGCCCGATATCCGTATCAACGTTCACCTCACTCCCGAAGCGGCCACCTTCAGTCTCGACCTCTCGGGCGAGGGGCTCCATCGCCGGGGCTATCGCACCGAAGGCGGCGAGGCTCCGCTGAAGGAGAACCTGGCGGCGGCCATCCTGCTGAGGGCGGGATGGCCGCGCGTCGCGACCGCCGGCGGGTGCCTGCTCGACCCCATGTGCGGCTCGGGCACACTCCTGATCGAGGGCGCCCTCATGGCGGGCGACGTGGCCCCGGGACTCATGCGCGACTACTACGGCTTCTTGCGCTGGAAAGCCTTCGAACCGGAGCCTTGGCAGGAACTGCTGCGGGAGGCCCGAGACCGCCGCGATTCAGGCCTGCAGCGCCTGTCCACGTTCTACGGCTTCGATGCCGACCCGAAGGCGGTGAACACGGCGCGCAACAACACCAGACGCGCCGGTCTGGCGGGCCGCGTGATATTCGAGCAGCGAGACTTGAGAGCCCTGTCGGCCCCCAAAGCGGCTGCGGCCACGACATCCGGCTTGGTTCTCACCAATCCGCCCTACGGCAAACGCCTGGGTGAGGTCGCCGACCTGGTCGAAGTCTACGAGGCGCTCGGCGAACGGTTGAAGGCTTCGTTCTCGGGGTGGGAGGCCGGCGTGTTCACGGGCAATCCCGACCTCGGAGCGCATCTGGGGCTGCGGGCGCATCGCAGCAACGTCTTCTTCAACGGGCCCATCGAGTGCCGGTTGCTGCTGTTCCGCATCGGCGGTGCGGCCGCTCCCCCGCGACGGCTCCGGGCGGTGGCGACTACCGCCGGCTCCAGCGATGGTGAACCGGAAGCCAGGGATGTCGAGGCCGGCGATACGGATGACGAGCCGGCGGATTTGGATAGTTCCGGCGCCGTCATGTTCGAGAACCGGCTCAGGAAGAACCTCAAGCATCTCCGGCGCTGGGCCGCCCGTGAGGACATCCACTGCTACCGTCTCTACGACGCCGACCTGCCCGAGTACTCAGCGGCCGTGGACCTCTACGAAGACTGGGTGCACGTCCAGGAATACGCTGCTCCCGCCACAGTCGACCAGGTGAGAGCCAGGCGGCGGCTCAAGGAGATGTTGGCCGCGGTGCCGAGGGTGGTGGAGATACCGCCCTCGCACGTGGTGCTCAAGGTACGGCGGCAGCAGCGTGGGCCCGAGCAGTACCAGAAGATCACCGACGAGGGCCGCTTCATCGAGGCGCACGAGGGCGGGCTGCGCTTCTTGGTGAACCTGACCGACTACCTCGACACCGGCTTGTTCCTCGACCACCGGCAGACGAGGGGCATCATCCGCGACTTGGCTCAGGCCCGCCGGTTTCTCAACCTGTTCGCGTACACCGGCTCAGGCACCGTGTACGCCGCGGCTGGTGGCGCCGCGACTACGACTACGGTCGACCTCTCCCTCACCTACCTCGACTGGGCCCGGCGCAACCTCGAGGTGAACGGGCTGATGGGAGCGAATCACAGCTTCGTGCGGGCCGATTGCGTCGAGTGGCTGGCCATGGCCGCGGCCGGCAGGCTTGGCCACGCCGAATACGACCTGATCTTTCTCGATGCCCCAACGTTCTCGAACTCAAAGGCCATGCGGAGCGAACTCGATCTGCAGCGCGATCACGCGGCCCTCATCCGAAATGCCGCCCGCCTGCTGTCGCCCGACGGCATCCTACTCTTCTCGACCAACTTCCGTCGCTTCAAGCTCGATACCGACTTGCGTGAAGAGCTCACCGTCGAGGACATCACCAAGCTGACCATCCCCCCGGACTTCGTCCGCAACCCTCGCATCCACGCCTGCTTCCGTATCACCGTGCCCGAAGGACGGCACCGGGCGGCACCTTCGCGCGAGGCGCCGTCGAGAAGACTCCGGCCCACGACGCCGCCCGACCCGGCCGCGCCCTCCAAGCGGCCCGCGCCGTCGAGACCACCAGCGCCACCCACGCCTCCCGCGCCATCGTCATCGCCCGCGCCGTCCAAGCCCCAGCCGGCCCGCAAGCCACGAGGACCCGGCCGACAGGGAGAAAGCGATGCGCGCTGATCCCGATCACCTGCCGTCGAACGCCGAACTGGCGCGTGCGTTCGACACGATTGCCGACTACCTGTCGCTCGACGGAGAGTCGACCTACCGAATCCTCGCCTACAGCAAAGCCGCGACCCTCTTTCGGGAGCACCCGGTGTCGATCGCCGAGATGGCGTGCCGCGGTGAACTGCGCGGGCTCCCCGGAGTTGGAGAGGCCATAGAGAGCAAGGTGCTCGAGTACATATCCACCGGAGGCCTGGCCACTCTCGAGCGGCTCCGCGGCCGCTACCCGGAGGGCCTGCTCGAGATCATGCGCCTGCCCGGCATGGGCCCTGCGAGGTCCCGGCTGGTGTGGGAGGCGGCCGGCGTCGGCGACCTGCGCGACCTGGAGCGCGCCTGCCAAGAAGCGCGCGTCCGCGGCATCGCCGGCATGGGCGAGAAGACCGAGGCGAAGATTCTCGCCGCGATCGAGACGCGGCGTGCGAAGCGCGGCGCCGGAGAGGCGGAGCGCAGGGGGCGGGCTCTCGTCGAACCGCAGGCGGCCCGTCTCGTAGAAGCGCTGCGCGCGGTTCAAGGGGTCGAGGCCGCCGACTATGCCGGCAGCCTTCGCCGCCTACGCTCCACCGTACGCGACATCGACCTGGTCGCCGGCTCGAGCGCCGCGGCCACGGTCATGGATGCCTTCGCCTCGCTACCCGAGATCGCTCTCGTCGAAGAGCGAGGCGACACCAAGCTCGTCGCCCGGACCCATTCCGGACTCAACGTCGACCTGCGCGTCGGGTCTCCCGCGTCGTACGGCAACCTGCTGCAGCATCTCACCGGCAGCGCCGAGCACAACGAGGCCCTGCGCGGTTTCGCCAAGCGCCGGGGATACAAGATCAGCGAATACTGTGTCGAGGAGACGGCGGCGGCCCGCACGATCGCCTGCGCTACCGAGGCGGAGGTGTACGAAACCGTCGGACTCAGCTACATCGCGCCCGAGTTGCGAGAGAACCAGGGCGAGATCGAGGCTGCCGAGGACGGGTCGCTCCCACACCTCCTCGCCCTCCCCGACGTGCGTGGCGACCTGCACGTCCACTCCGACTGGACCGACGGACGCGCCACACTCGAGGAGATGGCACTCGCGGCCCGCGATTTCGGCCTGGACTACCTCTGTTTCTGCGACCACTCCCAGGCGCTCGCCATGACGGGCGGCCTCACACCCGAGCGGGTGCTGGCCCAGATCGACGAGATCCGCGCTCTCGAGGCCCGCCTGGACGGCATCACGGTGCTTGCCGGCGTCGAGGTCGACATACTGGCCGACGGCCGTCTCGACCTGCCCGACGGCGTTCTGGCCAAACTCGATTTCGTCACGGCGAGCATCCACTCAGGCTTCTCTCAGCCCAAGGACAGACTCATGGAACGCATCGCGGGCGCTATGCGCAACCCCTACGTGCGCTCGATCGCTCATCCGAGCGGGCGCCTGCTCGGACGGCGCGACGGCTATGAGATCGACGTCGACACGCTCGCGCGGCTGGCCGTCGAGACCGACACCTACCTCGAGATCAACGGCTCGCCCGACCGCCTCGACCTCGACGCCCGGAGCGCCCGCAGGGCGGTGCAGCTGGGAGCGAAAGTGGTTATCTCGAGCGACTCCCACCGAACGGGGGAGTTCGAGAACCTACGTCATGGAGTAGCCGAAGCGCGCCGTGGGTGGCTGCGCGCCGTCGACGTGGCGAACTGCCTGGCGTGGGGAGACATCCGTCGCTGACCGGCCGGGAGACGTAGCCGTCTCGCGCAGCCCCGAGTCGAAACCGTCGCCACTCGTCACCGCTCTAAGCAGACGGGCTACGCCGCCCTCGTTCAGCCTGCGCACCCAACACCCACAGAGAGCCTGCGCGAGAAGATCGCGGCGTCCGGCATCCGTGGGTGAGCTTGCGGCCTCGTTGCCATCCGGCAACGCAACAGTACGGCCGCAGCCTGGACATTCCCAGTGTAGAGGAGAGGGCATGACTCGGAGAGATAGACCTTTCACAGTCGCGGTTCGGAGAAACCTTACTGCTATGAGTATCGGCCGGAGGGGCCAGGCCCATGAGCGAAGGAAAGTCGGAAATAGCTTCCTTTTCTATCGATCTCCGAAGCAGTAGAAGTAGCCGTCGCGCGATCCGAGATAGATCTTCCCCTTCCACACCGCGGGCGTCGACTCGAGAGCGCTGCCGCTGGGAACCGTGTACTCCCAGACGACCGGCGGGTCGATGCCGGTGTCGCTGACGTCCCAGGCGTGGAGCACCCCGTAGGTATCGCCGACAATGAGCGTGCGGTCGACCACCGCGCAACTCGCCCACGCGTGCTCGCTCAGCGTCTTCTGCCACACGAGCTTGCCCGTGTCGCGGTCGATGCCGAGTAGGGCGCCACCGTGGGTCGGCACATACAGCATGTTCTTGTAGAGAGCCGCGGTGGCCCACACCCCTGAATCGCCGCCGCTCAGCTTGGTGACTTTCTGCGACCAGACGACCGGGTTCTCCGTCTGGCCGTCCTTGCGCGGATCGATCTTGATGATCTGGCCCACATCCTGGTAGCGCTTGACCGCGGTGGCCGACCGCCCCGTCTCGTTGTCGGAATGCTGGCATACGTATAGGTAGCCCTGGTCGTCGGCCACGATACTCGCGTCGGTGTCGCCGCCGGTCCAGTAGTGAAACACCACGGGATACGCGGCCTCACCCTTGGCCGGCTTCTCGCCGGCGGCGAGGGTCTTCAGCGTGGCGCTCACGTCGAGGCCTTGGATGAGGCCGCCTGAATTGGTGAAGTAGAGCCGGTCGCCGACCAGGCAGGGGGAGTTCTCCACGCCCACGTCTTTGCTGCCATTCTTCTCGATGAGAGTCTGGCCGTCCAGGTCGGGTAGTCGAGCACGATCTCAGGAGCCACGGTCACCTTGCCCGAAGCGTCGTAGCCGCGATTGAGCTTGACGATGTAGAAGTGGCCGTTCTCGCCCCCTTGGAACGCGTAGTCGTTTCGGACTATGGTGCTCGAATCCCAGTCGTCGTTCCAGATCTGGCGGGGCAGCTTGTCGGAATCGAGGTTGAACAGCTCGGTCGGCGTGTCGCGGTCAATGGCTATGACGCGCCACTTGTTGTCGCGACAGCCCATGTAGATGAGCGGATATCCGTCGGGGTCGACCACGACCGAGCCCTTGAAGAGATCGCCGCCCTTGAAGTCGGGCAGCAGCTTGTCGCCGGTGGCGCCATCGAGAAAGTGGATCTTGTAGTCGTAGGCGCCGAAGACCACCCACGTCGTGCCGTCGCGCTCGAACACGCAAGGCTGCCCGGTCCAGCCGGTGCCGGTCCAGGTGGTGGTGCTGCCCAGGTTGGTCGAGGTGCCGGTCATCGGCCCGAACTTCCACACGACCGTGGGGTTCTTGGGCACGGGGCCCTCGCCGTAGTAGGTGCGCGAGGCGTTGCCGCGGAACATGGTGAGACCTTCGAACGTGGTCTGGATAGGTCCGTAGAAGGTGCCGGCCACCCGGGTATCGCCCGGCTGGGTGGGATCGTAGTCGGCGACCGTCGTTATGGGTCCTTGCGCCGCCGCGCCGGTGGTGGCGGTGGTGTCGGACGGATCGGTGGAATCGGTGGAGCCCGAACCCTCCTGCGTAGTGGAGGTTTCGCCGCTTCCGCTCGCGCCGGGCTTGCTGCTCGACGTGGTCTGGCCGGCGGCCCCGACCGCGCCACTATCGTCGCCGCAGCCGCGAAGACCGAGGAGTATTCCGAGGACGATCACGGCAATGACCCCAAGCAAGGTAAGCCACCGCAGCAGGATGCGGCGGCGGCGCGCGCGGCGGCGCCGCTCGATTCCCACACGGTCGATGCGCCTCATCTCCACCGCTCTACTCCCCTCAGTTGGAGCACCTCGCGTCCGAACAAACCGGTCCGGTTGTCGGTGAAGGCTGCTCGCGCAGGATCCACTCGATAGACCGCTACCCCGCGCATCAACTCCGCGCGGTGAGGGTCGGCCGCCAGGTCACGCACGAACGGGAAACGCTTGAGGTAGTGCACGAACGCGCCCGCTTTCGCGCTGCCCTCGAGTAGCCTGGCCTCCCCCCAGAGTTGCACACCCTGGATCTGCTCCCAGTCGGCATAGTGCTCGCTAATGGTTACGGCGACCGGGCCCACTTCTCCTATGTGCAGCCCATGAAGACTCGTCCGCTTGCTCAAGAAGACCAGCCGCAGATCGTCGTCTACAGCGTAGAAGACGCTCGCCGCATGGGGAGCGTTCCGCTCGACCCCCTCGATGCGTGTTTCGACTGCCTTAGCAGGCCGCTGAAGACCGGCGTCGACACCCGGCGGAGCGTCAGGCCCCCACGTAGCGATGGTCATGGTGTGGTGAGAGCGAAGATACTCGAGCACCCGCTCGCGCAGACCACCCTCGTCAGGCCTCACGGCCGCCCCGCCAGCGGGCGAAAAGATCGTGCTCGATGCCGAACTGATCGAGGATCTTGCCCACCGTCTGATCGACGATCTCGTCGATGGTCACGGGCCGATGGTAGAACGCCGGCACCGGTGGCAGGATCACCGCGCCGTATTCGGCCGCCTGAGTCATGAGCCGCAGATGTCCAAGATGCAGGGGCGTCTCGCGTACGGCAAGGACGAGCTTGCGACGCTCCTTGAGTGTCACGTCGGCGGCGCGCGCTACCAGGCTATCGTTGCGGCACTGAGCGATAGCAGACAAGGATTTGATAGAACACGGAGCGATCGCCATACCCAGCCCCAAGAAGGAGCCCGAGGAGATGGGAGCCGCCAGATCGTCGTTCGCGTGGCAGAACGAAGCGAGGCTCTGTATGTAGTCTGGAGCGAACCCCGTCTCGAGTTCGGCCACCTGTCTGGCCGCGTCGCTCATGACCAGGTGGCTTTCGACCGACAGCTCACGGAGCACCTCGAGCAGCCGGACACCGTACACGGTGCCGGAAGCTCCGGTGATTGCTACTACGACTCTCTGCGCAACCATTGGCTAAGGATAGCCTATGATGCAGGTGTCGGCGAATGGAGGTCGCGCAAACCGATGGCCACTACCAAGAAGACGAAGACGTCGCTGAGCGCGCGAAAGGCGCAGGCCGCCGAGGTCATCGCCCGGCTGAAGCGGGAGTATCCCGCCGCGGGCATCGTGCTCAACTTCGGCAACAACTGGGAACTGCTCGTGGCCGTGGAACTGTCGGCCCAGTGCACCGACAAGAAGGTCAACGAGGTCACGGCCGCGCTCTTTCAGAAGTACCGCACTGTCGAGGACTACGCCGGCGCCGCGCAGGAAGAGCTCGAGAACGACGTGCGTCCGACCGGCTTCTTCCGCAACAAGGCGAAGCACATCATCGGGGCGGCCCAGAGAGTGCTTGCCGTGTACGGCGGCGAAGTGCCGTCGAGCATGGCCGAACTGCTCACCCTGCCCGGCGTGGCCCGCAAGACTGCCAACATAGTGCTCGGCAACGCGTACCCGCGGGCCTACGCGGCCGACCCCGACTCGGGCATCGCGGTCGACACCCACGTCAACCGGCTCAGCCAGCGTCTGGGTCTGGCCGAATCGAGTGTATCCGACAAGATCGAGCGCGAGCTGATGGCCATCGTGCCGCGCGACGACTGGTTCCGGCTTACCTACCTGATCATCGAGCACGGACGCGCGGTCTGCATCGCGCAGCGCCCGAAGTGCGGCGAGTGCCTCCTGAACGACATCTGCCCGTCGGCGTTCAAGGTGTGAGCAAGCGGGCAGCCTACCTCCCGGCCGTCGCGCTGATCTTGCTGGCGCTCGTCTGGGGCTACAACTGGGTGGTCATGAAGGTCGCAATCCGCTACGCCGACCCATTTACCTTCATGACCCTGCGCACAGTCCTCGGAGCGATGGCGCTCTTCGCGCTCGTCGCCATCCGCCGGGGCTCGCTGCGCCCGAAGTACTTCTGGATCACGGCCGTCTACAGCATCTTCGGCACGAGCATGACGGGCCTCACCATCTGGGCGCTCAGCCTCGGCAGTGCCGGCAAGGTGTCGATACTCACCTACACCATGCCTTTCTGGCTGCTGTTGATCGCGTGGCCGGTGCTGGCTGAGCGCATCCACGGGATACAGTGGCTCGCCGTGGCTATCGCCCTGGCCGGGCTGGTATGCGTCTTAGAACCGTGGAACCTGCGCGGAGTCTGGGCGAGCGTCTTGGCGACGATCGGGGGACTGTCGTGGGCGATCGCATCGGTGCTCTTCAAGATCATCCGCAAGCGCTACGACATTGAGATCCTGTCGTTCACCGCGTGGCAGGCTCTCATAGGTTCGATCCCGCTGATCGTGGTAGCGCTGCTGGTCGACAAGACGGGCCCCACCTGGAACGCGAGCCTCATCGCCGCGCTTCTCTTCAACGTGATCGTCGCCAGCGCCTTCGCTTGGGTCCTGTGGCTCTACGTGCTGCACACCATGCGGGCCGGCACGGCAGGCGTCAGCACGCTGGCCATCCCGGTGGTCGGCGTCGCCGCGGCGTGGATCCAGTTGGGCGAGCGCCCCGGCGCCTTCGAGGCGGCCGGCATCGGCCTGATATTGGCGGCGCTCGCGATCCTGACCGCGCGAGAACTGGTGAAGACCCGCCGGAGCCAGCGACCAGCGTAGCCCATGGCCGAGGAGTTGCCGCGGCGCATGACGAGAACGCCGCTATCTCCGGGTCTCGTAGGCCGGCGCGTTCAATCCGCCGGCGCCCAAGTCGAGGCCCGAGCCGCGCTCGTGACCTCGGCGGAGGTTCTTGCCTTCCACGTCGAAATCGGGAAGAGCCCGGTCGAGCCATGCCGGCAGCCACCACGCCTTGCGGCCGAGCAGCGCCATCACGGCGGGCACGATGGTCATGCGCACCACGAACGCATCCAGCAGAATGGCACATGCGAGACCCAGCCCGATCATGACGATCGTCGGGTCTCCCGCAAACACACCGAATCCGGCGAACACGCTGATCATGATGAGAGCGGCCGCGGTGACCACCCTCGTGCCGTGGCTAAGCCCCAGGATCACCGCCTGCCGCGGGGAGGCCCCGTGGATGTATTCCTCACGCATGCGAACCACCAGGAACACCTGGTAGTCCATCGCTAGGCCGAACACGATGCCCACCAGCAGAATGGGCATGACGCTCATGATCGGCGCCGGTTGCTTCACGATGCCGAAGAGACTACCGAGCCAACCCTGTTGGAACACGGCCACCACCACGCCCAGAGTGGCCAAGACGCTGAGCAGAAACCCGATGGAGGCGATGAGCGGCACGACCAGCGATCGGAAAGCGAGGGTCAGCACGATGAAGGCGAGCCCTACGACGATCAGCAGATAGAGAGGCAACGCGCCGTTGAGCTTCGCCGACATGTCGATGTCTAGAGCCGTCTTGCCGGTCACGAGAACTTCGGAGCCGGTCAGCATGCGCAGCGAGTCGCTCTCGCCCCGGATGGCCCTAACGAGATCGTTCGTCGACTGACTGCTCGGGCCTTCCGTGGGGATGACGCTGAGGACGGCGGCATTGCCGGCCTCGTTGAGTACAGGCGCGGTGACCATCGCTACGCCGCCAAGTTGCTTGATGGAAGCGCCGGCAACGGCTGTAGCAGTATGAATGTCGGAACCGCCTCCGGCGTCGACGACGATGGTCAGCGGCCCGTTGAAGCCGGGGCCGAAGCCCTGGGCCAACAAGTCGTATGCCTTTCGCTGGGTGGTGTCGGGCCCGGCGGTGCCGTTGTCGGGCAGAGCCATGCGTAGGCCCGCTACAGGAACGGCGAGACCTATCAGCAGTAGGATCGCCAGCACCATGACCACCACGCGGCGGCGAACGACGAACCCGCCCCAACGCTCGCCGGCCGCGGACTTGGCGCCGGCGGCTTCGGGATCGCGTGCCCGCAGCCCGGGAATGCGTCCGGCCAGCACCCGCCGGCCGGCGAACCCCAGAAAGGCCGGCAGGGCGGTGAGAGCGATGAGCACGGCGATAACGACTCCCAGAGCAGCGAAGAGACCCATCGAGGTGACCAGGCCGATTCTGAGCGCCACGAGACCGCACAGAGCGATGATCACCGTGAGTCCGGCAAACACCACCGTGGAACCGGCGGTGCCCATGGCGTAACCGATGGCGTCGCCGGGGTCCTTGCCCATAGCGATCTCATGCCGGAATCGCGACACGATGAGGAGCGCGTAATCGATGGCTACCGCAAGGCCGATCATCACCGCGAGTGTCGGGGTGGTCGACTGGATGTTGATGAACCCACTGAGCGTGGTGATGATGGCCATGGTGATGCCTACGCCGAGAACGGCGGTGATCAGCGGCAGGCCCGCCGCGATGAGCGAGCCGAAGGTGACGATGAGCACGAGCGCGGCGACCACGACTCCCGACACGTCGGCGCTACCCATCTCGGGCACCACCGTGAGAGCGTCGCCGCCGATCTCCACCGTGAGCCCGGCTTCCCGGCCGGGGGCTGCGGCAGCCTTGAGCCAGTCCTGGGCAGCGCTGGTCAGTCCGATCGCGGACACGGCGAAGGTGACCTGCGCGTAACCGATGGTGCCACTCTGATTGACGGCTTGGGCCTCGAACGGGTCGACGACGCGAGCGACTTGGGGTCCGGCCTTCAATGTGTCGACCACTTGCTCGACGGCCGCTTGGTTGGCCGGAGTCGTGAGTGTCTGCCCCTCGGGAGCGGCAAAGACGACCTGGGCGGTCGCTCCCTGAGCGGCGAGCTGGGGAAAACGCTCACCGAGCAGATCGATGGCTTTCTGCGCTTCGGTTCCCGGGATGGAGAACTCCGTGGAGGACGGTCCTGAGAGTGTGAGGGCGCCCACCGCGAAAGCGGCGAGCACTACGAGCCAAACGCCGAGGGTAAGCTTGCGCCGCCGGTAGCAGAAGGAGCCGAGCCGATGCAGGACCTTTGCCATGCGGATACCTCACTCTCTGTCCTGGACAAGGCCAGGGCACACCAAGCCTTGACGAGCCGAACAGTATATCGACATCTCGCCCATAATACTTAACTGGTCATTTAGTATTCCGGAGGTAAGCGCTTTGGCTTTCCCTTTTCAAACGGGAATGCCCTCCCTGAAAGCGTTCAGGTATCGTTAAGCTTGTGGTCGGACTCCCGCGAATCGAAGCGGGCCGGCAGGCCGGGCCGGCGAAATCGTGGATAATTGGTCTGTGAACAAGCCGAGTCTGCCGAGCGGGGTGCAGCACATGGACGAAGCTCGAAGCCAGTTGGTCGCTCAGATCCTCGACTCTCTGGATGAGTTGTGGGGCGGAGCGGGTGGCACCGGCATACTCGATGGGCTCTCCGACGCGAATCTTCTGGATCTCACCGTGCCACAGCTGTGCGTGCTCATGTTCCTGAGGCCGGGCCCGCAACGCATCGGCCGGCTTGCGAAGCGACTGAGGACGAGTCTCCCCTCGGCTACCAGCATCGCCAATCGCATGGAACAGCGCGGCCTTATCGAACGGGAGAACGACGAGTCCGACGGCCGTGTGGTCTTGTGCCGCCTCACGCAATCCGGCGAAGAGACGATCGACATCCTCTACAGGCATCAGCGGGCGCTGATGTCCAAACGGTTCGAGAGCCTCGGTCTAGCGGAATTGGGCACCGTCAGCCACGGTTTTGCGCTTATGACCGAGGCGATGCTGAGCTCTACCGACGACGAGCAACCTGTGCGGGAAGGCGACTCAGGGGCAAGTCCGTAGCCCGCGGAGCAGCACCCGAGCGAGGACCCACTCGGTGAAGCCCTCGAGGTGCGAAGCGCGAGACTGCGTCGGACCGGCGGTAAGGGACAGCCCGCCCCGGTGTCCGGCGGAGCGGCTTTCGCCGCGCGTGGCAGGCGGGAGCGCCGAAAGGTGCGACGCCCAAGCCACGGGGCGCCCGCGCGGCGAGTGCCGCGGAGCCGGGCACCGAGGCGGGCTGCCACTCACAGTGAGTAGCCATGCAGTCCCGTGTTATCCTCGCACGGCATGAAATGAGCGGTGAGACCCGCACGCAAAGCGCCGCCCGCACCACACAAGGGGAACCAGAGATGATCTTCGATCGTGAGTTCGAGTGCATGAACCGGGACGACCTCCGCAAGCTTCAGGACGAGCGCCTGAAAGCCCTGGTCAAACGAGTCTACGATCGGGTCCCCTTCTATACAGACTTTCTCGACACGGCGGGCATCAAGCCCGATGCGTTCGGCGGCATCGACGCCCTCGACACTCTGCCGTTCACCCGCAAGTACAACCTGCGCGACGAGTATCCGTTCGGTCTTTTCGCGACCCCCCTGAAAGAAGTGGTGCGCATCCACGCTTCGTCCGGAACTACCGGCAAGCCCACCACCGTGGGCTACACCAAGAACGACATCGCCATGTGGGCGAACGTCTGCGGGCGCGCGCTGGCCTGCGCCGGCACCACCCAGGACGACATCGTCCAGGTGGCCTACGGATACGGCCTCTTCACCGGAGGCCTCGGGGCCCACTACGCGGCGGAGGCAATCGGCGCGGCGGTAATCCCCATCTCGGGCAGCAACACCCAGCGCCAGCTCATGCTCATGGAGGATTTCGGCACCACCGTCCTCTGCTGCACACCCAGCTTCGCGCTCTACCTGTGGGACGTGGCCCAGCAAGTCGGAATCGACGTCACCGCGCTGCCTCTGAAGGTGGGCGTCTTCGGCGCCGAGCCCTGGTCGGAGGCCATGCGCAAGGACATCGAGCGCAAGTGGAACATCAAGGCCTGCGACATCTATGGCCTCTCCGAGATCATCGGCCCGGGTGTGTCGTGCGAATGCGCCGAAGCCCAGTCGGGTCTACACCTGAACGACGACCACTTCTTGCCCGAGATCATCGACCCCGAGACCGGCGAAGTGCTGCCCGAGGGCGAACAAGGCGAACTGGTCATCACCACTCTCACCAAGGAAGCCTTCCCGCTCATCCGCTACCGCACGGGAGACATCACCAGGCTCACCACTGAGCCCTGCATCTGCGGTCGCACAAACACCCGCATGGACCGCATCCACGGCCGCACCGACGACATGCTCATCATCCGCGGCGTGAACGTCTTCCCCAGCCAGGTGGAGTCGGTGCTGCTCATGTCGCCCCAGGTCGAGCCGCACTACAAGTTGATCGTCACCCGCAAGGGCGCCATGGACAACATGGAGGTCCAGGTGGAGATCTCACCCGCCCTCTACCATGAGGTTTCGGAGGCCATCCTCTCCATGGACGATGTCACCACCATCGCCGAGCACGAGAGCCTGCTCAGATTGAAGAGCAACATCCAGAAGAACGTCAAAGACATCATCGGCATCAACGTGAACGTGGCGTTCAAGGAACCGGGCGGCATCGAGCGGAGCGAGGGCAAGGCCCAGCGTGTGCTCGACCTGCGTGGAGAAGACGCCAAATAGGGAAGCGCATGAGCGACTCACCGTCAGACCGGAGAACCAACGGAGAGCAAGGCGGCGAAGACCGCTTTTTTCCGACGGCGGCCGACGACCAGCGTCACGCCGGACTCGACGCTGACACTCTCCAGACCGAGTCTCCGGCCTACCGCCTGGGCTACGCTGATCTCGACTTCATGATGCGTGACGAGTTGCGGGCCTCGCGACTGCAGCTCGAGTTTCTCAAGCCCGAGGTCCTCCAGCGCGACCGGGGCATCTCCTCAACGATCGTGATGTTCGGCAGCGCCCGCATCCCCTCTCCCGAAGATGCCGGCCTGGCGCTCGAGGAGGCAATGCGCGGGCTCGCCGAGAACCCCGGCGACGCCCGGGCAGAACAGCGCGAGCGATCCGTGCGGTCGCTCGTCGAGAAGAGCCGCTTCTACGACGAAGCGCGCCTCCTGGCCGGGATGATATCGGGAGGCGACGAGTGCCGAACCGAGGAAGGGCCGTCGACATATCCGCACGGTCGCTATGGCGTGGTGGTGGTCACGGGCGGCGGCCCGGGCATCATGGAGGCCGCCAACAGGGGAGCGGCCGACGCGGGGGCTGAGAGCGTCGGGCTGAACATCGTTCTGCCGTTCGAGCAGAGGCCCAACCAGTACATCACCCCCTACCTCTGCTTCAACTTTCACTACTTCGCCCTGCGCAAACTGCATTTCCTGCTGCGCGCGGTGGCCTTGGTCGTGTTCCCGGGCGGATTCGGCACCATGGACGAGCTGTTCGAGGTGCTCACCCTCATCCAGACGGGCAAGATCAAGCCGATGCCGGTGCTACTTTTCGGCCGGGACTACTGGCAGCGCATCATCAACTTCCCGGCCTTGGTCGAGGAGGGTGTCATAAATCCGGGCGACCTCGACATCTTCAAGTACGTCGAGACGGCTTCCGAAGCCTGGACGCACCTCGAGCCGGTGCTCGAAGCCTCAGCCCGCCGGCGCTGAGAACCTGCGACGCTCTGCCCCCACGCGGTCTCAGGCCGGTCGGACGGCCTCCTTATGCTATGCTGACATATAGCAAAATGGATACGCCCAACAGTCCCCTCAGACGCTGCGCCCGGCACCTTAACCCCCGGGTAGGCTCGCGATGAACACCACAGCGCTCGAAGTCATCGGCGTCGTCCTTCTCGTGGTGGTGAACGCGTTCTTCGTAATCGCCGAATTCGCGATCGTCAAGATCCGCGATACGCGTGTGGCCGAGTTGGCCGCCGAAGGCAAACGCTGGGCACGAGTAGCCGAGCACATCATCGGGAACCTCGACGCATATCTCTCGGCGACTCAGTTGGGTGTCACCCTCGCCAGCCTGGGCCTCGGCTGGCTCGGCGCCTCGGCCTTCTCGAGGATCTTCGGACTCGCCATGAACCAGACCGCGGCGGCGGTGCTGGCGTTCGTCTTCGTGACCTTCGTCACCATCATCTTCGGCGAGTTGGTGCCCAAGTCGGTGGCTATCCGCAAGGCGGAGAAGTCGACGATGCTGATCTCGCTACCGCTCCGTTGGTTCTACCTCGTCACCCGGCCTATCACCTGGCTCATGTACATCTCAGCGACCGGGCTGCTCAGCCTTTTCCACATCCAACCGGCTTCCGAGCGCGAGCTTGCCCATTCCGAGGAAGAGCTGCGCATGATCATCGAGGCGAGCCAGGAAGTCGGGCACATCGACGAGGTCGAGCAGACCCTCATGCGCCGGGCTTTGACGTTCGGCGACCAAACGGTCACCGACATCATGGTGCCGCGCACAGAGATGGCTGCCCTGCCCACCTCGTACACCGTGGCGCAGGCTATCGACGAGGTGGCCGAGACCAACCACACTCGCTACCCGGTCTACGAAGAAGACGTCGACAACATTCTCGGGTACATTCACGTGAAAGACCTGTATCGGGCGCCGCGCAGCAACACGCTCCGCCGGTTGCTGCGCCCCGTGGGCTTCATTGCCGAGACCTCGAACGTCGAGGTGGCGCTGCAGCGGTTCCAGAGCACGCGCACCCCGCTCGCCATCGTGGTCGACGAGCACGGCGGCACGGCCGGCATCGTCACCATCCAGGACGTCGTCGAGGAACTCATCGGCGAGATGCAAGACGAGTTCGACTCCGAAGGTCCCCTCATCGAGCCCCAGGAGAACGGCGGCTACTCGGTCGACGGCGCCGCGCGCGTCGACGAGCTCGAAGAGGCTCTCGGGCTCGAGGTGCCCGAGGAAGGCTTTCCCACTCTTGGTGGGCGGGTGTTCGAGCAGTTGCAGCGCAGACCCCGCGTCGGCGACGAGGCTCAGATCGGCAATTTCCGCGCGCGCGTGCTCGAGGTCGACGGCATGCGCATCTGCCGCGTGCTCCTGACACCCCTCGAACAATCCACGAAGGAGGGTGGGTTCGAAGAGACGCGGGTGACCGAGCGCGGCGAGAACGAGGCCTGATGGACCCCTTGGAGATCCCTCTCGATTCGGACGCCCTCCGGGCGAACATGCCGCCCATCCCCGAATCGATCATCATCCCGGAGCGCTACGAACCGCTCCTTGCCGCGGTGGCCGGCTACCACGGCGTGAAGAGACCCCTGAGCGACACCCTCACCGAGTACTTCCACAGCCGCCGCAACGTCGACCTACTGGTCGACGGCTTCCAGACCATCCTTCTGCGCAACTGGAGCTACTTCGAACGCGCCGAGAACCGCGTCGAATGCTTCACGCTCCTGTCGGAGTTGGTGCTCGACCTGCTCGACACGTCGCTCACGACGCAACAGGCCTCTTTGCTGCTCCGCCAGTTGCTGACCTGGTCGACCACGGCCTTGAACGGGCAGTACGGCGCCGAGTACGACGAGCCGCTGCTTGGCATCGCGGAATGCCTCGCCCGCCTCGTCCCCAGACAGCCCCTCGCCTTCCTCGAGCGCGACGCTCTGCTGCACGGCCTGGCAAGGACCGCGGTCGGGCGACCCGCGCTAGAACCCGCCCTTACCGAGCTCTACCGGTCGCTGCTCCTGCTTGGCTACCACCGGGTGCGGCAGCGCCTGCCCATCCCTGAGTGGGCCATGTCGGAAGAGGCGGAACTCACCGATAGGGAGATCGTCGCCACCCACTTCTCCGATCTAGGCACCGAACCGGTGTCGGAGCTGATCGACAGAGCCGTGGAGGCCTCGACCGCCGGTCTGCTCGCGCTGCCCACCTTCTCGGCCACGCTCGACACCGCGATCGACCGCGTCTTCAGGATCGACAACCTCGAAGACCGCTTTGCGATCTGCATCTACTTCCTAAAGGACGACACTCTCGGCTACCGTCAGAACGAGGTCATGGGCGACCTGCTGAACGTCGTCCGCCTCTTGATGAAGCCTGAGAAACGCATGGACGTCGATCGCATCCTGAGCCGTCTGACCCGCTTCTTCCGCGCCCGTGACAACACCTTCCTCTTGATGCGCTTCTTGTGCTACGAGGCTATCGGGGTGGCTATAGGCGAAGCGGGCAACGTGCCGGCGGCCGACCATCTCATCGAAGACGTGTTGTCGTGGAAGTTCCAGTATCCCGAGATCCAGGGGGCCACCGATGAGTGGGAGACGGTGGTCAATCCCTTTCACCTGCCCAAGATCCGCTGCTGGATGCACATCATCGAGTCGAACCCGGCGCTCTATGAACGGCTGGCGGCGGCGCTCAACGTGCAACTGCGCCTAGGCGGCGTCTACATCGCCGACACTGATCTCTTCCAGCGCGACGTCACCCGCTTTCTGAACGCCGACATCAAACCCATCTACTTCGTCGCGAAGCAGCTCCTGCGAGCGTTCCCTGTGTACTTCAACGACGTGGGCGCCGAAGGCGAGCTGCGCTCGGTCTCGACCGAACTCGACGAGATATGCCAGCGGCACGACACCTTGATGCATTTCATCCGCAAGCAATCGCACGCGGAGTCGTCGAACCGACTCATCGACTTCTCGACGGCGGTGCTGACGTACTGGGTGACCCTCGACATCCGAGGCTTGCAGGCGTATCTGTCGCCAAACACCCTTGCCGCCGTGAGCAGGGAGCGGGATTGGGCCGAAGAGCCCCACGACGTTCTCCTCGCCCTCTGGGACCGCCTGATCGAACGCGAGGCGCCCGAGGCTACGAACGAGCAGGCTTCTGAGGCGGCTCAGGAGAGCGAAACGCAACCGCTGTCGCCCGAAGCGATCGCCATGCTTCTCGAGAGGCTTTCGAAGATGTCGCCTCAGCAGCTCGAGGACCTGCTCGCGGAGTTGCCCGGCGCCGCCGCAGGCAACGGCCAGCCCCGGGGCCACCGGCGGGTGGCCCTCATGGTTCGCACCCGCCAGCTACTCACTCAGAAGTATTCACTTTCGGCCGACGGCGTCGGAACAGCGGTCGCCGGGCATCTGCGCCTTGAGGCCGCGACCCGGGCCCGCTTCGCCAAGGCCCTGACAGCCTGGCAGAAGGAGCCTGACTCCAACTCCCGCGATCACTTGCTCGATATCGCCCTGACCATCCTCGAGGAGTTGCAGACTATCATCCTCGGTCCGGGGCCCTCGACGGCGGTCGAGAACATCTACCAGAAACGTCACATCGCGGCCGGCATCCCCTCCATGTACGGCACGTACACGGAGCCCAAGTTCGATGCGCTGGGTCTGTCTTTCAGGGTGGAGAACCTCGTGGCCCGTCTGCTCGATGATCTGGTCGCGCACGGGGCCGACTCCTACGTCACTCGTGATTCATTGCGGCGCATGGCAGCTGCGATCCGCCGCTTCGAACGAGCGCTCGGCACGGACGGCGTAGACTCGCGGAGCCTGGCCGCCAACCTACGCCTGCTCGAGTCGGGCTTCGGCAGTCACAACTTCACCTTCCACCAGTACCGCAACGTCTTCCAGTTCATCGTAGGCTCGGTGACCGAACTCAGCCGCAACTCGATCTTGAGCCACGACCAGGTGTTGCACACCGTGCTCGAACACGATCCGCGACAGTGTGAGGTTCGGTGCATGTCGCTCGACGCCGTCGCCGAGATGGTCCTGCGTGAGGTGCTGGTCTCGGCCCTCGGCATGCAGGCCCTCGACCGGTACGTGTCGGCCATGCTCCGCCAGATATCCACCCTCACGGGCCGGCTCAGCAACCACGCCCTCACCCGCATGATGAACTACGACCCCGAGCGCCTTGTGTCGCCGATCCACCAGGCCCGGCCCGGGGTGGACGACCAGATGACCCTCGGCTTCAAAGGTCTCGGTCTCAAACAGATGGCCCTCTACGGCCACCAGGTACCGCACGGCTTCATCCTCTCGACGGAGCTGTTCAGTTCACTGCCCGCCATGGCTTACAAACCGCTCTACGACGATACCCTCGAGCGCATCCGCAAGGCCGTCGCCCACCTACAGAAGGAGACCGGCCTCTACCTTGGCGACACAAAGCGGCTCCTCACCATGTCGGTACGGTCGGGCGCCGCCATCTCCATGCCGGGCCTCATGGCCACCTTTGTCGACGTGGGCCTCAACGACCGACTCGCCGAGTCGCTGTCGCGCAAGCCGGGCTTCGAGTGGGCGGCCTGGGACTCATACCGGCGCTTCTTGCAGTCTTGGGCTATGTCGTCGGGCATCGAGCGCGACTTCTTCGACGCGATCATGACTGAATTCAAGGCGCGCTACGGCATAGAGCGCAAGCTGGATTTCCCACCGGGGGTCATGCGAGAATTGGCGCTCGCCTACAAGGTCCGGGCGCGCCAGCAAGGGGTGCGCTTCATCGACGACCCCTTCCGCCAGATAGTCGCTTGTGTGCGCAAGGTGCTCGACTCCTGGGATGCCGACGAAGCCAAGCTCTACCGCCGCTACCTGGGCGTCGCCGCCGAATGGGGCACCGCCGTGGTGGTGCAGCGCATGGTCTTCGGCAACCTCAGTCGGGAGTCGGGTTCGGGGGTCACGTTCACGCGCAACCCGCTCGAGCCCTACAGCAGCCAGGTCAGGCTGTTCGGGGACTTCACCGTGCGCAGCCAGGGCGAGGACCTGGTGGGCGGACTCGTGTATCCATGGCCTATCTCTGAAGCCCAGCGGCTCGGCAGCCCCACCTACCGAGGGCTCGAGCATTCTTTGGAGAAAGACTACCCCGACGTTTACCGCGCCCTGTACGAAGTGGCTCGCGATCTGGTCGGCAAACGAGAGTACGATCCTCAAGAAATCGAGTTCACCTTCGAGTCGGCCTCGGGCAAGGATGTCTACATCCTCCAGAAGCGGGCGATGGTGCATGAGCAACGAGACAAGGCTCCGTTCTTCGACCCCGCGTCCCCGCGGTTCGGGGCTCCTGTCGGCGTAGGCATGGGGGTATCGGGCGGCGCCTTCTCGGGCCGGGTCGCCATCAACATGCAGCAGATCGAGGCCCTCCTCGCCGTTTCGGCTCACGAGAGCATCGTGTTGCTGCGCCCCGACACCGTGCCCGAGGACATCGCCATGATCACCCGCGTCGCGGGGTTGCTGACCGCCCGTGGCGGGGCCACTTCACACGCGGCGGTCACGGCGAAACGCCTCGGCAAGACCGCGGTGGTCGACTGCCGTGGCCTCGAGGTGCTCGAGCACCAGGGCATCGCGCGCCTCGCCGGAGTGGAGTTGAAGGCGGGTGATTGGCTGTCGATCGACGGACGGACCGGCCACATCTTCGTGGGCGCTGTGCCCCTATTGGCTGAGATATCCCACTTGGCGGTGGGATGATAGGCATAGAAAGAGCCCGTTCCGAAAGGGCGTAGTGACGACGGGCTGCGACTGGATGGATTCAGCGCGGCCGCCCTCGTTCCGTCAGAAACGCCATTCCGAAACGGGTGAAAGGTCCAAGTAGAAAGGGAACGACTGATGAGTGCTCCGAGAACGCTGGGCATCAACGGGCTGGGGAGGATCGGCAAGCTTACGCTCTGGTACCACCTCGCCCACGACGATTTCGACCGCTTCGTGGTCAACGTTGGCCGGCCGGTTGGAACGTCGCTTCAGTCCATCGTGGAATACCTCGCCAAGGACAGCACCTATGGCGCACTACATCGCTACCTCTCGGGCTGCCACGGCCATCCCGACTGCCAGGTGCTCGATGAGGCCGCGGGACTCGTAAGACTCCAGGGCAAAGAAATCCTGTTCTTGCGAGAGATGCGCAATCCCAAGGACATCCCCTGGCGCGAGAACGGCATCAGCCTGGTTGTCGACTGCACCGGCAAGTTCAAAGACCCGCACCCCCCGGCCGACGATCCCAAGGGATCTGTTCGCGGTCACTTGGCGGCCGGTGCCCGCACGGTGCTGATCAGCGCCCCCTTCAAGAGCAAGACCAAGGGCCTGCCACAACCCGACGATGCGGTCATGCTCATCAGCGGCATCAACCACACAGATTTCGACCCGGCGAAGCACAGGGTCGTCTCGGCTGCGTCGTGCACCACCACCGGTCTCGCCCACATGATGCGTCCGCTCCTGAACCGCGACCTCACCCGCAACATGATCACCGCCGGCATGAGCACCATCCATGCAGGCACGAACAGCCAGCCGCTGCTCGACGCGGTACCCGCCGCCGGCGAGAAAGACATGCGCAAGAAGCGCGGCGCCCTGGGCAATGTAGTGATCTACTCCACCGGCGCCGCGAGCGCGCTCGAGAAAGTCATGCCCGAAATCGCCCGCATAGGCTTCATGGCCGACTCGGTGCGTATCCCCACGTCGAGCGTGAGCCTCATCATCCTCAACGTGACCTTCCAGAGCGAGACCTCGCCCGATGGCGTGGTCTCCATCGACCGCGACGACATCAACGCCATCTACAGAGAGGCCGCCGAAGGCGAAGCTCGCGGACTGGTGAAGTACACAGAGCAGCAGAACGTGTCGGCCGACATACTCGGCGAGGATGCCGCGGTGGTTATCGAAGCGGCCGAGACCCACACCCGCACCGGCTTCGTCGATTTGACTCTCGAAGGCAGGGAGCACAGGGTCCCGCTCACCCACGTCAAGATCTTCGGCTGGTACGACAACGAGCTCGGTAGCTACACCTACCGCCTGGGCGAGCTCACCGCCCACGTCGCGAAGTCACTGTAGCTCGAAGGCCGTCCGCCACGACCGCACACGGCGACGCCGGCGCCCACTCGGGCGCCGGCGTCGCGCTTCTTGCCGGGCCGCATACCCGCCTCGAGCTACGCCTGTCCTGCTCTGCGGAATGGGCGTTCATCAAATGGTACGCCGACAATGGGTCTTGATTCTGCCTGTTTACATGCTAAGTGTGGCTTGGCAGACTAAGTAACGGGAAGTGCTGCGCCCTCTTTCCCACAAGCAGGCTCCCCTCTCCCGCCACCCGGCGCGGAAGAGGGGAGTTCTCTTTTTGTTGGGCCTCGATCACTAGTCGAGGCAGACTATCTCGGCTTCGAGCGCGGGAGGGCTAGAGGCGTCGCCGGCCGCGAGCCTTATCACCAGTCTGGCCAACGAGCGTGGCCGGCCGAAGCGCCGGGGCCCAGCCGACCCGGGGTTGAGGTAGAGCGTACCCAGTCGGCGCTCGAGAAGGGCCTGGTGACTATGGCCGTAGATCACGACGTCGACTCGGCCGCCCCCGGCTGCCGGAGGAGCCTTGGCCGCCGCTTCCGCCCACTCCCGTGCCTGCGAGCCCACGTGGCCTACCACGAGGCGCGCGCCGGCGAGCGTCAGCTCGGCGCGCGCCGGCAGAGCCAGGGCCCACGAGTCGTAGTCGCAGTTGCCCCGCACCGCGGTCACCGGCGCTATGGCCCGGAGACCCGCCAGCACCTCCGGCGCGCCTATATCGCCCGCGTGGACTATGTGGTCAACGCCCCGCAGTGCCTCTCGGATTTCGGCATAGAGATGCCCGTGTGTATCCGAGACGACTCCCACAGTCAGTACGCCCGAAGGCGGCGAATCCGACAATCTGATATCGCCCGGTGTGTTCACGGCCTAGAAGAGGTCGTCATCCAGGTCGTTGGCTGTTGGCAGACCACCGTGTTCGCGAGCGTGGCGGGCGAGCAGCTCGCTCTCCCGTTGCGTGTAGAGCTCGTCAAGGTGGACCTCGAATAGGGCCGCCGCCGGGCATTCTCCCTGGTGGAGGACTTGCTCTAGTCCCTCACGCAGATTGGCCACACCGCGGATGAGGAGCGTCCGGCCCCCACGGTCGAGCAGCACGAAGACGCCGGCCTGACGCGGGCCAGCTTCGACGCTCGGCCGGTCGAAGGGCAGGCGCCCGTCATCGCCGCTCGGCGGAAGCACGGGCGAGGGGAGACCGCTCCGCCCCCGGCGACCCTTGATCCACGTGGCTCCCTTCTCGCCGGGAGCCGTCAGCGCCCCCGCCGGACACACGAGGACGCACTGGCCACAGAAGGTACAGCCCGAGGCGCGCAGGGTGCCGCGTCTCGGTCTGGCGACCACTCCCTCTACCCCCCGCCGGCCGCTCTCGGCAGGCGCAAGTTCGAGGGCATCTCCAGCCTCGGGCAAGGTTGCGCACGCCCGTACGCACCGCCCGCACCCGATACACAATCCCGCCTCGTAGCGAATACGCCCCTCGGTTGAAGCATCACGTGCGACGGCGATAGCCCGTCGGGGAAGCTCCACGTTCGCGTCGAGCCAGGCGATCAGGCGGCCCACCTCGCAGCGTCCGTACTCCGCGCAGCAACGCGTCTCGGGCGGATTGCCGTAGGTGCACTGGTCGCGATTGCAGCCCTCCGCGTCGGGGCAGGTCAGACACACGTGGGGGTGGCGGTCGAGAATGGCCGCCAGACGCTCGAGCCGGAGGGCTCTCAGCCGCGCCGTATCTGTCGCCAGCCTCAGACCGGCGCTCGCGGGCGTGGCGCACGCGGGCACGATCGATCCATCGCCCAATTCCACGACGCACAGCCGGCACTCAAGCGCCGCCGGCTCGCCGCGCGCGGTGCACCCCGCGCAGCCCAACGCCGGGTAGTAGCAGAGCCGGGGAATGTAGAGGCCCGCGGCATCACAAACCTCGAGGATAGTGGCACCGGCCTCGGCCGCGCACACCCGGCCATCGACGATGATCTCCACTGCCCCACTCACAGCGACGCCGCTACCAACTGTGACGAAGCGCGCCTTCGAGACAACGGGCCGTGCAGGGCAGCCTGCGCTCCTCTGTACCGCCGCTGCCATTCTGGCCCTTGCAGACTGAGCACAGCTCGCGCAGGCGCCTTCGCGCCGTATCGGTCACAACGGCCACCATGTCGTCGTAGTCGTCCATCTCGATGGCGAACACACCGGCCGGACAGGCCGCCACACACCCGTGCTCAGAGCAGCGCGCACACATGGCGCCGTCGATACTGATGTAGTAGAAGCCGGAGCCGTCCTCGTACCCGTAGTTCGCGATCAACGTGGACTCCGTTCCGCCTATTCGGCGGCGGCCGTGGAGCCGGCGCCGGCGGCAGTCGCGCCCGAGGCGGCAGCCGTCTTCTCGGCCTTCTTGTGCAGCGAGTGGGCAAAGAGCGCCGCCCCGTATGCGCCCGCTATCTGCGGGTCGAGCGCCGAATCGGCCGGAAGCCGAATCGCCTCGACGCCGATGAGCCGCTCAATGCGACGGGTCACTCCGATGTTCTTCGCAATGCCACCGGTTATGAAGAATTCGCGCTCGACCTGCATGCGCTCGATGAGTCCCGCCACTCGCTGGGCCATCGCCCCGCAGTAAGCCGCGAGCACCCGGTTGACACTCCAGCCCGCCCTCAGCAGCGACGTCGCCTCCGATTTGGCGAAAACGGTGCAGACGTTGCTCACCGGCGGGGGTTCCTCGTCGATATCGAACGATCGCGAACCGATATCCTCGATGGGCACCGACAGCACGTCGGCGATGACTTCCATGCCCCGTCCGGTACCGGCCGCGCACTTGTCGTTCATGATGAAGTTCAGCACCTTGCCACGCTCGTCGCAGCGAATCACCTTACAGTCCTGGCCACCCATGTCGAGAATGGTGTGCACCGCCGGCCCAACCATGGCGTTGGCGCCCCGGGCGTGACAGGCGATCTCGGTGATGGTGCGATCGGCGAACGGAACGTTCACCCGGCCGTAGCCTGTACCGACGGCATAGGCCACGTCGTCGAGCGTCAGCGCGAGCGGCTCCGCGGCGCCCCTGAATGCGCGCACAGCGCTGTCGGGGCTCGAAGATCCCGTGCGAATCGAATTATATGAGAGGAGCTTGCCATCGGCCAGCAGCACGGCCTCTGAGCTCACCGAACCCACGTCGACTCCGACGGTGATCGCCGCGGCGTTTCGCCAATCTATATCAGGAGCCTGGTAACTTCTTTCGCTCCATCGCCAATACTCGCGTTGTTCGGTCATGTCTCTATTGATAACCGTACCCGTAATTGTAGCCACGCTTGTAGTAGTAGCCATGACTTGTCTTCACACCGCCCGCGACCACGCCTATCACCCGCACTCCGGCCCGGTCGAGCACGCTCCGCATCTGGTTCATCTCCTCGCGTGTGCTGTGATGGAGCCTCGCCGTCACGATGACGGCATCGGCTTCGGCTGCCAATGCTAGAGCATCTGAGACCGGGAGCACAGGGGGAGTGTCGATGAGGAGGAAGTCACAGAGCTGTCTCAGCTCTTTGATGACGTTGGCCATGCGCGTGGAAGCGAGCAACTCGGCAGGGTTGGGCGGCTGCGGTCCGGAAGTGACACAGTAGAGGTTCTTGCGTATCACACCGGCATCGGTGCCCTCTCCGTGCACCTTTCGTGTCGACTCGGGCAAGAGGTCTTCCATGAGCACCAATTGCATGGCCCCGGCGATGGAAGACTGGCCCGCCAGCACGCTCGAGAGACCCACTTTGTTGTCGAGGTTGAGATACCGATGAATCATGGGCTTGCGCAGGTCGGCCTCGAGGACGATGGCTCGCTGCCCCGAGAGAGCCAGGCTGATGGCCAGGTTGACGGTGGTGACCGTCTTGCCCTCCTGTGGCAGACCACTCGTGACGAGGAGCGTGCGCGGCCCTCCCTCGGTCTCGAAGTACTGCAGGCTTGAACGCAACGTGCGGAACGATTCGAGCAGAACGGAACTCGAGCCCTCGAAACCGATGACCTCAGCCGAGCGCTTGCCTTTCTTGGCGGTCTTCCACTTGCCGCCCACCGCGGGCACCGACGCCAGCACCGGAAGCCCGCTCGCGCGTTCGAGACCCTTCTCGTCTTTGATGCGTTTGTCGAGGTATTCCACCAGGAAGGCGAGGCCGACTCCCAACACCAGTCCCACCACCACGGCGAGGATGATGTTGCGCCGCGTCTGTGGAGTGTACGGGCTGCCCGGCTCGGCGGCTTCGCGCATCAAAGTGAAGCGGCCGTCCTGCATGGCCTCCAAAATACCAAGGGTCTCGAGCTTCTCTCGGAGCATCAAGCCGTACTCGCCTCGGAGATCCTCCTCGGAAAGACTCTCGAGCTGCGCCTTCACCTTGTCGCGGGCGGCGGCGACCGTGGCCCTGTCGGCGTTCTGCCTGAATGCGATGAACTCGCGCGCGTAGGCGTTGGCGACCTTGGCGGCTTCGCTGGGCTCGGTACTCACGGCCGAGATGTCGATCAGGTCGCTCCCCTCGCTGGTGCTGACACTCACCATGCCCATGAGGCCGGGGGCTTCCTTGTCGGTTCCGTCGCCAAGTTCCGCCTTGACCGCTTCAGCGAGGGTCTGGCTGTTTCTGATGGCCGCCACCGCCGTGGCGATGGTGCGGTCTTTGTCGTAGTCGTAGGTGTTCAGGCCGAAGCCCGAGACCGCCAGCTCGAGATCGTTCTTCTGGTAGACGAGCCGGGCCGACGTGGTGTAGAGCGGAGTGGTGGTGAACGACATGTAGAGCGCGACGACGATCACGATGACGACGCTGAGCGCGATAACCCAGGCTCTTTCGCGGATTATGCGTACATAATCCTCGAGCTGGACGGTGTCCTGCCTTTCGATGTTCTTGTAGACCATATTCTCCCGCCCTGGGCCCCGGCGCGCCTAGTGCCGCAGGCTAGTGTACTACAAGGCGCTTTGCCCACTTCGCGGCCAGCCGGGCCGGTCGAAGGACCGGATACAGCCAACCGGCGCCTTTGGGAAGCGCAAGCCATTCCCAGTCTTCGGGACCAGGGCGCAGAAACCTTGTCGCGGCGTAGAGCAGAGCTGCCACGAACGAGTCCTCGCTGGCGAATCTCCAGGCCAAGATATCCAGCCGGGGCTCATGCGAAGCGACCTTGCCACGCTCGAGATTCGCCGGCGTCAGGCCCCGCAGCAGCCGCCGGGCGGCCCCGTCGCGCGCGACGGCGGCCGCCACCTGCGGCGGCGTCTCGAGGTCGAACACCCGGCAAGTGTGAGCCACCGCGATAAGAGTCCGGCGAAGGCAGCGGGCCTTCTTCGCCCCGGCGAGCACGAGGGGCCAATCGGCCGCGGGAAACCGCTGAACCTGAAGTGCGACGCATAGCAGCCCCTCGATACCCGCCCAATGGTCCTTTGTTCCGTTCAGGCACGTGAGAAGCAGCGCGTCCACGTCCGACGGAGTCATGACCTCACGCCCAAGCAGCGTCAGTTTCTTCGCCCCCGCCATGATGGCCTCGGCGCGCAGCGACCGGGCCCCCACGCCCACCGTGGCCTCCCAGTGTAGTTCGAGTTGGACATCTCCAGCCGTCGCCCAGAGCGCGATCTCTCCCCAACCGCGACTCTTCTTGGCCATTATTCGCTCGTTGAAGGTGCCGTGGTCGCTGAACCCGTTCGCGAGGAGCAAGGCGCGCGCTTCCGCCACCTGGGCGTGAGTCACGAACACGTCGAGATCCGACCAGGCGCGCATCGTGAGATCGCCGTAGAACCTCTCGGCCCAGGCCGGCCCCTTGTAGGGCACGGCTACGATACCTGCCCCCTCCAGCCTCCCCAGGAGACGCAGCAGCTGAGCGGTCTGCCGCAGATTGCGTTCGGCAAGGGACCTCTGCATGCCGGAGATGCGGCCACGCAGACCTCCGTTGCTCTCGGCGCGCGAGGACGTGACCAGGCGGTTGAGGTGCCCGACCATGCCATGAGCGGCGGCGGCCTCAGAGAGCCGGACTTCATCGTCGCATTCGGCGAGCGCCGCGTGCGCGCGGCCGGTCAGAGCCGTGTCGAGCACCGCACGGGCGCAAGCAAGCAGGGCGCGGGTCTCGGAAGACGGGCCGGGCGCCCGCTCCCAACCACCCACGGTTCTCGAGGTCTCCTCTGTCACTGACCCCCTCCGTCTCCCACCTCAGGATTGCTCGCTCGCAGCGCCGCCGCGCGCGCGTGGGCGACCTGGCAGAAGTATTCGACGTGACCCTCGAGGTTTCCGGTCTCGAGCGAGGCATGGGCAGGGCACCACAAGCAGAGATTCGCCAGTTCGCACGAGCCACACCTCATTGCAGACCCGGTTTCGTCGCAGCGCAGGTCGCGTATGCGCGGACGCCACTCGCGCCATGCCTGGCTCAGCGTGCCTGTGCGCAGATCGTATGTGGTCCCGGGGTGCCACAGCGAGGGACAGAGCCTGAACGTGCCGTCGTAGCCGACACTGAAACTCGTGCCGCCGACTCCGCACGAGAAGAGGCGATGCCCACCGTGCAGCGGACGGGTGCTACGGGTCTTGCTGCCGGCGCCACAGCTCAGCAATGCTGTGTAGCGCTTCTCGTCGGCTCGATCGCAGGCGGCGGTCTCCTCCGGGGTCAGCCGTTCCGCGCGTATCTCGGTGTTGCGCCTCTGGTCACCATCGAAGCGGAGGTGCAGGGCCGAGTCGAATCGGTAGCAGTCACGCGTAAGCGCCCGGCAGAACTCGGAGACTTGATCGAACTCGCGCACGTTCGTGCGCAGCGCCATGGCTTTGAGGCGCACCTTCACTCCACCGGCGACGAGAAGGTCCAGGCCCCGGTTGAAGGCATCCCACGAGCCGGGACGGCGCGTAACGGCCTCGTAGGTCTGCCGGGTGGCGCCGTAGACCGTGATCTCGACGTCGCGCGGTGGATGTCTGCGGAAGAGTTCCACGTGTTCCGGCCGCACCAGACAGGCGTTGGTGAAGACGCCGACCAGCAGGCCGAACCGCCTCAGTCTCGTGTATATCTCAGCGAAGTCGTCACGCAGGAGAGGTTCTCCGCCGGTGAGCAGGCACCACACACAGCCCATGTCCACAGCCTGCCTGGCTATGTCGACGATCTCGCCGGCGCTCAGCTCGCGGGTTTGGGCCACCGTGTCGCCGGCCGGCAGGTTGATGTAACAGTGCCGGCAGTCGTTGTTGCAGCGCGCGGTGATCTCAATATCGAAAGAGGCGGGGACATCGGAGGCCTGGAGCTTCTCCCAGAGCGGAAAGTCCTGGATCTCCACTCTCAACGCTCCTTCGAGTCAAGGCCGAGTTCGAGAACGATCCTCTTGGGTTCACCGGCCTGCTCCCCCTGCTCCCATCGAAGGTCGGACTCCGGCTCGGCGAGACCGGCGAACCCGAGCTTGTGAAAGAGGTTCCTGGCGATAGCGCTGTCATCGTCGACGGCCAGTCTCATCGAGGTCGCTCCCTGGGCGGCCGCGTACGCGAGCGCCCGGGTCGCCAAAGCCTCGCCAATACCCAGACCGCGGTAACGTCCTTTGACCCACAAGTTACACAGCGTGTAGGCGCTCCGGCCGGAGCTCTGATCCCCGGTCGCATCGACGTGAACGAAGCCGACGACTCGGCCGCGCCGTTTCGCGACCCAGCTCGTCGCGTGACCGGTCGAAGCCACGCGCGCGGGCCGTCCTCCACCGGCATGACCGATCGCCCCCAGCGCCCTGCTGACGTCGGCGGGGCCGGCCTCCTCGATGCTCACCAGTCTCCCAAATCGCGCGCCAAGCCGCCGATAGGTCGGGACTCTCTGCACGCCTTGTCGCACGACCGACACGGCGCGATAGCCCAGGCGCCGAGGCCCCAGGAGCAGCCAAAGGCCGCCGGCGCGGCTGAGCAAGGCGATGCCTCTCGCGGCCTTGCCCGTGCCAAAGCTCACTTCGCGCCGGTTGCGTTCAACGCGTACGACTCTGCCCAAGATCGAGTCGGTCGCCACGACGCCGTCACTCTCGCGGCAGCTGTCTCCGCGCACCGACCATCCTTGCTCCCCCTGTCCGACGACCCGGTGCAGAGCCAGTCTGCCGGAGCCCGGCAGGACACACGCGACCACTTCGCCGACCTGCGGTGGACGGTCACCCATGGGCGAAACGGTCACGACATCACCTCCGCGGATCAGAGGGGTCATGCTAGAGCCGCGCACGCGTATCCTGAGCGACAGTTCCCGCTGCATCATGGTTCGAAGCAGATCGAGCTGTACCTCGTTTGAGAGCGGTAGATCGCCACCGCCCGCCAAGTAGCGAGTGGGCATTTCTTCTTGCACTCGGTGCTAGGCCTTGACTGACAGGAGCCCTCGTCCGACCAACTCAGCCACGAAGCCCGCTACGTCGCTCCTCAGGTCGTCGGCGGGTGCGTCGTACTCGGACTCGAGTGCCACGGCCACCTGCTCGAGTGTCCGAAGGCCGTCGAGCTTCTGCCAGATAGCTCGCCCGCAGTCGTTCAGCGAATAGAGCTCGTCGTCGGTGTCGCCGATGCCGCTCACCAACGGAATGATGATGATCTCGCCCTCGATCTCGCGAAAGACGACGGCATCGGCGGGAGAGCAGACTATATCCAAGTTGATAGTGGTACTCATTGCCCTGCCTTGTGACTCTGTCGGCGAACCCGACCGTCTACGAGTGTGTAGCCTGCGGGCAACTCCTGCCGTCGGCTTTCTTGGTGCAGTCGGTAGCGCTGAACTGGCCTATGCCGCTGTACTTCGTCTTGCAGCCGGCGAGCACGGCCTCTTCGGGCCTGCCCCGCACCAGAACGATGATCTCCGGCTTCTCCCACCGCGGCTTCTGCGAGTTCATGGTCAGACCTCCAATGCTACTCGCGCGCTCCCGCCTTGACGCTGTGCAGAATATAGCCCTTGCGTGGCCGCATGCAAAGGTATTCGACAGCGCCGGGCAGACTCATTGCTTCTCACCGCCGGGCGCCCAACCGAGGTACGCCGACTGGGCGTGCGCGACCTCGCACAGGTACTCAACCGGGGAATCGAGCGTACCGTTCTCGGCCCACGACTTGGCGGGGCACTGTTCGCACAAGCCATAGAGCGCGCAGCTCGCGCACCGGGCAAGGTACTCCGGAGAGGTGGCGCGAAGACTCGCCAGCTCGGCGAACCGCGCCAGCGCCGCTGCAAGCGTCGCGTGCGCCAGGTCGACGATGAGTTCCGGCGCACGCAGGCCCATGCAGGGCTGTGCCCGCCCGTAGGCATCGACGCTTAGGCTATGGCCCACCCCACACGAGAAGAGCTTGTCTCCGGGCACATGCATGAATTTTGCCGCGTAGTCCGCCATCTCGGCTCGATAACGCGCGTCGTCGCGAGCCAGTACCGCCAGGATCTCCTCGGGGGAGTTTCGTAGAGCTCGAATAGCCCGGTTCTTGACAGGATCGTCGCGGTGGTTGCGCAGATCGAGCACCACGGTGCAACTGGGGGACTTGTCCATCGAGGGAATCGTGCGGGCCCAGGACTCGAACATGTCCAACTCGCCTCGGTTGGGGGGCAGCAGAACGCTCTTGACCACGAACGGCACTTCGTGCTCCAGCAGTAGCGCGACCCCTTGCCGGAATTCCGCGAAAGACCCCTTGGCGCGGGTCACGGCTTCGTACGATTCCTCACACATGCCATACACGCTCACCTCGACCGGCGCCAGCGGCGGCATCTCGGCCAGTAGCGCGGCGATACGCGGCGTGATGCGCCTCGCATTGGTGAAGACGAGCACCTTCAAGCCAAGCCGGCGGGCATACTCGTAGATCTCCGCGAAGTCGGGCCGTAGCAGGGGCTCGCCTCCCGTGAAGGTGACCTCGAGGCAGTCCAGGTCGGTCGCCTGCCGCAGAACGTCCATCACCCGCTCGGCCGGCATTTCGCGGGCCTCGGCCACTCGATCGCCGGCCGGCAGATTGATGCAGCAGTGGATGCAATCGTTGTCGCACCGTTCGGTGAGCTCCAGGTCGAGCCGGCGAAGACCCGCTCGGGAGCACGGCAACTCGTCGACGCGGCGCACGTAGTCGCTCATCGAACCAGGGCCTCCAGCTGCTCGACGATCGCCCCGCTCGTGTCGAAACGCATCGTGTAGCACGGCACAGCGGCCGTGAGAGCTTGGAGCACGTCCAGTTCTTTCTCCCACCAGTCGGCGGTCGCCAGCGGCTTGATCAATGTGGCAAGGAGCCTGTGCGTGATTTCCCGCCGGTCGATCATCGGAACCAGCTCGTTCACCGCGGCCTGCTCGAGAAAGAGGATGGCCCGCAGGCCCGCCGGCTCAGGTGAAACCAGGGGTACGTCGCCGTGGCTCCAGGTTCCGTGCGCGTAGAAGCCCGGAGGGCCACCCCCGAATCCCCGCGGCCACCATCGCGCCGCGTTGCGGTCGTCGCACAGCACAGTGGCGCGAGAGCCGAGCCTGGTGCGAAGGAGGTGAGCTGTCGTCGACTTGCCGGCGTCTGAGTGCCCCGCGAAGAGAAGACCGTGGCCGTCTATCGACACACCCGCCGAGTGCAGCAGCAAGCCCTGCCGGTCGGCCAGCAGCCGGGCGAGCAGTATCTGGTCGGTGGAAAAGAGAGTGAGCGACGGCACGCCGCCTCGTGACCAGACATCAGCGTAGGGGCCGGTACTGTAGACGTCGCCTACCCGGTAGTCGTCGGCGAACTGAGCGACCAACCCCAGCGGAGGGTCGGCGAGTTCCTCGCCGATGCCTCGGTACAGCCAACCACCGCTGGTATGGTAGATGGCCCACGGCGCCTTGCGGTACACCTGCTTCATGCCGTCGCCCGGGACAAAACCAGGAATCGGGGCAGGCACCAGGAAATGATGGCGTACGACGATTGTGTCGTCGCCGGACGTCTGGGTCTCGAAAGACTGCAGGGCGGTACTGAAGGTGGAGCCGGTCACAGGTAGATCGCTCTCCACCCGGATGGTCATGCCGGCGATTTGGAAGTGGCGTACATGCACTTGCAAGTGCCTCTCCTGGGCGCCCGTTGCGCGCGGTCACGTCGCGAGATGTTACACCCGGCTGCCGCGAGTGTGCAGAAGGAGCACGTCGAGGCTGGGGAGTCCTGTTTGGCTGTAGAGACCCACAGACCGAGGATCAGAGACCTGGCACGACTGGGGCGAGCCCTGAAGCTCGTCTGGAAGGTAGCGCCCGGGTGGACCGTCGCGAGCACCGTCATCACGGTGGTTTCGGGTCTCTTGCCGTTGGCCGCCGTCTGGATGCTCAAGCTCATCGTCGACGGGGTGGCCGATGGGGTAGCCGCGGCCGACCGCGGCGCCGCCTTCAGGCATGTGGCCATACTCATCGGCTTGGCGGCCGCGATCGGGCTGGTGACCGCGATACTCCGCTCCCTTTCGACAATGGTCGACGAGGCACTCGGCCGTACGGTCACCGACCACGTCATGGATGTCATCCATTCCCAGTCGATAGCCGTCGACCTCGAGTACTACGAGAACTCCCACTACCACGACGCGCTCTACCGGGCCCAACAGGAGGCGCCGTTCCGCCCGACGAGCATCGTGCGCAATCTCACAACGACCGGGCAGGCGCTCGTCACGGTGCTGTCCATGGCCGGCCTCCTGCTGACGCTCCACTGGGTGATAGGACTCATCGTCCTCTGCGCGGCGGTGCCAGGGGGCGTGGTCCGGCTTCTCTACTCGAAGAAGCTGTTCGCCTGGCAGACGAGGCGCACCGAGATGGAGCGGCAGGCGTACTACGCTCATTGGCTGCTCACCGATAGCGCCTACGCTAAGGAGGTGCGGCTCTTCGCTCTCGGAGACCGCTTCAGAGCCTGGTATCGCGACCTCCGCGCCCAGTTGCGACATGAGCTCCTCAGTCTCACAGGCCGGCGGTCGCTCGCCGAGCTTGGCGCCGGCGTCGCCGCCGTGCTCGCGGTATTCGGCACCTTCGCCTACATCGCGTGGCGCGCCGTCGAAGGCAGCATCTCCGTCGGCCTCGTTGTCGCGTACTATCAGGCCTTCCAGACGAGCCTCGGCTCACTGCAGGCGGTTCTTCGGGGCCTGACATCGCTCTACGAAGACAATCTCTTTCTCACCTACTATGAGCAGTTCATGGCGCTACGACCACGCGTCGCCGTTCCCGCCGAGCCCGCCGCGGTTCCGAGCCCTCTGCGCCAGGGCGTGCGCTACGAGAACGTCGACTTCAGCTACCCCGAGACCGAGCGGACGGCCCTCAAGGGAGTCTCGCTCACCATCAGTCCGGGAGAGATAACCGCTTTGGTGGGCGCGAACGGCTCGGGCAAAACCACACTCGTTAAGCTGCTATGCCGGCTGTACGACCCTTCGGCCGGCTCCATCACTCTCGATGGCGTCGATCTGCGGCACTTCGACCCCGTCGATCTGCGCGCCAACCTCAGCGTGATCTTCCAGGACTTCGCGAAATACCAGCTGAGCGCGCGGGAGAATATCCGGCTGGGGAACGTGCAGCTGGCGCCCGACGATCCGGCCATCGGGGAAGCGGCCCGCGATGCCCGCGTCCACGAAGCCATCCTTGGTCTCCGCGACGGCTACGACACCATGCTGGGCAAGTGGTTCGAGGAAGGCGAGGAGCTCAGTGTCGGCGAGTGGCAGAAGATCGCACTCGCCCGGGCGTTCGTGCGCGACGCGCAACTCCTCGTGCTCGACGAGCCCACGAGTTCCCTCGACCCGCGGGCTGAGTGGGAAGTCTTCGAGCACATACGGCAGTTGGCCCAGGGCCGGGCGGTGGTGCTCATCAGTCACCGCTTCTCTACCGTGCGAGCGGCCGACCGCATCCACATCTTCGACGACGGACGGATCATCGAAAGCGGCAACCACGCTGAGCTCATGGCTCTCGGAGGCCGTTACGCCGAGATGTACGAGGTGCAGGCTAAGGCCTACCGCATGAGCGAGGCTCTATAGGACACGTAGGCCGCGGGCTGCGGGCTGCGACCCCGGCGCCCCGACGGAAGCCCGGCGTTCGTCTCAGCCCTGAGCCGTCTCAGCGGCGATGAGAGCCGCTCCCAAGGCGCCGAGATACTCAGCATCGGGCAGCACGTGCACCTCCGCACCACCGAGCGCGCTCGACAGGGCGGTGACGAAACCGACGTTGAGTGCCGCTCCGCCCCCAAGAACCACCGGGTCCTCGACTCCGACGCGGCGCACCATAGTCGACACCCGGCTGGCCATGGCGTCGTGCACGGCTCGGGCGATGTCGGCCGGCGCGGTGTTGGCGTGGATGAGACTCACCACTTCCGATTCGGCGAAGACCGTGCACTGCGCGTTCATGGGAATCGTCTGAGTGGACTCGAGCGAAGCCGCGGCAAAGGCGGCGAGCGGCATCTCGAGGGCGCGGCTCATCGCCTCCACGAAGGCCCCGGCACCCGCCGCGCACTTCTCGTTGATAGCGAAATCGACCACCTTGCCGTTGGCAGCCAGACGGATAGCCCTTGCCTCGTCGGCGCCGACGTCGATCACCGTGCGGGCCGTGGGGTAGAGGTACGTGGCCCCCCGAGCGTCGGCGGCGATCTCGGTGGGCTTCCGACCGGCGAATGCGAGAGCTTTGCGGCCGGCGCCGGTGGCCGCGACGACCGTTATATCGCCCCGTTCTGCCCCGGCAAGCGACGCCGCTTCGCGCAAACCCCGTTCGGCAGATTCCTCATGGTCGAACCCCGAAGACACCGCCGCCCGAGCCACTACCGCTCCGTTCTTCATGAGCACGGCGTGCACGTTCTTCGCTCCAACGTCGAGACCAGCTACAAGCATGTGCGACTCCTCGTGACTCGCCACGCCTCAGCATCGAGGGCCAGGCCCAGCTTCAGCGCCAGACCGTTCGCCTCCCGGGTGCCGGGCGGGATAGTTGCCAGTACCGCCTTCTCAAGCGACTCCACCGACACCACGCCGGTTATGGCTACCACCGCGCCGAGGGTCAGCACGTTGGGAGCCGCGTCGACCTCACCGACCGCTTCGCGGGCCATCCGCGTGAACGGGATGCCGAAAACCGCGCCCGTGAAGGCCGGCGGCGACGTCACTTCCTCCGAGTCGTAGATGAAGACGCTCGATAGCGTCAGCAGGTCAGAATACCCGTCGGCGGCGTCTTGCGACAGGGTGACGAGCAGATCGGCGGCCTGCAGCTCCGGGTAGTCGATGGGCTTGTCGGAGATGATCACGTCGCTGTGCCCGTAGCCACCCCGAGCACCGAGGCCGTACGTCTGCGTCTGTACCACGTAGCGGTGGTCTCGCGTCGCCGCCATAGCGAGCACCACGCCGACGAGGACCACCCCTTGCTCGCCGGTGCCGCCGAAGCGCACCTGCACGAACGTCCGCTCGGCCAGCAGCCCGGCCCGATCGGGAGAGGGGCCCTCGCCCACCGGGGGCGGCGCCGATAGGTCGGTGATGGGGCTCATGCCTGTAACTCCTCCCCCTGTTCCCCGAGAGACTCTGCCGCGGCGGCCTCGGCCTCAGCCTGTGCCCGTTCGACGATGCCGGCGTAGGCGCGCTGGTACTCGAGTCGACCTGTGTCGCGATGCATAACGCCGGTGACGATCTTGCCCGTGAGTTCCCCGGGCGGCAGCTTCGCGGCCGCCCCCACCTCCACCGCCCGCGCCTTCTCGTCGTCGAGCATGGCGAGCACCCCGCCCTTGACGTTCCGCTTGCCGTACTCCGTGGGACACGGCACCACAGCCTCGATGAACGAGAAGCCCTGGTGCTCGATGCCCTGCTTGATCATCTGCCGCAGGGCCCGTGGGTCGGCCGCGATGCCGCGGGCGACGAATGTCGCCCCAGCGGCCTGGGTCAGCCGGCACAGGTCGAACGACTCCTCCACTTGGCCGTATGGGGCCGTGGTCGCCACGTCGCCCCACCCCGCCTGGGGCGATATCTGCCCGCCGGTCATGCCGTACACCTGGTTGTTGTAGAGGATGCAGGTCAGGTCGATGTTGCGCCTGCAGGCATGGATCAGATGATTCCCGCCGATCGCCGCCCCGTCGCCGTCGCCCGTGACCACGATGACCGTGAACTCCGGCCGCGACATCTTGATGCCGGCGGCGAAGGCGAGCGCCCGTCCGTGGATGGTATGCATGCTGCCGACGTCCACGTATCCGGCGGCGCGGCTCGAGCAGCCTACTCCGCCGACCACGACGGTCTCCTCGCGCTTGAGCTCCAGGTCGACCATCGCCCGCAACAGGGCGCCGGTGACGATGCCGATACCGCACCCGGCGCACCACATGTGTGGCAACCGCTCCGTGTGCAGAAACCGTTCGATCTCGAGCGCCATGCCGTGTCTCCTAGCGTCGCGACGTCAGGCCGGTCCCAGTCGCCACTCCCGCTCCCTACACGCTCTCGTACTTGCCGATCAGCCTGATCACCTCATCGAGGATCTCCCGCGGGGCGAGGAGGGTTCCGTCGATCTTGTTCATGCCGACGACCGTGGTCCACTGCTCGGCCAGCTTGCGGATCTCGCGGGCGTACTGCCCCAGGTTGAGTTCGGGGATGATCATGAACTCCACCCGTCTGGCCACCTGCTGGACGACCTCCACCGGCAGCGGGAAGAGTGTGTAGAGATGGAGCACTTCCACCGGCAGGCCCTCTTCCTCCGCCAGCCGCCAGGCCGCCCGAGCGCTCCGCGCGCACGACCCGTAGGCGACGATGCACACGCGTCCTCTGCCCTCGTTCTTGAGGTCGTAGAGACAGAGTTCATCCCGGTGGTTGGTCACCTTGTCGTACAGCTCTCGTAAGAATGTCTGGCTCTTTCTGGCGTCGTTGGTCGGGAATCCCGTCTCGTCGTGAGTGCACCCGGTCACGTGGGGATAGGTCTCGGAGCCCAGAACGTGCGGCGCGTGCACCTCGCGCGCCAGATCGGGGTGTACGTAGCCCGGCGTGAAGTCGAAGTCTCCGCTGGTAAGGCGGTACCGGCGCACCAGTTCCGGCGAGAAGCTCTCGCGCATGTGCCCCACCGCCTCGTCGGCCAAGACGGTGACCGGCGTGCGGAAGCGCTGCGCGAACCGCACCGCCGCCATGGTCAAGCGATACATGTCGGCCACGTTGGAGGCCGCGAGCACGATGGCCGGATGGTCGCCGTGCGTGCCCCAACGGGCCTGCATGACATCCCCTTGGGAGGGCGCGCTCACCCGCCCTGTGGACGGCCCCTCCCGCATGACGTCGACCACCACCAGTGGCGCCTCGACCATGATGGCGTAGCCGATGGCCTCCTGCATGAGCGAGAAGCCCGGTCCCGAGGTGGCGGTCATACCCAGCTTGCCCGCCAGCGACGACCCGATGCAGGCACAGATGGACGCAATCTCGTCCTCCATCTGCATGAACACGCCGCCCACCCGGGGGAGCTCGTAGGCCATGGCTTCCATGATCTCCGAGCTGGGGGTGATGGGGTATCCGGCGAAGAAGCGCACACCGGCGTCGAGCGCGCCGAGCGCGCAGGCCCGATTGCCTTGGACAAGCAGGCTGCTCTGATCGACCTTCTCGCGGAGCAGATGGCCGTGCCACAGTTCCATAGCAGTCTGAGCATAGCACCGCGCGCGACCTGCCGGCGCTGGCGCCCTGACGATCTGGCCGGACTCAGGAACGTGCCACGGCCGGCGACTGCTACCATCATCGCAGAGACCGCCACACGCGTCGTCCACTTCCCCGCGGAGGTGCCGCAAGAGAGGATGTCTGCCATGAGTCTGTTCAGCTATGTGCCGCACCCGCACACGTCCGCCCGCAAAGACAAGCCGCCACGAACGACGAGGCAGCTGCACGGCCTAGGCTTCAACGGCCGGCTCGCACGGCGAATAACAGAGGCGGTCGGCACCATGTGGTGCGCCTACGCCTTCGCCGCGCTTGCTCTGGTCGCGCTGCCCCAGGCAATCAAGGGCGGGGCGTTGACAACGGTCCAATGGGTATCTCAGACGTTTCTGCAGTTGGTGCTGCTGAGCGTCATCATGGTGGGCCAAACGGTCATTGGCCGCGCCTCCGACGAGCGTGCCATGAGCACCTACAACGACGCCGAGGCCGTGCTTCACGAAGCCCAGCAGATCCAAGCCCATCTGGCAGCGCAAGACGCGGCGATCGAGGCCCTGGCGCGCAGCCTCGAGGTGAAACTCGCCGCACAGACCGAACAAGAAGGCTAGCGGGCCGGGCGCCCGGCAGAACCGGCGGAACACATGGACATGAAGGCCACGACCGCCTTCGCACGGCAGCTCGTGAAGAAATGGAACGCCGACGAGACCGCGCGACGGGCGGCTGCGCTCGCTTTCTACACCTTCCTCTCTCTCGCTCCCCTACTCTTTGTCGCGGTGTCGATAGCGGGCCTGGTCTACGGCAAGGCAGGCGCACAGGCCGATGTGATCGAGCAGGTGCGGAGCGCGGTGGGGCCCACCGCCGGATCGGCCGTGAAGACAGTCATCGAGAACGCCGGCAGCTTCAGAAGCGGCATCCTGGGGACTGTGGGAGGCGTCGTCCTTCTCGTGGCGAGCGCGGTCGGGGTCTTCTCCGAGTTGCAGACCGACCTGAATGTCATCTGGGGTATCAGCGACCGGCCCCGCCCCGGGATAGTGAAGAAGCTGAATCTCATGGACCGTCTGCTCACCTTCCTCGCTCTGCTCGGGGTTGGGCTTCTCCTGCTCGTCTCACTTGTGGCGACGACGCTCGTGTCGGCCTTCGGGCATGAGCTGGGTGACCGTCTCCCGGCGCCGACCCTCGTACTCCACGCCGCGGACTTCGTCGTCTTTCTGGGGGTGGTGACGGTGCTCATGGCCTTGCTCTTCAAAGTGCTGCCTCGCGCGAAGATCAGGCGGAGCGATTTGTGGCTTGGAGCCTTCGTCACAGCCCTGCTATTTGGGGTAGGCAAGTTCGCCATGGGCGTGTACCTGGGCAGGGCCGGCATGGATTCCAGCTACGGCGCGGCAGCGGGCTTCGTCGTTCTGCTGATCTGGATCTACTACTCCGCCCAGATCTTCCTCATTGGAGCTCAGTTCACGGCCGTCCGGGCGAGCAGGCGCCTCGCGAGACGCGCGGGCGGGTCAGAGACAAAGAGCGCGGGTGACGAGCGCCAATAGGCGGTCTCTTGTCGCAGACGACAAATGGATGTCCGGAGAGCCACGCGCCGTCGCGTCCCCCAAGTCGACCGCATGGGTCAGACTCGATCCGCGCGGTGGCCCATGACGTCGAGGCCGCAGCCAAGGCGATAGTCGTCGCCGGGCTGCCCGAGACACCGACCGCCATGCTGCGCCTCGGACACTAATCCTGGCATGCACGTCGAGGATGACTCGGCATGGAACGGTCTTGGGGTAGACTTCTTCGGTAGCAGGCAACAGGTGCCGGCCACGGGTGCCCGCCTGGGAGCGACACCGGTACGTCGGCAAGTAAGTCGGAGGACCACGCGAAATGAGTCGCCGCCGCCTTTTCGCCGTATCGGCCGCGCTGGTCGTCGGCGTGGCCGCTTTCGGTTGCTCGGCAGACGAAGTGACGCCGCCCGCCTCGTACGTCACGGTTGGCGTTGAAGAGACCTTCGAACGGCTGAACGCTGAAGACAGGGCGCAGATCGTCGATGTGCGCGAGCCGAGCGAGTGGGCGACGACCGGCGTCCCGCCCGGGGCAGTCTTGATCCCCCTCGGGCAGCTCGAGCAGCGTGCTCCGGCGGAGTTGGCGAAAGATAGGCCTGTCTACGTCATCTGCAACAGCGGCAACCGCAGCCGCACCGGCGCGTCGATCTTGATCAAGCTCGGGTATGCGGAGGTCTACAACGTGGCGGGCGGCATCCAGGCTTGGTTGCGGGCAAGGCTGCCGGTGGAGACCTACAGCCCCTAGAACCCTCTCGAGCTGCCGCTCGTCACACGCACTGGCGGTGCCACACCCTGGCAGACTCAACTGAGCGGCGACCCAGGCGGGTCGCCCCGGTAACCTATCTCTTCCGACAGAGCGTGGGCTGTTCTCCTAACAGCCTGGGTGTAGGCGGCCATCGCTTGGTCGCCGCAGCGCTCGATGGGCACGACCACGGCCAAGACGGCCCTGATGAATCCATCCGCGCCGAAGACCGGCGCCGCGACGGCCCCCATGGAGACATCCCATTCCCGCAAGACAAAGGAGACGCCTTCTCGCCTTACCCGCGCCAATTCCATGCGAAGACGCTTCGGGTCGGTCAGCGTGAATGGCGTTCTCGCTCTCTGGGGCCCGGCCAAGACAATCTCGCGCGTGCTTTCTCGCCCGAAGGCCAGGTGGACTCTCTCAGCCGCGCCGCCTCGCCCGGGCAAGAGCATCCCGAGTCGAAGATTCGGCTTGAACATCCGCGAGGTCGGTACGAGATCGACGAGCAAGGGTCCCTGATTCGTCCAGACCGTCAACCCGGCCGTCTCAGTCGTCTCTTCCGCCAACTGCACCATGAACGGATGGGCGATTCGGGCCAACTCGGAGCGTGAGAGCCCTACGTACGCGTGCCTCAGCATGCTCGAACCCAGGTAGTACCTGCCGGAAGCAGGATCGCAAGCAAGATACTCGAGAGCTTCCAGTGTCTTGACCAGACGAAGCGTCGTCGTCTTCGAGAACCCGGACTCTTCGCGCAACTCTCTCAGGCTCCAGTCGGTGTGTTCGACGTCGAACAGGTTGAGGATTTGCAGACCTTTTTCGAGGGTCCGGTTCGGGGAGCGGTCGCTTCCCGGAGCGTCGAGCGGGCGCTCCTCAGCCGTGCCTGTCGCCATCGCGCCCCCTTCTTCCTGTTGACAGACCAAGTACGACGGAAGTAGATTAGGTGAGTCCAATCTAGGCACCATGCGGTCCGTAAAATGGACCACATCAGTCTAGGGCAACGTGACCACGTTCGCAAGCAGTATTCCTTCGAAGTCGTGATCGCCAGAGCGCAATGGCGACCAAGGAGGTCCGGTTGACTGCAGACGTTCGACAACCGCTCGCGTGCTTCACGCCGATGGTGGCCCGCTGATGGCCGTCACTCGGTTCACAAACCTCACCACGGGTGGGCCGGTGCACGTGGAGGTCGACGATGGGCGGATTGTGCGTATTCTTCCGCTCGAACTCGACGACACCGACGGTCCGTCGTGGAGCATCCAAGCGCGGGGGCGCACCTTCACTCCGCCGCGCCGCACGACTCTCTCGCCCTACACCGTGGCGCACCGCTCGACTATCTATTCCCCCAATCGCATCCTCACCCCGCTCAAGCGAGTCGATTTCGACCCCAGCGGGGCACCTGATTCCACCGGCGCCGGCGGCCGCAACGCCCAGAACCGCGGCACCTCGGGCTATGAGCCGATCAGTTGGGATGAAGCCGCCGACATCGTGGCCGGGGAGATAGTCCGCCTCAAGCGCGAGCAGGGACCGGCAGCGATTCTCACCTGCCCGGGATCCCACCACATGTGGGGCAACCTCGGCTACCGGTTCAGCGCTTACTTCCGCTTCATGAACCTCACCGGCATGACCTACGCCGAGCACAACCCCGACAGCTGGGAAGGTTGGCACTGGGGTGGGATGCACATGTGGGGCTTCAGTCACCGGCTGGGCATCCCCGAGCAGTACGACCTGCTCGAGGACGCCCTCGAGAACACTGAGATGGTGGTCTTCTGGTCGGCCGACCCGGAATCGACCGGTGGAGGCATCTACACCGCGTTTGAGAGTACCCCGCGTCGCCGGTGGCTCAAAGAGCTGGGCGTGAAGATGGTCTTCATCGACCCCTACTACAACCACACCGCCGGCTTCCTGGCCGACAAGTGGTTTGCGCCCCGCCTTGGCACCGACGTGGCGTTCGGCCTCGGCATCGCGTTCACCTGGCTGAGCGAGGGCACCTACGACAAGGAGTACGTAGCCACCCGCACCGCCGGCTTCGACGAGTGGGCCGCCTACGTGCTCGGCACGAGCGACGGGCAACCCAAGAGCCCTGAGTGGGCCGAGAGGGAGAGCGGCATCCCGGCCCGCGAGATCCGGGCATTCGCCCGGGAGTGGGCAGCCAAGAAGACGACCCTCGCCGCCGGCGGGCAGGGCGGCTGGGGCGGCGCCTGCCGCTCGGCGACCGGCAACGAGTGGGCCCGCACCATGATCGGTCTCGCGGCCATGCAGGGCTTGGGCAAACCCGGCTGCGCCATGTGGTCGACGACACACGGCGTGCCGTGCGACTTCTCCTTCTGGTTCCCCGGCTACTCCGAAGGAGGCATCTCGGGCGACGCCTTCAACACCGCCGCCGGACGCCTCGCCGCGGCTATGTGGCCAAAGACGGGCGCGACAGGCAATCCGCAGCACTCGGCTGAGGGCCAGACGGTTTCGCGCCTGCGCATCCCCGAGGCCATGATGCACGAGCGCCACGAATGGCGCGGACGCGGATTCGGCGGGGCTTCCATCGAGGCGCAGTTCAAGAAGTATGAGTACCCGGCACCCGGCTTCGCGCCGGTCGGCATGTACTACAAGTACGGCAACTCCTTCATCGGCACCATGACCGAGACCAACCGCTACGTGCGCGCCTACCGTGAAGGCAAGGTGCCGTTCGTCGTCAGCCAGGCGGTTTGGTTCGAGGGCGAGAGCCGCTTCGCAGACATCGTGCTGCCGGCCTGCACCAACTTCGAGCGCTGGGACATCGCCGAGTGGGCCAGTGCGGGAGGCTACGGCAAAGACGGATTCGATCAGTGCAACCACCGGCTCATCGTGCTGCAGAAGAAGTGTATAGAGCCCCTGGGAGAGTCGAAGTCCGACTATCAGATCTTCTCGCTCATCGCCGACCGTCTCGGGCTGGGCGAGCTCTACACCGAGGGCTGCAGCGACCTCGACTGGGTCAAGCGGATGTTCGAGGCAAGCGACCTGCCTTCCCGGATCTCCTGGGAGGAGTTCGAGAAGAAGGGCTACTACCTGGTGCCGGTACCACCCGATAGAAAATCCACCCCGGGGCTCAGGTGGTTCGCCGAAGACCGCAAGCGAGACACCCCCGACTCCGGTCCGCGCCCTTGGGATACCGTGGGGCTCAAGGGTCTACAGACCACGTCGGGCAAGATAGAGTTCGTGTCGAACAGCCTGACGCGCTTCGAGGCGGGCGGTACTGTCGACCCCGAACGCCCGGCCATGGGCCCGCAGTACATCCCAAGTTGGGAGGGGCACCACACCGAGGAACTCTACGGCAAGTATCCACTCCAGCTCGTCAGCCCCCATCCTCGCTTCTCCATGCATACCATGGGCGGTGTGAAGGGGTCTTGGTCGAACGACGTGAAGGACCACCGAGTGCTCGTCGACGGCCACCACTACTGGATCGTGCGACTCAACACCAAGGACGCCGCGGCGCGCGGCATCGCCGCTGGGGACCTCGTGCGGGCGTTCAACGACCGCGGTGAGGTGATCCTCGCGGCCCAGGTGACCGAACGCCTCGCGCCGGGCACCGTGCACTGCTACGAGTCGTGCTCCGACTACCAGCCTCTCGGCAGGCCCGGCTATTCCCCCGACATGGCCGGCTGCATCAACCTGCTCACCCCCAAGCGGTTCGTCACGCCGACCTCCACCGGCATGGCTCCCAACTCGTGCCTCATCCAGGTGGAGAAATGGCAGGGGAATATGGGGGGTGGGCGATGAAGAAGTGGAGCCTGATCATCGACGTCGCTCTCTGCCACGACTGCAACGACTGCTTTCTGGCCGACAAGGATGAGTTCGTCGGCAACGACTTCCCCGGCTACTCGATAGCCCAGCCCTGGACCGGCCATCGCTGGATGAACATTGACCGCAAAGAACGGGGCCAGTACCCGATAGTGCGGGTGGCCTACCTTCCGAGGCCCTGCATGCACTGTGCCGATGCGGCCTGCCTCTCCGCGGCTCCTGAGGGCGCGGTCTACCGGCGCGAGGACGGCTTGGTGATCATCGACCCCGACAGAGCCAAAGGTCACCCCGAGATCGTCGACGCGTGCCCGTACGGATCGGTCTACTGGAACGAAGAGGCCCAGGTAGCCCAGAAATGCACCGGCTGCGCCCATCTCATCGACGCGGGATGGACCGAGACTCGCTGCTCGCAGATCTGCCCCACGGGGGCCATTCGTCTGGTGCTGGCCACCGATGAAGAGGTTGCGGCGCTGGAAGCGTCCGAGGGACTCGAGGCGTACCGCGCCGAGTTGGGCACCAGGCCGCGAGTTCTCTACAAGAACCTCCAACGGTGGAACAAGGTGTTCGTCGCGGCGAACGTCGCGTACACGGATACCGACGAGTGCGCTGAGGGAGCAAGGGTGACGGTGACGTGGAGCGGCGGCAAGGCCCGCGAAACGCTGACTGACAACTACGGCGAGTTTCTGGTCGATGGGCTGGAAGCCGGCGTCGAGTACGACGTATCGCTCACGGCGGCGGGCTACGAGCCCTACGCCGCCAAAGTCCGCCTCGAACGGAGTCTCAACATGGGCTTGGTCCTGCTGGACAGGCCCTAGGTAGCTGATCACCCGGCCTCCCGCCAGCGGAGGGGCTGGGCATGAGCATATGACAACGGTATGGGATGGGAGGTGAACGCGGCACAGACAGGCTGTTCTGGGCAACTCGACCAGGGACAAACACGTAAGAGGGGTTAACCATGAAGAGGCTTTGGTTCTTGAGTCTGCTCGTCATCGTCCTATTAGCGCTGCCCGTGCTGGCCGCGTGCGGGGGCACCGATGAGCCCGTCACCACTGCTCCGCCGGCAACCACCGCGACCACGGCGTCCGGCGACACCACCGCTACTACCGCTCCCGCCAGCACCGACACCACGCTGGGTGCGCCGGTCAAACTGTACGTGGGGGGTACCTTCGCGCTCACGGGTGCCTACGCTGAAGACTGCGCGGCCGTTCTCGCCGCCTACGACGACTACGTCAAATGGGTCAACGAGAACCACGTGCTGGCGCCGTGGCTCTCCGACAAGACCATTCCCGCCAACATCAGCTTCGAGCTTCTCTGGGGCGACGACGCCCTCGCACCCGACAAGACGGTGACCATCTACCAAGACCTGTTGTCGAAGGGCCTCTTGGTGGAGCGCGTCAGCGGCACGCCCCAGGTCATGGCTCTCAAAGACATGCTGATCGAGGACAGTGTTGGCTCCACCAGCCAAGGTGTGCCGCCCGCCACTCTTCAGCCGCCGGGTAACATCTTCCTGAAGAGCCCCATCTACACCGATGCCATGTACGCGGTCGCACAATGGTTCCTGGAGAGCTGGACGGATACGACTCGCAAGCCCAGAGTGGCTTACCTGACCGCGGACGCCGCGCTCGGACGCACCATCGACATCCCCGAGATGCAGGCGGCCCTGGAGCAGCTTGGCTATGAGTTCGTCGGCGCCCAGTTCGTGCCGCTGGTGCCCACCGCGCCGCCCACGACCCAGCTTGCCTGGCTCAAAGACCACAAAGTCGACCTGACACTCGGCATCATGGTCAACCCGGGCGCGCAGCCGACGGTGAAAGAAGCGCTCCGTCTCGGAATGGGCCCAGATCAGGCCTACAAGATCACCTTCGCCTTCTGCGAGCCGGGTCACCTGCAGATCATGGTGCCTGACTTGGGCGAGGTGGCCAACGGCGTCGTCACCGGCGGCGACTACTGCGCCGTTGATGCCGACGTGCCGGGCATCGCGTTCTCCAAGGTGCTGCAAGATGCGTACCGGCCCAACAATCGCAATGAGAACATCATGTACCAGGCTGGTCTGGTCGAGGTCATGTTGCAGGTCGAGGCCCTCCGCCTTGCCTCTCTTGCCGGCGATCCCAGCAAGCTCACCCCCGAGGACGTGCTCATGAACGGCTTCCGGCAGATCAAGAACTTCGATACCGGCGGCATCTGCATGACGCCTCTCACCTACGGCGAAGGCGACGTCCAGGGTCTCGATGCCATCCGCATCCAGCAGGTGCAGGGGGGCAAGATCGTGGAGATGGGTTCATACCCGATGCCGACGACCAACATCCTCCCGGCCGCCAAGTAACAGTCGTTGTAGGCAGATCCACGTCGAACGAGGGGGCTCGCAAGGGCCCCCTCGACGTTTCAGCACTCCTCGGCAGCCTGCAATCCGCGGGCCAACGCTTTGGCGTTGATCTCCTCGGTGCCAGAAGGTACCGCCTCGATGATGGCTTTGCGCAGCGACTCCACCGAAACGATGCCGGTTATGCCGACGACGGCTCCCAGCGCCAGCGAGTTCGCCGTCTGCACGCGGCCGATCTCTTCCTTGGCCAGGTGGGAGAAGGGAATGCCGAACGTGGTGCCGGAGAACGCGGGAGGCTCCTCGATCAGACCGCTATCGTAGATGAAGACGCCGGTGCGGCGCAGGCTCTTGATGTAGCTGTTGGCCGCCGGCACCGACAGGGCAAGCAAGAGGTCGGCGCTATCGAGCTTCGGATAGTCGATCGGCAGGTCAGAGATGATCACGTCGCTGCGGCTCGACCCGCCGCGGGCCTCGGGACCGTATGTCTCAGTCTGCACGACGCAACGGTGATCGTGGTTGGCCGCCACCGCGAGCACGACCCCCATGAGCAGAACACCCTGGCCGCCACTGCCGCCAAAGCGGACTTCGACGAAGGTGCGGTCGGCGAGCAGCCCTTCACGGACGGGGGCGGCCTGCGAGCCGGCCGGGGGCAACTCCGCCCGGCCGTCTGGGAGCGAGGTTCCGGGGATCACTTTTCTTCCTCGGGGATAGGGGCTTGCTCGGCCGCGGCTCGCGTCAACGCGCGTGCCGACGCCGCATACGTTCGCTGGAACTCGGGGACCGTCTTGTCCTCGTGAAGGATGCCGGTGACGATCTTGCCAGACAGCTCGTCGGGCGTCATCTTCGACGCCTTGAGCTTGGTGACTGTGCGCTCTTTCTCGTCGTCGAGCATCTTGACCACGTTCTTCATGCCTTGCCTGCGCCCGTACTCGGTCGGGCACGGGACCACGGCTTCGATGAAGGCGAAGCCTGGGTGTTGCAGGCCCTTCTTGATGAACATCTCGGTCTGGCGGATGTTGGCGGCGGTGCCACGAGCTACGAAGGTCGCGCCGGCGGCCTCAACCAACCGGCACAGATCGAAGGGCCGCTCGACGTTGCCGTCAGTGGCGGTGGTGGCCTTGTCGCCGATCTCCATGGTCGGCGAGAGCTGGCCGCCGGTCATGCCGTACACCTGGTTGTTGAGCAGTACACAGGTGAGGTCGATGTTGCGCCTGCAGGCGTGGATGAGGTGATTGCCGCCGATGGCAGCACCGTCGCCGTCGCCCGTGAAGACGACTACGTTGAAATCGGGGCGAGCCATCTTGATGCCGGTCGCCACCGCGAGGGCGCGCCCGTGGATCGAGTGCACCGTGCCCATGTCGATGTAGTTGCAGGCGCGGCTGGAGCAGCCGATGCCGCTCACGACCACGGTATTCTCGCGCTCGAGACCCAGATCCACCGCGACGCGGAGAAACGCCGACACCACACTGCCGATGCCGCAGCCCGGGCACCAGATGTGGGGCAGCCGTTCGGTATGAACGAACTTCTCTATGGCTAGAGGCATGGCTGTCCTATCGAGGCTGCAGACAAAGGAGCCTCGGCCGCCAGAACGCGCTGGACGGCACAATACTTCGTCCGCAGTCGCGCCAATAGCGCTGCTATTGACGCTCCCTGCGTCCTTGTCTTGAGCATGCCTATCACGTTCTGACGGCGAATCGTCATTTGTCAGCAGCCTCCTACACGCTCTCGTACTTGCCGATGAGCTCGGCGATGCGGTCGAGGATCTCACGCGGAGTGAACAGCGTGCCATCGATCTTGTTCATGCCGATGACGGTGGTCCACTGCTCGGCCATCTTGCGCACCTCGTGCGCGTACTGGCCCAGGTTCAGTTCGGGGATGAGCATGAACTCCACGCGACGCGCCACCTGCTGGACGATCTCGACCGGCAGCGGGAACAGCGTGTAGAGGTGCAGGACCTCGACCGGCAGACCCTCTTCTTCGGCCAGTCTCCAGGCGGCCCGGGCGGTGCGAGCGCACGACCCGTACGCCACGATGCACACCCGGCCCTTGCCCTCGTTCTTGACGTCGTAGAGGCAGAGCTCGCTGCGATGGTGGGCAACCTTGTTATAGAGCTCGCGGAGGAACGTATCGCTCTGCTCAGGATCGTTGGTCGGAAAGCCCGTCTCGTCATGGTACAAGCCGGTGACATGCGGATGGTTGCCGTCGCCCAGCACGTGGGTCGAACGCACCTCGCGCGCGACATCGGGCTTGATGTATGCGGGCGAGAAATCGAAGTCACCGCTCGTAAGACGGTAACGGCCGACCAGTTCGGGCGAGAAGCTCTCGCGCATCTGGCCGACGAGCTGGTCGGCGAGCAGGATGACGGGCGTGCGGAATCGCTGGGCGAAGCGGACGGCGGCCATCGTCAGCCGATACATGTCGGCCACGTTGGAGGCTGCCAGCACGATGGCCGGGTGATCGCCGTGGGTGCCCCAGCGGGCCTGCATGACGTCGCCTTGCGACGGCGCGGTCGGCCGCCCAGTGGAGGGCCCCACGCGCATCACATTGACGATCACGATCGGCGCTTCGACCATGATCGCGTAGCCGATGCCTTCTTGCATGAGCGAGAAGCCCGGGCCCGATGTGGCGGTCATGGCCACCTCGCCGGTCAGCGCCGCGCCGACGCAGGCCATGACCGATGCGATCTCATCTTCCATCTGCACGAAGACCCCAGCCGAGCGAGGCAGCTCGTACGCCATGGCCTCCATGATCTCGGAGCTGGGCGAGATGGGGTAGCCGGCAAAGAAACGCACACCGGCATCGAGCGCGCCAAGCGCGCTGGCCCGGTTGCCCTGGATGACCAGACTGCTCTGGTCGATCCGCTCCCTCAATAGATGACTATGCCAATCTTCCATGGTCACGCAGTTTAGCATCCTGAGGGTCCCGCGCGGAACGCTTATAGCTAGTTATGACACTGAATAGGTATCCAGGAGCCCCGAGCGCGACCAGATTTGCCGCCGAGCGCTGGCAGATCGCCTCGCGGCCTCCGCACCGGCAGGACCGGCGCCACCGCCACCGCCAGAATCAAGCGCCGCGGCCGCTCAGCCGCGCCGGCGCGGGCGCAATCTCGCGGGCCACGAGAACCCGCGTCCCCGCAGCAGCCTGCGCGCCAGGAAGAAGAGCCCGGCGAGCACCAGAAGTCCTCCGATGATGATGGCGGGGAGGACCGTCCCGAAGGTGATGAAGCGCACCGAATGGCCGATCTCGTCGAGGGTCGACCCTCCGGCGACGAGCTTGACGTCGAGCACGTGCTTGCCGTCGGCCACGACCACCCGCACAGGCACCACGGTAGAGCCGGGCTGCAGGTCGAGGTCGAGCACTTCACCGTCGGGTAGGGTGAGCCCGGTAGCGCCGAAGAGCAGGCGGGCGGTCACCGCGTAGTCGGCCTTGTTCTCGAGCGAGAGTTCCACGACACCCTCACTCCCTGCGATGAGGCCCGACTCAGCACCCGAGAATGTGATCTTGTCCAGCTCCGCCTGCGCCAGTTCGCGTGCTTTGCGGCAGTAGTCGAGCCCGATGCTGGCCTCTTGCGGACTCGTGCCGGGGCGCCACCACCAGCCGCTCTCGGCCATGTACAGCAGTCGATGCACGGCTTCCACGGGAGCCCTCGTGGCGTCGGCGATCGCGGCCAGGTCGCTCACCGCGCCGTGAGCGGACCGCAACTCATCGAGCAGCACGCCCTGGATGTAACCCGCGGCCGTGCCCGTCGCGGTCTTGAGCATCATCGGGCGGGTGCCGGGCGAGTATTCGCGAAGCAGCTTGGAGAGAGTCGCCGTCTCGATCCAATCCAGAGAGCCGAGCACCGTGCCGATCGCCTCCACGTACGCGTCGGGCGGGAGCGTGAACCGCTGGTCGGGCGCGATTACCACGGCGTCGCGCGGCGACGCGGCAAGTTGAGCCGCCAATACGGCGAAGAGACGGTTGGCATCCCACGGGGGCGCAAGCTGAGCGCCAAGTGCCGCGTCGGCCAGTACCAAAGTGGCGCGGTGATTCTCCTCGTCTCGCGCCCGCACGGTCACCACACCCTCTTCAACCGGCTCGGTGAGCATGGCCGCGAGGTCCGAGCTCACCACTACGCGGTCGACGGAGGCGTCGGCGTAGAATCCCAGGCTGGCGGAACTGAGGTCAAGCCCGGGAGAGTACGCGCCCGTCAGAGGCGCCCCAAGCCCAAGGGTCTGCTGAAGCTCCTGCTTGCCCATCTGGATCTGCTCGAAGCCGTCGCGCCAGTCCTCCGCGGCCAGCACGCTGAGATCGGCTCCCGAATACGGACTCACCGCTATCTCGATCGATTCGCTGCCGGCCGCCTTCTTGAACGCGGCGAGGAGCGAGCCGGCGTTCTGCACGTGGGCGTCGCTTTCCTGGACCTGCACCACGGGGCCGGTGGAGTCGCGGCGCGCGTAGCCGTCGGCCATGTCGCGCAATTGGGTGAGCAGCACTGGTTCTATGGCCAGCGTTAGGTTCCACGCGGGAAAGAGTTCGGCGAGCCGGGCGGCGCCCCTCAGTGTGCCGCCGCCCGGGGCTGTCGCCTCCTCTGTGGTGCCGAGCGCATCCTCGATGACAGAGTCGTAGAAGACTCCGTCAGCGTCCCTGTGCACTCCGAGCGAGACGGGCCAGACGAAAGCCACATCGAGAGGCTTCTCTCGCGCGGCGACCTTGCCGATCCACACTTGCCCGCTCGCCACAACGTCAGAACCCGACTTCACCTCGGTCACCAGCAAGTAGGCGCCGGGCCCATCGGGCCGGCGCGCGGCCAGCGTCACCGACATGGCCAGCGTCCCGGCCCTCAGCGCCGCCGGGTCGTTGCCGGTGGTGGCCACGGTCGTCGTCGTGGAGATGTCGGGCTGCGGAGCCTCCATCCCAGCTTCGTCGGACGTGATCGCGGTGGTGCTCGACGGAGTCTCGCCGAGCACGACGACGACTTTGTCGATCTCTTTCAGGTCGGGAGTCGTCTCGCCTACCTGCTCGACGCCGGCCGGTCCCTTGACCCTGACTACCAGCTTCATGTCGACGAGCGAACCCACCAGGTCGCCCTCGATATTCACAGTGACAGGTTCGTCGACGAGGCTGAGCACCCGGTCGACGGCGACGACCAGGGGTGCGACGGCCTCCGCCAAAGTCGTCTGAGTCGCGAGCGCTGTCCGGCTTGCGGCGCCGCTCTGGGCTCCAGCCGGCGCCGGCGCGGCCGTCGGTGGCCCGCGCCGCGACGATCAGAGCTACGGCGAGCGCGCAGAGACTTAGCGCGACGACAAGAACTGCGCGGACCGCTGCTTGCCGGCGTGAACTGAGAATCGACACCCCGCCCTCCGGGCGCCTGCTCGACCGACCCCTCGGCGACCAGGCGCGCATCTCAGTCCCTCGCACCCACGAGGACAAGGTCTTCACCGCACACGGCGCACAGTCCCTGCCTCACGCCGGTCAGTTCCACCTTGGGCTCGCCGCGCCTGATGACGGTACGACCACAGTTCGGACAAACGGTGTCGCGGGCCGGATGCCCGGGCACATTGCCGATGTAGACGAAGCGCAATCCAGCCTTGCGGCCCAGTTCGAGACCCCGTTCCAGCGTCTTGATGGGAGTAGGCGGCAAATAGGTAAGCTCGAAATCGGGCAAGAACCTCGTAACGTGCCAGGGTGTGCGCGGCCCCAGCCGATCGACCACCAGGCGCGCCATGCCCGTCATGCCGGCGTCGGTGTCGTTGAGATCGGGCACTATGTTCGACGCGACCTCCACGTGGCACCCGTGCACCTCCTTGGCGCGCACGGCCATAGTCAGGGTCGATTCCGCGTACTTGACCCTGCTCAGACGCGCCCAGCCCGCGTTCTCGGGAGCTTTGAGGTCATACCTGAAAGCATCGATCTGGGGAGCCACATAGTCGAGAGCTTCCTCGGTCAAGAATGCGGCGGTCACCATCGCGGTATAGAGACCCGCCTCCTTGAACGCCGCGGCCACGTCGTGGACGTACTCGATCCACACCACGGGCTCATTGTAGGTGAAGGCTACTCCCGCCAGCTTGTGCTTCTGCGCCATCGCCACGGCCTCGCCGGGAAGCAGAACCGGCAGGCGGGTGGTCTCGGTATGTGGGCTGGCGTGCGAGATCTGCCAGTTGGGGCAGCCATTGCAGAGCACGTTGCAGCCGTGGCCTCCCAGGGAGAGGGCCCGGGTGCCCGGGTAGAAATGGAACAATGATTTCTTCTCGATCTCATCGCTCACAATAGTGGCCGGGCGAGCGTAGGTCAGCGCGAGAAGCCGGCCGGCCCGCACGCCGCGGGCCTTGCAGATGCCCTCGCTGTTCTCGCCTATGACACACTCGTGCGGGCACAGCGTGCAGCGTACCTTGCCGCCCTCGAGTGGCTCACAGAAGAGCGCGCCTTCGACGGGAACTTCAACGCTCACCTGCGTGGAGTGGGGATTGCTGGTCGATCTACGCGGACTCATTATATGAAGGAGTATACCTATAGGAGCCTGCGGAAAGACGATGCCTCGTCCGCGGGGCGCACTGGGCGACGCACAATACGTTTGCGTGCTAATAATGCTCTTTGCTTTCGTCACCCGATGGGGATCCACAAGGAGGGATGATTTGAAGACTGCGCGGGTCGTACCCATCGTACTCGTGATACTGCTCACCATTCTCGGAGCGACCCTTGCCGGCTGTTCCCTTACCGGCACCACTACTACTTCGGCCGGCGAGTCGACCACGACCACGGTTGAGGGTGAGCAGACCCCGGCCGACTTGGCCATCGCGGCGATCGCCAAGTCCGCCGCCATCACCGTTCCGCAAACGATCAAATCGGGCTCGCTGCTCGCCGGCTCCGACGCGGCCTTCCCGCCGCTCGTGTTCGCGCGGAAAGACGGCTACCAAGGCTTCGACTTCGATCTGTGCACCGCGGTGGCGAAGAAGCTCGGGCTGCAGTTGGAGATCGTGGAGGTAGATTACCCTAACCTGGTTCCGGGGCTGATCGAAGATGGTCTCTATGACTTCGTCATGGCGGCCCTGGTCATCACACCCGAGTTGCAGGCCCAGATGGCCTTCACCGACTCTCATCTGCCGGCGGTTCTCTCCATCACCACGCCCACCGGCAGCCCCATCGTCGACGCGGCCGGGCTCTCGGGCAAGGTGACCGGGGTCCAGAAGGGGACACTCGCCGAAACCGAGGTCGCCAAGATCTCCGGCGTTGGCATCGAGACGTACGACCGCATTCTCGACGCCTTCAAGGAGATGGGCGAGGGCAAGCTGAACGCGGTGGTCATCGAACGATTGGTGAGCGGCTATATCCTTAGCTCGTTCCCTGACTTCGGGGCGGAATTCGCGAATACCGGCAGCATCGACCTGGGGACAGGATACGGCTACGGCTTCAAGAACGGCAGCGAGGCCCTGCTGATGGCGGTCAACGCGGCGATCGCTGAGCTGCGTGCCGATGGGGTCTACCAGCTCATCTGCGAGAAATGGGGCGTTACCGGCAACTGACACTGCCCGCGCGTGTTAGACACGATGACCCTCACATGCTAATAATGCATTTTGTTTACTAGTCTGAAGACAGGGTTCTGTCGCCCATCCCCCGCCGTCAGATCGCTGGTCGTTGGGTGCGAATCCAGGAGGAGGAAGAAGTTGAAGAGAAACTACCTGCTACTCGTTGTTCTGGCACTTGTGCTCGTGCTCGTGCCGCTCATCGCCGCGTGCGGCGGTGAAGAACAGACCACCACCACCGCGGCGCCCAGCACAGATACCACCGCTGCCGGCGGCGGCGAAGCCGCGGCTGCCGACGCCGCCATCGCGGCCGTCACCAAGTCGGCCAACATCGAGATGCCGGCGACCATCACGTCGGGCAAGCTGCAGGCCGGTTCAGACACCGCCTTCCCGCCCATGGAGTTCTCTGACGAGAAGGGTGGCTACATCGGCTTCGACGTCGACTTGTGCACCGCGCTCGCCAAGAAGATGGGCCTTGAGCTCGTTGTGGTCTCGACCGCGTGGGACGGCATCATCCCAGGTCTTCTGAGCGATCGCTACGACATCATCATGTCGGCCATGAGCATCACCGACGAGCGCCTCGAGCAGGTCAACTTCACCAGTCCGTATCTGCCGGGCATCCTCGCTATCAGCGCCCCCAAGGATATGCCGGTCCTCACTTCCGCGGAGCTCGTGGGCAAGGTCGTGGGTGTGCAGGTCGACACCACCGGTCAGTTCGCCGTCGAAGAGATCGCCGGTGTCAAGGAAATCAAGAAGTACCCCACTATCCTTGACGCCTTCGCCGACATGTCGGCCGGCCGGGTCGAGGCCGTCGTGAACGACGAGCCTGTGAACGCCTACATCATCGACACGAACCCCGACTACAAGGCCAAGTTCGACAACACCGGCGGCATCGTCACGCCGAACGACTACGGCTATGCCATCAAGAAGGAGGCCACGGCTCTCTTGTCGGCTATGAACACGGCTCTTGCCGAGCTCATCAGCGAGGGCGTCTACCAGAAGATCTGCGTCAAGTGGGGTCTTACAGGAGTCATCAACTAGAGATTGGTGACGTCTTCTACAGGTCCTGACCGACCAGATGTCAACGGGGGGCCCGGAGCTTCAGCTCCGGCCCCCTTTTCTCTGTATTCTCTTTTAAGGACCTGTTTGGAGCGCGAGCGGAGGTGAGCTGGTGAACGCGTTCTTCAATGGAGAGATCCTCCTGGAGTCTCTCTGGCTGCTTGTCAAGACGTTGCCCACGGTGATCGAGGTACTCATTCTCGGTCTCATATTCGCCTGGACCTGGGGGCTGGTACTGTCGCTCATCCGGCTGTCACGGTTCCGGGTGGCGCGGTTCTTGGCGGGCGCCTACATAGATCTCTTCCGCGGCCTGCCGCTGCTGCTCCTCTTCATCTTCATCTACTACGGTCTGGCCATCGCCGGGCTCAAGCTCAGTGCGCTGGCCTCGGGCGTGCTCGGCATCGCGCTTTGCTACGGAGCGTACTCCGCTGAGATCTTCAGGGCCGGCATCCAGGCTATCCCCAAGGGACAGACCGAGGCGGCTCGCTCGCTCGGCATGACCCACGGCCAGGCCATGATCAATGTGGTGCTGCCCCAGGCCGTACGGCTGGTGATTCCGCCCCTCACCAACGAGTTCATCGCCATGATCAAGGACACGTCACTCATGTCGGTCATCGCCGTGCCTGAGTTGCTGTTCAGGGCCAAGGAGAAGATGGGCATCGTGGCCAATTCAACGCCGCTCACGGCCGCGGCCATCATCTACATCATCTTCACCATCCCTCTGATCCGCGTCGCCTCGCGCATGGAGAACCGGCGCCGCAAGAGGAAGCCCGGCGGCAAACCGCCGGCCGGCGTCACTCCTGAAGCGGAGCAGCAGCTATTCGATGCCGACCTTCAGGCGCAGGTGCCGAAGGGGGGTGAGGGCTGGTGAGCTCCATGATCGAACTGATCGACGTACACAAGAGCTTCGGCCACCTGGAAGTGCTTCGCGGCGTCGATCTCCGAGTGGCCAAGAGCGAGGTGGTCGTCGTCATCGGCCCGTCGGGCTCGGGCAAGTCGACCATGCTCCGCTGCATCAACGGTCTCGAGCCCATCCAGAAGGGCAAGGTGCTCATCGAGGGCGAAGACCTGCACGGCCCCGATACCGACCCTAACAAGATCCGCCAGCACATCGGCATGGTCTTTCAGAGCTTCAACCTCTTCCCCCACAAGAACGCGCTACACAACGTGATGCTTGCCCCGACGAAGGTCCAGAAGAAGCCCAAAGCCGAGGCCGAGGCGATCGCGCTCGAACTGCTCACGCAGGTCGGGCTTTCGGACAAGATCCACGCCATGCCCGACGAGCTGTCGGGCGGCCAGCAACAACGTGTCGCAATCGCCCGAGCCCTCGCAATGAAGCCCGACATGATGCTGTTCGACGAAGTCACATCGGCTCTCGACCCGGAACTGGTGGCCGAAGTGCTGGGCGTGATGCAGCAGTTGGCCAAGTCGGGCATGACCATGGTGGTCGTCACGCACGAGATGGGCTTCGCCCGCGAGGTAGGCACCCGATTGGTGTTCATGGACGGCGGCGTCGTGGTCGAAGAGGGCGATCCGCGCGAGATGATCGTCAGTCCCAAGGAGCCTCGCACTCAGAAGTTCCTCAGCATGGTGCTGTAAGTCTTCGGCCGGCGGCCGCGGTTCGTTGAACCGGCCCGGCAGCCTATTCGGCCGGCTCTTCGGCGGCCTAGAGCGGCTGCGAATCCTCCGCTTCGGAGGCCGTCTGTGTCACAGCCGGGTCTTCTCCGGCCGGCCGGCTCGGGCTCGGCTCTTCGACATCGTGAGCCTGCGGAGTCGTTTCGGTCAGGCTGGTCTTCTTTCGCTTCCAACGCCACACCGCCCAGCCGATCAGCGCGACTACGACTACCCCCAATACGATGTAGAAGATGTGGTTGTAGCGGCTGAACTGCTCCTGGAGCGCCCCCCAGGGATCATCGCCCGCGGCCTTGCCCGCCCCGTACCCCAGATAGGCGAGACCGGCGTTCCAGGGTATCGCGCCTAGAAGTGAGTAGGCGAAGAACTTTCCCACCGGCATCTTGGCTATGCCCGCCGGCAGCGAGATGAAGGTGCGTATGCCCGGCATCATGCGGGTGAAGAAGACGGTGACCTGTCCGCGCCGCTCGAACCAGCGATCGGCCTGGTCGAGATGGTGCTTGCGTACGCCGACGTAACGGCCGTAGCGAAGGAACAGCGTACGCCCGCCGTAACGCCCGACCGCGTACGCGATCGCCGACCCCACGACATTGGCCGCCGTGGAAACCATGATGACCATCCAAACGCTCGTATGTCCCTGAGCGGCGAGAAAGCCGCCGTAGGGCACGACGATCTCGCTCGGGATGGGGATGCACGCGCTCTCGGCCGTCATCGTAAGAAAGATGATGAGCAGACCGTGGTTCTCGAGCAGGGGTATCAGCCAGTCTTGGAAGAAGCTCATGGGCCGGTATTCTACAGGGGTTGGGTAAGGCGCGCGTCAAGCCGGCCCAACGCGTACCCGAAGCACTCGCGCAGACGGTCTTCGAGCTCGACGTACTCGATTGCGAGGGGGCCGCCCCTTAGGCGTTGGCGCAGGTCCTGGTGTGTCTCGCCGGCAAGGTGCGTGGTCTCGTCGTCGAGCCGGTGCAAGAATCCCTCGACTCCCACGTTGTTGAGCAGGGCCGACAGGTAGTCGTATGAAGCCGTGAACGCGTGGGTGGGATCAGCGATGCCGGGCGAACCCAGAGCAAGCATGTACGCAGTGAAGACCCGCTTGAGATCGAGCCTCAGAGACTGCAGCGAGCGGTTGGTCACAGCACCGCTCAGCGCGTGTATGCCACCTCGCGCCAGGACGGATGCGGGGGAGGACCGATCCTCCGAGAGCGGTGACCAGTCGGGAAATAGGCGAACGACCCTGTCTCGTCGTCGAACGCCACCTCGAGCTGCCCCTCTATGAGCCTAAGATCCAGCCAGGCACTGCGGAACACCAGCTCTCGCAGCCAGTAAACGAGGCATTCGCCGTTCAGGCTAAGTACCTCGTCGCCACGCGACAGCAGATACTCGCCCAGGGAACTCACGGGGAACCCGATGCTGCCACCGGCGACCAACTGCACTAGGTCGGCGCATTCGTCCTGGTGGAGCATCACCGACTCGACAAGGCCCAGCTCCACAGCCGCCATCTCCACCCTCTGGGCGAAGTCGATGCTGTTGAAGCCGTACCTGAAACTGCGGAACTCGAGGATGTAGTCCTCACCCGAGGCGTAATTTGGATGTGCGTGTCGGTTTTCGGGCGTCATCGACATCCCCTCTGAGACCGGGAGACACTGCCACTCTCGACTCTCATTGTAGCAAGGACTCGCCCTCGATTCGTCAAATCAGGCACGGCGTCCTCCCGCGTCTTCGGCTCGCCCAGGACCTTGCTTGTGCACCTCATCACTTGGCTTCATAATGAGGCTCATGGAATGCCGGAGACACAAGAGCCCGAGGATAGCGACCGGAGTCGCGCTCCTTGCCGTACTCTTCGCCGCCTTGCTCTTCTTCCCTGGGTGTGGTTCCTCCGGCGGCGTCGTCGATGCACAGAAGGTCCTCGCCGATTCGGCGGCCAAGATGAAGGCGATCAAGGGTTTTCACTTCGTCTATGAGGTGCACAAGCCCCAGAGTGCCCGGCCCGGCAGCGGACTCGAGATAGGACGCATGACCGGCGACGTCAATGCGGCGGGCGACATGAAGGCCGTCATCGATGCCACCTATGGCGGGCTGCCGGTGCAGGTCGGCGTGGTCGCCCTGGGTGACACGTACTACATCCAAGACCCCATCTCGCAGAAGTGGACCTCGATGGATGCCGCTTCCAGTCCAGTCGGCAAGTTGAGTCTCAACGCGGGCACCATCCGCATCCTCGATCAGATCAGTAGCGTGTCGTATGCTGGCGAAGAAGGCAAAGGCGGCGCCAAGACCCACCACATCAAGGGGCAAATTGCTGACGACGAGGTGAAGGCGATCGCCGGCCTGGTGGACCTGGGCGTCACCGACTCCTTTCCCACCGACATCTGGATCGGTGTGGGCGACAGTCTGGTGTATGAGGTCGATATCTACGGCGCCGCCACTCAAGAGGAGACCAAGGACTACTGGCGCAGCATAGTCCTCTCCGATCTCGACAAGGCCGTGACCGTCGAGGCGCCGAAATAGCCGCGAACCCACAGACGGCCGAAAAGCAGGCCGCACAGCCCAAAGTCTCTCGCCGTACGGCTCTCGCCATGGTGGTGTTGTGCATCGGCGTCTTCGTGGCCGCCCTCGACCAGACCATGGTGCTCACGGTCATGCCTTCGATCATGCGGTCGTTCTACATCAGCGTGCGCGACCTCAACGATGCCGGCTGGATAATAACCGGATACCTTCTGGGCTATACCGTTGCCATGCCCCTCTTCGGACGGTTGGCCGACGTGTGGGGTCGCCGCCCGATGGCGATGGTGGCCTTGCTTCTCTTTCTCGTTGGCAGCGCCTTCTGTGTGATGCTGTCGCACCTCGGGCTCTTCGTCGCCGCCCGCGTCGTCCAAGCCGCTGGAGGTGGAGCTCTCGTGCCCATCGCCATGGCGGCGGCCGCGGACATGTTCCCGCCGGGCAGACGGGCGTTGGTGCTGGGCATCATCGGCGGGGCGGCCGAGGCGGGTGGGGTGCTCGGGCCCATCTATGGAGCGGGCCTTACCGCCCTGTGGAGTTGGCGTCTGATCTTCCTCGTGAACATCCCGCTCTGCCTGATCCTCATGGCCGCCACGTGGTACCTACTCAGACCGGGGCTTGGCTATGCGGCTTCGGTGCAGCCTGATATGGCGCCGACCCACGACGGGCAATCGGAGACCGACCAGATGCCTGGAGACCGCCCGGCTCGCAGGCTGCGCTGGTGGCAGCGCGGACGGGTCGACTACTTGGGAGCTCTGATGATGGCGCTGGCCCTGGCCGGCATCACGATCGGTCTCGGTACCGGTACTCAGACCATCGACGCCAGCAGCGCCCAGGCGGCCACCCCGGTCAAGTGGCCCTGGCTCGCGGGGGCAGGCGTCTGCTTCGTAGCCTTCATCCTCTACGAACGCAAGCACGAGCGACCGCTCGTGTGGCTGGGCTTCTTCAAACGACCCGCGTTCGCGGCCGCCAACATCGCGCATCTACTGGTAGGGGCGGCTTTGATCATCGGCATGGTCGAGATTCCGCTCTACGCCTATACCCTTTTTGGAATGACCGAGATCGAGGGCGGATTGCTCCTTATCAGGTTCACCTTGATGATCCCGGTGGGAGCGGTCCTTGGTGGATGGATGGCTGACCTGCTTGGCTACCGTATCACCGCGGTCTTGGGCTTCATGATCGCCGCGGGGGGTTACCTGCTCGTCAGCCGTTGGCCACTCGACCCCAGCCAGGTTCAATTGACCCGCGACCTCATCATCAGTGGCCTGGGATTCGGTCTCGTCATCGGTCCTATCGGAGCAAGCGTGACTTCTTCAGCGGGTCCTCGGTGGATGGCCACCGGCTCGGCCCTGGTGACGGTCTCACGCATGGTCGGCATGGTCGTCGGCCTATCGGCCCTGAGTTCGTGGGCGGTGCGGCGCTTCAACACCCTCGCGGCCGACATCACCACGCCGATCATCCGGCCCGAGGGTCTTAGCGACGCGGAGTGGCAGGCCCTGAAAGATGCGGCCTCGGCAGCCACGAAAGTCGCGGCGCACGACGTGTTCGGCGAGTTCTTCCTCATCGCCGCCATCGTCATCGGCATGGCGATAGTACCTGCCCTCTTCTTGTACAAGCACAAGGCCCGCGGCACGAGTCGCCTACCGTTCCTGCCCCATTGACCCACTCGCAGCGGTGGCGGCCCGAACGGAAACCCGTCCGGCCGCTCGGGTACAATGACCTCGCTGACATGAGTGTGCAAGTGAGGGTCCTGTGAACGACGATCAACTCGACTTGGGAGCCTGTCATGGCGCCGATGCTGCGAAAACACCGCGGCAGACGCGCGTGGCCGTGCGCGACCTCACCCCCGGCCGGACGGTCGAAGGTATCTACCTTCTGGCGGGCAAAGAGACGCGGCAGACGAAGGCCGGCAAGCCCTTCTACAAGTTGCGCCTATCCGACCGCACCGGTTCGGTCGACTGCACAGTCTGGGAGGTCGAGACCATGGAGTCGAGCCTCAAGTCCGGCGATCTCGTCGCCATCGCCGCCCGGGTCACCGAATATCAGGGCCGGGCTCAATTGGAGGCGTCGCGAGTGGTCTGCCCGCCCTCCGGGTCGGCGAATCCGCGCGACTTCTTGCCCGTCACCTATCGTGATGTCGATGAGCTGAAGGGGTTCCTGCAGTTTCACCTCGATTCGGTCACCGACCGAGATTTCTCCGCTTTGCTGCATGCCCTGTTCGACGATCCGGAGTTCTACGAGCGCTTCACCGCCGCGCCAGCCGCCAAGGTTTACCATCACGCATACCTGAGCGGCCTCATGGAACACACGGTGGCGGTAGCCGAGATGTGCGACTTCGTCGGACAGCAGTACGGCCGTGTAGACCGCGACCTGCTCCTTACGGCCGCTTTGTTGCACGACGTCGGCAAGATCCGTGAGCTCTCGTTCGAGACTTCCATAGATTTCACCGACGAAGGACACTTCCTCGGCCATGTCACCCAGGGCGTCCTGCTGGTCTCCGAGAAGGCCAAGGAGCTAAGGTCGTTCCCCCAGGCTAAGCTGCAGCTGCTGCTTCATTGCATCATCAGCCACCACGGCGAACTCGAGTGGGGGTCGCCGAAGCGCCCGAACACTATCGAAGCATTGGTACTGCACCACGTTGACAACCTCGATGCCAAGGTCAAGGGCTTCTTGGAGATCGTCGAGGGCTCTCGCGACGCGGGTTGGACAGACCTGCGAAACCTCTTCCGCAGACCGCTCCACGTGCCCCGGGCGACCCACCAAGAAGAGGACTTCTTGCCTCCCTCCGATGACGAGAGCAGCCGGTCCGCCTAGCCGGGCGGTGCGCTACTCCTCTTCGCGGAGACTTGTCTCGATGGTGTCATTGACCTCGCTGTCGACCTTCGGCACGACCTTCTTGCGCTCGAAGTTCGCGGGGTCGCGCCCGAGGAGGGCCGACTCGCCCGACATCATCGCGTCGAAGGCCTTCGCTTTCAGCCGGCTCCGTGTCATCTCGATGCGGCTCTTCATGGCATCGTAATCGATCGGCTCTTCGGAGACAGCCACGTCGGGTGCGGGTTCGTCGCCCACGTCGTCGAACACCTCTTCCAGAGATGCGGGCTGCGGCGCTTCCTCTTCGGGAGCCGGACCGAGTTCGACCTCGGGCGGCGTCTCTTCGGGTAGCTCGACCGCGGGCGATGGGGCGAGATCGACAACCGGTTCGAGGTCGGCAGCAGGCGCCAGATCGGCGACGGGCTCTTCCATCTCGACCGGCGTCGCGAGATCGACAGCTGGTTCGAGGTCGACGGGGACGAACTGCGCGACCGGCGGCTCGTATTCAACAGGTGGCGCGAAGTCGACCGGCGCCTCAGTCTCGACCGGTGGGGGTGCGAAGATCGGCACAGCCGGGCTGATGGTCCAGTCGGCGACAGGGGTTTCGGGTGCTCTTGAGATGAACGGCTGCTCGAGCTCACGCCGAATACGACGCCGGGTCTCCTCGATGCGGGCCTTGAGATCGTCGACAGCCGGGCCGCCGGCCTTCGTATCGGCCAGTTCGACCACCTGAATCTCCAACGGCGGCGCCTCGATCACGTACTCCTCGCCGACCTGCTCCAACACCGGAGCTTCGAAGAAGGAAACCTCGGCGGCAGGAGCCTCGTCGATCTCCTCGAGCACCGGCATTTCGACAACGGGCATCTCGACGGGTGGCGTCGCGATGCCGAACGTCTCGGCGACGGGGAATTCCACGACAAGAGTCTCATCGAGGGGGGCCTCCGCCAGGGGGATCCCGGAGTCCATTTCCTCCACGACCGGGATCTCAGCCGTATCGTCGACTACTTCCGCCTCGCCTTCGACCGGTAGCTCGACCACGGGCAGTTCGACCGTCATAGGAAGCGAGAAACTGGATTCGGGCGGAGCGAAATCCCAGCCAAAGTCAGAATCCACCGCTGGCTTCTGCTCGTCAGAAGCCTCTCCGGCGACCGCGGTCTCCCCGATGACCGGCGGCTCTTCGTACAGCGGAGGCTCGACCATCGCCGGCGGTTCGATCGTCAGCAGTTCGTCCACCTCGGCCGCTGCCGGCATTTCGAAGGCCAGCGCGTCCTCCGCGGGGGCCTCGATCAAGGGCGGTTCTTCGATGACAGGCAGGTCCCAAACAGGGGCCGCGGCGTCAGCAGGCAAATCCCACGTGGGAGCCGCCGCGGCGGGCATCTCGGTGAGCGATACCTCGTCGGCGGGCGGTTCGGCGAAGACCGGCGGTTCGGGCGCAGAGAACGGTTCGGCCGCTTCTGCCACCATCGGCGCCTCATCGACGACCGGGGCTTCTTTGACAGCGGGAGGTTCCCACGAGGGCGGTTCGGCTTCGATTTCGTCGACGGCCTTCGGCACCTCGCGAACCGGCAGATCCCAGGTCGGGGGCTCCACCACCACGTCCTCGACGGCGGGCGCCGCCGGGGGTGCGGCCAGCTCCCAGTGGGGTGGCTCCGAAGGCGCTTCGACGGCAGCCAGCATGCCCGCGACGGGAAGGTCCCACGTAGGCGACGGAACGACTTCGGCCTCCCCGGCAACCGCCTTGGTCTCTGCGAGTGGCGCCTCCCACCGCGGTGTCTCGACTGCCGGGGGTTCTTCGTAGAGCGGGGTCTCAGCCACGGCGGGAGCCTCTGCCTCAAGAATCTCTTCAACCTCGCCGGCTACCGGCGGAGCGGCGTCCACGAAGGTGGGTGGTTCGGCGACGCCGACGGCGGGAGCGACTTGGACGGCTACGCGGGCCGGCTCAGGCTCGGCCACCGGCGAGGCGGCCGGCAGCGAGTCGGCGGCTATCTCCCCGGCCTCGCCCGCGGGAGCGATGGCGGTCTGCAGGGCTTTCTGTACGTTCTTCTGTGACAGGAGATACCCCAGGGCTGCCCCTAGCGCACCTCCTAGAAGGAATCTAGCAGTACCATCCATCGCGATTCCCCTCCTTGGGCCCTTTCATATCTTCGCCGGCCAGCCCCTGGCCAGACTGATTGTACGCCTATAGTTGAAGCCCGCGCCAAACGACAACCGAACTCGTCTGACATGAATTCTCGCTGAGAGACGTAGGTCCTGGTATCAGGTCTATCGGCTCTTCGCATGATTGTCTTGACCGCGACTAAGTTTGCGCGTTGGGCGTATCTCCTTTGCGCATGCGTCGCATCTGCTCGAGAAAGCGCCGCATCCGCGCCTCTTCGCCGTTGTCGGTCGGATTGTAGAACTCCAGGTCCTCAAGACCTTCGGGCAAGTGTCTCTGACCGACGTATCCGCCGCTGCCGTGTGGATACTCGTAGCCGACACCATGGCCGAGTTCCTTGGCCCCTCGGTAGCCCGTGCTCCTCAGAACGACCGGGGGCTCCTGGGCCCCGTGCTCGCGCACGTGGCCCATAGCCTCCTCGAGGGCCGCATACGAGGCGTTCGACTTGGGGGCGCAACTCAGATAGGTCACCCCGTGGGCCAGGTTGATGCGGCACTCGGGCAGACCGACAAACTCGACAGCCCGCGACACCGCCACCGCGACATCGAGAGCCCGGGGGTCGGCGTTGCCGATGTCCTCCGAGGCGAAGATGACCATACGGCGGGCAATGAACTTGGGATCTTCGCCGGCGGTGAGCATGACCGCGAGGTAGTAGAGAGCCGCGTCGGGATCGGATCCCCGGAGGCTCTTGATGAAGGCCGAGATAACGTCGTAGTGAGCGTCGGCGCCCTTGTCGTACAGCACCAGCTTCCGCTGCGCGGCCTCTTCGACGGTGCCCACATCGAGAGCCGCCATCTTCTTCGCCTTCGCCAGCACCAACGCCCGCTCCAGAATGCCGTAAGCGCGACGGGCGTCTCCCAGGGCGCTACCGGCGATGAGGTCGCGCACGTCTTCGGGAACGGGCGGATCGGAACCGGCGACAACGCGATCAAGCAGCGTGCGGATGTCTTCCCGCGAAAGCAACCTGAACTGGTAGATCTCACTCCGCGATATCAACGCAGGTATGACCTCGAAGTAGGGATTCTCGGTGGAGGCTCCGATAAGCGTGATGATGCCGTCTTCCACCGCGTGCAGCAGAGCGTCTTGTTGAGCCTTCGAGAAGCGGTGCACCTCGTCGATGAACAGAATCGTACGCCGACGGGTCTGCGCCCGGCGGTCGCGCGCCCTGTCGATGACCTTTCGCACTTCGGCGACCCCTGAACTGACCGCCGACAACTCCTCGAACGAAGACCCGGTATCGGCAGCCACCAGGCGCGCCACTGTCGTCTTCCCCGTGCCCGGGGGCCCGAAGAAGATCATGGAGCCCAAGGTGCCCGTGTCGATGGCTACCCGCAGGGAGGCCCCCTCGCCGAGAAGGTGATCCTGGCCCACCACGTCGCTCAGACGCATGGGCCGCATTCGCGCGGCAAGCGGCGCGTTGGCCGAGAGATCGGCCTTCAGGCCGGCTCCGAAAAGGTCCTCATGCTCCATGACAGGATTTTACAGCTACAATAGGTCAAACTGCCGCACCGGGGGATGAGCATGTTTCGTCAGGTATTGGTATTGAACTCTACCTACGAACCGGTCAATGTGTGTACCACTCGCCGGGCCTTGGTTCTGCTGCTGAAAGGCAAGGCGGTCAGCCTGGAGACGGCGGCGAACCAGATCCATTCGGAGAGGATCTCGTATCCCGCGCCTGTCGTCATCCGTCTCAACGAGTACGCTCAGGTGCCCCGTCCTGAGGGACGGCGCCTCTCCCGGCGGGCGATCCTCGCCCGGGATGGTTACCTCTGCCAGTACTGCGGTAGCACCCGGCATTTGACCCTCGACCACGTGGTGCCGCGCTCTCGCGGGGGAGCCAGTTCCTGGGACAACATGGTCACCTCGTGCGCGGCGTGCAACGTACGGAAGGGCGCAAGCCTGCCTTCTGAAGTTGGCATGGCGCCTTCGCGCATGCCAAGGCCGCCGGCCCCTGGTGATTTCGTCCTTGCCGCCCAGAGGGCGGTGCCCGATGCCTGGCGACCCTACCTCGAGTTCGCGGTGGCGTAGCGACCCATCTTCAGGTACTTCTCGTGCCGAAGGCTGAGTCTCTCACCGGCGTCCAGGGGCGCGATCTCGTCCAACGCCCCTTCGATCGCCTGCAGCAGCCGAGCGGCGGCCAGCTGGTGGTCGTTCTGAGCGCCGCCTTCGGGTTCGTCGACGACCGTGTCGATCAGTCCCAGGTCGAACAAACCCCGGGCGCCGACACGCAAGGCCGCGGCCGCGCGCGGGCCCTCGGCGGCGTCGCGCCAAACCAGCGCGGCGCACCCCTCAGGCGAGATGACCGAGTAGATGGAGTTCTCGAGCATGAGCACCCGATCGGCGAGAGCCAGGGCCAATGCGCCGCCGGACCCACCCTCACCGAGGATGACAGTGACAGTGGGAACCATGAGAGTGGCGAACGTCTCGATGCTTCGGGCGATCGCTCCCGCCTGACCGCCCTCCTCGGCATCCTTGCCCGGATAGGCGCCCGGCGTGTCGACCAGGGTGACCACGGGCAGTCCGAACTTCTCCGCCAGCCGGGCGAGCCGCATGCCTTTGCGGTAGCCCTCGGGCCGGGTCATGCCGAAGCTGTGCTCCTGCCGCTCCTTGAGGCTGTGACCTTTCTGATGCCCGATCAACATGACGCGGTACTTGCCCAAGGTAGCCATGCCCCCCACGATGGCCTTGTCGTCGCCGTGTAGCCTGTCGCCGCTGAGCGGAAGAAAGTCAGGCAGCGCCGTAGCGATGTAGTCGAGAGTCTGCGGCCGGTCTTGATGGCGGGCCAGCATGACGACGTCCCACGCCGCTTCAGGAGTCAGACGATCAGCCAATGCTCCCACCTCCCATGAGGAACGAGAGCACTCGAATCAAGCGCTCCTTCATCTCTCTCCGGTCGACCACCATGTCGACCTGGCCGTGGGCCAGTTGCGACTCCGACGAGCCGAAGCCCGGAGGCAGCTTCTCGCGGGTGGTCTGCTCGATGATGCGGGCTCCCGCGAAACTCATGACCGCTCCGGGTTCCGCCAGGATCACGTCGGCGACAGTCGCGAAACTCGCGAAGACGCCCCCCGTCGTGGGATGAGTGAGGATAGTGATGTACGGCAGGCCGGCCTTGCTGAGCGCCTGCACCGAGACCACTGTCTTGGCCATCTGCATGAGCGAGAACAGGCCTTCTTGCATGCGCGCGCCACCCGAGCCGGCCACTACGATGAGCGGTGCATTCGCCTCGAGGGCCGCCCGGGAGAGCCTATAGAACCGCTCACCGACCACGGAACCCATCGAGCCCCCGAGGAACTTGAAGTCGAGCACGCCGATAGCAGCGGGATTGCCCGAGATCTTGCAGGTGGCGGCGAGAAACGACTCGCTAAGACCGGTGCCCCGCTGAGCCTCGGCCAACCGATCGGGGTAGGGCCGTAGATCGATGAACTCGAGGGGATCGACGGCGCGCACGTCCTCGCCGACAAAGCTGACGGTGCCCTTGTCGGCAAGTAGCGCCACCCGCTCATGCGAGGGCATCGGATAGTGGAACGAGCAGTGCGGGCAGACGCGCAGGTGCCTCTCGAGTTCGCCCTCCTGCAAGGCGGTATTGCAGTTCTTACAACGCTCGCCGGCCGCCGGCGGCTCGGGCGGCGGCTCTTTGCGCGCTACTTGGATTGTTACGTACTTAGCCATGCCACCTGCGCAATGCTATAGAGGCGTTGTGCCCACCGAACCCGAAGCTGTTGGACACAGCGACATTGACTTCCGCCTTCCGGGCCACATTCGGCACATAGTCCAGATCGCATGCCGGATCACGCTCCTCCTGATTGATAGTAGGAGCCACCATTCCCACCTGCATGCACAGGATCGTAGCCGCCGCTTCGAGCGCCCCCGCGGCGCCCAGGCAGTGCCCGAACATGCTCTTGTTGGAGCTTATCATCACTTTGTAGGCGTGGTCGCCAAGCGCGCGCTTGATCGCGTTGGTCTCCATGGCGTCGCCGAGTGGGGTCGACGTGCCGTGGGCGTTGATGTAGTCGACGTCGGTGGGCTCGAGGCGCGCATCGCGGAGCGCTTTGGTGATGGCCAGCCCGGCGGGCTCGCCCGTCTCGACCGGCTCGGTGAGATGTGAGGCGTCGCCGGTCATGCCGTAACCTACGAACTCGGCGTATATGTGGGCCCCGCGGGCCAGAGCATGCTCCAGTTCCTCGAGGACGAGCACTCCCCCGCCCTCACCGATGACGAACCCGTCGCGGCCGGCGTCGAACGGCCGGCTTGCCCGCTCGGGGTCGTCGTTGCGCGAGGAGAGCGCCCGCAGCGCCGCGAAGGCAGACAGCCCCACCTGGTTGGCGGCCGCCTCGGCGCCGCCCGCCAGCATGGCCGTCGCCTCACCCCTGCGCACGATGTTGAAAGCGTCGCCCAGCGCATTTGTGCCGGCGGCGCAGGCGGTGCACGTCGCGCTGACTGGCCCCTGCAGCCCCAAGATGATCGAAGCGCAGGCCGAAGCCATGTTTGGAATCATCATGGGTATGAAGAACGGGCTCACCCGCGCCGGGCCTTTTTCCAAAAGCACAGTGATCTGCTCATAGAACGTGTCGAGGCCGCCGACCCCCGAGCCGATGAGCGCCCCGACGGCGAACGGGTCTTCTTCGACCGGATAGCCCGAATCCTCGAGCGCAATCCGGGCGGCGCCCGCGCCATACTGCGCGTAGCGGTCCATCCGCTTGCTCCACTTCTTGTCGATATAGGTCAACGGATCGAAATCCTTGACATCGGCCGCGATCTTGACCGGATAGTCCGTCGTGTCGAAACGTCCCACTTTCCTGACGCCCGACTTGCCCGCGAGAAGCGCCTCGAGAAAGGCCTCCTTGCCGATACCGATGGGCGAAACGACGCCGATACCGGTGACCACCACCCGTTTCAGCTCGATTGTCCTCGGTGCACCGCTCATAGCTACCGACATCTCCTTCTGCTAGAGGCTGCGGAAAATGACGCCTCGCGCTCCGGGCACGATCGCCGCGCGAGAGAGAAGGACGCAGAAAGCGCTGACAGCAGCGCTAGTTGCGCGACCGAGGACGCGCGGTCGTGCCGGCCAGCGTGTCCTGAGAGCCGTGGTTTCATTGTTCTGCAGCCTCCTATATACCAAGACCACCATCGACCGGAAGTACCACTCCGGTTATGAATGAAGCAGAATCCCCAGCCAAGAACGCAACCGCGTCGGCCACTGTGTCGGGGCTCCCGATACGTCCCAGCGGGATCGCGTCGACCAAGGCCTTGCGCGCCTGCTCGCCGAGTGCAGCAGTCATGTCGGTCTCGATGTATCCCGGAGCCACCGCGTTGACCCTGATGTTACGCGAGGCCACTTCGCGTGCGAGGGACTTTGTGAGCCCTATGAGACCGGCCTTGGCGGCCGAGTAGTTGGCCTGCCCAGCGTTGCCCCGCCGGCCGACAACGCTAGAGATGCTGACGATGGAGCCCCGGCGCCGCCTGATCATGCCGCGGAGCACCGCCTTGCTCACAAGAAAGGCTCCCTTCAAGTTCACGGTGAGCACCGCGTCCCAGTCGGCCTCGCTCATGACAAGCATCAAGTTGTCGCGGGTGATGCCCGCGTTGTTGACGAGGATGTCGATCGGGCCAAGAACAGCTTCGACTTCGGCGACAGCCCTCTTCACGTCGGCTTCGTCGGAGATGTTCGCCTTGACGAAGGCCGCCTGGCGTCCGCTCGCGTGCTCGATCTCGCGCGCCGTCTCGGCCCCGGTCTCCGCCATGTCGACGATGGCGACCTTCGCCCCATCGCTCGCCAGCCTGGTTGCGATGGCCCGCCCGATACCCCTGGCGCCTCCAGTGATGAGGGCGACCTGTCCCTCGAACGCCGCGGGCGCGCCGCTCATCGCGCGCCTCCGATCAGGTCGAGCGCCGCCCGCAGAGTGGTTGCGTCGCCGCTGGAGACCATCGGGAACTCACGGTCGATACGCTTCATCAGCCCGCTCAGCACGTTGCCGGGCCCCACCTCGAAGCCCGACAGCGGGGCTTGGGGAGAGCCGATGATCTTCTGCATGCTCTGCGCGAACCTAACGGGCGACATGAGCTGATCGGCAAGCACTTTCGCCATCTCGCCGGGCTCGGGGTAACGCACCTCGGTCGTCGACAGGAACTTGCCGGTTCCGGGCGAGAAGGTCACGTCGGCCAGCGCCTTCTGAAGGGCCACCGCCGCGCCTTCGATGAAGGGGGTGTGAAAGGCTCCGGAAACCGGCAGCGGCAGAACACGGGCGGCGCCGGCCTCTTTGGCGAGGTCGCCGGCTGCGCCGACTGACTCCACCGAGCCGGAGATCACTATTTGGCCTGGCGAGTTGTAGTTGGCGACCCAGACCTCGGAGAGCGACAAGCAGATCTCCTCGACCGCCGAATCGTCCAGGCCGATGATCGCCGCCATGGTGCCGCCCTTCTCCTCACCGCAGGCCTGCATGCCCCGGCCGCGCACGTCGACCACGCGGAGTGCGTCGGCAAAGGTCATGCGCCCACTCGCCACGAGAGCGGAGTATTCGCCGAGCGAGTGGCCGGCGGCCACAGTGAACGTGGCGCCGTTCTGCTCGAGCACCCTCCAAGCCGCCACGCTGCAGGTGAGGATCGTGAGCTGAGTGCGATCGGTGCGCGTCAGTTGCTCCATCGAGCCGTGCCGGCACAGTTCGCCGATGCCACCGGGTGCGATGAAAGGTCCTATGAAAGGCGCCACCATTGCACATGCAAAACAGCGCAGAACCAATAATCGCTACATCGGTATAACCGAGCCGGGAATTATTGCGGCCGAGTCACCGAACCCGATCGTGAACCATCTCGTGATCATGCCCGATATCGAAAAACGTCTTGAAGCGTTTGTCCGTGTCGGCCACGGCATCATCGTGTTTCCCGGCGGTGTCGGCACGGCGGAAGAGATTCTCTATCTGCTCGGTATTCTGTTGCATCCGGACAATGTGGATATGCAGTTCCCGCTCATCTTTACCGGACCCAAATCATCGGCGGCATATTTCGAGCAGATCGATCAATTTCTGCGCTTGAGCCTGGGCGAAGTAGCCACCTCGCGTTACAAGATAATTGTCGATAATCCATCCGAGGTCGCAAGACAAATGGCTCTGGGCATGAAGAAAGTGCGCGAGCAGCGTATCGCGGAAAAAGATGCTTTCTTCTTCAACTGGTCATTGCACATTCCGTTTGAATTCCAGCAGCCCTTTGTGCCGGATCATGCGGCAATGGCTGGCCTGAATCTGCATCACGAACAACCCGTGCATTTGCTGGCGGCTGATTTGCGGCGTGCATTTTCCGGAATCGTTGCCGGCAATGTAAAGGAAGACGGCATGCGAAATATCGAGCAGCACGGACCATTCCAGATTGATGGCGATCTTGACATCATGAAAGCACTCGACGGCTTGTTGCAGGCATTCGTTGCCCAGCGGCGAATGAAGATGAGCGGTGAATACAAACCGTGCTATCGGGTTGTAAGTGTCTAGCCAAAAGCTAGGAAGGCAATGAAATGGTCGCTTCAAAGCGGCCATTTTTTATTGCAGTCGAGACCTGACCCTTGCCGTCGCTATAGTTCTCGATGCGTTCACGAGTGCTGGCCAGGCCAATATGATGCCCCTTTCTGATATTGCTCGTCGTCTTTGGAAGCGAATTGCTGACGATAATCAATAGAGCATTGTTTTCTTCTCGCACATGGATTTCAATGTCGCCGCCATTCTCGGCTGGTTCAATGCCATGCCGGACAGCATTTTCCACCAGCGGTTGTATTGAAAGAGCAGGCAATACGACGGCAGGAATCGTGTCCGGTAATTGCCAGGTTATTTTTATGCGATCTCCGAATCGAAGTGCTTCAATCTCTAGGTAACGACGAGCAAGTGTAAGCTCGTCATCTAGACTGATCAATTTGGATTCCGACAAGGCAGCGCGAAATAACTCACTCAAATCCAGTAAAAGATCTTCGGCTTGTTCGGGATTCTGGTGAACAAGTGCAGCGCAAGTGTTGAGAGTGTTGAACAGGAAATGCGGTTGAATCCTGGCCTGGAGTGCATCAAGTTCTGCCTGTTTATTGGCGAGTGCCAATTGATGCGTACGCCAGTGGTGCTGCAGCGCGATCAAGCCCAGCACGCCGATAGTGATGGCAATGGCAGTGCATTGAAACAGGAAGTAAAAACCGCTGGCATAACTCAAATGTGAAACCCGTTGGTATACGTACCAGCATGTGCCGCAAACCAACCAGGTGCTTAATACCAAAAGTGCCAGGCCGATCCAGGAAAGTGTACTCACCGAATATTTGGCAATGCGATCCTTTATCAGATGAAGGCTGCCGAGCGTAAGTAGCAATATCCATTGTATGAGTAGCGAGCTGAGCCCGAAATATACCCATCGGTCGGTACTGAAACCCGGCGTCAATGACATGACCAGGGCCAGGCCTTCGCCGGCCAGCACCATCGAAACCAGTGTGACGGTTCGCCATAGGATATCAATCGGTTGATCAGGTAAGCTGCTGCGGGACATTCGGTTTATAACTCGATGTGGTGTGACATCTTGCCCGTTTTTGCCCTTTGGAATCCAGAGCGGCCTCGTCACGGGATACTTTAGTGACCACTAAGGCCTTTTTTTGCCCCGTTAGTCGGTCTTAGCTGGCGATTCCACAGAAGTCAAAATACACTCCCTTCATATTAAAGAGAGGCTTTGGGGGCTCATATGCAACGAAAATTGGCTGCGCCGTACAGCAAGCCCTTGGCAGAACGTGGTTTTTCGATGGTCGAATTGATGATCACTATCGCCATCGCAGCGATTTTACTTGCCTTGGCTGTTCCGTCCGTTCACTTCATTCTTGAACAGTAATCGCGTCACAAGTCAGGCGAATGAATTACTGGCCAATTTTCAGCTTGCACGACTTGAATCAATCCGGCGCGGCGCAAGAGTTGTCGTGTGCGGAAGTGCCAATGCCGCCGCGGCGACGCCGACTTGCAGCGCAGGGACTAGCTGGAGTGGCTGGCTAGTTTTCGTTGACGCGAACCGAAACAACACTTTTGCAACTTCTGATGGCGATACTTTGCTCTCCGTTAATCCTTTGAGCGGTGTAACGGCAACCGCGAGCAGCAATGTGGATGCGGCCGTTGTTTTCAGGCCAGACGGGATGGCAAGAACCACCGGGGGCAATTTGCTGCTCGGCAAGGTCTCGCTTTGTGTTGCCACGACTACGCCTCCGCAAAACGCACGTGACGTTACATTTACCACGGGTGGCGGAAGTTTGCGCATTGACAGACGTAATGCCACTGCGAGCTGTACTGCGCCATCAAATTAAAACGGTATCTGCATTTCCATATTTGTCTTTGAAGAATTAGCCATGAAAAAATCGAAAATGCGAGCTGCACGACAGGCACATCAAACCGGGACCAGTTTGATTGAAGTGCTTATTTCGGTGTTGATATTGGGTATCGGTTTGCTGGGGATTGCCTCAATGCAGGCTATTACGCTTCGTAACGGTCAAAGTTCGATGGAGCGCAGCCAGGCGGTCATGCATACCTACAGCATTCTGGATTCCATGCGTGCCAATCTGATTGCCGCCAGAGCTAATGACTACAACATGACACGTACGTGCACGGTGCCTGCTGTCGGCACGACTCTGGCACGAAAACGATTTGAATGCCTGGATGGCCAATCTTCAGGGAACGATTGGTGTCGCTGCCTGCGGTACAATCACTTGTGCATCGAATGTGTGCACGATTACTGTCGAATGGGACGATAGTCGCGGTAGTGGCGGGTCTTCTGCACAAACAACCATTACCCGGAGCAGAATATGAAATATCGCGCTTCAGCGTTTACTGCCGCCACACGCGGCATGAGCTTAATCGAGTTGATGGTTTCGATTCTTATCGGTTTATTGGTCGTGGGTAGTGCCATCGCGATTTTTCTTTCGAATCGTCAAACCTCCGTAGCATCGGAGAATGTCGGGCGGATTCAGGAAAATATGCGGACATCGTTTGAATTATTATCCCGCGATATTCGCGAGGCAGCCGCGTCTCCTTGTGCAAACGCACTTTAGTTGCCAATGTGATCAATTCGGGTACAACAACGTGGTGGACCGCCTGGACCGCAATGGCGGTGTCCAGGGTTTTTCTAGTACCACTCCATTTCCCGATGCGGCCTTTGGCACCGCTGCAGGTGCCCGGCTCACGGGTACAGATGCCATCTTGCTGATGTCGGCAAGTAACAGCGGCTACAGCGTGAATACCCATAATGCAGCCTCTGATTCGTTTACCTTGAATAATACCGTTGCGACTGATTTGGCCAATGGCGATATCGTGGTCGCATGCAATTACACGCAGGCTGCCATTTTTCAATTAAATAGCGTACCTACTACTGTTCCAACAACGGTCACTTACTGCCGCCGGCGGAACTCCCGGCAATTGCAACACTAATTTGGGCTTGACCAGTGGCGCGTGCGGTACGGGGCCGACTATGATTTTATGGCTGTCAGCGAAACCAATCCGGACCCTCACGCAACGCTGGCGAAACTTCGTGCCGTGCGTTGGTATATCGGAACCAGTAACGACCCGGATGGTGGACGTTCACTTTTTCAAAGCACCATGTCGAATACTGCCGGTGCCGTCACCAGTCAAAATCAGGAAATTGCCAAAGGCGTAGAAAACATGACTATTACGTACCTGGTTTCAGGTGCGACAAGCTACAGGACGGCGAATTTAGTCACTGATTGGACCGCAGTTAACGCTGTGCGCGTCACCCTGTTTTTACGTGGCGAAGAAAATATCGGCACCGATGGCAATCAAATCCAGCGCCAAATTTCCAGCACCGTCACTTTACGGAATCGCAACTTATGATGGCCTACCAAACGAAGCATGGCGTCCGCCGACAACGTGGTGTCTCACTCACCATCATCCTTATTCTGCTTTTGATCATGACCTTGCTAGGCTTGGCCAGCATGCGGGCAGCATTGATGCAGGAAAAAATGGGCGCCGGCCAATTTGATCGCAGCCTGAGTTTTCAGGCGGCAGAAGCCGCCATGCGTGATGCCGAAGCAATTCTTGCAGCGAATCCGACACCGACATTTCCGGCACTGCGGTGCTGCATGTGCGGCCGGCCTGTGCCCACAACCAGTCGCTAGTGCGGCGCCAATCGTTGGGAAAACGCTGTAATCCCCCACTGCGGGGTGTCCTTGGGCGATGGCCACCACAGATGTAGACCAAGATGGTCTGACCGCAGTACCCCAGTACATGATCGAGTACATGGGTGCAAACACCAAAGTCCATAACGACCATCGGCGTCCTGGATGGCGATCCGCCAGTCATGGTCAAGGTTTACCGAATTACTACACGCAGTACACAAGCGAACCGTGCAACGGTAATCATTCAATCCAATTTCACCAAGCCCTAACTAGGGGAATGTCATGAAAACAAGTTCAAAAACCAATCCTTATGCCTTTGCCAGGCGCACACTCAGTGCCAGCGCCCTTGGTTTTATTGCAGTGCTTATCGCATCCCCTGCAATTTCAGGCATATCCATTCCAGACTCGCCGCTGCAATCGAGCTCGACGATACCGCCGAACATCATGTTCATCCTGGATGACTCGGGTTCCATGCCGAAGCACTTTCATGGCAGCGCCCGAGGCCACCAGCGACACCGCGCCGACGACCAATGCTCCGAATATTGGCCAGCAAACCTATGCGCGCAACGGCATCTATTACAATCCCGCCACTACCTATACCCCCTGGAGTGATTATTTAGGCACCGGCAACTATGTAGCAGATGTAACCTACAATGCAGCCTACTCGAGCCTCTACTTTGGCTTCAATGGCAAGTGGAACCATCAACTTAAGCAGTTCTGTTCAAACCTATTATGTGCCGAAAAACCTCACAAATAGCACGCTTACCTATCTGAATGAGCCAACCAATTATTGGCGTTACCAGATACTGACCGATGGTCGCGTAATACGGTCCGAGTACGTGGGCATATGTGGCTCCGCCCGCGACGTCACTTGCAATTACCGGCACACCAAATCCTACCGGGTCGATTACCAACGGAAATCTGACCGGGAGCTATACGATCGATGTTCCGGCGGGCCTGAGTAGCCTGACAATCCGAAGTTCAGGCGGCACCGGTACCAGTGCCGATTTGTATATAAGACGAAACAGTGCGCCGACCACGGGGACCTACGACTACCGTGTTCGCACCTCAGGCACCAATAACGAAACAAGTACAATCGCAAATCCGACTGCAGCCACCTACTATGTCCGGCTGCACGCCAATGGCAGCAATTTTAGCGGCGTATCAATAAGTGCCGACTATATTCCACTCCCAAGCGCGGCAGATGGTTGCGATACCTCTACCTCGGGCAATGGCTGGAGAAACTGTTTCCAGACGACCCCGACCGGACGTAGCGAACCAGACGAAAGATTGAACTTCGCCAGATGGTATTCCTTCCAACGCACGCGTAACAAAGTAGCAAAAGCGGGTGCCGGTGAAGCTTTTTCGAGCTTGTCTTCCGATTTCCGGGTTGGCTTTACCACCATCTGGAATCGCGGGACCTACAATATTCCGGTCGGTACCGATAACGGTTTGTTCCGTAATGAAACCACGCCAACCGCAACAACAAACCGCAGTGTCTGGTTTGACGGTTGTACGCAATGCCGGTAGCATCCGGTGCGCACGCCATTGCTTCCGGCTCTGCAAAGAGCAGGAAATTATTACACCGACACGCGCATGGCGCGACTGGCGCCACCGGCCCTTACGGCCCTGAAGCCGGAAGTCTGCAGCTTTCATGCCGTCAAAATTACGCCATCCTGACAACTGACGGATTCTGGAATGAAACTGCCGGCTATACCGCAGTTGGCAATTCCGACAATACCACCACAGCGAGCCATTCCCTTGCCGGCAACGGTAAGTGGTACCCCTATTGGTTATACGGCAGCCAATCCGTATAGAGACAGCTACAGCAACACCTTGGCCGACGTCGCCAATTATTACTGGAAGACCGATTTACGCACTTTGACGAATAATGTGCCGACGACATCCAATGATCCGGCTTATTGGCAGCATATGGTCACCTTTGGCGTTTCGATTGGCTTGAAAGGTACATTGGATCCCGTACTTGATTTGCCACGCTTGACGGCGGGTACGCCGAATGTCAACGGCACCACCGGTTGGCCTGATCCAACCAATGCCGAGGACCCTGATCGCATTGATGATCTTTTCCATGCATCCGTTAATGGCCACGGCAAGTTTATTGCGGCGCTTAATCCGACTCAGTTTGCCGATGGTTTGCGGGCTGCCTTGGCGGCCATCGCGGAAGTGCCCGCTTCGAACTCCAATGCATCGGCGAATAGCACCTCGCTCGATACCGATTCGCGTATTTTCCAGGCGAAATATCGCAGCGGCAAATGGACAGGCGAATTGTTGGCATACAGCATCGACGCTTCTACCGGCGTGATTAGTTCGACACCGTCGTGGAGCGCATCAGCTGTTAATTCCTGCGTACGGATCGAGAAATATTTTGACCTGGACCGGTACCTCCGCCAGTGGCTCGGGTGCTACGTTCCCGACGAGTGCCCAAGTGACAGCACTGACAACCCCGATAGCAAACTATATTGCCGGTAGCCGGACAGGCGAGGGCACGACGTATCGCACCCGAGACCATTTGCTCGGCGATATCGTCAATTCATCGCCCGCCTACGTGAAAGATACCGACAGCGTTTACATTGCTGCCAATGACGGTATGTTGCACGGGTTTAATGCCGCAACCGGTGTTGAACAGTTCGCCTATGTGCCACTGGGTATCAGTTTGCCTAACTTGAAAACGCTGAGCGACCCGGCCTATACGCATCGTTATTTTGCGGATGGCGCCATCGTGGTTTCTACGCGCAGACAAACCACGGGCAGCAGTAATTTTGTTGCTCCCAATAACAATAAAAACATTTTGGTTGGCGCGCTGGGTCGTGGTGGCAAAGGCGTGTTTGCACTTGATGTCACCACCCCGACCGCGATGACCGCGACCAATGTGAAATGGGAGTCCGACACGACCGATGTTGATATGGGCAATGTTTTAGGTCGCCCATTTATTGCCAAACTCAACAACGGCATGACGGGTGTCATTGTGGCCAATGGCCCTAACAGCACGAACGAAAAAGCAGTGTTGTTTATCTACAATCTGAACACCGGCGCAGTCATTGCAAAAATAGACACGCTCGATGGTAGTGCTGCCAACCCCAATGGACTTTCCTCGCCCGTAGGTTGGGATGACGACAATGACGGTGATCTTGACTACGTCTATTCGGGTGATAATCGCGGCAACATGTGGCGTTTCAATTTGACCAGTACAACGGCATCCAATTGGTCGCTTGCAGCGAATCGCGTGATTCTGCATACCGCATTAAGTTCGACTTCGGTGCGCCAACCTATTTCCGGGCCGACCAACCATTGCCAGAGATCCTTTGACATTCAAACGTTGGGTGTTCTTCGGAACAGGTCGTTTCGTCACGATTGGCGATAGCAACGACCAAAGCAGACAAACCTGGTATGGCATTCAGGACAATGGCACCAACATTGCCGACCGTACTTCGCTTCAACAGCGCAAAATCGCAGTCACGGGTGAAATAATCACCTACGACTCAGGTGGCGTGGAAATAGATCGCACCCCTGTGCGTGGTTTTGAACCGGCAGCGTCCTTGTCAGCCAGTTTGAGAGGTTGGTATATCGACCTTGTCTTGCCGCCAACACCGCCGGGTACCGCCGAGGGCGAGCGCATGGTCGGCGACCAGAAAGTTGAAAATGACATCTTGTTTGCCGCGAGTATTATTCCAGGCTCAACCGGATGTTCGGTGGGTGGACGTGGCTTTATCAATGCAATCAATGCCTTTACCGGTACCAGCGTCAGCGAAGCGTATTTTGACGTGGATGGCGACGGACGATTCGATGATGATGTCGTCGGCACCGGCGCGGCTCAAGTACCCGTAGGCTCCGTCGATTTGGGCGTGGGCATGGTAACCAACCCACTCATCCTTAACAGGAATAATGGAAGGACCGCAAACTGTGCAAGCGGATCCAGCGGCGCGTTGGGTTGTGTTGGCGGTGCAGGTGACAACAGAGTGGGTCGTATTTCCTGGCGTGAAGTTTTAGGGAACTAATCATGAAAAAACTACAGTAAACCCGTTGTTGGACCAAAAAACCCTTACCTCGTCGCGAATCAAGCGACAAGCGGCTTCACGTTGGTCGAGCTGGTGATTGCGATCGCGATTGTCGGAATCCTGACGGCAATCGCCTATGGCAGCTATGAAAACTCGGTAGTCAAATCGCGACGAAAAGCAGCGGCGGCATGTCTGTTGGAGAACTCGCAGTTTATGGAGCGTTACTATACGACTAACTTGCGCTACGATCAAACCAACGCCACAACACCTGTCGCGGTGTTTTTGCCTAACTTTGGTTGCGAG
>CAWDOM010000012.1:0-51003 GCA_963803925.1 uncultured Actinomycetota bacterium | reverse complement strand
GTATCGGTAGGAGCGGATGGAGTCGAAGCTGTCGTCTTGGCCGAACCAGCAGTGGAGTCGCTACGGGCCAGGCCCGAAGACACGACGATGTTGAACACGACGGTCCGGCCGAGGACTTGGGCCACGGAGTCCGCCATAAGGGAGCGAAAGCGGGTGTCGATCCAGTCGCGCGCGAAGTCGGAAGCAACGCCTACCGAATAGGTGCCGTCTTGGAGCCCGAGGCCGATGGTCGGCTCGAACCAGATGCGGTACGTGCCCTCGTTCACCTGCTGGGAGATGAGGTCGAGTGCCTGTTCCCAGATAGGATCGCCGCTCATTCTCTCCAATTAGCCCGTCTCCGTCGGTAGATACAGCGCTGCGCGTGTCAGATGCCAGAAATCGCCGTCTGGAGCACGGCGTTCAGATATACAAGCCCAGAGTCGGTCACCGAGCGATGCCCTCCCTCCGCGGAGGTAACGAAACCCGCCTGCTCCAACATGGCGAGGTCTCGGAAGGCTGTCGACGTCGAAACGCCGAGTTCCTGGGCGACGCGGGTCGGACCGACGGGGGCTAGTTCGACCGTCAGGAGCAACGTTCGCAGCTGGCGGTCAGTGAGAGTATAAGGCGGGACGGGTGTAGGTGCGAGAGGTATCTCCGCTTTGGGTCTGATTCGGGCTGTGACGACCGTGCCTTTTCCCAAGTTGTTCTCTATCTGGAGGGTACCGTCGAGGCTGGCCAAGATCTCGGCGACGATCGAGAATCCTGAGCCCACTCCGCGGATGCTCTCGCGGGCGACGGGGCCGGCCGACGTGAAGCCCGGGCGCAACGCCGCCTCCTTGTCGGGGATGCCCGGCCCGTTGTCACTGACGCGCAGCGTATTGCCGTTGTCAAGGATGGTGACCACCACGCCCGAGAAGGCCGCGTGGACGAGGTTGTCGACGAGTTCCTGAAACACCGCCAGGGGGATCTGGCCGCCACGGTTCTTGGCGAGTTCGTAGGCGCGATAGGCAAGTGCTCGCGCAATGTGCGCCCAAGCGCCGTCGGTGAGGGGCACGTCGGCGAGCGCGACCACCTCGGGTACGGCAAGGGGATCGGAGTACACAGCGATGCGCGGAGCATCGAGTCGTACGTCGACGGTAGGGCCTGGTGATGTGTCAGCGCTCATGCGATCGTGCCGACCTCATATCGCGAGCCGGGCGGAGCGTGCCGAAAGCTGAAGCCATTCTAGCCACCGCGGAGCGGTTTTTCCACAGGGTGAGTGCCAGCATAAGTCCGCAAACTGCATTTCTTTGTGGCGAGAGCGCCCGGAAAGCGGGTCCTGTTCGATTGAGGAAGACGGTTGGTTTGCAGGGAAGAGTAGTAGGTTATCAACAGGAACGTCCACAGCTGTGCAAAACGTGCAGAAAGGTGGAACCCGAAGGTCGCATACACCACGTTTTCTGTTGAAGATGGGGAAAACTGCTTTTTGTATAGTCCTGCGCGATGCGACGTAGAGGACTTAGAGGAGCATGCAGGGCCGGAGAGGGCGCGCGTGGAGATGTGGAGAGGGCATACGCGTAGCTCGAGCTGGCCTGGGGAACGGGTGGTCGCGCGGCAGAAGAGAGCAGAGTGCGGTGGCCTGAGAGGACGACGGGCCACCGGCTCGCATTGCATGTCGACTGAGCGGGCTCATAGGCAGGCTCGTGTGCGCTGCGGGCGGCCGGCGCGGGGGACGCATCCACAGCGCCGCGGGGCAACCTGGCCATAGGGACGGTGGGTAGGTGGTTTTTTCCACAGTATCCACAGGCACCTGTGTACGCTTGGAGCGGCAGGGTATGGGCCGGTGGCGCCCGCCAAGCGGGAAGGCCGGCGTGAAGCGTGGGAGCCGGTGAGTTCATGGATTGACGGGCGGGGTGCGGAATTGTATACTTCGACACCCTTTGTACGCAGGTGGAAAGGCGTGCGGGCGAGGGAGTTGACTACGATGTCTTTTGCGGGCGTGGGTGAACGCATTCTGGCGCGATACGCTCGTTAACCTATGATGAGAATCGAGGGAACGTGAAGAGGACCTACCAACCGAACAAACGCCGTCGCAAGAAGACGCATGGCTTCCGTGAGCGCATGAGCACTCGCGCGGGGCGTGCGGTGCTCAAGCGCAGGCGCGACAAGGGTCGCAAGCGTCTCTCGGCGTAACCAGGCGTGAATCGGTCCACGGGCCGACTGTCGCGATCTGAGGACTTCGCTCGTGTGTACCGCGCCGGGCGGTCCGTTGCGAACAAGTATCTGGTTCTGTACTGCTTCGAACGCGCTGCCGGCAGTGTGCCGCAGGGTTCTGAGGAAGGGCCGCGGGTGGGGTTCTCCGTGTCGAAGCGGCTCGGATCGGCCGTGGACCGCAACCGTATCAAGCGAGTACTGCGAGAAGCCTACCGAGGCCGGGTCGAAGGATTGAAGGATGATGTCGATCTCGTGCTCATCGCCAGAGCTCCGCTTGTCGACCTGCTGGAGGCGAGTGGGTTCACGGCTATCGAAGAAAAGGTGGACGAGGTGCTCCGCAAGGCCTCGTTGGTAGGGTAGGGGGACGGGTGGCGGATATCACCATGAGAAGAATCGGCACGCCGATGAGGATGCTCCTGATCGGGTGCGTGAAGGGGTATCAGCTCGTGGTCTCGCCCGCGTTGCCGCAGCGGTGCAAGTACTACCCTTCGTGTTCGCAGTATGCCGTGGACGCGCTCCGGGAGTACGGGACTGTGCGGGGGCTCGTGTTGGGGGGGTGGCGTCTGTTGCGCTGCAACCCGTGGAGCTACGGCGGGTACGATCCGGTGGAGCGGCAGTCCTTGTTTGCCCGTGGCCGGCGTGACGCTGGTTGCGAAAGCGGCTCTGTCCGCGGCGGTGGCAATCCTCGGGCACGCGGCGTGATGCCGGCGCGGCCTTCTCAGTAGAGACGCGAGATGGAAGACTTCTTCTCACCACTAAGCGACTTCTTCTTCTGGATTCTGCGTTTTCTCCACGAGAACGTCAGCGTCAGTTGGTCGTGGTCCATTGTGCTTCTGACCGTCGTTGTGCGCGTCGTTCTCATTCCTCTCACCTGGCGTCAGATCAAGAGCATGCGCGCCATGCAGGCGCTGCAACCCCAGGTCAAGCAGTTGCAGGAGAAGTACAAGGACGATCGCCAACTCTTGAATCAGAAGATGATGGAGTTCTACCGCGAGAACCACGTGAGCCCGTTTGGGTCGTGCCTACCGTTGTTGCTGCAGATGCCGGTCTTCCTGGGCTTGTTCTACATGCTACGTGAGCAGGGCCAGGCAATCTGGTGGGACGCTCCGCCCGACGTTGGCTCCTTCGCGGCCGTCTGGCATTCCGCGGCTGTCGGTTGGTTGTGGGTGCGCGACATCACGCATTTCGACATCATCCTGATGTTCCTCTACATTGCGAGCCAGTTCTTGTCGTCGTGGCAAATGGCGCGCAAGGGCGCGGGTCAGCAGAAGGTCATCGCATACTTCATGCCTCTGATGATCGGTATCTTCATGTTCATCTACAAATGGCCGGCCGGTCTGTTCATTTATTGGATCACGTCCAATGTGTGGACGATCGCACAGCAATTCGTTCTGGAGAAGGTAGTGCCGGCTCCAGTGCCGGTAGTGCCGGGCGCAGACAAGTTGAAGACCACCCCGGCGCGTGTGGCCGGGAAGACCCCAGCCAGACCAACGGGGAAGGCCCCGGCAAAGCCTGCTGGAAGGACGACTCCGGGCAAGGCGCCAGGAAAGGCGCCGTCCTCGGGCGGAGCGACCGGCAAGGCCCCGGCTCCTGGAGCTGGCAAGACTGGAGGCAAGACCAGTGGCCAAAAAGCGGGACAACAAGGGAAACCAGAGGGTAGCCCAGGCCAGCGGAAGAACCGTGGAACTGGCGGTCCAAAGAGCCCTAGCTGAGTTGGACTTCGCGCCGGGGGAGTTGGACGAGGATCAGTATGAGGTGACGATCGTCATCCCTGCCGAAGAAGGGTTTATGGGCGTGGGGGCGGTCGATGCGGTGGTGGAGGTCGCTCTGGTCGGGGAAGAGTTCGACTTCTATGGTCCGGACGACGATCTACAACCCCCGGAATTGCTCAAGGCGCCCTACGAAGACAGGTACGAGCGTGACGAGGCCGACGACGACGAGGACGAATTCGAGGAGTCGGACAGCGGTGATGCTCTGCGGTTGCGTGGGTTTTTGGCGCGAGTGTTAAAGGACATGGGTCTGGCCGCGCGGATTCGCATCAGTGAAAGCGAGGAGGAACTGCGCGCAGAGATCATGGGGGAAGAACTCGGCATTCTCATTGGCCGCCGTGGACAGACCATCGATGCGGTGGAGTATCTCGCCGGCATCGCCGTATACCCGGGGTCGCACTCGCGCAAGCACGTGGAGATAGACGCAGAAGGCTACAAGGAGCGGAGGCGGCGGCAGATCGAGCGGGTCGCGGTCCGCAAGGCCGACGAGGTTGCTCGACGCGGTCGGTCGGCTCAGTTGACCCCCATGACTCCTGCTGAACGAAAGATCGTCCATCTGACTCTGCGCAACCGCACGGATGTCGAGACGGCGAGCCAGGGCAGGGAGCCGAACCGCTCGGTAGTCATTTCGCCGGTACGGTGAGCCGCTGATCCGCGGGTCGTCTGGGCCTGCGCAGTGGTGGCCTCCCGGTTGCAGGCGGGCGCCAACGGCGGTTCTGGCCGGCGCGGCGGGAGAATCGTCAAGAGGGCCTGTGACAGCGAGAGCTGTGAGTCGATCTGCTGGTGACAAGCATGAATGTTGAAAGGGGCGTTTCGGCGCCCGACCATGAAGGGTGTCAATGCGACACGATCGTCGCCGTGTCCACCGCAGTGGGCCTCGGGGCGATCGGCATCGTCCGGTTGAGCGGTCCGGAGGCGGTGGCCATCGTCGAGGGCGTCTTTCGGTCCGCAGCAGGTGAACCGCTAGGGCTCGGACACAGTCATCGGCTGGTGTATGGTCACGTTGTCGATCCCGTCTCCGGAGACGCAGTGGATGAGGTTCTGGTGGCCTTGATGCGGGCTCCGCGAACCTACACGAGGGAAGACGTCGTTGAGGTGCATTGCCATGGTGGGCTCGCGGCCCAACGTGGGGTTCTGCGCCTTATAGTTCGCAGGGGCGCGCGTCTTGCTGAGCCCGGCGAGTTCACGCGGCGAGCGTTTGTGAATGGCCGAATCGACTTGGCGCAGGCCGAGAGCGTGGCGGCTATCGTGGGAGCCCGCAGCAGCGGGGCCTTGCGGGCGTCACTTCGCCAACTCGAGGGAGGGCTATCCGAGAGAATCCGCTCGTTGAGGGGCGACCTCCTATCTTTGCTAGCGCCCATAGAGGCCACAGTAGACTTCTCTGATGACGATGTGGACGACGTAGATTGGCCCGTGGTGGCCCGAGGGCTTGGCGCGGCAGTGGAGGGGTTGGAGAGACTTGTGCGCACCAGCTTCGTGGGCCGGGCGCTCGAACAAGGGGTACGCACGGCGATCGTAGGCAAGCCGAATGTCGGGAAGAGTTCGCTACTCAATGCGTTGCTGATGCGCGAGCGCGCAATCGTCTCGGACACGCCGGGAACCACGAGGGACACGGTTGAAGAACTGACGGAGATCGGTGGGCTCCCGGTGCATCTGGTGGATACGGCGGGCTTGCGGCCGCACGGTGATGATGTGGAGCGCCTGGGGGTGGACCGCTCGAGGAGGGCAATTGAGCAGGCGGACTTGGTTCTGGTGGTCGTGGACCTGTCGGCGCCTGTCGACGAAGAGGAGCGCGCTCTTCTTGCCTCACTCGATCATGATCGGACGGTGCTCGTCTGCAACAAGGCGGATCTTGTTGGAGACCCCGGCGCGGCGAGGATGAGGGCTGCGGAACTGGTTGGGTGCCGCGAAGCGGTCGGGAGTGCTGCGGTAGGGCCGGCGCGCGTGGTCGCGGTTTCGGCGCTGACCGGTGAGGGGGTGGATCGCCTGAGAGAGGCGATCCAGGAGGTAGCGACGGGTGGAGAAGGGTTGCGTCTGGAGGAGCCCGTCCTGGCAGGCGAGCGCCAGAGGGCGCTCGTGGAGGAGTCTGTCGCGAGTGCGCGGGCGGCGCTGAAAGGCGTAGAGCGCGGCGAACTCGAGGAGTTGGTGTGCGCCGACATACGCGACGCGGTGCTCGCGTTAGGACGCATCACCGGAGAAGAGTTGACCCCGGACCTGCTTGATGAGATCTTTGCGCGCTTCTGCATAGGCAAGTGAGGAGAAGAACCGTGCGAGCAATCAGGTCGGATGGATGTCCGGCGCTAGAGCGCTTGGATGGAGAAAGCACGCGCCCTATGGTAGTCGTCGTCGGGGCTGGGGTATCCGGTTGCGCGTGCGGAGCAACGCTAGCGGCGGCTGGTGTTCCGGTTACCCTGGTCAACAACGCTCTGGATAGTGTGGGCCTCCCCTCTTTCGGGCCTGAGATTTGTGTGGGCGGGGGCTGCGCCGAGCAGGTGCTTCGTGTGCTCGATGAACTGCCGGCGTGTTTGCGTGAAGCGTGGGTGCGGTCGTGCGTGGTTCCGGTGGGGTCAGAGGACGCCGTTGTTGTTGATAGGCGGTTGCTCAGCCTGGAAACCAAGCGGGCGCTGGAGTCGCTAGGCGACCTTAGTTTCAGGCAGGGCCTCGTGGTCGACGTGCAGGTACCTGGTGGCAACGAGACACTGTCGGCTCCTTCAAGAGCGCCTCGCGAGAAGCGCTTGCGCCCGGTTCTTGGGGCGATTACGGCTTTCGGGGAGACTATAGAGGGCGATGGTCTGGTGTTGGCGCCTGGGCTGAGTCTTGGCGGCACGGTCGTCGTTGGGAGGCAGACCCTGATGGGTGGGCGGTACGGTGAGACCCCATCCCGTGGTTTGTACGAGGTCCTGTGTGCCCTCGGCTTCGCGTGGGAAGCGCAGTCGTTGGAGGTGGGACCCCGAGTCGGAACGAGCTACCTCTCCGGCGAACGTCGGGAGGAGGATTTCGCGGGAGGTAGCGTCGGCGGCTGCGCCGGGGGCAGTCAGGAGTGGGTAGGCGCGAGGCTTCTTGCAGGCACGAACGGGCGACGGCCCTGCTCTGCGGGGGGAGCAGTCGCGCGTGGTTGCGAGGGGCCCTTGGAGAGCGACCACTCGTGGGGCGAGGGTGCGCCTCCGTCGCCGTATGCGTGTGGGACGGTTGAACTCGGTCGATTCGAACGAGCTGGGTCGGGTTCCGGGTGCGCCGACACGGCGCTGTGGCTCACGTACCCGGATGGCATGGTCACCGGTGAGCGGTACGTGGTAGAGAGTGGTGGGAGTCTCTCCATGGGGGCAGGCCGTTGCATCGAGAGTCGCCTCGGGCAGACCATCAGTGGACTATCGGTAGTGAACACCGATTCGGAGGGGCGTTGTCTGGCCAGTGGGCTGAATGGAACCGCGGTGTGGGTATCGGGGCGCGCGGCGGGGGCGGCTGGGTATTTGGGCAGCCTGAGAAGTGGTGTGGCGGTCGCCCGTGCCGTTCATAAGGAGTTGTGCGGCGGCCCGCTGCCTACGGAGGCGACGACGGTCGGTCTGAGGGAGCGGGGACGGTAGTCGAATGCAGAGCGTGGGGAAATGGGAGTGGGAGTACGATGTGGTCGTGGTGGGTGGGGGCCACGCCGGGTGCGAGGCTGCGCTTGCGGCTGCTCGGATGGGATGTCGCACGGCGCTGGTGACCCTTCACCTCGACAACGTTGCGCTGATGCCCTGCAACCCGGCGGTGGGTGGAGTCGGGAAGGGCCAGCTTACCCGAGAAGTCGACGCTCTCGGTGGCGAGCAGGGCCGAAATACGGACCGGGCGTTCGTGCAGATCAAAATGCTGAACACATCGAAGGGTCCTGCGGTCCGTGCGCTGAGGGCCCAGGCGGATAAGCGCCTCTACGAAGACTGGATGAAGGTCGTCCTGAGCCGTACGGGGATGCTCGACCTCGTGCAGGGTGAGGCCGCGCAGTTGAATGTTTCACGTGAAACAATCACCGCGGTTCGTCTCGCAGACGGGCGGACGCTACGCTGCCGCTCACTGGTACTGGCCACGGGCACCTTCCTTCGCGCGAAGGTGGTGATCGGCGACCGAAGCTACGCGGCGGGACGAGTCGGCGAACTACCCGCGCAGTTCCTGTCAGCGAGTCTGCTCCAGAACGGGTTGGAGCTGGCGCGGTTCCAGTCCGCCACGCCACCCCGCATTGATGGCGCGACCATAGACCCAAGTAGGATGGCTATCCAAGACGGTGATAGCGGGCCACTTTGCTTCTCGCATTGGCAACATCCGGCACCGCGGCGTCAGCTGCTGTGCTACCTGACGCGCACCACTCCCGAAACCCATGAGGTGGTGGCCAAGCATCTGCACCTTAGCCCCCTGAAGAGCGGTTCGGTCAGTGGCAAAGGACCCCGGTATTGCCCCTCGATAGACCGCAAGCTCATCAACTTCCCCGAGCGCCATCACCACCCGGTCTTCGTTGAGCCAGAGGGTGCGACTACTAGGGAAATGTACCTTCAGGGCCTGACCACAAGCCTGCCGGTCTTCGTCCAGGAAATGATCATTCATGCCACGCCTGGTCTGGAGAACGCGCGGCTGGTGAGGCCCGGCTACGCAGTCGAGTACGACTATCTTCCTCCGCAGCAACTCACACTTTCGCTCGAAGCAAAGCAGGTGCGCGGCCTGTTCAGCGCGGGGCAGATCAACGGGACCTCAGGCTACGAAGAAGCCGCGGCCCAGGGCCTGATGGCGGGCATCAATGCGGCACTTCATGCCAAGAACGAACCACCCTTCGTTCTCAGACGAGACCAAGCGTACATCGGGGTTCTCATCGACGACCTGGTGACCAAGGGCGTGGACGAGCCATACAGGATGTTCACGTCGAGGGCTGAATACAGGCTTCTTCTGCGCCACGACAATGCCGCGGAGAGACTATCCCACCTCGGCCATGATCTAGGGCTACTGACATCGCAGCAGCTCTCTCAGGTACAGGAGAAGCAACACAAGCTGGCAGCTTTCGGAGAGCTCCTGGACGCGATGAAGGTCAAGTCCGGGGGAGAGAGTGATGAGGTGCTGGAGGGTCTTGGCAGCTCGACCCTTGAGCACTCCCAGAGCGCGGCCCGGATGCTGCGCCGTCCGGAAGTCTCGTTTCGGGACTTGCTCCACATGGTGTCTCCCGAGGATAGGGTGCGACTGGCGGCGGCCCCCGATGATGTGGCTGAGCAGCTGGAAATACAGGCGAGGTACGAAGGCTACCTCAAGAGGCAGATGGCCGAAATCAGAAGGCAGCGGGCAACGGAAACCTTGGCCATTCCCCCGGACGTGGACTACTCGTCTCTTCAGGGCCTCACATACGAGGCCAAAGACAAGCTGGGGCACATGCGTCCGAGCACTCTAGGCCAGGCCTCCCGGGTGCCCGGCGTCTCGCCGGCGGACATCTCGGTGCTGCTCGTGCACCTGCAGCGGGCCGTTGTCACGAGCAAGCTCGACGCAGCAAGCTCCTCGGCGGTGAACGCGCTTCCGTCCAAGATCCTGACAGATAACCAGGGGCTCTGTACGGCTCGGCATGACGCCGGAAGTGAACGTGACCAGACCGGCGGTGAGGGCGTGATGTATTGAGACTCACCTATGTGCGGGAGTACGAGGCGCTCGGTCTCGACGGCGGGAGGATAGCCAAGCTCGAGTATCTGGGCGACCTCGTACTCCAAGCCGGCCTGAACGTCACGGGACTGGACCAACCCGAGGAGATCGAGTGCCAGCACTTCCTGGATTCGCTGTCACTGCTCGCGATACCGGCTGTCATGAGTTCGGCGCGCCTCGTGGATGTCGGCTCGGGCGGGGGTTTTCCCGCGCTGGTGCTCGCTCTTGTGCTGCCGGCATGCAGGGTAACGGCCTTGGAGTCGCACGGAAAGAAATGCTCACACATCGAACGGACTGCCGGACTCCTGGGTCTTACCAACCTCTTCGTCCTGTGTATGCGGGCCGAGGAATACGGACGCGACAAGGGTCGGGCCGCTCACGACGTCGCCGTCTCGCGGGCGGTGGCGTCGCTCCCAGTGGTCGCCGAATACTCCCTTCCCCTGCTTGCCGACGGAGGCGTGATGGTCGCCATGAAGGGGCTGGTATCAGACCAAGAGTGTATTGAGGCCGCGGGCGCTCTCGGTATACTGGGTGCGGACGAGCTCGAAGCGTTCCGGCTGGAGCCATTCGAGGGTTCGGTCAATCGCTGGTCGTATCTGGCCCGCAAGGTTCGTCTAACGCCTGATGAGTATCCGCGAAGGACCGGCGTGCCGGCCAAGCGTCCGCTCGGCCGGGCTTCGAAACGCTAGGTGCTTGCCGTCATACGAGAGAAAGGGCACGCTCTGATTTACGCTATCGCAAACCAGAAGGGCGGGGTGGGTAAGACTACGACCGCAGTCAATCTCGCGGCCAACCTGGCCCAGTCAGGCGAGAACGTGCTCCTTGTCGACATGGATGGTCAGGCCAACGCTTCCCACGGCCTCGGCATCCGCATCAACCACGGAGAACCCGGCATTCTCGAGGTGCTGTTGGGCGAGAAGGACCTCCTCTCGATCGTTCAACCGTCCCCGGTTCCCGGGCTGGACGTCGCTCCGTCTTCCTCGGACATGGCGGGGGCGAGCGTCCTCCTCCCATCGCTAGAGAGACGGGAGTTCCGTCTGAAAGAGGCATTGGTTGGTACCGAGAAGGCCAATGAGCGCTACTCGTACATCTTCATCGACTGTCCGCCTTCGCTCGGCCTACTCACTGTGAACGCGCTCGTGGCTGCCGAGAAGGTGATCATCCCGGTGCAAGCTGAGTACTACGCGCTGGAAGGTCTCGCCCAGCTCATGTCGACGATCGCGGCCGTACGAGAGCGGCTCAATCCGGTACTGCGCATCGCAGGGCTCGTCATGACCATGGTCGACACGCGCACCACGCTTGCCCGGCAGGTGGAAGACGAGGTCCGGGCGCACTTTCCCGAGCTGAGCTTCAAGACGGTTGTGCCTCGAAACGTCCGCCTGGCTGAGGCGCCGAGCCACGGCATTCCCGTGTCGATGTTCGACCCGCAATGCGCCGGATCGGACGCCTACTTCGATCTCGCCCTGGAGGTTGTGGACCATGGCTAAGAAGACGGGCCTCGGCCGCGGTCTAGCGGCTCTCCTTGGCGAAGGTGCGGACGAAGCCGGCGTACAGGAAGTCGACGAAGGCACGGGGGCGGCCTCCACTGCCACTACCGTCCCAGGTTCGGCGGCCCCTCTGAGGGCCCCGGGCCTTGTTGAGATCCCGGTCGGTCTCGTTCGGCGGAACCCGCGCCAACCGCGTCGTGTCATGGATGCGGCCGCGCTCGATGAACTCGCCTCTTCGATCTCCGCGGTCGGCGTCGTACAGCCCGTTATCGTTCGCGAGACACCAGATGGGTACGAACTGATCGCCGGCGAGCGACGCTGGCGGGCTGCGCAATTGGCGGGATTCACCGTGGTGCCCGCAATCGTGCGCAAAGCCTCAGATGTCGAAAGCCTGGAACTGGCGCTGATCGAAAACGTGGTTCGTCAGCAGCTCAACCCGGTCGACGAGGCTTACGCGCTGAAGGTGCTTCTAGAGGATCTTGGCGTGACTCAGGAGAACCTGGCCGCTCGTGTAGGGAAGAGCCGGTCGGCGATCACCAACAAGATGCGGTTGCTGGATCTACCCGGAGCAGTGCAAGAGATGCTTGCCGACGGGTCGCTCTCTGAGGGCCACGGTCGCGCGCTCTTGGGGCTGCCCGAAAGGGGAAAGCAGCTTCAGCTTGCGCGCAAGGTGATCGACAGAGGTCTTTCGGTGAGACAAGTCGAGGACGAAGTGCGCAACGCGGCTGCCGGTGTGGTCAAGACCAAGGCCGCCGTCACCGCAACGCTCCTCGATCGGGAGACCATGGATGAGGTTCGGGATGCCGTCTACGGGCTTCTGGGCGTATCTCCCCGAGTGAAGGAGAGGGGCGATGGCGGTGTGATCGAAGTGCCGTTCAAAGACCTTGCTGAACTTCGCGGCATCGTCGATCGCCTGCGCGGGGACGCGTAGCGGAAGGGGTCTCCGATCTACATGCCGGGCGGAGTCTGCCGCAGATGGGTTGAGCCTGCCCTACTCCTCGTAAGCGGCTCGTTGCTATGATTCCCTAATGGGATACTCAGCATCGGTCATACAGGAGCCCGGGTCCGCTTCGTGGCTTGTCACGGTGAAGGTTGCTCTCAGTCGCGCAGAGAGCAGTGACCTCTTCCTCTCGGGAGATTCGATGATCTCCTGGCCAGTCGAGGGCCTGGACAACACCGGGGCTGCCGATCACCGGCTGGAGAGAAGCGGCATGTTCGTCAGCGAGATGGCCGCCCGCTCGGGAGGACTCGGTATCCGGTATCGTGGTCAGGCACAGGCGGAGCGCGCGCTGAAGCTCTTCGCCATCCAGTTCGCGCAGATCGGCATCGCAGAGGAGAACTGAGTGGCAGAATCAACGGACCCACAGGGAACCGATCCGCTCAAGGAGGCACTCGCCGACTACATGAACATCCCCGGCATGAAGGCGGCACTACTCATCTCCGATCAAGGGCTGAAGATCAGTAGTGTGGCCTGTGAGGGCGTCGACACCGACAGTATCGCCGCGTTGGCTATCGACACAGTCGCGACTGTCCAGCGATTTGGGATCCAGGTTCAGGCAGGCTTTCTGGACACCATGCGGATCGAGTTCGACAGGCTGACTGTTGTGCTCGCGCCATTCGCGCCAGATGTCATGCTTGCGCTTGTGGCGACGGCAGGCAGTCTGGGGGCGCTGTCAGGGAACCTCTCCGCCTTGACACAGAAGTAGAGCTAGTCGTTGCCGCGACTGAGCGGCGCAGCCATGGCGACGAGTCGTTCGGCCGGGACCCCGCGACGAGTCGTCGGGTCACGTCGCAGCAAGCATCCGCCCGAGCGGCCACGGAGTTCGCCCGAACCGCAACGCCGCGCCGCATGAGCCGTTCCCAACCCGCCGCGCTTTGTCGTGCCGGCCGACGGCTTCGCGGTACCTCCGGCATCAACTCCTGGGAGGCCCTTCTTCTGGCCTCCCACCAGCTGTAGTGGCTCTTCTTCGGCCGGCCAACTGGCCGCAGGCGCCCTGGATATCTCGGCCTTTGCTTCGCCGGACGACGGCCTCGATGTGGCTCCCGGTCAAGACCTCACGAAAGGCCGAAATGGCCGCTGCGCTCGGCGCAAGAAACACCGGCGCCCGAACACTCTCCCGAAGGCCCGCGGGCGGCTCGCCGACCTCAGGAGCTTTCGTGTGTCGGGTCGAAACCCCAGGGGGCAAGAGGCAGTTCGAAGGCACCGGATTCCAGGGCAAGAGGTTGACAGCCACCACGTGCCCACGCAGGAGCCGCGCCAAAGAGCGCGCGTCATCGATAGAGTCATTGATCCCGCGCAGCAGTACATACTCGACCAACAGTTTGCGGTGCGTCAGGGCGAAATGCTCCCAGGCTGACTCGAGTATCTCGGCGACAGGATGCCGGAAGCGTTGGGGTACGAGTGTCGCCCGCGTTACATCATTGGGGGCATGTAGCGAAAGCGCCAAGTTGACCTGAGGCTCCGCGCGCCCGAGTCTGAGAATGCCGCTGGGGATGCCCACGGTCGATATTGAAAGCGACCGGTGGGACAGTCCGAAACCGTCGGGGTCGGTAAGTATCCGGATCGAGTCGAGGACTGCCTGCAGGTTGAGAAGAGGCTCCCCCATCCCCATGTAGACGACGTTGGAGACCCTCCTTCCCTCGGCGGTGGAAAGTAGAGAGGCGATTCGCACCTGGTCGACGATCTCAGCGGCCGTAAGATTGCGCCGAAACTCCATCGCTCCGGTCGCACAGAAGAGGCAACCGACCGAGCACCCTACCTGGCTGGAAACGCAGACGGTAACCCGATCGCTGTAGGGCATGACGACGCTCTCGACATACTCCCCATCCCTCGTGGCGAGCAACAACTTGGTTGTGCGATCGGCGGAACTCTGGTCCTGCACCCGGGTTAGGGTTGAAGAGCCGAGGGGATCGAGTCGAGCACGGACATCGGCCGGGAGGGCGGAGGCTTCTGCGAATGGGCGTGACGAACCGCGGAAGAGATGCTGGTACACCTGGGCGTAGCGATAGGGGGCGCAGTCCAGGCTTGCGAGGGCTTCGGCGACATCCGGGCGGTAGAGTGTGAGCATGGATCGCGGAGAGCGATCGAGTTCGGTCTCGCGGCGCGCAGCCCGCGGCAGATCGCGGTCACGGGGGGCGCCGTTGCGGTCACGGCTCGCCCGCCCGCCGGCGGGCGGGCGAGCAACCCCAGCGCGGGGGGCTGAAGACTTGGAGGGCCCCGGACCGCTCCGACTCCTCGAGACACCGGTTGATGACGGCGCGCGGGTTTCGCCTCCTCCTCGAGTTCCGGATGGTGCCGGGCGTTTGGGATTGGGGGCCTTGTCGCCTGGGCGGCGCCGGCTCTTAGGTTTCGGGTCTTTACCCATGGTTCTCACGTCCTCACGCCGAGACGAGATTGTTGGAGTGGAAAACGCGCTCGGTCAGGTTATTGCGCCCCACTGTAACGATCAAGGCCATTGATGCGGCCATTCTGTATGCCTCTGAGGTCAGAGGCATACACACCTCTAGAACGGCTCTCCAAGCCGCCGTCGGCGCAGCCGAGAGGTCCACGCGCGGCTGCGCGGCGTCGCTCCCCTGAGGGTGGTCGTCCGCTTGCGCCGCAATGGCCACCCGGCCGGCATCTTCGAGTTCGCCACCGCGACTGAGAGCCACGCGCACGAGAAGACCGCCGGGCACATCGACCGCTGCCAGCCGGATCTCGACCTCCAACCCATCGAGAGCGGAGTCCTCGGTGGGTACGACGAGCAGGCAGAGCGACTCGCCCATCCAGCCGAAGCGGATCTCGCGAATACGAGCTGTTTCAGAAGGCTGCATGGTGGAGAAGAGATCGGGAGTCAGGTAGCCGGCGCCGGTCCATTCATCGGAAGAGCCGAGCATCCCGTCGATTGTCGGGGTGACAGGCCCAGCGGGGGGCGACGTCTCCGAGGGCGGGCTCTCCCCGAGCACAGGGAACAGGAGTTCCAGCGGAATAGGCCGGCCGAGAGCCTCGTAGACGGCCTGAAGGTGCAGGCGGAAGTTCCTGTCCCACACGTAGTCGAGTTCGGTGTGATGGTGATCGCCAAACCACCAGTACCAGTCGCTGCCCTCCGCGACCAAGATATGGCGCCAGATGCGCTCGGCTTGGCCGGTGGCTCCGGACTCGGCCAAAGTGGCGCAGGCCGCGGCCGCGAGGTCGCGGGCCGAATGGAGCAAGTCCCAGGCTGCGTTGTGGCCCTGGTCACCGCTCCACGTGCGCAAGTCGCCGCCGATCCATGAGCCGGTATGAAGCCACCCAAGAGAACGGATAGGCGGATGCTCTTTCAGGTACTCGGAGACCGTCACGCATTGAAGGGATTCGTCTTTGGCGAGACCCTCATAGAGACACTCGAGGAAGTCGCGCCCGTCGCGAGGGTAGTATTCCCATGCGTTCTCGCCGTCGAGGGCGATGGTCACCAAAGGAGGACCCCCGCTACGTCCGCTCGGCCGTAATCTCGGATCGTCGCGGATCTCCCGCAGCCGGCGCAATAGGTCGTTGGCGGCATCGCGAGAGTCCCAGGACTGGTACGCGAACCCGATGAGGTCCGAAAGTGTATGGTCCCTGAAGATCATGGCCAACTCGGAGCCTTCGCGTTCGAGCCTGTACGCGGCATAGAGTTCGGATGGAATGAGAGAAGCGCCCCCGGCATGAACGGCACCGTCGCCCCCGGCATGGGTCTGGGCGCGGGAAGCGAGATCGAGAGGAGCGGCTCCCGCGAGCGACCGCCCGAGAACGGCCTCGTCGGAGAGAGTCCAGCGTACGCCTGCCTCCAGCAGTAACGGCAGCACGTCCTCGCCTACTGCCTGCTCCGAACACCACATGCCCGCCGGTCGCTCACCGAAAACAGAGGCATGCTTGTCGAGGGCCGATGCGATCTGCTCGCGGGCGTCCTCCGGATGCGCGAATCGCCTGGGTGGAAGAATGGCATGCGACGCGCCGATGCGAGTGGAGTCGGTGTTGCAGAGAAGCGGCAGAATCGGGTGGAAGTACGGAGAGGTGGTCAGCTCGATCTGTCCACGCTGAGCCGCCGTGCGGTAGGCTGGGAGCGTGGTGGAGAGGACCGACTGCTGCGTCCGCGCAAGCGCAAGCTTGTCGCTCTCCGTGAAGCCACGTCCTTTCGCCGCAAGCTCACTGAGCGCCCCCGTTTCAAGGGTGACAGGGTCGAACCAGGCCAGATTGAACCACACCTGCAGGTCGCGAAGCTCGTCGACCGAGAAAGTTCGGGCACATCTCGTCCATCCGAGCGAATGGCAGGCATCGCGTTTCTTCGCGAGCTCGAGGTAGCGGGGAAAGGCCCGTGCTCGCGGATGGTCCGGCCGCTCGCACATTCTCTCGACTAGAAACGCACGCTCAGCGTCATCCAGTTCGGCAGCGGGTTTGAGAGTGTGATCCCAGTAGACATCGGAGAAATCACCCGCGGCATATGTCTCGAGTTGCTCCACAAGCGATGGCACGAGATTGAATGTGTGGTGCAGTCTGGGATAGGTGGACAGCGTGTCGATCATGTCGGCATAGTCTTTGAGCGCATGCATTCGCGCCCAGGGCATGTCGAAGGCCCCCGACAAGGCCGACCGGTAGTACGGCTGATGCATGTGCCAGACGAAGGCGACGTACAAGGGCTCAGTCATGGGCATCGGAGGCCCGGAAGAAACAGCCCCGCACTATGGTCCGACCATCTTGCCATCTCCACCCAGCGGGCTCCCGCCCTCCGTCATCGGACACCCGGACCGGCCTCGCAGTGCGGGCCCGGCCGCGCGGGACAGGAGGTGTAGCTAACGTGATCCGCCGCGGGTCGGACGCCGCGCAGCATGTGACTAGGTTCTTGGCCATCGCTGCCTTCTACCCGGCGGGTTTGCGGGTCTTTTGGGGCTTGACCGATAGTCTGGCCGGCACGGACTCCCCTCCGTAGCCCGCGGATTGCTGTTCGCGGGGAGAGGCGGCGCCGCGATTCGCGGCCGACCGCTTCGCAACTTGCGTGCCAGGCGGGGTCTCCTCGGTTTTCGCGTCGCGGGGCCTTGCCGGTGTGCGACCCTTCGGGGCGTCACCCGCCGCCGTGGTCGCGTCCCCGCCGCCGCGGTCGCGTCACCCGCCGCCGCGGTCGCGCCGGCCGATTCCTCGGCAGCCCACCCATCGGCGTCTCGGCCCAGTTTCGCGTTCACCGCCGGCGCATCGACCAGTTGGCGTCTCGCTACGTACTCGAGTTTGCCGAGAAGACTGTCGAAGATGACGCTATCCCAACTGAAGCTACGCGCGGTCTCCTGGCCGTCGGACCGCAGGCGCGCCGCCACATCAGGGTGCTCGCGCAGATAGTCGAAGGCGATACCGATTTCGGCGGGATCGTCGGTATCGAGCACCACGGCGTTGAGAAAGGGCACGGCATAGTCTTCACCGGTAGAGCCGACGAAGGCCACGCCGCCCGCCGCCATGACCTCGAGGCCCACCAGGCCGAACGGCTCGTGGCCCGAGTTGGCCAGAACCGCATCGGAGGCTGAGTAGAACAGGGAGATGAGTTCGTCGCTCATGAACGACGTGACGTTGTACACGTCGGCCGGGGGCGCCGAGGCCAGAGCCTCGAGTGCCGCGCCTGTCTCACGCGGCGGCTCGATATCTGCCACCACCAGCCCTTGCCGGTACGCGTTAGCGAGAACCTCCGCTCCATGGGGTTCGACGCCCCCCCTGATGACCGCGGCTATGCTGCGTCCCTGGTTCTTCTCCTGAGCTAGGGCGTCCATCGCCATGTTCCAGCGCTTGTCGGGACTGAAGCGGCCGATCTTGAATACCAATTCCCGGCCGGGAAAGGCCGCCCGGAGTCTCGCCACGTCGCGGGCATGGGCCGAACGGACGCGGTTGCCCGGGATGCCGTTGGGAATCACGAGGGGATTGACCGCTCGGTCCCACATGACGTGTTTCATGTAGCGCGAGACCGTCGTGATCTGCGAGCAGAAGTCGAGGCGCCCCCAGTCGATGCGCTCGAAGCCCATCACGTTGTTGGCGTTCCAGAGGAGAACGGCTCGGTCTCGCAGCCCCTCCAACCATAGCTGGTCGGAGATCAGGCAGGTGAGGTGGGCCGTGTGCCACTCTTCAGCGAGGATCGCGGTGACGCGGCCCTCTCTCGACGCCGGTCGAACGAGATGGGTCGCCACGAACTGCGGCAGATGCTCGTTCCAGTCGGCAAGCTTGGATTCCTCTCCGTGGTAGACCCCCATGGGGTAGTGCGCCGACAGCCACTGTGACCACCGGTGCAGCGTGAGGTTCTCCACGGGCGACTCCCGGGCCGGCAGATCGGGATCGCCCACGAAGACCAGATGCGTGCGAAAGCCCTGACGAGCCAGCTCGAGGGACAGCTCCTTCATACGCACGCCCAGTCCTCCAGCCATCGAATACTGATCGGGCCCTTCGAACGACAGAAGCACGAAGTCGAGAGTCTCTGGGGTCAGGCGAGGCAGGGTTGACATGGGGCCTCCTGAAGGTGGTCGCCAGTCGCGAGATTCCTCTTGAAGTCGCACCTAGGATACCGTGCTTCCTGCGCCGCGATGCACGAAATGCCGCATTGTGTGCTACTTTTCACGCTTGCACGCCCCTACGAGGATGGAAAGGCAGAAAGGCATGCCGGTTAAGTACTTGCTACCGGAAGACAGGATACCCACGGCGTGGTACAACGTCGCGGCAGATCTTCCAACGCCCCCGCCGCCGCCCCTCCACCCGGGAACCCTGCAGCCCGCCGGTCCCGACGACTTGGCGCCGTTGTTCCCGATGGGCCTCATCATGCAGGAGGTCTCGACCGAAAGAACGATCGAGATCCCTGACGAGGTCCGCGAGATCTACAGGCTGTGGCGTCCCACTCCCTTGCTCCGGGCGGCGCGATGGGAGAAAGCCCTTGGCACTCCCGCGAAGATCTACTTCAAGTATGAGGGCGCCAGCCCAGCGGGCTCGCACAAGCCCAACACGGCCGTGGCTCAGGCTTGGTACAACAAGCAAGAAGGCATCAACAAGCTCACCACCGAGACCGGCGCCGGTCAGTGGGGTTCGGCCCTCTCGTTGGCCTGCCAGATGCTTGACATGGAATGCCTCGTCTACATGGTCAAGGTCTCCTACTTCCAGAAGCCCTACCGGCGCAGCATGATCCGCGTGTGGGGCGCTGAGGTCATCCCCAGCCCGTCCGACACCACCAATTGCGGCAGGGCCGTCCTTGCCGCCGATCCCGATTCCCCGGGCAGCCTCGGCATCGCCATCAGCGAGGCCGTCGAGGTGGCGGCTCAGCGCGACGACACGCACTACTCGCTCGGCTCGGTGCTCAACCACGTCATGCTCCACCAGACGGTCATCGGCCAGGAAGCGCTCGAGCAGATGGAACTCGCCGGCGCATATCCGGACTACGTGGTCGCGTGCGTGGGTGGTGGCTCGAACTTCGCCGGCATCTCCTTCCCGTTCCTGGGCCAGAACCTCAAGTACGGCAAGAAGACCCGCATCATCGCCGTGGAGCCCGCTGCCTGCCCGACCATGACCAAGGGCATCTACGCCTTCGACTACGGCGACACGGCGAAGTTCACGCCCCTCCTCAAGATGGAGACCCTCGGCCACGACTTCATCCCGCCGGGCATCCACGCGGGCGGTCTTCGCTACCACGGCATGGCGCCGCTGGTCTCTCACGCCCACCAGCTCGGTCTCATCGAAGCGACATCGGTCATGCAGACCGACGTCTTCTCGGCCGGCGTCAGCTTCGCCCGGTCTGAGGGCATCATCCCCGCCCCGGAGAGCAATCACGCAATCGCGCACGTGCGCCAACTCGCCGAGGAGTGCAAGCAGTCGGGCGACGAGAAGACCATCCTCTTCAACCTGAGCGGCCATGGCCACTTCGACATGGCTTCGTACGACAACTACCTCGACGGCAAGCTCGAGGACTACGCGTATCCCGAAGAGAAGATCAAAGAGGCGATGAAGAACCTGCCGAAGGTCTGAGTAACCACCACCTCGGTCGGCGAGCCGGCCCCGGTCACGGCTGAGAACCGAGGCCGCGACTGACACGGTTCTCGGTCGGGTCGAGAATGATCGCTCTTTCTGGGCGGCGTCCCCTGCGGGGGCGCCGCCCCGTTTCTACAGAGGTCCTCTCGATATGCGATCCCGCCTACTCTCCCGGCTCTGGGTCGCCGGAGGCCGCGTCGAACAGCGAAACCATCTGTTTCGCGTTGCGTGGCGCATAGTCGGCGTAGCAGTTGTTGAACATGACGTAGGTGGTGGCCGCCTGCTCCTTGAGATGCTTCACCGGCTCCACCCACTCGCTCAGCTCCGCGTCGGAGTAGAGATACTCGAATCGCTTGGCCGCCGACTCCACCCGGGCGTTCCACGTGGCGGCGTTGCGGCCATGAAGGCGCACGTAGGCAAGGTCGGTGGTGGCCGCGGCGAGCGGAGGCAGCACTCCGGGGCTTTCGATCCGCGGCTCGTCGACGCACACGTAGGCGGCGTCGAGCGAGGTCAGCAGGTCGAGCGTCGTCTCGAGTTGGTCGGGCGCCACCCAGGAGGCGTGCCTGAACTCCACGGCCACCCTGTCGGGGGCGAGGAGGCCGGTCGCCGCGGCGATGTACCCTCGATTGGCCTCGGTGGCGACGAAGTACGGCGGAAACTGCATGAGCACCAGTCCCAGCTTGCCGTTCACCCGCAAAGGGTCGAGCGCCTCGCTGAAGAAGGCGAACGCCTGGCGCCTGAGCTCGGACGAAGGATGCACGATGCGGCCCTGGCGATCGAGTTCGAGGTCGTGCGCCGCTCGTAGCGGCGGCGGCAGCTGCTCGGGTCGCGCGGCATGGCGGGTGAGCATGGCGAAAGCTTTGATATGAAAGACAAAAGCATCGGGCGTGCGCTCGGCCCACAGCCGCGTGGTGTCGGGGGTGGGCATGCCGTAGAAGGTCGAATCCACCTCGACGGTGTCGAACTGCGTGGCGTAGTAGCGGAGGCGGTCCGCCGCGGTCCGCACGCCCGGCGGGTACCAGGTGCGCACCATGGTGGGATCGGTCCATGAACAGGTGCCAACTCGAACGCGTCCGGCCATGCCATAAGGATATACTGGACCGGCCATGCCCATCGTGACCGCGGATCGGTCGAGACGCGCGGCGGGAGGTCGCCTGAACCATGACATCGAAGCCCCGTCTCTTCCTCACCCGCCGCATACCCGAACCGGGCTTCTCGCTCGCCCATCAGCTCTTCGATGTGGCCGGGGGCGACGAGGATCGCGCCCTGCCGCGTGAGCTGCTGCTCGGCGGTATCCCGGGCGCGCAGGCCCTGCTCTGTCTGCTCAGTGAGGCCATCGACGGTGAGGTCATGGATGCCGCGGGCGGCGGTCTCCGCGTTATCTCCAACATGGCCGTAGGCTTCGACAACATCGATGTCGCGGCGGCCACCGCGCGCGGCGTCGTGGTGACCAATACCCCGGGCGTGCTGACCGACGCCACCGCCGATCTCACCTGGTCGCTCATCCTCGGCGTCGCCCGCCGTGTCGTCGAGGGCGACACCATGGTGCGGCGCGACCAGCCGTGGCGCTGGGCTCCGTTCCTGTTACTCGGCCGGGCGGTGGCGGGCGCGACGCTCGGTATCGTGGGCATGGGCCGCATCGGCCAGGCGGTCGCCCGACGGGCGCTCGGCTGGGATATGAAGGTGCTCTACACGCGCACGAGCGGGCCGCTTCCGGCCGAGCTTGTGCCGAACGGAGCCGACTGGGAATACCGGGCCGACCTCGACGGCCTTCTGCGCGAGGCCGACTACGTCAGCCTGCACCTCCCACTCACGGCCGGCACGCGCCACCTCATCGGCGCCCGCGAGTTGGCGCTCATGAAGCCGGGCTCGTTTCTCGATAAACGCCGCGCGAGGGCCCGTCGTCGACGAATCCGCGCTGGTGGCGGCGCTCGCGAGCGGGCATCTCGGCGGCGCGGGCCTCGACGTCTATGAGCGCGAACCCGAGTTGGCCCCCGGTCTCAGGGATCTCGAGAACACCGTACTACTCCCCCACTTGGGCAGCGCGACGATCGAGACGCGAGGCGTTATGTCGGAGGTGGCTGTGCGCAACGCCATCGCGACGGTGCGCGGCGAACGGCCGGCCTACGTGGTCAATCCCGAAGTGCTGAAGGTATGATGACCGGGTGCACATTTCACGTATGACAACCGGCCGGGCCACAACGCGACACGAGCGCGCGCCGCGTCTTTCGCCGTCCCGGCCCCTCGTGCTGATGCTCCTGGCCGCGACGCTCGCGCTCGGGACGCTCTGGCTACAGGCCTGCGACAGCTCGGGCGACTCCAGCTCCGGTGGAGGCACTACCTCCTCTACCTCGGCGGGGAGTTCACAGTCGGGCGACATCAGGGGAGTCCTCGGGGAAGACATCACCGTGGGCGACGCCCTTATCACAGTGCGCGCCCTCCAGTCGACATTCCAACCGGCCATGCCCGCGCAGCGGCTGAACGCGAGCACCCCGTCGGCGCCCGGAGTGGGCGAGTCGTTCTATCAGGCCTACGTGCGGGTGACGAACACCGAAGTGACGCCGCTTCGCGTCGACCCGGAAGACTTCTTGTGCCGCATCGGCGACAAGGTGGTGAGCATCGAGCCCACACGCTCCGGTCCGGCCGCGCGAAGTCTGCTCAAGAACACCTCGCTCGACCTGCTGCTGACGTTCAAAGGACCGGCCGGCTTCCAGCCGGACCTCATATACGATCCGCCCTGGTACAACGGCATGATCACCATAGGGCCGGCGGCCGATGAACAAGAGGTTGAGGAGACGACCAGCACCTGACGGCGCATCCGGGGAGGCGCGGTCTCGCTCCAGGCCCGGCTCCCGCTGCGCGTGCCGGGCGATGAAACCCGCTCAGCGCCAGGCGATCACTCGCGCGGGGGCGGCCTCGCTCGCGACCAGCTTGAGGGGTAGACACGCGCACATCAGCGGCCCCGGCTCGATCTGGTCCAATCCCTGCAGGTTCTCCAGCAGAAGGACGCCTTGCTCGAGCAGAATGGTGTGCGCGGGGTAAGGGTGGTCATCGAGACTGGGCGCGTCGGCGCCCACCATGCCCACGCGTAGATCGGCGAGAAGCCGGGCGGCTCCCGCCGTCAAGAAGCGCCCGCCCGTTCTCAGTAGCACGATGCCGTTGGCCGGCAGAGGGTCGTATATCCCCAAAGCCTCGGCGAGCCCGTCTGCGTCGATCTCGGTGTTTGGCTCTCCGCCGGTGCAGTCGACGAGTAGCGCGGGGCCGACGAGCCGCTCCAGCGGAAACCGGTCGAGCGTCGCGCCCTCGGCGAAGAAGTGGCGAGGCGCGTCGATATGGGTGCCCGCGTGTGACCCGAGACAGATCTCGGTGACCTCGTAGCCGTCGGCATCGTGGCCGCGGGCGGCTACCGTGCGCACAGCCGGATCGCCCGGCTGCACCGGCATGCCTGCGTACACGGGCTGGCTGAGGTCGAAGAGTCGCATCGTCCGGCGCACCGCCTCCTTCGGCGTGTCTGGCTCGTGGCGCGTCCGTGGCGCCACGTTACGCGTCGATCGCCTTCTAGCGGAAGAGGTTGAGCAAGAACACCAGGTCGTCGGTGGAGTCGAGGGCGTGGTACATGCCGGCCGGCAGGTAGTACAACGAACCCGGTTTGCCCTCATGCTCGGTCTCGCCGATCAGGATGGTGCCGGCGCCGCTGAGCACGTGGATCGACGCCGGCTGGGCCGCCGAGTGACCCGACATGTGCTGGCCGGTCTTCATGGCGAAGAGGCTGATGTTCGCCTTTGGACAGTCGACCAGGGTCTTGCTGACGATGCCGCCCTCGGCGAATTGCACCAACTCCGCGAGTTCACCCACCCAGGGTTCGTCGCAACCTGGCTTGCCCTTGTTCGCGTCTTGCATCACGGCCCTCCTCTGCGGTCGGGGTTCGAGGCGCGCCGCGTGCGCGCGCGGGAATGCCCGGTCTTAGTACGTGGTGGGCAGGCCCGTAGCCTCCCGCACCTTGTGCATAACCTGCTGGGCTACGGCTCTTGCGCGGGCTCCGCCGTCCTTGAGCACGTCCATCACGTAGGCCGGATCCTTCTCCAGTTCGCGGCGCTTCTCCCTGAACGGGGCGAAGTACTCGTCGACGAGCTGCAGGAGGCGCTTCTTGACGTCGCCGTATCCCATGCCGCCGGCCTTGTAGCGCGCCTCCCATTCCGCCGACTCTTCGGCGGAAGCGAGCAGCTTGAGCAACAGGTAGGGAGTCGATTCCGACGGGTCCTTCGGCGCTTCGACCGGGGCCGAGTCGGTGACGATAGACATGACCTTCTTCTTGAGAGCGTTCCCCTCTTCGAAGATGCCTATCTCGTTGCCGTAGCTCTTCGACATCTTGCGGCCGTCGACACCTGGGATGACCGCCGTGGAGTCGAGGATGTACGGTTCGGGCACCGTGAAGACCTCGCCGAATTGCTGGTTGAACTTGGCGGCGATATCGCGTGTCATTTCGAGGTGCTGCTTCTGATCTTGGCCCACCGGAACCACGTCGGACAGGTATATGAGTATGTCGGCGGCCTGCAGCACAGGGTAGGCGAACAAGCCATGGCTGGGCGACAGTCCCTGGGCGACCTTGTCTTTGTAACTCACGGCGCGTTCGAGCAGACCCATGGGTGTCACGCAGGAAAGGATCCACATGAGCTCGGTGACTTCCGGGACGTCCTGCTGCGCGAAGAGCGCAGCCTTCGTTGGATCGAGCCCGATAGCGAGGAAGTCCAGCGCCACCCCCATCGTGTACTCGCGCAGCAACGCGCTTTCCTGAACGGCGGTGAGCGCGTGGTAGCTCGCTATGAAGTAGAAGGGCTCGTTGCCCTCTTGTAGCGTGACGTATTGCCGTAGCGCCCCGAAGTAGTTGCCCAGGTGGGGCCGGCCGGAAGGCTGTATTCCAGAGAGGATTCGCATGGTTTCGCCCTAGGTTTCCTTAGGTAGTCTGGTGGTTCACTCGCGAGTATCCCAGTGTAGCCGAGCGGGGTAGGCGCCGCCAATCGAGGGAGCGGCCCAGGCGGGCTCGCGGGGCGCCGCAAACGCGCCCACAGCCCCCCGCCCATCACACTGGTCGTACGCGTCGTTCCACTTTTTGATATACATATACCAAGATGGACTGTCGTCCGTCTGGCTCATGCACGCGTGGAACGGGGCAAGGCGAGGAGGGATGTTGTGAGGGAGTTGGACGTCGCCCAGGTGACTGAGGCGGTGGCCAAGCTGGCCATCGAGGCCTGCACCTATCTGGGTGACGACATCGTGGCCTTCTTCGAGAAGGCGATCGACCGCGAGGAATCAGACACGGGCCGGGATGTGCTGGTGCAACTGCTCGAGAACGCCAATCTTGCGAGGGACGAGAATATCCCCCTCTGCCAAGACACCGGATTGGCCGTAGTCTTCCTCGAGGTCGGGCAGGACGTTCACCTGACTGGCGGCGGCCTCGAAGATGCCGTCAACGAGGGTGTGCGCAAAGGCTACACCGAGGGCTACCTGCGCAAGTCGGCCGTCGCCGATCCTATCGGCGCCCGCAAGAACACCGGTGACAACACCCCCGCCATGCTCCACGTGCGAGTGGTGCCGGGCGACACCGTCAAGGTCATCGTGGCCCCCAAGGGCGGCGGGGCCGAGAACATGAGCGCCATTGGCATGCTGAAACCGGCCCAGGGCCGCCAGGGCGCGATCGACTTCATCGTCGACACTGTGAGCAAGGCCGGCCCCAATCCCTGTCCGCCGATCTTAGTCGGAGTGGGCCTTGGCGGCACGTTCGAGAAGGCCGCCTATATGGCCAAACACTCCCTGCTGCGCGAGGTGGGCTCGACCAACCCCGAGCCACGGCTGGCCGAACTGGAAGACGAGATCGAGCGGCGCTGCAACGACCTGGGCATCGGCCCGGCCGGCCTCGGCGGCCGCGTGTCGGTCATGGATATCTTCATCGAGGAGTTGCCGGCGCACATCGCGAGCATGCCGGTGGCCGTCAACATCCAGTGCCACTCCGCCCGTCACAAGGAGGTGGTGCTCTGATGGATCGCACACTGACCACGCCGCTCACCGACGAGGTAGTCGCGACGCTTCACGCCGGCGACCGGCTCCTCATCACCGGCACCATCTACACCGGCAGAGACGCGGCGCACAAGCGCCTGGTGGAGCTGATCGACAAGGGCGAGCCGCTCCCGGTCGACCTGAAGGGTCAGATCATCTACTTCGTAGGCCCCACGCCCCCCAAACCGGGTGAGGCCATCGGCTCGGCCGGTCCGACGACCTCGGGCCGCATGGATGTCTATTCGCCCAAGCTCCTTGCTCTGGGGCTCAAGGGCATGATCGGCAAGGGTTCGCGCAACGAGGCGGTCAAAGAAGCCCTCAAGCGCGACAAGGCCGTCTACCTGGCCTCCACCGGAGGCGCCGGCGCCCTCCTTTCGAAGAAGATCGTGTCGGCCAAAGTCGTCGCGTACGAAGACCTGGGCCCCGAAGCCATCCGCGAGCTCGAGGTCAAGCAATTCCCCGTGGTGGTCATCAACGACATGTACGGAGGCGACCTCTACGTCGAAGGCCGCAAGAAGTACGAAAGGAAGGGAGATTCTTGAGCGCAAAACCTCGTGAGACGGCGAATGTGGGGGCCGGCCTCTGGAAGGCGACAGGCATGTGGGCCTGGCTGCTCTTCCGCATCAGCGGGCTCGTCCTCGTCTTCTACCTAGGGGCCCATATCATCATCATCTCCACCGGCCAATTCGGCGCCGACGGCACCACATTCGACAACGTGATGAACTTCCTCGAGCACCCCGTGGCCCTGATCCTCGATCTGGCGCTCGTGGTTGCGGTGCTCTATCACGCTCTGAATGGAGTCCGGGTCATCCTCATGGACTTCGGCGTGGGCATCAAGAGACACAAGATCGTCTTCTGGAGTTGCATGGCCGTGGTGGTTGTCTGTTTCGCCATCTTCGCCTACGTGGCGTTCGACCACCTCGTCGCTACCGGGTGGGGAGGTGAGAGTTGAAAGCCGAAGCCGTCTCCACTCATAGAGGAGGCATGTGGTCCTGGCTCTTCCAGCGGGTCACCGCCGTCCTTCTCATAGTGTGCCTGGCGATCCACCTGATCTTCACGCACATCCTCAGCATCGGCGACATCAGCTACGAGACCGTCGGCGAGCGGGTGGCTCACGGCACCTTCACCGCGCTCGACATCATCCTGCTTGCGGCCGGCATCTATCACGCGCTCAACGGTCTGCGCATGGTGCTCATGGACTACTGGTTCACCTCCCGCAAGCAGGCGCTGGCGCTGACCATCGTCCTTTGGGCCGTTGGCATCGCTTTCTTGGTCTACGGGATCTGGGGCCTCTGGCCCTACATCGGTTACAAGGTAGGGTGAGGCAGACATGATCCATCATGACGTGATCGTTGTAGGCGGCGGCCTGTCCGGTCTCCGCGCGGCCATCGAGGCCAAGCGGGCCGGGCGCGACGTCGCCATCCTTTCGCAGGTGCATCCCGGGCGGAGCCACTCTGGCCAGGCCCAGGGCGGCATCAACGCGGCGCTCGGCAACCATCCCGACGGCCGCGACGACGGCACTGAGAAGCACGCGTTCGACACCGTCAAGGGCGGCGACTTTCTGGTCGACCAGGACTGCGCCATCCAGATGGCCGCCGACGCGCCCAGGGTCATCTACGAGATGGACCACTGGGGCTGTCCGTTCAGCCGTTTCGAAGACGGCACCATCGCCCAGCGGCCGTTCGGCGGCGCCGGGTTCCCGCGTTGCTGCTACGGCGCCGACAAGACCGGCCACTACCTGCTGCACACGCTGGTCGAGCAGGCCTACAGGCTGCAGGTCAAGATGTACGTCGAGCAGTACGTCTCGAGCCTCATCGTCCACGACGGCGTCTGCCAGGGCGTCGTCGCGTACGACATGATCCGCGGCGGCTTCGAGTCCTTCACCGCCAACGCGGTGATCATCGCCACCGGCGGCGCCGGCCGTACCTACAGCAACACCACCAACAGTCTCATCAGCACCGGCTCGGGCATGTTCATGGCCTACTACGCCGGCGTGCCGCTCAAAGACATGGAGTTCGTGCAGTTCCACCCCACGGGGCTCTACACCACCCAGATCCTCATGACCGAAGGCGCCCGCGGCGAGGGCGGCTACCTCATCAACGGCGAGGGTAAGCGCTTCATGGAGAAGTACGCGCCCAAGTTCATGGAGCTGGCTCCGCGCGACATCACCGCCCGCTCGATCCAGATCGAGATCAACGAAGGCCGGGGCATCAACGGCCAGGGCTACGTGTACCTCGACCTGCGGCACCTGGGAGCCGAGAAGATCCTCGAGCGTCTGCCCGGCATCCGCGACCTCGCCATCCACTTCGAGGGAGTGGACCCCATCGAAGAGCCGATCCCGGTGGTTCCCAGCCAGCACTACTGGATGGGCGGCATCGACACCAACGTCGACGGGGCCACGAGTATGCCGGGTCTGTACGCCGCCGGCGAATGCGCCTGCGTCTCGGTGCACGGCGCCAACCGTCTGGGTGGCAACTCCCTGCTCGAGACCATCGTGTTCGGTCGCCGCGCCGGCGCCGAAGCGGTGCGTTACCTCGACACCCTCACCGAGAAGCGGCCGAACGCCCGCACAGCGTTCGCCGCGGCGCAGCTCCTGGAGCAGAAGGTGCAAGACCTCGGCGACCGAAAGGCACCGAGAACGCCTACGCGCTGCGCACCGAGATGACGACCACCATGAAGGAGCACTTCTTCCTGTTCCGCGACGAGCCCACCATGCAGGCCGGCATCGACAAGCTCTACTCCATCAAAGAGAGGGTCAAGAACATCGGCCTCCGCTGGACCGGCAGCGTCTTCAACGTCGACATGATCCGCACCATGGAGTTCGAGGGCATGCTCGACATGGCGCTCACCGTCGCCGAGGGCGCCATCGTTCGCCAGGAATCCCGCGGGGCCCACTATCGCACCGACTTCAACACGCGCGACGACGCCAACTGGCTCAAGCACACGCTGGCCTACTACGATCCCGCCTCCGCGAAGCCGCGCCTCGACTACAAGCCGGTGACTCTCGGCACCTTCGAGCTACAGGAGCGGAAGTACTAATGCCTGACATCAAATTCCGCCTCAAGCGCCAGGATCCGCAAGACAAGAAGAATCCCGAGGCCCATTGGGAGGAATACGACGTCCACTACGAGGGCGAGAACCTCACCGTGCTCGAGGGCCTCTTCTACATCCAGGAGAACCTCGACCCCAGCCTGTCGTTCCGGTACTGCTGCCGGGCCTCGGTCTGCGGCAGTTGCGCCATGTACGTCAACGGCGCCTACCGGCTGGCCTGTCAGACGAACGTGAAGCACCTCGAGGCCACCACGATGACGGTAGAGCCCATGCCGCACCTGCCCTTGGTCAAAGACATGGTCGTCAACATGGACGATTTCTTCGCCAAGTACGAGTACATCATGCCGTGGCTCATCCGCACCTCGCCCGACCCCGAGAAGGAGATCATCCAGTCGCCCAAAGAGCGCACCAAGATCAACTCTCCGGTGGATTGCATCCTGTGTGGCTGCTGCTACTCGAGTTGCCCGTCGGTGTGGGGCGAAGAGAACTACCTCGGCCCGGCCGCCCTGCTCAAGGCCTACCGTTTCGAGGTCGACTCCCGCGACGAGGCCAACCGCGAGCGCATGCCCCGCTGGAACAACGAGCGCGGCGTCTTCCGGTGCCACACCATCATGAACTGCCAAGAAGCGTGCCCGAAGGAGCTGAGCCCGACCGAGGGCATCCAGTGGCTCAAGAAGGCCGCCGTTCGGCGGAAGCTGTTCGGCAAGGCGAAGTAGTAACCCCGTTGGGGCGGGCCACTGAGCCGGGCCGCGCAGCGGCTCGACCCGTGTAGTCATCCCCGCCACTGAGGGACCCCGGCGGGCCCCGGAAGACCAAGCTGTGACAGACGCGGCCGGCGCCGAAAGGCGCCGGCCGCGGCGTTCTCGCCGTCGCGCGCGGGGATCCACTGGCAGACCTGGGACGCGCGAAGTCCCGGCCGCCATCGAGCACCGGGTCGAGGCCCTCGCCGTCCGCGCGGGCAGTGACCAAAGAGGCCGTAAGCTATCCTTGACAGGAGGTAAAGAATACCTTACACTCAACCATGTCAAAGATTGCTGACATCGAAGGAGTGGTCATGTCGTTCGAAGAAAAGGTCACGTGGGTCGGTGCGGTCGCTTCGGTTGTTGTCGCCGCGGCGTATTTTTGGATCGTGGGCGGGCAGCTCGGCGACAAGCCGGCCACCGAGATCGCCTACCGGCTGCCGATGATCATCGGGTTCGGGGCCATGATTGGGCTCAACATCATCGGAACTATAGCGATGTCGATCGCCACGGCGATATCGGCCGAGATCAAGGGTGAGGGCTCGGCCGACGACATCGACCGCAAGGACGAACGCGACGTGCGCATCGGCACGCGGGGCGACCGGGCCAGCTACTACGCGCTGTCGGCCTTCATGCTCGGCGTGCTCGCCATGGCTATGCTCAAAGTCACGCACTTCTGGATCGCCAATGCGCTGTTCGCATCGTTCGTAGTAGCCGGACTTGCCGGGTCGGTGGTCAAGCTCATCGCCTACCGAAGGGGCTTCTAGCCATGGTCCGGCCTACCAAAGTAACAAACAGCATCCGGGCGCTCCGGTTCTCCGCGGGCGAGATGACACAAGCCGAGTTGGCCGATCGAGTCGGCATGACGCGCCAGACCATCATCGCCATTGAGCAGGGCCGGTACTCCCCGTCGCTCGAGGTGGCGTTCAAGATATCGGGCGTGTTCGGTGTGCCGCTGGACCAGGTGTTTCACTATTCGGAGGGCAATCATGAATGAGACCGTGGCTTCGTCGCGGCGGCCCGTTCTGCTCGTCGGCGGCACGGGGCGCACCGGCTCGCGCGTGCTGGGCCAGTTGTTGGAGCGCGGCGTTCCGGTGTGCGCGATCGTGCGCTCGTCGGACCGGCTGCCTCCAGGCGTGGCGGGGAACCCTCTCCTCAGCATCGTCGAGGCCGACCTGCTCTCGCTGTCGAGCGACTACCTACGGGGCCTCGTCTCTGGTTGCGAGGCCGTCATCTCGTGCCTGGGTCACACGCTCAGCGTCACCGGCTTGTACGGCTCCCCGCGCCGGTTGGTGACCCAGGCGGTGATGAGTCTGTGCGGCGCGGCCGAGGCCACTGATCGCGAGTCGCCTCTGAAACTGATCCTCATGAGCAGCGTATCGGTCAACCGGCCGTCAGGGACAGACGCGCGCCGCTCGGCCGTGGAGATGGGGTTCCTGTGGGTTGTTCGGAGGGTGCTGCCGCCGGCGAGAGATAACCAGCGGGCCGCGGACTTCCTCGCCCGAGAGATAGGAGCTGACCACCCGTCGATCGAGTGGGTCGTCATACGTCCGGACACCCTCCTGGAGGGCTATGTGTCCGACTACGAACTGAGCGAGGGGCTGGTACGCAGCATATTCCGCCCGGGCGAGACGAACATGAGCAACGTCGCCCACTTTATGTGCCAACTCGCGACCGACGCGCCGGCATGGCAGCGCTGGAAGGCGACGATGCCGGTGATCATGAACGCGTAGCCCGTTGTTCTCCTGGGCGGGGGAGAGAAATGGTCGGGCAAACTTGGACAGCCTCATAGGTGATACTGCGTAGGGCGGAACACCAAGGAGGAGTACCGAGAATGCCGAGAAGACCCCGACGTAACCACTCTCCCGCCTTCAAGGCCAAGGTGGCCCTGGAGGCGCTCAAGGGTGAAGAGCCCGTGATCGTGATAGCGGAACGCTTCGACGTCCACCCCAACCAGATCACCAAATGGAAGCGTGAGCTCCAAGAAGGCGCCGCCTCCGTGTTCGGGGAGGCCGACGAGGAGAAGCCCTCCGGCCCCAGCGTGGCTGAACTCCACGCCAAGATCGGCGAGCTCACCATGGAGAACGATTTTTTGGCAGGTGCGCTCGGGCGTGTGCAAGGAACGAGCGCAAGGCGATGATCGACAAGACCCACCCCGTGAGCATCACCCGCCAGGCGGAGCTTCTCGACCTCTCCCGTTCCAGCCTCTACTACGAGCGGGCAGGGACGAGCGAGGCCGATCTGCTTCTCATGGCCGCCATGGACGAGCTGCACCTCAAGTTCCCCTTCTACGGTTCCCGCCGGCTGCTTGACGAGCTTCTCGGCCTGGGCTTCACCAGCGGCCGCGATCACGTGCGCACCCTCATGCGACACATGGGCATGATGGCCCTCTATCCCAAGAAGAAGCTCTCCGAGCCTCATCCCGGCCACAAGATCTACCCGTACCTCCTGCGCGGCCTCCATATCGCGCGAGCCGGCCAGGTCTGGGCTGCCGACGTGACCTATCTCCCCATGAGAAAAGGCTTCTGCTATCTCGTCTGCATCATGGACTGGGCCAGCCGCAAGGTGCTCTCCTTCCGGCTTTCGAACACGCTCGACGCCTCGTTCTGCATTGAAGCTCTCGAGGAAGCTCTGGGTCGCCACGGCGCCCCCGAGATCATGAACACCGACCAGGGCTCCCAGTTCACCTCGGAGGGCTTCACGAGTGTTCTTCATGCTCACGACGTGAGGATCAGCATGGACGGCCGGGGCCGCTGGCTGGACAACGTGTTCATCGAGCGGCTGTGGAGAAGCGTGAAGTACGAGGAGGTCTATCTCAAAGCCTACGAGACCCTGCCGGAGGCAAGACGAGAACTCGCCGCCTACTTCGACTTCTACAACTCAAGACGGAAGCACCAAGGCCTCGAGGGCTGCACCCCAGATGAGGTCTACTGGTCTACACTACTGACCGAACAGACAGCAGCCTGAGACGCAGACGATCACCTATGGGACCGATCAGGCTGTCCAACAGAGCCCGACCACCTCTGAGAACGATGTTGAGACCTTGGCGCCGAGGGCGGTTCAAGTACACTTGCATCGATTGCATCCGGTCTTGGCTCACGCCTATCGAAGCCGGACGCCCAGTCCGGGCGCGAGTCGCCGACGTGTCCGGTCGCCGTACGCAGTGGCAACTACGAGAAGGAGACGTCATGCCCGTCGTCATCGTGAAGATGCTCGAAGGCCGCAGTGTCGAACAGAAGCGCCGGCTGGTCAAGGAAATGACCAATGTGGTGGTCAAGTACACCGGGGCCGCCGAGGAGCAGGTCGACGTCACCATCGAAGACTACGCCCGCGAGAACTGGTCGAAAGCGGGAACGCTCTTCTACGACAAGTAAGGCGCCGGGTTCCGGCGGCGACACGGCGGCGCTCCGGTCGCCACGCAACGGAGCCGGCCGCGTCGCCGCCGCCGCGCAACAGCTCAGAGCCCGTAGGCCTCCGCCAGCAGGGTCACCAGGTTTCCACCAGCGGGAGTCTGCTCACGAGCGAGCACCGTCCAGCGCTTCTCGCACCTTGCGGATCAGCCCGTCGCGCGTGAAGGGTTTCTCCAGGTAGTTGGCATCCCCCTCGAGGGGCTCGCCGTGCCGGAATGCATCGCGAGCATATCCGGACATACAGAGCACGGGTGTGCCAGGTCGGGTGCCCTGCAGATACCTGGCCAGATCATCGCCCTGCAAGGTACCGGGCAACACCAGGTCGGTGAGCAGAAGGTCGATGCAGGTATCGACTTCGCTCAGCATCCGGCAAGCGTCGTCGGCGGTTGCTGCGGTGAGCACGGTGTAGCCGAGTCCGTGCAGAATCCGTGTCGCCAGCGACCTGATGGCTTCTTCGTCCTCCACGATGAGTATTGTCTCCGTGCAGTCGCTCGAGGAGAAAGCGTCGTGTGCAGGCGAACACCAGGAGAAAGGTGCGATGTACCTCGCTCGTCCTTCAGGCAGATAGACCTCGAATCTCGCTACTTCCCCCCAGCTTCGCTCAAGATCGCCTCGATGCGACCAGCCGCTATGCTTGACAATGCCGTACACGGTCGAGAGCCCAAGTCCGGTTCCGGCCCCGGGCCCCTTCGTAGTGTAGAAGGGCTCGAAAATGCGTGCCAACGTCGTCTCGTCCATTCCGGTCCCCGTGTCGGTCACCGAAAGCATGACGTACCGGCCAGGGTGCGCGTCGGGATGCGTGCGGCAGTAGGCCTCGTCCAGGTCAACGTTGGCGGTTTCCACGGTGAGCCTTCCCCCGGCAGGGCATTGCATCCCGCGCGTTCACCGCGAGATTTATGAGCACCTGTTCGAATTGGTTCACGTCGACCTCGGTCGTGCCCAGTTCTGGATCGGGCCGGCCGACCAGGTCGATATCCTCGCCTAGCGTTCGTCCGAGGAACGGCTCCATATCGGAGACGATGGCATTCAGTGAAACGACCGTGGGATGCAGAGCCTGGCGGCGGGAGAAGGCCAGAATCTGTCGGGTGAGCCCCGCGGCCCTCTCAGCGGCCCTCTTGATCTCATGCAGTCCAGAGCGCTCCGTCACGCCCTCCGGCCGTTCGGTGTCAATGAGGAGCATGTCGCTATACCCCATGATGGCCGTGAGTAGATTGTTGAAGTCGTGAGCGATGCCTCCGGCCAGTTGACCCACCGCTTCCCATCTTCTGGGATTGCCGTAGTTGCTCGTCCCTCTCCAGGAGCGCCTTCTTGAATTGCTTCCGTTCGCTTATGTCCCGAAGGATCACCTGGGCAGCCATGTTGCCATCGTACGCGACGTTGGCCGCGAGGGCCTCCACGTATACGGGAGTACCGTCCAGGCGCAAGATCCTCATCTCATGTGGGCCCATCGTCACTCCGGCAAATACGTTGGCCGCGCGCTCGGTCAGCAACCCGTGATCGTCGGGGTGGACGTGCTTCAGCACATTCGAGCCGATCAATTCGCTCGACGAGGTCGCCCCGAAGAGGCTGCAGGCCGCCGAGTTGGCATAGACGTACACTCCGGCTACGTCGACCAGGACCGCGTCGGGACTGAGGTCGACAAGGCTTCGATACCTATCCTCGCTTTCGCGCAGGGCCTGCTCAGCCAGTTTGCGCTCAGTGATGTCTTGAAACGATCCCGAGATGGACTTGGTCTTGCCATCCTTCTGCTGGACCCGCGCGACCGAGTGCACCCAACGGCTGTTTCCCGAGCGGTGATGATTTCCCATTCTTGATCGTAAGGCTCCCCGAGTTGGATAGCGCGCTGGATGGCCTCCTCCGCTATCTGTGGGAGATCATCAGCAACGAACCCCAGTCCCGCAGGGACGTGCGGCTCACCCTCGGCCGGATCGATCTCGAGGATGTGGAAGGTCTCCTCAGTCCAAGTCTGGGTGAGTGTCTCCCACGTCGAATGCCCAACCCCCGATCTTTCCGGTTCTTTCGGTTTCGCTGAGAAGTTCCTTGCTTCTCGAGAAGTTGGTCCTCGGTGCGCCGTCGCTCGGTCACGTCGCGGAGAGTCACGATGCGGCAAACCTCGCCATTCCAGATGATATTGGCCGCGACCATCTCAGCCGTGCCAGGTTGTTCCGACGCGTCGGCAGGTCGATCTCCAATCGCCGGCCGACCACTGAGTCATGGGGAAAGTGCGCGCCGACCAGTTGGCCATGCTCCGAGCCGAGAAGCTCAGCCGAGGCGGGGTTGCAGAACAGTATCGTTCCTCTGTCGTCTACCACGAGCACACCATCGGCGGTGTTCTCGACGAGGGCGCGGATGTTGGCCTCGCTCTCCTCCAATCTCCGTCGGGTTAGGGCAGTCTCGAGAACCCTTGTGATGGTCTGAGGAAGTTGAGCGATGTGCCTCGGGGTCTTGATGACGTAGTCTTCCGCCCCTTCCTTCAAGGCCAACACGGCGATCTCCTCCGAGCCGGTGCCGGTCACCACGATGACCGGCACGTTCAGCCCTTGCCTCTTGACCTCGTGGATGACGTCGAGTCCCTCGAAGCCCATGATGTTGAAGTCGGTGAGAACCACATCAAAGGTCGAATCGGCAAGCCGCGCGAGGAACGTGTCGCGGCTCACGGCCTCTGTCATCGAGAAGCTGTCGGACTCCTTCTCGAGCGCGTGGCGTATCAGTTGCCTGTCAAGAGCTTCGTCCTCGACACACAGCACCCGAATCTTGTCTGAGCTGGTCATGGCCACCTCGTGGCTGGCATCGGGCTACAGCGGCGGGGATACGTTGAGCGTGAGCCAATACTCCGAGATGGTCTTGACCACCTCGAGAAAGCCGGGAAACGAAATTGGCTTCACCAAGTAGCTGTTGACGCCGTAGTCGTATCCCGCGATGCGGTCGGCCTCCTCCTTGGAGGAGGTGAGGATGATCACCGGTAGTCGCTTGAGCACAGGTGTTTGTTTCAGGGTTCTAAGAACATCTATGCCCCCCAAGCCCGGCAGCTTCAGGTCGAGCAGGACAAGGTTTGGAATCGGGTGCGACCCCCGATCGCAGTAGTCTCCGCGGCCCAGCAGGTAGTCGAGGGCCGCTTCTCCGGTCGTGACAACGCGGATGTCATTCTCAAGGCGGGCCTCGTGGAACGCATCCAAGGTCAGCTCGATGTCCATGCGGTTGTCTTCGACAAGCAAGATTACTGCCTTCTCCTTCAGCTTCGTCTCCACCCAGTTCTCCTTTCCACTCAACGGGTGTCGGGGGACGGTAGCCTAACCCAGAACACACTTTCCCACGCCAAGCGCGGATTCCACTCCGGCGCTACCCCCATCAGCTCGCTCGCCTTCTTCACAACTGCCAGGCCGATTCCCGTGCCGGGGCGGTCATCTTGGCTGTGAAGCCGCTGAAAGATGTCGAAGACCTTCGAGTGGAATTCGGGAGCGATGCCGATGCCGTTGTCAGATACGCGGACGACGATCTCCCCACCTTCAGCGGTTGCTCCGATGCCGATACGTAGGGGAGCATCATTTCGGCGGTAGACCAGCGCATTGTCAATCAGGTTGGAGAAGATTTCCCACAGGAGGCTCTTGTTCCCCATGACCACGGGCAGCTCCGGTTGCAGAACGATCTGGGCCCCAGCTTCAAGCCGCTTTGCCTCGAACTGGCCCGCGATGTCTTTGAGCAGAGGCGACAACGCTATCGCCTCTAGAGCCTTGGTCCCTTTTCCCAGTCGGGAGTACGACAGCAATTCGGTGATCAGGTCTCCCATGCGCGCGGATGCTTCGAGGATGTTGTTGAAGTAGTGGCGTGACTCTTCGTTGAGACTGTCCGCATGTCGCCGGGCGATGATGTCGGAGAAACCGCTGATGGCGCGCAGGGGGGCGCGCAGGTCGTGTGACACCGAGTAGACGAACGACTCCAGCGATCGGTTGGCCTCGGATAGCTCCGCGGTACGCTGCTGTACTCGGACCTCCAACTCCTCAGCGTGCAGAGTCAGAGCTCGGTGGAGCTGGACTATCTGTTCATTGGCTCGCTTCTGGCTGGTGATGTCTGCAAAGATGCACGCGAACTGGTTAGGTGCCGGCTGGAACGCCGTGACGTGGAAGTGCTTGTCGAGCACGGCGTGGTAGTTCTCGAAGGAGGCTGGAGTTCCGGTGAGGGCGACCTGCCCATATGTGTCTATCCAGTGCTGTTCTGTGCCGGGCAGCAGCCTCAGGACTGTTTCGCCGACGATATCTTGAGCTCGGAGACCGGTCATGCGCTCAAAGGCCGGATTGATCGCAAGAAACCGGTAGTCGACAGGCTTTCCACAGTCGTCGCAGATGATCTCGTGCAGTGCGCAACCGTCGAGCATCTCTCGAAACAAAGTATGATACTGGCCCTCAGCGTGCCTGAGCGCGGTCGTGTCGATCAGGAATCCCTCAAGCCCGACCGCCTCACCCGCTTCCCAGACCCGGCTTATCGCAAACGTGTGGTAGCCCACTGTGCCATCCCGGCGTCTATGGGAGAACTCGCCATCGGGAATGAGTGCTCCGCCGAAGAGGTCATCCACTATCCGCTCCGCGGCCGGCAGGTCATCATCGACCTGAACGAGCGAGAAGTGCTGTCCGATGACCTCATCGGCCGATTCGTAGCCGTGCATCGCCAGCCACGCGTCGTTCACCTGGCGATAGCGACCCTCCCGGTCAACCAAGAAGTACCCCGCGGTTGTCTGGGCGATGATCCCGCGAAGCCGTTCTTCGCTCTCGCGCAAGGCGGTCAGCGCGCGTTCCCCGTCGTTTACCGCTTGCGCGAGTCGGAGGTTGTCGAGACTCGACCTCGAGACCGACTCAACCAATTTCACCAGATGGCGCAGTAAGGGCCTCCACGCGCTCCCGGTCGAAGCGTGGAACAGCCCGAACCGCGGCGAGGTACTCGTCCTCCGGGAATCCGTATCGCTCCGCCTGCTGGATGAAGAAGTAGATCTCCGAAGTGTCGTCGTCGCGGAAGAATTGACCGATGAACGCCCGTCCGACCATCACATCGCCCACACAGACGGGGGTCGCCACATCCCAGAGGCCATTGAGGCATCTATAGGCCCTGAACTCACCCGGGGTAGAACAGCCAGACAGATGGATATCGCTCTCCAAACATCTCTTGGCCGTGTCGGGATGTACACGATGGAACCGCGTGCAGACATCCTGCCAGCCGGTGGCCACAAGAATGCTTCCGTCGAGGTCGAGAATCGCGGCAGTCATGCCCGTGATCTCGCTGAAGCCGGCAAGCAGCGACTCGAGCGCTGCCACGTCCAAGTAGGTGCTGAGGTCCGGCGAGGGAGAGTACGGAGCAACGGACTCGGGGCATCGTCGAACAGCGCTCCTTAGTCCTAGGCCTGCAAGAGACGCGGCCAGCCCCCCCCACTGCGACAACACCAGGGAGCGGAACGCAGACGCGACCACTCCCAGCAGTATACAACGACGCCGAGAACAGAAGCCCCTGCACGACCAACCTCCGAAACTGCGAAAGAGAAGCGCGCCGAGGCCGCGCAGCACTAGGTCTCGAGGGCATAATCCTCGGGTACAAGCAAGCGCGATCAATTCGACTAGGGGGTATCACGCGCCCGTCGTCATCGTGAAGATGCTCGAAGGCCGCAGCGTCGAACAGAAGCGCCGGCTGGTCAAGGAAATGACCAACGTGGTGGTCAAGTACACCGGGGCCACGGAAGAGCAGGTCGACGTCATCATCGAAGACTACGCGCGCGAGAACTGGTCGAAAGCGGGAACGCTCTTCTACGACAAGTAAGGCGCCGGGTTCCGGCGGCGACACGGCGGCGCGCCGGTCGCCACGCAACGGAGCCGGCGGTGTCGCCGCCGCCGCGCAACAGCTCAGACCCCGTAGGCCTCCGCCAGTAGGGTCACCGGATGCACGGTAGGCAACCCCGTCGCGTGGGCCAGTTGCATGCGGCAGGTGCTGCAGTCGCTGGCCATGATCGTCGGGGGCGACCTCGGCCACCCGGTCGAAGAGTGGCTGACCGGTCTGCATCGAGAGGTCGTAGCTGCCGGTCTTCATGCCGAAGGTGCCGGCCATGCCACAGCAGCCGGCCGCGAGGTCGACCACTTCGACCCCGGGGATCTCCCGCAGTAGCTCCACGGCGGGGTTGCCGATCTGCTGGGCCTTCAGGTGACACGGCTGGTGGTAGCCGACGCGGAGCGGTTCTCCATTGCGACGGAGCGCCGCCGCCGCGAGCGGGGCGGCGACGGGCGACGACTCCGGGTGGTCGGCACGCCGTCGCACGAGGAACTCCCCCAGGTCGCGGGCGGCGTTGGCGACCAACGAGGCTCGGGGCCGTTCGACGTAGTCGGAGTAGTGCACCTTGAAGGCGAAGGTGGCCGTGGGCTCGGCGCTCACGAGCACGGCCCCCCTCTTCACATAGGGAAGCGCCCCCGCGACGTTGAAACCGGCGGTCTCGGCCGCCCGCCGGCGTAGCCGTACAGCATCTCGGGGATGCCGCTCGACCGTTGCTCGGGGATTACCACTTCGAAGCCGTGAGCCTCCAGGACGCGTACGACGGCTAGGCCCAGTTCTGGGTCGTTGTAGTTGGCGAAGAGGTCGCAGAAGTAGGCGACCAGGGGGCGCCGGAGCGTTCCGCTCGCTGCGAGGTCGCGGGCCGGCGCGAGCTGGCGGTCGCCGGCGCCCGCCTGCCAGGTGAACCCACGGTGCGCGAACGGCGCCATCGGCCGCCGCCGGTCGATTCCGACCAGCGGCTCGCCGAGCCGGCGCAGCAGGGCGTTGTTCGTCAACCGGTTGGCGAGCGGGGCGGCGAGGGAACCGAGCCGCGAGACCGCCTCGGCCCGGCCGAGCATCATCTCGACCGGCGCCGCGTGGTGGAACGCCCGGTACTTGCTCTTCGCCTCGAGCATCAGCTTGGGGATGTTGACCCGCGACGGGCACTCCACGGCGCACATGCCGCACTCGATGCAGTAATCGGTGACTGTTTTGGTGATTTCCCAGCCGTAGGTGCTCTCCGGGTCGGACGGCCTGCGCGCCGCCGAGTCGCCCGTGATGATGGCCCGCAGCAGGTTGGCCTTCGCTCGCGGTGAGGCATGCTCCTTGCGTGTGGCCTTGTAGACCGGGCACATGGTGGTGACGACCGCGCTCTTGCAGACCGCGCAGCCGTGGCAGCGCTCGATCTCGCTCTCGTAGCCCGCGCGTCAGCGAAGTGCAGGATGGTCTCCTGGGGCAGGGTGCGGTAGCCCTCGGGGTAGCGCACGTCGCTGAACAGGGTGTGACGCGGTTCCTGTGGTCCGACCTTCTTGCCGGGGTTGAGTACGTTGCCGGGATCGAACGCCTTCTTGATACGCGTGAAGAGGGCGTATATCTCGTCCCCGTACATCTCCCGCAGGCGGGGGGTGTGGACCAGGCCGTCGCCGTGCTCGCCCGCCATGGTGCCGCGGACGCTGAGCACGTAGGCGGACACCTCGTCGTAGATGCGCTGCATGACGACGCGGTCGTCCGGGTCCTTGGGGTCGAGCACCGGCCGGGTGTGGATGTTGCCGTCGCCCACGTGGCCGACCATGACGGCCTCGACCCCTTCGCGGTCGAAGAGCTTCTGCAGGAAGTCGACACACGCGGCCACCTCGGTGGGATGCACGGCGATGTCTTCGATGAACGGCAGCGGCTGGCGCGGGCCGGGCATGCGCTGCATCAGGGCCACGGCCGACTTGCGTACCCTCCACAGGTGCTCGGTCTCGGCTTCGGTCGTGGCCCGGGCGAGGCTGAGGGCGGCGGTGCAGTCGAGGTGGCGGCGGAGGACGGCGAACCTCTCGTCGAGCTCGGCGTCGTCGTCGCCTTCGAACTCGATGAGCAGCGCCGTGTCGGTCTGCTTGGGCAACATGGCGTCGATGCGCGAATCGTACGCTGCGGACCACGTCGAGAAAGCGGGAGTCCATGATCTCGCACGCGCTGGTCGGACGAAGGCGAGGATGCCGGGAACGGCCTCGCCCACGGCGAAGACCGACGGGAAGTAGGCCATGGCGATGCCGCGCCGCTCGGCAGTGGCACCAGGTTGAGCGTGGCCTCGGTCACCAAGCCGAGAGTGCCTTCGGCGCCCACGAAGAGGCGCTGAAGATGGGCTGTGACCGCCGGCGTCACGGCGTACGTCGTCGCCCTATTCGAGCACCGCCTCGACCCGGTAGCCGCACGAGTTCTTGACCACACGGGGCATGCGGGTCCGGATTGCATGGCGGCCTGACCGCAGCTCGGGCAGCACGGTCGCGAAGGCGCGGCCCGCCAGCGAGTCGCTCGCGAGCAAGGCGGCCAGCTCAGGGCCGTCGAGCTCCAGCGAACGGGCCTCGAATGTCGACGCCGTCGGCCATGACGAGCTCGCAGCGCGCAGCACGTGGTCCTTGGTGGCGCCGTAGGCTACCGACCGGGCCCCTGAGGCGTTGGTGCCGATCATGCCGCCCAGGCAGCAGTGGTTCTCGCTGGACGGGTCGGGGGCGAAGAACACACCGTATGGCTGCAGGTGGCGGTTGAGCGACGCCATGACCACGCCTGGCTGCACCCGGACCCAGGACGTGTCGGGAGCGACCTCTAGGATGGCGTTCATGTAGCGGGTGAAGTCGACCTGGATGCCGGCGCCCACGGCGGCGCCGTTCAGTCCGGAGCCCATGCCGCGGGGTACCGAGGGCAAGGCCTCGCTCGGCCGCATAGGCGACCAGTCGGCCACGTCTTCGGCGTCTCGGGGCGAGACCACGCCGAGCGGCTCGACCTGGCTGAGACCGGCGTCGGTGGCGTACAGCCGGCGGCTGATCGGGTCGAACTCGACGTCGCCCCGCAAGAACGAGCGGAGGTCGCGTGCTATGTGTTCGGCTGCTGTGGTGCTCATTGAACAGGAATGATAGCGCGAGCAGGCCGTATTCGTGAGAGAATGCAGCGAGGTCTAGGCGCCGGGCGAGCGTTGCCCGGCCGCACGTGTTTCCGGTTTTCGCTCTGTGGAGGATCCAAACAAGATGAAACGCGGTGCGTCCGCATGTCCAACGAAGGGGGTGAGTCATGCTTGCCATTTTCAAGACGACCCCAGCTGGTCTCAAGCGATTGGAGGAATTCGAACCTGGCTCCTGGATCGATCTGGTCAGTCCGACCGAGGAGGAACTCGAACAAGTCAGCCGCGAGTTGGTGATCCCGCTCGATCTGCTGAAAGGCCCTCTGGACGAGGAAGAGAAGTCGCGCATAGACGTCGAAGACGGGCTGACTCACGTCATCGTGGACATACCCGTCCTGGTGCGGGACGACGACCAGCAGGGCTACGAGACGATCCCGCTCGGGATGCTGATGCATCCCGACTACTTCATCACCACCTGTCTTAGAACCAATCCCATCCTCGGAGAGTTCGAACGCGGCCGCGTTCGGAACTTCACCACCTTTTTCAGAACCCGCTTTCTCTTGCAGATCCTGCAGCGGGTGTCGGCCTTCTACCTGCGGTACCTGGGCCGCATCGACCGGGAGACCGACAAGGTCGAGAAGGAGCTGCGTGCGTCGATGAAGAACGCCGAGATCTTCGACCTGCTCAGCCTGCAGAAGTCGCTGGTGTATTTCACCACCTCGCTCCGCTCCAACGAAGGCGTCTTGCAGAAGCTACCCCGCATCAAGACCCTCAAGATGTACGAAGAGGACCAGGAACTGCTCGAGGACGTGATCGTCGAGAACAAGCAGGCCTCGGAGATGGCCAAGATCTACACCGACATCCTCACCGGCATGATGGACGCGTTCACCTCGGTGATCTCGAACAACCTCAACCGGGTGATGAAACTCCTCACCTCGCTCACGATCATCCTGTCGATCCCGACGATCGTCGCCTCGTAGTTCGGCATGAACGTGCCTCTGCCGTTCGAGAAGTACCAGCACGGTTTCGTGCTGACCATCGCGATCGCGTTCGTGATCTCGATCACGTTCGCCCTGGTGTTCTGGAGGAAGAGGTACCTCTAGAGCAGGCTGCGCAAGCGGGGTGCTCCGGGCTCGGCGCGGCCGCGGGCACGAGCACCGGCCTTCTCGGTGAGTGGCTCAACCCCAGGGTGAGAGCGGTGGCCGTGACGGTCGCGTGGCTTGCGCCGTGAACGTGGGACGGCACGCTCGAGCAAGCTCAGCTCGTCGGTGAACTCCAGGGTCTCGATCGGGACGACCCGCATTCGTCTTGACTCCGGCAAGCACCGCGAAACCCGCCGAGATGAACACCACGGCGAGCGGCCCGAGGGCGCCGTAGGCGCCCGAGACGGTCTGCACGATCAGGAACCACCACGTCCTCAGCAGCCCACCTCGTGAGCCTCGGCCACGTAGATGTAGAGGGCGAACGGGGCGATCAGGCCGATCAGCAGCACGGAGGCGTTGCGAGGTCAGACGGTGCCGCCAGAACGCCCCGGTGTAGACGGGTTCGGCGAAGCAGGTGGCGAGCGGCCACGCCCACGCGGCCGTGAGGCACGGCAGCAGCAGGAAGGGCGAGCGGGCGAGCATCGAGGATCAGGCCGATGAGGAGGCTGAAGAAGCCCGCGCAGAGCCGGGCCATCTCGGTCGCCGCTCTGGATTCCCGGGGGCGAAAGTAGCCGAGAAACCGCCGGGAGACGATGAAGCACCACCAGCCCAGCGAAGATCAGGATGAGTGTCGGAGTCAGCCGCGGTTGCGTGCCGGGTCCGTCGGTCGTCGGGACCTGGAAGCGGTACAGCGGGATGAGCCCGGCGCGGGCGAGCACGTACGCGAGCAGGAAGAGGAAGCCGACCGGTAGCGCGAACGACAGCGAGGTTGCGCAGGTGCAGGAGGGCCGCCCGCGAGCTGATGCGCGACGAGAAGAGCCAGATGAAGAAAGCCGCGAGCGTGGGCAGGAGCATGAGCACGGCCAGCAGGGTGATGGCCCGCGTTGGTCAGATAGCGGCCCGACCTGAGGAGCAGGGCGGTGCCCGGGTCGGGCGGGGCCTCGGTGCCGGTGTCGAGCGAGAGGATCAGCCGCTCGATGCGCCGCGCCCTGTTTCTCCAGACCGGCGGCGCTACGGATTGCCGGTGCCTGTCGTCGTAGAGGCGGAGCGAGGCGATGCCGCGGCTCAGGCCGGCCACCTGGTCGCCCTTCGCGAGAGCGACAGGGCGTGGTCGGCCGCCTGGCTCAAAGCCCGGGTACATCGAGATCGAGGCCGGCCGTCGCCAACACCTGGCCGACCAGCTGCACGTACCAGCCCGGGGTGGTGTTCTGGGGCGCGGTCACGCCGGCCGAGAGCGACTTGGTCCGCTCCCTGCCGAGCTCGTGGAACGATCAGAATGGTCGAGACGTCGTCCGCGAGCTCGCTGGTGTCGAGGAAGTGATCGATGCCCAGACCGCCGGTGCTTTCGTCCTCCGTCGACAGGAAGACGAGGGTCTTCTGGTGGGGACGGGCGTTGAAGACCTGGATGAGCTCGAGGAGGATCGCGGTGCCGCTCGCGTAGGCGAGAGGCTCGACCTTCATGACGGTGGGATGTCGCGCGGGGCCGCGACGAGGATCGTCTCTCTCGGCTCGTCCCCTGCATGACGACGGCGATGTTGCGCAGGTCGACCGCGCTGTCGCCCATGGGGGCCTCGAACGGGTCGACCTCGGCCATGTCCGGGGTTCGGGAAGCTTCTCCTCGAACCAGTTGACGACGTCCTGCGGCGTCCGGCGAGCCGAGGATTCGCGACGGGTAGAGCTGTGTTCATGGCGTCGGCCCAGCGGAAGGCCCGGTTGGAGTCGAAGAAAGTGGGTCCGGGACCACCTCCACGCTGGACGCCGGGGAGGAGACGGAGAGGAAGACCACGGCGCCGGCCAGGACGACGAGCCCGGCGCAGACCGCGTACGCGATCTTCCTCCACTGTCGGACACGGTCGACGAGGCGCCGGCGAATTGTCAGGGGCATACAGGACTCCTGTTCGCTTGGGGCCTGAGTGATTCTAGCAGGCTGCCAGGCCCCCGGCGAACCGCGGACGGCGAATCAGTAGCAGCGCCTCCGCTTCCCGGCGATCATCCGCTCGACCATGCGGTCGGCGATCGCTGCGGCCGGAACGTGGTAGTCGCCCGACCGGATGAGATCGTGGATGGCCTGCAGACGAGCGGCCGACGGGTCGTTGCCTGACCCGGCTGCGGCACTGATATCGCAGCGGCAATATGTCATCACGCGCGGCAATGTTCATGGCTCGCTCAGATGCTGGTTTCTGGCCATTATCGCTCATGCTATGCTTCCTATCGGCTGAAGTCCCCAAATGGTTTACACGCAGAGTGCAAAAACTCGCATCAACATCTCGAAGAAGCGCAGTGGCGTCGAAGTTGATCAGCATCGAAGAAGCAGGACCCGGTGCTGGCCGAGGCTCGCCGCTCCGGTCGAGTCGCGCCTCTGGCGGCTCTCGGGCAGGGTGCTCGCCGAGGAGATAGTCGCTCCGCACGCCGTGCCGCCCTTCGACAACTCGGCCATGGACGGCTTCGCCGTGCGGGCCGCGACACCGTCGACGCCAGGCCGGACTCGCCCGTCCGGCTGACCATATCCCGAGACCATCCCGGCGGGCACCATCGGCGCCTCGCGTCGCTCGGGCCGAAGAGGCGGCCAAGATCATGACCGGGGCGCCCATGCCGCGAGGGCGCCGATGCGGTCGATCCAGGTCGGAGGTCACCGACGAGAGAGACGGCTGTCGTGCTCATCTACGAGCCCGTGCAAGCGGGGCAAGAACATCCGCAAGGCCGGTGAGGACGTGACGGCCGGCGACCGGGTGTTCGAGCCGGGCAGCGTGCTTGGTCCGGCCGAGATCGGGCTGATCGCCAGCCTCGGTCATGCCGACGGTGCAGGTCCACCGGCGTCCGCGGGTGGCCATCATCTCCACCGGCAGCGAGCTGGTGGAGGTCGACCAGGCCGCTGCGGCCCGGGCCAGATCCGCAACTCCAACAGCTACTCGCTGCGGGCCCAGTGCCAGCAACTGGGCATCGAGCCGACCGTGCTGGGCATCGTGCTCGACGACTACGAGCCGACCAAGCGAGCTCATGCCAGAAGGGCCTGGAGTACGACGTGCTTGTCACCTCGGGCGGGGTGTCGGTGGGCGAGTTCGACTTCGTCAAGGACGTGCAGGACGAACTCGGCGTCGAGCGGCGGCTGTGGGGCGTCGCCATGAAGCCGGGCAAGCCGCTGGCATTCGGGGTGCGCGGCGGCACGCTGGTGTTCGGGCTCCCCGGCAACCCGGTCTCGGCGATGGTCTCGTTCGAGCTGTTCGTCCGTCCGGCGCTGCTTCGTCTCATGGGCTACCGCAAGACCACCCGGCCCCTGTACCGGGCGGTCATCGTCCGAGGACGTGAGCAATCCCGACGGACGGGTGTACGTGGTGCGGGTGCGGGCCTGGCGGGAGGGCGCGGTGTGGCACGTGAGTTCGACCGGGCGCCCAGGGCTCGGGCATCTTGCGTCGATGGTGGGCGCGAACGGCCTTGCCTTCATCCCGGGCGGGCCGCGGGGCGTGAAGGCCGGCGAAGAGGTCGAATTCCTCCTGCTACGCGAGGATCTTGCAGGAGCCGTGACGCAAGCGACGCGCAACGAGTGCTCCGCAGTTGCTCTGAGCGGCTCTGTGGCGATACAATACGAGCGATGAAGCACTTGACTCGACAGCTGACGCGGGGGTGATGCGGAAGGCATACCCTCCGCGGTGCGCAAAGTCGCTTCGAAGGGCCTGGCAGCTTGTGCTGCTGGGCTCTTTTGTTTTGCGGTATCCGGTGATCCTGCAGTCCTGAAAGGAGATCTCATGGCCAACCACTTCACCCCCGAAGAGCTGGCGGAGGAACTGGGCGACCGACACTCGAGATGTCATCCAGCTCTGCGTCAAAGAAGGCATCCCCATCTACAAGGGGAAGATCGACCGCAGCCTTCTTACGGCGGTGATGAAGGCCAAGGGTATCCAGCTTCCCAAGACCCAGGTGGCGGCGGTCTAGGAGAGCGGGCTAGACCGCGGCGGCCTCGTTCTGGGGCCGGCCCCTGTGCCATCAGCTCGTGCGCCTCGGCGATGAGTTGGTGCTTGAAGGCCTCCTGCACGCCGAGTCCGCCTCCGGCCCGGGATGAGCGTCTTGCGGATGTTTCTCCGGCCTCGTAGAACCAACGGCGGACGCCAGCAAGGCGTCGAGTTCGTTCTGCGGCACCGCGACGAGAGGACGGCGTGGCGGGCTCGACCGGGCGCGTTCGCTCGCTCCTCGTCCCAGAGGCGTCTCGAGCGCTTCGCCGATCTCTTCCTCGAGCGTGTCGAGGGTGCAGAGACACCGGCTCACGCAGTCTCCCCGTTCCACACCAGGTTGAGCCGCACCGTCGCGCCGTCCCGAGTCCATAGGCCCAGAGAGCGGCGAAGCGGAGGCCACGCGCCTCGGCCAGGGTCTCGTACGACCGGCGGACGTTGAAGAAGTGCTCGCGAGCCTCCCGTAGGCTCTGGGCCTCTTCGAAGCGCCGCTGCCGGGACAGGGTCCCGATGATCTCGTCGGCCCGCTCGCCCAGGTCGGGCAGGTCGGCACCTCGCTCGGCCTGTGAGCCAGCCGACGATCTCCATCACCAGGGCGTCGTGTTCGGGCCTGAGTCTCGGGGGATCGCCGGTGCAGGGCGCAAGGCAGCGGCCGTGGTCGCCGCGCACGCATGGCCGCCCGTCACGTGGCGCGGGCAACGGCGAATGGGATAGCAGCGATGACAAGAGGTCCAAGGCCGTGTTCAGCCTGGCGCGGCCGCGGAAAGGTCCGATGACGACGGTCCGGCGTGGCGAGGGCTGCTGGCCGTTCTCCGGTCAGCCACTTGGGCGCGCGGCTGCTGGCCGTGAGAGACTGAGGCCCGGGCCGGTGCCGCCGGCCTTGACGTAGGCGTACGTCTCCGGTCGTAGTTCCGTGCATGTTGCACGAAGGGCGGTGCTCGAGGATGAGTTCCTGCTCGCGGACCACGGCCTCGAGTGGGCGTGCACGTCTCGTCCCAGTCGATGCGCTCGACCAACCGCAAGGCCTGGCGGACCTTGCGCGATGTCGTCGGCGTTGTCCGACGAAGTGCGAGCGGACCCGCTCGCGCAATCGGTCGGCCTTGCCTACATAGAGGATCTGCCCGTCCTTGTCGACGAATCGATACGTGCCGGGAGCTTTGGGCAGGTCGCGGGTCAAGGGCAGCTTGTCGAGCACCGACCGGCGGCTGGGGTTGACGTAGGCGCGCATCTCGCTCAGCCGCGTGATCCCCCGCTCCTGCAGGCGGCCGGCCAGGGTGACGAAGACATGTCCGGCCGCCTGGGCGTCGGCGAGTGCGCGATGGCAGGCGTCACGGGAGCGCCGAGCGCTTCGGCGACGGTCTGCAGACGGTAGTTGGGCAGGCCCGGCGCCAGAGCGCGGGCCAGCGGCAGGGTGTCGATGGCTCCCTCGCCCAGCTTGCGCCCGCTGAGTCGCTGCAGCTCGTAGTTGAGAAAGCCGACATCGAACGCGGCGTTGTGCGCTACGACGACGGCCCCTTCGAGGAACTCCAGCAGCTCGGGCATGACCTCCTCGATGCGGGGGGCATTGGCGACCATCTCCTGGGTGATGCCGGTGATCTGGGTGATCATGGGCGGGATAGGCCGCATCGGATTGATGAGCGTGCTGAAGTGCCTCACTTCGCGAAAGCCCTCGATACGCACCGCGCCGATCTCGGTTATCTTGCTGGTTCCCGCTCGCGCGCCGGTGGTCTCGAGGTCGAGGGCCACGAAGGGAACGTCGGCCAGGTCGGGGTCGAAGCCCTGCCAGTGGCGCAACGATAGTTCGCTGCAGTCGACGTCGAGGTGGAAGCGACGGTCTTGACGGACCAGCGCCGCGAGAACTTCCCTGCAGATGAGCGCGGGCGCGCCGGCGGACGCGATCAGCGCTCGCGCGGCCTCTACGGCGTCGAGCGGTTCCCCACGTACCAACAGCGTTTCGTGGAGATCATCGGCCACCCTGAGAGATAGCTGCAACTGCATCGCGAAAAGGCCTCAGGAGCCGGCCGAGGAGCGATTCCTTGAAAAGGCAAGAGTCATCCTGGAAAATACTAGCACCCTGGGGGTAGGGCAAAGGGGTTTTCGCCGAGTGAGGGATAAGTGCTGAATCGGGACCAGATCGAAGCGATACTGCCTCACCGGGAGCCCTTTCTGTGGCTCGACCGGGTGATCGAACTCATTCCTGGAGAGTACGCCGTGGCTGAGAAGGACATCCTTGCGACCGACGACGTGTTTCGAGGTCACTTCCCCGGACACCCCGTCTTTCCGGGCGTGCTTCAGCTCGAGGCCATGGCTCAGACCGGGGCCGTTGCCGTGCTCTCGCAGCCCGACGCTCGCGGCAAGCTCGTACTCTTCGCACGAGCTGACGATATTCGGTTCCGGCGCCCGGTGGTTCCAGGGGATACCTTGCGGCTCGAAGTGCGTATGACCGAGAACCGGGGGCGCATCGGCAAGGGTGACGCGAAAGCTTTCGTCGGCTCTGAGCTCGTATCCAGCGGCACACTGACGTTCGCGGTTACAGAGCCCTAACCTATGCCGGCGAACGCGCCCGCTCCCCTCGGGGGGAGAACTGTCACTATTACCGGGTTGGGAGCGCACCTTCCGGCCGGGATCGTCACCAATGACGATCTGGCGGCTCGTCTCGATACTTCCGATGAGTGGATCGCCCAGCGCACCGGCATACGCGCCCGGCGGATCGCCTCTCCGGATCTCTCGTCGTCGGATCTCGGACTCGTCGCCGGGGCTGCCGCACTGCGCGATGCCGGTGTCTCTCCCGAGGCCGTCGGCTTGGTGATCACGGCGACCATCTCGCCCGACCAACTCATGCCCGCGACGGCCGCGCGCGTCGCCGCCGGCTGTGGCTGCGTGAACGCGGGCGCTTTCGACGTGTCGGCCGGCTGCAGCGGCTTCGTCTACGCTCTGGCAATGGCCGTGGGGAGTGTGGCGACAGGCATCCACGAGCATGTGCTGGTCGTCGGCGCCGAGGTCATATCGAAGCTGCTCGACTGGGACGACCGGTCGACGGCCGTGCTCTTCGGCGACGGCGCCGGGGCGGCGGTGGTCTCAGTGGCGCACGGACCAGGCGGGGTCTTGGGCTTCGATCTGGGGGGCGACGGCAGCGGCGCCGACTTCCTGGTTATTCCCGCGGGTGGTTGCGCCTGCCCGCCTCGCGTGCGACCGTGGAAGCGAAGCGGCACTTCATGGTCATGAACGGCCACGAGGTCTACAAGTTCGCAACCCGCATCGTGGCGCAGTCGGCGGGCAATGTCCTGCGGCGCTGCGGCCGCTCGGTCGACGATATCGATCTATTCGTGCCTCACCAGGCCAATCTGCGCATCATCGAGGGAGCGACCAAGAAGCTCGGTGTGCCCGAGGACAAGGTCTTCACGAATCTTCAGAAGTACGGCAACACCTCGTGTGCGTCGATCCCGCTGTGTCTCACCGAGGCGCGGGCGGAGGGACGCTTGAACGACGGCGATCTGGTGCTTCTCATGGGTTCTGGCGCGGGATTGACCTGGGGGGCGCGTCTCATTGAATGGGGTGGCGCCGGCAAGGTGCCGAGCCGCTCGGATGTCGGGAGTGAACTATGAGTGGAATCTTGATCCTCTTCCCGGGACAGGGGAGTCAGAAGCCCGGCATGGCCGAGTATCTCTGGGATTATCCCGTGGCTCGGGAGGTGTTCGGCGAGGCTGGCGAGGTGCTGGGTTGGGACATC
>CAWDOM010000011.1:0-384583 GCA_963803925.1 uncultured Actinomycetota bacterium | reverse complement strand
GAGCAGGTGGCGCTGCGCCGAGGCCACCTGCGGAAGCTTCTGGTCTTGAGTGAGCACTCGCTCGAAGTAGCGGTCGAGATCGGCGAGCGTGTACTGCCAGGCGTCGCCCTCGTTGCGCACGTAGCCGTGCAGCACCGCGAGGGTCATAGGCTCGTCGCGCTCGGTTCTGTACTCGAGCGCGCCGGCTACGGGGGCCACAGGTTCGAAGCCGGCGCGGTCGGAGAGGTATCTGCCCATCTCAAGGTCGGGGTTGATGCCCTCTTCGACGCGGCGCAGCAGCTTGAGCAGCAGGCGATCGCCGAACATGACCGAGGTGTTGCTCTGTTCGGCTCTCAGCAGCACCGCTTCGGGCAGGTCCTGGCCCCGTAGCCGTCGGAACGCCCGGGTCGGCGTACCCACCAGGGTGCCTTGCGTGCCCTTGAGGTGCCTCCGCCGGCCGATGACGCTCACGAGGCTGCTGGAGAACGAGTCATCGCCGAACGCGTCGTAGAGGATGCCCCTGGTGTTGTCCTCGCCCCGGTTGCGTACGGTGACCCGCGCGATGCCGCTCTGGGCGAACCGCTCCTTCGCCTGTTCGACTCGGTCTTCGCTGACGAAGCCTATCGGCAGAACGTAGACATCGGGCTCGCCCTCGGAGTACTCGATCTCAATGAATACCAGCATGACCGTTTGTTCTTCGGGCAGCGGCACCGGGATCAGTTCACGAATCGACGCGCTCACGACCGCGCGGGCCTTGCCGCGAAACCAGCGTTGGCCACGAAGGTACTGGGCCAAGATGCGCTCGAACTCGGTTCGCTTGTCACCATGGAAGACGCTCGTCCAGGATACCCGCACTGTAAGGGCGGGCATGGACGCGGCGTCCGCCGAACGCGCCTGTTCCAGCTCGGCCTCTCTGGGCAGAAGCGCCAACCAGTAGAAAGCGTGCGGCCCGAGGGTCAAGAAGTAGTTGCCGCCCTGCGGTACGGCCGGGAACTTGGCTCTGCCAAAGAGCTCGAGAGGCACCATGCCGGCGAAGCGCGAAAGGTCGACGGTGACGTGCTGGGCGAAGCGCGAGAGGTTGGCCACCACCAGAATGCGCTGGTCTTCATAGGTGCGTAGAAAGGTGAGCACTTTGCGATTGTCGGGGTAGAGGAACTCCAGACTGCCGTGCCCGAAGGCCTTGTATCTTTTCCTGAGGGCTATCAGCTGCTTCACCCACCAGAGAAGCGACCTGGGGTTGCGCTGCTGCACCTCCACGTTGATCGCTTCGTAGTGGTACTCGGGGTCGATGATGACCGGCAGGAAGAGGTGCTGCGGGTTGGCCGGCGAGAAGCCTCCGTTGCGGTCGGAGTTCCACTGCATGGGGGTGCGCACACCGTTCCGGTCTCCAAGAAAGATGTTGTCGCCCATGCCGATCTCGTCACCGTAGTAGAGCACCGGAGTACCCGGCAGGCTGAAGAGTAGCCCGTTCATGAGCTCGATCTGGCGCCTGTCGTTGTTGAGCAAGGGAGCGAGACGATGACGGATGCCGAGGTTGATGCGCGCCCGCGGGTCCTTGGCGTAGGCTCGGTACATGTAGTCCCGGTCTTCATCGGTGACCATCTCGAGCGTGAGCTCGTCGTGGTTGCGCAAGAACATTGCCCACTGAGCCGTCTCGGGAATCGCCGGCGTCTGGGTGAGGATGTCGATTATCGGAAAGCGGTCCTCCTGCTTGATCGCGATGAAGAGCCGGGGCATGAGAGGAAAGTGGAAGGCCATATGGGCCTCGTCGCCCGTGCCGAAGTACTCACACGCGTCTTCGGGCCACTGGTTCGCCTCGGCCAGCAGCACCCGGTTGCCGTACTTCTCGTCGACGTGCTGTCTCAGCCGCCTGAGCAGAGCGTGCGTCTCGGGCAGGTTCTCCCCCGTTGTGCCTTCTCTTTCGTACAGGTAGGGCACGGCGTCGAGTCGCAGACCGTCGACCCCCATGTCGAGCCAGAAGTCGAGCACGCGGAACATGGCTTTGATCACGTGGGGGCTGTCGAAATTCAGGTCGGGCTGGTGGGAGTAGAAGCGGTGCCAGTAGTACGCCTCGGCCACCGAGTCCCACGACCAGTTGGACGACTCGAAGTCCTTGAAGATCACGCGGGCTTCACGGTACTTGTCGGCGCTGCCGCTCCACACGTAGAAGTCACGCCACATGGTCCCGGGTTTCGCGCGCCGGGAGCGCTGGAACCAGGGGTGCTGGTTGGAGGTGTGATTGAGCACGAGTTCGGTGATGACCCTGATGCCGCGCTTGTGAGCCGCCCGTAGGAACAGCCGGAAGTCTTGCAGGGTGCCGTAGTCGGGGTGGATGTCGGTGTAGTTGGTGATGTCGTACCCGTCGTCGCGCAGAGGCGAGGGATAGAAGGGCAGCAGCCAGAGGGCGGTCGCGCCGAGATCTTGGAAGTAGTCGAGCTTCTCGGTGAGGCCTTTGAAGTCGCCGACACCGTCGCCGCTGCTGTCGAAGCCGGCGCGGACGTGGATCTCGTAGATGACCGCGTCCTTGTACCAGTAGGGCTCGTTCGAGAGGGGCTGATCGTGGGTGCGCACACGTCGTGGACTCATCTCATTCGCCTCACAGGTAGTAGTTGAAATCCCTCTCGGTGCGCAGCTTGCGCTGAACCTGCAGTATATGCGCGGGGATGGAGTTCGGGTCGAGCATCACGTAGTTACGGGCTTCGTGCCAGAGAAACCGGCTGCCGCTCAGCAGATCGTGCATTTGGTACGAGGTCTCCCCATCGATCCCCAGGGCCTCGAGGTCCAGAGTCACCCACGCATGGTGCGCGTGGTACGGATCGAGATTGACAACAACAATGACGGTGTTCGCGCCGTCGGGGCTCCGCTTCGAATAGCAGAGCAGATGGTCGTCGTCGACCTCGTGGAAGAGCAGGGTGCGGTTCGACTGCAGGGCGGGATTCTCGCGACGGATACGGTTGACCATCCGCATGGCGTCGCGCAGAGATTGCGGATCGTCCAGCGGCCAACGGCGAACCTCGTACTTCTCGGAGTCGAGGTACTCCTCACTGCCCGGCTCACGAGCCGCCTTCTCGCACAGCTCGAAGGGCGGACCGTAGACGCCGTAGCTCGACGACAGAGTAGCCGCGAGGATCAGGCGTATGAGGAACGCCGGCCTACCTCCCGACTGGAGAAACTCCGGCAAGATATCGGGGGTGTTCGGCCAGAGGTTCGGCCGCATGTATTCCGCGGCCTCGCCGCAGGTCAACTCCTTCAGATACTCCGCCAGCTCCCACGCGGTGTTGCGCCAGGTGAAGTAGGTGTACGACTGAGTGAAGCCGAGCTTGGCGAGCCGCTTCATGACCTTGGGCCGCGTGAATGCCTCCGCCAAGAAGAGGACGTCGGGATGATCGGCCTTGACCCGGTCGATGAGCCATTCCCAGAACGCGAACGGTTTGGTGTGCGGATTGTCCACCCGAAATATGCGCACTCCCTGTTCGATCCAGTGGTACACCACCTGCGCAAGGGCTTCCCACAGGTTGCGCCGGTCGCCTGTGTCGAAGTTGATCGGGTAGATATCCTCGTACTTCTTTGGTGGGTTCTCGGCATACTGCACCGAGCCGTCCGGCCGCCGCCGGAACCATTCGGGATGCTCCTTGACCCAGGGATGGTCGGGCGAGCACTGGTACGCGAGGTCGAGCGCCACCTCCATGCCGAGTTCGCGCGCCCGCTCGACGAGGGCGCGGAAGTCGCCCGCGGTCCCCAAGCGGGGCTCCACCGCTGTGTGGCCCCCGGCCGTGGCGCCGATAGCCCACGGGCTCCCAGGGTCTTCGGGCCGCGCCACCGTCACGTTGTTCGCCCCCTTGCGGTGCGACTGCCCTATGGGGTGGATAGGGGGCAGATAGACGACGTCGAAGCCCATATCGGCGACGTACTCCAGGCGTGGCAGGCAGTCGCGCAGGGTGGCGTGCGCCGGCCCGGGCAGACCCTCCACGCACGAGCGCGGAAAGAACTCGTACCAACTGCTGAAGAGCGCCCGCTCGCGGTCTACCACCACTTCCAGCACGCGTCCGTAGTCGGTGGGGTCAGACGGCTCCGCATGGCGCTCGACGAAGATGGCCAGCGTGGGGTCGAGCGCGGCCTCGATCCGTTCGGCCATGTTCGCGCCGGCGTCGAGCATCAGGTCGCTCAGCGTGCGCGCGGCGGCGAGCTCGGGGTCGGCGCCCCCCACCGTGAGCGCCGAGTCGATGAGGCCGGCTCCGATCCGCAGGTCGATCTCGGTCTGCACTCCCGCCTCGACCCTCTTGAGAAGGTCGCGGCGCCAGGTCTTGAAGGGGTCTACCCACCCGCGCAGCGTGTACTCGTGCCGGCCTACATGAGCGACTGTGAACGAGCCCGTCCAGCGGTCGTTCACCAGCGGCGCCATGGGGGTCCGGCGCCACTCCGTCTCCCCCGCCCGGCGGTAGAGCAACACCGCCGACAGCGAGTCGTGACCGTCGCTGAAGATGTCGGCCTCAACGGTCACGTCTTCGCCAACTACACGTTTGATGGGAAAGCGGCCGGCATCGACTTCGGGCTCAACGCCCTCTATGACCACGCGGCCTCGAAGCTCATCGGGCGGGAAGATGATCATGGTTTCGTCTCTCCGGGGGTGGTTTGCGGGGATTCGCGTTCCACAGCGGCGGGGCCAAGGTCGACGACGATCGCGCTCTGGGCCGGGACGGTCGCGTGGTCGGCGCCGGCCGAGGCGCCCGCCTCGCCGGCCAGGAGCAGCCGCGGCTGTCCCACCGCCTTGGCAGCGGCGTCCGCGTAGGAGACCACGTGGCTCGACTCCGAGAGATTGCAGATCACGAGAAGGGGTCCGCGGTTCACGGCCAGCCAGCGCTCGTCGCGGTCGAAGCTCACGCGCGAGCCCTCCATGCGACCGTCGGCCAGGACGGCCCACTCACGCCGCAATCGTATGAGCGACCGGTACCAGGCGAGCAGCGACGCGTGCGGCTCGCGTTCAAGCTCGTCCCAGCGGAGCTTGGAGCGGAGAAACGTCTCCTCCGCTTGCGGATCGGGAACCGACTCGGGGTCCCAGCCGAATGCGGCGAACTCCTCGCGCCTCCCCCGCCGCACCGCGTCGGCAAGCGCCGGCTCTCTGTGGTCGGTGAAGTACAGAAACGGAGTGGATGCCCCCCACTCCTCACCCTGGAACAGCATCGGGATGAACGGGGCCGTAAGAACCATGGCGCCGCCGACCTTCAACAGGCCCGGGGTAAGCAGGTGGCTGGTCCGCTCACCAAGCGCTCTGTTGCCGATCTGGTCGTGATTCTGGAGGCAGCCCACGAACCTGCTGCCCGGCAGGTCCGCAGCCGGCCGGCCGTGGTTCCTGCGACGAAAGCTGGAGAAACGACCGTCGTAGACGAATGCTTCACGGAGGGCCTTCTCGACATCGTCGAACTCGCCGAAGTCGGCGTAGTAGCCGGCCCTCTCGCCGGTGAGGAGCGTGTGCAGCGCGTGGTGGAAGTCCTCGTTCCACTGGGCATGCATGCCGTAGCCCCCGACTTCCGGCGGCCTGACTATCCGAGGGTCGTTGAGATCGCTCTCGGCTATCAACACCAGTGTCCGGCCCAGGCGGTGCTCGAGCGCCCCGACCTCGGCCGCGAGCTGCTCGAGTATGTGGATGGCCGAGATGTCGACGATGGCGTGCACGGCATCGATGCGCAGACCGTCGAAGTGGTAGTCGCGCAGCCACATGAGGGCGTTGTCGACGATGAAGCGGCGCACCTCGTTGCTGTCGGGCCCATCCAGGTTGACCGCCTCGCCCCAGGGCGTGCGGTACTTGTCGGTGAAGTAGGGGCCGAAGCGGTCGAGGTAGTTGCCGGCCGGTCCCAGATGGTTGTAGACCACGTCGAGCAGCACCGCCAGCCCCCGGGCGTGGCACGCATCGACCAGGTGTTTGAGGGCCTCCGGACCTCCGTACGCGTGGTGCGGCGCGTAGAGATCCACGCCGTCGTAGCCCCAGCCACGGTCTCCCGAGAACTCGGCCACGGGCATCAGCTCAATATGGGTCACGCCGAGTCGCGCCAGGTAGTCCAGCCGCGTCTCGGCAGCCGCGAAGGTGCCTTCTGTCGTGAAGGTGCCCACGTGAAGCTCGTAGATGAGCGCCGACTCAAGGGGAGGCGGTTGCCAAGCCCCGTCGTTCCACTTGTAGCGCGCATGGTCCACCCAGCGCGACGGTCCATGCACGCCCGCCGGCTGCCAGGGCGAACGAGGATCGGGGAGCGGATCGGAGCCGTCGATTCGAAAGGCGTAGTCGGAGCCGTGTCCGACACCCCGCACATCGGCCGACCACCATCCGCCGCGCTTCGCGGCGAGACCCCGCGGCCGACCGTCGCAGATCGCCTCGACTTCACGCGCGTATGGCGCCCACACCTCGACCCTGGTCGTCTCGCGGTCCGGCATCTGCCGTTCACCTGTGGTCATGACCGCCGCACCAGCAAGGCCACGGGGAAGTGGGCCGTGAGGTCTTGCATGCGCACCGGTCCGCCCGAGAAGGGAGCTCCGGCCAAGACATCGTGCCACTCGCCCGCCGGCACCTCGACCTCAGTGCCGCCCCACCCCTCGCGCACGCTCATGACGAGACGCGGCGTCACCGTGACCACGGTGTCGCCCCTGGCGAACGCCACCACGTTGTCTGAGTGGACGCCCCGAACCGGCACCGGGTGGTACGACGAGCCCGCACCGAACGCCTCGGGCCTCTCGCGCCTGAGACGCAGGACCTTCTGGATAAGCCACAGCTTCGGCACGCCCTCGTCCATCCTCTCGAGCGCCTCGGCCGCGCCGACGGGGGCGGATTCACTGAGCAGCCGCTCGCGAAGGGCGAAATCGACGGGTCTGCGATTGTCGGGGTCTACGAGACTGAGGTCCCATATCTCGGTGCCTTGGTAGATGTCGGGGACCCCCGGGGCCGTCAGCTTTATGAGCGTCTGCGCAAGACTGTTGACCCTGCCCGCGTGCGTCACTTCGGCCACAAATGATTCCACCGACGCGACGAAGTCGGCGTCGAGCATGATCGCGCCGGCAAACGCGAGCAGAGCGTGCTCGTACTCGGCGTCGGGGCTGGTCCACGACGTGTGAGCCTTCGCTTCGCGAGCCGTCTTCTCCATGTACGCCGCCACGCGTTCCGTCTCGATAGGCCAGGCGCCCACGAGGGTCTGGTAGAGCAGGTACTCGGCGTTGCGGTCGGGCATGTCTCGGCGCCGGTGCACCGAGTTGCGCTCCATCCATCGCCGCGCGGTCGCCTCCCACAGCTCCGGGATCTCGGAGAGGACGCTGAGCCGCGCCCGCACGTCCTCGCTCCGTTTGGTGTCGTGGGTACTGGAGGCCAGCAGCGCCAAGGGATGGTCGCTCTGAGCGGTGGCGCAGGCCTCGTGGAAGCGCGACACCGTCGTGCCGAAGCGCCCGGGGTCGCCGCCCACCTCGTTCAGCGCCGTGAGTCTCTGGTAGCGGTAGAGGGCGGTATCCTCGAACCCCTTGGCCATGGCCGGGCCGGTCAGCTGCTGAAAACGCATGGCCAGCTCGGCCTCGACCCGTCCCGGCACACGCAGTAGCAGCAATTGTTCGAAGAACGCGAGCAGATCGGGGGCGATGTCGGTCCTCTCGCGCCCGACGGCTTCAACGGCGCGCTTCACGTGAGCTTCGTCCGCCGAGGTAGCCGCGCCGGTGGCCTCCGACACATACGAGCGGTACACGGGGAAGTACGTAGCCGTCTCGACGAGGACCTCTTTCAGCTCGTATCTGGTGTAGTCGCGATGGCGCCTGTGCCTCTCGCACACCTGCACGAATACGTCGGTGAGCCGGTTGATCTCGCTCGCCAGCGACTGGTCGAGCACCAGCCGCTTGCAAGTGAGCACCACGTCGTAGAAGGAGCCGGCCTGGCCGGTGAGGTCTTCGTAGGCGCGGGTGAGGCCGTCCTTACCCCGCGGATCGACCAGCAGTGAGGTGACGAGGTTCAAGAACTCGTATCCGGTGGTGCCGGCGATGGGCCACTCGTCGGGGAGTCTCTCGCCGTCGCCCAGGATCTTCTCAGCGACTATCCAGGCCTCGGGACAGGCCTCCCGCAACCGCCTGAAGTATTCCGTCGGCTCGCGCAGCCCGTCGGGATGGTCCACGCGCAGGCCGTGTACCCAGCCCTCGCGTGCCCAGGCGATCGGCAACGCGTGGATCGAGTGGAAGACCTGGCGTTCTTCGGTTCTCACTCCCGCGAGTCCGGTGATGTCGAAGAACCTGCGGTAGTCGAGCGCACGGATCCCCATGCGCCAGTAGGCGAGGCGGTAGTGCTGCCGCTCGATGATAGCGTGGAGTTCGTCGGGTTCGTGGTTTATGCGGGCCAGCTCGGCCGCGATCGCGGCCCGGGCGCCGGGCTCGGTGCTGCAAAGACCGATGAGAAGGTCGCGGAGCACCAGCGTGTCACGCGCGTGCCTGGCGACGGCGGCCCTCACGCCCTCCCAGCCGGCGGCGCCCACGGTGTCCAGGCTCGGCTCCAGTGGCAGTCGCGCGTACCCATCGGCGATGAAGCCGAGGTGCGCCGAGCGGGCGGCCTCAGCCGCCCTGGCGAGCGCCGGGGCCATGCTCGAAGGATCGAGAGGAAACGTCTGTGCCTCGAACCGCAGAAGGAAGGCGCCCTCGTGGTACGAGACCTGCAGGCGCCCATCTTCGAGTACCCGTCCGTAGTGGTCGTCCAGCACCGGCAGAAGCAGCTTGTCGGGCCAGCGATCGCCGGAAGCCGCCCAGTCGACGTCGAAGTACTCCGCGTACGGACTCTGCGCGCCGTTCTCGAGTACGTCCCACCACCAGGGGTTGTTCCCACCCTCTACGGCCAGATGGTTCGGCACCACATCGATCATCTCCGAGAGCCCATGCTCCCTCAGGGCGCCACGGAAGCGGGCCAAACCCTCGGCGCCTCCCAACTCGTCGTTCACCCTGGCGGGGTCGACGATGTCGTACCCATGCGTGCTGCCACCGGCCGCCTGGAGGTAGGGCGACGTGTAGACGTGGCTCACCCCGAGGCCCGCCAGGTACGGCACTATCGCGGCGGCCTGGTCGAAGCCGAACCGCGGGCTCAGCTGAAGCCGGTATGTGGCTGTCGGATCAGCGTGGATGACGCAACACCACCACAGAGCGCGATTGCACCGTGAGGCGGTCCCCGGCGTGAAAACGCCTGCCCTCGTCGGTCCAACCAACGTCGGTATCGAGTTCTAAGATCCAATCGTCGTTGCCCCATTCGGCGCCGGGAAGGTTGAAATCCATGGGCTCGTAGTGAGCGCTGAGAATCAGGAAGAAATCGTCGTCGACGACAGGTTCCCCTCGCCGGTTGGGGTTGGGGATGGTCGCGCCGTTGATGAACACCCCGAGCGACTTCGCGTAGCCTTGTCTCCAGTCGTACTCGGTCATGGGCTCGCCCGAGGGCGTGAACCATGCGACATCTCTCGTTTCGGCGCCGTGGATGGGCCGGCCCTGGAACCAGTGCCGGCGGCGGAACACCGGATGGTCCTTCTGGTAACGGATGAGCCGCCTGCAGAACGCCAGCAGGTCGTGGTCCACGTCTGACCAGTCGTACCACGACATCTCGTTGTCCTGGCAGTACGCGTTGTTGTTGCCGTGTTGCGTGCGGCCTATCTCGTCGCCCCCAAGCAGCATGGGCACCCCTTGGGAGAGGAGGAGAGTCGTGAGGAAGTTGCACTTCTGCCGGTGGCGTAGCCGAAGAATCGTAGGATCGTCGGTCGGCCCTTCCACCCCGCAGTTCCACGAACGGGTGTGGTTGATGCCGTCCCGATTGTCCTCGCCGTTCACCTCGTTGTGCTTGTGGTTGTAGGCCACCAGGTCGGCGAGGGTCAGCCCGTCGTGAGCGGTCACGTAGTTGATGCTGGCGTACGGCAGCCTCGAAGTGTTCTCGTAGAGGTCGGAGCTGCCTGTCAGGCGCGACGCGAACTCTCCCAGACGCTGGTCCTCACCCCGCCAGAAGTCGCGCACGCAGTCGCGGTACTTGGCGTTCCACTCGCTCCAGACCGGGGGGAAGTTGCCGACCTGGTACCCGCCCTCACCCACGTCCCAGGGCTCGGCGATGAGCTTCACCTGGCTGATTACCGGGTCCTGCTGGATGATGTCGAAGAACGCCGACAGCCGGTCGACGTCGTGCAGTTCCCGAGCCAGAGTGGCCGCGAGATCGAAGCGGAACCCGTCGACGTGCATCTCGAGCACCCAGTAGCGCAAGGAGTCCATGACCAACTGCAAGACGTGTGGGTTGCGCATGTTGAGGCTATTGCCCGTGCCCGTGTAGTCGAAGTAGTTGCAGCGGTCGGTGGTCAGCCGGTAGTAGTAGGCGTTGTCGATGCCTTTGAAGCAGAGGATAGGGCCCATCTCGTTGCCCTCAGCCGTGTGGTTGTACACCACGTCGAGGATGACCTCGATGTTGGCCTGGTGGAAGGTCCGCACCATCTGCTTGAACTCCGCGACCGCCGCTCCGGGTCGCTTGTCTTGGGCGTACTCGCTGTGCGGAGCGAAGTACGCGATGGAATCGTAGCCCCAGTAGTTGCGTAGACCGCGATCGACCAGGTGCTTCGGATGCACGAAGTGGTGAACGGGCATGAGTTCGACCGCCGTGACCCCGAGGTCTTTCAGGTACTCGACCACGGCCGGGTATGCGAGACCCGCGAAGGTGCCGCGCAGCTCCGGGGGCACCTTCGGCTGGAGCGCGGTCAATCCTTTGACGTGGGTCTCATAGATGACGGTCTCGTGCCACGGGGTCAGGAGGCGGCGATCGCCTTGCCAGTCGAAGTAGGGTTGGTGCACGACGGAACGGGGCACATACGGGGCGCTGTCGCTCGTGCTCCGCTCATCGGCACCTCCCGCGAAGGAATAGGGGAAGACGGCTTCGTTCCAACGCACCTGTCCTTCGATAGCCTTTGCGTACGGATCGAGTAGCAGCTTGGCGGGATTGCAGCGGACGCCGTCGGAGGGGCGCCAGGGCCCGTGCACCCGGAAGCCGTAGCGCTGCCCCGGTTCGATCGAGGGTAGATATCCGTGCCAGCAGTATCCCGTGACCTCGGTCAGGTCGACACGCGTCTCGGCGCCCGAGTCGCTGAACAGGCAGAGCTCCACTCGCTCAGCCACCTCGGAGAAGAGCGAGAAATTCGTCCCGAGGCCGTCAAAGACCGCGCCCAACGGGTAGGGTTGGCCCGGCCATACGTTCATGTGGAGACCTCCACCTTTCGTTCTGGTGTCCATGCCCTACCCCGGAGTTTCCCCGACACGGCGGCGTTCGTCAACCTTGATAGCGCCGTGCCGGTTCGAGTCCCGAGATCTCCCGAGTGCCGCTCCACGCTTCGAGCGCTTGCGCGAGCTGGTGGCCCGGGCTCCTAGCCGGCGGCGGCGACTACCGGTCCGCCCCGGCCAACCGCCGCCCCACACCGATCCACAGCACGAGGCTCAGCACCGAGAGACCCACTATGAGCGCACCGAGAAGCTGCACCCGACCCCACAGATCCAAGGAAACGATGATCATCCCGACGCTCGCGATCGTCATGAACAGCGCGCCCATGACTCCCGACACCGACCCCGCGTCGCCCTCGTGCTGCGAAAGCATCAGATAGAAGGCCGGGGGCCGGGAACAGCTGAAGGCGAGCGGCATGGGCAGAAAGGTCAGGATGAAGGCCCACGGTCCCCGCCCGCCGACGAGAAGCACCAGTACGCCGCTGATCGCGGTTACTACGAAACACCCGGTGACGATGGCGTTCCGCTTCACCACCCGCGAGACCCACACGTAGAGCTGCGCGCCGGCCGCCGCGCCGAACGCGAAGATGGCGAAGAACAGGCTGTACATCTGGCTGGATACGCCGAACGTCGTCTGGTAGATGTACGACGAAGCCGAGATGAACGCCATCATAGCGATGCCGAGCAGGGCGAAGTTCACGATCATGAAGAGAAAGGCCCGGTTCCTCGACACGGCCACCAGGCGCCGCAGCGACGCCAGTGGATTGCCCGTGAGCTTCTGCCCCACCGTGTCCTGGTAGACGAACGTGCCCGCCAGCACCAGCACACCCAGGATGGCCTGCGCTACGAACGCTCCCCGCCACGACGTGAACCGCAGTATGAGGGCGCCGATGACCGGGGCGATCGCCGGGCTGAGCACCGTCATCGACTGGACCACGGCCAGTATGACCTCGCGCCTTCTGCCACGATAGACGTCTTTGACGATAGCGGTCGCGACGGCCGCGGCAGCGCCGGTGCCCAAGGCCTGCAGGATGCGAAACCCTATGAGCGCGTAGACGTTCGGCGCGAGGGCGCACAGGAGCCCGGCCACCGTGTAGCAGGTGAGTCCAACGAAGAGGACGGGCTTGCGCCCGAAGCGGTCGCTGAGCGGACCCCACACGAGCATGGAGACCGCGTAGACGATGAAGAACAGGATGAGGGTCAGGTTGGTCAGATACTCAGGGACGCCGAAGAACGCGGTCATCGCGGGCAGAGCCGGCAGGTAGAGGTCTGTGGACAGCGCCGGGAAGGCGGTAAGAGCGGCCAGGAAGCTGACGAGTCCCCTGCCCCCCAGATACTTCTGCTCTATAGACGACTGCTCTTGCATCCGATCGTCAAGGTAGCACAGAGACCGATGACGCCGGCTGCCTCACCGTCTTCCGCGCCTGTATTCGATTGTGAATGAGCCCCGGGTGTTCGCCTCTCAGGGGGCTGCACGCGGCCGCTCGGAGATTAGTCCTGCAGTCGCCCGAAGAGCTTCACGATTCCACGGTGGAAGCGGTGGACCGACTGCACCGGCTGAGCGTACATCAGAACGCACGCTCCGTGGACAACGGGAACGCCCTTCTCTTCGCACAGGGCGAGAGCTTCTTTGGAATCACAGCCCGCCTGCAGCCAGAGCCGTGGAATGCCCGCTTCGATCGCCTGTCTGACAGCCGCCTCGCACTCGCTCTTAGGAACGGAGATTATCGCTCCCTCGACGAGGTCTTTCACCTGGTCGATGGTAGGATCGGTCTCTCCGGCACTAAGATAGACGACGCGAACTTCGTACCCCTTTGGAACCAGTTCCTTCTTCATGTCGCCCATCACCGGGGTCTGGGCGGACAGACGAACCAGTGCGAGCTGCTTGTGGCTCAGGAACTCGGCGGTTGTCATCGTAGCGGCCATTCTGACGACACTCCTTCGCAATCGGCTGTATTGAGAACACCTCGCTCGTTGCGCCCGTCATAGTCTACCCACAACCAGCGACGCCGGGGTAGTCCATTGCCTCGGGCGCCGATACGCGCGAGGCTCGATTCCGAGTATGGGCTCACGCGAGATGAGGTCAAACAGCCAGGTGGGGTGCTTTCGAGCCGGCCAGGTGGCCAGTCTCGACGAGCGGGATGCTCGGGTGCGAGGAACTCCGCCTGCGCCCCGGGCCTATTGCCAACGATCGCGGCTGGGAAGCTGCGCGAACTCAGCCTGCAGCTGGGCGTCTTTCTTGCTCGAACTGAAGCCTTGCGTCAAATGGCCGTCACGCCACACCCGCCAGATCCACAGTGGTCGCTTGGGTGTCGATGTCTTTGCCTCTAGTATCTGCACTTTCACGGCTTGAGCGTCCTATCGCTGGGAGTGTCGAGCGCCGCGTCACCGTCACCGTTCAGCCTCGACTCGACGTAGCCCTGCACGTCGCTCCGGGAGACCCCGAGAACGACTGCCAGCTCGCCGAACAGCAACTCCTCAGCTTGGGTCATGAACCGCTGGTCGACCGTTCCGAATTTCGTCTTCGACCCACCCGCGGAGCTCTTCTTGGCACGCAGGGACACGGTCAGTTCGAGCAGTTCGGCACAATCGTGCGTGTCGATGTACGACTTGTAGTACTTGATGACGTCTTGCGTTCTGTCGCTATGGAAGACCTGCGGGGTGATCGAAGGAATCGAGTCGATGAGCCGGTTGGCTTCGCTCGGAGATATGGTCGGTCGCGTGCCTGGCTTGAGGTTGTCCACTGGAGCGAGAATCACACAGTCCTGATAGAGCGGCGCGAGCACGTAGTACAGTTGCTCGTCGTCCGACCACCGGGACTCCACGGTTCGTATCTCGGTAACGGTGCACACTCCTGTACTGCCGTAGATGATCAGATCGCCAACCTGGTACATCGTATCCAACCTCTGCCGGGGCCTGCTCCACTTCCTCACAGGTCTGGCGCACGGATTCCTATGCCGCCCGACCGCGGTACACTGCCGACTGAAGAGAGACGCCGGCCTCGAAAGGCCGGCGTCCCCAGTCTAGCTACTTACTGGCTAGATGACTCCTACCAACGGTTTCCGCCGCCATAGCCACCGCCGCGGTTTCCGCCGCCGCCGCCACCATAGCCGCCGCCGCCACCGTAGCCGCCGCCGCCGGAGCGGGGCGCACGCGGCACCATTTCTTTCGCGACATCGACCTTGATGGCCCGCCCGTCGAGCTGAGTGCCGTCGAGGGCGCTCTTAGCCTTCTGAGCCTCGTCGGCCGATCCCATTTCCACGAAACCAAAGCCCTTCGCGCGGCCGGTGTCGCGGTCGGTAATGAGATTGACCGAGACTACCTCGCCATGAGCTTCGAAGACGGTGCGAATACCGGCCTCGGACGCGTCATAGCTGAGGTTGCCTACGTACAGTTTTGCTGAACTCACTACAGCCTCCATATGTGGAGTGACATTGCGACAAACGAGAGGGAAAAACTGGAGACTGAGCGATGAGGTTGAAAAGCTCGGCGCTGGGCCTAGAGAAGATACCTGACGAATGCTTGGCTGCAGTATAGCACGTTGTCAAGCTTGGGTTCCCGGGCTATTTCGGCTCTCACTCCGCCGCCGGCCTGCTCCGCCCCGGGCCCACCAGCGAGGCCGCTACCCCTAGCACGCACAAAGGCGCGAAGATGAGAAAGAGTATGCGCATGCTCATGAGCAGGCTCACGTGGTCGGCGGCGCTGATCTCGTGCCGCCCCACGACGACCGCGAGCACCAGTGTAGCGATGCCCATGCTGAAGCTCTGCCCGGAGACCCTCATGGTCGACGAGGTGGCGGCGGCCACGCTCACATCGCGGCGGGCGACGCTTCCCATGATCGCGTGGATGATGGGGGAGGCGAAGAGGCCGAAGCCCAGGCCGAGTACGAACAAGACCGCGATCACGTACCAGTAGGGAGTCGTCTCTTCGAGAAAGGCCATGGCGAACAGACCGGCGGCGCAGAGGGCCATGCCCACGGAGGCGACGAAGCGGGCTTCGACCCGATCGGCCAAGCGCCCCGCCAGGGGAGACACCGCCGCCTGTACGAACGGCCCCGTCACCAGCATGAGGCCGGCTGTCTGGGCGCCGAGACCCCGGTTGTACAGAAGATAGAGGCTGATCAAGAAGGTCATGGCTGTGGTCGCGCTGTAGTTGATGAACGAGGCCGCGTTCGCGAAGGCGAAGACCCGGTTGTGTCGCAGCAGATTGACATTGAGAATCGGGTCCACCGCCCGAACCTCCAGGCGGACGAACCCGGCCAAGCCGGCGACCCCGGCCGCGATGAGCACGTACCCGACCGTGGTGGGCAGGTACGAGAACCCTATGATCAAGGCCGAGAGCGCGCAGACCCAGGCGGCCGACCCCCAGAAGTCGAAGGGAGCCACCTTGGGCTCGCGCCACTCCAGACCACGGAGCGTGCGGAGCGGCCATACGAGGTTGACGAGGTTGACAGCCCCGACGACGATGAACAGCCCCCGCCAACCCAGGTTCTCGGTCATGATGCCGCCGAGCACCGGGCCCAGCGTGAGTCCCAAGTAGACCCCCGAGACCTGGAGGCCGAGGGCCCGTCCTCGGGTCTCAGGCGGATAGGCCAGGGTCACCATGGCGACGGTCGTGGAGAAAAGAAACGCGGCGCCGACCCCCTGCAGCGCCCGCGTGAGAATCAGTACCGCCCCATTCGGAGCGAAGGCGGAAGCGAAGCATGAGATGGCGAAACCCGCGAGCCCGACGTTGTACACGAACACCCGGCCGCGGAAATCGGCTACGCGCGCCATGGGCATGAGCAAGGCACCGGTCGCGAGTATGGTCGCGAGGGTGACCCAGCTGATGGAGACCGCCGAGAGTTGGAGTTCCGACGCGATACGCTTGAGAGCCACGTTGACGCCCGACATGGCGAAAGCTGTCAGAAAGCCGGTCGTGGATACCGCGACGAGCACCGTCCGCTGTTGAGATCGTTCCATCGTCTCAAGAGTAGCAGGCCCGCGCGATCGGTCCACCGGCCGCGGCCGGCCGCGGCCGCTCGAGAACGGTGACCCCGTCCTTCAGCGGGCCGCTAGGCCGGCGGGTACGTTTCGAGCGTCGCCTTCAACTTCATCAGGAACTCGGCGGCCTCGCTCCGCGAGATCGACTCATCCTTAGCCCATCCCGCAACGGGCCGGAGTCCAAGTCCTTCGACGACATCCGACAGCTCGTGCTGCCCAAGGGCCGATATACGTGTCCGCAGATCGAGGGCGGCGCCCTCCGTGAGGCCCAGCGCGGTTTGGAGCGCCGTGGCCGGGAGCGACCCAACGATCAGGCGGGCGGTCCAGGCTTCCGCGTCGCGCGGGAGGATCGGGCCTGCTGGGTTGAAGGCGATCTTCGTCTCGGCGTCGGGCCATGCCAGGACGATTCTGCGCTGATAGGCATCGATGGCCGTCTCGCGGAGCGGAGAATCGAGATCGTAGTAGAGCGTATCGGGCACCAGCGCGTCGCCGGCCGGAAAACGACAAACCCTATCCAGCCAGACCAGATACTCGCCGCGCGTCACGGCCTTCTGCGGCGAGAACGACACCTCGCCCGCCGCGTTGGGTTGTAGCTGCACGATGCCGGAGCGGACCACCTGGAGGATATACGTGCCGCGTGGATCGCCGCTCACGTCGACCACCCGGGCTGTGGCGCTCGGGCCGAGCGGGCTCGTATCGAGAGGCGGGGTGGTCGTGCTCGTGGTTGTGCCCGCGTCCTGTCCGATCAGCAGCGACCACCCTTCAAACCACCATGCCCGCACCGGGTACGTGACGGCAAGCCCCAAGAAGACCACGAGAGCGGCGGCGATCATCAGGCGCCTCAGCACGCGTCTCGGCCGCGGCGACTCCATCTGAGGGCTCCGCGGGGTTAGGGAAGACACGGTCGGGCCGGATCTCGGGGGATCGGCTCCCCACACCTTCGTCAAAGGCATCCACGACTCGTTGAGATGCTCACTGTCGGACTGTGGCAAACGCGGTCTGACGTACTCCCGCACTCTCGACTGCGTAGCCCGGGGTGCGCCCGAATCGCGGGCGACCGTCTCGCGCTTCGGTTCAAGCGGAGCTCCGGGTCGCGGAGGCGCGGGGGCGGGCGGCTGAAACTCGGAGACCGCGGACAACGCCGGCCTGACGACGGGCATCGCGCCGGAGTCGGACGTCGGACCGGCGTCGGATCGCTCTACGGCGTCGGCGGCGGGCGGCGCCCCGGGCTCGTCCGAAACCGGCGCTCCGGTCGTTGATTCGAGTTCCACGCCAGACGGCTCTTCAGCTGCAGCCGCGTGTGTTCCGTAGAAGCCGCGCCTGCGCGCCAGCCTCTGCACGAGTGTCTCGCGCTTCGGCTCGACTGGTTCGGTCTCCTGCTCGGGCGGCGCGTCGAGCACGGGTTCAGACGCGGTGGTATTCGTAGGCTGGGCGGCCGTCGGAGACTCAGGAGCGGCGGCCGGCGGCGGTTCGGGAACGGCGACCTTCAGCCCGGCGGCGGTGGGCGATTCGGGTGCCGCGTCCGCCGGCTCCGCGGCGCCGGCCTGGTCCGCGCCCGCAGTCCGCTCGCGCGCCGCAAACGCGGCCTTCGCGCTCATCGCCGGCGCGACCGGTCGCGCCTTCCCGGTCTTGGCTTTCGGCGGAGCCTCCGCGAGACTGCAGGCCGACTTGAGTAGCGAAAGGGCCCGGGAGCGACCCTGCCGGAAATCGGAGGCGAAGGTCACGTCACGAAAGGCGAGGGTGACTCTGTGCTTGGGTCCGAACAGGTCCGACATGGCCGCGTCGGCTCGGGCGCGCCAGTTCTTGAACGCCGGCTCACTCTCGTCGGACCTGAGAATCCGGAGTTCAGCCATGAGCCGTTCTAGCACTTCGCGTCTTGACGGGTCGCTCGCTCCTGGCATCTATCACCCCGGTACGATGGACGCTCCCCCATATATATCGGCGTCGCTCCATCGACACATGAGAGTGGAGAGAAGAGAACGCGGATCGCGATAGAGCGAATCCGGCAAGGCGGCGTGGCCGAGCCGGCCTTCCGGCATCAGCTCGGGCGGCTACTTAGCCCTCAGGTTCCAGATGATCTGGGCGATCTCGCCCCTGGCGGCCTTGCCGCTGACCGAGAAGAGTCGAGAGGTCGATGCCGGTCAGAAGCCCGTTGTACTCAGCCCGGGCGATGTTCGCGCCGTGGGTCGGGTCTTTGGTGGAAAGCTGTCCCTTCCAGTCCGGTAGGAGGTTCCTGGACGGCCGACGGTTCGATGCTCTTCGCCGCCCGCACCACCATGGTCATCACCTGCGCCCGCGTGATAGTGCGCGTACGGATCGAACATGGTGGCCGTCTTACCGTGCGTGATGCCGCTGAGCCGCACACACCGCCACGTAGTTGTCGGGATAGAACGTCGCACCTCCACCCTTGGTGACGTCCTTGAACGGGCAGACATCGTCCTCCGACACCGGATAGCCGCCTCCCAACACGATCATCTTCGCGAACTGCTGGCGGGTCACCGGGTCACCGGGGAGGAACAGACCGCCCGGTGCGCCGTTGACGACGCCGCCGACGGCCAGATCCTGGACAGCCGTGATAGTAGGGATGGCTCGGGGGGACATCGGGAAAGACAGAGGGGGTCCTCCCGGATCGTCCACGGCCGGAACGTCAGGGCGCCGGCCCGCTCGGCGACTTGGCACTCTCCCGTCCGTTCACGATGGCCGTCACCTGGTAGGAGTACGCGACTCCATCCGTGCACGCCGGTGTCCACGTAGCCGGTCGACGTGACCGGCGGAGTTCACCTTCTTGCCGTTTCGGTAGACGTTGTAGCCGCTGGCCGCCGCATCCGAGTCCCACGAGAGCTGCACCTTCGCGTCGCCCGGGACGGCCACGAGACCCGCGACGGGCGACGTTCGGTCTCGGTCTGGATGTGGGCGAGGGGATCGCGATAGAGGGGTCCGCTCGTGCCGGGACCGGGTCGAACCGAGCGCTCACCCACTGCACCTGCGCGGTCGTGACACGTCATCTGCAGCGTCGCGACCCCTTTGTCGTCGGTGATCGCGGTTCCCAGAGAGCATGCGCCGGCGGCGACCCCGCCGACCGCGAACGACGACTGTCTGACCCGGCAGCGGCATCCGCGACGACTCCTCGGTCAGCGTGGCGCGTGATGGTCACCTGTCCGCCCGACGATCGGGGACGACTCCGACTTCTCCAGAACGAGATACGTCGGAGACGGCGTCGGCGCCGTGACGGCACCCGTGAGGTCGAACACGGCTGGCGGATGCTCGGCAGAGCTTTGTAGAAGGCCGCGCCCGGACAGTCGGTGGGACGATAGTCGAGATGCCCGGCGATGTTCCAGGTCTGGATGGTCGAGCTGGAGTTGAACGGGTTGAAGTACGGATCGGATCCCAGCGGGTCGATACCGTACCTCGTCACCACCCAAGCGAGCAGTATCTCCAGCGACGCGCGAGCGGCGACGCTGATGGAACGGCTCGTGGTAGGTGCCCAGCACCGCTATCCCCACCGTGGCGCGTGTTGTAGTTGGCGCAATGACCTCCCCGACCACGTCGTTGCCGAAGATGTCCTCGCCGATGGGCGAGGCGGCGTCGTCGTCGGAGTAGCGACCTTCGTAGATGTTGCCCAGCGGATCGATCAGGAAATTGTAGGCGATGTCGCCCCAGTCCTGGGTAACCGCGTGATAGTAGTAGATCGCTCGAACCATCTTCGCGTAGTACTCCGGCGTCCCGTCGGACGTATGTTGTCCGACGTATGGTGCACGATCACCTTGCTGGCCGGATAGAAGCGCGGAGCCCAACTCAGGTACAGAGGATCGGCGCCCCACACGGCTCGAGGAATGACCGTGGGTTGCTCGTACTCGAACCCAAACTCGGCAGCCTGGATCGCACGGAACGCGCGGCTACCCTCCGAAGGCATCGCCACCACGCTGAGTCGCGAGAGTGGCGCGTTGGTGGTAACGCGCACGGCCACCACTCCATCGGCGGCATGCACGGCGCCGTACGTCATGCCGTCGTCCAGCTCCTGGCCGGCGTCGTCGCGACCCGCGTCGACGGGCCGGTCGAAGGCGACCCCGTCGGTGGAGTAGGCAAGGGTCACGCGGGCGGACGGATTGCCCTGCCAGTAGACAGCCACGTGACTCGCCGGTTGGTCGAAGGTGACGACCTTCGTATCGGTGAGAGCGACGGTGATCGTCTGAGCCTGGGCCGGCGCCCCGTGCGCCGAAGACCACGGAACGAGCGCAGCCACCACTCCGAGCAGCAGAACGAGTAAAACACCTGGTCTAAACGTGCAGAATCTCCGCATGAGACTACCTCATGTGCTTTGGCTAGCCTTTGGATTATTGCACGGCAGCGGACCCTCTCCTGCAAAACGGCCGCGCCGCCGGGCGAGCCGTAGCCTTCCCGCGGCGGGCGCGCACTTCGCCTCGAAGGCGCGCGCGGAGCGCGGGGATGCGACGGAGGCACAGCATCCTGTACGATGAAGCGATGAGTATCGAAAGGTCACCTGCCGAGAGCCTCTCGCCGGCGCGGGCGAGGCAGTACAGCCGCCGCGAGTTTCTGAGACTCGCCGGGGCCGCGGGGGCTGCCATCGGTCTGAGCGGAGGGTTGGGAAGCCTGCTCGCGGCGTGCGGCGGCACGGCGGCCGGCGGGTCGTCGTCGAACGGTCCGAGGGTCCAGCTCGTCTACCAAGACTGGTCTACGCAGTGGTTCCCCGCCATGGCCCAGGCCGAACTCGCCAAGTTCCGGGCCGAGCACCCCACCATCGACGTCTTCTACACGCCCGACCCCGACAACGCCATGGAACAGATGCCACTCGACATGCAGGCCGGCAACGCCGCCGACGTCTTCCAGGGAACATGCGAATTCTTCCCCTCGTGGGCCGAGAAGGGCTACGTTCTCGATCTGCGGCAGTACGTGCAGCGCGACGTCGATCCGTCGGTGATAGCCGATTGGGACGCCGCTCAGTACCAGGCCCTCTTCGACGCCGCCGGCCACGAGTTCGGAGTTCCCAAGTACCAGGGAACGCTCGCCCTCTACTACAACAAAGACCTGTTCGACACCTACGGTGTCTCGTACCCCACCGCCTCGTGGAATCACGATGACTACCTCGCCGCCATGAAGCAGCTCACCCACGACGTCGACAACGATGGCCGCACCGACATCTGGGGCAGCATGATCGACATCAATTGGGACCGCCTGCAGGTGCACATCAACGCCTGGGGCGGGCACGTCGTCGACCCGAACGACCCCACACGGTGCGTGATCGACGGCCCCGAGAGCATGGCGGCGCTCGAGTGGGTTAGGGCCCGCATGTGGGACGACAAGGTCATGGCGACCTTCACCGACGTGAACAACATCGGCACTCAGCTCGCCTTCGCCCAAGGTAAGCTCGCCATGGTCGAGGACGGCTCGTGGGCTCTCAAGAACATCCTCGAACACGCGGACTTCCGCGTCGGCGTCGCTCCGATACCGGCCGGACCAGACCGCAGGGTCACCCTGAGCACCACCGATGGCTTCGGCATCTATGCCGGCACCAGGCACCCCGAGGCTTCGTGGGAGCTGGTGAAGTTCCTCATCGGCGATGAGTACGCGCTCGCCATGGCGAAGGCCAATCTGCTCCAGCCGGCGCGGCTGTCGCTCGTGGCCCGCTGGGAGGAGTTCGCCAGGGAGCAGTACCCGGACAAATCGAGGGAACTCGACCTCGACGTCTTCGCCGCTCCGCATCGGGAGGGCTACTCGGTGGTCCAGGAGATCTTCCCCCGGGGAATGGCGCAGGCCACGAGCCTTTTCCGCGAGGCATTCACCGAGGTCTTCACTCTCGGCCACGCCGATCTCAACGCAATTCGAGACGTCAGTCGCGAGGTGGGCACTATGCAGTCAGATTCGGTGCGGTAGGAGACGAGCGTGCGCGCGGTCTTCTGGCGGAGTCGCTTGACCCGTAGGATCCTCGCCTGGTCGTTCGTTCCGGCGGCCGTCATCTTGTTCGCGGTCGCGGTGGTGGCGGTCTATGCGTACAGTCAGGTAGCCGAGCAAGAGGCGCTGCAGCGCGACCAGGAACTGGCCCGGCTTTCGGCAGGCAACCTGGCTGGGGAGATCAACCAGTTCTCTTCGGATCTGGAGGATCTCGCCCGGCGCATGGATATCGCCGCGGGTGAACCGAGCGTACAGCAGGCGGCCCTCACGCAGTCGTCCGACTACCTCACCGTGTTCGATGGCGGCACCGTTATCCTCGACGCCCACGGCACGTTCGTCGCCGCCTGGCCCGAACGACCCACCGACATCGGACAAGATTGGACGTCGCGACCCTACTTCGCCCCCTTGCTCCGGTCGTCGAGGCCGGTCTACTCCGACATCGCCAACGATGGGCCGGGCGGCGTTCCCGTGGTCGTCGTCGCGGTGCCCGTTACCGGTCCTCAGGGCGAGTTCAACGGTGTCCTCGCCGGCATGTTCCGCGTGGGCGCCACCTCGGTGAGCGCCCTGTACGGCGACATCGTCAAGCTCCGCGTGGGAGTCAGCGGCAACGTATACGTGGTCGACGGCAGCGCCCGGGTCATCCATCACCCCGAAGCCGCGCTCATCGGAACGAGTCTGGCGTCTGAGCGAGCCGTTCAGGCCGTGCTCGCCGGCCAGGCCGGCGCCGTCCGCACCGAGGACATCGACGGCAAGGACGTCGTCGCCGGCTTCGCGCCGGTGCCGGGGACCAACTGGGGCCTGGTCGCGCTCGAGGACTGGTCGGCCCTCACCAGGCCCTTCCGCACATACCGCGTTCTGTTGCTCGTACTGCTGTCTTTGGGACTGCTCATCCCCTCCCTGGTGGTGGTGCTCGGCGTCCGCCGCGTGACTCGACCGGTTCTCGCCCTCACCAACGGAGCGCGAGAAGTGGCACAGGGCAACTTCGAACACCCAGTGTCCATCAACACTCGTGACGAGCTTCAGGAGTTGGCGGAGCAATTCAACCGCATGTCGGAGCAACTCCGTGCCTCGTACGCGGAGCTCGACCAGCGCGTAGCCGCGAGGACCCAGGAGCTCGCGACGCTGAACGCCATCGCCGCCGTCGTCAGCCGGTCACTCGATCTCGAGCAGATTCTCGACGACGCCCTGGCGAAAGTACTGAACGATCTCGGTTTCGCCGCGGGAGCGGCTCTCGTGATGCCCTCCGACCGCCACGATCCGCGAGAGCTGAGAGTCGCGGCCGTTCACAATGTCTCTCCTGAGCTGCGGTTGTTGCTGTCCGCTCGCGCGGCCGCGGACCTGGCCTCCTGGTTGGGAGATCCCGACCCCCGGCCCGTGGTGACCGAGATAGCCGAACCCGATTCACTCAAGCTGCCTGCCCTTCTCCTCGGCAACCCCCGGGGTCAGATCGTCGACATACCCATGAGCGCCAAAGGGAGACTGTTCGGCACTCTCACGCTCCTCAGCGCCAGGCAGGACGACTTCTCGCCCGAGGGATTGGCGCTCCTCGCGGCGGTGGGCAACCAGGTGGCGATGGCGGTCGACAACGCCAGCCTGTTCGAGAAGGCGGAGGAGTCGGCGGCGACCGCCGAGCGGAGCCGCCTGGCGCGCGACCTGCACGACGCGGTGAGCCAGACTCTGTTCTCGGCGAGCCTGATAGCCGAGGTCCTTCCGCGCATCTACGAGAAGAGCCCACTCGACGGCGCTCGCCGGCTGGAGGAACTGCGCCAGCTCACGCGGGGAGCGCTGGCCGAGATGCGCATGCTCCTCCTCGAGCTACGCCCGGCGGCTCTTGCCGAGACGAATCTGGATGACCTGATACACCACCTCGCCGAGGCGATCACGGGTCGAGCGCGCATTCCGCTCGAGGTCGACCTGCAACCGTGTGCCGGCCTCCCTTCCGACGTGCGTCTCAACTTCTACCGCATCGCCCAGGAGGCGCTCAACAACGTGGCGAAGCACTCCGGGGCCTCTCAGGGACGGGTGGCGCTTTCGTGCGGAGGAGAGGGACCCGCGCGCGCCGTGCGGCTGGTCGTCGAGGACGACGGGACCGGCTTCGACCCAGAGGGCGTTTCTGGAGGCCACCTAGGACTCGACATCATGTCGGAGCGGGCGGAAGCCATCGGCGCGAGGCTCGAGGTCCATTCCCAGAAGGGAGCGGGCACACGGGTGAGCATCGAATGGGCCGAGCCCGATACTTCGGACACCTGAACGGTCGATCCACTCGTCGAGCGCGATCAACGTGGCGACCTGCTGCAGGGTGACGGGGTCGCCCCTCGCCATAGCGCGTCCGGGGCGGCCGAATTCAAGCCAGCTTCAGTGCGTGATTATCCTGGGCAGAGCCTTGGCCGACTCGATCCAGCCTGCCACCTGGTCTTCGGAGGGGAGCCGGCGGACCAACCCCTTCTGCCCGTTGACCTCGACCATCGTCGTGGCTAGATTGTCGGCCCGCCGCTGAGCCAACTCGGGAACGGTGTCGACACCGGCCGCCTCCAGCAGATCCGCGTACTCTGGACCGACGCCGCTGACCCGGCAGAGGTCGACCTGATTCACCCAACGGAGCAGGAGCTCGCCGCTGACCGAGAGAGCCGCTGCCAACTCCGCCCGGCCCTTTGGAGTGGCGCCCGCGGTGAGCAGATCGTCGAACGTGCGCAGACCCAAGCCTTCTAGCTGCTCGGCGTGGCCGGCGCCGATGCCCTCGATGTCTCCCAGTGGCGTCGCCGCGGCCCGCTCCCGTGGAGTCTCGACGGTCCCCTCCACCGCATCGTCGGGCCTCTCGGCGTCCGCCGGCGCGCCGTCCCCGACCCTCAACGCACGCCCGGTGCGGGCGAACAGGAGACATCCCTTGCGCAGCCGCCACGCGACGAGAGACGCGACGCCCGCCACGGCGGCCGCGGCAAGCAACACGCTCGGTATGGATACGTGTCTGCCGGGTCTTTGAGCTTCCATCTATCCCCCTTCTGGAGCTGCATCACACAACGGGCGAAAGCGGTGTCAAGCGGACACGCCCCTGCCGGCGGCCGCCCCAAGCCGTCATCCGGGCGCGCTGAAAGACAGCCGGAACCGCGCTCTTTCCATGGCGGCAACGTACTCGTCGAGGTCGTCGCGGCTGCGGAAGCACACCTGCATCACGCCGTGGTGCTCGGTCTTCAGCAGGCAGCGTGGCGGGCCAGGCACGAGAAACAGGTCGTCCACGGCGCTCCACCCGAATACGGTCGACACCAGGAGCAGCGACAACAGCGCGTCGATCTCAGAAATGTCGAACTCGACCAGGTCGCTGGTGCCCATGGGCAATCCGAGGGCGGCGTATACGCGATGCGCCACCTTCTCGTCCACCCCACTCGCCTCCCCGATGGCCGGCCAACCACCGAGACGCCGGACGAAACACGTTTGCCACGGACCTGCCAAGTGGAGCATGCGGGACAAGAACCGAGGTCTGCTGGCCGCATCCCGCGGATACTCCCAGAAACGGTAGAGGTCAGGATTCGGGTCAAAGGTCGGAAATGTGGAGCCGGGATGGCGGGGATCTGGCTTCAGGCCGTTCTCCAATGCCCAGGCGATGAACTCGTGAAGAGAGTAGGTTCTCATCGGCCGCCCCCACGCGTCGCTCGGTCGAAACCTCCGCTGGCGCCCCCGCGCACAGCACACGTATACCACCCGCAGACGGGCCGCGCAAGCCGCGGCCACGACCTACGACCCGTTCAAGCGCGCCTGCCTGGCCGGGTGACCAGGCACAGACCCTTCCCCTGGCCACCCCACGTCCGCCCACTCGGCCGTAGGATGGCGCCGCGCCCACGACTACGCTTGTGTTGCGTTGCGGAATGCGTAGCAGGGAGGCTGGTATCCATGAGCACGGCGACGACTATCGATGCCCCCGGCAGCACGGCGACCCACGCATCGGCGCGGGCCGCGGCCGGCGCCACGGCCGGCGCGGCGGCGCGCGTGACTGCCCGCTTGAAGCCTCGCGCGACGGGCCCTGAGGCCGGCATGGCCGCCCCGGCGGCTCGCGCGGCGACCGCCATGGTCACCCGCACCGTGGCTCGTTCGTCCGCACCGCTCTTTCCGATGCTCCGTACGGTCCTCGCCAATCCGCGGATGCTCGTCGTGAAGCCCCGCGCGAGCCTCTTCATGGCCCGCTACATGAAGAAGTTCCCGGTACGGCGGTTCGGCGGCAACCTCATACTTCACTCACACCTACCTGCGCTCAACAGCAGAGCCTATTCCCGGTTCGTCGCCCACCATCTGGCCGCGCGCAAGCCGGGCCCGTCGCACGCGCAGATCGGCCTCACCAATCGCTGCCCCCAGGACTGCGAGTACTGCTACAACAAGCAGCGCACCGGCACGCCCATGGACACCCCCACCATCGTGCGGGCCATCGACGACCTACGCGACGCCGGGGTCTGCTGGCTGGGCCTCACGGGGGGCGAGCCACTGCTCAACCCCGACATCGTCGATATCGTCGCCCACGCCTCCCCCGACATGGCGGTCAAGCTCTTCACCACCGGAGTCGGTCTGACCCGGGGTCTGGCCCGCGACCTGGCTTCGGCCGGGGTCTTCTCGGTCTGCGTCAGCCTCGACCACTGGGAGCCCGAGCGCCACAACGCCTCGCGGCGCTACCCCCGCGCCTTCCAGGCGGCTCTGGAGGCCATCGCCATGCTGAAGGAGGTGCCCGGCCTGCACGTGAGCGTGTCGTCGGTGCTCAGCCGCGAGATGATCGAGACCGGCCAGGTGGAGAACCTCCTCGCTTTTCTCGAGTCGCTCGGCATTGATGAAGCGTGGCTGAGCGAACTCAAGCCATCGGTGGAGGGATTCTGGTCGGACAGCCAGGTGATCTCCGAGCAAGACCGGCGGCGGCTGGCGCGCCTGCAAGACGCCTACAACCAGCGGGCCAAGGTCACCGGCGGCATGATCGTCAACTACCTCGGCCACTTCGAGGGCGCCGAGAACTTCGGCTGCAACGCCGGATGCAAGATGGTGTACGTCGACGCGTTCGGCGAGGTCAGTCCCTGCGTGTTCCTGCCCCTCTCGTTCGGCAACGTCGACGAGCGGGCGCTGGCCGAGATTCTCACCGATATGCGCGGTCATTGCCCCGGCGGGAGCGAATGCCTGGTCAACAAGAACTACCGCCTGCTCTCGGAGGGCGGCTCCGCGGCCCTGCCGTTCGACCGGCAACAGACCGTCGCCGCACTCGGGCGCGCTGAGTTCGGCACCGCATCGGAGTTCAACCGCCGTCTGGGCGTGCGCGGCCCCCAAGCCGCCTGACCAGGGCAGAAGGAGGTCGTGGCCATGAACCGTCCCGCTCTCGTTCGGACCACCGCCTACGGTCTCGCCGGCGTCTTCGCCGCCGTGGGCATCATCTTCCTCGCTATCCCTGAGGAAGTACTTGCCGCTTTCAACCGGCTGGCATCAGGGCTGGGCTGGCCCGTCTCCACTACCGCCGGCTACACGCTCTTTCTGGCGCTCGCCGCCGGATACATGTACGTGGTGACCCTGCTCGCCTGGAAGATCGCGCGCAACCCGAAGGAGCGGGTCTACCCCACGCTGCTCGTCCACGCCAAGGCCGCGAGCGCGATCGTCTGCCTGGCGCTGTTCGCCCTCCAGGAGCAGTACCTTCTGTATCTCGCCAACTTCGTCGTCGACGGCGCCATCGCCCTGCTCGTCTGGGGAATCTGCTTGCGTCCGGCTAGGTCGGGGGTCGCCGCCGGGCGCGAGACGCGGAGCCTCTCCTCTCGCCCGTGAGTCTGCGGCTCCGCATTGTCCGGCGCCTGCCCGGCAGATTCGTCGGGCCGCTCGTACTCGACCGCTTGGTGAAGGCCGCGGTCGACGCCTTCGAAACTGAGCCGCCCCACCGGCCCGGGAGGCCCTTCGCCGAGCGCCTGGCCGCCTTCGCCGAATCCACCGCGGCCGAGGCCGCCCACGGAGCCGGCGACGCGGAGCCGGCGCTGTACCGCAACGCCCGGGCACTAGGCGCGACGGCGCGACGGCGACTCGGCATCACGCGTCCCGAGGAAGCGCTGCAGGCGCTCGCGTTCCTCTACCGCCACATCGGCATCGACATCGCCGGCGAGCCCGGCGGCGGCGGTGGCGTCAAGCGCGCGCGAGACGGCGCCGGGCCCGCCCGCTCCGTCGACCTCGAGGTCACGCGGTGCTTCTTCGCCGCCTACTACCCCGAGTCCGCCTGCCGCGCGATGAGCGCCATGGACGCCGGCGTCGTCGACGGCCTCTTCGACGGCGCGACGCTCGAGTTCTCACAACGCATCACCGCCGGCAGCCCCCGCTGCCGCGCTGTCATCACGTGCCGGGAGGCGCGGACATGAAGCGGGCCATCGTCGTGGGCACCGGCGCGGGCGGCGCGGCCGTCGCGCGCGCGCTCGCGGGCGCCATGGACGTCACCGTGCTCGAGGCCGGCGCCGAGTTCCGTCGATTCGGCGGAGACCTGGGACGCATCGAGCGGCTGCGCTCGTCGGGCCTCATGTTCGACGCCCGCTTGATCTCGCTGCTCTTCCCATCGATGCGCGTCACCAGGGCCGGCGACGGCATGGCTCTAGTACGAGGAGTCTCCACGGGCGGCACCACCACGCTCGCGACGGCCAACGCGCTCCGCTGCGACCAGGAACTGCTGCGGCGCGGCATAGACCTCAGCGAGGAGTTCCGGTCGCTCGAATCGGAGTTGCCCATCTCCACCGCCCACCGCGGGCGCTGGCGTCCGGCGACTCGAAGCCTCTTCGCCGCCTGCGAGCAGATGGGCCTGAAGCCAGAAGTGACTCCCAAGCTGGTCGACTACTCCCGCTGCACGCGCTGCGGGCGGTGCGTTCTCGGCTGCCCTTCGGGGGCCAAGTGGGACAGCCGGCGGATGCTCGGGCAGGCCGTCGAGCGGGGCGCCCGGTTGATAACAGGCGCGAAAGTCGAGCGGGTGGTCGTACACGAGGGCCCGGCCGGCGCCGGCCGGGCCGCGGGCGTGGTGGCCGGCATTGGCGGGCGACGGCGCCTCTTCGAGGCCGACCTCGTGGTGCTCGCCGCCGGCGGACTCGGCACCGGCGCCATACTCGCCAGATCGGGCGTGCGCACCGAGGAGCGCCTCTTCGTCGACCCGGTCTTGTGCGTGGCCGCTCGAGCCGACCGCACCTTTGCCGGCGAGGACCTGCCCATACCGTTCTACGTGGAGGGCGACGGCTACATGATCTCGCCGTACTTCGACTATCTCAGCTTCTTCTTCAACCGGTCGTGGCGGCGGCCCCGGCACGACATAGTGAGTCTGATGATCAAGCTGGCCGACAGCGAATCGGGCTCCGTGGGGCCTCGGGGCGTGACGAAGGTACTCACCGAGAGAGACCGCGCGCGTCTGGCCGAGGCCACCGCACAGTGCACCGACATCTTGAGCGCCTTCGGAGTCGAGCGCGAAGACATCTTTCTCGGCACCCTCAACGCGGGCCATCCTGGCGGCACCCTCCCCCTCTCGGGCCTCGAGCGGAGGCCCCTGCATGCCGACCACCTGCCCGAGAACCTCTACGTCGCCGACGCCTCGCTGCTGCCGTCGTCGCTCGGCAGGCCGCCCATGCTCACTATCATGGCGCTGGCCCGCCGTATCGGCGCGCTGTGCGCCGAGCGGTTCGCGTAGCGGACCGCGCTCACCGGGGCCTCTTCGGTGTCGAGCCGGGCGCGAGCCCGCTGAAAGAGTGGCTCGTCTCCGGACTGCACACCGCCGGGATGCGACCAGAGGGTGCCGGTCTGTAGCCTTTCCTTGCCCCTCGCGGGTGTAGAATCGCTTGGGGACCGGCCGGTTCCCGGGCAATCGACCGTACTGGGGACCGAGAGCGTGGGCGAGACGAGCGGCGTGGGAGAGACGAGCGGCGTGGGCGATAACGGCACGGGCGACGCGGGAGCCGCCGCCAAGCAGTCGCTCTGGACCAGGAGCTTCATCGTCATCTCGGTGGTCAACTTCCTGAACGCCGTCATCTTCCTGCTGCTCACCGTCGTCATGTCGAAGGTCGCCACCGACCGCTTCGGCGCCTCTCCCGCGGTAGCCGGCCTCTCTTCGAGCATCTTCGTCATCGGCGCGTTCGTGCTGCGACCGCCGCTCGGCAAACGCATCCACCAGATCGGCCAGACCAGGGCCCTCTACATAGGGGCGATGTTCAGCCTTGTACTGACCGTGGCCTACTTCTGGGCGAGCAGCACCGCGCTGTTGCTGCTCATCCGGTTTCTCCACGGCGCAGCCCACGGCACGGCCGCCCTCGCCACCGGGACGATCGTGGCCGGTGTGGTGCCCCGCGAACGCTACGGCGAGGGCATCGGCTACTTCACTCTGGGCCAGACCCTATCCACGGCGATCGGCCCGTTCGCCGGCCTGCTGCTGCTACAGCGAGGCGGTTTCACGCCCATCGTCATCACCTGCTCGGTTCTGGCGACGCTCGCCCTTCTGCTCCTCCCGTTCTTGCGCGTCGAGAACCTGCAGCTTACCGCGCAGCAGGTGGCTGAGACCAAGAGCTTCAAGCTCAGCAACTACGTGGAGCCCAAGGCCGTGCGGATCGGCGTCGCGTTGGGGCTCAGTTACTTCTGTTACTCGAGCGTGTCGTCGTTTCTCGCGCTCTACTCGCAAGAGATCAACTTGACCGGAGCAGCCGGGGTGTTCTTCATCGTCTACGCCGTCGTGGTCTTCATCACGAGGCCGACCATCGGACGCCGGTTCGACGCCAAGGGTGAGAACTCGGTCATGTATCCGGCGATCACCATCTTCGCGGCGGGTCTCGCCGTCTTCGCCGTTGCGAACCGCGGTCCGGTGCTGCTGCTGGCGGCGGCCATCCTGGGTCTGGGCTTCGGCGCTATCCAGTCGTGCGGAAGGGCCCTCACGATCAAGGTGACGCCGCTACACCGCATGGGCCAAGCGACCTCCACGTTCTACATCTTCGGCGATACGGGGCTGGGCCTCGGTCCGCTGATCTGCGGGCTTCTCATCCCGCTCACGGGCTACCGGGGCATGTACTGGGTGATGGCGGCGATCACCGGCGCGTCTCTGCTCGTCTACCACCTACTGCACGGCAGACATGCCCGGGCGGCCCAGATGGGCGCGTAGCCCGGCCACCGTCGTGTGACGGCGGCGCCCGGCCCATGCGCTTCCGGCCTGTGCCCGGCCTGCCCCGGCTCTAGTCGCGGGCCATCTCTCCCACGAACCTGCCGCTCGGATCGAGGAAGATCGTGCCCGGCTCGCCGGGGAGTCGCGGAAACCACTCCGGGCAACTGTGCGGAAAGAGCAGGCGGGCGCACCACTGCACGCCGAAATCCATTCCCTTGACGGAGGGATACGCTTTGGTCATGCCTTCCCACAGGTCGGTGCCGGTTCTGGCGTGAGCCAGCACCTCTTCGTAGACGTCGAGGTAGCGGAGCGACCAGTCGATGCACGAGGTGCCTCTGAGAGCCAGTTTCTCAGCGCTCACGTGCCCTGGAATCACCACCCGCGCGTCGAACTCACGTAGCTTCTCTAGCGAGGCGCGCCACTTCGCCCGACGGGCGGCGTTGCTCTCGATCATCCAGATGTGGCAGTCGAGGTAGGCTACGTCGGTCGCGCAGGCCAGGTTGAGCGACGGGCGCCCAGACCACGCTGTTGTTCGCGCTGTCCCCTTCCCAATCGTCGGAGAACTCGAGAACGTGACCCTCAACCTCAAGGCGAGGTTCAGCGAGCGGCATGGGGAAGGTGACGGTGTCGGGCTCGTTCTTGCCGAAGAAATCGCCCCACATCTCGACCTTGTCGGTGGTGGTGAAGACGATGTCTTTGACCACGCTGGGCAGCGCCACCGCGCGGGCCCTGGGAAAAGCCGCCTTGAGCACCCCCAGCCCGAAGTGGTGGTCGGGATGGAAGTGCGAGACGTAGATATGCGTGAGGTTCTTGCCGGTCTCTATGAGATCGGCGGCCAGCCGGTGGGCGTCGCTCAGGAGTTGGGTGGCGTCGATGAGCACGGCGTCACGTTCCCCGCAGAACAGGGTCGACGTGCTGTTGAAGCCGGCGTAGCTGTGCATGAAGACCCGGTATTCGAGAGACTTCTGGGCCATGGTTGGCGCCTCCTTGTTCTCGGCTTCGCGGTTGGTCGAGGGCCGCGGTTCTCTAGTTGTGGCGCAGACCGCCGTCGACCAGTATGGTCTGGCCGGTCATGAAGTCGCTATCGGACGACGCCAGAAAGAAGGCGGGGCCCGCGAGGTCGTCGGCCACCTCGTGGCGCTCGGGCAGGCACTGCCCCATTCGCACCTCGTCCCAGTGGTCACGAGCGGCGGCGGCCTGTTCGATGTTGGCCTCGGTTAGGGTGAATCCGGGGGCGAGGGCGTTCACCCGTATGCCGTCGGGTCCCAGTTCGCGCGCCAGAGCCCTCGTGAACCCGATGATGCCGCCCTTGCTCGAGACGTAGTGGATGAACCCCGGTACACCCTCCCAGAATGTACATGAGGTCATGTTGATGATCTTGCCGTACCCGAATGGCTGCATGTAGGGATACACGGCCTGCGCGCAGAACCACATGCCACGCAGATTGACGTCCATGAGGTAATCCCAATCGTCCACGGTCCACTCGTTGAAGCGCCTGAAGCCCTGCTTGGAGAGCACGCCTCTGAAAGCCGCCGCGTTGTTCACCAGCACGTCGATGCGCCCACCGTACTTCGCCGCAAGCGAGGCGGCGGCCGCGTGGCACTGGTCGAGATGGGTGATGTCGCACTTGATGGCTATCGCCTCGCCGCCATCGGCTTCTATCTCGCCGGCCACGCTGACCGCGCTGGGCTCGTCTATATCGAGAACGCCGACCTTGGCGCCTTCGAGGGCGAAACGGAGCGCGATTGAACGACCGATGCTGTTCGTCCCCCCGCCGCCGGTCACCAGCACAACTTTGTCTTTCAGGCGCAGTAGTTGCGGTTGAAAGCCCACGACTCCTCCGTTCGTGCTCTGCAGACGTCGTTTCGCGCCGCTACATCGTAAATGTTAGCGGCCAGGCATAGCCGGCGGCACCGGGTGCACACTGCGCCGCGCTACCTATCGGACAGGTGGTCCGCCTGGTGGGACCGGCTCTCCGGGGTTGCCGGCACCCAGGCGGGTGACGGCAACCGGGCTTTCCTCCATGTTAGGCTGAATCGACCACTCTAGGGAAGTGGGCGTTCGGGCGAGGCGGTGTCCTATCGACAAGCTGGAACCAGGCTAGTATGGTTGTGTAGCGTTACGGGCCGGAACGGTTGCTATCGGTACCGCCGCTCCGATGGGCCGAGCCGGCGCCACGCTTCGTGAATCGCTTTTGGGGCACGTCTCAGAGGCTCGACAACAGGGCGCCAGTGGCAAGAGTTGTGCACGATTGGAGGGCTCGTATGGGTGATGAACTGCAAGAGCGCAATGCAACCACGACCGGCAAAGAGGTGAGTCGGCGCGACTTTCTCAAGATCGCGGGGCTCGCCGGAGCGGCGGTCGGACTCAGCGGCGGCATCGGGGGTCTCTTGTCCGCGTGCGGCGGCGAAGACGCGACCACCACGACTGCCGGCCCCACGACAACAGCCGGCCCGACGACTACAGCCGGCCCGACGACTACCGCCGGCGCGACGACGACTGTCAGCGCGGGTCCCGAGCAGGGACGCGCCATGAAGATCGGCGTGGTCTCGCCGAAGACCGGCAACTACTCGGTCTTCGCCATTTCCGACGACTGGTGGATCGGGCGAGCCAAGGAGATTCTCAAAGACGGAATCGTCACCGGCGACGGCAAACTGCGCCAGATCGAGATCGTCGTAAAAGACAGCCAGTCGGACTCCCAGCGCGCCTCTCAGGTCGCGGGCGAGCTCGTACAGAGTGACAACGTCGACATGCTTCTCGCCTCCGGCACGCCCGACACCTGCAACCCGGTGTCGGCGCAGGGCGAGGTGCTCGCAACCCCGACCCTGAACAGCTTCGCCCCGTGGCAGGCCCTATACTTCGACGCTACCGGCAAGCTGATCGACTTCAAGTGGGTCTTCGGCAGCATGCTCGGCTCCGAGCAGACCATCGCCTCGTTCACCGACGCATTCGAGACAAGCGGCGTCGCCACCAACAAGAAGGTGGGCATGCTCTTCCAGAACGACGCCGACGCCCAGGGCTGGATGGCCCCCAACGCGGCGCCTCAGGTCTTCGCTGAGAAGGGCTACACCCTGGTCGTGCCTCAGTACTACTCTGTCCCGGCCGAGGACTTCACTCAGCAGATTTCCCAGTTCAAGAGCGAGGGTGTCGAGATCATCTGCGGCACCAACGATCCGCCGTGGTTCTCGAACTTCCTGAAGCAGAGCCTGCAGCAGGGCTTCAAGCCCAAGTTCATCAGCTCGGGCAAGGCCCTGATCTTCCCGCAGGCGACTCTGACCTATCCCAACCAGGGCGTCGGCCTCATCGGCGAGTGCTCCTGGGACCCGAACTGGAAGATCAAGGACACCCTTTCCGATCTCGATTCCGAAGGCCTGGCCGCCGACTACGAGGCCAAGACCGGCGAGCAGTGGACTCCCGCGATCGGCTGCTACGCCAAGTTCGAATGGGCTATCGACGTCTACAAGCGGGCGAAGAACCCCGAGGACAAGGAATCGGTGCTGGAGGCCATCAAGAGCACCAACAACACGTTCCAGCAGGGCAAGGTCGACCTCACTTCACCGGTCGATCCCAACACCTTCCATCCGATCCCGAATGTCTACAAGAACAACATCGGCGCCCAGCAGTGGGTGAAGGGCACCAAGTGGCCGATCGAGCCCGTACAGGTGAGCAACGCCACCGCTCCGGGCACTACGGTGCGGGCCAAAGCCGTGCCGATGACCTACTAGCCGCGACAAGGCCGCTGAAGAGGGACACGACGTCGTTTCAGCAGCCTCCCTGACCGGCCGGGGCCGGCGACCCGAACAGACGCATTCTGTTCGGGTCGCCGGCCCCGTCGCTATCGGGCGTCACTCTTTCGGCGGGTCGCCGTCGTAGACGCCGCTCGGGTTGAGGAAGACCTTGCCGGCGGGACCCGGCAGAGGGAGAAGCCACTCCGGAGCGCTCCTCGGAAAGATGAGCCTCGTCTGCCACTGGATGTTGAAGTCGGCCGCCTTCACCCCCCCGTAGTGCTTGTTGACCCCCTCGACCAGCTCAGAACCGGTGTTCGCCCCACGGTACACGTCGTCGTACACGTCCAGGTACCTGAGCGACCAGTCCACGCAGCCGGTGTAGGCACGCGAGCGATCCTCCTCCACTTCTTCGAGGATGTGAAGCTTCTCCTCGTCGTGGTGCCCGGGTATGACTACGCGGGGATCGAAATCGAGGAGCCGCTTCATGGCGGCCCTCCACTTCACCCGCCGCTCGAGGTTGCTCTCGATCGTCCACAGGTTGCAGTCGTGAAAAGCCACGTCGGTCGCGCATACCACCCTCAGTGACGGTATCCAGACGACGGAGTTGTTGACGCTGTCGCCCTCCCAGTCGTCGTAGAACAGCATCTCCTCGCCCTCGAGTTCGAGACGAGGTTCACGCAACGGCATGGGGATGGTCGTCTTCGTGGGGATATCGGGACCGAAGCGATCGATGCTCCACGTGTCGAGCTTGTCGGTCGCCGTGGCCAGGATGTCTCTCGAGACACTCGGCAGAGCCACGATCCTGGCAGCAGGAAACGCGAACTGTAAGACGCCGAGCGCGAAGTGATGATCGGGATGGAAGTGCGAGACGTAGATGTGGGTGAGGTTCTTCCTCATCAGGATGATCTGGGCGACCATCTTGTGCGCATCGCTCAACAACTGGGGAGCGTCGACCAGTATGGCGTCGCGCTCACCATAGAACAGCGTGGAGTTGCTGTTGAAGCCAAGGTAGCTGTGCAGAAACACCTTGTATCTCAGCGGCACGTCGGCTCCCTTCTCGGGCGGGCGCCACTCGCCGGTGCGGTCTAGCCGCCCGATGTCGCGTGTTAGACCTTGGTCCAATATACAGGCGCTCGCCTCGCACCGATGGCATAGAAGGTGGCCATGTGTGATGCCGCATCGGGAGACGTACGGCCGGCGTCCCGCTCCCCCCCCAGGGGCGCCGGCCGATTCCCGGTCTGAGAGGGAGGCACATAGAGGATGATCGCTATCGGTGGAAAGATAAGAGGCGGGCGTGGCTTCACGCTCATCGAGGTCTTGGTGGTGCTCGTCATCATCGCCATCTTGGCCGGCATCGCCATCCCCACCTTCCTCCCCCAGCGCCAGAAGGGCCAAGACGCAGAGGCCAAGTCGCTCGTGCGCAACGCGATGACGGTCCTCGAGGCCGCTTACATCGACGCCAAGACCTTCGATCCCACAGCGGCCGGCATGCTACCCGACGACCTGCATGCAATCGAGCGGCCCATTACCTTCGTGGTCCACGAGGGCGCAGCTACCGCCCCGATCGCCGTGGCCTCGAACAGTACCGTCAACTACACGGGGACTGCGGCCGCCTACGCGATAGGGGCGGCGTCGGAGTCGGGCAAGACGTTCGGAGTGGTCGTGGACAGGGCGACCGGTACGACCTACTACGTGAGCGGCGAGGCGGCCCGCTGGTAGGCAGTGGCGGGCCAGACGCGGAGCGGTGCTAGAAGAGGTGCCGCGGGCCGGGTTCTTCCCGGCCCGCGGCACCGTGCACATTGGGGGCAGATGCCGGTCTACTACTCGGTCTCGATGGCAGGCACGAGGCTCAGCTCCTGGGCGGGGGCCACGGTCTTCATCGAGAGGCCCGGCAGCGTAACCAGCTCCGGGCGCGGCTGCGCGCCCCGTGCCGCGCCGCCTGCCGGCCCGCCGGCTTCGACGCGGAGGTCGGGTAGCCACTGCAGCCACCGCGGCAACCACCAGTTGGCGGTCCCCAGCAGGCGCATGGCCGCGGGCACGAGTACGCTCCGCACGATGGTCGCGTCGAGAAAGACGGCCACGGCAAGACCGAAGCCGAGTTGCTGGAACATCACGAGGTCACCGGCCGCGAATCCGCCGAACACCGCCACCATGATGAGGGCCGCGCCGGTGATGATGCCGCCGGTGCGGCGCACGCCGAAGGCTACAGACTCCCGGTTGTCACCGGTCTGGTCGAAACGCTCTCGGATGCGGCTGAGTAGAAACACGTGGTAGTCCATGGAGGTGCCGAAGAGCACCGCGAACAGGAAGAGAGGCACCCAGGCTTCGACGAAGTCCACCTTCTGGAGTCCAAGTAGGTCCGCTCCCCATCCCTTCTGGAACACCGCCACCATGAGGCCGTAGGCGGCGCCGACAGAGAGCAGATTCATGATGATGGCCTTGAGGGGCACCAACAGAGAGCGGAAGACCACCATGAGCAGCACGAACGATAGGCACAGCACGAAGAGGAAGACCCAGGGCGTAGCGCCGTTGATGGTGTCGAGGTAGTCGATCACGAACGAGGTCTGGCCGGTCGTGAGCACATCGGTGCCGGCCGCCAGGCCGGTGCCGGCGAACGCCGTGGGCAGGTAGTCGGCGCGGAGGGTCCTCACTGCCGCCTGCGCCTCCTTGCCGGTGGGATCGCCAAGAACCACAAGAGAGAGCACCGTCAACTCCCCACCGGGACTCGTACGAGTGCTGCCGGCGCCGACGAACCGCGAATCACCCACCAGCAGGGCACGCAACTTCTCGATGCCGTCGCTCATACCAGGCGCGGCCTCGCCGGCGATCACGACCTCCACCGGCTCTAGAGAAGCGCCGGGGAAGTCTTTCACGAGCGCCTCGAAGCCTTGGCGCGAGGCCATCGACTCGGGCAAGGTATCCACACCGGCCGAACCCAGATTGATGCCGAAGTAGAGGGAAGCGATGCCGGCCAGGCACGCCACCGCCAGCACGAGGCTCGCAACGGGCCGGCGCATGACGCCGCCACTGACCGTGTCCCAGAAGCCGCCTGGGCGGCCGGCGCCGCTGACGTTCTTGCCGAGCAGCGGTACGCGCAGGGCATTGACCTTGTCGCCCATCGCGCCGAGCAGGGCCGGTAGGAGGGTGAGCGCGGCGATCAGACTGGTGAAGACCGCGATGATGGCCCCCGTGGCCATGCTGTGGAACAAGGTGGAAGGCACCAAGAACAGCCCGCCAAGCGCGAGGATGACCGCCATGGCGCTGAAGAGCACCGAGCGGCTGGCCGTAGAGCCGGCCCGGGCGATGGCGTCGACCTTAGCCAGGCCGGCAGCCCTCTCCTCGCGGTAGCGGGAGACCACGAACAGCGAGTAGTCGATACCCATGGCCAGGCCGATCATGGTGATCATGTTGGTGATGAAGAAGGAGAGGTCCATGACCTGGCCCAAAACAGCGGCCATGCCCATGGAGAGCAGAATGGAGGCCATGGCCATGATGAGCGGCACCACGGCGGTGACGACGGCCCCGAACACAAGCACCAGAATAACCAGCGCGAATCCCAGCCCGAAGACCTCGCCGGTACGCAGGTCGCTCGCGGCGGTCGCGCCGAAGTCGCTGTTGATGCTCGCCTCGCCTGTCACGAGAACCTCGAAATTCGAGCCGGCGACCGCATCGTGAGCCGCCGTGTCGAGCAGCGCGGCGTGGTCTATCGCAGCGTCCGAGTCCCCCGCCATGCTGAAGACCAGAAGAGCGGAGTGCCGGTCGGAAGAAATGAGCACGGGCGAGTCGTCGGTGGTGTAATCAATGCCGGCGGCCACGACGTCCGACCCGAGAGCCAGCACCGCGCCGCTCACGGAGCGCACCTTCTCGCTGAATACCGGGTCGTCGACGGTCAGTTCGGCCGACCTCACGATCACGAGTTCGTTGGCCCGGTCGTCGCCGGGAAAGGCATCGGCGACCAGGCCCGTCGCCCGAAACGATTCGGGGTCGTTGGTGAAACCCTGCTCGTTCTTCAGAGCCCCCCCGAGAAGCAAGGCCATGGCTCCCGCCGAGCAGACCAGCACAACCGCCCAGGTCGCGAGTGTTCTGTAAGGATGACGGGCGCAAGCCCGGGCAATCGCCTCGAGACCGAATCTCCTCATCGCGTGCTCCATTCCGATATCTGTCACTCACCCGCCGACGGCCTGCGAACCTGTGCCGGCCGCCTGCCGGATATCAGAGTACGGAATGGCGAGTGCGCATGCACCGGGCAGAGGTGGAGACTGTGGGCTGCCTCGATGGCGGGAATGTGCCTGGCCACATGGCGAGGCCGGCGCTGCGGCCGGCCGCGAGCGGGGCGACCTGGAGAAGGGCGCAAGACAGCCTGATCACCGTTATCAACCTGCGCGATTCTCCGGCGGGCCGCCCCTGCTACGCTGGGCTTGGCCGGTCAGAAGTGGTCTACTCCTTACGTTCTGCGCACCCGGCCCACATCCTTGTATTCAGCCCGAACTTTCTTGCGCGCACAGAGGGCGGCGCAGCGCGGTGAATCCGGCGGGGCCGGCGAGATCGTCGCGTCACGAGGCCCCGACGGCTCGAATCGCCCCTACTTGGGTGAACAGTGCCCGCGTGTCGGCGACATCCCAGTGATCGGCGAGTTTGCCGTCTCGCAGACGGAACATGTCGACTACGTCGTACCTGATCGCGTTGCCCGTCGGCTCGAGGCCGGCGATGCCGGGCCCCAAGTGGGTCCCGGTGATCGTGTTGTAGACCCACACGAGGTCGCCTTCAGCCACCAGCTGGTTGATCGACGCGAAGGCGTCGGGTATCGCCGAGAAGAACCCGAGGTGGAACTCGATGAATCCTGCCTTGCCTTTCGGCAGGTCGGGATTGTGCTGCACGTAGTCGTCGTGGATGAACCGGTCGACGAGTTCGAGCCTGTGCTTCTGGAAGACCTCCTCGTAGAGCTCCCGAACGACCTGCTTGTTCTCTTCTGCCGTCATCCCGATCATCCCTCCTGTCGTTTGTAACTGACGCCACGAAAGCCCGAAGCGTTGAGCGCCAACCACATCACCCCGCTCAATACGGCGAGGCCGGCGGTGAGCGCGCCGATCAGTTCCACCCTACCCCATACACCGAGCGACACCACGATGATTCCCACCGTGCCCATGACCGTGCTGAACGCGCCCATCAGTGACGACATCGAGCCCGTGTCGCCCTCGTGTTGCGCCAGCATCAGGTAGATGGCCGGGGGACGCGAGCAACTGAACGCCATCTGCGCGGGAAGCAGAGTGAGAATGAACGCCCACGGCCCTCTCCCTCCCCAGAAGAGCGCGAGCACTCCGCTCGCGGCGGTAACAGCGAAGCAGCCCGACAGGATGGCCTGGCGGGAGAAGCGCCGCGATAGCCAAACGTAGAGTTGGGCCCCGGCGGCTATGGAGACCGCGAACAGCGCGAAGAAGTAACTGTAGACCTGGCTACTGGTTCCAAACGTCACCTGATAGATGTACGACGATGACGTGATGAACGCCATCATGGCCACTCCCATGAGCGAGAAGTTGACGAGCAGGTAGGCGAAACTGCGGTTCTTGAGAACGACCGCCAGCCGCCCGAGCGAGCGCAGGGGATTGCCCTCGAGCCGCACGCCCAGGGTCTCCCGGTACGCGATGGTACCCGCGAACACAAGCAGGCCGAGGATGGCCTGAGCGACGAACGCGCCGCGCCACGAGGTGAACCTGAGAATCAGTGCGCCGAGCACCGGAGCCACGGCCGGCGAGAGCACGGTCAGCGATTGGACGACGGCGATGATGACTTCTCGTCTTCTGCCCACGTAGACATCCCTGACTACGGCGGTCGAGATGGCGCTGGCGCAGCCGGTCCCCAATGCCTGCAAGATGCGAAAGACGATCAATTGGTAGACGTTCGCCGAAACAGCGCAGAGAACGCCGGAAGCCACGTAGACGGCGAGTCCCACTATCAGGACCGGCCGGCGCCCGTAGCGATCGCTGAGCGGTCCCCAGACCAGCACCGCGACGGCGTAGACGACGAAGAAGAGGATGAGCGTGAGGTTGGTCAGGTACTCCCGCACGTGGAAGTACTCCGTCATGCCAGGGAGCGCCGGCAGGTAGAGATCGGTCGACATCGCGGGGAATCCGCTGAGCGCGGCGAGAAAGACGACCAGTCCCTTCCGGCCGAGGTACTTCTGGTCAACAGGAGCGTTCTGGAGGGAGGCGGCTTGGTCCATGCTCGCGGCTACCCTATGCCCCCCCGCACCGTCTCGTCCCACTGCAAGTCTGGTGCTGCCACCCGCGGACCTCCGGTTGCCGAATGCTGTTCGACTCTCAGTATACGGGGGGCAAGCCGCGGGAAGTGCGCGAACGCCCGGCGGAGGCTCTCCCGAGGCTCCGCCGGGCCCAAGTGATGGTCGCAGGCGCGGCCGTCTACGTGCGGAAGTCTTCTCCCATGGGCTGCGCTACTATCTCGTACACGCCCTCGAGTGGGAATGGAGCCCCGGCCTGCGTAGTCGCGGCCGAGATCGCTCTCGTGACAGCAGCCTTGTCCTTCCCATCCCACTCGCAGTAGAACTTGCCCTCTTCGGGCACATACCAGCTACGGATCCAGTAGGCGTCTGCGCCGGAGTTGGCCTTCACCGCCTTCGCCAGCGGTGTCGCCGCCTCCATATCCATATTCCCGCCAACCGGGTGTACGCACATGTACTTGCCCATCGACAGCCTCCTCGGCACCGGTTACCTCATCATCCGCCGCGCGATCCTCTCTGTCTGCGCCCGCGCGTACGTGGCCCAGCGAGATGAACGGCATGAGCGGCTCCTTTCCCTGGGGGAATGCGAGAAAGGCGCGGATGCGTCGTGAGCTGGACTAGGACCACGACCTTCTCGTCCTCCCAGCGATACAGGGGAATACTGCTTTCTCCCCATTACCCTTGAGTATAGGCTCGTGCACCCGGGAGTCAACCGAGGGCGCCGCGCGCCCGCGAACGAGAGCCGGGCCGGCAATGACGAGAAGACGAGCGTCTACGGGCCGACATCTATCGCCCGGACCCAGAATGTTCTATGGTAGTGTGGCTCGCAGAAAGTGAATGAGATTCTGGAGGCATAGGTGAAGGATTTCAAAGACAAGGTCTTGTTCGTGACGGGTGGCGGCTCAGGCGCGGGCTTCGGACAGGCGAAAGTGTTCTCCGAAGCCGGCTGCAAGGTCGTCATCGCCGACGTGCGCCAGGATCATCTGGACCAGGCAGTGGCGTACCTCAAGGAGCAGGGCCGGCCGGTACACGGCATCAAGCTCGACATAACCGACCGGGCGGCGTACGCCGCGGCCGCCGACGAGGTCGAGCGGGTCTTTGGAACACCCCCCCAGATCGTCATCAACACCGCCGGCGTCAACACGTTCGGCCCCCCGGAAGCTTCCACCTATGAGGACTACGACTGGGTCATGGGCGTCTGCCTGGGTGGAGTGGTCAACGGCATGGTCACGTTCGTTCCCCGCATGATCAAGGCCGGCCTCGGCGGCTACATCGCCACCACCGCCTCCATGGGTGGGTTTTTCGGCGGCCCGACGACTGCCCCCTATTCCGCCGCGAAGGCCGCCGTCATCAACCTCATGGAGAGCTACCACCTCTCGCTCAAGAAATATGGCATCGGGGTGTCGGTGCTGTGCCCGGCGAGCATCAACTCCAATATCCACAACGCCGGTGACACCCGTCCCGAGCATCTCCAGAAGACCGGCTACCTCATGGACGAAAAGGCCATCAAGGCCCTGCAGACCATCTACGAGTCGGGCATGGATCCTGTCGACCTCGCTAGGTGGCTCAAGAAGGGCATCGAGGACGAGCAGCTCTACATAATCCCCTACCCGGAGGAGAAGGCGGGTCTCGAGAAGCACTTCAAGGTGATCCTTGACTCGGTGCTTCCCGTTGAAGCCGACCCGGAGGGCACGAAGCGGCGGCTCGACTGCTGGAAGGCCATGGCCGACGCCGCGATGGAGGAGGCCAAGAAGAACCCGGGCCAGGCGACCAGCATCGGATTCGGAAAGGCCAGCCCCGACCTCGACTGGGTGAAGGCCTCAGACATGCGCCCCCCCACGCAGCTGGAGGACTAGGAGAGGCGTTCGGGCAACTCGGGGCTCGGCGCAGCCGGACCTGCTATGGCGTCCTGACGCGGTCGCGGCGTAACGGCTCGGCGGCCTCTAGGCCGTAGCCCCGGCGTCGACGAGGCGCCTCAGTCGCATGGCGAGATCTTGCAGTTGCTTGACTTCTTGCTCCACCTGGCGGGTGCCGGCCGCGGACTGCAGCCCGGCCTTATTGATGCTCTCGATCGCCTGGCTGATCTGCTCCATGCCGGCCAATTGCTGACGGCTCGAAGCCGAGATCTGGGTGGCCGATTGAGCGGCCTCACCGGCCGTCTCGCTGATGACGTGGACTGAATCACCCGAGGCGAGCGACTGCTGCCGTCCGGCCTCGACGGTGTTCTGTCCCTGTTCGGCCGCCTGCACGGCCGCACTGCTCGCCTTCTGGATCTCGCTGAGGATGGTGCGCACCTGGGCCACAGCCTGTTTGGACTGCTCGGCGAGGCTCTTCACCTCTTGGGCCACCACGCTGAAGCCCTTGCCCTGGTCGCCGGCCTTAGCCGCCTCGATCGAGGCGTTCACCGACAGCAGGTTCGACTGCTCGGCCAGATCGTTCACCGTGGTGATTATGTCGCCGACCGCCTGCGTCTGCTCGCCCAGACGGTTGATAGACTCGGCCATTACGCTCATCTGGCCCGTGATACGGTCGAAGCCCGCGATCGTCTCCTCGACGTTGGCTCTTCCCGCATCGGCGAGCTCGGCCAGCTGTTGAGAGCTCTCCGCTACTTCGGCCGCCTTCTCGTGCGCGAGCAGCGCCGTCTGTTTGACCTCTTCGACAGTGGCGGTAGTCTCGGTGGCCGACGCCGCGGTCTGAGCGGCCCCCGCCGCTACTTGAGCCGAGACGGCCAGCAGCTCAGCCGCCGAACCGCTGATGTCGCTCACAGCCCGCCGCAACTGCTTGACGATGCTCCGCGCGAGCAGGGTGGCGATGATGATCGCGGCGACGATAGCCGCGAACGCCAGGATCGTCATGCCGATCCACATGATCCTCGATCGGCCGTCGAGATCGCCGAGCAAGGCGCTCTGCTCGGCGACCTGCGCGTCCTTGTACGAGGCCGTGAGACTCACGATCTGCTTGGCCAGGGGGAGCACCGTGCTGGTCATACTCTCGTACGCCCGGGCCGGAAAGGTCCTCGCCACCTCGACCGTGACGCCTATCGCTTCTACGTACCTGTCGTGGACGGCGTCGAGACTCTGCAACTGGGCCAGCTCCACCGCGTCCTCTTCGCTCTCCATCGCGGCGACCAGAGCGTCGTGGGCCATGGTCGTGTAGCGCGTCAGCTCGGCGTCGTAGGCCTCCCTGCTCTCGCCGAAAGAGTCGAACAACGGAAGAAGCGCGTAATTCAACATGCCGGTCTCGCCTATAACGAGCTGGTTGGCATAGTCGACCTGGGCCACCGTGTCGGAGTAGTCGGTCTTCCACGAGCTCAGCCACACCAGCAGGCTGATTCCCATCGCCGCCAGGGCGACGATGAGCACCGCGAGACCCAAATACCCGCCACGTATCTTCCGTTGGATGGTCATTCCCCGTCCTCTCTGAACGCACTCAAGCCGCGACAGCCACCTTCCAAGCGAGCGATTCTTCGGACAGAAGTCGCCGGCTCGGCTACCAGCGTCCCCTCAAGGGGCACCAACGTACTGTATCGGCCGAATGGGCGCGGGAACTTGAGTGACTGACCTACATCGAGTGGCCCGGAGCCGCCGCCTCGACGGACGGCTCACTCGCTTGGAACCCTGATCGTGGCCGTGAGGCCCCAGCGCAGCCCCGCGACAGCCTGGTCGGGCGCCACAGTCACCGGGTATTCGCTCGGTGGTGGCCTGGTGTCACCGCCCCCCGTCTTGCGCGTCCAACCAGGCCAGATTCGCGCGGATGAGGTCTGGAATCGGCAGGTCGTACGGGCAGCGGGCCACGCACTCGCCGCACTCGCTGCAGTCACGGCCCCGGTTGATGGCGTCCCAGAACACGCCCTCACGCAGCAACTCCCTGCCCATGCGCTTGACCATGCTGCGCACGCCCAGCACCGTCTGGATGGGGATCTGCTCCGAGCACGGCTGGCAGTAGTCGCAGCGACGGCAGAAGACCTTGTCGTAACTCGCTTGGAGTACGGCTATCTCGGCCTGTTCGAGCTCCGTAAGTGGCTCGAGGTCGCCAAACACCCGCCAGTTCTCGTCGAACAGGTGGGGATGCTCCACCCCCGCGATCACCAGTACCCCGGGCTCGGCAAGCGACCACTTGAGCGCCAGCCGGGCATTCTCGATGACTCCGCCCGAGAACGGCTTCATGGCTATGACGCCGATATCGCGAGCCACCGCCGCGCGGATGACCTTCTCGCGCGCTTCAGGCTCGAGAAAGCTGAAGCAGACCATCACGGTGTCGAACAGCCCGTCCTCGATAGCCCGGGCGAGCACATCGAGGCTGTGGCTGGTGATGCCCACGTGACCGATCAGTCCTTCGTCCTTGGCCTTGCGGTAGACCTCGAGTGCGCCGCCCGGCGACGTCACCGTGCGGTAGTCGTCGGCCGTCGCCACGAAGTGGCACTGGTAGATGTGGATGTAGTCGCGGTCGAATTCTTTCAGGCTCGTCTCCAGATCGGCGCGGGCCTTGTCGGCCGTCTTCGAATGAGACTTCGAGGCCAGCACGACCCTGTCGGCGGCGGCTCCTGCCTCCTTGAGCGCCAGACCGATGCGCCGCTCGCTCGTGGTGTAGGCGCGGGAGGTGTCGATGAAGTCCACACCCCGCTCGAGGGCGTGCCGTACCGTCCGCACCGCCTCAGCTTCGCTCACCCTCTGGATGGGGATGCCGCCGAAGCCCAAACGATATACCTCGAGGCCCGTCCTACCGAGCACCATACGTTCCATGGAGCAGCGACCGCCTTTGTCAGGTTGCCACGACAGGTTGCTCCGCGAACGATAGCGCGGCGCGGCCCGATTGGCTATCGCGCGGCGCCTGCGGATGCGGCCGGCTTCGATGTGGCCCTCATCCAATAGACCGGCCGGCCGGCGCCGCGCCGCGTCCTGTTATCATCTCCGCGTGACACTCCGTGAGGCATACCTTACCCTGGGCCTGCCGCCCGAGGCCACGGCCGCCCAGGTGAAGACCGCCTACCGCCGCCTGGCCGCAGAGACCCATCCCGACCGGGGTGGCGATGCCACCACCTTCATTCGCGTCAGGGCCGCGTACGAGATCTTGGCGGCCTTGCTCGACGAGCGTGGCGGCGACGATGAGATCCCTGTGCCCGAGGGGCTGCGCCAGGTGATCGAGAGCATCGTGGCAGACTTCCGCGAGCAGCGGCGGTGGGCCGAAGCCCAAGCCGCCGTCAGGCTCGACTCCTTCGAAAAGCACATGTCCGGCTACATCGCCAAAGCCTCGCGCACCGAACTGCGCCAGTTCAGCCAAACCTTCGCGAGCATGTGGAGTTCGGCGATCGACTCGCTCTTCACGTCCTGCAACAGCCGCTGCGACGGCGTCGTCGGGCGCTACGACACCTGGTACACCGAGAGCACGCAGGCCCTCTTCGACAAGCTCCACCGGCGAGAGCTGCTGCTGTTCGTCGTACGCCGGCGCTTCTGGGAGGTCTTTCTGGTGCTGGGGGCTCTGGCCGGCGGTCTGTCGGTGGTAATCGGCTGGGAAGGACCCTGGCGCCCCTGGGTGTCGGCCGCCGCGATAGCGGTGGCCGCGGGAGTTTCGTTCGCCGCCTATTGGTGGCGGGCTAGGCGGCAGCGCCGCAACCGCGAGAAGGTACAGCCGCTCAACGTGGTCGTGTTCGAACTCGACAAGAACGCTCGTTTCGCCACTGAGTCGGCCCTCCGCAAAGGACGCCGCACCACTGCCGCCCTGGGACTCGCCGGCATGTTCCTGGGTAACGCCGCCTCGGGCGGTCTCTTGGTGCCGGTGGTCGGGGCCGTCGCCGGGACGGCTCTAGGCGGCACGATCAGCCGGCTGCTCAATCCCATCGAGAAGGTGCGGGCGGGCACACAGACCGACCTCCGCCGGTTCATGGCCATGGCTCGCCCGCAGGTGACCGCCTACGTTCTCGAAGCCCACGACCAACTGCTGAGCGAACTGCGGTCGCAGATCGTCGAGAACTACCAGCAGCGGGTCAAGGACGTCGTCAAGTTGCTGACGGCCGGCAGCGGAGCCGGATGACGCCTTAGCCCAGAGCGGCTGGAGAGAACTCGCCGCTACTTGACCACCAACTCGACCGAGGCCAGCGCCAGAATCGATCCGTCGGCCGCGCTGACATCGGCGATGATCACGAAGACGGGGCCGGTGACACCAGTCAGCGTCAGCTGCACCTCGAACGTGCCGGGGGCTCCGAGATCGGGTGCGGTGACGGTCACCGGATCAACCACTCTCTCGATCATGTCGGGCGTGTAGGCTCTGAGAACCAGGTTGTTCTCGAACGGTGAGATGGTGATGCTTCCCTTGATGGTGCAGGGCATGGCCACCGTCGCCCCCCGCGCGGGCGAACCGATCACGATCTCGCGAATCTGCCCCGCGGGTGTCTCGGTGCTCTGACCGACATGGAGCAGTTCCCTGGTGGTGTCGCGGTCGAACGGGAGTCGCAACCCGGCCGTCACGAGCACCGCGGGCGGACCTGCCGGTTCTTCGGAGGCGGGCACAAAGGCGGCCACGGTGATCTCTCCGCCGCTGATCGACAGATCTCCGGTGCTTGCCCCCGCACCCAGCAGGTGGTACCCGCCCTGCACCGGCCGTCCGCCCTCGGAGAGGAGCGCGACCACGTATTGGGTGATGCCGGGGCTGCCCTCGAGAACGGCATTGGCGTCGATAGACCCCTTGCCGACGCCCAGCGCGACGACGGCGTCGCCCACCCCATCGCCGTCGAGATCGCCAAACGACGACAGACCAGACATGGCCGCCGCCACCTCGCCCTGCCCGCCCGAGCCGGACGATGTCTGCCCACTCGATGCCACCCCGTCCTTGAACGTGAACGTCACCATGTCACCGGCGAAGAGCAGGGTGATCTCGGCGTTGCGCACATCGCTGAGAGCGAGACCGGGACTCGACGTGACACTCGGCGCGGTCGACGTGGGAGTCCCGGGAGCCGTGCCTGTGGTGGAAACAGCGTCGGTGCTGGTCGACGTGACCGGCGCCTGAGTGCCGCATGCGCTCCCGAAACAGGCGAGCGCCACGACCAGACAGGCGGCGGCAGCCATCGTGCCACGAGTATGCGGAATCATCGTGCCGCCGGCCATGTGTCGCCGTCGCCCCCTTGCGCGTAGCGCGCGCAGTTCTCACTCTCGGGCACCGACTCACCGATCATGGCCAGGAAGATGTGCGCCGACGATGGACCGATGAACCTGAAGGTGCGCGAGAGGTAGTCGGACTTCGCTGTGAAGTCACCCGTCGACTCGAGCCGCGCCGGGAAGCCGCCCGAGGTCTTGTCGAGTTCCCGCAGGGTGGCCGCGTTGTCGATGATGGCCTCGATCTTCTTGCGGTTGCGAATAACCCGCGTGTCCTGCGCCAACCGATCGACGTCGGCAGGCGTGAGCGCGACCACCCGCTCCACGTCGAAACCCTCGAAGGCCGCGCGTATGCCCTCCCACTTGGCGGCGACGACCTTCCAGTTGATGCCCGAAGTGAAGATCACTTTGCTCATCGTCTCGAGGTAGCCGTCGAGGGACTTCGGTTTCTCACCATACGTGTGCATGGAGCCCTCCTTCTTCGCTGCCTGCATAGTACCAGCCGCCCCGGACGGGCAAGCGGTGGCGCACGGGTCTCGGGGCAGCGGGCAGCTACTCCTGATCGCCCAGCCGGCGCAGCAAGTCGAGGAGAAGAGCGGGCGGATCGCTGGTGCCGACGAAATGCGCCGCCCCTGCCGCGAGCGACTCCTCCCTGTGTTCGGGAAGACCGCTCATGGCGATCACGGGACACCTCGGGACCTTCTCTCTCGCCGCCGCCGCAAGCTTGCGGCCGCCATGGCCGTCGAGGTCCCAGTCGAGAAGCACGAGATCGGGCTCCGGAGTCGCGAGCAATCCGGCCAGGGCTTCATCGCAACTACCCGCCTCGACGACCTCGCAACCAGGCCAGAGTTCCCGAAGCACCAAGCCGAGTGCCGATCGGATCTCCTTGTTGTCGTCGGCTATCAGGACAATCACGATTGCACCACCGTTGATCTTTGCCGTCGCGACGACCCGGCGGCCGCCGCTCACGCTTCTGTGCGTGCCCCTGCACTATCGCGCCCCGCGTTCCCGAAGCCCAGCGGCACCTGGGTAGTCCGCGACCTGGCCGGTTGGGGGGTTCGTGAAACGACGAGCCGCGCGGCGTATCGCCGGCAACAGATACCCGGGCTCCGACGGCGCACGGTCCGGCGGCGACAGATACCTGCCGGCGAGGGTGCGCGACGGCTGCGTGGGCGCGCGTGGGCGCGCGCGCCCGGCGACGCCGACTCATCGGCCGGCGGCGTCCTGGTGGTGGCTGCGCGGCGGCGGCGGGCTACCTGTCGCCGGCCGCCGGCGCCCAGGCGACGGTGACACTGGTGCCCTGGCCCGGGGCGGACCGCAGATCGAGCGTAGCTCCCACTGCGTCCGCTCGCTCCCGCATGATGCCGAGACCCAGTTGGCCGCTCGGCGCCCGCGTGTCGAAACCGATGCCATCGTCGACGATGGTGAGGTAGACCACCCCGTCGTCACAGCGCATGCGCACCTGTGCACGACCGGCGCCGGAGTGCTTGGCCACGTTGTTGAGCGCTTCTTGGGCTATGCGGTACAGAGCCACGAGCACGTCGGAGGGCAGCGGGCGGCAGTCTTCCTCGAGCTCGACATCCACCGGGATACGCGCCCTGCCGACCACGGCCTCTCCGAGTTGCTTCAGTAGATCGGGCAGGCTGGCCTCGGCGAGTGACGCCGGGCGCAACTCGAGAAGGAGCGTCCTCATCTCGGCAAGGGCCCCACGGGTCAGCTGCCGCAGTTCTTCCAGGCGCGCGCCGCCTTGCTCCCGATCGCGTTCGTAGATGCGGGGCAGCACCTCGGCGATGAGGCTGACCGAGAAGAGGGTCTGGCTCACCGCGTCGTGCAGGTCGCGGGCCAGGCGCTGGCGTTCGCGGCTCGCCGCGAGTTCGTGGGCGTGCTCGTAGAGCCGGGAGTTCTCTATGGCAACGGCCAACTGGTCGGCCAGGGTCTGGGCGGCGAAGAGGTCGTGGTCGTCGAGAGCGTGATCGGCGCGGGCCGTGATGCCGAGCGCCCCTACGAGATCATGCTTGATGCGGATGGGTACCGCGATCTCGCTGTAGCCCTCGTCGGCGTCTGTCGACCCGCCAACGGCGGTGTTCGTGTGCAGAGACCGCTCACCTGTCTGGACCACGGTAGATAGCGGCCCCGTAGCCCCGGGATCGCCGAGATCGACCGCGACCGCCACCGAGCATTCGGTGCGCTCGTCGCAGGTCAAGAGGCTACCTTCGCGCTCGCCGGTCACAAGGAGAACGTGCACCCGCTCGTAGCCGAAGGTCCTCTGCACCGACTGCGCGACCGACGGCAGCAGCTCGTCGAGTTCGAGTAGCGAGCTTATGTGACGGCCGGCCTCGTTGATGGCCCTGAGGTGATCGGTCCGCCGCTCGAGGCTCCTCACCAAGTCGCGCAACCGGCTGGTCATGCGGTTGAACGCCTGCGCGACGGTGCCGATCTCGTCCTCGCGCTCGACCTCGGCCGCGAGATCAAGCTCCCCGGCGGCGATGCGCCCCGCCGTGCTTCCGAGTTTCGCGAGCGAAGTTACGATACGGCGGGTGAACACGACGCCCGTGAGGATCGCGAGGCCGGCTGCGAGAGCCGCCACCACCCCGATGAGCCAGAGCGCCCGGCGCGAGGAAGCCAGGGCTTCGCTCTCCTCCTGCTCGGCGATAAGCGCCACCTTGAGATCGGGTATCCAATGGTAGACGCCGATGACCGCCTCGCCGGCGTACCCCTCGTACGTTCCGCCGCCCGGCGCCGCGCTCTTGATCGCACCGACGGTGCCTTCGGTGCGGATGTACGTGTCGGGAATGGAGTACTGGGGCCTTCGCAGGTAGGTCAGCAGCCGGTAGTTCGACCCTACCAGGTAGGTCTCTCCCGTTTCACCCAGGCCCGCCCGTTCGATCATGATCTGGTTGAGACCTGTCAGGTCGGCCACTCCGGCGATCACACCGATCGTCTTCGCCCCGTAGCGCACCGGCGCGCTCGCCACGATCACCATCGCGCCCAACGACAACGAGTAGGTCGGCTGCTGGATGAAACCGTTCTTCATGCCTTCGGCGAAGTAGTCGTTGAGTCCCAGCCGTTGCCCCTCGTGGCCCGAAGTGGTGGATATGAGCACCGCACCCGAAGAGTCCATGAAGAAGACCTCTTGAAAGAGCGCCATCCGCTTGGCCGCCCACTCGAAGCGCTCGTGCACACTCGTGTACGCCTGCTCCCATGCCGCACCTGAATCGCTGCCCAGAGAGAGGGCCGACAGATCGGCGGGCACCGACGCCTCGGAGGTGATGATGTCGAGGTTCAGACGCAGACTGCTCGCCCACGTCTTGATCTCTTGCTCCTTGAGAGTCTGCACCGACTTCAACTGGGCGACCACCTGCTCACGGGCATCGTGCATGCCCAGAAGAAGTGTGACCAGGCTGATGGCGAGCGCGGTCAGCAGCACGCTGAGCGCAAGGTCGCGCAGCAGCCGGTACCGTATCGAACGCGGGGCGAGACGGAGACGCTTCATGGCTATCGAGCCGGCCTCGGGACCAGCTAGGGCGCGACCGGGCTGAACTGCATCGTGAAACCAGGACGCCCCGGATCGTAGTCGTCACCCATGAGTTGCTGCCAGTGGGCCAAATCGATCCACCCGAGAGACACCTGGGCCACGTCCACGAGCGGAGCAACAGCTCTGACGGCAAGCCGCTGGAACTCGAGCCCGCTGTCAGGGGCCCATTCGGCTAGGATCTGAGCAGCCTCGTCGGCATGCTCGACGGCATACAGCCACCCATCGTACGAGGCCTTCACAAAGGCCCTCACCACGTCTGGGTCGGTGGAGATAGTGTCCTCCCGCGTGATGAGCAATCCTTCGTAGCCCCCGATGCCAAAATCGGCAGGGTAGATACTCCTCACCGGGAAACCGGCCGTTTGGGCGCGTATCGGCTCGTCCTGGGCGTATCCCAGCCAGGCGTCGACCGTTCCGTCGAAGAGAAGCTGCATCTGATCGGGTTCGACGTCGACCTCGGCCACCTGGGCGGCATCGACCCCCGCTGCCGCGAGGGTCTGTCGCAGCACTTTCTTCCAGTAGTTGGTGGTGGTGCCCACCTTCTTACCCACGAGGTCGGCCGGCTCGTTAATGCCGGATTTGGCGAGCGAGAAGATCACCAGAGGCGGAATCTGGAACGCCGACATGACCGCGACCGACGGCTGTCCGGCTACGACCATGTCGCGCTGCTCGGCGAACGATGTGATCGCGAACGTCACCGAACCGCTCAGGAGCTTCTCGCGGGCAGGAGTGCCCGGTCCGCCTTCGAGAATGGCCACATCGAGCCCCTCTCGCTCGTAGTAGCCCCTGGCTTCAGCTACGTAGTAGCCGACGAACTCGGCTTCGTGGAACCAGTTGAGCTGCAGGCTGACCGGCTTGGGGTCATCGGGGCCGCAGGCGACCAGACCAAGGGATACGGCCGCGATGAGCGCCGTAGCTCCGGCAACGGAGAGGGCCTCTGTCAGGCGCCTGTGGCGACGAAAGCCCTTCATTCCACCAAGCGCGCGTGTATGGCCATCGAGACCGCCTCGGTGCGGCTCGAGGCCCCCATCTTCATGAGGATGTTGCTCACGTGGAACTTGACCGTCGACCGGCTCACAAAGAGCCTCTTGCCTATTTCGGGATTGCTCAGCCCATCGACCATGAGCCGGAGTATCTCGAGCTCTCTCGAAGTCAGACCCCTGTCGGGCTCGTCGGCGTGGGTGGCCGCCCTGATAAGCACCTGAGCCGCTTCGGGAGCAAGAGTGGGCCGGCCCTTGTAGGCGGCCCTAATGGCTCCCGCCAGTTCTTCGGCCGACACGTTCTTGAGCAGGTAGCTGATGGCGCCCGCCTTGAGCGCTCCCTCGACGAGCTCTTCTTCTTTGTAGCTGGTCAGGGCAACGACCTGCACGTGCGGACACTCCGCGCGGATGAGTCTGGTGGCCTCCGCGCCGTCGACATCGGGCATCACGAGGTCCATGAGCACCACGTCGGGAGCGAAGGCGCGGCACTTGCTCACGGCCTCGGCCCCGCCCCCGGCTTCGCCCACGAACTCCAGATCGTCATAGGCGAGTAGAAACGCTGAGAGGCCACTGCGGACGACCGCATGATCGTCGACGATCATGACGCGTATGGGGACCTCGGCCATTCTCTCCTCCTTCGTGCCTACGACGCTGCGGTAGGCTGTTAGCAGCCTTATAGGGTACCTCGCGGCCGCGCCTCCCGCCAGAGGCCACGTCGGCCCGCCCGCCAACTGGCCAGGCCGATAACCGGCCACTGAGGCACCGCAAGACTACCCGGCCGTCTGATTCGCCGCGATTGGCCGCGCGAGACACTGGCGTCATGACAACGGCACGCTAGTGGAGGGAACGACATGGGCATCATCCGCAACATCTTCCGGAGAAAGCTCCGCGCCTTTCTGACCATCTTCGGCATCACCATCGGAGTCTTCGCGCTCGTGGTCATGGGCGCTATGGCCGAGAAGATCAACCTGCTGATCGACGGGGGCGCTCGCTACTACAGCGACAAAGTCACCATCGCCGACGCTTCGACGATGACGGGCGACATCAGCACCATGCCGATCTCCGTGAGTCGCATCGCCGACATCGAAGCCATCGACGGGGTCGCGCGGGCTTCGGCCAGCATCTACATGCTGCTCGACCCCGAGGGGGGCATGGGCATGGGCGTGCCCCAGGGGATCCTCGGCTCCGACATGCGGGGCACCGGGTACGAGACCTTCGAGCTCGCGCTGACCGATGGACGCGACCTGGCTCCCTCCGACAGAGGCAAAGCCGTTGTGGGCAGCGACCTCGCCAAGGCCCTCGACGCCGAGGTGGGCACGACCATCGAGGTGCGAGGCAAGCCGTTCGAGGTCATCGGCATCTACGAGAAGACGCTTACCGCGCCGGACAACACCGTCTCGATCAGCCTCGCCGACGCTCAAGGGCTGCTGTTCGCTCAGCTGCCGGCCATCGTGCAGCAGCAGGTGGACGTCTCCGAGCTTGCGACCGACATCACGGCCTACCCCGAGCCCGGCGTTGACCCCGACCAGCTCGCTTCCACAATCCAAGATTCGGTTCCCGGCATCAAGGCCTCGGGGCCCCAGGTATTCATCGACATGTTCGAGAAGGGGACCAAGATCTTCAACAGCATCATCTTCGGAGTGGCTCTCATCTCGCTGCTCGTCGGCGGCCTCTCAGTGGTCAACACCATGACGATGTCGGTGTACGAACGCACCCGTGAGATCGGCATCCGCAAGGCCATCGGCGCCTCGAACCGCCAGATCGTGGGTCAGTTCCTCATCGAGTCGGGGCTGATCGGTTTCCTGGGCGGGGCCTCGGGGTTGGCCCTTGGGTGGATCACCACCCTCGCGGTCAACGCCCTCATGAGCGGCGGCGGCACGATCCTCTTCCTCGTCACACCCCGGCTGGCCATCGGCGCCCTCGGCTTCGCGGTGCTGCTCGGTGTGGGGAGTGGGTTCTACCCCTCACTGCACGCGGCCCGGCTCAAGCCGGTCCTGGCGCTCCGCTACGAGTGATGGCCGGACTCTCCGGAATAGAAGAAACAGCTACACACTTGACCGAATCGATTGCGAACGAAGGGATGGAGATCATGGAGAACATCATCAGCGTGCACGGGCTCGCCAAGCGCTATCAGTTGGGCAAGGACAACTACGTGGATGCTCTGCGGGGAGCGTCGGCCACGATCAACACGGGCGAGATGGTAGCTATCATGGGGCCGTCGGGGTGTGGCAAGTCGACCATGCTCCACATGATGGGCTGCCTCGACACCGCCGACTCGGGTGAGATCTGGCTGAACGGCCGCCGCGTCGACAATCTGAGCGCCGGCGCGACCACCAAGTTGCTGCGCGAGGAGATCGGCTTCATCTTTCAGGGCTTCAACCTGGTGCAGACCATATCGGCCCTCGACAACGTGGCCCTCGCCGCCCAGTACGCCGGCATGTCACGCCGCGAGGCCCAGCAGGCCGCCAGGGAAGCGCTCGGGCAGGTGGGCCTGGCCGACAGGGCCGCGCATCGCCCGAACGAGCTGTCGGGCGGCCAGCAGCAGAGAGTGGCCATCGCCCGCGCCCTGGTGAACAAGCCTGCCGTGGTCTTCGGCGACGAGCCGACCGGCAATCTCGACAGCAAGAGCTCGGCCGAGGTGATCGAGATGATGCGCGACATCAACCTGAACACGGGCACTACCTTCGTGCTGGTCACTCACGATCCCGATGTGGCTGAATCATGCGACAGGGTCATCCACATGCGCGATGGCCAGGTGGCCGACCCCGACCCGGCGGAGGAGGCCTGGAAGACGGATTACTACGACGGCACACTCGCGCGCGCCACCCGAGAATTGGCTCGCGTTAGGTAGACACCCCGGGGCGGGGCGGAGCCCGACGGGCTCCGCCCCGCCCCACTCCGACTACATCCAAGGAGACGACCATGAGCATGACATCCACATCGACCAGGGCATTCGACCGCTCTATCCGCGGTTTCATGCTCGACGCGGCGCGCGTCAGCCGGCGCGACCCCGCCCTCGCCTCCTTCTTCCTTCGGACCGCATGGCACCAACGCTGTGCCGCGGCCCGGCGGCACGACCTCCGGCAGAAGGGCGTCCGCGTTCCGCCCATCATGATCGTGAGTGTCAACAGGCCGTGCGATCCCTACTGCACGGGCTGCTTCGTCCACGCACATCAAAGCCCGCCAGGCCTCCAGCTGAGTGACACCGAACTGCGCCGTGTACTCACCGAAGTCCGCGACCTGGGCGTCTCGATCGTCGTGCTCGCCGGCGGCGAGCCCTCGACCCGGCCCGAGATCCTCGACATCGCCGCCGACCTTCCCGAAATGCTCTTCATGGTGATCACCAACGGAGCGCTCCTCGACGACCAGACTCTCGACAGGTTCGAACGAAGCCGTAATCTCATCCCCATCGTCATTCTCGAAGGTCTCGAGCGGCAGACCGACGGACGGCGTGGCAATGGCGCCTATCGCCAGGCACTGACGGCTATGGAGCGCATGAAGGCCCGCCGCATATTCTTCGGCACGTCGATCATGGTCACGTGGCCTAATTTCGCGCTCACGACCTCGAGGACGTTCGTGCGCGACCTGGTGCAACGGGGCTCGAGGCTGTTCTTCTACGTGGACTACGCGCCGGCGCAGGCCGGCGCCGACAACCTGGTGCCCAGCGAACGCCAGCGGAGAGCCGAGTCGCTCAGCGTGGCGTTGTTGCGCCGTGAGTTCCCGGCGGTGTTCATAGCCTCGTCGGCTACCGAGGACGCGTTCGGAGGCTGCGCCCTGTGGACAGGGCGCCGCTCGCTCGACTCGATGCTCCTCGCGGGTTCCACGCAGCCCGCGCCCGAACTCGACCGGCTCATCGCGTAGACGAGCACCGTAGACAGGAGCCGGCATGACGCGCGGCGGAGCGGCGGCACGAACCTCGCGTTCGTGCCGGGAGCGTGCCGCGGGCGCGGCTAGTCGCGGCCGGCCAAAGTCTCGAGCACCTCAAGGTCGTTGATGGTCATGGTCATGCCGTAGCGGTATCCGCGGCGCACCGCGACCGGCCTCAAGACGTCGAGTTCGTTGTCGGGGGCGGCGAAGAAGTCGAGTGAGGCCCGTCCCTCCCAGACCTCAGTCTGCTTCACGTCGCTCAAGATCGACCGCACCAGTTCGTCGACGGGAGCCACCTGGCTACCGCCACCGGCCAGCTGCGGAAAGTAGCGGCGGTTGACCACCGGGCGTTTGCCGAGGAATACCGGGTCGGCCGAGACCTTCTCCAGATCGACAACGGCTTCGGCCAGGCGCCGGCCGTTCGCCGAGACGCTGCCCCCGAAACGCCCGCCGGCGATCATCGAAGGAGCCGCCTTGCTGGGCAGCGGAAACGCCCGTGTGGAATGAACCTGCCCCAGCTTCTTCGGCCATCCCTGGATCCAGCCACGGGCCATGGAGACGTCGCTGTCGACGTACATGTACGGACAGGTCTGCACCTGCCGGCCCCGGTAGAGCGCGTTCACGAGCAGGATGAACTCGTTGTACTGGCTGCGCGCCGGATCCAAGTACTCCTCGCCGCTGTCGCTCGCGTACTGCCAGGCCACGAAGAAAGCCACGCAACCGCCCGGGCGCTCAGGATCGGCCTCCAGGCGCGGCGGGAGCACGGCCGCCACCGCCTCGGGCGCCGCGTCGAAGTCGACCAGTAGCAACTCCCCGGCGTAGTGCCACGGCGGGAGACAGGTGAGCGACGCCCTGCCCTCGGGAGAAAGCGGGACACTGAAGCCTTTCAACGACACGGTCGACCTCCTTAGAAGAGCGAGAAGAGCTTGCCCATGAAGAGAATGTAGAAGAGAGCGAGCAGCAGTCCCTCCCACCTGGAGACCTCGCGGTCTTGTGCGATGAAGAAGAAGTAGAGCACGGTGCCCACGATCATGAAGGGCAGGCCGACGCTCAGAACCTGGGAGGTCACCGGTAGCGGAGAGATGAGCGCGGGGATTCCGACTACCGCGAAGGCGTTGAAGACGTACGAGCCGATGACGTTTCCAACCGCTATCTCAGCCCTGCCTTGGCGGGTAACGACCACGCTGACGACCATCTCGGGCAGCGTCGTCCCGATAGCCATTATCGAGATGGCGATGAGATCGGGTCCCACTCCCAGCAGCTCGGAGAGTTGGATGACCGACTTGATCGTGTATTCAGCCGCGAAGTACAGCCCGATCACGCCTACGGCGATCTTGACCGGGGTCCACCGGCTCAGATGCACGTCGGGCGGCGACCCGTCGGGCGACTCGGCACGCTTCGCGGCGCGTTCCGCCGACCCTGAACGTGAGTTGCGTACGCCATACACCCCGTAGATGAGGGCGCCCATGAAGAGGATCGCCCCTTCCACGCGCGACACGCGGCCGTCGACCGCACTCAGGCCCAGGAGCGCGGCCGCGCTGACGAAGATAGGCAGGTCGACCTTGATGATCGCGCTGCTGACCAACAGCCCGTTGGCCAAGATAGCCGCCGCGCCAAGTACGAGGAAGATGTTGCTCACGTTGGCGCCCACGACGTTGCCCACCACGATCTCCGGCGATCCCTTGGCCACGGCGAATATGCCGCTGATGAGTTCCGGTAGCGAGGTACCCACGGCGACGACAGTGACCCCAAGGACGTAGTGAGGCAGGCCGAGGAAGAGCCCAAGCTCTTCGGCCCCTTTGGTGAACAGGTTGGCCGCCTTGACCAGCGCGAGCACCGCTACGACAAACACAAGAATCCACAACACCATGAACGCAACTCCCATCGCGGCCTCGAAGGAGCGGGAGCCCGGGAGTCGTCACCGGGATCACGCGACAGCCTCTGAAGGGTAGTTCGCATGAAGGTGGTCGCGCAAGTGCGGATAGCACCGCTCCGCGACGTGGCGGGATCCCGGCGGGCGTGCCGCCCGCCGGGATCCCGCATCACAGACTCGTCTTGAAACCTGGGGCTTCAGGCCCCCGAGTAGCTGGGAATCATGGCTTCCACTCAGTGCCGTCCCAGTACTTGTGCCACACGGCCAGGTCTTCTCCCACCGCGAAGACATCGAGGCGCGTGGAGCCCCACGCGACCGCTTCGGGATCTCCCTGGAACTTCACAGTGCCCTGCAGCGGCTGCCAGGCCGACCACGAGCCTTCTTCGTAGTACGTGTGCGAAAGATCATCGAGAGGACCACGCACGACCACATCGATGCGGCCGACCATTCCCGACGCCACTCCCGGTCCTGAGTCGCAGGTGCCGCCCAGATCCTCCAGAGCCGACCAGTAACCCTCGAAGTAGGAGTGGTACAGCTTGTCGTCGAGTCCTGTCGCGAACACATCGAGACGTCCGCCGAGCCAGGCGCTGAGCCCGGGAGCCGACGCGACCGGTGCAGGCGCGAGCGGGATCCAGTCGGTCCAAGCGCCCGCCGCATAGACCCGCGCGAAGAGGATGTCGGCCGGGCCCCTTACCACCACTTCGAGCACACCGGTGCCTGTGGAGCACACGGCCGGGGCGGAGGTGAGGACGCCCCCGAGGTTCTCCCAGCTTCCCCAGGCGCCGCCGAAGTAGGCCCGATGATAGAGATGTGTGTCGGCCCCTCTCGCGAAGACGTCGATGCGGCCGGGACCCCAGGACACGGCCGCCGGGTCTGACGACAGCACGCCGCCCAGATTCTGCCACTCACCCCACGCGCCGTTGTCGTAGACCTTCTGGTGGAGCGCGTTGTCGCCGCCGCGCACGAAGAGGTCTATGTGTCCGGGGCCCCAGGTGGCCGCGGCCGGACCCGAATCAGGCGCGCAGACACCACCCAGCCGCTCATAGCCCAGTGCGGCGACCGTCGTGGTAGTGGTGCTGCTCGTGCTGGTCGTGCTTTCGAGTTTCATCACGAGGTTGTACAGAACCCGAGCTACCTCACCCCGGGTCATGTTCGCATTCGGGTCGAGAGCGGCAATGTCCAGTCCCACGAGAAGACCGTTGTACTCTGCCCTCGCGGCGTTGGCGCCATGGGTGGGGTTGCCTCCCCATGCGCTGGTCGCCACCCAGGCGGGGGGAGCCGGCACGAGCATGCCCGGCTGCAGATCGTCGGCCATGCGCACGACCATTGTCACTACCTGAAAGCGGGTGATATTGCTGTACGGGTCGAACGTAGTCGAGGTCTTGCCGGCAGTGATGCCGTTGGCCGCGCACACGGCCACGTAGTTGTCGGGAAACAGAGTCGACGGCCCGCCTACCACGACATCCGCGAATGGGCAGACATCGGCCTCGGACACCGAGTATCCGCCGGCCAGCACAACCATCTTCGCGAACTGCTGACGCTTAACGGCGTCGCTTGGGCCGAAGTTGCCGTTTTCGTAGCCGCCAATGACACCCTTGGAGGCGAGATCGGAGATGGCGGCAAAGTACGGGTGAGACGCCGGAACATCGGGGAAGCCGACCGGGTCGGCGAGCGCGAATGACGCGATGGAGACCACCAACGCCGCGAGCACGAGGATTCCCGCGCACAGCCCGGCCAGCGTCCGCCGTCCAGGCTTTCCCCTAAGAGAACTCAGAGCAGAAGTGCGATGCATTTCGATCCCCCAAGGTCGCATTCAACGAGCACCGCTCAATCGGACGCTTGTACCATAGGCAGCCTCGCGGTCGGGGGAGAGCTACTTCATCAGAGTCTAGGCGTCACGACCACCACACGCAAGCGCCCGCGCGGAGCGCTCATCGCTCCTCGGCCGACACCAGGAGAAGCGGGGTCTTCTTGACCAGGTGCAGCACGCTCTCGGTGACACTGCCGAAGACCATCCTGCTCAGGGTGCCATGGCCGCGGGTGGCCATGGCCAGCAGTTGAGCCGGGTTTCCGCGCAGGTAGTTGATGACCGTCTCTGCCGGTTCGCCCCTCAGGATCTCGGTACGCACCCGCACACCCCGGGCGCGAATGGCGGCGGCAGTGGTTTCGAGGTAGGCCCTCATCGACTCGGCCTCGGCGTCGCGCCCTTCGAGCGCGGCGCGGGTCAGCGCGAGGTCGAGGTAGGGAACGGCATGGACGAGGACGATCTCGCCCTCCGCGCCCCTCTGCTCGACCATTGCGATCGCGTGGGGGATCACCGATTCCGACAACTTCGTGCCGCTCAACAGCACCACCAGGCTCCGGCCTCCCGGCAGTGTGTCCTCGACGATGTCTTCGCGCAACTCCGTCGGTACCAGCCACACGGGAACCCGCGACGCGTGCACGATCTTGTTGGCGACGCTGCCCAGATCCCAAACCTTCTCTCCGGAGCTGCCGTGGGTCGACATCATCACCAGATCGACGTCGTGCTCATCGATGTAGTCGAGGATCTCCTCGGCCGGATATCCGACCACCACGTGGCCGGTGACATGGATACACTGCTCCAACGCGCCGGGATCGTACTTGCGCGTGATCTCGAGGGCCTTCTGACAGAGCATCTCGGCCATGTGATCCATATAGGCCTTGCGCATTGGCAACTGCTCCGATTCGCGCGGCGAACAGACGTGGAGAAGTTCGGCTTGGATCTTCATCCTTCCGGATATCTCCTGCGCGTACTTGAAGACGACCTCAGCCAACTCCGACCCATCGAGCAACACCAGCATCTTCTGGTACATGCCGCTTCCTCCTAGGCCGCTAACCTTGTCTGCGCTACGCGTCCCCCCAAGCCGCTCGCCGGCTTGCCTACATCGTACAACGTTGCCCGAGGAACCGTTTGCTATGATCGAGCGGGGCGCGGTCCGCACCGAGAGGAGACATCATGCCTGAACTGGACTACGACAACCGCCACAGGCTCAAGCCGCACGACTTCGCCGTTCTCAAGCAGTTCGCCTTCAAGTACCGTCCCGTCGGCTTCAAGTTCTTCAACGTGGAGTCGGACCTCGAAGGCCTCGGCTTGGAGAAGCTCGAGGGCAAGCTGGCGTGGTGCCAGATGCTGAAAGAAGCCCAGCAAGGCAGGGCTTTCTACGCCGACGCGGAGAACCAGTACTGCGAGCCAGGCGTCTTCCTGTCGGGCCACGGCGAGCTGAGCGCCCTCGCGGCCGGCGGCCGCATCGGCCCCCCGTTCGACATCTACCCCACCGAGCGGGCCAATCGCCGTGTCTACGACCACGTCACGGTGCTCGCTCCGGGATCTACGTATGCAACGGGGTTCGCCCCGATCGACACGCTGACGTTCGACCCCGACCTGCTCATCGTCGCCTGCGACACCATGGACCAGGGCGAGCGGCTCCTCCGCGCGACCCAGTGGGACACCGGCGACATGATCGTCAGCAAGATGACCTACGTCATGGGCTGCAACTGGATGTTCACCTATCCCTACGTATCGGGCGATATCAACACCGTCTGGACCGGCGTGTGCTACGGCATGCGCATGTACAAGCTGTATCCGCCCGGATTGCCCATCGTAGTCATCCCCTGGCACCACATCGACCGGGTGCTGCGCAACATCGCCGAGATGCCATGGACCCTCCCCGGTCACACCGACCAGAAGGAGGCGGCGTATCAGCAGGCTTTCGAGCGACTCGGCGTCGAGGGGATCATCTAGCGGGCCATACAACGGAGGAGCCGATGAGCACGATCGAGAATGAGCAGGCGATGGTGAAGCACATCCTCGACAGCTACGCCGAGGCCGTCTTCACAGGCGATGCGAAGACCCTGAGAGAGATCTTCCACCCAGCCGCGGTCATGAACGGTTACCTTGGTGATCGCCTGTTGATCGGCGATCCGCAGCCGTTCTTCGACGATATCGCCGGCAATCCGCCCATGAACGAGACGTCCCCCGCATTCACGTGGGAGTTCTCGGCCGTGCATGTGTCGGGCCGCACGGCCACCGCTACCCTGCACGAAAAGGGCTTCTTCGGCGCGTTCGACTTCGTCAACTACTTCCACCTGCTCAAGCTCGACGGCGAGTGGAAGATCGTGAGCAAGACGTTCGAATCGCTCTGATCCGGGCCCGGCGGGCCCGGCGCGGTCACGACGTCCAGGTGAACTTGACGAGGGGATTGCCCTCGTCGACCCAGGCCTCCATGGAGCCGTCGTAGATCTTGACGTTGGTGTACCCGAGCACCTGTGTGAGCAGGAACCACCAGGTGCTCGCGTAGCCGCCCACGCCGCAGTATGCGATGACTTCTCGCGACCTGTCGTCGCCGATGACCCCCGTGGCCATGCCGGCGATCAGGTCCGCGGGCCGGTAGGTGCCGTCGGGTTCCCACACCCAGGCGAGCGGCATGCTGCTCGCGCCCGGAATGTGGCCTCGCATGTCGGCGAACGGATCGATGGAGACCCCGAAATACTGGTCGGCATCGCGGCTGTCGATGAGAATCGCACCCTCGGGACGCCGCTTGACGTACTCAGTCGAGACCCACATGGCGCGACTGGACGTGCCCGCGAACTCCACCGCGACCACGGGCACGACCGCCTGGTCGACCGGCCGGCCCTCCCTCGCCCACTTAGCGTGCGCCCCATCGAGAATCGCCACGTCTTCGATGCCCGCGTAGACGAGCGTCGTCGCGACCCTGGCCGCGTCGGCCAGCGGGTACGGCGGGCCGGCCTCCTCTAGGCGGCCGACAACGACCACCTTCGACGCCCGAGTCAGCCCCAATCCGCCGAGCAGCGCAAACAAGTCTGCGTCGGCCGGAAGCTCCAGCGTAAGCTCGTCATCGGATTCCGCCCAGCCCGAGACGAGACTGAAGGGCGACGGCACCGCCCCGGGGATGTGCCCGGCCTCGTATTCCTCCGTGAAGCGGATGTCGACGACGGTCAGGTCTCCCGTGCCAAGACGTGCTTCAAGCCACTCAGTGGTCACCAGGGCATCGATGGTTCGCGTCATGGTCTCCGACCTCCGTTCTCCAGGGGCTACAGCGGTTTCGTGTCCTCGGCCAGCATGACCCACTGCTCGTGATCGCGCCAGTCGCCATTGATGAAGAGATATCGGGGAGAATACCCCTCGTAGTGGAAGCCTATGCCTCGCACCAGGGCGATGGAGGCCCCGTTGCCGGGCTGCACATTCGCCTGGATGCGGTGCAGGCCAAGTTCACCGAACGCATACCGCAGAAGAAGGGGCATGGCCGCGGTCATGTATCTGAGTCCGGCGAACGGCACGAACGCGTAGTAGCCGACGAAGGCGTTGAGAAAGGGCTCGGGAGAGATCTGCGAGAGGTTCATCACCCCAGCGATGGAACCCGTATCGGCGTCGCACACCAGCCGGCAACGATCGGTGTCGGTGCGGTTACGGGCCAGCAGACTCTCGAGCCAGAGCACCGGATCGCTGTACTCGATCCACGGATAGTGCAGTTCGCGAGAGGCGAGCACCCGCTCGGTGAACTCCGTCTGGTCGGCTTCGACCGGCGGACGCAACGCGACTCGGGGACGCGCGTGCGACGAAACCATCAACCCGAGTAGACGTCGAGGCGTACGGCCTTCGACAGCTCGGGCAGCAGGCTGTGAATGATCTTTGTGTTGGCCCCGATGGTGTTGTGAACCACGCGGCCGTCGACCCGCGCGAACAACTCGGCCACGCAGTTGCCTGCCGCGAAGTTGAAGAGAAAGGTCATTTGAGCGGTGAGAACAGCCTCGTTCCAAAAGACCAGGTACACGCCGTCAGCGATCTTGAACGATTGGTACTCCTCGGTATCGGCCTGCCCCGCCTGGGGTCCTTTGACGCCCAGCCACGTCTCGTACACACCGGTCAGGTAGATGTGCTCGTAGGCGACGTTGTGGGCATACGTGTTGAGAAAGCGGGTGCCCCCCAGCGAGAACCGGGGGTGGAACGCCGGCGTGCCGCCCGCCCGGAGAAGCACCGGTTCTTCAACGGTAGCCGCCTCGACCGTCGAGACTATGCCCGAGTCATCCATGAACCCCGATACGCCGGTCGCCACGCCCTCGGAGACGTCGAACGCGAGAGCCGACGACTCTCTCTCGCCCACCAGATGCGTGACGAAGAAGATGCCCGGGGCCATCTCGAATGCCTCATAGGAAGCGCCGAACCTCCGCACGCTGTCACTACTGAAGACCTCGACGTCGACCCGGTCTTCTCCGAAGACGTAGCGGCGTCTTTCGGGCTTGTCGCGCATCGCCAGGGTGAAGGTTCGGCCCTCGAGGTCGTAGGAGCGCAGCGGCCGGTTCTCGGCGTAGTTGTACTCGGGTGTCCCCGAGACGTTCTGCTTCAAGAAGGCCGACCCCTGAGCCTCGAAGCTCTGGCGATCGTGGTTCTGCTCAGTCATGAAGCCCTCCTGGTTTGGCTTGAATCACCACCGACCAGCCGGCATAGCCCCCGCCTCCGCCAGAAGAATGTAGGCGACGCTTGAATCTGCCGCGCCGCCGCCGGCATGACGCGCCAGGTCACAAGGCCACGGCAGAGAGGGCGGCGAGCCCCGTTTCGGCGGCTCGCCCCGCTACCTAGGAAACCTACGACTTGGGGTCGCCGTCGTCAGACTCGGGTTTCTCGACCGACCGGTCTTTGGTGACCTCGGTCTTGAACTCCTCGGTGCTGTCTTTGAGCCCCTGCTTGAGGTTGGTGACACTCTTGCCGAAGAAGCGTCCCAGCCTGGGAAGAAGGCTTCCGCCGAACAGGAGCACGACCACCACGATTATTACCACCCAGTGCCAGAGCGAAAGGGCACCCATCACGGACCTCCTGTGAGATGTGCAGGGCAGATGATACAGGCTTCCGCAGCCGAGCGTCATCGTAGGCTACGCCCATTCAGGCCGGGAACTCCGCTCTACCCGAGCATCGCTCCGAGCAGCCGGCGAAAGTACTCGAGGGGTTGAGCCCCGACCACGCGGGCCCCGTCATCGAAAAGAAATGCGGGCACGGCGTGGATGCCCAGCCTATGCGCTTCCCGCTCCGCGGCCACGCGCCGTTCGGCGTACCGGTCCCCGGCGAGAGCCTCGGCCATGGCTTCCGCATCGAGCCCCACCTCGGCGGCCGCCTGCTCCAGCACGTGAAGGTCGCCGATGTCGCGGCCGTGCGCGAAGTAGGCGGCGAGGACCGCGCGATGGAAGTCAGCATGCCCGCCCGCCTCGCGCGCGAACTCAGCCGCCTCGATGGCCAGGCGCGAATTGGAGAGCACCTCCGAACCCTGCAGCGCGAGGCCGAGCTCGCGGCAGCGAGCGGCCAGGCCCGTCTGCATGTCTTTGTAGCGCGGCCCGAAGAGCTGCTCGAGCCGCACTCCTCCCTTCGGGGTCTCGGGATGGATCTCGTAGCTCACCCAGGTGTCGTCAATCGCGAACTCCGCCTTCAGCCTGTCGACAATACCCGTGCCGACGTAGCAGAAGGGTCAGATGTAGTCGGAGAAGATGCGGATAGAAATGGTCATGATGCGATTCTACCGCCGCAGGCCGGCATCGTAGACGATGTGTCCCCCTACAACCGTGCCCACATTCGTTATCGCATGGATATCCTCAGCCGGGACGGTCAAGATGTCCTGGTCGAGCACGCAGAAATCGGCCACCTTGCCTGGTTCGAGCGAGCCCTTACGCAGCTCCATGTGATCCTGCCGGGCACCGCCCATAGTGTAGAGCCTGATGGCCTCCGCAACCGTGATGCGTTGCTGTGGTCCGCGCACCGTACCCGAGGCCTTGGACTTCCGCAGCACCGCCGCCTCGACCCCTTGTAGCCAGTCAGGCGCGGTCACCGGCGCATCCGACGATAGACTGACGTTCACACCTGCGTCGAGCAGGCTGCGAAGCGGGAACTGACGCTCCGACCGATCCAAACCCAGCACCTTGTCGACGTCGTCGGAGAAGACCCACTTGAGAATAGGCTGAGTCGATACCCCGATTCCGTGCGCCGCCGCCCGCCTGATGTCGGAATCGGTGATCAGATCGCAGTGGACGAGATAGTGGCGCAATCTCACACTATCCTGCTCCTGGGCCTTGATGAACCCGTCTATGCAGGCGGTGATGGCCCGATCGCCCACGGCGTGTATGGCGCACTGGAACCTGCTCTTATGCGCGAACACGATCATATCGGTGAGTGCCTGCTGCCGCTCATCGGCAGTCGTTCCCGGCATGACCAGGCTGCCGTTGCCGCCATCGGGGTACTCCTCCCCCAGCCACGCCGTCTTGGTCTGCGGGATGCCGTCTCCGAACAGCTTGATGCCGCCTATCTGCAGCCATGCGTCACCGAAGCCGCTGTGCATGCCGACCACGGGCACACTCTCTTTGAAGTCGTCAAGCGTGATGGCCCCGTACGACCCGAACAGGTACAGGATCGTGACGCGAAGCGTCATGGCCCCTTCGTTGTGCAGGTCGTTGTAGACACTGATGCACTCAGAGCCGAGAGTGCCCCCCTGAAAGCCGATTCCGCCAGGACCAAGAGCGGCGTCGGTGACACTGGTGATGCCACGGGCGTTCATGAGCTTCATCGCGCTCTCGATGGCGGCTCGTTTTTCGGCCCGGGTCCAGAGTGGCACCGCGCGCATCAGCAGCCCCTGAGCCGGCAACTCGACCAGCAGCCCGGTGGGCTCCCCTGTGGCGAGGTCCTTGACGATCTCCGAGCCCGGCTCGGTAGCCGTGTCTCTGGTGATGCCGGCCAACTCCAGGGCCCTGCTGTTGGCGACAAGTCGGTGCTGGCTGAAGTCGATCAGAAAGACAGGGTTGTCGGGCGCGACGTCGTCGAGGTCTCGCTTCGAGAGCACCCGCGAGCGATCAACCAGGCACTCGTCGAGGTAGCCATAGTCCCAACCGTTGCCGCGGATCCACTCCCCCGGCTTGATCTCGTCCACGCGGCGCCGCACTGCTTCTCGGATATCGGCGATGGACCTCACCGCTGGGTGACCGAGATCGAGCGTCAACGGCGGCCGGCTGCTGCCGTACATGGCCGCGTGGGTGTGGGAGTCGTTGATACCGGGCAGCACGGTCTTGCCGCGCCAGGTCGATCACCTCGGTGGCCGGACCCGCCAGCCCGGGCATCTCAGTGTTGGTGCCCACCGCCAGTATCCTGCCACCCTTGACGGCCAGCGCTTCGGCCACGCTATCGTCCGCGTCGACGGTCACGATCTTGCCGTTCAGGTAGATCGCGTCGGCGGCGAAAATGTCCTTCGGTGTCATGCGAGATACCCTCCGTCTTCGATGGGGATCTGCCCCGTCACAGAACTCGAGGCTCGGACGCCGACCGCAGCGCCGGGCCCCACATCCTATTCGCCGAGATAGGCCCGGCGCACATGATCGCTATGCATGAGCTCGTCGGCCGCCCCTTGGATCACGATGTTGCCCGTTTCGAGCACGTAGGCCCTCGTGGCCAGTTTGAGCGCCAGCCGGGAATTCTGCTCCACCAGCAGAACGGTGGTACCGGCCTCGTTGATCTCGCGAACTATCCTCGCGATCTCGGTGACCATGATGGGCGAGAGCCCCATCGACGGTTCATCCAGCAGGAGCAGACGGGGCTTGCACATGATCGCGCAGGCGATGGCCAGCATCTGCTGCTCGCCACCGCTCATGGTCGAGGCCTGCTGGCGTAACCGCTCCTTGAGTCTCGGGAAGTGGGCGAGCACTTCGTGCGAGATCCTTGGCGATAGCGCTCTTGGTCTCTTCGCAAGAAAGCACCAAGACGAAGGTTCTCGGCGACAGACATGTAGGGAAACAGCCCCCGACCCTGCGGCACCTGGGCGATGCCCAGCTTGACGATGCTCTGGGGACTGCGGCCGTCGATGCGTTGGCCCTCGAACCACACCTCACCTCGGGCCGGTGCCTTCAGCCCCGAAATGGCGCGCAGGATGGTCGTCTTGCCGGCGCCATTGCTGCCTATGAGGGTGGCTATGCCGCCCTTGTCCAGTTCCAGGGACACGCCGTGGACAACTTCGGCCCCGTCGTAGGTGACCACTAGGTCCTTGACCTCAAAGAACATCTGAATCGGCTCCCAGATAGGCCTCGATGACCGCGCGATCGGCGACGCACTCACGTGGCGTGCCCTCCATGAGCTTCTGGCCGTAGTTCAGCACCACCGACCGGCCGCATAGGCCGAGCACGGCCCGCATGTTGTGCTCGACGACGATGGTGGTGACGCCACGCTCCCTGTTGAGCGTCTTGACGATCCTGATCATCGACGCCGTCTCCTCGGCGTTCATGCCGGTCAGCGGCTCATCGAGCAGCAGCAACACCGGGTCTGAAGCCAGAGCCACCGCCACACACAGCGCGCGCTGGCTGCCGTGGGGCAGGCTGGTGGCCATCATCTGCGCCTGGTTCTCCAAACCGACGAACGCAAGCAAGTCCTCGCACCGAGCCATGATCTCGCGCTGACCCCGCACGTGAGCCAGCGTCCTGAAGGCCACGCTCAAGGGATCGTGGCGCGTGCGCAGGTACGAACCCGCAAGAACGTTGTCGAACACAGTCATGCTCTTGAAGAGGGCGTTCTTCTGAAAGACGCGTGCCATGCCGTGCCTGGCTCTGCGATTGGGCGAGTCGCGAGTGATCTCCTTGCCCCTGAACAATGATCCTGCCGCCCGACACTTTGAGAGTGCCGTCGACCAGGTTCAGCACCGTGCTCTTGCCGGCGCCGTTCGGGCCGATTAGGCCCAGAATCTCTCCCTCGTCCACAGACAAGTCGAGCGAATGCACCGCGGCCAAACCGCCGAAATTGCGGCTGAGATGCTTGGTTTCGAGTAGTGGCACGGCCTTCACCCTCCCTTCCGCTCGGCCGCTTCTGCTTCTTGGGGGACAGCCTCGTCCCCCTCCTGAGAAGCGGGACCAGCCGTCGTAGACGCGCCCTGTGAGACGGTGTTCGTGAAGGAAGCCGCTCGCGCGCCCCCGCGCCACTTGCGCGCCCGAGCGGCGATCTGCGCCGGCACCCCCGCGAGCCCCGCGGGCAGAAAAATCATCACGAGAATGGCGATGCCACCGGTGATCATGGGCTGGTACTCGGCAATGCTACGGCTGGCCTCGGCGACCAGCGTGAGCACCGTGGCGCCCACCAGAGGGCCGATGAACCTGCTGGTACCGCCGACCACCATGTAGACAAGCAGGTAGATCGACATAGTCACACCGAAGCGCGACGTGGTGTCGGGGCTCAGGTTGTGCTGAAAGGCCGCGAACAGACCGCCCGAGATGGCCGCCATGAAGGCCGAGATGGTGAAGTTGACCATCTTGTGGCCGACCACGTTCACGCCGACGGCGCCCGCCAGCATGCTGTCGTCTCGTATAGCCCTCCACTGGAAGTTGATATAGGCCCGCTCGAAGTGGTACAGGATCAGCATGGCTACGACGACCACTCCCAGAGCCAGGTAGTAGTAGGTGTTGACCGTCTTGAAGGCCACGGTGTGACCGAAGAGATTCATCGGCCCCGGCGCCGGGACCCCGACCAGGCCCAGTGAACCGCCGGTGAGGCCCGTCCAGTAGTACACGACCAGACGGAACGTCTCGGCAGTGAGTAGGGTCAGGATCGAGAAGTAGATGCCTCTTACCTTGAGGAACGGGTGCCCGAGCACCAGCGAGATGGCGGCGGCGAACAGGCCGCTCAAGATCAATGCCGCCCAGAAGTTGAGATGCCCTTTCATCATCAGGATCGCCGTGGAATAGGCGCCGATCAGCGCGAAGCCGACGTGGCCCAGGGAGATCTCGCTTATGAGCGTGACACTGCGCAGGCTGTTCACCAACAACACGTTGATCGCGAGCAACGTCAGGATGGTCAGCCAGTACTTGTTGCCACCCAGAATAGTCGGCATCAGCACGGCGACGGCTACGAGCACTGCCACCGCGACCGGCTTCGCGGCTGTCCGGGGATTGATCGCCCTATTCATGGCCGAGGATACCCTTGGGACGGAACAGCAGAAGAATGATCACGAGTACAAGGGGAGCCACAGCCGCGGCCGCCGGTCCGAACATCACCGGTAGAATGCCGCTCAGCAGACCCAGGATCATGCCCCCGATGACCGCCCCGGGAATGCTGCCCAGGCCCCCCAGCACTATCGTCACCAGGCCGTTGATCATGGGCAGAGAGCCCATGTAGGGCTGCAGCTGCAAGATCGAGCCTGCCAGCGCGCCGGCCAGCGCGGCCAGCGCGCAACCGATTGCCATGGCGGCCATCGACATGTGGTTGGGATTGATGCCCTTCAAGAACGAACCCTCGCGGTTCTGAGCGCTCGCCACCATAGCCAGCCCTAGGCGGGTCTTCTTGAGAAACACGTAGAGCAGCAGCAAGGCGACCACGGAGAAGCCGATTGCGAGGATGCGGTCTTTGGGTACTCCGGCGCCCGCGAGGCTGAAGGACCCACTGACCAGAGGGGGCAAGCTCTTGGTGTAGAGTCCGAAGCCCACGACCGCCGCACTCGTCAGGATGAGAGTCAGTCCGGTGGAGATGACGATGGAGGTGAGCACGACATCGCGATCTGGTCGTGGTCGAAACAATAATCGTTCCAGGATGACGCCGATGGCCGCCATGGCCACCATGCTTATGGCGATGGCCGGATAGAGTCCGATAGACTGGCGCGTCAGGTAATACACCAAGAAAGCGCCCATCATATAGATCTCGCCGTGGGCGAGCTGCAAGATCCCCATGATGCTCAGCATCAGCGTCAGGCCGAGGGCCATGAGGACATACAGCCAGCCCAAAGCGATGCCGTTGATCACCGCCTGAACCCATACATCGAACGACTTCAAACTCGACTCCTCGGCGTTGCCGGGGGCGGGCCGGCCGGACGGCCGGCCCGCCCCGGTTTCTCCACTGTCCCTCTACTCCATCGAAAACGTCTCTGCCCGATCTACTCGGCGATGGGATCGAAGAACCCTACGAACTCGAGCGTGCCGTTCATGATGCGCGTGACGGGGAATGGCCGGTAGAGCACACGGTTCACGCCGAAGCGGTCCTTGCCGCCCATGTAGCCCGGGCCCTCGTTGGTCTGAAGGTCGCCCTTGTTGGTCATGGTCTCGAGCGCCGCAACGACGGCCGCCGGGTCGATCGACCCCGCCCTCTGCATCGCCTGCACCAGGATCCAAGGCATGTCATAGGCGTGTACCGCGTCGGACACGAAACCGTCGTTCGGCCACTTGGCCTTCCACGCGGCCATCAGTGCGGCCATGCTCTCGTTGGGATGAGTAACGTCGGGGCTGTTGCAGATGACATCGGTGAGCATCTTGGGATCCTGCACCGTCACCACGAAGACGTCGGCGCCCAGCGGGGAGTTCGAAATGAACGGACCTGTGAAACCGAGTTGCCGTGCCGCCTTGACCTGATCGTTGGCCTGGCCGCTGTTCATGGCGAAGATCATGTCGGGCTTGGCGGCGACGATGTTCGTGTACACCGGAATGAAGTCCGTGGTGCCCCACGACCACTTCTCGGCGTACACGATCTCCATGCCGCGCTTCTCAGCCGAGGCCTTCAGGCGGTCGAACATGCCCTCGTAGCCGATGTCCGGCTGCGACACGCCGATCTTCTTCACGTTGGGATAGGTCTTCTGGATGTAGTCGAGGTCGATCGGTTGGTTATCATCGGGGCTGACCGACAGACGGACGAAGAGGTCTTTGTCAGCTGAAACATCGGCCTCGTGACCCGGGATGTTGATGTTGGCGGTCGCGTAGAGAACGCCTGCCGGCTCAGTCACCGAATAGATGGCGGCCACCTCGCTCTCGAGCATGGCCCCAATGACAAACATGACGCCGTCCTGGTTGACAAGCTTGCTCGCCGCGGTGCTGGCGCCCTCCGCCGACCCCTTGCTGTCTTCTTGGATGACCTCGATCTTGTAGGTATCGGCGCCGATCTTCACGCCGCCTTCAGCGTTGACCTTGTCGGCATAGAGCTCCCAGCCGCGCATGAAGGCCATGGAAGGGATGGCCAGGGGCCCGGTAAGACCCATGATCGCGCCGAACTTCAGGGTCTTCACCTCGCCCGAGGGCGCGGCGGTCGTGTCGGGTCCGCCGCCGCTGCTCACCGTCGTCGCGCCGCCTGTGGTGGATGTGGTCGGAGCCGCTGTGGTGGTCACTTCGTCCCCGCCCCCGCAAGCAGCCACGGCCAATGCCAGCGATAGCAGGAGTGCAAACACACACACTAGAGCGATGGTCTTTGTACGTGTCATAGTGCCCCCTTCGGGAGCGATCCCCGGTGACCGGGCGATCGTTGGTCGTAGACGTCCCTGTCGAAGAGTGATCTCATCCGCCCTGATCCCAGCTGAACAACCTCCTTACCTACAGTCCTTGGCAGTAAACGATCTCTCCGTCCATGATGGTCATCACGTTCTTGATGGCAGCGATGTCGTGCGGGTCGACGGCCAGGATGTCCTGGTCGAGCACGCAGAGATCGGCGAGCTTGCCCGGCTCGATGGAACCCTTCAGGTGCTCCTGCCGGTCTTGCCAGGCGCCGTCGATCGTGTAGGCGCGCAGTGCCTCCGAAACGGTCAAGCGCTGGTCGGCGCTATAGACCGTGCCCGTCGCCTTGGTCTCGCGGAGGACGGCCGACTGTACGCCCTGCAGCCATGACGGGTACGTGCAGGGAGCGTCGGAGCTGGCGGCCATTCTGCAGCCGGCGTCGACGATCGTACGATACGGCCACTCCCGTTTGACCCGGTCGAGACCGACGATGCCGACCAACTGGTCGGAGATGGTCCAGGGCAGGGTCGGCGTGATGTTGACGCCGAAGCCTTGCCGCGCCGCCACTTCCGCCTGCTCGCGGGTGATGAAGTCCACATGCATGAGGTAGTGCCGCAACCCACGCGGGTCTTCGGTCTCGGCCTTCGCGAACGCGCCCAGGGCGGCCTCGATTGCCAGGTCGCCGATGCAGTGCACGCCCACCTGGAAGCCGTGGCCGTGGGCGAAGCGCACCATCTGTTCGAGCTCGAGCACGCGCTCCTCGTCGGTCTGACCGGGCAACATGAGGTGGCCGCGCCCGCCGCCCAAGTACTCCTCGCTCATCCACGCGGTGCGATTTGGAGGTATTCCGTCGGCAAACACCTTGATGCCGCCGATCTGCAGCTTCTCGTTGCCGAAGCCCGAATGGAATCCAAGAAGCGGAAGGGCGCCGCGAAGATCGGCCAGCGAGTTGGCCCCGTACTCGCCGAACAGGTAGAGGATGTTCACTCTGACCTTCAGCCGGCCCTCATCGAGCAGGTCTTGGTAGACACCGATTGAATCCGACCCCAGCAGCCCGCCCTGGTAACTGTTGCCTCCCGGACCGAGAGCCGGGTCGGTGATGCTCGTGATGCCCAAGGCACTCATTTCCTCGAGCGCAGCGTCGACCGCCTGCTTCTTGCGAGCTCTCGAGAGCGGCGGGATGACACTCATCACCAAGTTCTCGGCGGCGAACTCCCGCAGTATCCCGGTAGGCTCACCGGCGGCGTCTTTCTCGATTCCCCCACCTACCGGTTGGGGGGTGTCTCGGTCGACCCCCGCTCGTTCGAGAGCTCTGCTATTGACCCAAAGGGTATGAACGGAGAAGTCCACCAGCGCGACCGGGTTGTTCGGCGAAACCTCATCGAGAAGCCGGCGGTCGAGTCTGAAGCCGCGATCTCCAACGCATTCTTCCAAGTATCCCGCGTCCCAACCTACGCCGCGCACCCACTCGTCCTCTTCCACCGAGGCGACCCCCTGACGCACCGACTCCCGGATGTCGCGAACCGACCGTGCCACCGGAAAGGCAAGGTCCAGCACCAAGGGGGGCCTGGTTCCAGCCCAGAGGGCGGCGTGCGAATGTGAATCATTGATGCCGGGGAGCACGGTGCAGCCGTGCAGGTCGATGGTCAGCGTGTCCGGACCGACCCACGCCTTCATTCCGGCATCATCGCCCACGGCGACGATAGTATTGCCTTGAATGCCGACCGCTGTCGCGGATGTGGACGTGGCGTCGGGGGCGAGGACCTTCCCACTCACGAGTGCAACATCAAGGTATGGCGACGACTTCAAGAGCGGTGACCCTCCCAGGCCGGGGACGCATACCCCAGTAACCGACACGACCGACGTATCGCTCGCGTCCATGTGACCATTGGGCGGAGGTCGCCACAAGTAGCCAAAAGTATGATTGTTGCAGGCAGAGCTGTGGATAACCGGAGGGTGTTGAACACGACGCCGTGGCCGGCGTGGGTCACGCGCCATCCGCGGCGGGCCCCACTCCCTAGAGGGGCAGCCCCAGTTCTTGTCGCACGGCATGTGCGATGCCGGTGCGGGTGCGGGCTCCGACCTTGGTCGAGATGCTCTGCATATGCTTCTTGACCGTGCATTCGGCGATGAAGAGCGCGTGGGCTATCTCCCGATTGCCGCTCCCGGTCATGACCCTGCCCAGGACCTCGATCTCGCGCTCGCTCAGGCCGAAGCGCTGCTGCAACAGTTCGGTGAAGGCACCCGCGCCCGACCGCGGCTCCACGGTAATGAGCCTGCCCAACCCGCCCTGGTCGAGTAAGACGTCGCGGCTCACGACCTCAAGGTCGCAGCGCGCAGCGAGGCCCTGGAGATCGTCCAGCTTGTAGCCGATATATGAAGCCTCCTGCAGCACGTGAGGGCTTGAGTCGCTCTGAACCACCGACGAGCAGAGGGTCCTCGCCACGTCGTTGCAGTAGAGGATCCTGCCCTGCGCATCACACAGGATGACGCCCTTCTCTGGCCCCGCGTGAAACGCCGAGAGCACCGACGCCGAAGCCATTCTTTCGAGATGATTGCCCACGAAGGGCGCGATCATGTCAAGAATGGCCGCCTCTTCAGCCGAGAAGGGAGCCAGACCGTGCGCACGGTGCAGGCCCACCGCCGCTCGAGCCGACGGGGTCGAGACAAAGGCCACGAGATCGTAGTAGATATCGGCGCTGCGAAAGAAGTCGTTGTAGAACTCGGTGGAAACCAGCCAGCCGTAGTCCACCACATCTTTGAGATCGGAGACCGCGTGAAAACGCGGACCCGAGGGCAGGGGAGCGGTGCCTCGGATGGCGTCGGGGAGGCAGGTCGGATCGAGGTCGCAGTAGTAGTCGGCGTAGAGCCTGGGTATAGCCGGATCCTGGTTGTGTACCACGAACTCGAGCTTCCGCGTGAGCGGATTGCAGAGCATGAGCACGCCACTTTCGGCGCGCAACTCATCGGAGACACACTCGAGTAGCCTCCGGCAACCCTCCATATCGGGAGTCGCCGTGTTCATCTCCTGAAGAGTGCTGAGGATGTTGGCGCAACGCTCGGGACTGATGGGAACCGAATGCGCAGGCCTTACGGGCGTGAGAAGCGAAGATTGCGGGCTGGTAGGCGCTCCGTCGAGTCCGCGCGGAAGCTCCTGGCCACCCGCATGCGTGGCCCCGTCCACCGAGATGGAAGGCAGTTCCGCCATGGCACCTCACGAACCTGGAAGCACGACCAGTGCTCGAACCAGACTGCCGGAGCGTACAACGTGTGCGACCGAATGTCCAGCCACGACAGGCCACCCGCCCGGTCTACCTCCGCTCCAGAGCGTATCGAGCGCTCGCTACTTCAGGCGGACGAGCATCGCCTTGGCGAAGGCCGCGTGGCCGCGCCCGATCCACTTGATGGCGTGCATGGTGCCGACCAGTAGCAGCAGGCCGACGATGAAGGCCAGAGGTATCAAGAACCGCGGGAAGTCGCCCGTGTACATGACGTCGTGAGTTGTGAACGTGTACTCGCCGAACCAAGCCCAGATCGGCGAGGCGATGAGCGCCACACTCGTCGCGAGCAGCGTGACGGCGATGGTGAAGTACACGATCCCAAGAGGCAGCATCATGACCATGTAGAACATCGACAGCCAGGTGCGCTCGTCGGTCAGCCAGAACTCGATACGCTTGAAGAACCCCGTGTTTGGAGGCAAGGGCCGCCACCTGCGGGGCATGCGCGTGCCGAGCAGCACCTCGACCACCCGGCTCTCGAACAGCGAAAGCGCGCGGACGATCGCGAGAACGAGGACGACGAGCGGAATGCCCGCGCCGAAGACGAACACGAGAGGTATCGACGTCGAGAGGCCGACCACCACCACGTTGAAGTACACGATACCGAGTCCCAGGGAGAGGATCATGTACACGAGCGAGGTCCACGTGCGGGAGTCCACGAACGGCCCGAAGATATCCCTCCAGACGCTGTGCGGCGCCTGGGTTCGCGCGGCCTCGGCGGCGGCCATGCCCGTCTGCACCCCCACCGGATACTGTCCCCGCGGCGGCGCGCCATACGGCAGGCCGGAGTAGTGTGGCTGAGCGCTCGCGGGCGGCTGGCCAACGACCGGCGCCGGCAGGGGTGCGCCGCACCGCCTGCAGAATCCCTGGCCCGCCCGCCCTTCGGTGCCGCACCGCACACAGAACACCCTGCCCGCACCAGTGCCGGCCGCCGGTTCTGGAACCGCCGTCGAGGCGGCCTGCTCGACCGGGGAGGCGCCGGGCTCGACCACATCGGCAGGAGCCTGTCGGCCCGCGGTAGCTCCACCCGCCTCAATCCAGCCGGCAGACATCTCTGTGGCGACGAAGGTCTCGCCAGGGGCCGCCGGAGCTTCCGGCACGCCTTGCGGAGGCGCACCGGCGGAAGGCTCGCCTCCGGCCGGCGGCACCGCGTACCCCTCGGCGGCATCCGCCGTGTCGGCCATGCCTGCCGGCGGCGGCGCCGTCGCGTTCGGGTAGGGCCCCGCCATCGCCGCCGCCATATCGTGCACGGGCGCCGTGCCGAGATACGCGGCCGCGACTTCCTCCGGACTCCCGTAGACCTGAGCGACGAGTGCGAACTCCCCACCCGCCGCCATCTCAGCCTGCAGGTGTTCCTCAGCGTCGAAGAGAGCATCTTGCGCGAGGGCGGGATCGGCTCCGGCGGACGCCATAGCGTCTCTCAGCTCCCTCAGATATGTCTCTATGTTCCTATCCACGGTCTCCCTCCAGCACGGAGTCGACGAATTCACGGGTGCGTATCCACGATTGGCGCCAAACGACGATCGCCTGCCGCCCCTCCTCGGTCACCGAGTAGTAGCGCCGCGGCGGGCCCGTGACCGACGGTTCTACCTCGCTCGTGAGCAGGCCCCCGGCTTCGAGCGACCGAAGCACCGGGTAGAGAGTGCCTTGCTTCACGGGCAGGCCCTCACCGTAGCCTTCGAGTTCCTTCGCGATCTGGTAGCCGTAGAGCGGCTTGTCGGCGTGCCCCATGAGTGCGAGAAGCGCGAGCGATACGATGCCCGAGCTCAGCTCCTTGTTGAACTTGCGCAGGGATTGGGCCACTGCCTCGTCCCCGCCCGGAAGGGCCGCGGCGCCGGCGTCGGGAGCGCCCCTCTGCGCAGCCTCTAGAATGCTCCCCTCGGGATCTGGTGTTATCGGTATCGTCATCTGTTTCTGCCTCCAGTCCGATCGACGGACGGCTTGGTGCTCAAAGCCGTGGCCGGCGTCCGGCTTGGCGATCCGGCTCTCTCTGTTGCTAACCAGATAATACTATTAAGTTCATAATAGTCAAGAGGTCCGACGCGCACACAGACGAGGATTCGACACGCCCTGAGCCCGCGCTAGAGCCCAGCCGCGACGACCCTACCTCGAGATCTCGCCGGCAGACTCCGTCCCGGCCTCGCTGGGGAGGTAAACACGAAAGGTGGTGCCCGAACCCCGTTTGGTGTCGACGACGATGTCGCCGTGGTGCTGCCTCACGATGCCGTGCACGGTAGCCAGGCCGAGACCGGTGCCTTCGCCGGGCTCTTTGGTGGTGAAGAACGGCTCGAATACGCGCGCCTTGGTCTCGGGGTCCATGCCGCGCCCGGTGTCACTCACCGTGAGCAATGCGTACATGCCTGGTTCCAGCGACGGAGAGGCCTCATCGTCATCAGCCCTGACGAGCACCCTTTCGGAGCTGATGGTCAAGGTGCCTCCGTTGGGCATGGCGTCTTCGGCGTTGACGGCGAGGTTCAAGATCACCTGCCCCACCTGCACGGCGTCGGCCCCGATAGCGGGTGTTTCAGGCGAGAGACGCAGATCGATGTCCACGTTCTCGCGTATGGTCCTCCGGAGTAGGCGCACCAGTTCTTGGATGGCCTCGTTCAGATCCACCGGTTTGATCTCGAGGGGTTGTTGGCGGCCGAACGCGAGGAGTTGGGCCACCAGTTCGGCCGCGCGCGATGCCGCCGTGAACATCTCAGACACCATGCTCCGGCGAGGATCGGTCTCGGGCAGGTCGCCCAGCAACATCTCGCCGTAGCCCAATATGGGGGTTAGCAGATTGTTGAGATCGTGAGCCACACCGCCCGCGAGCCGCCCGATGGCTTCGAGTCGCCTGGTCTGTTGGAGCTGTTCTTCCTGCTCGAGACGGTGCCGCTCGCTCTCCCGTAGGGCGGCCTCACTCCTTCTCCGCGACGAACCGGCGAGGTAGAGCCCGCAGCAGATGGCGAGAAGAAGCACCCCGGCCACACTCGCCGATACGACGAAGTCGCGATTGAGACGCGCCTGACGGTCGTGCAGAGCGCTCTGGCTGAGCGAATCGAGCTGGTCGGCCTGGAGTTCCAGTTCGTAGAAGGCGTTCCGCAACCGCGTCTCCTGGGCAGGCCCGCGGCTGTTCGAAGCCTTCCACTCGAGAAGACTCGCATGAAACGCGAAGACCGCTCTCGAGAAGGCCTCGGCCGAAAATGCCTCCTCGGGCCCCAACCAGTCAATGCCCTGTGATTCGAGCAGTTGCTGCGCCTCCTCGAACTCCACGATTGCCTGCATCAACAGTGCCCACCCCTCCCGGCCGTCGAAGGGCGACGACGGGTCGCCCGCGAGAGTGGTGTGGAGAAAGCCCTTGGCCAGATCGATGCGGGCCCGCCTGAAGGTGTCGAGAGCTACGATCGCCTGCCTCTGCGTATCCACCTGCTCAACGTGGATCAAGCTTATGGATCCGACCACCAGAAGCGAAAGCACTACGGCGCCCCACACCCAGCCCCGCGTGTCGGCGAGAAGATCCCTCAGTCTCGAACTCCACACTGGCATGCGCGAGGTCACGGAGCCGCTTCCACGGTCTCTGCCCGGATGATCTGCTCAGTCGTGACGCCGCCGGGCAACTCCGAGGAGGTCATCCCAAAGGCGGCGAGCAGCTCCAGATGCTCCTGAGAGCCCACGAAGGAGCCGAGCACCTCGTTCCAGGCGTTGCGCAACCCCTCATCGTCAGTCCTGAATACGAAGCCGCCGAATCCAAGGAGTTGGTCCGCGGCAAGCTCCGGTTGCTGAAACGGCTCCGCGACGGAGACCGTGCCAAGCTGCCCGTTCAGGCGCATCCAGCAGAAGGTCGGCGAAGACAGGGCGAGGGCGTCGGCCACGCCCGATTCGACGGCCCTGACGCCCGCGAGAGCCTCTGGAACCCGCACCAGTCTATCGCGGGCGATCCCCATCTCGAGCAAGAGGCGCTCCTCAACCGCTCCCGAAATGACCGCCACCTTCACGGCGGCATCGGAGACCGCATCCTCGTATGAATGGAGGCCGGCAGGGTTACGAGCCGGCACGAGGAGGCCCTGCCGCACCCGAAAGGTCGGCCGCGAGAAATCGACGCTCTCGGCCCGAGCTGCGGTGATGAACATGCCGGCGGCGATCACGTCGAACCGACCGGTCTGCAGCCCCGAGATGAGCGACCCGAACTCGGTGAGCACCCAGCGGATCTCCTTGACCCCGAGCCGATCGGCGACCCGCTTCGCGACCTCCGGGTCTATGCCGGTGACCTCTCCCGCGGGGTCGAGAAACGCGTAGGGCGCTTCGATCGCGTAGCCGATTCGGAGAGTCTCGTCCATGCCTCCCTGGGTCGGCGAACTCTCACCGCATGAGCACAGGCACGGTGCGACGGCGAACGCGGCCAGCAGAACGTAGACGGCCACGATAGCGGCCCGACTCCTCATCAACCCCCCACTTAGGTTGGCGCGTGGAACAGTGGCGCAGTGCCATTCTCCGCGTGGTCGCCGCGGAACGCAAGTGAAGGCGCGGCGCCGTACGCGGTCGGATGGGCAGCCAGGCACCGGCAACCAGCGGCCGGCGCTCGAGGAGCGGCACAGCGCCGAACCCCGCTGCCGCGGGGTTCGGCGCGCTTCGATCCGGGCCGGCGGACTGCCGGCTCGGCCACGAATCTCCTACTTGGCCAGCTGGCGGTTGAAGGCGGCCAAGTGGTTCTCAGAAGCATTCAGCAGATTCTGAGCCACTTCGGTGATGTCAGCATGCTGGGAAATGGTGAGCAGGGCTTCAAGGTCTTCGATATCGAGTTCCTCGATCGTCTTGCCGACCTCGTAGGCGTCGATGAGCGACTGGGTGCCCTTGGCGACGAGATCCACGTACGCGGTCTGAAGCTCACTATTGACGAAGACGCCGGCCGCGTTCGCGCCCACCGGGTCGGCAAGGCCGTACGCGTCGAGCAGGGCCTTGACGCTCTCCATATGCCGGGACTCCGAGACGGCGATGTTCTTGAACACCTTCGCGCCCCATGCGTCGTACAGCGCCTGGTACACGTCGCGGGCCAACTTCTCCTCTTCACGCATGAACAGGAGCGCCGCGGCCTCGGCGTCGGACGGTATGCCGTCGGTCGCGGGGAGAGCCACCGTGTGCGAGGTCGTGACGGTGGCCGACGCGGCCGCCGTCGGTTCGTCGACCGATCCGCGCCAGCTTTGGCCCGTCGCCAAGACGACACCGCTCACTGCCAGCACCAAAGCGATTCCTACCGCGATCACGGCTATGGTCTTCCAACTCTTCTTCATGACGATTCCTTTCTGTGTCTTACACACGAGGGTCAGTCTAGAAGGGCGTCATGAGATGCACATGAGGAGGCGATGAGAAGGTTCTTACCCCGCCGCGGACGGCAATGCCGGGTTTCTGAAGCCGAATCCTGCTACTGTCTCCTCTCAACCCGACAGGAGGGACGAATCGATGGAAGCCAAGCGTGGGTCCGTGGTCAGCATCAACTACCACCTCACCGACGTCGAGGGCAGCACGCTCGACCAGTCCGCCGAACCGCTCGAGTACCTACACGGATACGGCAACATCATCCCCGGCTTGGAGAGGGCGCTCACCGGTACGCAGCCGGGCGACCAGCGCACGGTCGTGGTGGAGCCGGCTGAAGCCTATGGCGAATACGACCCCGAGCGGCTGATGACTCTGCAGCGCGACACCGCCGACGAGGACATGGAGCTTTGTCCGGGCATGATGGTCGTAGCCGAAACCGAAGACGGCTCCGTGCCCTTGACTGTTCGCGAGGTTACCGACGACACCATCGTCGTCGACGCCAACCACCCTCTGGCCGGCCAGCGCCTGCACTTCGAGGTCGAGGTGGTCGGCGTACGCGCCGCGAGCGAAAAGGAACTCGGCCAGGGCCACCCCGGAGAGTAGCCCGGGCGACCTTCAATCGGCCGCGACTTCGCTCCGCGGGAGCCCTCTAGTCGATGACCGCTATGGCGTCGATCTCGACGAGCTGTCCCTGCTTGGAGCCCGCGAGCGAAGCGACGCCGACCAGCGTGTCGGCCGGGGAGTCGAAGGCCTCCAAGTACTCCAGGAAGGCTTTCGACTCGAAGAAATCGTCCATGGCGCTCGCCGCCACATAGGTGGTCGTTTTGACCACACACTCGGGCGTCGCCCCGGCTTCTTCGAGAATGGATTGCAGGTTCTTCACGATCTGCCGCGTCTGGGCGAGGATATCGCCGGCATGCACGAGGGTGCCGAACATGTCGCTCGAGACGACGCCGGCTACGAACAGTAGGTTGCCGACCCCGCTCACCTTGATGGCAGTCGAGTACGGTGCCGCCGGAGCGCCAACGTCGGGTGGTTGGACTACCGTTTTCTTCATCCATCCTCCTTCGAAGTCCTGCATGCTGCTATCCAGAATAGCCGACAACACCCCGGGCACGCGACGCGTTTCTTACCCAGCGGCGCCCACGAGTGTCGCCACCATCTCAGCCAACTGCGCCAGCGCCGGTTCGGTCTTCTTCGACCAGTAAGCCGCGTTCAAGCGCAGACAGTTGTGAAAGTGCGATCCCACGGAGAACACGGGGCCCGGCACGACCGAGATACCGGCGTCGAGCGCCATCCTGAACAGCGTCAAGGCGTCAACCGAGTCGGGCATCTCCACCCACAGTACGTACCCTCCGGCGGGTGTCGACACGCGCGTGCCCTCGGGGAACTGGTCGACGACCGCTTGGGCCATGTGGTTCACACGCTCGGCGTACGCGCGCCGCAGTCTGCGCAGGTGATGCTCGTAGCCGCCGTGCGAGAGATACTCGGCGATGACCTGCTGCGTCATGAGGGGCGCCCGCCCCACCAGAGCCCCGCGCACGTGCTTGACCGCTTCAGGTACCTGCCAGGGAGCGATCCAGCCCGACCCGGTAGGTCGGGGCGATGTCCTTGCTGAACGACGAGCACAGCAACACGAGACCCTGTTCGTCGTAGCACTTGGCGCACGGTGGGCCGGCTGCCGCCGAAGTAGAGCTCACCGTCAACGTCGTCCTCGATGAGTGGTATCTCCTTCTCGGCCAGCATCGCCACCAAGCGCGTTTCGCCGCGTCGGGCATGCTGCTACCCAGTGGGTTGCTGAAGTTGGTCATGACCACCACCGCGCTCACCGGATCGTGCCGCAGCGCGAACTCGAGAGCGTCGAGACTGATGCCCGTCTCCGGATGGGTGGGGATCTCGAGGGCGTGCAGGCCCAGGACCTCGAGGATCTGAAGGATGCCGAAGTAGGTCGGCGACTCCACCGCCACCAGGTCGCCGGGCTTGGTGGTCACCTGGAGCGCCAGGCTGAGCGACTCGGTGCAGCCCGAGGTGACGACGATGTCGCCGCTCGTCCAGAGCGCAGCCCTGCAGCGAGCGGCGCAGGGCGATCTGCCGGCGAAGTTCCTCCCAGCCGTCGACCGAGGCGTGCAGGTCGCCGGCCGACCTCGCCGCGCCGGGCGAGCGAGCCCGAGGATGCGGTTCATCCGGTCGGTGGGCAGCAGCTCCACGGCCGGGCAGGCCGCGCCGAAGCGCACCATGCCCTGCGATACCGACTCGAGCAGGATGTTCGCGTCCAGATCGCTGATGGTGACCGGCGCCGGAGAGGCCGAGCGCCGACGACATGGTGGGCTGGGGACGCGACGCCCCCGAGGGCCGCAGAGCCACGAAGTACCCCGATTGCGGCCGGGCCTGGATGATGCCCCGGTCTTCGAGTCAGCCGGTAGGCCTCGAGCACGGTGGTGACGCTGACTCCCCGCTCGCGGCTCAACTGCCGCACCGAAGGGATGCGGTCGCCGGGCCTCAGCACCCCCTCCGCCACCTGGTCGGCGATCTCGTCGACCAGGAGCGCGTACTTGGGCACCCGGGCCCGCGGTAGCTCGGTCTTCACGACCTTCCCCTCTCAGCAGGCGCTGTTATGGAAGAACTGTAAGCACAGTACGCTGCGTTTCGCTACTGTTATGGTAACACTCGCCCATCTCTGCCTCTGTTACTTTCGACCCTCTTTCCCTAGACTTCTTGCCGGCGAAAAAAGGATCAGGAGGGGAAGAGCAATGGGAGTCTTCAGCGAACGAATCTTTGCTGTGTTCCTACTCGCATCGCAGTGGCGGCGCGCGGAAACCGCCCGCGAGGAGGACACCGGTCGCGCCGGCGCGAGGGAGCGCAACACCCCGACGCCGGCATGGCAAACGTGGGATATGCAGAACCCGACGACCTCGAGCATGCGCGCCGACCTCGAGGCGCTGCGGACCTACACCCGTATCAGGTAGCCGCGGGGAACGTCCGCCAGACAACGACCCGCCGCTCCGCGCGTTGCGCGGAGCGGCCCGAGAATCCCGCCGCCCGGCCAGAGGCCGGGCGGCGGCGTCATTACGAGGCCGCCGGCACCACTCAGGTCCTAGTGCCGGCGCATGCGCTCGTGCACAAACACCTCGGCCTCTCCTGTCTCGATGGCCTCGAGGATCTTGCCCGCCACCAACTCCGGCGGGTCGGGCGGCGGAGGCTGGAACGCCTCGCCCCGGTGCCCACCCTCGTGGTGCGCGACCCACAGCGCCGCTGGATCGGAAAACGCCCCTGTGCCGTCCTCGAAGGGGGTGTCTGTCAGCGAGGGATACACCAGGCTCACCCTGATGTTGTCGCGTTCGAGTTCCTTGTGGGCCGTGAGCGTCAGACAGTTGAGCGCGTGCTTGCTGGCCGAGTAGGGTCCGTTGTTGGGAAGGGTGAGGAGGGTCGTTCCGGATCCCACATTGACGATAGCCCCTTCACCGCGGGAGCGCATCTCGGGGATCACCGCCTGCATGAGCAGCAACGGAGCCAGAACGTGCAGCCGGAAGACATACAGCAACTTCTCGGGGTCGGCACACTCCACGGCAGCGTCGTAGCCCTGACCCGCGTTGTTGATGAGCACGTCGATATGCCCGAAGTACTTGAGAGCCCGGGATGCCGCCGCGCGGGCGCCGTCTGGGTCGGCGAGATCGGCCGCGAACACCCATGCGTCGCCCAGGCTGTGAGCGAGTTGCCGGAGCGTATCGTCGGAACGCGCCACTAGGCCCAGCCTGGCTCCCCGCTCCGCCAGCAGTTCAGCGGTAGCTCGGCCGATGCCCGTCGACGCGCCGGTGAGAAGGACCGTCCTGCCATCCACGTCCATCGAGATACTCCTTTCGATGACGCCCTGACCGGGTCTCTGCCTGACTCGTCTCTTCCATAGTAGTCGACCTTGCGGATAATCGTCCAACGCTCGTGGAGGGCGGGCCACGAACGCTGGGCGAAACCGGCGGCGGCGCGGCGTTTCTGCACCGGAGCCCGCATGTCGGCCGCGCAAGCGCTCGCTTCGACCTGGCGGCACCAAGGCCCCCGCCGATTCGTCTTACATGATTGCGAAATCATGCAATAATGTAACCCGAGTGTCCCATTCGCGACTCCCGAAGAAGTGGCGGTGCAGTGATGGTCAATCTCGAACTTGTCTGCAAGGCATGCAAGCACTCGTTCGTGCTTGAGTCGAAGTCCACCCTCAAAGATGAAGAGAAGCGCTGCCCGCGGTGCGAATCAGAGTCTGTCCGGCAGACCGTCCGCAGCTACCTGCGCAACGGTCCGCTGCTCGACCCCGAGTGGGCGAACGGGGGCGGAGGCGGTTGCCGCACCTACGGCTGAGGCTTCTAACGCCGCGGCGCAGTTGCGCCGCAGATTCCTACAATCAAGCTTCGACGTCTTTGAACCGATATCCGAAGAAGTAGAACCAACGGGGGCGCGGCGGCCGTGAGAGCTGAAGCGCCCCTCTTGTTTGGAGAGCCTAGGAGGGCAGCGGGAGATGTCGGGTCGGCGGTCAAGCTACATGCGCGTCCAACGAGTTATCATGCTGGGTTTTCTCGTGGTGCTGGTCTTGGTGGCCATCGGAGTGGTCGTAGCCGTGCTCGAGGTGAACGCGGCTCGGTCGTCTTTCGCCGATCTGACCGCATCGGCTGGTACCCAACTGAGCGACCCGGCCCAGGCCGCCCGTATCTCGTCCAGATTGACCAACACGATGATCGGACTGTACGCGTTCGGTGGATTCATCATCGTCTTCGGCGCCGTGGCCCAGTGGTGGATCTCCCGAGGCATCGGCCGCATGGTCAGCGTGGCCAGCCTCAAGATCGGACGATCGGCGTCTCAACTGCTCGCCGTCACCTCCCAGGTGTCGGCGGGGGCGGCTCAGACGGCCGCCTCCACCAATGAGACCACGGCCACTGTGGAAGAAGTCAGGCAGACCGCCCAACTCGCCCACGAAAAGGCCGCCGATGTGGCAGCCAGCGCTCGGAACGTCGCCGAGACCGCCGAGACAGGCCGTGCCGCCGTCGAGGAGACCATAGAGGGCATAGAGCGCATGCAGAGCGAGATGGCCACCGTGGCCGAGACCATCAACCGCCTAAGCGAGCAGGCCCAAGCGGTGAGCGAGATCGTGACAACGGTGAGCGACCTGGCCGAGCAGTCCAACCTCTTGTCGGTCAACGCCTCCATCGAGGCCGCGAAGGCCGGCGAGCAGGGCAAGGGTTTCACCGTGGTCGCGCAGGAGGTGAAGAATCTCGCCGAGCAGTCGAAGCAGGCTGTGTCGCAGGTACGCTCCATTCTCAGTGAGATCCAGAAGGCGAACGCCGTCGCCGTGCAGGCGGTGGACCGTAGCCGCGAAGTCATCGAAGCCGCGCGCCGGCAGGCCGTCGGGGCGGGAGATACCATTCACACCCTCGCGGAAAGCGTCAACGAATCCGCGCAGTCTGCCCAGCAGATATCGGCGTCGAGCCGCCAGCAGCTGGCCGGCATGGAGCAGATCGGGCAGGCCATCGAGAGCATCAACCAAGCCGAATCGCATTCGCTTGCGGGCACCCGCCAGGTCGAGGAAGAAGTCAGACGTCTGCAGGCGCTGGCGTGGGACCTCAAGCGGCTGGTCGACAAAGAAGCGGCCACCCACGCCGGGGTTCCCGACGTGGTCATACCGAGCGTCTGAGAGCCCCGCCCGAGTCATCACCACGCGGCATGCCGGGTCTTCTCGCTGGCACGCCGTCGGGGTCAAACGCCGGCCATGTTCCTCGAAGACCACTGGTGCCCGCGGGAGTAGTCGCTCGCCACCGGCCCCTCGAAGGCGCCGGCCCGGGCTCAGCCGGACGTGACTTCGACGACCACGATGCCGGTCTTCTGACCGGTCTCGACGTAGCGGTAGGCGTCGACGATAGACTCCAGGGGGTAGGCTCGGTCGATGACGGCCCGGAACTCACCCGTACCCATGCGGTACCTCAAGAACTCCACAAAGGCCTGCGTCTGTTTGGGCATAGGGAACCTGAATCTCGAGCTCTTCGTGATAGCCGACCAGAGCATCACCGGCACATTCCGCCCGCGAGGCCCCAGATCGGTCGCCCCGAAACGCCCGCCGGGCCGCAGCAAGCGGCGGCACTGGAAGTACGACGTCTTGCCGACGGCATCGAAGACCACGTCGTAGGTCTTGCCGATCGTAGTGAAGTCCTGGGTAGTGTAGTCGACAACGTGGTCGGCCCCCAGCGATCGCGCGAGCTCGAGGTGCTTGGTGCCCACGACCGCCGTGACTTCGGCCCCGTACACCTTGGCCAGCTGGATCGCCGCCGCGCCTATCGCCCCAGACCCTCCGTATATGAGAATCGTCTTCTGCGGGGTGAGAGCGAATCCGTGGAGATTCGTGTCGGCGTACAAGGCCCCTTCGCAGACCACGCTCTCGGCGAAGCTGAGGCCTGTAGGTATCTCCGCGATAGGGTCGGTCTCGCGCATACACACGTATTCGGCATGACCACCGTGGCTATGGGGCGTGAGTCCGAAGACGCGATCGCCTCTTCTGAACGTTCCGACCGACGGCCCGACCGCCTCGACCTCGCCGGCGAAGTCCATGCCGAGGATCGTCCTCTTTGGCCGGCGCAGCCCGGTCATGAGTCGGATGAAGAACGGATGGGCTCTGAGATTTCCGCAGTCGGTGCGGCTGACCGTGGTCGCATGCACCCTCACCAGCACTTCATCGGGCCCCGGCTCGGGCTTCGGTACATCCCGAATCTCGATGACATCGGGCGATCCGTAGCGAGTGTTGACGGCGGCTTTCACGCTGAGAGTCAAACTACCACAACCGGGGGCCACTGAGCGACCGCCCGCCGCCGCGAGCCACCCCGGGGAGCGGCCGCCCCAGGGCGCCGCTCACGCTTCGAGTCGGCGCCCGGTCGTTCCGACCGGGCAACTCAGTTCGCACGCCCGGCAGTAGCGGATGACCTTCACCGGCTCCGTGCCGCCCACCCATTCAGGCGCCCCGAGGGCGGCCGCATCGCCCAATGTCGCCCCTTCGATGTCGCGCTCCATCTGCACGTAGCAGGCGTCGCGCGAGAACTCGCCGGTGCGAGCGGGTAGCCTCAGGGCGGCCGACGGGGCGGCGCCGGGTAGCGCTTCGCCCGAGACCCGCCGCACGGCCGGCCTGGCGAACACCCCCTGCGGGCAGGCGCGCCGGCAGGGAGCATCGCAACGGGCGCAGGGATCGAAGTCCGACGGCCCGGTCGAGGGCAGGGAGGCGTCGAGAGTGAGCGCCCGCAGGCGCACCCGCGAACCGAGCTCCGGGGTGATCAACAGGTTGTTGCGGCCTATGCAGCCCAGGCCGGCCAGCACGGCCGCGTCTTTGAGGTAGGCGCCTCCGCGCTCCACGTGGTACGGCAGGTGGGTGGTCCGCATGCCGAGGTTGCTCGCGGCCCAGTCGCACAGCCCCTGCACGATACGGGCCAGCACGCGATTGCCAGGCGGATCGATGCGCCCGAACCACCAATCGAGCTCGGGCCGCTCCGCGGGATGCTCCACCGCTATCACCAGCACGCTCCGCGCGTCGGCGGGCCACCGCACCGGCTCGGCAGGCGGGAGGTCGCCGAGCCGCCGGGTCGCCTCCGCGTGGCTCGGCCCGGCGAGGGCACGCAGTTCTTCCACAGCCGCTATGCCGGCCAGACCGGCGCCGAGCGCCCGCGCCGTGTCGAGGAGAGCCGCTCCCAGTTCGCGCCCGGTGCCGGATACGGCGTCAGTGCGGGCGAAACCCATCGTAGATATCCCCTCCCCTCGATTGCCGCCCGCGGGGACCGCCCCGCGGGCGCTTAGGTCGTAACCCGCAGCACTTCCTCCACGGTGGTTACTCCCTTGAGCACCTTCCGGCGGCCGTCCTCACGGAGCGAACAGACGCCCATGGCCGCGGCCCGGTCGCGGATCTGCTCCGCCGTCGCGTGGTTCAAGACCATCTCCCTGATCTCGCGGGTGACCGGAAGCACTTCGAACAGCCCGACGCGCCCACTATAGCCCGTTCCGTAGCAGCTGTTGCAGCCAACCGTTCTAACGATGCTGGTTGCTCCGCCGATGTCTCCCAGAAAGTCTCGCTCCTCCTCGGTGATAGTCGTCCTGCGGAGATCCACCGTTTCCTTGCATCGTGGGCACACCCGTCGAGCCAGCCTCTGAGCGACTATCAACTCGAGCGCCGAGGCGATCAGGTAGGCGGGGATGCCCATCTCCACCAGACGCGTCATGGCGGACGAAGCGTCGTTCGTATGGAGCGTCGACAGCACGAGGTGGCCGGTGAGCGAGGCCTCGGTCGCGACCATGGCCGTCTCGAAGTCGCGTATCTCGCCGACCATGATGATGTCGGGGTCGCTACGTACGAGCGAGCGTAGCATCGAGGCGAAGGTGAGGCCGATGCTCGAGCGCACCTGTGACTGGAGCACGCCCGCTATGCGCCGCTCCACCGGGTCTTCTACCGTGTAGATCTTGATGTCGCCGCGATTCAGCTCCTCCAACCCGGCGTAGAGCGTGCTCGACTTGCCCGAGCCGGTCGGCCCGGTGACGAGTATCTCGCCCCAGGGCCGCCTGAGCGTCTTGCGAAAGAGCGCCAACTGCTCGTCGGCCATGCCCAGTTCTTCCAAGGTCACACTCTGGCGCAGGTCGAGCAGCCGTATGGTCACGTTCTCCCCGTAGACGGTGGGGATGGTGGCGATGCGCAGGTCGATGGATCCGTCTTCGCTGCGGAAGGTGGCCCGGCCGTCTTGGGGCAGCCGCTTGTCGGCGATGTCCATGTCGCCAAGGATCTTGATACGCGAGATGACACCGTGCTTCACATCGTTGTCGATCTCGGTCAGGTGGTAGAGGACTCCGTCGACTCGCAGACGCACCACCATGCCGGCGGCCTGCGGCTCGATATGGATATCAGACGCCTTGCGTCGCATGGCGGTCACGAGAATCTGGTCGACCATGGAGATCACCGTGTCGCGAGAGGCCGCTTCCTGGGCGCTTGTGGTGGCCGCTTCGGTCTCACGGCGGTCTGCCTGCAACCGGCCCTTCTCAGAGAAGATGAGCTCCCAGGCCTTGCCGATCGCCTCAGAGGTCGTAGGCACCGGCCTGATCTCCAGACCGGTGATGAGACGCACGTCGTCTATGGTGACCACATCGGCCGGATCGACCATGGCGAGTATCAACGAGGTTTCGCCCACATAATCCACCGCCAGAACCTGCCGGGCCCTGCAGAACTTCTCAGTGAGCAGCTTCGCCGCGGTGGGATGCGGCATCAGCTCGCCAAAACCCGAGAGGCCGTAGGTGCTCTGCCACGCGAGAGCCTCGTTCAGTTCGAGCGATGTGATGAAGCCGAGTTCCATGAGGGCCTCGCCCAGCCGCGCTCCTGTCTCGCTCTGGTGACGGATACTCAGAGTCAGCTGCTCTTCAGTGATAAGCCCTCGGTCGACGAGTATGTCGCCCAGACGAAAGGATTGAGCGCGCGGCGCGATTGTCGTCATGGCTCGGCCTCCGGTGATCTCGACGTCTACAATCATTGTCATCGCCGCAAACACCACGGGACCCTATGAGACCAAAGGGAACTATCCTGTTCGCAAGTAATGCTGGAACGCCTTACGGACGGCCCGCCCGCACCGCGCGTGCAGGTGGGGCCGTTCGAAGGCAGGCGGGATTCTTTCGCGAGAGAAGGGCTTCCAGGTCAAGTGCCATCTCGAGTCCCAATCTCGAGGGGACATGTCTGGAAGCCCTTCGCCCTACACGGACGGGGTCCTTCCCGTCCGTGTGACGGTCACATCAAGCCTCTAGTGCGCCACTGTTCTCTCTTGCCACGTTCGCCACCCGTTCCCTATCCGGAGACGCCTGGCAACCACAACGCCAATTGCGGGAACGCCAGCAGCAAAGCCGTGAACAGGATGGTAATCAACAAGAACGGCAGCACTCCCCTGTAGATAGTGCCCATCGGGATTTCCGGCGCAATGCCCTTGGCCACAAACATGGTTATGCCCACCGGCGGGCTGATCATGCCCATTATCACCACCACCACGATGATTATGCCGAACCATATCAGGTCGAAACCAAGCGAAGCTACCACAGGAAGGAAGATGGGTAGGGTGAGCAAGATCATTGCCATCTCTTCAAGAAACGTTCCCAATACCACGTACATAAGCAGAATAAGGATCATGACAGCCATCGGTGGCCAACCGAGGCCGCCCACCCACTCCGCTACCTCCATGGGGATCGTCGTCACGGCAAGAAACGAAGTGAAGACCAGTGCGCCCATCAACACGGCGAATATCATGCCCCCAGTGCGCACGGTCTCCATGGAGGCACTCTTGAAAGCCTTCCAGGTCAGCCGCCTTCGCACCAAGGACATTATGAGCGCCCCGAAAGCTCCCACGGCGCCCGCTTCGGTTGGCGTGAACCAGCCCACGAGCAGACCAACAATGGCCAGAATGATGACCACCAGCATCTCAAAACTGTCGAAAATGGAGCGCACTTTCTCTTTGAGGCTGGTCTTGGGTCCAAGAGGAGCCAGACTCGGCTTCAACCGCACTCGAACGACGATCATAGCCAAGAACATGGCGCTCAGCAGGATACCGGGAAGAATGCCGGCTATGAAAAGCTTGCCTATGTCTTGCTGCGCTATGATGCCGTAGATCATCAGTATCCCGCTGGGAGGGATGATGATGCCCAGAGTGCCGCCGGCGGCGACGCAACCCACGGCCAAACCGGGGTCGTAGTTGTATCGTCTCATCTCAGGCAAGGCCACCGTGCCTATCGTCGCCGTGGTGGCGATGCTCGAGGCACTGGCGGCGCCAAAGACTGCGCATGAACCAATGGTGGCTATGGATAGACCGCCAGGGACTCTGCCCAGCCACGCGTTTGCCATACGAAAGAGGCCTTGCCCCAGACCGGTGCTGTTGCACAGTGCGGCCATGAAGATGAAGAGAGGGATAACAGCGTAGTCATAGCTCGAGATCAGCTCGTAAGGGGTGTTGACGAGGATGTGCAGAGCGCCGGTGAAGCTGGTGAGGTACGCAAACCCCGTGAAGCCCAACGCCAGCATGGCATAGCCTATGGGCATGCCGAGCACGAGAAGCACGAGCAGTGAGGCCAACCCGACCACACCCGTCATGACGGGGCTCATGGTTTCAGCCCCTTCTTGACAGACTTAATGACGTTCCACAGGAGAATGACACAGAGAAGCGTGGCGCCCACCGACCAGACGTACTTGAATGGCGCCATAGGTATCCTCATGACCGTGGTCACCTCTGTGTAGCTTGCGGAGTACTGAGACTCCCTGAACATCCCCCACGTGAGGATGCCGACTACTCCCAGGCTCACCAGGAGAACGAACGCGTCGGTAAATGCCCTCACCCGCGGCGGTAATTTCGTGACGACTACCTCCATGAGCACGTTGCGGTGCTCCTTTTCCACGAAGGGCACCGCAATAGACGCGAATACGACTCCGGCAAGCCCGGCGATTTCGATAGTGCCCAATATCGGTTTGCCGAAAAGGCTCCGCCCCAAGATGTTGATGGCGATGATCGTCGCCATAAGGATGAGTGCCAGCGTGGCGATTATGAGAAGTGCTCTCACCAGGTAGTCATAGAGTTTGCGTCCACTCATGTAGAAGTCCCTCGCTTCTTATGCAATCAAATCCGCTGATACGCAGGCCCGGGTTCAGGAATGAGACCGTCTGAGCCGTATCACGACCTGTGCGGATACGACTCAGACAGTCGATAGGTACTAGGCTGGAACGGTCTCTATCGAGGGCGTGGCCGCGAGATTATCTGGCCAGACCCAACGCGTAATCTACGAGTTCTGTACCGGGGAATCCCAGGGCGTCCATGTCCGCCGCCATCTTGTCGTACACCGGCATCACAGCTTCATTCCAGCGGGCGTACTCATCGTCGGGGAGCTCTATGAACTCGATGCCGGCGTCGAGACTGAACTGCCGGGTCAGCTTTTCGCTCTCCACCCAGGCTTCGATGGCTTTCTGCCGTGCCGACACCAAGCTGTCATCGATGATCTTCTGCAGTTCAGGAGACAGACTGTTCCACGTGTCCATGTTCATTGCCAGCCAGTTCACAGAGCAGCCCATGGCGAAATTCGTGGAGTACTTGAAGTTGTCGGCGATCTGGAAGTCGTACATGCTTCCGACAGTGGTGGCGCCGCCGTCTGTCGTTCCCTTGTCGAGCGAAGTGATCCAGTCAGGCGTCGACATGGATATGGGCGATGCTCCCAGGTTCTTCATGAAGTCGGCCAGAATGGCATTGGGCACCCGAATCTCGAGCCCCTTGATGTCGGCCATCGTCCTGACAGGCTTCTCGGTGGTGAAGAGAGCGCTCGAATGGGTCGGGAAGATCCACAGGAGTTTGAAGTCTTTCCACTGGCTTTCCATCAGCTCGGTGTACTTGGCCCAAATAGCCTCGAAGATCCTGATGCCATCGAGCGTATCCTTGCCGCGGACGAGCTGGGTGAGATTCACGGCAACTTCGAAGCCGGGTTCGGCACCGAAGATGAAGGAGTGCCCGATGTCGGCCACACCGTCCCTAACGCCGGAACGCATTTCCGGGCCCTTCACCAACTGGCTTGATCCGTAGTGTCTGATGGTCAGCAGGCCGTTGCTGGCTTTCTTGATCTCTTCCGCCCAAGCCTCCAGCGCGAGACCGATGGGCGCCTCGGGCGCCGACATGCTCGCCATAGACAGCTCTATGGGCTTCTGCGCCACCGTGGTATCGGTGGTCGGAGCCGCTGTGGTGGCCGGGCCAGCCGTGGTGGCCGGACCAGCCGTGGTGGCCGGACCAGCCGTGGTGGCCGTCGTGGCCGCCGGTTCTTCTTCGCCGCAGGCCACGGCCAGCGCGGCGACGGCCAGCAACAGAATGAGAAGCCCGGTTAGTAGAAGCCTCTTTTTCATCGCATACTCCTTCTAGTGACTGTTTTCGTCCGGCTCTTGAGCTTTGTTGGCATACAAGAGCACCTCCCGACACGATTCATCAGGTCTCTCCCCGTCCCGGTCCTCCTCTCCCACGACGCGCTTCCACAACCTCCGTACCCCCGGTCTTCGTGAGGGTAGGGACCCCTGCCCAAGCGGAGATGGCGCCTTCTCCTCCTCCGCGCCGGCCTTGTGGCCGTCGCGAGAAGGGCCCGCGACGTCACCCAGCATGCGTTTGAAGACCTCGACCGACGTTCCGCTGTCGATGATCTCTTGCAGCCCGACGAGACGGGCTACGTCCTCAGCCCAGCCCCACATCATGAGACTCCAAGCTAGGACGCCGGTATCAATATCTGCGCGGATGCTTCCGTCACGTTTCCCCTCTTCGACCAGCTCCGCGAAGGCTCCGATGAACGCGAGATGCCTCACGCGCAATTCCTCGGTCATACTCCCCGAGCCGCTAGCGGCGGCGAACTGGAACCAGGGATGGGTGAAGGCCTCGAATTCGGTGAGGCCGAGGGTCCCGTGCCGACGGCCCATATCCATGATGTGCTCATAGACGTCGCTCCCCGACGACTGATCGATCCATTTCGGCACCCGCTCGACCATGAGGTCCAGAGCAGCCGTGAGCATCGCTTCACGATTGGGGAAGAACTTGTAGAGAGCCGCCCGCGAGAGTCCAACCCCGGCGGCGATGCGGGAGATAGTGGCACCGTGGACTCCGTACCTGGCAACCAGCTTGAGCGTGATCTCGGCAGTCTGTTTCTGCCTCTCCGCTCCTGTTACCCGGATGCGCTTGCCCACCCTGTCCACTGCCCCTCCTCACGAACATGTCCAACTGGGTGACCTTGGGGAACGCACGTTCACCAACCTAGCAGAAGCACCAAGCTCTTGTCAACAATCAGGTGAACGCGCGTCCACCCGTGACGACGACGGGTTGGAAGCTCCCGACCCGCCGTCGTCGACCGGGCACACGGTGGCATGATCTCGGCGAAGCGCGGGGCAGGCTACGCGTGGACGGGGAGCGGCAGATCAGTTCGCATGCTCACGCATGACCGTCTGCCGCGCATCTCGCCAAGCCACGCGTACTGGGGATGATCGGTCTGAAGGCGGACCGACGTGCGGTAGTGCAACTGTGCCAGACGTGGACGAACGGCTCGGGCGTCGTGGCATCGTGTTCTGCGTTCTCCTGGAGTAGGCCTAGAGAGCCCTCCCCGCCCTCTTCAGCGAGAAGAGATATGCTCCGATCAACACGACGGTGAGCGCCATGAGAAACCATGGAATCGCGTCGAGCGAGAACCGCTGGGCAACGACCCCTGCCAACGCCGGCCCTACCGCGCCGCCCACCCCCATGGCCGCGATCTGGATGCCGATAGCGTTCGCCACATAGCGCTCTCCCACGCGGCTCGACGTTCCCGAGAGCAGGGCCGCGAGCACAGGCGCGAGAGCCAGGCCGATGATGGCCGAAGCGATGAGGTTCACCACTCCGGGCATCCCCAGGGCGAGAACCGCCACCCCCATCAACGCGACGGCCAAGCTGCCGGTCACCAGGATCCGCTCGGCCACGCGCCGCGTGTAGAAGCCGGCCACGATGCGCCCCACGGTGAAGATGCCCCAGTAGCTCGCCATGAAGAAGCCGGCCAGCCGGGGAGAGACGCCCCGTGACTCGGTAAGCAGAGTGTAGGCCCAGCTTCCGAAGGCGACCTCTATGCCCATGTAGACGAAGAAGAGCAGCATGCTCAGCCATATCCGCCACCGGCGCAGGGTCTCGAGCATGGGGACGTCGACGTGCCGCCGCGACGCTCCGTCGCCCGGCCCGTCCTCGACGGCCTCGATCGCCGGCGTGCCTCGCACCGCCCTCCGGCTCCGCACCACCGGCGTGCCGCGCACCGCCGCCCCAACGCGAGGCGGTGGCCACGAACCACGCCGCCAGGGCGAGCTCCAGGCAGCCCACCACCACATAGCCCCAGCGCCAGCTGCCGAGCGCGCTGATGGCCAGCGTCATGACCACGGGCCCCAGCGTCGCCCCGACGCCGTAGACGGCGTGAAGCCACTGCATCATCCGTTCGCCATGATTCGCCGCGACGTATATGTTGAGCGCGCCGTCGATGCCGCCTCCGCCCAGGCCCGCCGCCACGCCCAGCCCGACTACGACCCACCAGCCTGGAGCGACCCCGTAGCCCACGAGGGCCGCGCCGGCGAAGAAGGTGCTGAGAGCCAGCAACACCCCGAGCCGCAGCCGGGCCAGCAGGCGGCCGGCGAAGAAGCTCGACGAGAGGTAGCCGACGGTGAAGGCTATGAAGAGCGGCCCGAGGGAGTCGAGCGGCAGGGCGAAGTCGTGCCGCATCGACGGCCATGCGACCCCGAGCAGCCCGTCGGGCAGCCCCAGGGATACGTAGGCCAGAAAGGCCAGTACGACGAGACCGATGCCGACGCCGAGGCCTGCCCGTTTCGGCATCAGTGCTCGGCCGCCGCCATCAGCGACGTCCCGCGCGCATCAGGACTCCGACCCGGCGCCCACGAGACTCTTGAGTTCGAGTGCGAGCCTCTGCAGGTGCTGCGCCTGCTGCTCGACCTGCCTCGTTCCGGCGGTCGACTGGCTGCCGGCCTCGTTTATGCTCTGAATGGCCTGGGATATCTGCTCCAAGCCGGCCAACTGCTGCCGGCTGGAGGCGGTGACCTGTGTCGAGGCTTGAGAGTCTTCGATCGCGCGGTCGGCCACGTTCTGCATGACCTCGCCCGCCTCCACCGATCGTTCTCTTCCGGCCTCGATGGTGTGGCGGCTGCGCTCGGTGGCCTGCACGGCCATCTGGCCCGCCTTCTGGATCTCGTTCAGGATCGTGCGCACCTGAACGACAGCCTGCTTGGACTGCTCAGCGAGGCTCTTGACCTCCTGGGCGACGACTGTGAAGCCTTTGCCATGATCGCCGGCCTTGGCGGCCTCGATGGAGGCGTTCACCGACAGTAGATTCGATTGTTCGGCCAGATCGTTGACCGCGGCGACCACGTCGCCGGCCGCTTGGGTCTGCTCGCTCAACCTGTTGATAGTCTCCGACACAACATCCATGTCGCCCAGCATCTGCTCGATGCCCGATGCGGTCTCTTCCACCAGAAGCCGCGCCGACCCGACCGAGCGCGCGGCATTCTCAGCGCCCTGGGCGACATACGACGCCTTCTCGAGGGCGAGCATGGCGGTCTGCTTGACTTCTTCCACAGTGGCGGTGGTCTCGTTGGTCGAGGCGGCGGTCTGAGCGGTGCCGGCGGCCACCTGCGAGGCGATCGCCATGAGCTCGGTCGCCGCGCCGCTCAGAGTGCCCGTGGCCGCGTTCAACCTGCGCATGAGACCCCGCGTGAGCAGCCAAGTGACCACGACGCCCCAGATGACTCCGATTGCGATCAGCGCCCCGGCCGCACTGGTGCCGGCCGTGGGATCGAGCCCGTACGTGATCCAGACTATCGCGACGACCCCGATGGCGATCACATCGAGCATCATCAAGCCAAGTCCGATGACCAACCGGCTCTGGACTGACATCCTGCTGCCGAATCCGGCCACTTTCGACCTCCTGAGACTCTGCGGTGGAACCTCTTCGAACGCTCAGCCATAGGAGAGTATCGGCAGCCTGCCTCGAGTTGATTACCGCTCGTCGGCAGGCCGGCCGCACACTCGCGAGCAGCCCACCTGGCCACGTGCCGGAGACCGTCGAGCGGCCCCGGCGGGCCCAGAGCCTACCCGGCGCTCACCGAGCCGCCGGTCGCCAGTAGTCCACCGGCGCCGAAGCCCAGCAGGCGTAATCGGTAGTCTTCCAGACCGGGCTCGTCTCTCCTCCAACCACGACGATGTTGATCGCATCGGGATCGTGATAGTGCGGAATGAGCTCGTCGTCGGGCAGCTTCTTCCACGAGCAGTACGGCTCCACGCCGGCGCCTGCCAGCGGGGCCACCAGCATGTCGATCGTATCGGTGCCCCAGAATCTCCCGTTCGGGATGAGAGCATTCTTGGAAATCCATTGGGCGAAATCCTGTTTGCTCTCAAAACCATCGGTCTCTTTCAACTGCTTGGCCACGAGCGGGTCGAGAAGCAGCGTGGCGCTCGAGCGCAGCCCGGGGATAACGCTCAACTGGAGGGTCACTTCCTCCCCCACGGTCCGGCTGGCGGCAGCGTGGAGGCTGTTCATGACGTACCAGCCCTTGAAGACGCTCACCACGCTCTCTTCGGGCTTGAAGCCCTTGGTCACGTGGAAGGGGGTCCAGACACTCCGCTCCTCGTTCTCGGCGAAGCACATGTTGTTGTAGAGAAAGTTGTTGCCCTGGGAGCTCCAGAGGGTCACCTTCTGCCGCGCGTAGCCCCAGCAGATGGACATGAGGGTCCAGGCCCGGCCGATGACCGCGTTGGCCAGGTTTGCCGGACTGAACGCCGCGAGCCCCGAGTTCATGCCGATCTCGTTGCCGATGGGCCCGTTGACCAGCAGCATGCTGCCGAAGGGCGTGGTCGAGGGCGTAAGTGCCGACAACTTGGTGGCCGCCACAGCCAGGATGACGGGCAGGTGCTCGGGTCGCGCCCCCGCCATGACCGCCACCACCGCGATGTCGCCGACTGTGTAGCGGATCAGTTCCTTGGTGTCGTGGTTGAAGATCTCGCCCACCTGCTCGTCACGCGGACGGCCGGTGCCGGTGAGCATGATCTCCACCCGCTCCTCGGTGGGGAGGATGACCGGTAGCCCGTCGGTCCAGCCCCGCTCGTAGAACAGACGCTGGAGATTGTCTTCGGTGTCGGGCGCGAGCAACTCCTCGCGGGCGACGGCCTGCTCATGCATGAGAGGGAGCGGGCCGGTCTCGGCGCCGCTCTCGCCGGTGGCCTTGGTGAGCGCGTCGACGATCTCGTCGATGACCCGTTTGCCGGTGAGAGGGTCCGCGCCCTCGATGTAGCTGTAGAGGGTCTCGCGCGTCTGGGCGACCACCGGATGCGGGGTCCAGACGAAGGGCAGCGCCGCTCCCAGCGCGGTCATCTCTCTGCGCACGTGGTCGGCGTACTCGCAGGTGGAGAGAGACGCGGTGGGGATTCCGTACGTACGCTCCAGGTGGTTACTGCTCGCGGCGACCGCCGCGGCGCAACCGGGTCAACCGCCCACCCCGAGAATGGCTGCGTCACCCCGTTCTTTGATCTCCCGCCAGAGCGTGTCGACGTCGTCGGCGAACGGACCCCCGGGTTTGCGCGTGCGCACCGTCTTGACCAACGGCTTGTTGGAGGTGAACCAATTCTCGAGCTCTCGCATGAACTTGAAGCTGCCGCCGAAGCCGGTGTCGACCAGGTAGACGGTCTTGCCGTCGAGGGTGTCGAGCCGCTTGGCCAGCGAAGCCGCGGCGCCGGCGCCGGACGGGTCGTCGACTGTCTGGACCAGGCGGCCTTCTGGATTCAAGACTGTCAACTGTGCTGACTGCGACATCTCGTGCCTCCCGAATGCGATTCAGTATCAGTGGAGCATAGCAACCCCGAGGGGTGGTGCGCCACTCTCTCTGGCGGCAAGGCGGGCGGCCGGCGGGCGGCGGTCTTGTCTGGCGCGCCGCGAGAGACACAGGGTAGAGGCCAGGCGCCGAGGCGCGGCTCAAGGAACTCGGCTACGACGGCGGCCTGCCCGACTTCATGGAGAAGGTCTCCGGGCAGTTCTCAAGCTTCAAGTGGGCGCGAACGGGGTCGTGAGCCCGGCGGCCCCGGAGACACTCTGTGGTCGCGGACGACCGCCCCGTGCGCCAACACCGGGTGACGGCCGCCGACCCGCACTACGCCCAGTACGGCGTCGGGTCGAGCACCGCCTCGCTGGCTGCCGCCAGGTCGAACTCCTCGGGCGAGAAGTACGGATGGCACTCGCGCAGCCACTGGACGTGTTCGTCCTCGTCTTCGGCGCCGCCGCCGGTGCGGCCAAGCGCGGCCACCAACTCCTCGTAGCCCCACACACCCCCGCAATCTTCCGGCGGAGCCGAACGACGGCCGGCGGTCACGCGCGGGTAGATCGTGTCCTCCCCGGCATGCAGGATCGCTTCGACCAGCACCTCGAACTCCCAGTTGTCGCCGAAGTCATGACTGTACGTCATGCGCCCCTTCGCCTTCAGCACGTCGGCCAGGACCACCTGGTGGTCGTCCTCCAGGGGAGGGCCGAAGAACCGGTCGACTTCGTCCAGTTCCTCGGTCATGCCGATGGACCTCTGGCCTGGGTACCCACGCCGGCCGATCTCGAACTCATGCAGGTGCGAGTTGCTCCAGCCGAGGGCGGCAACGATCACGTCGGAGAGCTCACGGAAGGTGAACGAGGTCGGAATCTCTATCCGTCGCCAGATGGGCGGCCGGACTCCCTTGAGCGTCACCTTGAGTCGCGCGACCTTGCTCCCGGACACGAGGCCTCCTTTGGCCGATTGACCGCCGGTACGCCCGACGCCGCGCGGCGCCGTCATTTCGCCCAGCCCGAACGACACGAGCCGGTCGAACAGCGGCGTCTTGCGCACTTGCTCCACCTGGACGCGCCGGCGCGGCACATCCCCAGCCTTCTCGGGGTTCTCCCGACCCTCGAGCAGACCGAAATCCATGAGGGGCCGAACAATCCGCGTATCGAAACGCCACACGGGAGGGTCGAGAAGGTAGGACGCGGCCCCGGCCTCGCGCAGCGCATGGTCGCGGGCCTGCCGTCCGGGGCTCGTATCGGCGGCGATGAGATCCCACAGCGTCCGGATGTCGGTCCAACTCTCGGTCAGCCGCCCGATCATCCACAACGAATAGGGGAACGTCGCCTGCAGCCAGAGGTCCTCCTCCATGTTGTCGAGGTAGGCGAGATTGAACGTGCCGAAGAACGACCGGAAGACGTGCGCGTACAGCCCGCCCGCCGCCTCGTCGCTCGAAAGGTCCAGTCCCCGCCGGGTGATTCGAAACGCACCCTTGTATTTGCGGACGAGTCCCGCCACCTGGAGTACCACTCGGAGCGTCTCGAGCGGCCAGACATCCGCCTCCCGCGTGACTTTGATGTACGGCTGCCACTCGCGATAGCGCTCGGGCATGCGCATGTCGGCGGCCATAGCACGCACGAATTCCCGGTTGAGGTTGCCCTTGGCCGTGGCGCGCTGGTCGCCGTCCTTGAGCTTGGCCAGCAGGAGGCGGGCGTTCGTCAGGAGGAGCGACTCCTGGAGTTCGTCGGAGGTCAGATCCTCGCGCAGCCTCACCAGTCCCCGCGGATCCCGGATGTCGGCATGCATGAGCAGAGTGCGCTGATGCGTATCGAGCCCGGCGGCCCCGGCGGCCCGGGCGGCCCGGCGGGCCTGCAGGTCAACAACGTTGGAGTGGGAGTCGTTGGTCTCCATCGATGAGCCAGGCTAGCACAATGGCTTGACGGGAGGAATCCTCAACCGGACCTCAGTCCTCGGAGACGAGAGGCGGCGTCTGCCGCCAACCGGGCTAGCGACCGGCCAGATCCCGGATGGCCCCACGCGCCAGCTGGTCACAACGTTCGTTGTGCTCGTCCCCCGCGTGGCCTTTGACCTTCTTCATGGTAACCCGGTTCTTGCCCGTGAGTGCCAGCAGTTCCATCCACAGATCTTGATTGGCGACCGGCTCCTTCTTGCTGTTCTTCCAGCCGTTGGCCTGCCACTTGTCCAGCCACCTATGCGCGAAAGCATTCACCAGATAGGCGCTGTCGGAATAGACTTCGACCTCCCAGCCGGTGACTTTCAAGGCCTTGAGGGCGCCGACCACCGCCATCAGCTCCATGCGTTGATTGGTGGATTGAGCCTCGCCGCCGGATAGCTCCTTCTTGTGTTCACCAGAGAACAGCACGGCTCCCCAGCCGCCGGGGCCGGGATTACCGGAGCATGCTCCATCGGTGTAGATGACGATTCTTCCTATCGGACTCTCCTTGACACGGTGGGAGCGGCCTTGCGTGCTCGGGCTCGGTCGCATTACGGGTTGGCCAAGACTACCGGATATTCGCGCTGGTATGGGCGCTGTCAGCACCCGATGAGAACGAAGCCTAGGCCGGCAGAGCGCACTGGGCGGAGGAGGAGGTGCGGAGCCTTTGTTATGTGGCGCTCACGCGGGGAAGAGTGCGACTGGTAGTGCCATGGATGGAGAGCGTCTCCCCGACTACGCGGCGACAGTCTGACCGGCGTCTATCGGTTCGCTGTTGTGGTAGGAAGCCGTTGCAGACTGTGTCTGGGAAGCGCCTTCCTTCCCCAGCTGGCTCCATTCCGCTGTTGACGCAGCCTCGATCTTCTCAACCACTACCTGGACGGTGGTCTTCGGCCTTGTGGAAAAGATCACAGAGGGCTCGGGAATGGGAAGGCCCTCTTCGAGGTACCAGGCAACCTGATCATCGAAGGCGGTCCGGAATTGAGCAAGGGCCTTCTGTCTGGTATGGCCCATGCCATAGATCCCAGGGACATCCTTCAAGCGGACCACAAAATAGCGACCGGACTCGTCATCTCGCGGCAGCCACTCGCGGTCATACGGAAGCGTCTGATAGTAGGCCAGGTCCTTTGTCATCGCCCTATCCCCTTCCGCTCGAGCATCCGGTCGATCGCCGCCACAGCCAATTCGGACACATATGCTTTCAGTTCCCCGTGCCTAGGGATACTAACATGGTTCATCTTGTCCTCTGGGTCAAAGTAGATGCGATGGTTGGCGCCCTCGCGGAACACGAAGCCAAATGCCAGAAACAAATGCTCGTAGTGGCCCGGGCCCCAACCGTGCCTTGAGGCCCGCGTCTTCTCAAGTCGGTCCCAAGCCTTGTTAGAAAACTCACCCCCCTCGCGGCTCATCGACGCTACTGCCCCGCCGACGGCCCCGCGTCGATGAGGTTCACTAGTATGACCTCCAGCGGCACGCGCTCCATGAACCGGTTGTCGATGAAGATGTCGAAGCAGTGAGTGCCCGGTCCCTGGAAAGTGACACCTTCCAGCTCGAGGATGATGTTCAGGGATGTCTCAATCTCGGGTTCCTGCCTGTGAACATCCAGGTCGGTGCGAAGCTCGGGCATCAGATCTCGCCCGTCTGGATCGATCATGCGAACCATGATCGTGTGATGCTCATCTTCGCCCGCCTCCGCCGTCAGCATCAGGGCGAGGTACATGACGCTGCGGCGGAAAGGAAAACGCGTGCCCGCGATCGCACGAAATATACCGGCGACGGTGAGCTTGTCCATCTTGTCGGCGAGCGCGTAATCGCCCAGCAGTGCGAGATCGACCCTCATGGCTTCCAATCCCTCCGAGCGGCGATTCTCTTGGATCGCGTTCAGCTGGCTCTTGAGCCCTAGGCGCTCCAGTCGGCCGCTCCATCGTGATCTCAGACCCGGCTGGACGTGATGATAGCGCTCGGCGTCAGCAGCACCTAGAACCGACTCCAAGGTTAGCTCACGGCAACGACCGTTCAGTCGGTCTTTGGATGGAGCTTGGCGCCCTGCAAGAGGGTCAGTTCACCCCTTCGCGCAGCACGCGCTCGAGCAGCTCCTTCACCGAGACGAACGCACCGGTCTTCTCACCCGTCGCCTCATCCATGTAGAGGGAGCGATTGATCTCGATCATCATTGAGCAGACACGGCCATCCCTGTTCCAGAAAGCGCTTGGGACCAGTGTCCCTTCGTACGGGCGATCGACCTGCACCGTGTAGCCCAGATCCGTGAGTCTCGACACTGTGCGCTGGGCGAGGGCCTGAAGTGTGTGGAAGGCATCCGTTCCGATGCAGATCTGCGGTCTGGGGGATGATTGGTCTTGGTCACAGGGTAGGGGGTGATCCGAAAAGCTGTGGCAGTCGATGATCAGCGCGTGCCCCTTGGCGGCCAACTCCGCCTCGACCTCGCGTAGTAGTGCCGCATGGTGAGCCTCGTAGAGCGACACAAGCGCGGTCCTCTCCTCCTGATGCAGCGCTCGTCTGAGGTCCTTTCCGGCGGCGGTCCGAGTGTAGATCATACCCATGCCCACCCTGCTCATGGACTCCCGGACATCCTCAGAGAAACGCTCGACGTCCACCACCAGCCGGGAGAAGGGGAACACGCGCGCGGTCGCGGCTGGTAGGGCGAAGAGCTCGTTCGTGAAGGCGTCGGTCATCAGGTCGAGTTCTGTGGAGAGCTCGTCATCGGAGAGGACGAACTGATCCCTCAGGCCGGCTGGAATGAGACGAGACGAGTGCGGAATGTGAAGGATCACGGGGATTACCCGCCCTTCCAGGGCTCCGGCGCGTCTACGCGCGCTCGGTTGATGACGACGGTCTCCGGCACAGACCAGCCCATCGTCCAATACTTGAACTCGTCGACCGCCCAGTAGAGGTGCCGGAGGTCGTAGTAGAAGTCGGCGTATCCGAAACGACGGATGAGGGTCACGAACTGGTCGAAGTCCCGGCCGGCCTGTTCGCCGGGTTCCCACTTTCGGATCGTGTATTCGTGCGGCGCTTTCTCGCGGTAGGTGACCGCCTCCTGCCACCTGCGACGTGCGACGAACTGCCTGGCCCACGCCCACTCGTCAGCGGTGGCCATCTCGAGCAGCTCGGGCAGGTCGAGCTTGCCCTCGTGGAGTGGGTCGCCGTTCGCTCCATACGCGACGATTGGGTTTGAGAGCACTGCGGCCGGCCTTTCTCCGAGCGTTGGGTCGTTCCATCGCGAGCATACCAAGGGGGTCGGACGGAACAGCGCCTCTGCCGCTGAGCGACCGCAGGCTTCGGAAGCCACCGCAAGGAGCGGCCGGCGTCACGGGCGGCCGCCGCTCACACTCTTAGTCATCTTGGCGTCACTCCTCCTCGGGCGGACAGAACCCAATCGGCCGCCTTCCGGCAGGATTCGGAGGTGCCATAAGCGCCCGAATGGCGTCGAACACGACTCTGAACTGCGCGTCGTACTTCCTCTCCAACTCGTCGAGCTTCTGGGCGAGTTCGGCATTCGAGGCCAAGAGATGACGGAGATGGACGAAGGCTCGCATGATCTCGACGTTCACCAGGATGGCACGGCGACTTCTCAGGACGCTGGAGAGCATCGCTACTCCCTGCTCGGTGAAGGCACATGGTGAATGACGCCTGCCGCCATGGCCGGATGGAGAGGCAGGCCCCTCCAGACTTGAAATCACAGTTTGTGATTTCAAGTTGGCGGCCTCCTCAATGGTGAGCCGAAACATGAAGTCAGCCGGAAAGCGTTCGGGGTTGCGCGCCACAGCTTGGTTCAAGGCCCTTACCTCGACCCCGTAGAGAGCCGCAAGATCCATGTCGAGCATCACCTTCTGCCCGCGGATCAATAGGATGCGCGACGCTATTCGCTGCAGAATCGAACCGTCCGACTCCTCCACGGCTTCAAACCCCCGCCACCACGTCGCATCAACACGGCGGAGAACGATAGGGGGCGACCATTGGCGAGCGCATCAAACGTTGGGTGGAACTTGGACAGGCCCCCGCAATCGGGGCCGACCACCTCGGTGCAGAGAAGTGCGTCCGGGCGGCTGTTTGAGGTCGCGGATTGTGACCTCAAAGGCGCCGTCCGGTGCGGCTGACCGTCACTTCCTGCCGCCCATCTCCGGCTTGTTCGACCATGCCCTCCCCCGCGCCCGGTCGACCGGAAACCGCTCCGCGTTCTCGGCCATCTTCTCGCGCACGGCGGCCACGAGGTCCACGCCCAAGTCGTTCGACAGGAACAGCAGGTAGATGAAGATGTCGGCGAGTTCCTTGGAAAGCGCCGCGCGGCGGACATCCGACAGCGTCTCGCCGTCCCGCTGCCACTGGAAGTGCTCCAGCAGCTCGGCCGCCTCGATCACCACCGAGGCCGCGAGGTTGCGGGGCGTGTGGAACTGCTCCCAATCCCGCTCCTCGCGGAAGCGCAGCAACTCGTCGCGCAGCTGGTCGAGGTCGGAGCGCCGCGAATCGCCGCCCGTCGCGGCGTTGTTCGGTGAAGGGTCGCCCGCCCGGTCAGCGCTCACCGAGTCCCCGGTCGGCGTGCCGCCGCTCACTCCGTCCCCTCCCACTCATAGGCCTCTTCCATCCGGCTGCGGACGAAGTTCTCCGTCTCCTTGTCCATGAAGTACACGTAGCATCCCTTCATCGCGCGCGACAGCAGCACCCGGTAGACGTTCTTGACCAGCTTGGTGAAATCGTCGCCGGAGCGCTTGACGACGCTATCGTAAGAATGCTGCTTCTGGCCGATCCAGCCCTGCCCCGGACGGTAGACCAGATCGGGACCGAAGATCACGCCGGCGTAGTCGAACTCGAAGCCCTGGGCGGTGTAGATGCAGCCGACTTGGTTGACGCCGCGGGCATCGTACGCCCATAGGCTCTCGCGGGGGATATCCGGGCCGAGGTGGCCGGCGGTCGACTTGGCGTTCCACGGCCGGCGGAAGTCGCCGATCACCACGTCGTCGACGAGGCTTCCGTCGGGATTGGGGTCCGACCAGGGCCAGCAGAACCCCGCGGCGAGGCGGGCGGTGTTGCCGGCGGCGAGCTTGTCCTTGATGGCGGCGTCCAACTCCTCGGGCGAGCTCATGATCTGGAAATCGAACGTTTCATTCTTGTTCCAGAGAACGTTCGCGGTCCGTTCGATGCCAAGCGTGTTCTCGATCCAACTCACGAAGCCGGTCGAACCCGCGCAGCGGAACTGCGCCTCGAGCTTGTAGTCGTGGATCGACCGCCCCGTGCGCCGACGCCGCCTGCTCGATGACGGCGGCCGAGCCGATCTCTCCGGGACGCACCACCTGCCGGTCGTCGACGAAGAACACCAGCACCTTGCCAGCGGAGAAGAGCTCGTCGATCTGGAGCCGCCCCGAACGCTTCGCGGCCTTGGTGAAGCGGTTGTTGCTGGTCTCGCGGATGCGGTGCGACTCGTCGCAGAGCAGCACGTCGACCTCGTTGAAGTCGGCCTGGGTGTAGCTGTTGAAGTAGCGCACCTGGACCTTGGCGCGCGGGCCCACGATGCGGCGGAGCGTCTCGGTGAAGGCGCGGGAGCCGGTGACGTAGTGGGCGTTCATGCCCTCCCGCGAGAGTCTCGACAGCAGGTTGAGGGCGACCACCGACTTGCCGGTGCCCGGTCCACCCCGCACGATGATCGCGGCCTTCTGCCTCTGGGTGAACCCGGCGCGGGCGGCAGCCATCACCCGCTCGAAGGCGACCAGCTGCTCGTCGAGTAGCACGTACTCGGGCCTGCCTTCCAGGACCTTGCCGACATGGTCGAGTAGCTTCTTGCTCGGGCGGAACTTGCCGTCGAGTATGCGCCGCAGTATCTGCTGGTCGTCGCCTTCGACCAATGTCTCGCCGGAGGAACCCGGTCAACTGTGACACGTCGTCGGCCGTGAACACTGGGCATTCATCGACGTACGTGCGCGTACTGCGGCGGCGAAGAGCGCGTCCCCCGGTTCCGGATAGTAGTTGTGGAGGTAGGAGCACGCCCGTCAGCCCGACCGGCGAGGCGACCTTCGAAGAACGCCGGCTGGTAATCGGCCAGGTAGGCCATGTACTGCCCGACCTGCACCGAGGGATGGAGCACGTCCCGATTGGCTCCGGCGACGAACGTCACGACCCGTTCGGCATCCGCCTCCCGGCACTTCTCCCACTGCTTGAGTTCGATGATCGCCGCCTGGTCTTGCCCGCCTCCGTCGACCCCGGTGACCAAGCAGTCGAGACGCTTGGAGGTGAGCGGCAACTCGTACTCGAGAAGGACGCCGTGACGCTTGAACCCGGCATCCTGGAAAACCATGGAGATGGCGCGAAGCGAGTTGCGCCAGGAGTTGACCTCCGCCTGGCCGGCTTCACGCCGGTAGCTGTCGAAGTAGGCGGTGCGGAGCTTCTCCGCGATGCGGTTGTGGACGTTGTCAGCTACGAATTCTTCGCTGGAGCCAGCGTAGAGCCTCATTGAACGGCTCCGTTGGATGTCGCTCTGTCGAGTCGGAGATGCATGGTTGCCCCCTCGTCCGCCGCCCTCGATCGCCCCGCCCTACTTCTGCTGAAGTGGGCTTTCCGCCATGCTACAACGTTTCGCTCGGGTGCTGTCCAAGTCGCACTTCGACGGTGCCCTTTGACCAACGTCGTCGTTGCCAGGCAATACTGTGTGGATTGCGTGCGGCTTGATGAACCTGAAGTTGTAAGATGGCACAGGGTCCAGATGGTCCATCTCACTTGGGGGACTCGACTACGTCGGATTCAGATCAGCATCAGCGTCCACCAGCCGCAAGCGAATCGCGCGAACTGCCATCCCTCCGCGTGGATGAAGGCGCGGGTGCCTGTTGCGGCTGGCATGGCTCAATCGCGGAGTTTCTGGCCCTCGACCAGTCGGCGTTGTTGGCTCGGCTCTCTCATCGGCACACCGCGCTCATGGGTATGCGTCCCGATGGTCTGCAAATGGCTGCCTGGCGGGGCGAGTGTGAGATCCTCGGCGTCACGCTCCGAGAGATCGTCGCTTCCGTTCCGCGCGCCCAGGAGTGGGCGGTCATCTTCGAATACGAGCTGCCACGAGAGCGAGGGCGCCGGCCTGACGTCGTGATACTCACCGGCTCTCAGGTCATCGTTTTGGAGTTCAAGGAGACGCGGCTGCTCCTGCGCGCCCATGTGGACCAAGTCGCCGCCTACGCCCGCGATCTCCGTCACTACCATTCCGGCTCGCACGACAGGCTGGTGGATCCGGTGTTGGTTCTCACCGGAGCTGCCGAGACAACTCGCGCCGTCGGCGAGGTCACCGTGGTTAATCCGGAAGGCTTGCGGGAGGTAATCGGACAGCTGGAGCGGCGAGCGCCCGACGAGCCCATCGACGCCGCGAAATGGCTGGCAGCCGACTACTCACCGCTGCCCTCACTGGTGAATGCAGCCCGGCGCATCTTTGAGCACGAGCCCTTGCCCCAAATCAAGAAGGCCCAGAGTGCCGGCATCCCCGACACTATCGCCACTCTGGTCACCGCCGCAAACGAAGCACGCCAGAAGCAGGAGCAACATCTGGCGTTGATTACGGGAGTTCCGGGGTCGGGCAAGACTCTAGTGGGACTCCAATTCGTCTATGAGAACCACTTTGGCGACACCGGCAGCAAACGCACCGCGGTATTCCTGTCAGGCAACGGGCCGCTGGTAGACGTGCTGCAGTATGCACTCAGAAGTAGAGTATTCGTTCAGGATGTGCACGGCTTCCTTAAGCAATACGGCGGACTGAGTACCCGCACGCCGGAGGAACACATCTGGGTCTACGACGAGGCCCAGCGGGCCTGGGATGCCCAGCGAGTCTTCGAGAAGCGGGGCCACGACCGCTCCGAGCCGGAGGACTTCCTCTCCATCGGCTCGCGCAAGGGCTCTTGGGCACTAATGGTTGGCCTCATCGGAGAGGGGCAGGAGATCTACCTAGGAGAAGAGGCCGGGCTCGCACAATGGAATGACGCGATCGCAAGGACATCCGACTCCTGGACCGTTCACTGTCCTCAGAAGATCGCCCACGTCTTCGACGCCGCCGAGCGACTCCACACCAATGAGTCACTCGATCTTGACATGTCCCTTAGGACGCACCTGGCTGAGGACGTTCAAGGCTGGGTGCAGGATCTGCTTGATGGACAACTTGATGCTGCGGCAGCACATGCAGAGGCAATGGAAAGACAGGGCTTCCGACTGTATCTCACACGCGAGCTAGAGCGAGCAACGGGCTACGTGCGTGAACGATACCGCTTGGAGAAGAGACAAGCGCTACGGATTCCTAGGTTCGTCCAAGAGCAAGCTCGAAAGCTTCGGGATCCCCGCCGACTACTACAGCACCCAGCGCGTGAAGATCGGTCCCTGGTACTACGACGATCCCGCGTCACCCAAGTCGTGCTGTCAGTTGGACTCGGCAGCGACCGAATTCCAGTGTCAGGGGCTGGAGTTGGACCTACCCATCGTGGGCTGGGGAGTGGATCTCCAGTGGAACGGGCAACGCTGGCAAAGTCCGCCACAACGCCGATCTCAGGCGCATCATCCTCACCTGCTGAGGCTGAACAGCTATCGGGTGTTGCTGACCCGCGGACGGGATGGGGCGATTCTCTATGTGCCCGATGGCGGTGCTGCGTTTGATGCGGATTTCGCGGCACTGCAGGAGGCCGGCGGGAAGTGTCTGTGAACGTGGGAACCGACGTATGAACCTAGGAGAACTCGCAATCGCCTGTTACGCCTACGGCGCCATGACGGGTTTCGATGACTCGCTCCTGCAGCTTGAGCGGCTGCTTGGCGATACGCCTGACCTCCGGGAACTTGAGCACCGGCAGGCCATGCTGAAGTGGCTCAACCAATGGCAATGCCGGCAGTTCTCGTTAGCTTGCCATCATACAGCCTCCGCCGAGCTCCTTGCATGGTACGACGAGTCGTTCGCGTTGCTGCCTTCCCGGGATCTCCAGCTGTGGCAAATTGAGAGCGCTGAGATCGAAGCCTTCATCCCGCTCTTCGACGCGCTTGCCAAGAAGCAGGCCTCGACGCGCACCCAAGGCGACCGCACCTCGCTGGTCACGTTCGGGCCCACCGCCGCCGCGAAAATCCTCTTCGCACTCCGTCCCCGGGTGTTCGTCGCGTGGGACGAGCCTATCCGGCACGAACTCCGCCACGACGGGTCGGGACGTTCCTACGTGACCTTCCTGCTCGACATCCGCCGGCATTTGCTCGACCTTCGGCCGCAGGCCCGCCAGTTTGGCCTGGAACTGGAGGATCTCCCCGTAGCGCTCGGACGACCTCGCTCCACGCCCGCTCAACTGCTCGACGAATACTACTGGGCGACCAAGACGCGCAAGGTTGTGCTGCCCGAGAGGGAGACCGTCGCTCGCTGGCTGGAGTGGTACGGCGCGTAGGGCCTTCGGCCTTGGGACGGCGACCGACTACCCCGACTTGGCATTCCGCAGATGCCTCCCGCAATAGGCCACCACGGTTGTGTTCGTCAACCGCAAAGTGGATCCGCAGGCAATACTGAGGATCGAAGGCGTCTCCGAGACACAGGTGTTGCTCGGCGTACAGAGGAACACCGTCGTAGGTCACCGTCCGCTCCTCGCGGTACATGCCGCCAACCGTCTCGCTTTCGTGCGGAGCGTATTTCGCCCCGGGCACTTCGTCCTGGTGGTCCTTGAACCACTGAAGCGATCCGGGGAACTTGTCGCCCGCGATCTCGGCTACCTGGCGTTCGGCGGCGTAGTGGCCGAGGAGACGGAGCGCCCGCCATGCTTCCTCGGTGTCGAGATACGGCGAGGCCAACGCGCTCTGGCATGCGTGCTCGTGCACGTGGATGCACGTGTCGAAATCCCTCTGCAACCGGCGGAGTGCGGCCGAGAGGTACTTGGGAGTGCCTTCGCCGGCGGGCTCGCACTTGCGTTCCAACTCCCGAATGCGCGCATCCCTGTTCTCTACCTCCCTGAGCAGCTCGTCCCGCTCAGCCTCGAGTCTGCCGATCGTCTGCTGAGCTTCGGAGACGGCGCGTTCCGCCTCCTTGATGGCCTCGCGCTTTCTCCAAGCCTCGAGGATCGCCTGCGCACGCGCACGGAACTCGAGCGGCTGTCCTGGATCGGCGCTCATCCAACCGAGACGGTCGAAGAGCGCTTCGCGAATCTCCGATGTCGCAGTTGACCGAGGCCGCGGAGCAACGCCTACGCCCGACTGCCGATCTCGAACCATGCTCTCGGCGAATTCGCGCCCATGTTGTACGCAACGGCACGCCCGCCGCAACCCGACTTCGCGGCGGCCCAGAGCGCGCCCGCATGAGCCCGCGGCAGCCCCGCTCCTCCTCCCGCGACTGGGCCATGCAGCCCTCGCTGCGCGGTCCGAACCGCGAACTGCGTTCGATCATGCTCGAACTGGAGCAACTCCTGCGCCGCATGGCCCCCGACGACATCGAGCGCCTGCTGGATTTCGCGCGGCGGCTGGCGCGGTAGGGAGCGGCCACAGCTCTGGTCGTCTACTCGACGTCCTCGCCAAGCTCCAACTTCGGTCCGATGGCGCCTGCGCAGTCTCATGGCAGCATGGGCGCTGCGAGGTTCCAGGGTCTGAGTCTTCGACTGTGCGACAGGAAAGGACTGGTCGATGAGCATGGCGGGCTATACTGAGTATCGTGTCGTGGCCACGATCGGAGGTGGGCGTGTGGCCAAGTTCGATCGGATAACCACTGATCCCGCCCAGATGGGTGGACTGCCCTGTATCCGCGGGTTGCGTATCACCGTGGCCGCGGTCGTCGACATGGTGGCCGAAGGCATGACCTTCGACACGATCATCGAGAACTACCCCGACCTAGAACCGGAGGATGTCGAGCAGGCTCTTCACTACGCGGCCGAGGCCGTGCGTGAGAGAGAGCTTCCGCTACGAGCGGTTTCTTGAGGTTCCTGGTCGACAATGCCTTGTCGCCGAAGGTGGCTGCCGGCTTGTCGTCTGCCGGTCATGACGCGGTCCATCTGCGAGATCGCGGCATGCAGTCGGCAGGCGACGATGAGGTGTTCAGTCTGGCGGAGTGTGAGGATCGGGTTCTCATTTCCGCGGATTCGGATTTTGGCGCCTTGCTTGCCATCAGCGGCCGTTCGAGGCCCTCGGTCGTTCTCTTGAGGCATGGTGTCAGTAGGCGGCCCGAGGCTCAGGTCGCCCTCCTGCTCGGCAACCTTGACTCCGTGGTCGATGACCTGGCCCAGGGTAGCGTGGTGGTCTTCGAACGCTCCAGGATCAGAGTCAGAAGGCTTCCGATCACCGGCTGAGCAGACCCTCGGACGGCCCCGACCGCCGCCACGGGCCCTTGGTCAGCGCCTGCAGACATGGCACTAGCGCTGTCGTTCACCAGTCCACCCCTGGAATCGCTGCCTCAACTGAAGCGCCTTCTGCTACCCAGACTTGGGGTTCCCAAGGTGTCTCCCACAGTAGGCCACCACGGTCTTGTCCCGGTGAGTCGCAAAATGGATCCGCAGGCAAGCCGACCGTCTCGCTTCCGTGCGGAGCATGTTTTGCCCCGGTAGCGCCCGCCATGCTTCCTCGGTGTCGAGATACGGCGAGGCCAACGCACTTTGGAATGCGTGCGTTGCTGGGCGTGTTGAGCATTTCGCATTGAAAATCTATCACGCAAGAGCTGATCTGAGCACACGGGAGTTCCTCGAGAGGCACGCGGTCTTCACCACGGCCGAATTCCGCGCTGCTCTTCCCCCGGAGACGTCACCCTCGACCGTACTCAACCGGCTCAGGCAAGCCCACGAACGGGGATACGTCGAGAGGATCCGGCACGGAGTATATGCGTCCCGAGTCGGGTTGTTGTCAGACACTCTCCCCGACCCGCTGCTGATCGCCTCCAGGCTCGCAGACGACTGCGTGATTGCCTACCACTCTGCCCTCGAGGCCCACGGGGTGGCCCACGCCCCCTTCCGGCGAGTCACGCTGCTGTCGGCTCGGGCTTCCTTCAAGGTTGAGTTTCGCGGTTACGAGTTCGTGGTTCTTCGCCCGGCGAAATCCTTACTGAGCGGCGAGGCCTGGAAATCCTCGGCCGTGCAGCTCAGACGCGGCAACGAACTTGTCACGGTTACCTCCCGCGAGCGGACGCTCGTCGACTGCATGGAGAAGCTGAAATGGGCCGGCGGCATCGAGGAGGTTCTGCGAAGCGTCGGGAGCTTTCCCTCGTTGAACGTGGACGGCATGATCGCCTATCTCGATCTACTCGGGTCGGCGAGCATGGTCGCCAGGGTCGGGTGGGTGTTGTCGGCAGACCCCGATCTGTGGAGGGTGACTCCGGCAGAACTCGACTCCCTGCGGTCGCGTCTGCGCAAAGGCCCCTACTTCTTGGACGACCGGTCTCGCTCGGGCAGACTCGTGCGCGAGTGGCGACTCTACGTCCCCGAGCATCTCGATCCCGCCGAGGAACTGCGGGGGTGACTGGCGTGGAGCGGCAGTCACCAGAGGGCCGCTGCTCGTGCCGTCAGACAACACGCTTGACAGATACATCGTCACGCGCTATAACGAGTACCGATATAGCGGTTGCCGAGCTACGGGCTCGCCGCCCGTCCTGACCCAAAGGAAGGTCATCTATGCCCACGGAGCTGCCAGGGCCCCTCACCGAGACGGTGTACTACATTCTGCTCGCTCTGCACTCACCAATGCACGGGTACGGAATCATGCAGTACGTGGGCGAGTTGAGCGCCGGCCGGGTCGATCTCGGGGCCGGGACTCTGTATGGAGCGCTTAGCACACTGACCGAGAAGGGCTGGATCCGGCCTCTCGAGGAAGACGCCTCGACTCGTAGGAAGGAGTACGTCATCACCGAAGCCGGACGCGCCGTCGTCAGCGCCGAACTCCAGCGCCTGGACGAACTGCTCCACAACGGCCGCCGCATCGCGGGGCGGGTCGAGAGGGAGGATCGACAATGAGCCAACGGACCGTGCACCGGCTCTACTTCGACTTCGAGAAAGAAGAGGCCTGGCTGAACGCGATGGCTGCCAAAGGGCTCCACCTCGTCCGCTACAGCTGGGGCGCATACACCTTCGAACAGGGCGAGCCGGGAGAGTGGATCTACCGTATCCAGTTCCTTGACGACGACGCGCGCAAGCCGGCGAGCAGCGAATACATGGCCCTTGTCGCCGACGCCGGGGTCGAGACGGTCGATACCCACATGAACTGGGCGTACTTTCGAAGACGCGCCGCCGACGGACCGTTCGAGCTCTTCTCCGACCTTGGCTCGCGCATCGCCCACTACAAGAGGGTGCTGACCTTCCTTGGGCTGATGGTCGTAACGCAGGCGCCGATCTCGGTCGTACTCATCGCCGGCGTGTCGAGGGCGCGTTGGGCGCCGGCGTGGAGTGTTCCCCTGCTCGTGATCCAGGTGACCGCCTTGATGGTCTTCTGTGTCGAGACCTTCCGACTCCGGAGACGCGTGAAGGCGCTCGAGCGACAAAGGCAGATCTTCGAGTAGGTTCAAGTGCGGGCCTACTCGCGCACGGCCCGCCGCTTTCCAGAGCGGCACGCTCGTCCTATGATGGAACAAGATCCTGGCATCTCGACTGGTCTTGGGGGTCGAGGATGAAACGGTTCACGTACGTGTTGGCCGTGCTGACTCTGGCGGCCGGTTGCCAGCTACTCCTCGCCTTCGACGGCTCCACCACAGGGACGGTCCGCGCCGATCCGAACGTGGGTTCGCCGTACTTCGGCGTCATGGACTCCTCCCCGGTCGACTTCTCGGTGTCGGCGTCTGACCTCGATCTGCCGAACCTGGCGATCAACGGAGCGCACGTGACGGTCAAGGTGCGCGTGCACAACCTGTCGCCCAACACCGGGGTCGCGGGCGGGAGCACTCTCCGGGTGCTGTTCGACGGCCGGGTGGTCGACGAAGTGCCCTTCTACCTCGGCGCCGGCGACTCCGACATCGAGGTGCGGGCCCGCACGTACCTGCCCGAAGGTGAGTTCAAGCACCTCCAGGGCAACGACCGGGGCGCGGTGCACGTCCAGGTGGTGGTCGACCCGTACGACCGCATCGCCGAGACGAACGAGGGCAACAACACCGCGAGCGGCGAGTTCCAGGTGCGCTCCGACAACGACTACGTCATCAAGAACCCCGCTCCGCCCATGACCCTCGACCCCTCGGGCCTGACGGCGTGGAGTTCGAAGAGCGACGCCCCGAACGACATCATCAACGCCGCTCTGCCCAGCCAGGCGCTGCACCTCAAGGCGAAGATCGCGTGCGGTGTCACCAGCGACGGCGGCGACATCAACATCAAGTTCCTCGTGAACGGTCTGGTCATATTCGACGACAACCGCCACATGAGCAGCCGGAGCTCGCCCGGCTTCGCCGAGGCCGAGACCCAATACATCGTGCCTTACAACGCGACCGATCCGCTCGACTTCAGGGTGGTGCTCAGCAACGGGCAGAGCGCGGGCATCAAGATACCCGTGCTGCGGTGGGATACCGAAGTGCGAACGGGCGACGTCTACTGGTCGGGAGACACGGTCGCCACCCCTGGCGAGCGACTGTTCTTGCATGCCGTGCTCAAGAACACGTCGTGGCTTTCGGCTTTTCACCCCGACGCCATGATCGCCTGCCGCGTGCTCGTCGATGGCCAGCCGTTCTATGAGCGCGACTACCGGGTCGCCCTCAACGAACTCTTCGTGACCATCCCCGGTTACGACGTGCCGCTCGACCAATCGGGCCCCGTCACCGTGACCATCGTCACCGACCCCTACGACCAACTGGCCGAAGCCGGCGAGGCCAACAACATGGCCACCATCGAGGTGCCGCTCGTGGCCGGCGGTTCGCAGCAGCCCGACCTGTGGGTCGACGCTTACGATCTCACCAGCATCGCCCGTCCGCTCGTGCCGGGTTCACACGTGCTCCTCTCGGCCGCCATCCACAACGGCTCGCTCCACGTGCCCCCGAAGAACGTGCGCGTGCGGTTCAAGATCAACGGCCAAGTGGTGGGCGAAGTCAACCGCGACCGCAGCTTCTTCCACCCCCTGCGCACCAGGCTGGTCACCTACGAGTGGATCGCTCCCCTGGACCTGGCCGCTCCCGTCGACTTCGAGGTGGTCATCGACCCCTTCGACGTGATCACCGAGAGCGACGAGTCGAACAACACCGACTCCACCGAGCTCGAGGTCGCCAAACCCGACCTCACGCCCGGCCGGCCCTGGTTCGGCGTCGCACCGGCGGCCCCGCGGGCGGGGCAGCCGGTGGAGTTGAGGGCGGCGGTGTGCAACTGCGGACTGACCCTCGCCCGGAACGTAGGGGTCCGGTTCTTGGTGGGCGGCCGGCCGGTGGGCGACGCGTCCATCGGCGCGATCGGACCCGCGGCGGCGGCCACCGCGACCCTCGCGTGGACAATCCCCAGGGTTCCGACCTGACGTCTCTCCCCTGGACGACACTGAGAGGGGAGTCGGGCAAGCTCCCGGCCCAACGCGGCCTTGACCACGACCTGGCCATGGGCCTTGTCGTCGATCCGGGCGGGCAGATCGCGGAGGCCGACGAGACCAACAACACCGCCCAGCCCGCGACGATGACCGTCCACATTCCCAACGAGCGGAACACCGTCTACGTGCGGCTTTCCGACGTGTTCGGCCCGGTGCGCGGGGCGACGGTGATACTCACCGCGGCCAACCGCGAATCCGCCCAGACTCTGACGGACGACGACGGCTGGTGCACCTTCACCGGCGTCATCGAGGGAACCTACACGATCGACGTCCGCAAGGACGGCTACCATCCGCTCACGGTGACCGGCCAAGCCGGCATCGGGGGCGTCTACACCGAGACACTCGCCATAGACGACACCGCCCTCGACGTACTCACGCTCGAGCCCCTCTACCCCGACAGCGCCGGCACGCCGTCGTCGATCATGGTGGGCGGCACGATGTATCGCTACTTCAGGGTGCTCGACGCCAGGGGAAGAACGGTGCCTTCTGTCGCCATCGAGTATTCGGGCCCCTTCTCCCCTGACACCGCGACGGCGACCTCCGACGCGCACGGCGAGATAGTCTTCTCGTTCGCCGTGCCGGCGGCATTCGCACCCCAGCGCCTGAACAGCACCCTCACCACGGGTCAGGTGAGCGTCGGCGTCCGCGTAGTCTCACTCTCGTCCACGCCTGTATTCGCCACCGACGTGCTGCCGCTCTCGTGGTCGACCAATTGGATGATGGGTAGCGGCCTCTCCGGCAAGGGAGGCCTGGGTCTCGGCGCCGGCGTCTTCGTGGCCGGACAGGAGGCGGCGGGCATGGTGCTCACGCGAACCGCCGGAGACCCCGCCAGGAGCGGCAACGGTTCTATGAGTGTCGCCGACAGCCTGTCGGCGGAGGCGGCCATCGGGGCTCAAGGCCAGCTTGGAGGCAAGGCTCGTCTGCTGACGGTGCAGGCTCAAGGCCCCAACGCCTCGGCCCAGCTATCGTTGGGCACGTTCGTCGATTTCGCCACCCTCTTCAACGAGCCCTCGCAGTGCACGACCATGGACAAGCTCATGGCGAGCCTCACGCTGCTGTGCGGGGTCGAACACTGCGCGAGTGTCGGTCAGACCACCATGCTCTCGCTCGCCCAAGGCGCCATCGTGTCGGCTCTCTCCGACGAAGTCGATTTCGAGCATCTCACTGGAGGTGTGACCGCGGGCATCTCGGCCGAGGCGTCGCTTGCCAAACTCGACCTGCTGGCGCAGCGCTCGTCGTCGAACAGCCCCACTCTGGGCGGAGTGAGCTTCGGCACGGCGAGTTTCGGTGAGAGGGCCGTTCTCTCGATCACCCACTTTCCGACCCCGGGTGAGCTGAGTGGCACGGCGGCTCTCGAGTTCGAGGTGTCGGTCTCCGGCCGTCCAGGCGTTCGGCAACGATTTCGCCGGCTGGTCCGACTCGCGCGCCATCTCGGCGGAAGCGGTGGTCGACCCGCTTGGACAGGGCCTCGATCGGGTAGTGCTCGCCTCGGTCTCGCCCGCCGGTGACGATGGCGGCACCCAGGAGTGGAGCCTGATGCTCGACCGCGCGGCGCTCGGCCAGACGGCCGGCGCGGTGCTCGCCGAGCTGTCGGCGCTGGCCCCGAGCGCGAACCCGCAGCCCAACCAGCGGATCGTGTTCTCGCCGGTCTTCTGCGCGCAGTTCTTGGGGAGTGTGGCCTACCGGCTTGCCGGCGTCGAGGTTCCCTACGAGCACGTGGTGACTATGGACGAGGATCCCACCAGCCTCTCAGTGGGCATAGGCATCGAGGTAGAGGGCACGGGCATCGACCTGGCGGTCAACCCAACGTGGGGACGATACCAGTCCTACCCCGTTGAACGAGGCCTGCTCGCCGTTGTCGACGGATTCGATATCGGCCGCATGGTCAAGCTCGAGGAATACCCGGCCTCGCTCTTCGCCGAACAGGTCGACACACTGCCCGATGTGCTCGCGGAACTGCTCTCGGCGGTGGGCGACCTGCTCTCCGACGTTTGGGACTGGGTGACCGACCAACTGTCGTCGCTCAAGGACACGCTGCTCGAAGTGGGCGCCGGAGCGGAGAGCGGGGCCGGCAACACGGCCACCCTGTTGATCGAGAAGGGAATCGACTACTTCGCCGGCGCGGGCGGCCCCGGGCCTGGCGGCCGGTTGGTCGCGCTGCGGCCTGATACGGCGGCGCCTCCGGCCGGTTCGGCGCTGAACCTGAGGTCATTGTTGATGACCACGGGAGTCGCCCAAGAGGTCACCCTCATCGGCACGCCTGCCACGCCCGGAGCCTTCAGTGTGGGCGGCATCTACACGATCGAGCCCGAGAACGCCACCCTGTCGGCGCCCGCCACGCTCACCCTACGCTACTCGGCCGAAGCGGCCGGCACGCGCGATCGTGCCGGCTTCTCTCTGTATCACTACGATCCGGTGGAGCGGGTCTGGACTCCGGTCGCCTCGTCGCACGACCAAGCCGGCCGCGCCCTCACGGCCCAGATCACCGAGATGGGCGCCTACTGCGTCGGGGCCGACACCGAGGCCCCCGGGTTCTCGCTGGTCATGCCGCCGGGTTCACCGGCGACGGTGGCCACCGCCACCCCGCAGTTGGTGGTCGGCTGCACGGAGACCGGGTCGGGCCTCGTGCCATCGACGTTCGAAGCGACCATCGACGGTAGCCCCCTCGAGGGCGAATGGTCGGCCGCCAACGCGAGCGCCGTGCTCATGGTAATCGAACCGCTCGCCGCCGGTTCTCACACGCTGGCGGTGCGGGGCTTCGACGGCGGCGGCAACGAGGGTTCGGCAAGCTTCGTCTTCGACGTGAAGCCGCCGCCCGCCCAGACCGTGCTGACGCTGAGCGGCGCCTTCGACGATCGGGTGGAGCTACGGCTGGAGGCGGCGCAGGTGCCCGTGGAGGCGGACCTGGCTTCGCGGCTGATGGGCGTCCCGGCCGCCTACGACATCTGGCGCACAGGCCCAGGCCCAGGCTTGGCCTACAACCTGGTCGGCTCGGTCGACGCGGCCGCCGGGCCGCCCAACTCCGCGCTCTTCACCGACCTCGAGGTCGTCCGCGACGCTACCTACTCGTACATGGCGATCGCCCGCTCGGCCGAGAACATCGAGGGGCAGCCCTCGGAGCCCCTCCTCGTGACAGTGGCCCAGGCGTCGGAGACGACCACGAGCACGACCACCGCGGGCGGAGAAACGACGACGACCGCGAGCGAGAACGGTGGCGGCGCCGGGGAGACGACCGCCGGCGAGGGCCGCTTCCCGCGCTGGGCCTGGGTGCCCATCGGCATCGGCGCGGTGATCCTTCTGCCCGGGTTGATCGCGCTTCTCATCTTGAAGAAACGGCGCCGATGACGGTCGTGGCGCACCGCCACGACCGAAGGCACACCGGCACCGCCTCCCTGCTCCCCCCGCGGGCCAGCGCGAATCCCGGCCTCCTGGCTAGGGCAAAGACCCGCTCGCCGGCCGATTTCAGGCGGTCCCTCTCAAGGCACACTGTCTATGGAACAAGAGCGACGACAGTGGCGGAACGAGCCGCCGCCGGAGGAGGTAGAGATGCGCACAGGTGCGCTCATCGCGATCATAGTTGTGGCTGTGGTCGTGGTGATCGCCGCGGCGGGAGTCGGAGTAGTCTACGCGTTCGCCCGCGACGTGGGCCCCGTCGTCGACGAGCAGCGCAACGTAGGTTCCTTCACGAGGATCGATGTCGATGGCGCGGGCACCGTCATCATCCACAAGGGCGACTCGTGCCGGCTCTCGGTCAACGCCGGCCGCGACTTCCTCGACCGGCTGGAGACGACGGTGACCGACGGAACGCTCCACATCCGGGCGCGCCACTCCTGGTTGGTCTTCGCCTTCTTGGGCAACGATGCCATCACCTACGACATCACCATGCCCCAGCTCGAGGGCATCGATACCAGCGGCGCCATAGTCGTCCAAGGCGACGGAGTCTTCGAAGCCCAGCGGCTCGTGGTGAAGTCAAGCGGGTCGTCGAAGGTCGATCTCCACGTGGATACGGCCGGCCTGCACCTCGAAACCTCCGGCTCCACCCGCATCGCCCTCCGTGGACACGCCGGCGACGTCAGCATCGCCTCCAGCGGTTCGACGAAGATCGAGGCACGCGGCCTGTCGAGCCGCACCGCGACCATCGACTGCAGCGGTTCGTCCGACATCCAGGTGAACGTCAGCGAGCACCTGACCGTCGACGGCTCGGGCAGCACCCAGGTCTCGTACCACGGCGCTCCCACGGTGTCGCAGAACCTGTCCGGAAGCGGCACGGTGCGGCGCCTCGAGTAGGTCCGCGAACCCGCCGGCCCTTCAAGGCGCCGACCCTTCACACCGACCCCTCCCTACGAAGGTCCCGCCCCGGCGGGGCCTTCGCTTCTCGTTCTCGGGCCCGCGCCGGTGAGTCTCCGCGCCGGCGCCCGCAAGGCCTCCGAATCCGCGATCGTTCCGCCCGTCTCCCCTATTCGGCCGAGCTCACCAGCAGCAGCGGCGTCACCTTGATGAGGTGGATCATGCCCTCGCTCACACTGCCAAAGAACATGCGGCGCAGCCCGGTGTGGCCACGAGTGGCCATCGCGACCAACTGGGCGGGATTGTCCTTCATGAACTCGATGATCGCCCCGGGAGCGTCTCCCGTCAGCACTTCGGTGCGCACCTCGACGCCCTGCTCGCGCATCGGGGCCGCCACGCTCTCCAGGTAGGCCTTCATCCGCGCCCGGTCGGCGTCGACCCCGTCGAGCACCATCCGGCTGGTGATGTTGAGGGGGGGCTCGTAGACCTGTACCAGCACGGTCTCGCCCTCGGCCGCCCTCTGCGTGACGAGGTCCACCACGTGCGGAATCACGGCCTCCGATTCCTTTGTCCCGCTGAGCGGCACTATCATCCGGCGCTTGGGCAAGGTGTCCGCGCGCACTTCGTCGCGCAACTCCGCGGGCACCAGCCATACGGGCACCTTCGAAGCGTGCACCACTTTGTTGGCGACCTCACCCAGATCCCAGGCTCTGATGCCTGAACTGCCGTGCGTCGACATCAGCACCAAGTCGATCTCGTTCTCATCGATGTAACGGAGGATCTCCTCCGCCGGATATCCGCAGACCACCGTGCCACGGCTGTGGATGCACTCGGCCAGGTCGTCGCCGTCGTGCCGCCTTCTGGTCTCTTCCGCCTTGGCGCACAGAAGCCCGGCCTTCTGCTCGATGTAGGCGCGGCGCATGGGCATCTGATCGGCCTCGCCTTTGGTACAGACGTTCAGCAGCTCGATATCCAGGTGCAACCTGGCGGCCAACTCCTGGGCGTAGTCGAACACCACCTCGGCCAGTTCGGAGCCGTCCAGCAACACCACCATCTTCTTGTACATCCGCGTTCCTCCCTGTTCACGGTCTGCACCGACTGCACCGCGACGGATCGTCCGCTTCGAGGCACACCCTTCATGCTATCTCGCCGGAGCGTCTCCCGCCACGTGCCATTCTCCACGGCTACGAAGCCGCCCCCTGGCGCGCGGAACCGCGGGCCGACGCGGAGCGCCGCACCCGCCGCCTGTCTCATGCCACACTTCCTCAAGGCCCGCGCCGCCGCTGAAGTCAGGGTCGAGCATCCCGACGCCGGTCACGGTTCTGCCGTGAGACGCCCCAGGGCCGCCAGGAACTCCTCCCCGTACTTTTCCAGTTTGCGCTCCCCCACACCGCCGACGTCGAGCATCTCGTCGAGTGTCTGGGGCCGCGCCACGGCCATCTCGCGCAGGGTGGCGTCGTGGAAGATCACGTAGGCCGGCACGCCCTCGCGGTCGGCGATCGCGCGGCGCAGCGTCCGCAGTTCCTCGAACAGAGCCTCGTCGTCGGCCTCGCGGCCGAGACCGCCGGCGCGACGTCCACGCAGCCTCCCGCGCGCCGCACCGCGCCCGCGTCGTGCCGCCCCTCGCCCGCTTGCCGGCCTTGGGCTTCTCCGCCGCCGGCCACCCGCACGCGCGGTCGCGGCAAGCATCAGCGTCTCTTCGCCCCGCAACAGCGGTCCGGCCGCGGCGGTCAGTTTCAGCACCGGATACTCCCCCATGTCCTGCCTCAGGTAACCCAGGTGCACCAACTGCGCGCAGCAGGCTCCGCCAGTGCTCGGCGCTCCGGTCGGCCCCGATGCCGTACGTGCTCAGTTGGTCGTGCCGCAGATCGATGACGCGCTGGTTGGTCGACCCCGCAGCACGTCGACCACGTGCCCGACCCCGAACCGTTCGCCCAGACGAAAGACGCAGCTCAGCGCCTTCCGCGCCTCCTCGGTGACATCGTGGAGTTCGGCCGGTTCCAGGCAGACGTCGCAGTTGCCGCAGTCGGCCGCCATGGTCTCGCCCAGGTAGCCGAGGAGGGCCCGCCGCCGGCAGGTGAGCTCCTGGCAGAAACCCACGAGCGCCCCCAGCTTGTGCTGCTCCACCGCCACCCGCTGCTCGTTGCCACCCTGCTCGATGAGCGAGCGCACCCGCACAACGTCTTCCCAGCCGAACAGCAGGAGCGCGTGAGCCGGCAGGCCGTCCCTGCCCGAGCGGCCGATCTCCTGGTAGTAGCCCTCGGGGTTCTGGGGCAGGTCCCAGTGCACCACGAACCGGACGTTCGTCTTATCGATGCCCATGCCGAAGGCTACCGTCGCCACCACGATCTGGATCTGGTCGAAAATGAATGCTTCCTGGACCCGCTCGCGCTCCTCCGCCGGCAATCCCGCGTGGTAGGCGCCCGCGGCGATGCCGCGCTCTCGCAGGTGGGCGGCGAGTTCCTCCGTACGCTTGCGGGTGGAACAGTAGATAATGCCGGCTTCGCCGGGCACCGCCGCGCCGTAGCATGCGTCCGCCGCGCCGTCGTCGGGCCCCGCCCCGGCGCGTCCCGCGCCGGGCGTGGCCACCTGGTGACCATGAGCCCCCAGGAAACGCTGAAGCTGTGAATGAGGGTTATGCTTGTCCACCACTTCCAGCCTGATGTTCGGCCGGTCGAAGCTGGAGATGAAGCAGGCGGCCTGCCGGAGCCCCAACTGGTCGAGAATATCCTCCCGCGTGTGCGGATCGGCGGTGGCCGTAAGCGCGACCAACGGCACCCCCGGAAAGCGCTCGCGCAGCCGCCCCAGCGCCACGTATTCAGGCCTGAAGTCGTGCCCCCACTGCGAGATACAGTGCGCCTCGTCGATGGCGATGAGCGCCAAGCCCGGCCGGGAGGTCCCGGCGCCCGGGTGCGCGGCCGCCGCCGGCGCCGCAGGGTCGCCCGGATCGCCCGGGGCGCCGCTGCGCGCGCCGCCGGGCCCGGCGGCCCGGGCCGCCGCCGGCGCCGCCCCGCCGGCCGGCCCTCCGCCCAGCGCCGCCAGCCGGTCGAGAAACCCGTCGCTCGTCACCCGTTCGGGCGACACGTAGAGCAGGTCGAGACGCCCGTTCATGAGGTCGGCGAGCACCGCGCGCGCCGCGGCCCCGTCGAGCGACGAGTTGTACGCCGCCGCCCTGACGCCGTTGGCGCGCAGGGCGTCCACCTGGTCTTTCATCAACGAGATGAGCGGCGACACCACGATGCCGGTGCCCGTCCGCAAGATCGCCGGGATCTGGTAGCAGAGCGACTTCCCTCCCCCGCTGGGCATGAGCACGAAGGCGTCTTCGCCCGCGGAGCACCGTCTCGATAACCTGCCTCTGGTTCGACCTGAACTCCGAGTAGCCGAAGACCGTGCGGAGAACATCGTCTGGGGTGGGGGGCGTGGTGGTCATGGGTCCCCATGATACAGACGGCGCCGGACGCCGAGTTGGAGGGCCATGCCGTCAGCCGGTCGACAAGCCACCCTGAGTGGCGAAGCGTTCCGCGCGCCCACCGCCGTCTCGTAACAGTTCTGCGCGTCGTATAATCCGTTCCGCACGCGCCACGACCATTCCGCGCACGAAGGGGCAGCCGATGGACGTACAGGTCGACTTTCCAAACAACGTCACGGTGCAGGCACGAAGCAAGACCCTCCGGGTGGAGGTCGGCCCTCCGCCGGGCAAGGGCGGCGACCCGGAGGCCTACGGCCCCTTCGACCTGCTCCTCTGCGGCCTGGGCTGTTGCACCGGCTACGCGGTCATGGAATTCCTGCTCGAGCGCGGCCTGGCCGTCGCCGGGGCCGGCCTTCGCATCTCGGCGGAGCGCAGCGAGAAGACCCACCTCCTCGAGAACGTCTCGATCGACATCAGGGTGCCGAGGGGGTTCCCGGCGAAGTATGAGGACGCGATCGTCCGTGCCGCGAAGACCTGCCCTGTCAAAGACCAACTGGGCATCGTCGCCGAATTCAGGGTAGTCGTGGACTAGAAGACCCGCCGCCGGGGCACCGGTGTCCGACCATGTGAGGCGCCGCCCAGCCAGGCCGCCGTTCGTGGCCGGCCCCGGCCCGGCTCTCTAGAACGCCGCGCTGCCCGGCACGCGCGGGAAGGGGATGACGTCGCGGATGTTCTTCATGCCCGTGACGTACATCATCATGCGCTCGAGCCCCAGCCCGAATCCGGCGTGAGGCGCGCTGCCGAACTTGCGCAGCTCGAGGTACCACCAGTAGTCCTGTTCGCTCAGGCCCTGCGCCCGGATGCGGTCGAGCAGCACGTCGTGCCGCTCCTCGCGCTGGCTGCCGCCGATGATCTCGCCGATGCGCGGGGCGAGCACATCCATGGCCCTCACCGTTCGGCCGTCGTCGTTCAGGCGCATGTAGAAGGCCTTTATCTCCTTGGGATAGTCGGTGACCACCACCGGCTTCTTGAAGACCTCCTCGGTGAGGTAGCGCTCGTGCTCGCTTTGAAGGTCGCCGCCCCACTCGCAGGGGAACTCCCAGTCGTGGCCCTCATCCTGGGCTTTCTTCAAGATCTTTACCGCTTCTGTGTAGGTGACGTGCTCGAAGGAGCTCTCGGCCACGTGGGCCAGCGTGGCCAGCACGCTGTCGTCGATGCGCTTGTTGAAGAACTCCAGATCGGAGGCGCAGGTGTCCATAACGTAGGCGATGATGTACTTCAGGAACTCCTCCGCCAGCTTGCGATCGCCGTCGAGGTCGCAGAAGGCCATCTCGGGCTCGACCATCCAGAACTCCGAGAGGTGCCGCGGGGTGTTGGAGTTCTCGGCGCGGAAGGTCGGACCGAAGGTGTAGACGTTCGAGAAGGCGAGCGCGAAGATCTCAGCCTCGAGCTGGCCGCTCACGGTCAGATGGGCTGGGCATCCGAAGAAGTCCTGAGCGAAGTCGACCGCGCCCTCGGAAGTGCGAGGCAGGTTCATGAGATCGAGGGTCGACACCCTGAACATCGCCCCCGCCCCCTCGGCGTCGGAACCCGTGATCAGGGGCGAATGCAGGTACAAGAATCCCCGCTCCTGGAAGAATCTGTGGATCGCGTAGCTGAGCGCGTCGCGCACGCGGAAGACGGCCCCGAAGGTGTTGCTGCGGCTGCGCAGGTGCGCGATGTCGCGCAGGAACTCCATGGTGTGCCCCTTCTTCTGCAAGGGGTACGTCGCCGAATCGGCAGTGCCGAACACGTGGATGCCGTGAGCTTTGAGCTCGACCGCCTGGCCTGAGCCTGGCGACGCGACCAGGTCGCCGTCGGCCCGTATGCACGCGCCGGTGGTGACCTCGGCGATGGCGGCGGCGGCGGCGGTGCCGGCCTCGACCACCACCTGAAGGTCCTCGAAGCACGACCCGTCGTTCAACTGTATGAAGTGCACGCCCTTGCCGTCACGCCGCGTCTTCACCCAGCCGTGAGCGCTCACCGCGCCGCCGGTGGATCCTTTCAGGATGTCGCGGATGTAGCCGCCTGGTTCGATCATCTCGTCTCCAACCCTCGTGCGCCTCCGACTCTTTCAAGTGTAACCGCCGGCGCGCCCGCGTGCGCGACCGCCCGGCCGCCTCTTCGCGGCCGCCCGCCCGCCGGGGTACACTTGCAACCAGCCGCTCGTCGCGGCGAACATGCTCATCCGGCCGATCGGAGCACGTGTTGTCCGTAGCGTGGTTTCTAGTCGCGATCGTCGCTCTCGTGGCGGCGGGGCTGTATCTGTCGCGCTTCCTAATGAAGCGGGCTCTTCGCGAGGTGGTGTCGCGGTTCTACGAACGAGGCGCCATCGAAGCGAAGAGCGCGGCGACACTCCAGGAACTCGACCTGGTGCCACCCAGCCTGCTCGAGAGAATGTCGCGCTTGCGCGATTACCGTCCCCATGCTGTCAGTCTTCTAGTGAAGGCCGAGATCGTCCGGGCGACCGAAGGGGGCCGCCTCTATCTCTCCGAGGACGCGCTCAAGCGCTCGAATCTGAGATACCTGGCGCCTCCGAAAACCCCGGTCTCTCCAACCTGATCGCGCGCCACAGGCGCCGGTCATAGCTCACTCCCCTCAGTCGGGAGGCGCGCTCCCCACCGGCACCGGGCAGACGAAGGCCGGCGAGGCCGCCCGCAGATGCTCCTGCCCTCTGGGCGACAGACCCAGGCCGGCGATCTCCGCCTCCAGCTGCTCCGCCGTGCCATAGCCGTCGAGATAGGCGTTTACGCGGGTGGCCGCGGTCGAGTCGACGAGGTCCCAGAGGTCGGGATAGAAGGCGCTCAACTCCTTGTAGAGGAGGCTGTCCATCTGCAGCGCGTACTTCTGGTGGTAATCCTCCGCCAGAGCGAAGCGGTCGAGTTGGACGATCTGAGCCCTGATCGTCTCCTCGGCATCCGCCTGCACCCGCTCGAGCACCGCGCGGGCGATGCGCTCCTGCTCCGCGCCGGCGACGAAGATCACCGACCGGTACTGGCCCGAGACCGGCGCGAACGTGGCATCGTGGAAGGTGAAGAACATCTCCACGAGCTGCTCGTAGCTCACCTGGGCCGGGTCGAAGTCGAACTGCACCGCTTCTGCCGCTCCACCCAGGTCGTGGTAGGTCGGATCGGCGGTCGTTCCCCCCGCGTATCCCACCCTCGTGCGGATGACTCCCTGCACGGCGCCGAACTGCGCCTCCGTGCCCCAGAATCAGCCGTAGGCGAACGCGGCCGTCTGGAATTCTCGCGGCGCGTTCAGGTCAAGGGCGGGTAGTTGCGAAGTGGCGCCACTCTGAGCGCCTTGAGAGGTGGCCGGCTCCATGCTCGTACCTCCGTTGGTTCCGCAGGCTGCCACAGTGAAGGCAAGGCACGCCACCATTCCGGCGATCACGATCGCGAGCCCCACGCTCGTCAACCTCTGGCGCAGTCTCATGGCGCAAACCTCCTGCACGTGAAACGTTGCGACATTCTACAGCGAATCACCACCCGACGACCCCCAGGGGACGGGAAGCCGTCCACCGGAATGCGCGTACGATCGCTCTTGTAAGTAATCACTTACTTATGGTAAGCTGGTGCCATGGCAGCGCAGACGACCCGCATTAGCAAAGATGAGCGCCGCCGCCAGATCATCGCGGCGGCCACCTCGGAGTTCGCCGTGCGCGGCTATGAAGGCACGCCGGTCGAGGCCATCGCCAAACGGGTGGGCGTCACGCAGCCCTACCTCTTCCAGCTCTTCGGCACCAAGAAGGACCTCTTCATCGCGGCTGTGCGGCGGGGGTTCGAGTTGACCATCGGCGCCTTCCGCACGGCGGCCGCCGAGGCGGGCGAGGGAGCCGGACCGCACGCCGTTCTTCAGGCCATGGGCCGGGCGTATGCCCAGCTTCTGGCCGATAGGGAGCTCCTTCTGGTGCAGATGCAGGCATACGTGGCCTGCGAAGACACCGATATCCGCGCGACCGTCCAGGAGGAGCTGATGCGCCTGGTCACCTTCGTGAAGTCGGCGTCGGGGGCCGACAACACCGCGGTCTGCGAGTGGCTGGCCTACGGCATGCTGATGAACGTGGTCGCGGCCACCGATCTGCCCAGCTTGGACGCCGATTGGGCCCGGGTAATCACCCCGTGCATGGGAGAGCCATATCTGAAATAGAGCCATAGATCGCTTGCGGCGGCCGGCTGTCAGGCCGGATCCGCCTTTTCTTGGAGCTCGTGAAGTAAGTAAGTACTAAGTCATAATGTCGGTTCTTTGGGAGAGGGAGACGGAGAGATGAGCAAGCGGGCGACAACCATATGGACCTTCATCGTCACCTCGGTGGCGGTGTTCATGGTCTCATTGGACAACCTGGTGGTGACCACCGCTCTGCCGGTGATGAAGGCCGAGCTCGGCGCTTCGCTATCGGGCCTCGAATGGACGGTCAACGCCTACACGTTGTCGTTCGCCGTACTCCTGCTGACGGGGGCGGTCATGGGCGACCGTTTCGGACGCAGGCGTGTCTTCCTGGCGGGCTTCACCGTATTCACCCTCGGTTCGGTGATGGCCGCGCTGGCGCCGGGCATCGACACGCTCATCGCCGCCCGGGCCTTGCAGGGCATCGGCGGCGGCATCGCGATGCCGCTCACGCTCACCATCCTCTCAGCCGCCGTTCCGCCCGAGCGCCGGGGGCTCGCGCTCGGCGTGTGGGGCGGCGTGTCGGGACTGGCAATCGCCGTGGGCCCGGTCGTCGGCGGCGCGGTGGTGCAGGGCCTCTCCTGGCAGTGGATCTTCTGGATCAACGTGCCCATCGGAGCCATGCTTCTCCCCGTCGCTTGGCGGCGACTCATCGAGACACGCGGCCCCACCCTCTCGCTCGACCTGCCCGGCCTCGGTCTCATCAGCGCCGGCCTCCTGGGTCTCGTCTGGGGTTTGGTGCGCGGCAACGAGCACGGTTGGACCAGCCTCGGAGTCTCCGGCCCGATAGCGGCCGGGCTCGTGCTACTCGTGGCTTTCGTCCTCTGGGAACGCCGGGTGCAGCAACCCATGGTGCCGCTGCGCTTCTTCCGTAACCGCGCGTTCTCGGCGGCCAACGTGACCTCGCTCTTGATGAGCTTCGGCATGTTCGGGTCGATCTTCCTGCTCGCTCAGTACTTCCAGGTAGTGCAGGGCTACTCGCCGCTCGAGGCCGGCCTCCGCACCCTGCCCTGGACGGCGATGCCCATCGTGGTCGCGCCGGTTGCGGGCATGTTGAGCGACCGCATCGGAGCGCGTCCCCTGCTCGTGACCGGCATGGCGCTCATGACCATCGGTCTCGGCTGGTTCGCGCTCATCTCGTCGCGCGCCACCGCTTACGGCCTTCAGGTGCCGCCCCTCGTCGTTTCGGGTATCGGCATGAGCCTGACCTTCGCACCCCTCTCCAACCTCGTACTGAGCACCGTGAGCCGCAGTGAGGAGGGCAAGGCCAGCGGGGTGAACTCCACAGTTCGCGAGGTTGGCGGCGCCTTCGGAGTGGCGGTGCTTGCGAGCGTCTTCTCGGCCGTCGGCGGCTACGAGAGCGGGCAGCTCTTCGTCGATGGCATGCGGGCTGCGCTGTGGGTGGGAACAGCGGCCGTGGCGCTGGCGGCCGTGGCCGCGGCCCTCATACCACGCAAACAGGATGTGGTCTCACACTCGGCGTCGTTGCTCGAGCCGCGGCCCGACGATCGTGCGGACGGCCGGTCGCCCCTCGCTCCAGAGCCGGCCGAGATCTGAGTCACGGGTCCCCAGGCGCTGTCTCGTGAGGCGCCGGCCCCCCGGCCCCTCTGCGCCGTGTTCGCGCCGCCTACATCGCGGGTCTCACGGGCCGTCCCTCGATATATCCGCGGTATCCCATGGGAATGAGTTGAAAGCGGGGCGCGTCGTCGTCGGCCCATTCATACCCGATGACGCGGGGGTCATAGGCGTTCATCACGTCCCAGAGCGAGGTGATAGCGGCCTCGAAATCCTTGTCGTCGAAGGGCTCCCCCTGAAAGACGAGCAGCTTGCACGGCGCCAAGTCGATCACCCGGTAGCCGGCGGGCACGGGGCCCGCGTAGTCCTCGCCCACTTCCACGCCCTGCACGTAGGTCGAAGTGCCCTCGGCGCGCAGGCTCTCCGGCAACCAGAGGCCCATCGGCTCGTGCAGAGCGTCGGCAATGCCGCTGAGGATCTCCCATACCTCGCAGCCCACCTCCTCGCAGTAGGCGAAGTAGTGGGTCGCCGTCTTCGCGGGAAGGTAGACGAGCTTGCGCCGCGGGCGCTCGAGAATCTGTACGAACACCACGTTCTTGGATTGCGTGTGCGTTGCTGATTCGGCCATGCCGTTCATCCCTTTCTGTCTATCGCGGTAGTACTCGGTCGCCGGCGCGGGATCGAAGAGGTGGGCCGGCCAGGCGACCTCGTGGAGCCGGGAGGGTGGCACGCCAAACTGCCGGGCAAAGGCTCTCGTGAAGCCTTCGTGCGAGTCGAAGACGAAGTCGAAGGCCACGTCGACCACGCGTCTTCCGTCTTTGCTCAACTCGACCGCCGCGGCTGAGAGACGCCGCATACGCAGATACTCAAAGGGAGTCCGGCCGGTCACCTCCTTGAACATCCGCGCCGAGTGATACACGGAGTAGTGCGCGGCCCGCGCCAGTTCGGCGAGCGTCACCGGTTCGTTGAGGCGCTGCTCGATGAACTCCTGCATGCGGCGCACCGCTCTGTGTTTGTCCCACTCCAAAGCCACTCCAACTCCTTTCGTGTCCCCAGCATAGCGGCGGCGGCGCTACGTGGCTTGACCGCGATTGCGAAGAGCCTGTGCGTAGGGATATGCTTGCAGCGTCCCCGCGGAGTGCCGGCGCCACTCAGTCCCGGCACAGTCGGTACGTGCCGTCGAATGTGTTCGACCCTCCGCCGGTCGGACGGTATAGTGGAGCGCGAGGTGATCGATGACGCCACCCCGGCTTTCAGATCTGCTAGACATGACGATGCTCCAGAACATGGCCGATGCCCACTACCGGGCCGCGGGCGTTCCTATTGGCATCATCGACGCCTTCGACGGCTCCATTCTCGTCGGGGCCGGGTGGCAAGACATCTGCACCAAATTCCATCGCGCCCACCCCCTCGCCCTCGCGCGCTGTCACGATAGCGACAACTACCTCAAGAATGGTCTGGTCGAAGCTGAGGCTCATGCCTACAAGTGCGAGAACGGGCTCTGGGACATCGGCATTCCGATCGTGGTGGCCGGGTGCCACCTGGCCACAATGTTCCTTGGACAGTTCCTCTACACGGGAGAAGCCCCCGACAGGGAGCGTTTCGTGGAGCAGGCGCGCGAATTCGGATTCGACATCGACGAATACCTCGAGGCGCTCGACAAAGTGCCGGTGTTCGACCGCGACAAGGTCGGATACATATTGGAGTACAACGAGGCGCTCGTAAGCTTCATTGCCGAACTGGCCGAGCACGCCCTGCGGCAGCGCACGGCCGAGGAGACTCTTCTCGCGAGCGAGCGCAAGTTCCATGCCATTTTTGATATGGCCAACCAGTTCATCGGTCTCCTGACCCGCGACGGCGTCGTGCTTGAAGCCAACCAGACCGCCCTCCGGTCCGTCGGCCTCAACGGGGCCGACGTCATAGGCAGGCCTTTCTGGGAATGTCCCTGGTGGACCCACACTCCGGAGTTGCAGCAGCGGGTCAGGCTGGGCGTCGGCGAGGCCGCCACGGGGCGGTTGGTGCAATTCGAGGCGACCTACAGGAGCTCGAACGGCAGGCTCAGGTACTTCGACTTCTCGCTCAAGCCGGTCGTCGACGATACTGGCGACGTCACCCTGATCATTCCCGAAGGCCGCGATATCACCAAGCGCAAAGAAGCCGAGCGGGAGGTCAAACGCCAGGCCGACTTCTTGCAGTCGGTTATCGATGCCGCTCCCAACCCCATCTTCTACAAGGACGTCCAGGGACGCTACCTCGGCTGTAACCGCGCCTTCGAAGAACTCTACGCCGTGACGAGAGCCCAGATCATCGGCAAGAGGGTCGATACCATCGAGTCGCCCGAAGGGGCGGTCAGGCACGAGGAGGTCGACGCGGCCCTCCTCTCGAGCCCGGGACGTAGGGTCTACGAGAGTAGCCTCCTGACGCCCGACGGCGTGTGGCGCGAAGTGATCATACATAAGGCCACCTTGGATGGACCCGAAGGCGCGCCCGCCGGCATCGTCGGAGTCATGGTCGACATCACCGATCGCAAACTGGCCGAAGACGAGAAGCGGAGACTCCTCGAGCAGTTGGCCCAATCGCAGAAGATGGAGTCGGTCGGGCGCCTCGCGGGGGGCGTGGCCCACGACTTCAACAACATGCTCAACATCATCCTCGGCTACTCGGAACTCATGTTGCTGCAGTTGCAGCCCGACGACCCGCTGCGCGACCAGATCGTCGAGATACACGCGGCCGGCGAGCGCTCGCGCGACATCACCCGGCAGCTCTTGGCCTTCGCGCGCAAGGAGATCATCGCGCCGAAGATCCTCGACCTCAACGTAAGCGTGGAAGACGCGCTCAAGATCCTCAAGCGGCTCATCGGCGAGAACATCACGCTGGCCTGGCTGCCAGGACGAGAGCGACTGCCGGTGCTTCTCGACCCGTCGCAACTCGACCAGATTCTCGCCAACCTCTGCGTGAACGCGCGCGACGCCATCGCCGACGTGGGCAAGGTGGTCATAACGACGGGCGCCGCCACGCTCGACGCGGCCTTCTGCTCGAATCACGAGGATCTCTCTCCCGGCGAATACGCGTGGCTGGCGGTGAGCGATACCGGCAGCGGCATGCACGCCGAGATGCTCGACAAGGTGTTCGAGCCCTTCTTCACGACCAAGGGCCTGGGCACCGGGCTCGGCCTCTCCACCGTCTACGGCATCGTCAGGCAGAACGGCGGCGGCATCAACGTGGCCAGCGCGCCGGGCGAGGGCACCACCTTCACCATCTACCTGCCGCTGCGCGAAGCGGCGCTCCTCGAAGAGACCCCGGCGGCGGCCGAAGGCCCGCCGGCCGGCAACGGCGAAACGGTGCTCGTCGTCGACGACGAGGTCGCCATCGTCGAGCTGACCGAGCACATCCTCACTAACTACAACTACCGGGTCATTGCCGCGAAATCGCCCTCGGAAGCGCTGCACTGGGCAGAATCGCATCCGGGCGAGATCGACCTGCTCGTCACCGACATGATCATGCCCGAAATGAACGGATACGACCTCTCCCAGCGCCTGAAGGCTCTCGACCCGGCGCTGAAGTGCCTCTACATGTCCGGATATGCCGCCGATGTGGTGTCCGGCCGGGGCCTGCTGGGAAAGGGCGCCCAGTTCATCCAGAAGCCATGGAACACCCGCGACTTCGTGGCTTCGGTCAAGTCGGCCTTGACCGATGCCGGTGAGACCACGTCGCCGAGACCCCAGGCCTGGCCTGGAGAGGAGTCGAGCCCCGTTCGGTAGTCGTCCGGTCGTAGCGTCGTTAGGAGGTAGCCGTGAAACAGCGCCGCTTGCTTCATGCCGGTCTTCTCGTCCTTGCCGTCGTACTTCTACTGTTGTTCCTGCTTCCCGGCGGGGCTCTCGCAGCGATGGAACCCGCCCCCCTGTCCCAGGCCGCGCCGGTCGTCTACCTCGACGTTCCCGCGAGCGCACCCTACGCCGCGGCCATCTACGCCCTCGCCGCCGCTCAGATAATCACGGGCTTTCCCGATCGCACCTTCCGCCCCGACGCGCCCATCAAGCGCATGCAGTTCGCCAAGATGATCTGCCTGGGCATGGTGCTCACCCCGTCGCTCTTCGATCCCTGCCCATTCTGGGACGTGCCGAGCGGGCTCGACCCTCTCGATCCCTTCTACCCAGACCACTACGTCACCGCCGCCTACTACGCCGGAGTCACGCAGGGCAAGACGGCGACCAAGTACGCGCCGTACGACCCCATAACGCGCTACCAGCTCATCAGCATGATGGTGCGCGCCGCCAAGCAGCAGATGCCGGGCCGCATCAAGACGCCTCCGGCAAGCTACCGGTCGACGTGGGACCCGGCCGCCAGCAAGGACCACGGCCAGAACGCCCGCATCGCCGAGTACAACGGCATGCTCGACTACTTGCCGCTCGAGCAACTCGACCCCTGGGGCGCCATGCCACGCGGCGAAGTGGCCCAGGTGGTCTTCAACACCATCTTCTGAGTAACGGGAAGGGCGTCCGGGCCCTTCCCAGCGCTGCGTCGACACGGCTGAGCATCAGTCACGGGTTCACCTCGTGCGTCGCGAGGGCCTGCCCACCCCGGCGCCGGCGGCCTTCGACCACGACTCACGCGGTGCGCATTTGGCTGCTCCGTGGCAAGCCCCCGCCTCCGCCATCACGCCACCCCAAGACCATGCCCGCACCCGGGATATACAACCAGGTGGCATCAATAGATTGATTTTCTTAAGAATGCGATTGACTTTTTTAATTCCTAGGTGGATACTGGCGTAGTAATGAACGAAAGGGGCATCTATGTCTCACTGGCATGAACTGACCGACCTCACCGGCGACCGGCCGTTCGTGGTCTCGGGCGTCCGGCTCGAAGGCAGCGGCATAGTGCTGAGCGGCGAGTTCGATCTGCCGCCGCTCGCCCGGCTCAAGTACGAAGACCAGGTGTTCGTGAGCGAGTTCGTGCGTTGCCACGGCAATATCAAGTACATGGAGAAGGCGTTCGGCGTCAGCTACCCGACCATCAAGAACCGCCTCAACAAGATCGTGCAGCAACTGCAGCTCGTCGAAGTGGTGCAGGTCAGCGCCCACGATGAGGTTTTCGACCTGCTCGAGCGCGGCGAGATCTCGGTTACCGAGGCCGCGGAAAGGTTGGAGAAATGAAGTGCCCGCCCTACCTCATCGCCATGCGCGTAGAGGAGCACGAGAGAACCAAGTTCAGGCTCTGGCTGCCCTTCTTTCTGCTGTGGCCACTCCTTCTCGTGTTCGTCTTGCTCACGATGGTGGCGACCCTGATGGCCGATCTCTTCACCCTCATCAGCGGCCACCGGCCCGGCTACACCAAGCTGGTGTTCGGGGTGCTCGGCGTCGTCGGCGAGACCCGTGGCACCGAAGTGTTCATCGAAGACAAGAGCAACACCTGCCGGACCATCGCGTTCACGGTCCGCTAGACAAGAAAGGCAGAACTGTCATGGGAGACGATCGCACCCGCATACTCGACCTCCTCGCGGCCGGCAAGATCACCGCCGAAGAGGCGGCCCGCCTACTCGACGCCCTCGCCGGGCAGACTCCCGGGGGCGCCGCGGGCCACGGTGGCGGCGCAACCGACCCGGCGGCCGCGGGTGCCGCCGCGGGCGGCTCCGGTAGCGCCGGCGCCAAGACGGCCTCCGGCGCCCCACCCAAGTTCCTCTTCGTGAAGATCCTCAGCGTCAAGGGCGACAACGTCAACGTCAAGATCCCGCTCAACCTGGTTCGCGCCGGTCTCAAGCTGACCTCGCTCATCCCCAAGCAGGCGGCCGACCAGATCAACAAGACCATGGCCGAGAAGGGCATGTCGTTCGACCTCAACAACGTCAAGGCCGAAGATCTCGAAGAGCTTATCGAGGCCATCCGCGAAATGGAGATCGACATCGACGCCCAGAGCGGCGACACCATCAGGGTCTACGCCGCGTAGCGGCGCCGGCCTCGACCGGCTGAGAGTCTCGGGGCGGTGACGGCTGACGGCTCACGCAGCCGCCCGGCCGCCCCGGAAGCGGTCGCACGAATACGATCAGGCAGGATTCGCAGCGGAGCTACTATTGCCTCTTGACTATTCGTAAGTTCGTAGTACTATCAAACACATAGCAGCACGAGGTTGCGCACGTTAGCGAAATCGCGAGCGCGAAACGCGAGCAGCCCGGTTGGCACGAAACGGCCGGCGATGGCCGGTCTCGGCACGGCGATCACGACAACTTGAATGGCTACGGGGGTTTCTACGATGAAAACGTTACGCAACGTGTTCAGGCGCAAGCTCAGGGTGATGCTCACCATCTCGGGCATCACTATCGGGGTGCTCGCGCTGGTGGTCATGGGAGGCATGGCCGAAAAGATCAACCTACTGGTCTCGGGCGGCACCGAGTACTACTCCGACAAGGTCACGGTGGCGGCCGAGGGTGGCTCGCTCTTCTCGAGCGGACCGATGTCGCTCGCCAAGGCCGCTGAGATCAGGGCCGTGCCCGGTGTGGCCGAGGTCTCGTCGGAGATCGGCACGCTCCTCGATCCCGAAGCGGGCGCCGGTTTCGGCATGCCGGCCATGATCGGCGGCAGCGACATGCGCGGTCAGGAACTCGAGGGCTTCGAGATCGACTACTCCGCCGGCCGGGCCCTCACTCCCGGCGACATCGGCTCGGTTGTGCTCGGCTCCGACATGGTCAAGAAGCTGAACGGCAAAGTCGGCGCATACGTGACCGTGCGCGGCGAGCAGTTCAAGGTCGTGGGCATCATGGAGAAGACGCTCACCGCTCCCGACAGCCAGGTGTGGATGACCTTGCCCGACGCCCAGCGCATGTACATGAAGGACGTGCCCGAGGTGGTCAGCTCGCAGCTCGATCAGACCGACCTGGCCACGAACTTCGTGGTCTACCCCACTCCGGGCACCGACCCCGAGACGCTTGCCCTCCGTATCAACGAAGCGGTGGGCGGCGTCAACGCGACCGGTCCGCAGGCCTTTCAAGACCAGATCGCCAGCACCATGGGCATCTTCAACGCCATCATCTATGGTATCGCCATCATCGCCCTCTTCGTCGGCGGGCTCTCGGTCATCAATACCATGACCATGTCGGTCAACGAGCGCACCCGCGAGATCGGCGTGCGCAAGGCCATCGGCGCGAGCGACCGTCAGATCGTCGGGCAGTTTCTCACCGAATCGGGCATCATCGGCCTCATCGGCGGGGTGTCGGGGCTCTTCCTCGGCTGGGTGGCGGCCACGGTCGCCGACAAGCTGCTCGAACCCCGTAATCTCGACCTGTTCCTCGTCTCGCCGAGACTGGCCATCGGCTCGGTGGTCTTCGCTGTGATCCTCGGCTTGGTGAGCGGACTCTATCCCTCGCTGCACGCGGCGCGGCTGCGCCCGGTGATGGCTCTGAGGTACGAGTGAACGGGCCCGTTGACCACGAACGACCCTCTGGCGAACCACTTCGCCACCGAGCGCCGGCTACGAACAAGGAGACTCACATGAGCCGTATAGACACTGATATCGAGGAAGCACGCAAGCTCGACGAGCTCTTCGCCGGCGCCTGTGGCGCAGAGAGCGCGGCGATCCGCATCGCCCAGGTCCGCACCCGCGCCGCGGACGCCGGAGCAGGCGCTGGTCCGGCCGACTTTGAGCCGCGGCTCGGCGCCGCGACCACCGGGATGGGCGGCGTGGCGAAGCCCATCATCCGCGGCCGGAACATCAGCAAGCGCTACGTGATGAGCGCCGACAACTACGTCGACGCGGTGCGCGACGCTTCGCTCGAGATCCGCGAAGGCGAGATGGTGGCCGTCATGGGCCCATCGGGCTCGGGCAAATCTACCCTGGTGCACATACTCGGTTGCCTCGACGACGCCAATGCCGGCGAGGTCTGGCTCGACGGGCGCCGTGTCGACAATCTCAAGCGCCGCGACCTCGCCCGCCTGCGCCGCACCGAGGTGGGCTTCATCTTCCAGACCTTCAACCTCGTGCCGAGCTACACCGCGCTCGAGAACGTGATGCTCGCGGCCGAGTATGCGGGCAAAGGCCGGCGCGAGGCGCGGGGCGCCGCCGAGGTGGCTCTCACCCAGGTGGGACTGGCCGACCGGTTCGACCACCGGCCCACCGAGCTCTCCGGGGGCCAGCAGCAACGTGTAGCTATCGCCCGGGCGCTCGTCAACGGTCCCAAGGTCATCTTCGGCGACGAGCCCACCGGCAACCTCGACTCGAACAGTTCGGCCGAGATCGTGCAGATGATGCAGGAGATCAATGCCCAGACCGGCACCACGTTCGTGCTCGTCACACACGACTCCAATGTCGCCTCCATGTGCGACCGCGTGTTCCACATGCTCGACGGCCGGGTGACAAACGGCAACGGCAGCCATCCCGCGGCCGCCCGCGACTGGGACGACGTCGCCTGATCTGCGCCCTCCCTGCACTGTGCGCCGGGCCCTGAGGCGGCCCGGCGCACCGCCTGCCCGGGCACATTGTGTTCACAATGTGCGGACAATCGCAGGGACGCTCCCAACGTACTCATCCCCCTAGCCGGCCGGGGCGGCGGGCGTCACGCCCGCCGCCCCTAGGTGACGTCAACCACGAAAACGGTCTCCCATCTGTCCGCTCGTGTCGATATACTGCGGCAATGCGAATCCTCCGAAACATATTCCGGCGCAAGCTGCGGGTGATGCTCACCATCTTCGGCATCACCATCGGCGTGCTCGCCCTGGTCGTCATGGGCAGCATGGCCGAGAAGATCAACCTGCTCGTCTCGGGCGGCACCAAGTACTACTCCGACAAGGTCACCGTCATGGCCGAGGGCAGCAGCATGTTCTCCTCGGGTGGGGTGCTGTCGTACGGCAAGCTCGAGGCTATCAAGGCTGTGCCCGGCGTGGCTGAGGTCCAGGGCGAGATCGGCACGCTACTCGACCCCGAGGCCTCTATGTCGTTCGGAATGCCCGCCCTCCTTGCCGGCAGCGACATGCGCGGTGTGGATTACGAGAGTTTCGAGATCGCCTTCACCCAGGGCCGCGATCTCCACGCGGGCGAGACCGGCGCCGTGATCGTCGGCTCCGACCTCGTCAACAAGCTGGGCGCCAAGGTGGGAGAGTACGTCACGGTGCGCGACGAACGCTTCCTCGTGGTGGGTATCATGGACAAGACCCTCACCGCTCCCGACACCTCGGTCTACATGAGCCTCACCGACGCTCAGAAGATCTTCGTCTCCGACCTCCCCGAGATGATCCGTCAACAGGTCGACGCCGGCGACATCGTCACCCAGTTCACGGTCTACCCCACCGCGGGTACAGATCCCGAGCAGCTCGCGACGTCGATCAACAGCGCCGTGTCCGGCGTCAAGGCATGGGGCCCCAGCTACTTCCAGGAGCAGATCGCGAGTGCCACCAAGGTCCTCAACGCCATCCTCTACGGAGTGGCCATCATCGCCCTCTTCGTCGGCGGACTGTCGGTCATCAACACCATGACCATGTCGGTCAACGAGCGCACCCGCGAGATCGGCGTGCGCAAGGCCATCGGGGCGTCCGATAGTCAGATCGTGCGGCAGTTCTTGGCCGAGGCCGGAGTCATCGGGCTGATCGGCGGAGTATCGGGGTTGTTCCTCGGCTGGATCGCCGCCCTCATCGCCAACAAACTGCTCGAAGGCCAGAACCTCAACCTGTTCCTGGTCACGCCTCGACTCGCCATCGGCTCAGTGGTCTTCGCGGTCATCCTGGGCCTGGTGAGCGGCCTCTATCCCTCGCTACACGCCGCGCGGTTGCAGCCTGTGACTGCCCTGCGCTACGAATAGGAGCACTCGATGCCATCGAATCAGCAAGCAGCCGACGGCCATGTGGCGGCGCCGCAAACGGCCGGCGAACCGGGCGCGAGCCCGATCATCCGGGGCGTCGACATCCACAAGCGCTACGTCATGAGCAAAGACAACCACGTGGACGCCCTGCGTGGCGCCTCGGTCGAAGTCCATCCGGGTGAGATCGTGGGCATCATGGGGCCGTCGGGCTCGGGCAAATCCACGCTGCTCCACATCCTCGGCTGTCTCGATTCGCTCACCTCGGGTGAAGTGTGGCTCGAGGGTCGCCGGGTCGATACTCTGCGGCGGGGCGATCTGGCCGAACTCCGGCGCAATGAGGTGGGCTTCATCTTCCAGACCTACAACCTGGTGCCGAGCTTGAACGCGGTCGAGAACGTCATGCTGGCGGCTGAGTACGCGGGCAAAGGCAGGCGCGAGGCGCGCGAAGCGTCGAAGAATGCTCTCTCGCTCGTGGGGCTGTCCGACCGAGAGAGACATCGTCCTACCGAGTTGTCGGGCGGCCAGCAGCAGCGCGTGGCCATCGCCCGGGCGTTGGTGAACGGGCCCCAGGTGATCTTCGGCGACGAGCCCACCGGCAACCTCGACTCGGCGAGTTCCGCCGAGGTGGTGGCTATGATGCACCAAGTCAACCGCGAGACCGGCACCACCTTCGTCCTGGTCACTCACGACCCGGGTGTGGCTGAGACGTGCGGCCGGGTGCTGCACATGCTCGACGGATTGGTAGCGAACGGCTCGTAGCCGGCGTTCTGCCCCTCGATGACGTTCTACCCCTTGGTGACCCAGGGGGTCCGGGCACCCGGACCTTGCAGGTTGTGGAACATGTGCAGGCCCTGCAGCTTGCCCGAGTGCATACGCACCAGTTCGACCGAAGCCGCGACTGCCGGCATCTCGACCAACGCTTGCCGGCCCGCGAACTTCTCCGGAGAGAGGGTCCGGTTGTGCATGTCGATCATCTCGGCGGGCACGAAGCACGACTCAGTCGTATCGGTGATGAGGTAGGGCGAGACAAAGCCGGCTACCGTGGCCATGGCCACCACGACGCCCTGATCCTCATCGATGAGCACCACCCGCGCGTCGGGGTCGCTTGGCCTGCCGGGCCAGAGCCCCGCCGGGATGCTCACCTTCCGCGACGACGTTCTCGGCTTGGCGTTCTCGGGGAACAGGGCGTCGAGGTAGTCGGGATCCTCGAGAACGATACCCCCCGCCTCCATCAGGATGCAGTCGGGCGAGGCCTCAGGCGCGGGTAGATTGCCATCGAAGACCGCCGTGCCCAGCCGGTGGAGTTCCTCACGCGTGGCCTTTCCGCCGGACGGGATAGGTGAGGTCCATCCCGGCGGCAGAGTACCGATCTCATCGGCGGCAAACACGAAGCCGGCGTCGGCCCGGCAACGGATGTTGTACAGCTCGAGCTCGCTGATCGTGCCGCCCTCGATCTTGAGACGGCCGCAGAAGACGGTCGACGAGCCACCCTCGTCGAGGTTCGCGGTGACGAGCAGCTGGCCCCACACCGGGTCGACAAAACACTGGCCCATCGCCTTGACGCCGGTCACCGTCCGCCAGAAGCTCATCATGTTGAGCGAGCCGGCCACCGAGTTCTCGGTGGCGGCGTAGCGACCGGCCAGCGGCAGCGTCCCCGGGTCGTGGTCCACCATCGACTTCAGCAGCAGGTCCGCGTACTCCTTCATCCACAACTCCTCGTAGGTGACCAATGAACTGTCAGGGGCGCAACCGGGCGGCCACCTGCCCGCCGGCGATGTAGCCCGAAGTGAAGGCGAAGCCCAGAGTGGTGCCGGGCAGGCCTATGTGCGTGACCCAGCCGCTGGTGTTGTCGCCCGCGGCGTAGAGGCCCCCTATGCGGCCGCCGTCACGACCTGCAACCTCCATGCGCTCGTTGATCCTCGCCCCGCCCGAGGTGCCGTGGCAGAACCGTACGCCGAGAATCGCGTAGTAGGGCGGGGTGCACAGCGCCCTGAGGTACTCCGGCGCCTTCACGAAATCGGCGTCGCGGCCGTGCTCGCAGAGTTCGTTGTAGCGCTGAACGGTGGTGACGAGAGCGGCAGGCTCTATGTCGAGCTTCCTGGCCAACTCCTCCCAAGACGAAGCGATGGCGACGGTATTGCGCGTCCAGCGGGCTTCCTTCTCGAGATCCTCGCTCAGAGTGCGTAGCCAGTCTTCGCCGCCCATGCCGATCTGGCGGGAGCTCGGGTTGGCCTTCATGTAGTCCCTCAGAGGAGCGTCGAACAGGGCCCACAAGAAGCCTCCCGGCTGTTTGCCGACTGCCTCGCCACCCATGATGCTCACGCTTTCGTTTATGAAGCGCTGCCCGAGTTTGTTGACCCACAGAGGCTCGGGACGGTGCACCGTCTCGTGGATGCTGTGCGACCACGGGTGGTGGCTCGGCCCCATGACACCGGAGTCCATGTCCTCACCCATTCGCAGGCCGATCTCCTTGGCCATCACCAGGCCGTCGCCCGTCGACGAGCCGAGACAGAGCGTCTCGATAGGTCCGTCGTCGCGGTAGTGATGCGGGAAGTACTCGCGCATCATCTCCTTGTTGGCGCCGAACCCGCCGGCCGCGAGCACGACCGCGTCGGCTTGGATGGCTATCTCGCCGCCCTGACCGGTGGCCAGCACGCCGCGCACCTTGGTCTCGCTCTCGTCGAGCAGGATCTTGGTCGCCCTGGTCTTCGTCATGACCCTCACGTCCAGCTTGAGACATGTCCGCACCAGTACGTCGGTTGCCGTGCTGCCTATGAAGCCCGGACCACGCGAGGGCTCGGTGACCTTGTAGTTGCCGATGCGCTCCTTCATGCAGAGCGTAGTGAAACGGCGGCCTCCCAGGTCGAACCCGCCAACGTCGAAATGCATGCCCTTGTCGATGAACCAGCGCACGACGTCGGGATACGTATCGACGTAGGCGGAAATGATCTTCGGATCCCTGGTCCAGCTGCTCGCCTCCATGAGCCCCGTGAAGGTCTGATCGCGCCAGGCGGTCATGTCACCATCGGGCGCCGCCTTCTCCCCGAGGCCGAGCATGACCACGGCCACCCAGGCGTTGCCGCCGGTACGCGCGGTCTTCTCGAGAACAACGACATTTTCCACGCCGAGCTCACGCGCCCTCACCGCGGCGGCCAGCCCGGAACCGCCACCGCCGATGACCACGAGATCGGTCTTGATAACTCTGTCAGTCACGAACTGCACCTCTCGTCATTTCGCCATGGTCCCGGGCAGCCACCCGGTCAACTGCGGGAACAGGACTACCAAGAAAGCCATGACCAGGAGCGTGACGATGTACGGCGCCGCGCCCTTGAACACGTCACCCAGCCTGACTCCCTTGAATAGGCTAGAGATCGCCATGCAGATCATGCCGTACGGCGGCGTGAGACCACCGACACCCAGCATGATGGTCAGCAGAACCCCGTACTGCAGCGGAGTCATGCCCACGGTCTTGATCATGGGAAAGAACAGGGGCACCGTGAGGAGCGTGACCGAGCCCGGGTCCATGAACATGCCCAGCACGAAGTAGATGCCGATCATGATTGCCGCCAACGCCACAGCCGAACCCGCGAACCCCGATACACTCTCGGCCATGGCCTGCGGTAGCCCCGTGAACGCCAGAAACACGTTGAAGATGATCGCGCCCACGATCATGAGGCCAACGGCTCCCATGACCTTGCCGGCCTCGAAGAAGGCCTCCTTGAAAGCCGCCCAACTGAGGCTCCGCTGGGCCAGCGCGATGAGAATCATGGCGAAACAACCGACGGCGCCGGCTTCGGTCGGAGTGAACACCCCGGCGTAGATACCGCCCAGAATCACGAGGATCGTGAAGACGAACGGCCACATCTTGAGCGTTCCGGTCCAGCGCTGGCGCCAGGTGTGCTTCTCGGCGGCGGGGGCCAGTTGAGGCTTGATGCGGGTGATGATCCACAGCGTGATCAGATACAGCACCATCAGCACCAAGCCTGGGATCACCGCCGCGATGAAGAGTTCGCCGATGGAAGTCGAGGTGAGAGCCCCGTACACGATCAAGGTGCCACTCGGAGGGATCATCGTGGCGAGAATGCTCGCGGCCACGATGGTTCCCATGGAGATGCTGTCGGCGTAGTTGTACTTGCGCATCACCGGCAGCGACATGGGAGTGAACGTGCAGGCCGCCGTCAGGGGATCGCCCACACACGCGCCGAAAGCGCAGTTGGCGACGATGCAGGAGTAGCCCATGCCACCCCTCTTGTGGCCCAGCCAACTCCGCGACCCCTCATAGAAGCTGGGTGCCACGTTCGCCACGAGGGCTAGGAAGCCCATGAATGTGAAGAGCGGGAACACCGACCACACGTACGAGCTCATGGTGTGGAAGGGGCTCGTGCCGAGAACCGACATCGAGCTGCCGAAGCTGCGAAAGAGGGCGATGCCCCCTCCGCCCACGACGAGGAACGCGGCCGTGATCGGCATGCCGATATAGACGAAGACAAGGAAGACGAGGAGGCCGATCACCCCGATCATTTCGCTGCTCATCGCTCGACCGCCTTGTCTGCCGCCTGGGCCTGCGGGGGCTCACACGCCCCGGGTTGCACGAAGAACCGCATGAGTCGCGCGACGATCGCCATCAGCGAAAGAAGCCAGCCGAAGGCGACGACGAAGTAGAACGGATAGAGAGGTATGCGCAGGATGTCGGTGATCGCACCCGATCCCGACTGCTTCTGCCCGGTCTTGATGGTCCACACGAAGGCCAGGGTCACGATCACCAGGGTGATGAAGTAACTGAGGCAGTTGACCATCAACGCGACCTTCTCGGGCAGCCGGCGCACAACGACATCGACCGCGATGTGCCGGTCGATCAGAAAGTCGTAGGGAGCGGCCAAGAACACCAGGGTGATGACCATGAGCCCCGAGACCTCGACCACACCGAGCATCGGGAAGTCGAAAAGGTAGCGCCCGATGACGTGGGCGACCGTGAGGAGCATCAGCACCACGACGATCGCCATGCCCACGATCTGGAACGTCTTGAGAACTGAGTCTGTGGTGCGAAGGACCTTCGACAGCGTGCCGTCATCGGCGCGCGTGCCGGCGGCGTCAGCGAGAGCGGTATCGCCCTCCGGCTGCGCGGCAGTCTTCTTTTCGTCAGCCATGTCTTGTCTCTCCGACTAGCGGGTTCGGCTGTGGAGTGGTCACGAGGAAAGGACCGCGGGGGCATCTCGCTCGACCAGAGCGAGATGCCCCCACCACGCTCTGCTACTTGAGGATGCCCCACGCTTTCATGAGCGATTCGGGGTATTCCGCGGCATACGTGCCGTATGCGTACTGCTTGGCAAACGCCTGGGCGTCGGCGAGGATAGCCGCGCCGTTGGCGCCGAGCTTATTGGCGTTTTCGACCCATTTGTCCCACACGGGGGCGATGGTGACCTTCCACGCCTCGACTTCAGCCGGCGGCAGCACGTAGACACCCTCGTTACCAGCGTCCTTGTACTGCTTGTCGAGCTGGTCACGAGCCGCCTTGTCATTCTGGTCCATGAAGAAGCCCATGACTTCCATGTAGGCGGCGAAGGCCTCGCCTTCGAGGAACGCCTGGATGTCGGCGGGCAGCTTGCTCCACGAGTCGAGGTTCATGACCACGGCTTCCATGCCCTGGCCGAGAGTGCCGACCTCGGTGGAGTAGTTGATGACGGCTGAGAATCCCGACGCGGCGATGAACTCGAACTCACCGACGGTGCCAGCAACGATGCCCTTGGCGAGAGCGTCGAAGCCCTCGGCCGGGTTGATCTGCTCGGGAGTGGCGCCGAGAAGCTTGAGGGCCTCAGCGACGTACTCGCCGGAATGCGACTCGAGAACCAGGCCCTTGAGGTCGGCAGCCGTCTTGACGGGCTTCTTGGTCGTGTGGATCTGGCCGGGACCCATCGGCATGAAGCCCAGGAACTTGACGTTCGCCTTGGTGAACTCGGCCTCCAGTTCGGGGTACTTGTCGACGAGGGCCGTCGCGGTCAGGCCCGCCGCGCGCGCGGAGGGATAGCTGAACATGAAGGGCAGCGAGACCACTTCGTTGAGCGGGAAGCGGCCGGCGAACAGGCCCATGAAGAGGTCGCCCACATCGGCTACGCCGGTCGAGACGCCGTCGAGGATCTGCGGCGGCGGCAGCACCGAACCGTCGATCTGGAAGTCGAACTTCAGACGCCCGCTGGTCTTGGTCTCGACCCACTTGGCCCAATTGACCACGAATTCGGAGTAGGTCGGGCTCTGCGACTGCAGCCCGGAGGCCCACACCAGGGTCACCGACTCGCCCGCGCCGAGCGTCGTATCGGTCGAGGCCTCGGTGGTATCGGTGCTCGGCGCCGCGGTGGTGTCGCTGCTGACCGGAGCGGCCGTGGTCGTCGTGGCCGGCGCCACGGTAGTGTCGGGCCCCGCGGTCGTGGTGGTCTCTTCGCCGCCGCAGGCGACAACCCCAAGGACCAGCACTACGAGCAGAAGTACAGAAAAGAGCTTTGACAGTTTCACGTTACTCGCACCTCCAAGTTGTCTGGCTGTGCGCTCCTTCTTGAAGCGCCCTCTAACCCCTAACCACTCCTCCGTACGGAACGAGAGAAGTGCCCTGCCCTGTCGTCCCGAGGCCCACCTCCTCTTGCGGAACGCACTTTCCCTTGCGAAACCCTCCGACCGTTCAGCGGCCCGCGGTGCTCGCCATCGTACAAAACCGTGGCGTCTGTGTCAACGTTATTGAACGCGGTTACATTTCTGGTACTTCCTCGAGCGCAGGCACGGAGACGGGTTACGCTCGGGGGACACTCGGTACGACGGGCCCTACGGTTAGATCTCCAGGGGCACAGGCAAGGTCCGGGCGCCTGCGACCAACTCCTGGATGGCTTTCTCGTATCGAGCTACTTTCGAATAGATGTCGACCTCGCCGCTGATCGCCGCGATGAGCGCGAGAAACACAAAGAGATGCGCCCGCAAGAGATCGGCGCTCTCATACTTCTCGTCCCACGTGGTTCTAGATCTGGCGAAGCGGTAGGCCCCGAGGAGGCTGTACGCCAGCAGTTCGTCGGAAATGGGCGGCTCGCCCGCTCCCGACGGTCTGACGCTCTCGAAATCGCGGACCACGTTGCGCATGATGCTGTCCCACGCCTGCGCGAAGTGCTCGGCGGTCGACGCCTCGTGATCTTCCGATCGAATGGCTACCGACAGCATCGCGCTCAGGGTGCCCCAGTCGGACTGGAGCACGAGACCACGCAACACGTGCTCACCCAGGTCGACCGGGACGTTGTCGGCGCTAACCCGCGGCCCCGGCGGCGGTGTGGCGGTTTTGAAGCACTCGACCAGGAGGTCCAACTTGCTCGGGAAGTGCCGGTAGAAGATGTGCGGATTCAGCCCCAATTCCTGGATGATCTCCATGACCCGGGTGCCCTTGTAGCCCTTGGTCACGAATTGCTCGGTCGCCACCCTGATGATGTCGCCGCGAACGCGATCGCTCTCTTTGGCAGCCAGGTCGTCTCCGTTATCGCGGACCTTGGCGACGTCGTTCTCCATTGCCCGCTTGATCTCGGCGAGCGAGCTACCGCCTCTCTTGAGTTCGGCGATCTTGAGGAGGAGGGCCACGTGCTCCTCGGGTATAGAGCGAGCGGCCGGTGGCCGTCTTCTGCGGTTCGGGGATAAGACCTTGGCGGATGTAGAAGTAGAGCGTGCTGCGCGACACGCCCGTCTTGCGCTCGATGGCGGCGGTTGTGAGAGCTTCGCTGATGCCGGTTCCTCCGGGATGGTCTTGGGCACGTGACGGGCCGGCCCAGGGGACTGGCCCCACGATGGTCTGCGTAGACTGGAGTAGTCTGCCACTACACCATCTTAGTCCCCAACCCTAATAGTGAACCATGAGACTCGGCCGTGCAAGGGTGGCGTCACACCAAACCGCCGGCGCGTTCCGCACGAGCCCCCTCACACCGTGCTCCCGAACAACGCCTTTGGGTCGGCGTACCAGTAGCCGTCGCGCTTGATCACGTTGATGATCGCCGGCTCGTCGGCCTCGCGCACATCCTCGGTCGTCGTGTAGCCCTCGAAGTCGGTGATCGTCACGGTACCTTCGACCACGGTGACCGTGGCGGTGGCGTCGTCCTGGAACTCGACGTCGACCTCGATGCCCGAGAAGTCCATCGACTCGTAGTCGAACAAGCTCTCGCCCATCATCTCGACGAACAGGTCGATCGACACCCCTTCCCTGAGTTCCTCGAGGGCGACCGGGTCGAAGAGCGCGATGAGCGCGGCTGCGTCTTTGTTCTCCATGGCCTCGAAGAACCGCATCACCACTTCCTGGGGCGTCTTCGCGCCCGAACCTCCGCCCGGCGTCGTGAAGAGCGTGGTGCTGGTCGAGCCCGGCACCGTGGTGGGAGGACCCATGTCGGTAGTATCGGTGGTAGTCGTGCCCCCACCCGAGTCCCCGCCGCCCGACAGGAACGACATGGAGCCCGGGTCGAGGTACCAGGAACCGTCTCGCTTCACCAGGTCGATTGTGGGCGGGGAGTCCGCCTCACTCACGTCGAAGACCTCCTCGTCGCCGTCCTCGCCGGTGATGATGACCTTGCCCGCGGTCAGCGTCACGACCGCTGTGCCGGCGCCCGTCTCGTCGGTCTTCATATCGATATCCGAGAATCTGATCGAGTCGACGCCTTCCTGTTCAAAGAGGGCGGCGCGCATGGCTGCCTTGGCCTCGGAGACGGTCTGCCCGTCAAGTTGCTCCGACATGGCCTCGGGATCGAGCAGGTCGAACACCGCGTCGACGTTCTTGTCCTCAAAGGCAGACAGGAAGCTACGCACCGCAGCTTCGGGCGACGATGCCGCACCCCCGAAGATGGCTCCCCTGAAGACCAAGAACACGAGCACGCAGGCGACCACGACGACCAGCAGCGCCACGACCAGCCCGATCCACAGACCTTTTCGGCCCCGTCGCGGCGGCGCGGCCGACGGGCTCTGATCGTAGTAGGTCCAGCCGGGCTGGTATCCGGGAGGTGGTCCCTGCCGCGAAGGCCTCTGCGACACGCCATAGTCTGCCTGGGGCGCCGCGTACTCGCCTTGGGGCGCCGCGCCTGAAGCCGCGCCACCGCCGGGCGACGCCGAAGCTCCGCCGCCGGCTTGACGGCCGCACACCGGGCAGAACTTCTGACTATCGGCCAACGGATTTCCACAGTTGGCGCAGTAGGCCATCCCAGTCTCCAATCCACCTAGAAGAGCGAGCCCGGAGTAACGCCGGGCAGCCCAGACAGGTTACAGCATGTCCAGGCTATACGGGTCGAGGTACCATGACCCGTCCCGCTTGACGAGATCGAAGGTGACAGGCTCGTCTGCCTGGGTGACGTCCTCAGTCTCGGTCTCACCATCTTGCGTGATACTCACCGTGCCGTCGGTGATCGTGACTATCGCGCTGGACTCGTCTAAGCTCTCGGTGCTCATCTCGATTCCCGAGAACTTGATGGAATCGAATTCGAGAAGACCGTCCTTCAGCGTCTCTTTGAACGCGTCCTCGTCCATGAACCCGGTGATCTGCTCGAGAGCCTCAGGATCCAGCAGCCCGAATAGGGTGTCGGTGTCCTTGTTCTCGAAGGCCGTGAACATGGCTTCCACGGTTCCTTCGGGTTCAGAGGAAGCGCCGCCGCCGAAGATGTCGCCCTTGAACACCACGAACACGAGCACGCAGGCGATGGCTATCACCACGACGGCAGAGCCGAGACCTACCCATGCGCCCGCGCGACTGCGCTTCCGTGGGGGAGCGCCCCACGCCTGCGGAGCGTATCCCTGGCCGTAGTCCGGTGGTGGGGGATAGCCCGACGGGGCGCCACCGGCCGGTGGCATCGCATACTGCGGCGGTGGCGGAGGGGGAGTCGTGTAGGCCGCCTGAGGCGGCAGACCGGCGGCTGACGGCCCTGCCGGTGGTGAAACGGGGCCCGGTGCCTGCTGCGGCGGTTGGGCCGCCTGCGGTGCCGCAACGCCTACGGATCGCCCGCAAGACGGGCAGAACCTCTGGCCCTCGTTGAGAGCATTGCCACAGTTTCCACAAAAGGCCATCTTGTTCTCCTTCCGGTGCCTGACCCCAGACCCGACTACCCGAATGCCTCTACCGCCTCGTCTACCAGCTCCTGCACCCGCCGGTCGTCTTCCTCGCGCGTCCGGCCGAGAAGACCTGCGCGCCAGCGTTCCGGCAGGGCGCGCTCTCCGTGCGAAGCTCCCACCGCAGCACCGACGATAGCAGCAGTCGTGTCGTTGTCATAGGTGTCGTTGACGGCTCTCACGATCGCTTCCTCGGCATCACCGCCATGGCGCGCGAGAAGAAGGAGCACCACGGGAACCGTCTCCAGCAGATACGCGCCCGAGAACCAGGCATCGGCCGCTTGGGCCACGCTCGTGCCCGACGTGACAGCGGGCAGTACGGTCTGCTCCACCCGGTCGCACAGAGTCCCGCTGAAACGGTCGCCGGGCACCCGGCTACCGTAGCGCGCCCCAGTCTCCACCGCCCGCGCGTAGGTCAAGAAGGTCTCCGGCCACCACTCCGCCGGCGGGGTACTGCCGGCCGGCAGGGCGAGGCACTCGGCCAACAGCCCGACGAATCCCACGCTTGCGGCCACGGCCGCCTCGTCCCGGTGTGTCAGAACCGTCGCCGCGACGGTGCTCTCCCACAGCCCCACGTCCATGACGCGGAGATACGGCAGGAGGATCGGAGCGATGCGCATGAGAGCTCCATTGCCCGCGCTGGGCCGGCCCGCCTCCCACCACCGCTTGCCGCCGAAACGGTAGGCGAGCAAGAAGGAGGTCACCGTCGAGCCGATGCCGTAGATGCGGTGTTGACCGGTGAACGCACCTGCCAGGTCCACCGGATCGAACCCGCCCGCGCGAAGCAACGACTCCACGGTCCAGAACGTGAGCTGCGTGTCGTCTGAGGGCAGACCGACCGGCGACCCGTCTTCGCGGCGGTTGGGGAGGTAGTCGCGGATATCTCCGCGCTCGTCACCGCGGGCGCGGCCGTAGGCTTCGCGTCGCTCCGACGGCGTCAAGCCTTCGCTGGTGTTGCCCAAGGCGTCGCCCAACGCGACTCCCAGGAGCATGCCCCGAACCCGGTCGGGCGCTGCCACGAAAGCCGGCGGCAGCGGCACCGGAGCCCCGAACCAGGGCTGCAGCGCCTGCCTTTCGTCATCTGTATACGTGTAGGCTGCCATGTCCAACCACCAACCCATCGTACAACGGTCCAAGCGGTGTCACCAGCCGGAGCCCGCCTGGGGCTGACCTGTCCGTGGCCCGTGCTACTCTGTCGTCATGGAGACGGGCACTCTCATAATCGCTACCGAGGAATACCAGGAGCGGCGCGAGCGGGTCCTCGACGCGCTCGACGGCGCGGCCGGCGTTGTCTTCGCGGGCGCCGAGACGCCCTCGAGCTACCCGTGCGGACGCTGGAAGACCGACCGGTTCTTCTGGTACCTCACCGGCCTCGACTATGAGAGTGGCGCCGCCGTCGTGTTCGATCCGTCTGCCGAAGACCCCCGGCGCCGAGTCACGCTCTTTCTCCGCTCGCGCGATCCTGAGATCGAACGGTGGGACGGCCCGCGTTCGCCCCTCGACTCGACCCTCAAGAGCACGACCGGCTTCTCGAGCCTCGCACGAGCCGGCGCCCTGCCCGGCCGGCTCACCGACGCCGCCCGGCGCACCAAGCGCCTGGCCTGCCTGCATCCCTTCACGTCGTACGTAGCCGATCTGTCGCCCGACTATGCGGTCTTCAGAAAGGTCTGCGATCACGTTCCTGGTGTCGCTATCGAAGACCGTACCCAGGTTCTTCCCGGCATGCGGTCGGTCAAATCCCCGGCGGAGCTCGGCCTCATGGGACGCGCCGTGGCCGTCAGCGCGGCCGCCCTGGCCGCCGCCCTACCCTTTGTCCGGCCGGGGGTAGTCGAACAGACGGTCGCCGAGATCCTCAGCACCACCTATCGCGCCCACGGGGCGGAGCCTGCCTTCGACAGCATCGTCGGTTCGGGACCCGGCGGGGCCGTGCTTCACTACGTCGATCTCGACCGAGTGATCGAAGACGGCGACCTCGTCGTCATCGATTACGGGGCGTCTGTCGGAGGATACGCTTCCGATGTCACGCGCACCCTCCCAGCAAGTGGCGTGTTCACGACCGAACAGCGCGAACTCTACGAGATCGTGCTACAGGCGAACGAGGCGGCTACACGAGCCGCTGTGCCCGGCGCCACGATGACCGACGTGCAGCGCGCCGCCGACGCTGTCATTAGCGCCGCCGGCTACCAAGACATGTTCATCCACGGCATCGGCCACCAGCTCGGCATCGACTGCCACGACAGCACCCCCGACGGGCCTCTGGTTCCGGGCATGGTCGTCACCATAGAGCCCGGCATCTACCTGCCCGACAAGGCGCTGGGCATACGTATCGAGGACGATGTGCTCGTCACCGATACGGGCAACATCACCCTTACGGCGGCGATACCGAAGAGTGTCGACGAAATCGAGGCGGCCATAGAGGCGCGGTAGCGGGCTCTTTGCGGGTTCGCTGAGTCGGAGCGGATCTGCTTGGCTCAACCCAAAGCGGCGAACCGTCGATATTCAGCAGGTGGGCACAACAGCAACAAGGTGGCGGGGGCCTGAGTGCTCCTGCACACTGCCGGTCGAACCCGGAGACAGAAGGAGTGGGGCATGCGCAGGACTTCTATACTTCCAATCGTGATTCTGATACTCGCCTTGGCGGTCGGCGCCGCCGGCTGCGGCGGTTCAGGGGCGCCCGCGGCCGGCGCGGAGACGCCGCAGGCGATCCTTGGCTCCACGTTAGCCGCCTCGGGCGACCTCGCGAGTGCCACCGGCACGTTCGACGTCGCCGTGACGCTCGACATGGACACCAGCGAGTTCCCCGATGAGATGAAAGCGTTGGTGGAGAATCCCATCACCATCAAGGGCACGTTCGCTTCGGACGACGAGCCTCAGGCCGTTGACGCCGACATCTCCCTGGGCTTCGGCGGGGAATCCATGAATGTTGCCTTCAGGGGCGCGGGCGCCACCTACTGGATGCGTCTCAACGGCCAGTGGTACGAGACTCCGGCCGACATGATGGAGGGCATGGACCAGAGCGAGCAGATGCAGGCCAAGATGGATGAGATGATGAAGCTCATCACCGATCTCGGCGTCGATCCGGTCACCTGGATGAAAGATGCCACCCTGGTCGGCGAGGAGAAGCTCGACGGTGTGGAGACCTACCACATCAAGGGCACGCCCGACGTGGCCAAGATGCTCGTCGATGTGATCGGTCTCACGCAGAGTGAAGAGTTCGTTACGATGATGGGTGAGGCCATGGACTCGGCCGGCGGTCTCGGCCTCGACTCGATGGTGCCGAGCCCCGACGAACTGCAAGAAGCGCAAGGCATGGTCGCCGAGTTGTTCAAAGACCTGGTCGTCGAGCTCTGGGTCGGCAAGGACGATTCGCTGCCGCGCAAGATGGCCATGAGTGCCACGATCATGCCACCCGCGGGCGAAGACACCCAGGGAATCAACACCATCGGCATCACCGCCACCATCTCTTTCGAGAACGTCAACAAGCCTGTCTCAGTCGAGGCGCCCGAGTCGCCGCTGCCCTTCGCCGACCTCGAAAAGGCCCTCCAGGAGAACCCCGAGCAGTTCCTCGGTCCGTTGTCGGGCCTGTTCTCAGGCATGGGCATGGGCATGGGCATGGGCATGGATATGGGCACCTACTGAGCTGGGAATCCCTGCGAAGCGTCCCCGGAGTCCCGCTCAGACGGGACTCCGGACAGAGCGGAAGCTACGGGCCCGTCGTGCTTGTCGTGACGGGCTCGCTGCTCTCGTAGGCCTCGTACTTGAGCACTTCGCCCGTGGCCGAATCGAGATAGACAGTGCCGCCCACGATCTCGGTGCCCACCGTGCCGAGTACGGTCAGCACCCAGCACAGCCGGGGCTCATCGGAGACGATCTTGCTGTCGTCGATCACCTTCAGCTCCTCCGTCACGCGGCGATTGAGCATGATGATCGAGCCGTCGCCGGCCAGAGTGAGCTTGGGCTTGTCGGTGCGTAGGTAGATCTGGGTCTGCGCGATCTGCAGGGCCTGCGCGTCAGAGATGGCTCCGGCGATGCCGGGAACGTCACTGCCAGGCCGTGCCGAGAAGCTGACCAGAGCGGCGGTTGCGCCGTCAAGCGTCAGAACGATCAATCCATCCCGCGGCGTGCCCTCCGCGTCGTACTGCGCCCACGAGACGGTGTAGACGCCCGACTCTCCAACCGTGCCGATACCCTGCTGCCTGAGGCCTAGGCCCTCCAGGATGCCCCCCGTCCAGCCCAAGGCGGCTACCATGCCGTTGGCCTCGAACTGCAGGCGCTCCAAGGTGAGAGGCTGTGCGCCCACCGGCGTCGACCTCCCGGCCGAAGCCGCATAGACCACAGCGGTACGGCTGTCGAACTCCGCCTTGCCCCCCGACCATTCGATCACCGTATCGGCGATGGGCGAGGTGGGCGTGGCATCGCTTACCGCGATATCGGCAGGGTCAATTCCGACGAACCTCGCGAGCGACTGCTCGAGTTCGTACACGGCCTGGTCGGCGTTACGCGCCGCCGCGACCCCGGCCGCGGACTGCGCGGAGGTCGATGTGCCGCCTCGGCCGCCCGTGGCCACGGTGCCGCAGCCGGCGCCGAAGACGACGACCCCCAGGGCGATGCAGAGGAGAACAAGCGAACACTTGCGGATTTCTATGGCATTCCTCCGAGAGGCGATGACCTCGGTTGCGGCCACCATTCTATACCGCTGACAGAGGCGGGAACCAGCCACGGCGCCCGAAGGGTCGAGGCCGCCCACTCGCGTGGGCCGGCCGCCTGAGGGGAGCGCGGGCCGCGCACCGGTGCTCAACCCCGCCTGCCGGTGGCCCCCTAGCGGATCTTGAGCAGTTCCACGTCTTTGACCCAGAGCTTGCCGCGGCCTTCGACGGCGACGTTCAGCTTGATGAGATCGGGCCGCTGGCCTTTCTTCAAACGGAAGGGCACTTCAAACGACGACCACTCAGTGGTGCCGCTCAGCGTCTGGTTGATACCTCGCGAGAAGAACTCCCCGCGACCGGGCAACCGGCACCACATCTCGAGATAGGCGCGTCCGGAGAGATCCTCCGACTTCATAGACGCCCGATAGGCGAGTGTGCACTGCTCCACCTGAGGATCAGCAACCTCAAAGAGGCGCGCGACCTGCGAGCCACCGGCATCGACCACCCAGGCATCGCCGTCCACAGACAGGTCTTGGCTGATCGTGGGGTCGGCGGAGGTGAACCGCCGCAGGGTAACGGGCATGTTCTTGGAGCTTGGATCGTGTCTGAAGAGTATCCGCGCGAGGATGTTCGTGGACATGCTCGACCTCCTTACTCCTACTCCCCGACGGTGGCTGCGCGCTCTCTATTCGAACGGGAAGGTGTACGGCAGCCGCAACTCGTCGCGCATGGCCAGCAGCTCGCGCTGCACGGCTGCGTCCACCGGAGCGCCCTTGTCCTTGCGCTCCTGCCAGGCGAGGTGTTCCTTCTCGCCGCACGTGTAGATACGGTCCTTGCCGGGCGCTTTCTTCGAGGCCCGCAGTGCCCGCAGGATGTCGCCGGTGGTCTTCTTGAAGGCGGCCACGTCGGTGAAGCACTCGATGTCGATGGCCATGAAGAAGTGACCCAGCGGGATGGGCGTCGTCCTTCGCATCCGCCCTCAGTTGCTTGAGAAAAGCTCCCTGCGAAAGCGCGGCCGACAGGATCTCCACCACGGTGGCGAAACCGTAGCCCTTGTAGCCGCCGGTCTCCTCGCCAAGACCGCCGATAGGGGCCAGCGCGGCCGTACCCACGATGAGGTCCTTGCAGAATCTGCACCGAATCGGTGGACGACTCTCCCTTCTCGTTGATGACCAGGCCCGGCGGGCAGTCTTTGCCCTCGCGCGCCCACTGCTCGATCTTGCCGCGCTGGATGACCGAGGTCGCGTAGTCGTTGGTGAAGGGGAAGTCTTCGTCGGTGGGCATGGCGAACACCAGCGGGTTGGTGCCGAGCATGTTCTCCACGCCGTGGGTGGGAGCGATCGACGGGCGGGCATTGGTGCCGGTGAGACCGATCATGCCCTCCGCCACAGCCATGAGCGGATAGTAAGCCGCGAAGCCGTAGTGGGTCGAATTGCGCGCCACCACCATGCCCAGTCCGTGCGCGCTGGCCTTGTCGATGGCCATCTGCATGCAGCGCTTGCGCGATGACCATGCCCATGCCGTCGTGCCCGTCGACTACAGCCGTGGCCTTGCAGTCGCGCACCACCTCGAACTCGGTGACCGGGTTCTGGATGCCGCCTTTGACGATGCGGTCGTAGTAGATCGTCTTGAGCCGGCCGACCCCATGCGAATCGATGCCGCGCCTGTCGGCGGTGATCAGCACGTCGGCGCACACGCGCGCGTCGGCATCGGGTACGCCCACACCCTTGAACACATCGATCACGAAAGCTTCTAGAAGATCGAACGGCACCCAGAAGTGCTCTTCGGTCAATTCATACTCCTCTCATCGACAAACCAGGGGAATGGTCCGGACGCGTCGAAAGACGTTCAGGTCCCTCTCCACAGTAACAGACAGGCAGGTAGCTTGGGGCCATGAGCGATGGCAGACTGCTGAACAACGACGTTCCGCCGCTCGGGCGCGAAAACTGCGACGCGATCGTCATAGGGGCCGGGCTTGCCGGCCTCAGTTGCGCCGCCCACCTGGCGAGGGCGGGCAAGAAGGTCGTCGTGATCGAACAGCACAGCCGCCCCGGAGGATACTGGACCTCGTTCTCGAGACGCGGCTTCGTCTTCGACATCTCCACGCACTGGGTGACCGACCCATACGCCATCAACCGCATGCTGCAGGACCTCGGCGCCCGTTTGTCGAGTTCGTCCAGTGGAGCATCTTGGACGCTTCGTGGGTCCGCCCGTTTCGCGCGGGCGGGCCGACCACTCGGGTGCGCCGCCGCGGCCCGGCACGGCCGCGGCCACCCCTGCCTGGGACATCATGGTGGGCGCCGACGTCGAGGCGTTCAAACAGAGCGTGCGCGAGTCGTTTCCCACCGTCGGCGACGATTCACTGACCAAGTTGGTCAAGACCGCGTTCCGCATCAGCCGCGCCGTCGATTCGCTGCCGGTCTACTCGCCCGAGCTGGCCTCTCCCCTGGTCCGGCTCAAGGCCATCGCCGGCGCCGTATCGCACATTCCTCGTCTTAAGCATCTGGGCAACCTCCCCGCGGAAAAGTACTTCGAAGGTCTCTTCCCCGGTGCAGAACTAGCAGGTCTGCGAGCTGCCCTGTACACGCTCGCCCCCATTCCGGGCGTGCCGGCCATCGCCCCGTTGGTCATGCTCGGCACCGGTCTACGGGGCCGGTTGTACTCGCCGAGGGGCGGTTCCCAGGTGCTGAGTGACGCCTTCGCCGAAGCGGCGCTACGAAACGGCGTCGAGATCCGCTACTCGACGCGCGTCACCTCGATCCTGACCTCCGGCGAGGAGGTCCAGGGCGTGCTGCTCGACAACCGCACCGAGCTGCGGGCGCCGGTGGTAGTAGCGGCCATCGACGCGAAGCAGACCTTCTACCGCCTGCTGCACCGCGACCGCGTTCCCGAGTCGTTTCGCGAGGCGCTCGACACCACGCCGGTCTCGCAGCCGTACGCTTTGGTGTCGGCGGTGATCACCTTGGAGCCCGCGATACTCGGGTTCGACAGCACCGACGTGTTCGTGTGCCCGTCGACCGACCTACCCCGCGCCCTCGAATCCAGAGACCCGGCGGACTGCGTCTTCTTGATGGTCTTTCCCCGCTACACGGAGCCGGGAGTTGACCGGTCGCTGCGCGCCCTCCAGATCGTGGTGCCGGCGAGCTATTCCTGGCGCGAGCACTGGGAGACCTGGCCAACGCCCGAGCGGGGAGCAGCATACCGTGCCCTCAAGGAGGAATGGGGTCGGGCCGTCATCGCTCGAGCCCAGGAGTACCTCCCCGGCTGTCGGCTCACCTCGCTAGTGTCGACATCTCAACACCCATCACTATGTACCGCTACACGCTCAACACCGACGGGGCGCCGGTGGGCTGGAACTACACCAGCCGCCGCCGGTGGAAACAGCGGGTACCTTTCCTCAAGGGACTCTACCAGGCAGGCCACTGGGTGGGTCCGTCGGGAGCGCTCTGGGTGACACGGTCGGGCAAGTGGGCCGCCGAGTTGGTGCTACGCGACGAGCGGTAGGTTCCGCGACGCCTGATCCGGCTCCCCATCCGCGCCACACCAGTGGCCGTCGCACACCTGGCGGTTCGCGCGCTACCCGCCCCCGACGACGATGCGCTCGGGTACAGGTTGGACGTCGGCGAACCATTCGCTGTCGCTGAACTCCGCCGCGGCGATCTGTTCGATGGGCATCTTCAGGTACTTGCCCTGCGCCTCGGCCGCGACGGTGCCGTCCCCGAGCACGATCTCTCCTGTGCCCTCGAACACGCGGCTGGAGTCGCGCGTGATACGACCGACCGCCGTGACTTCACAGTCGAGCGGCACCGGCTTGCGCAATCTGACCGTGAACTCCACGGTGACGCCCCAGGTGTGACTGTCGGCGACGTTGATCGCCCGGCCGATGGTCTCGTCGAGGATGGCCGAGACGATGCCTCCGTGCAGACGGCCGGGTAGCTCTGGTGCTCGCTGCCGGGCCGAAAGACCCCGGCCACTTCGCCGTTGTCGAGCTCGAAGAAGCGTCCGTTGAGCCCGGCGACGTTCTCCACGCCGCAGACCAGGCACATCCGGCTGACGTTCTGTGCGCCCCGTATCCCGTGCTCGCTCACATCGCCTCCCCGCGCTTCGTCGCGCGACTCGCCCGCGCGATCATTCCTTGTTCCATACTCCCCGCTTGGCGTTTCGCGCCTCAGTGCCGGCCTGGCGAAGCTGGTCCTGATGAGCGAGGTTCGGCGGATAGTCATGGGCGCGGGCGTAGCCGTCGCGCACCATCTGCAGATTGACGAAGATGCCGTCCGACCACACGTAGGCGAGCAGGCGCCCGAAGTCGTCGCGCTCGTCGACATCGGTCTCCAGGCGCACCCGGCCCGAACTCACAAGCAGCGAGTTGTGGGCGGTCGCCTCGTCGCCCAGATACCCACCGGCCGCGCCGTCGCGCGCCACCTCGGGCGCGTCGATACCGATGTAGCGCACCTTCTCCTCGCTCCCGTCGGGCATCTCCACCCAAATGGTGTCGCCATCGACCACCCGAACGACCCTCGCTTCGATCGCGGCGGCGGCCGTCCCCGTCGCGCACGCCGCGCCGTCGTCCGTCGCCGGTGGCGCTCCCAGACTCCCACATGCCGACGCCCACAGCAGTCCCCAACAGATGAGAAACAGCCAGATCAGCAGGCTGCGCGCGGCCACACTCCGACGCTCCCGCCGCCGGTGCGGCCCGCCCGCCTCCGGTGTCGACCCGAATCTCGGCCCAGCGCTCAACCATAAACCTCTAGTTGAAGTTCATTCCACCGTCGATCAGCATAGTCTGGCCGGTCATGAAGTCGCTATCGGGCGAAGCAAGGTAGAAGGCCGGCCCAGCCAGGTCGTCGGCCAATTGGTCGCGTTCGGTAAGGCATCGGCTGAGACGGATGTGCTCGGCGAACGACCCGTCGCCCGGCTGCTCCAGATTCGTGGCGGTCAACGTGTACCCGGGGGCCAGGCAGTTCACCCTGATGCCCTCGGACCCCAGTGCCCGGGCGAGCGACCGGGTGAACCCCACGACGCCTCCTTTGCTGGCAACGTAGGGCACCAGCCCAGGAGCCCCTTCCCAGAAGGTCGATGAGCCTACGTTGACGATCTTGCCGTAGCCTTGAGCCTTCATGTATGGATAGACGGCCCGCGCGCAGAACCACATGCCCCTGAGGTTGACGTCGAGCATATGGTCCCATTCCTCGGTGGTCCATTCCTCGAACGGGCGCGGATGGTACGCGCCGCCTGGGCCTTTGAACGTAGCCGCGTTGTTGACGAGGATGTCCACCCGGCCCCCGAAAGCCGTAGTCAGGGCGGTTGCGGCGGCCTGGCAGTCTTCGAGCCGCGACACGTCACACGCAAGGGGCATGGCCTCGCCGCCGCCGGCCGCGATGGCTTCCACGACCATCCCGGCCCGGGTACGATCCACGTCGAGCACTCCCACCCTCGCGCCCTCCGCCGCAAGGCGTAGGGCGATGGAGCGCCCGATGCTGTTGGCGCCCCCAGCCCCGGTCACCATCGCCACTCTGCCCAGCAGACGCTGGGGTATTCCCGCCTGTTGCGTCATCGTTCCGCTCCTTCCGCGGCGTCGTGGCCCGCCGTCCGGCTGTCAGCCGGCGGTCTCGCGGCCCCAAGCCGAAGTCAGTACCTAGCCGGTGAGGATCTTGCCCGCCTTCGCCAGCTCCTCGGGGATTTTCAACTGCTGTGGGCAGTGCTCTTCACACTGTCCGCATTCGGTGCAGGCCGAATAGGGAGCTGTATGTCCCTGCTCGAGCGCTATCTGGTAACCGATGCGCGAGCGAGCCGGATCCTCGAACAGGGCCGCCTCGTTGACCACCGAGAAGACCATGGGGATCTCGATGCCCTGAGGGCACGGCTGGCAGTAGCGGCACCCAGTGCAGTCCACCACGGTGCGCGACTTGAACGCCTGACGCACCCGGTCGATGAGATCCATCTCCCCTGCCGTCATGGAGCCGGCCTCCGCACTCGAGGCTATGCGTACATTCTCGACCACCTGTTCCATGGTCGACATGCCGCTCAGCAGAGTGCTCACCCGCTGATCATCGAGCACGAACCGCAGCGCCCACTCCGCCGGCGTACGTCGCTCGCTCGCGGCATCCCACAGCGCCTGGATCGACGCCGGGGCCGTAGCCAGCAGCCCTCCCTTGATGGGTTCCATCACGATCACCGCCAGACCCTTCTCCGCGGCGTAGGCCAAGCCGTCGGCACCAGCCTGGGTCTTCACGTCCATGTAGTTGTATTGGATCTGGCAGAAATCCCACGGGTAGCCGTCGACGATAGGCGCGAAGGCAGGTGCCGCGTCGTGAAACGAGAAGCCGGCGTACCCGATGCGTCCGTCGGACTTGGCCGCGTCGAGAAACTCGGCGGCGCCGAGGTCCCGCATCTTGGTCCACATCTTCTCGTTGAGAGCGTGCAGCAGGTAGCAGTCGATACGGCCGGTCTTCATCCTCTCCAGCTGCCCGTCAAGCAGACGGTCCATGTCGGCCCTCGACTCGACCAACCATACGGGCAGCTTCGTGGCCACCTGCACCTTCTCGCGGTAGCCGCCCTGGAGCGCCTCCCCGACGAAGCCTTCGCTGTTGCCGGGCGCATTGAACGAGAGACCGTGGTATGGATAGGCGGTGTCGACGTAATTGACGCCGTGGTCTATGGCGTAGTGAAGCATCTCGGTCGCCAGAGGAACATTGATCTGCTCCCGCTTCCCGTCGATCACAGGGAGTCGCATGCACCCGAAGCTGAGAGCAGACACCTGCCTACCCGTCCGGCCGAAAGGTCGGTAGAGCATCACTGTCCTTTCTTGTTGCCACCGCTATCGCGGCGTGGTTCTGCTATCTCGATCCCAGCGGCCCCGAAGACCGCCAGGAGGGAGCCATAAGCTAGCACAAGGTGACTCGTGTATCCCGGACGACCGCCCGGCTCAGAGAAGTCCTCAGCCGGGAGCCGGGAGGAGCGCGGCCAGTACGGTGATCGCGAGGCCGAAGAGCGCCGCGACGGGTTGCGACCAGTGACGCTTGCTGAGATACATCATCTGTACGCCGGCCCACCCCAGCAGCGCGATGCCGGCCACGACCGAGAGTGTGCGGGCCGCTGAGAAGTCGCCGATGAGCAGGCGCGCCGCGGTCAGCGAGGTGCCGCCGACGATCACCACCAGCACCACTCCGGGCAGACGGAACGACGCGAAAGGCGACCCCGCGAGCCAAGCTCTGGACACCCCGGGGGCGCCCAATAGAGCATAGACCCCACCCGCCAGCGCGGCAAACCCGATCGCGATCTCGAGCACTATCAGCACGTTCCGCAAGGTCATCGAACATAGATATCATGAATACGGCCGTTCGGACATGAAACGCCGCCCCCGTTTGAGGACGTCGAATGCGGAAATGCATCTACGTGGGAGGTTTTCTCGATGTTGCTACGCAGAAGAATCCGGCTGCTGCTATCGACGGCGTGCGCCGTCGTGTTCGTCGTTCTCGCCCTGGGCCTCGCCGCGTGTGGCGGCGAAGACCCGGGCGATGGCGGAGCCTACAAGCACCTTGAGGGCGAGAGTGACGTCGTTCTGCGAGTCACCAGCGGGGGCGGCTTCGTGCCGGTTCAGTACAACTTGCGCCTGGTGCCGCAGTTCACCCTCTATGGCGACGGCACTATTGTCGTGACCGGTCCGACAGCCACGATCTATCCAGGCATGGCGCTCCCCAACCTTCAGGCGGCGAGGGTGACCGAGGAGACGATCCAGGCTATGCTTTCGGCCGCGCAAGAGGCCGGACTGTTCAGCAACGGGGTCGACTACGGCCAACCCGGCATAACCGACGTGGAGACGACGACCATCACCATCAACGTCGACGGCACGACCTATGCATCGAGTATCTACGCCCTCGGTATCGACGGAGCGGGCGGACAGCTCACCCTAGAGCAGCAGCAGGCCCGCGCGGCAATCTCACAACTGGTCGGCACGTTGACCGGAGTCGACGACTTCGAACAGGGACTGCAGTGGGCCTCCTACCAGTTCACCTCGCTCACCGTCTTCAGCACCCCCGCGCCCGGCGATGTGCCGACCGATGTGCAGCCCAACGAGCTCGACTGGCCGCTTGGAGATCTGAGCGCCATAGGCGAGCCTACGCAACCCGAAGGGTTCCGCAAGGCAGTCGTCACCGGAGCCGACCTGGAGAAGCTGCGGCCGCTCCTCGGCCAAGCGACCGAGATAACCATCTGGAATTCGGGCGGCGAACGGTACAACCTGGTCTTCAGGCCCCTGTTGCCCGACGAGACACCATAGAGAGGAGAAGGGCCCGCCGATGCCACCCGCCATACTCACGCAAGGTTTGACGAAGCGATACGGCCGCAGGCTGGGTATCGAAGGCCTCGACCTCGAGGTCTCGCCCGGTGAGATCTTCGGGTTCATCGGTCCTAATGGCGCGGGCAAGACGACCACTATCCGATTGCTGCTCGACCTCCTGCACCCCACTTCGGGCAAGGCCAGCATCCTGGGACTTGACGCGCACCGCGACAGCGTCGCGGTGCGCCGGTCGACGGGGTACCTCCCCGGCGAGTTCGGGCTCGATGTCCGCATGACCGGCAGGCAACTGCTCAACTACTTCGCGAGTCTGCGGGGGCTGAACGGCCTGGGCGACGCCCCGAGATTGGCGGCCACTCTAGGGATCGACCTCGACGTGCCTATGGGCCGTCTCAGCCGCGGCAACCGGCAGAAGGTCGGGCTGGTGCAGGCGCTCTTCCACAGACCGGCCCTAATGATCCTCGACGAGCCGACCACCGGCCTCGATCCCCTCGTGCAAGACAGTTTTCTCCAATTGCTGCGCGAGGCGCGCTCCGAAGGCCGCACGGTCTTTCTTTCTTCGCACGTGCTGAGTGAAGTCGAGCGGGTGTGCGACCGCGTCGCGATCGTCCGCGCCGCTCACCTCGCCGCCCTCGAGACCACCGAGTCACTCCTCGAGAAACGTCGCAAACGCGCGATCCTCGTGTTCGACGGCCCGGTCGACCCCGGCCCCTTCGCGCGCCTCGCCGGAGTGAGCGACGTGGTGGCGCAGGGCAATTCCCTCTCGCTCCGCCTGAGTGACGGCGTCGACGGCGTGGTCAAGCTCGCCGCCCAGCATACGCTCGTCGACATGAGCATCGAGCACCCCACTCTCGATGAGGTGTTCATGGGTTACTACGAAACGCAGCAGGGCGGCTCGCCTCCAATGCCGCCTTTCGCGGGCCCAGGCGGACCATATCCACCCGCCGGTCCTGGTGGTCAGTACCCACCCGGCTATCCGCCACCCGCCCGATCTCGCAGAGGGCGGCGCGCATGAACCAGATCTGGGCCCTCACCTCGCACGAGCTGAGAAGACGCTGGCGTTCGCTCCTGATCTGGGGGGTCGTGATCGGCGCTCTCGGAGCGCTCTACGTCGCCCTCTACCCCGCGATGAGCGGCATTCTCGATGAGTACATGAAGAGCGCGCCCGAGTCCATGCGTGAGTACATGGGGGAAATCGACGGACCCATGACCATCGAGCAATGGTTGGAGTTGGAATTCACCGGGTCGATCATCCCCATAGCGCTGCCGTTCCTGGTCATGCTCATGGGAGCGCGCGCGATCGCCGGCGGCGAGGAGCGCAAGACCCTTGACCTTCTGCTCAGCAATCCGCTCCGGCGGCGGAGCATGGTGATCAGCACCGTTCTCACAATGGCGATCTCGCTTGCCGGGGTGCTCGCGCTCACGTGGGTGCTTACCTTCATCGCGGTGGTCGCCTCGGGCGTGAGCCTCGGCGCGGGCGATCTCGCCGCTGGCCTCGCGGCCCTGTGGCCGTACTGTCTCTTCTTCGGCGCTTTGGCGCTCCTGCTCTCAGCATTCATGCGCCGGGGAGCGCTCGCCACGACCATCGCGGCGGTCATACTCGTGGCCATGTACGTCATCGAGGGCCTGGCCCAGGTGTCGAAATCCATCGAGCCCCTGCGTTTCGTCTCGCTGATCTATCAACTCGGACACCCCATCCAGGGCGACTTTCCGTGGACCGCGGTGCTCGCCATGCTCGCGGCGGTCGTGGTCTTCACCGTCGCCGCCACAGCCGCGTTCGACCGTCGCGACGTGTACACCTAGCTCTTCAAGCGGCCAACTCCGGCCGCGATCCGCTTGCCCGCGAGCGGCCGGACGGCGGGCAACCCGGCCGAGCCCGGTGGTACCCTTAGCTGCGGCCGCAACGGGAGCACTCAGATCGAGATCGTGCCGGAGAAAGGAAGAAACGATGGCCAAGGCCTGTCCGACCCCACAGCCTTTTCGATCGGTCGTCGGCACGATCGTGTTTATCACGGCTTTGTTCTTCCTCATGTTCATCAGCCGGCTCATCTTCTCTCCTCTCTTTCCCAGCATGCAGGACGACGCGTCTTTGGGCCTCACGGCGGGCCAAGCGGGCTCGTTGTTCTTCTTGGGAGCGATCGGCGCCTTCGCCGGATCGCTGGCCGCCGGACTGCTCTCGAGCCGTATCAAGCATCGGGGCTCGATGCTGCTCTCGCTCTTTCTCGTTGTGGTGACGCTGGTCGGAGGATACTTCTCGCACTCGCTCTGGGCTCTGCGAGCCGTGTTCTTCGTGCTCGGAGCCTCCTCGGGCCTCCATCAGCCCTCTTCGATCGCCACACTCACGGCCACTGTGCGCAAAGAAGACTGGGGCCGCGCGCTTTCCATCCACCAGTTGGCCCCCCCTCTCAGCCTCGTCGCGGGCCCCTTGGTGGCCGTGCTCATGCTCAGATGGTTCTCGTGGAACGAGGTCTTGCTGTGGATCGCCGGACTCACCGCGGTGGTAGGCATAGCTTTCCAGCTCTTCACCGGCGGCGTGGGGGAATTCCCCGGAGACGCGCCCAGTCCCGCTATGGTCAGACCTGTGCTGCGCATACGGTCATTCTGGATCATGATCTTCTTGTTCGCGTTGGGCATGGGCGCGCAGGTGGGCGTCTACGCGTTGCTGCCGCTGTACCTCTCCGGGGAGCGAGGCATGACCCCCGCTGCTTCGAACACCCTCCTCGGTCTCGCCAACATCGCGCCGCTGGTCACCGTGTTCTTGGCCGGATGGATCACCATTCGCATCGGAGAGAAGCGGGCGCTCGCGCTGTTCTTGTTCCTCACGGGGGTGGCCATGGTGCTCGTCGGCGCCTTGTCGGGAATCGCTCTGACCGTGTGCGTGGTGCTGATGGCGGCGTTCGCCGTATGCTTCTTTCCCCCGGCCTTCGCCGCGCTCTCCCGCATCGTTCAGCCCAACTACCGTAGCCTGGCCGCCTCTTTTGGCCCGCCGGCGGGGTTCATCCTAGGAGGAGGACTGATGCCCACCCTCCTGGGCTTCATGGGTGAAGCCTGGAGCTTCAGCACCGGAATAGTGATCATCGGTGCCGTGGTCACCGTTGGTTCGGCCGCTTCGTTCGGCCTCCACCTGCTCACCGACCTCGAGGAGGGTTGTTGATCGTGGCTCCCCATACTCCCGCTGAAGCCAAGACCGCCGCACTCGCCCAATTCACCGATCCCGGGCCCGGGCACGTCAATTGCTGCCAGGCCGTGGTGCGGTTCGCCGTGCTCGTGCTTGGATGCGACCCCGAACTGGTCACCGTGGGGCGGTACTTCGGGGGCGGCATCGCCGGCATGGGCGAGACCTGCGGCGCCATCACCGGCACGGCCATGGCGCTGGGCATGCGCGATATGTGCCTGGGCGAGCCGTCGGAGGACCTTCGTGCCGCTACGGTCGACGGCTTGAGAGACATGGTGCGCGATTTCGGCGTGACGTTCGAGTGCCGCCGTTGTGCCGACCTAACCGGATTCGACCTCAGCACTCCTGAGGGACACGACGCGTTCATGGAGAGTGACAAACGCGGCCGTTGCGCCGACTACGTAGGCTACATGTGCGACCGGCTCGCGCCCCTTCTCGCCGTTCGAGAGGAAGTTCGCGCCGTCTAGCGGAAGGTCACCGAAACGCCGGAGGCCGCCCCGCGAACGGGACGGCCTCCACAAGCTTTGAAGAGCGCTGCGACCCCGAAGGCGCCATTAGCGAGCGTCAGTCGGGGATCCAACGGCTACAGGCGAGAGCCACCTCCGGTCCAATGGCCGCCGCGCTTAGGCAAACTATCTATCTGGACCACCTCCTTTCACGCTTGGCGCAATTCTACCACCACGGTTCGCGGGAGGCAGATCATTCAGCGCCGGCGTCCCCGCCCGGCATCCGGTGCACCGAGAGCAGAGCGTCGGCCTCGTCCACAGTGCGGGGCCAGTCGTCTTTGAGCAGGCGCGAGAGCGACCGGTCGGCGAGCAAGCGTCCCTCAGTCTGGCACACCGGGCAGTAGTCGCACTCGTTGTCCGCGTAGACGATGCGCCTCACCGTCGTCGCGCAGACCGGGCAGGGTTTGCCGAAACGGCCATGCACAGCCATCTCGGTGCGAAACGCGGTGACCTTCGTGGGGAACTCCTCGCGCGCGCGGGCGCGCAGACGCTCGGTCCATTCGCCGAGCATGGAGACAGCCGAGTCGTGGAGTCTTCGCATCTCGTCGCTATCGAGCACACGGGTGTGCTTGAAGGGAGAGAGCTTCGCCCGATGGAGGATCTCGTCGGAGAAGGCGTTGCCGATGCCGCTGACGATCTTCGGATCGGTGAGAGCGCGCTTCAGGGTATGGTTCTCGCGCCGCAGGGCGCCGGCGAAACGCTCAAGTGTGGAACCCGACACCTCGATGCCCCCCGGATCGAGCGCCGCGAGCGCCTCGCGACCGCGGACGACCCGCAGCGAGGCGCGCCGTTTCTTGCCGGCCTCGGTCAGAATCAGCGTTCCTCTGGTGAAGTCGAAGGCCGCGAGCCCGCCACCCTTGGGCACGGGCGCTCCCGCGGTCTTCCAGTGGAGGCGACCGGCGATCATGAGGTGCAGAACGAGGAAGTACGGGTCACCATCGCCCGCCACGGCGTCGCGGCGGGCCGCGCCGGCGATCTCGAGCACCAGCCGCTTGCCGAGTCGCTCCACCCCTGTGACAGTCCCGCCGAGCGCCGCGGCAAGCGGAGGATCGACGGTACGGAGCAGGAACGGACTGGCCAGCCGGACGCCGAGCAGCCTCTCGCCCACAACCCTTGGTTTGAGGGCCTCGATGTATGCCTCGATGTCAGGGATCTCCGGCATATGCAAGCAGTATACCCGTGCGGCGATGGGGTATCCTGGCGAGGTGAGATCTCGAGCGGCAATCAGCCTCGCCATCGTGCTGTCCGCTCTCGTGCTCGTCGCTGGTCTGGGCCTGCCGGCCTCCGGATGCGGCGGTCGCGATGGCGGCGCCGGGAGTCTATCCTCCGTCGATGGCGCGGCCTCGACTGAACCGACCGACGGCTTGACCGATTCTGCGACCTCCACGCTTTCGCCTCCCTCGTCGCGACCGACGACCACGGTGACGGTGCCGAGGACCTTGCCGCCTTCTCCCGCCGAACTGATCGTGCAGGGCATGACGCTGCCCGAGAAGGCCGCCCAGACGCTCCTCCTCACCTTCGAGGGTGAGACGCTCCTTCCCGCCACCCAGGAGCTGCTGCAGGATGGCCCTCCCGGCGGTCTGCTCCTCCTCAGCCACAACGTCAGCGGCGCGGCCCAACTCCGCGACCTCACCGCGTCACTGCAGGCCGCGGCGAAGAAGGAGGGGTCGGGTGTGGGTCTGCTGATCGCCGTCGACCAAGAGGGTGGGACGGTGCAACGCATCCACAGCGGTGTGCCGAAGGTGCCGAGCGCGCGCAGGCTCGCGGAGGACTCCGACGCAGCCGATGCCGCGAAGCTCGCTACCGAGACGGCCACTGGTCTGCTTGCCCTCGGAGTCAACACCAACCTCGCCCCCGTGGCCGACGTCGTTTCCGATCCGAAGTCATTCTTGTACTCCCGTAGCTACAGCGGAGATCCCACAGTGGTGGTCAAATTCGTGAAGGTAGTCACGGGCGCCTACGAGAGAAACGGCCTCATCTCGGTCGTCAAGCACTTTCCCGGCCACGGTGGCGCCTCGGGAGACTCGCACTCCCAAGGCGTCGTCTCGAACGCAAGCCAGGCGGATTTCGCCAAGATTCACTTCCGTCCGTTCAAGGCCGCTATCGCCGCGGGCGCCGAGGGTGTCATGGTCGGCCACCTGATCGTCAACGCGTACGATCCTCAGCGTCCGGCGTCTACGTCGAGCAGGGTCGTCAAAGACCTCTTGCGCAGCGGCATGGGTTTCTCAGGCCTCATCGTCTGCGACGACATCGAGATGGCGGGGGCGGCCGGCGTAGCCTCGGCCGGCCCCGGTCAGACGCGCATGAGCTCGGGAGATGTCGCCGTGGAGGCGTTGGCGGCGGGGTGCGACCTGATCATCTGTAGCGGCGCCCTCGCCCAGCAGAGGGCCGTGCTCGACGCGATAGTCGAAGCGGTTCGCGAGGGGCGCCTGGCGCAAGAACGCCTCGACGAGGCGGTCCTGCATATGCTGAGTATAAAGCTACGCCACAGCCTCGTCTCCCAATAGCCGGCTCCTGGTACGATGCCGCCAGAGTTCGACGGCGACCAGCAGCAGAAGGAGTCAGCGATGAGTTCCACGATCGACGACGCGATCCGATTCCGGAGGCCGTTCGGGCTCGTGGCCCCGGTCGTCATCGTCTGCCTGTTCTTGACGTTCGGCCTGCTCGTCGTGGGCTGCGGAGCGGGTTCCCCAGAGAGCGACGTCGCCACGAACTCGTCCACCGGCGCCGGCGCCACAACCACGACCACCGGAGCAGGCTCCGGCGCCACGGTCGAGGGCGGCAAGCAACTCGGCGAGGCCGTATCGGCTCTCTGGACTGAGGCCATGCAGAGACTCGACGCCACGCTCGACGGTCTCCCGCCGGTAGAAGACATCAAGAGCACCGTCGCCGCCCTCAAAGAGGAGTACGTGCAGAAGCTCGTCGCTCTCGGCAAACAGAGGCAGAGCATGGACGCGCCCGCCAAAGCGGAAGCGGACTCGACCATCGTGGCGGCGCTGGCCGCGGCGGCCGGCGAGCCCTGGTACATGGCCTACATGGACTACTACGACGAGTATGCCTACCAGAGTGGCGACGTCGATTTCGTGAACCTGCTGGCCGGCTTCAACATCTTGACGCAGTATGCCGACTTCGAGCTTCTGGCCAGTCAGGCGCCCGATGAGGCGGAGCGCCTGGGAGTCAAGTAGCCGTCCGCGGCGCGCCGGCGACTATCTGCGTGACCTCTTTGCCGGGGCGACCGCGGTAGGCCGAGTCACACCAGTACCGAATCGACCATCGCCTTGACGTTCTCGTGCTTGGCGTCGATGGGCACGTCGCAGCCCGATGAGAGGATGAACCCGCTCGGACCGATCTCACCGACCAACCGGCGGCAGTACTCGGTCACCTCCGCGGGCGTGCCTAACGTGAGCATGCGGGGCGGGACGTCGCCCATCAGACACATATGGCCCCCCAGCACTTCTTTGGCCCGATAGATGTCGGTCTTGCTATCGAGGGCGAGAACACAGCGCGCCTTGGGGAACTCCTTCAAATACTCCAGGTCGCGGTCCCAGCAGGCATCGAAGTGAAGTACCGGGATCGCCCCTTCGTCTATCGCCGCCTCAACCATTTGTTTGAGGTATGGGAATACGAAGCGTTCCCAGTGGCGCGGGGCGATGAACTCGCTCGCGGAACGCCAGCCCGCGATCCACAGTCCTGTGAGCCGTAGACGCCGGATCGCCGCCCTCATATCGTCGATCAGGGCCGGGAGGACGACGTCCATGGCTGCCTGCACGGTGTCGGGTCTGCGGAACATGTCGAGGAGGAACTCCTTCATCGAGCGACCGCCGCAGAAGTACTCGTAGGGTATGGTCGCGGCGAAAGGCGAGAGGGGAACGATGCCTCGTGCGCGGCATTCGTCGAGCGCGTCGGTGACGACCGGCGCGACCGCGGCGAAGGCCTCCACCGCTCCTGGCAGGCGATCGCGGTAGTATCGGCCGACCCAGGGCCGCCAACCCTCGGCGACTATGGCCTCGTAATCCTCGACCTTCATGATCTCGGCCTCGGCCACCTGCCAGAGCGCGTCGTCGGGGAGGTCGCGGCCGGGCAACTTGACACGGGAGAGCCACTTCAGGCTGAGACTGGTGGGATGATAGTTGGGAGTCTGGATCGCGTCGATGTCCCCCAAACCGGCGTAAGCGTCGATCACCGTCCGGTACGAGACGATGGGGTCGGCCACCATGGTCGACATCTTCACCCCGAGCGTGCGCGCGGGCCATGCCGGACCGTTCGGAGCGACAGGCACTCTGTCGGGAGTCCCAAGAGCCACGGCCGTCTTCAGGCGGTCGAGATGCAGTTGGAAACGCCGTTCCGCGTAGTGATGCTCGTCAGTGTCGCACACGCCTTGTCCCCCGTCGAGTTTCCGCTATCGTAATGGACTACAGCATGCTAGCTTCTGGTCGGGAGGTCTGCAACGTCTTCCCTATGGAGGCTGTGGCGCCAGAAGACCCATGATTGCAGCCAGAAGGTTGACGAGATGCCGAAGGACAGCGATAGACAGCCGATCCCCGCTTACGCGAAGATAGTCAACACCATCTCCGATCGCATAGCGTCGGGCGCATACGACCCCGGTAGCCGGATGCCTTCTGAGTCGAAATTCTGCGCCGAGTTCGGGGTCAGTCCCATGACCCTACGCCGGTCTCTCAACATACTCATCGCCCGCGGCCTCATCGTCACCGAGAAGGGCAAGGGCACCTTCGTGCGCCCCGTCGTACTGAAGGACTCGATCTTCAGGCTGGAGGATCTGGCCGGCGAGTTCTTCGACGAGTCGGTGGAGATGCGACTGCTCGAAGCATCCACGGTCAGAGCGAGCGACCGAGTCGCCACGATGCTCGGAGTGCCGCAAGGCGAGCGCGTAGTCTACCTCCGCCGTCTCGCGCTCAAGCACAAGAAACCGGCTATGTACCATGTCGAGTACGTTCTCTACGATCCGCGACGGCCACTGGTGGAGTCGCAGCTTCAACTCACTACCCTCGACGGCTTCTTGGAGACGGCGCGAGGAAGGAGTTTCCCCCGAGGCAGAATCACCCTGCGGGCGGTGGCCTTGGACGCGAAAGACGCGCACGTGCTCGGCGACCCCGATGGATCGCCCGCCCTCTGTCTGGAGCATCTCTTCGAAGACGCCGAGCGCCGGCCGGTCAGCTGGGGCTGGTTCCTGATGAGGGCCGATCTATTCGAGCTGCGTGCGCACCTCGGTCCGAAGTGAGGGAGGGTTGAGGGTTGCCCGGAACCGATGAACTGGAAGCGTTGTCGTCGTCACTGGTCGAACTCGACGAGAAGGCCACGCTCGATCGGGCGGAGGGCCTGGTGGCCCGAGGTGATGTGACTCCCCTCGCGATCGTGCAGGCATGCCAGCGGGCGATGCGCGTGGTCGGCGAGCGCTACGAACGGCACGAGTACTACCTCGCCGGGCTCATCGTCGCGGGCGAGCTGTTCAAAGAGGTTCTGGACCTACTCGAGCCCTCCCAGATAGAACTCCCGGTCGGCGAGCATGCCGGCTCGGTCGTGCTCGGAACGGTTGCCGGCGACATCCACGACATCGGCAAGAACATGTTCGCGAGCGCACTGAGAACCTTCGGCTTCTCGGTGACAGATCTGGGGGTCGACGTCGCCCCCGAGCGGTTCGTCGAGGAGGTGCGGCGGTCGCGGCCCGATGTGGTCTGCCTGTCGGGCCTCATCACCACCGCCTACCACAGCATGAAGCACACGGTGGAACTGCTCCGGGCCGATGGGGCAGGCTTGGAGTCGGTCCCGCCGATCGTACTCGGAGGCGCCACCATCGACGACGAGGTCTGCCACTATGCCGGGGCCGATTCCTGGAGCACCGACGCCATGGAAGGGGTCCGTATCTGCGAACGTCTATCAGCCGGCTCTGCCGGACACACTAGGATTCGGTGAATATCATGCACACTGTTGTTTTTCAGCCCTCCGGCCGGCGAGCAGTAGCTTCCTCGGGCCAAGACCTACTCACCGTCGCTCGTAGCGTGGGAGTCGAGATCGAGAGCGCGTGTGGTGGCAAAGGCTCCTGTGGCAAATGCAGAGTCCGCGTGGAGATGCCAACGAGTGGAGGCAGCTTCGATGCCGCGCCCGAGGGTGCTCCCGCGCAGGAGGGCGCGCTTGCCTGCGCGTCGCCCGCGTCGGCAGCCGAGACCAAGAAGCTGGGCGCCGATGCGCTGGCAGCCGGCATGCGTCTGGCCTGCCAGACTCGCGTAGCGGGCGACATGATCGTCTTCGTCCCTGAGGAGAGCCGAAGGGTGGCCCAGGTGGTCCGAAAGGAGGCAAGCGCACGCACTGTGCCTTTGGACCCGGCGGTGAGAGTCTACCGCCTGACCCTCGAACGACCGACACTGAAAGACCACACGGGTGACGCGGAGCGCGTGCTCGCGGCCCTCGCCGAGGAGCACGGCTTGAGCGAGCTCTCGTTCGATTTCGGTGTGCTGCGGTCACTGGCGGGCCGACTACGGCAGGCCGATTGGGACACAGATGTCTTGGTGTGGCGAGTGCCGGGCGCTCCGGGCAGAATCATCGACGTCAGAGCGGCTGCCGATGCGAGGCCAGTTCTCGGACTGGCCGTCGACGTGGGCACTACCACCATCGCAGCCTATCTGGTGGACCTCACTGACCACCGGCGAGGTACTGCGCACCGAGTCGGCGATGAATCCCCAGGTGGCCAGAGGCGACGACGTCATCACCCGCCTCTACCACGCCACCCACGACCCGAACGGTCTCGCCGAACTGCAGGCGTACGTGTCCGACGAGATCACGCCTGGCCGCGCGGGCCGTGGAACGTTTCGGGATGAACACCCGCGACATCTTCGACGTGGTGATGGTGGGCAACACCGCCATGCATCACCTCTTCCTCGGTCTCGACCCGCGAGGCGCTCGGGCGCCGCGCCCTTCGTTCCCGCCATCAAGGGCGCCGTAGACGCCGAGGCGTCGTCCATCGGTCTGAAGTTCAATCCCGGCTGCAGGTTGCATGTCCTGCCCGTCGAGGCCGGTTTCGTGGGCGCCGACAACGTCGCGGTCAGTCATCGCCGAGGAGCCGTACAACCAGGATGAGGTGCTGCTGATCGTCGATATCGGCACCAACGGAGAACTGGTGCTCGGCAACCGGCGGCGCATGCTCTCCGCTTCGTGCGCCACCGGGCCCGCCCTCGAGGGAGCCCACATCGAGTTCGGCATGCGAGCGGCCCCAGGCGCGATCGAGCGCATCCGCATCGACCCGGAGACCCTCGACGTACGGTTCAAGGTCATCGGCCTCGAGGGATGGCACACCGACCACCCGGCCGAAGAGGTGCAGGCGCGGGGCATCTGCGGCTCGGGCATCATCGAGGCCGCGGCCGAGATGGCCGAGGCCGGGATCATCCTACCCAGCGGAGCGTTCAACCCCGAGCTCTCGCACGAACGGATCGTCCTCGAGGACGGCCGCCCTCGCAAGTTCGTGATAGCGCGAGCCGGAGGAGACGGCCATCGGACGCGCCATCACGGTGTCGCTCAAAGACATCCGATCCATCCAGTTGGCCAAGGGAGCCCTGCGCGCGGGAGCCGAGATCCTGCTACGCACCTACGGAGTCGAGCTACCAGACCGAGTGATCCTGCGCGGGCGCCTTCGGCAGCTACATCGACAAATACCACGCTCTTGCCATCGGGATGTTGCCCCCCTGTGAGCCCGACCGGGTGACCTCGGTGGGCAACTCCGCGGGCGATGGCGCGCGTTTCGCCCTCCTGAACGTCGGGAAGCGGTCGGGAGGCGAATGGGCCGCCAACCAGGTGGAGTACGTGGAGACTCGCCACCGATCGTGACTTCCAAGCGGAGTACGTGCAAGGCCATGACCTTCTGGACGGAAACACCTAGCCGACTGTGATTTTCCCCGCACCCTGCGAGGGAATGAGGCCTCGGCCTCGTATCAATACATACTCGGGTATTGCCGAGAAGGCCTCGTCAGACCCAGCTGCGACTTTGGTCGCTAGGGATGTCGAGTATTGACCCCGCCCTCGCGAGGGCGGGAGAATGATGACGGCCACTGAGAGTCGCCGGTACACAGCAGCCCCGGGGGTGCGTGGTGAGAAGGACGAAGTTGATCATTGCGCTCATCGCGTTCTGCTGCGATGGCGTTGTTCGTGGGCGCGGTGACGGTCGCTGCCGCGCAGGACACGACAACGACCACTACGGCCACGACTGCGGCGGGGCTCGACAACGACCACGGTATCCGGCGAGTCGACGACCACGACCGCATCGACTGAGCCGACCACCACCACAACGGAGGTCCAGTGGTGGATGGTGAACAGCATCGACGATGGTCGAGACGGGGCTGGTCCCCTCCTTCGTCTCCGTCAGCAACGGACTGCTGGCGTGGACCGGGACCAAGCCCGGTGGATACTCGAACATGTACGTCTACAACTTCGCGACACACACCAACTCCAGGTACCCCAGAGCCTCCCCGGCAACTACTACAACCCCTGCTCCGACGACGCCCTGGTCGTCTATCAGGGGGGCCGCGCCGGCGGATACGACGACATCTACCTGTACGACACCGGGAACGGCACGGTCCGTCAGCTCACCCACAACTCCGACCCGGGGGACGGCAACGACTGGAATCCTCGTCTCGACAACGGCCGCATGGTGTGGGAGAAGCACATGCTCGGCCTCATGGCCAAGTCGGGCATCTACGTGTACGACATGAACAAGGGCAAGCGTGACCCGAGATCTTCGAGGGCGAGGCATACCACGACCCCGACATCTGGGGAGACTACGTGGTCGCCGTCAAGAACGCCGAGACGGGGAACGCCACCGAGATCATCGTCTACAACCTCCAGACCGGAGATCCAGATCGATCGCCCCTGCGGACACCGCAACGATGATCCCCCGCATCGACGAGGCGTACGTGGTCTGGTCGTCGGGAGAGCTCCCGATCGCCCATCTACTACCCCTGGGACACCTACCAGATCATGGGTCTACGACATCGCCACCGGCAACCGGCGTCGCCCTGACCGACAACACCGCGGCAACTTCAATCCCTCGATCGTGGGCGGTGTGATCGCCTGGGAGCAGGGAGCCGAGAACGGCATCGGGCGTCATGTATTTCGACGACGGACGCAGCGGTCACCTTCAGCGAGGGCGATGTGAACGCCGTACCGGCACCCGAGTGGCCGAGGGCGGCGACACGTCTAGGTACGGAGGCCCTACGATCTACTACGCGGTCCGGCCCGCGAACGGTCCGGTGTTCATCGACGTGGGCCGGACGACGCCTACTCGACGCCATCGGCGTCATGGCCGAGAAGAGATCATCGAGGGGTACGAGAGCGGGCTTCTTCGGCCCCTACGACCTCGTCACCCGGCAGCAGTTCGCGAAGCTGATCCTGCTGACCATGGCGCCTCGAACCCGCAGGTCTACACGGCCACACTGCATGACACCTGCAACTTCGTCGACGCGGGCGAGATCGAGCGCACCACAGGCGAGCTCTACGCCGTACCACTACGTCGCCAAGAGCGACACGCACGGGCTCACCTTCGGATATCCCGACGGCACGTTCCGGCCGCTCGGCAACATCACCCGGCAGCAGGTGATCACCATGATCGTGAGGGCGGCCCACGACACTTCGACTCAGCCGCCCAGCAACTGGCAAGGCGTGCTCAGCTACATCGACCCAGAGCACGGGGAGCGGATCAGGATAGCGGAGTACAACGGCCTGCCAACGGCCTCGTCGGCGGCACCTCGGGCGGGTTGTCTGGATGGGACACCGCGCCAAAACGCGACCCGCGGTGAAGTCGCGCAGATGCTCTACAACCTGCTCAGGATCCTGGGCGTCATCACCCAGTAGCGCCCGGTCGGTCGGGACCCGCCTGGCCCGCGACCGTCAGTCAGGCGGCCGCTCCCACGGGGCCTGCCGCGGTTCGGGGCCGCCCGCTGGCGGCTGGCCGTACGGCGCGCCCGGTTGGTACTGAGACCGTGCAGCCCTCTCGGCCGCCTTCTTGCGGCGCCGCCACTCAAATACGGCGGTGAAGGTCGCACCGAACCCTATCAGGAGCGCGAAGAAGACCACGACCGACCCGAAGAAGGGGATCCACCGGACGATGCACAGCACCGCGACGCCGAGAACGGCCGCCAGTATGACCCGGCCGCGCCCCTCGCCCCGGCCGAGAACGAGCCTGCCGATGAGCGTCCCGACGCCCACGTAACCGAACAGCAGAGTGACTATCACTACCAGCCACCAGGGAAGCAGGACGAGTATCCCGACGATGGTGACGATCAGCAGGATGCTGATCAGCGGCACGAGGATGATGAGTCCGAGCGCTCCCCAGCCGAGCGAAGAAAACAGGTGGCGCCTGGCTCGCTCGGCCACGAACGCGAGTTGCCGGGGAGCGATGGCGGCGATCAGAACCGCCACCAGCAAGATGAAGACCGTGGAGCCTATCCACCCGGCGATCGAGGCCCAATCGTTCCAGGGACGTTGCACCGGGTCTACGACGATCGCGTCGACGATGCCCGCTCCGCCAGCACCCACGTCGACCACGCGGCCCGACACGGCTGCCCCCGGTTCGATCACCACGTCACCGAAAACCGAGACGATCGCCGCATCGCCAGAACTGCGGCCCAGGCCCGCGCCCACTCTGCCTTCTGCCGTCACCAGCACATCGCCGCCCACCACGACGACCACGTTCTCGACAGTGCCGTGGATCACGACGTCGCCGCCTATTACGACTAGGTTTTCGCGCGTTTCACCCGCGGCAATCGTCACGTCTTCGAAGGCCGCCACCTTCTGCGAACCCTCTGAGACGACCGAAGCGGCACGGGCGACCGACGGGCCGGCCGTCGAGAACAGGAACAGCGCCGAGAACACGAGCGCCACGGAGAGCACGAGCGACGCTCTGCTCGCTAGAAGATGGAGCCGGCCGCTCTCGAAGGACTTGCGCCTCATGGTCACCTCCCAGGGCCCCGCGACATGGTCGCGCACCGGGCAACTCGATCATTCTTCTTCCTCTAGAAGTGTAACCTAGTTCTCCATGCACCCGATACTTGCCAGGTTTACCATCGGTGGCGAAGAAGTAGTGCTGCGCTCCTACAGCACCTTCTACGTACTCGCCTGGGCGGTCGTCATCTCGCTCGCGACGATCGTGGCCTGGCGAAGGGGCGCCGGTTGGTGGAAGGCGCTTCTCGTGTTCGCTCTCTCCCTCGTGATCGGCATCGTGGGCGCGCGCATGCTCGATCTGGCCGTCAACTGGGGTTACTACGCCGATGATCTCGACCGCATCTACGATCTCGGCTTTCGCGGGTTCTCGCTCTACGGCGGACTCATCCTCGCCGCCGCGGCGGGCGTCCTTCTGTCGCGCGCCTTCAAAGAGAACCTCTGGCGTCTCGCCGATAGCACCATCCCGGCATTGGTCGCCGGGATCGCCCTCATGCGCACGGGCTGCTTTCTCAATGGCTGTTGCTTCGGCACGACGACGTCGCTCCCCTGGGGTGTGCGCTTCCCCGCGGGCAGCCCAGCCTGGAGCCGGCAGATCCTTACCGGTGAGACCGGCCTGTTCGGGCTTGCCGCCGAATCGCGACCGGTCCACCCCACCCAGCTCTACGAGATCGCCGCGGTGGCCGTCTTCGGTGGGCTCGCACTGTGGCTTCTCCTGCGCCGCCGGTCGTCCCCCGCTGGGATGACGCCCGCGGGCGTGCCCTTCTTGGTCTTCGCACTGGGCTTCACTCTGTTCAGACTGGCCGACGACTTCCTGCGGGCGAAGCCCTCTACCGCCACCCGGCCCGAGTGGCTCTACCCGGCGATGTACGGGGTCATCTGCCTGCTCGCGGGGGCGCTGATCGCGGAGCGCATCCGGAATTCACGCCGATCCGCACGCCTAGGAGGCGAGACCAATGGCGATTGAAGAGCTTCTCCGTCGCACTCCCCTCTATGCGAACCACGTCGCGCTGCGCGCCAAGCTGGTGGGATTCGCCGGCTGGCAGATGCCCCTCGCCTACCCGGACGGCACCGTGGCCGAGCACCTCGCCACGCGGGGCTCGGCCGGGCTCTTCGACGTGTCGCACATGGGCCGTATCCTGGTGCGAGGGACGCGTGCAGTCGATTTCCTGCAGCACGTACTGAGCAACGACGCCGCCGCTCTCGATGTCCACCAGGCCCAGTACACCTTCATCCCGACCGCGACTGGCGGAGCAGTCGACGACGCGTATCTCTACAGACACGTCGAAGACACGTACTTGCTCGTAGTGAACGCGGCCAACCGCGCCAAGGACTGGCGCCACCTCAGTACGAAGCTGGCCGCCTTCGTGAGCCGCGACCGCTGGTCGACACACGCCGACGGGTGGGTCGGGGGACCCGAGGCGAGCCTTCGCGACATCACCGACCGAGAGGCCATGCTGTCTCTTCAGGGCCCCATGTCGCAGGAGATCCTCACCGGCGTCATCGAGCAGGGCGGACTGCCCGAACCCCGCCGCAACGCGCTGTCGGTCGCGACCATCGCCGGCGCCGAGTCACTCCTCAGCCGCACCGGGTACACCGGTGAGCCGCTGGCGTTCGAGCTGTTCGTGCCCGCCGGGCGAGCGTCCCACGTCTGGGATCTTCTCGTCGAAAAAGGGGCCGTTCCCTGTGGCCTCGGTTCGCGTGACACCCTACGCCTCGAAGCCGGACTGCCTCTCTACGGCCAAGAGTTGGGCGTCGATCCCGATGGTCACGAGATCCCCCTGTTCTCATCGGCCCTGGCCGCGTTCGCGGTGAGCTTCTCCCCGCTCAAGGGGGACTACATCGGGCGCGAACCGCTGCTCCGCCAGCACGCGGCGCTACGCCGTTTCCTCGCTCGAGACTACTCGCTTGTCGACGATCTGCCGCGGATGACCAGGCCGGTCGTGCTCACCGGCAGAGGGGTTGCCCGCGCCGGTTCGCCGGTGACCCGCGCCGGCCACCCGGTAGGCTGGGTCACGAGCGGAACCATGGTCCCCTACTGGAAGACCGAGGGAGAGGGCCCCGAGACCCGCCCTACCGGCGAGCACGGCCTGCGCTCGATCGGCCTTGCTCTACTCGACAGCCGCCTGATCGACGACGACCCGATCCTGGTCGATGTCCGGGGCAGACAGGTCGAGGGCCGCGTCGTGCGCTACCACCTGCGGAGCGACGGCCCGCTCCGCACGCGACCCGTCGTCTACTCCTCCGCGTCGCCGCGGCGGACGATAGGCCCCAAACTGTAGCGTCAACGCCACTGCTTCCACCGCGGAGAATTCCGCGAGGTCGCTGGCTCGCCGGCGAAGTTGCGTGAGGCGGGGCGGCGTACGCCGCCCCGCCTCACGCCGGTTCACTCCTGGGTTATGGTGTCTTCGGCCTCAGGACCGACGAAGGCCAGATCCTTGCCGAGTTCGAGGTTGAGAGGCGTGGGCATGAACGAGCCGTGGCCGAATACGCCACCGGCCAACTCGTAGCCCACCACGCCGCCGGTCGTCTCGTCGAAGCGCACGTCCTCGATCTTGCCGAGGTCCTTGCCGGTGGTGGTTTGCAGCCGCAATCCCCGAACGTGCAGGTCTCTGTCGAGTACCGCCTTGATATCGGGAGCTTCCTCAGCCTTCACCACGCTCGCCGATGTCGCCAGAACGACACTGTCGGGCCCGATCGCCTGCACGCCCGCCCACGGCGCCACCCTACTTCTGAACAGGCTGCTGGAGACGATGAAGCCCAACAACTGCCTACCCGAAACATCTATGACGACGTCCTTGATCTTGCCGACAGTCTGGCCCCCTTCTCGCACCACCACCGAGCGCCCGACGACTTCACTTGCCTTCTGCACTGCGCACCTCCTCGTCAGCTGAAAATATGAGTGGTACCCGAGATCTCGAGCACAAGGACAATGACCAGGGCAAGCACGATGACGGCGACTACGTTCAACCAGGGGCGATGTGGGCTCTTTCCAACGAATCTGGGCATGTGTTTCCTCCACGAGGCCGGCAAAGGCGTTGCGCCGATTCAATTGTATACAAGTAAAGTAGTGAGGAGAACACCTTCACGCACCATGGCCGAGCGTTCACGGCGAGGCGGGAGGCAAGATGGCGAATCATCTGTCAGGCGAATCGAGTCCCTATCTCCAGCAGCACAGAGACAACCCCGTCGACTGGTATCCATGGGGCCCCGAGGCCATGCAGAAGGCCCGTGACGAGGACAAGCCCATATTCCTCAGCATCGGGTATTCGGCGTGCCATTGGTGCCACGTCATGGAACGTGAATCGTTCACCGACGCGTCGACGGCGGCCTATCTGAACAAGTATTTCGTCAGCATCAAGGTCGACCGCGAGGAGAGGCCCGACCTCGACGACGTGTACATGCAGGCGGTCACCGCGCTGACCGGCGCCGGGGGCTGGCCCCTCAGCGCCTGGCTCACTCCTGAAGGCGTCCCCTTCTACGGGGGTACGTACTTTCCGCCGTCGCCACGCCACGGGCGACCTTCGTTCGGCCAGGTGTTGTCCGCGGTTGCCGACATGTGGACGAGCCGCCGCGACGACATCCTCGAGGCCGCCGCCAGGATGCACGAGCATCTGGCGCGAGACGCCGCGCCCGACGCGGCCGGCGGCTCGCGTGCCGGCCTGCTCGCCGAAACGCGGGCCGCCCTCCTCGCGACCGCCGACACGGTCAACGGCGGTTGGGGCGCCGCGCCCAAGTTCCCCGCCCCCATGACCCTCGAGTTCTTGCTCGCCTATCAGACCACCCAGCCCTCGACCGAGGCCGAGCGGACCGTCCGGCTCGCGCTCGACGCCATGGCGGCCGGCGGTATCCACGATCAGCTGGGCGGGGGATTCCACCGCTACTCGGTAGACGACATATGGCTGGTGCCCCATTTCGAGAAGATGCTGTACGACAACGCCCAGCTCGCTCGCTGCTACTTGCACGCCTGGCAACTCCTTGGAGAAACCCGCTACCTCAGGGTGGCTGAGGATACGCTCGACTACCTCATTGGCCAGATGCAGCACCCGGAAGGTGGGTTCTTCAGCGCGGAGGACGCCGACTCCGAAGGCGTAGAAGGCGCCTTCTACAGCTGGACATGGGATCAGCTGAAGGCGGCGTTGCCCCCCGATGAGGCCGCGGCGGCAGCTCGCGCGTTCGGTGTGACCGAGCGGGGCGACTTCGAGGGCACCAACGTTCTGCACCGGCCCGGAGATGCGACCAGTCCGGCCGAACTGGACCCCGCCATCGCGGCCCGGCTGCTCGAGACACGCGAACGGCGAGAACGTCCGGCGAGAGACGACAAGGTGCTGGCAGCCTGGAACGGCTTGGCGCTCGCGGCCATGGCCGAAGCGGGACGCCTACCCGGAGCCGAGCGTTTCGTAGCCGCCGCGGTAAGAGCAGGTGAGTTCGTCCTCGACACTCTGCTACACGGCGAGAACCGGCTCGCACCACTCCTGGAAAGACGGACGCGCGTCGGGTAACGGTTTTCTCGAAGACTACGCGTGCGTCGCCGAGGGTCTGCTTGCCCTCTACTCCACCACGTTCTCCGAACGCTGGTTCGTCGGTGCACGCGGAATCGCCGACGCCATGCTCGAACACTTCGCGCGCCCGCAGGGGGGCTTCTTCGATACTAGCGACGATCACGAGACCTTGATCGTCCGCCCCCGGTCACTCTACGACAGCCCGACTCCGAGCGGCAATTCCATGGCGGCCTCGATGCTGCTCAAGCTCGCCGCCTACACCGGCGAGGCGCGCTACTCCGAAGCCGCCGAGGCCGCGCTCGGAGCGGCCTACGGACTTGTCTCTCGCGCACCGGTGATGTGCGGCCAGTGGCTGTCGGCATACCTGCTGGCCGAAACCGGAACCGCTGAGGTGGCGATCGTCGGCGAGCTGACCACGGCGCCAGGAAGCGATCTAGTGGCCGCGGTGCGCTCGGCCTTCCACCCGCACGCGGTAGTGGCGGCCCGCCCGGCGGGCCGCGCCACACTCGTCCACATGCTCGCCGGACGGGAGCCCGGCCCAGAGACACCCGCCGCCGCCTGGGTATGCCGGCGCTCAACCTGCGCTCCTCCGGTGAGCGACGCGGGCGTGCTGTCGAGCTCGCTCTCGGGCTACTAGAGGAGAATCCGGGCAAAATGAAGGGCGCCGGTCTCCCGGCGCCCCGATACGTTCCTGACGATCATCGACGCTGCAACGCGTCTGGGAAAGCTCCTACCAGCGCGATGCCTCCGGAACGGCCGCCGCCGCCGTAGCCGCCACCACCGCCGCCACCGCCGCCGCCGTAGCCGCCGCCGCCACCACCACCTAGCCACCGCCACCGCCGTAGCCGCCGCGACCGCCGCCGCCGGCCGCCGCCGAAACCGCCCGGCCGGCGCTGTTCCTGCTCGCGAGCGTTGTCGACGTTGATGGTGCGACCGTCGAGGTCGGCGCCGTTCAGAGCAGCCTTCGCTGCATCGGCTTCTTCAGGGGTGCTCATCTCGACGAACGCGAAACCCTTCGGACGACCGGTCTGCCGGTCGGTGATGATGTTCACCGCGACAATCTCGCCGTGCTCGCCGAACGCCTTCTCGAGGGTCTCTTTCGTGGTACCGTAGGAGAGGTTGCCGACATACAGTCTTGCCGTGCTCATCAGTTCCTCCACAGATCCCAATGACAGAACCGCATGCGTTCGGATGCACCTGCGGACGAACGAGTTGATGAAGCACTCTGCACGTCGCGGGGAGAGCTTCCTATCGATGCTCGTCCATCATACATCATCAGAGTCGTGCAAGGGTATCAATAGTTGAATAGCTGTTCAGTCTGAGAGGAGACCCACGTTGAGTGGACGATGCTGACTCACCGGGGGTCTCGAAGCACTGTCTCGAACATCAGACGCACCATCGGAAGACGCACGCCTGCGTTCTTCTCTCGACTTTGACGGCACCCTCGCTCCCGTCGTCGCCCGCCCCGAGCTGCGTCGAGCTATGCCGGAGTACGTCAGAGACCTCGTGGCAGGCTGGCGGCCGTTCACATCGGTGTGTATCGCCTCAGGACGAGGCCTTGAACGACATCCGAGCCAGGTCGGCCTGTCGACGGCTCTACTACGCAGCCGACCACGGCCACCACATACCGGACCCGCGGGCACGGCATCGAGCTTCGAGATAGGCCCGGAGGACGCCCTCGAGCTGGAAGGCGCTTCGTACGAGCTCGACCAGCGTCTTCGCGAAGTGAGGGCGCGGTCGTGGAGACGAAGGGCGTCTCGATATCGGTGCACTTCCGCCTGGTGGCTCGAGCCGCAGCGGGCCCTCGTCGAACAGATCGTGCAGCGCGGTGGCCGGGGACTCTGCCTGGGCTTCAGACTGGCGAGAGGCAAGCTGGTATACGAACTGCTGCCCGACTCTGGGCTGGAACAAGGGCCAGGCGCTGCATGTGGCTTCTCAAGCGCCTTGCGATTCAGACGATCGGCCGTGTGCCCCGTCTGCCTGGGCGACGACCGTACCGACGAGGACATGTTCAGGGCGGCGCGAGGGCTGGGGCGTCAGCTTGATCGTGGGCGAGATCGATACCCCGACCCAGGCCGACTACCGCTTGAACGACCCCGGCCAGGTTCGGGTCTTTCTGGAGCGCCTCCGGAGGCGGTCAGTCATCGTCAGGTCGCCGGGGGTAGACTCGAGGAGCGCAGCGACTGTTCAGCGGCCCGATAGTGCGTCGAGGAGGTCAACACGTGGTCGAGTTTGCCATCAAAGGATTGTGCGCTGGCCATCATCGCGACCGGACGTCGCGCGCAGACGCTGCGCGAGCTGCGAGACGTGATGCGGGACGTTCATCCGGGATCCATATACCACCACTTCTGGGGAACGATGCTGCGACCGCAGTTCTCCGACCGCGAGTACAACAACGACTTCGCCACCTGGTGCCGCCACAGCCTGCACGACAAACCGGCCGCCGAGCGTCTGGCGGTGATCGATCCGGCGGACTTCTCGAGACAGAGGATCTTCGCCAGGAGCTCATCGAGGTCATCGACGAGCGACTGGACGAGACCGAAGTCGTGCTGTTCACGCAGGCCGATCAGCAATTCCACTTCGTCCGCTCGGTCATCGTGGTCTTCGACACGCACCGCACACTCGCCCATCCCCGCGAGCTGCGTGGACGCGCTGCCCGGTATGTCGGTGGGCAGCATCTTCTACCACTTCGTCGACGCGCGGCGCCGGGAACCGTCGGGCAAGGACGACTTCCACGGCCTGGCTCATGGGCTTTGGGTCCGAGTACATGCCCGCTGGTCGACATCGATCGCGACCATCGATCCTTACTTCGAGTCGCTCTTCGTGATACGCGACCGGCTGTCACGAGGTGCTCTCGGAGTACTTCGGGCTGTCGGCCGGTTCTGAGGTCGCGGGCCCGGCAGCTCGAGGAGCACGCCGCATGAACGGCCCAGCCGAGACGAAGTCCTCCTCGATCGATATGCCGAATACGCCGGGCAAGACGCCGTCGAGCAACTCCGCCAAGCTGGCCGAGCGCCTCGCGCGGACTCAAGGCTCGTTCACGTGAACTCCACCCGTCAAGGGCGGCGGCGTGGCGGAGATCCTCGAGGCCATGGTGCCGCTCATGCGGGCGGTCGGTCTCGACGCCAGCTGGGAAGTCATCGACGGCAACGAGGATTTCTTCGCCTGCACGAAGTCGTTCCACAACGCCCTGCAGGGCAAGTCCCTGCAGATACCCGCGGCCCTTGCTCCGGGACTATCGAGAGGTCAACGCCCAGAACGCCGATACGGCTGCGTCCTATCCTCGAAGAGGCCGACGTGGTGTTCATCCACGATCCGCAGCCCGCCCCCCTGCTCGGCCACTGTCCCGACCGCAGAGGCAAGTGGATCTGGCGCTGCCACATCGACCTCAGCCATCCCTACCGGCCGATGTGGAAGTATCTCCGCCAGTTCCTACTCGACTACGACGCCAGCGTCTTCTCGCTCGACGCCTTCGCCCAGCCCATGCCGCACCCGGTGTTTCTCATCCCGCCGAGCATCGACCCGCTCAGCGAGAAGAACCTTGCCGCATCGACCAGGACCAATCGACGGCGTTCTGCGAGAGTTCAACGTCGACCCGCTGCGGCCGATGGTGGCTCAGATCTCGCGCTTCGACCGCTTCAAGGACCCCGTGGGAGTCATCGACGCCTACCGCCTCGCCAAGGCCTTCGTGCCCGGTCTGCAACTGGTGCTGGCCGGCGGGAGCGCCGCCGACGACCCCGAGGGGAGACGTCGTGCTCGACGAGGTGCGCGAGGCCGCCGAGGGAGACCCCGACATCCACGTCCTGTCCTCGGGCCACTACAGCGACCGCACCATCAACGCCCTGCAGTCGGAGCCGACATCGTGCTGCAGAAGTCGCTGCGCGAGGGCTTCGGGCTCACCGTCACCGAGGCCATGTGGAAGGGCAAGCCGGTCATCGGTGGCAACACCGGCGGCATACGTCTGCAGCTCATGAACCACCGCACCGGCTTCCTCGTGGACACGCCCGAGGGGGCGGCCATGCGCATCCGCTATCTGCTCTCCGAGCGCCACCGCATAGGCCAGATCGGCCGGGGCGCCCGTGAGTTGGTACGCCAGAACTTCCTCACCACGAGGCACCTGCGCGAGTACCTCACCCTCATGGTGGCCCTCGCTACGGCACCGAGGACCGCATCGAGTTGAACTGGGTCTACTGGGCTAGCGCTCCGGACCGCCTGCTAGACTCTCCAGAAACGACCCGCCACCGCGACCGAGGAGGACTCAGTGACCGCGGATCGCACCAGAGGCTCATCGTCGTCTCGAACAGACTTCCCTACGTCCTCGAGAACCACGGCAGAGATCGCATGGACGCTCAAGCCCGGCTCGGGGGGTCTGGTCACGGCTCTGCTCCCGGTGCTGCGCGACCGCGGGGGCATCTGGATCGGCTGGTCGGGGACCACGAAGACGTGCCGGGCATGGCCGACATCTTCCGCGGGGCTTCGCACGAGGCCGGATACGTCCTCAAGCCGGTCTCGCTGACTCAGGACGAGGTCGAGAAGTACTACCACGGCTACTCCAACGAGAGCGTCTGGCCGCTCTTCCACGACCTGCAGTCCCGGTGCACGTTCGAGCCCGAGTACTGGCCCGCCTACGTCAAGGTCAACCGTAGGTTCGCCGAGGTCCATGGCGCTCTACTGCCGCTCGGACGACTTCGTCTGGATCCACGACTACCAGTTGATGGACGTCGCCCACCACGTCCGCGAGAATCGGGCTGCGACGCCAACCTCGCCTTCTTCCTGCACATCCCCTTCCCCGCCCCGGACATCTTCATGAAGCTGCCCGAGCGGCAGGCCGATGCTGGACCTCCCTGCTCGCCTACGACCTGGTGGGCTTCCAGACCCAGCGTGACAGACGCAATTTCGTCCAGTGCGTGCGTGTGCTCCTCAAGAAGCGTGCGAGGTCCAGGCGGAGGGCCACCTGCACGTCGTCCGAGCTCGGCGATCGCGAGGTGCGGGTGGCAGCTTCCCCATCGGGATCGATTCGCGGCCTTCGCCGACGCGAGCCGCGACGCCCGAAGTCGACGAGAAGGTCGCCGCAGTTGCGCACGCGTTTCGCCGACCGGCAGATCGTCCTCGGCGTCGACCGGCTCGACTACACGAAGGGCATACCCGAGCGGCTGAGGGCATTCGCCGATCTCTTGGAGCGCTTCCCTGAGGTGCGGAGCCGCATCAACCTCTTCCAGGTGGTCGTGCCCAGCCGCGTAGGCATCACGCGAATACGACGAACTCAAGATGGAGATCGACCGGCTGGTCGGGCAGATCAACGGCCGCTACTCCCAGCTCGGCTGGGTGCCGGTGCACTACTTCTTCCGCAGCCTGAGTCCAGAGGAACTCCTGGCCTTCTATCGGGCTGCCACATCGCGCTGATCACGCCGCTGAAGGACGGCATGAACCTGGTCGCCAAGGAGTTCTGCGCCTGCAGCCTCGAGGAGGACTCGGTGCTCATACTCAGCCAGTTCGCCGGCGCGGCGGCGCAGCTCGGCGAGGCGGCCCTGGTGGTCAATCCCTACGACGTCGAGCAGACGGCCGACGCCATCTACAACGCCTTCCGCATGACCGCCGGGGAGCGCCGCTATCGCATGCGGCGCCTCCGCCGCGACGTGCGCAGCTCAGGACGTCTTCTGGTGGGTGGATTCATTCATGCGCGCGGCCATCGACAAGGAGCTGCGCGACTTCCCGGTGCTGGAGGAGTACATACCCGAGCACCACCGAAGGCCGGGCCTGGCTTCCCTCCGCTTTGAGCAGGCGCTTCCGCGAACCGCTCCGTAGAGCCCGCGAGCCCCGACTGACCGCAGGTGGCTTCCCGCGCCTTCCGGGGGCTTGAGGGCCGCTCGCTTCCGCACCGGCGCGGCTTCGCGCTATTCAGCCGCTACGTCGCGCCCTCTGTTCGTCGAGAGCGAGGAGGATGTCCTCCAGCTCCGTCACCCTGCCGCTCAGAGCGGAAAGCTCCGTGGTGAGCCGCTGCGCTGCCTGCGCGACCTTCGAGCCGGCGGTCTCGCTGAGCTCGTCCTCCTGGATGAGGTCTTCGATCTCGTCGAGATAGAAGAACGCCTCGTCCAGTTTGAGCTTGGCCTTGTCCAGATTGCCGATTATCCGTTCCACTGCATCCCCCTTGGCGCCGGTCTGAGAGTCGTATATTACACATATCCATCGGACCACGTCGAGGCACCGGGACCCGATCAAGGAGCACCGCTGATGACCCAGCCGTTCGCTACCTTCAAGCTCGAACTCTCCCCCACGGTGTCGAGCACGGTCAAGATCGACACGCCGATGGGCACCGGTCCGGTGGCGCGGCCGCCGGAGTGCTCGCTACGTGATCCTCGCCCATGGGGCCAACAACGACCTCGATTTCCCCCTGCTCGCGTACCTCGGCCGCCACCTGGCCGAGACCGGAACTGCGTCCGCAGTACGCTTCAACTTCCCCTACGTCGAGCGAGGCGTGACCTCTCCGGACCCGCGTTCGGTGCTCGAGCGCACGCTTCGTCCAGGTCTACCGGCACGGTGACCGCGAGAGACTGGCCCCAGCAGCCACGCCGTCTTCGTCGGCGGGAAGTCGCTCGGCGGGCGTACGGCGGTCGAGCTGGTCTCGCGCCGCGCCGAAGGCGACGGGATCGAGGCGGCGGGCGCTATAGTGCTCGGCTACCCGCTGCACCCGATGGGCCGCGAGGACCATCTATGGGTCGAACCGCTCAGGCACATCGACGTCCCCAGCCTGTTCTTCGCAGGGACGAGGGACGCACTCTGCAACCCGAGCTGCTGCGGCCGATCCTGGCCGGGCTGGAATTCCCCGGAACGCTCCACGTGGTCGAGGGGCGGAGACCACTCGCTGCACCTGCCTCGCTCCGCGTCTCGCGCCCCGAAGACAGCTACCCGGTGATAGCCGAGGCAGTGGCGGCGTTCATCAGCGGAGCGGCCGCCATGACGGTCTGAATCGACCACGGCCCCCTCGGGGCCGCAACCCTGCTACGGCCCCGGCGGCCCCGGCTCCGCCGCGTACTCGGAAGTCTTCTCCGAGCCCAGACGCGCGACCGTGCAACCGGCGAACACGAGGACGAATCCCGCCACGGTCCGCAAGGTCAGGCTGTCGTAGCCGAAGATGATGGACACTACCAGCGCGAACACCGCCTCCAGACTCATGAGCACGCCTGCGAGAGTCGGTGGGGTGTACCGCTGTCCGAGGGCCATGAGCACGTAGGCCACCACGCCGCCCATGATGCCTGTCCAGAGCACAGCGCCCGTAGCCTCCCAACCGGGAAAGAGCCCCGGTCGCTCGAAGATGAAAGCGCACGCAAGAGAGAGGACGGCGCACACGGTCAGCTGTAGCTGCACGAGGGCTATAGCGCTGATGCGGACCGACGCGTACGCGACGGCCAGGATGTGGACGGCCCAGAAGATGGTGGCGACCAGGGTGAGGCTCTCACCCAAGCCGAAACCCATCTGACCGTACAGCGACAGCACCGCCAGACCGCCGATCACGATCAGACCCCCACCCAGACCATCGGCGAGGGCCAACGGCCGGTAACCAGTCCGAGCATGAGCGGCACCATGATGACGTACAGATTGGTGAGAAAACCGGACAGCCCCGGTGATACCGTACTGCAGCCCAGATGGTCTGCAAGACAAAGCCGCAGAACAGCAGGAGCCCCACTCCGCAGCCCAGCAGCCATCCGCGCCGGCTGAGGCGTCGTAGCCGCCCAACGCTGAAGGGCAGCCAGCAGCACAGCCCCGACGAGAAACCGAAGCCCCAAGTAGTAGAGCGGGGGCATGTAGCTCCAGAGCCAACTTGACGAGCACGAAGTTGGCGCCCCAAATGACTCCCGCCATCCCCAGCCCGACCTCCGCCATGACGCGCACGCGACCGCTCCCGCCGGCGCCCACTCGAGCAGGCGCGACCGGAGGGCCCATACCCATCTCGCACGACGCGGCCAACACAACACTCCGGAAGGATGAGAGTTCCGATCCACGCGATCGAGGATCGCCGGGACATCAGTCCCAAAAAAGTAGCATAGCCAACTCCGTTGGGGGAGGAGTCGGCTATGCTGCGGGAAAGCTGCTCAGCTCTGCCACGATCCGGGAGGGGGGGTTCCCTGGATCGTGGTTAATCAGTGCTCAGCCAGATGCAGTGTAGACCCCCCCGCTCCATAATTCAAATATATTGTTTCTATATCTCGTTATCCAATATTCTTATTGTAGCCATGGAACTGATTCAACTTAGATACTTCGTCACCATCGCCGAGACGATGAGCTTCACCGGCGCCGCGGAAATCTTGCACATTTCTCAGCCTGCGCTTAGCTACCAGATGCGCAACCTCGAAGAGGGAACTGGGCACCAGGCTGTTCGACCGCAGCGGCCGGCGATCCACCTCACCGCCGACGGCCACCTCTTCCTGCCGCTCGCGCAGGCGGTACTCCACCGAGCCGACGAAGCCGTGCGCATCCTGCCGGAACACCTGGGGGTCGAAGAGGGCGAGGTGCGGGTCGGGTGCAACCCCTCGGTCGCCGCCTATCTCGTCCCGGCGTGCTGGCCGACTTCCACAGAGGATTACCCCGAGTCAGAGTGGAGATCGATCGAGGGCGGTGACACACGACCTCCAACACCTCGTCCAGAACGGCACCGTGGATTTCGCCGTGGTCACCGCCTTCGGTTCGCCGCAGACGCTCGAGGTCACGCCGCTTGGCAGCGAGTCCTGCGGTCGTCACCTCGGTGCGCCACCGCTTCGCCAGCCGTCTCTCCGTCGATCTACACGAGCTGTCGTCGGAGGAATTCGTGCTCACCGACCGCTCCTACAATATCACCGGCCGTACTCACGACGCGTGTCGGCAGAGCGGGCTTCGAACCACGTGTGATGTACGAGACGAGCTCCATTGAGGCGGTCAAGAACTTCGTCCGCCAGGGTCTCGGAATCTCGATCCTGCCTGCCATCGCCCTCGAAGGTTCGGGCGGCAGACCCTCGCCGTCATCGCCGTCGAGGGCGGCCTCACCCGCGATCTCAACCTCATCATGGCGAGAGAGCGGTCGATCACACGGGCTACCCAGGCGCTCATCGCCCAGTTGAAGCGTGTCGGTGATGCAGCATATGAGCCTCCTGCCCGGCGACCTCGAGGGCGCTCCGCGCTACTCCTGACCCCCGCCACCACCCAGCCCATGACGCAGGAGGGGTCCGCAGCCGCGCTGCGGACCCCTCTGAAGACTTCGAAGACGGCTCCGCCGAGCGAGCACACGCCCCGGCGAAGAGCAGGTGCTACTCGAGTTTGCCGCTCTTGCCCAGCCAGGGCATCATGCCGCGCAACTCGCGGCCGACGACCTCGATCTCGTGCTCCGACTCCTCGCGCTTGATCGCGTTGTAGACCGGGCGTCCGGCCATGTTCTCGAGAATCCACTCGCGCGCGAACTCGCCGGTCTGGACCTCCTCGAGAATGTACTGCCATCTCCTCGCGCACCTCGTCGCTGATGACGCGCTTGCCGCGAGTCATGTCGCCGTACTCGGCCGTGTCGGAGATCGAGTAGCGCATGCCGCTGATACCGTGTTCGTGAATGAGATCGACGATCAGCTTCAGCTCGTGCAGGCACTCGAAGTACGCTACTTCTGGCTGGTAGCCCGCGTTCGACCAGCGTCTCGAAACCGGCGCGGATGAGCTCGCTGCAGCCGCCGCACAGCACGGCCTGCTCGCCGAAGAGATCGGTCTCGGTCTCTTCTTTGAACGTGGTCTCGATGACGCCGGCCCGCAGCGCGCCGATGCCCTTAGCATAGGCGAGCGCGCGCGCCCGGGCCTGACCGGTGGCGTCCTGGTACACGGCGCAGAGTGACGGCACTCCCCCACCCTCGGTGTACACGCGGCGGACCAAGATGTCCCGGGCCCTTGGGGGCGACCATGGTGACGTCGACGTTGGCCGGCGGGACGATCTGGCTATAGTGGATGTTGAACCCGTGGGCGAACATCAGCATGTCGCCGTCCTTGAGATTGTCGCGCACGGCGGCCTCGTAGACGACCTTCTGGGTCTGGTCGGGAACGACCATCATGATCACGTCGGCCGCGGCCGCCGCGGCGTTGGCAGTCGAGCACTTCGAAGCCGGCTGCGACCGCACGGTCCCACGCGGCCGTGCCCGGAGCCTCGGCTACCACGACCTTGACGCCGCTGTCGCGCAGGTTCTGCGAGTGAGCGTGCCCTTGGCTGCCGAACCCGATGATCGCTACGGTCTTACCGTCTAGAAGACCCAGGTCTCCGTCCTTGTCGTACAACATCTTTCCAGCTACCTCCTGCTAGTGGGTTCGTTACGTGGCTCGTTTGCCGCGGCTCATCGCGATGCGCCCGGTGCGCATCAATTCGACGACCCCGAACGGAGCAAGCAGCTCCATGAACGCGCTGACCTTCTCCCGTGTGCCGGTCATTTCGATGATCAGCACCTCGGGGCCGACGTCGACGATCTTCGCCCGGAAAATCTCCACGATCTGCATTATCGCCGAACGCGAGCTCGCCGTCGGCGCTGACCTTGATCAGCAGTAGCTCACGCTCGACACTCGCGCCTGGATCGAGGTCGGTGATCTTCAGCACGTTGATGAGCTTGTGCAGCTGCTTGGTCACCTGCTCGACCGGGCTGTCCTGCTCGTCGACGGTGATGGTCATACGAGACACTGCGTGGCTCTCGGTCTCGGCGACGGCCAGACTGTCGATGTTGAATCCACGGCGGGCGAAGAGACCCGCGACCCGGGTGAGAACGCCGGGCTTGTTCTCGACAAGCACTGAGAGAGTGTGTTTCATGGCTCCCGCTCCATCATGTCGTGCACCGATCCGCCCGCGGGGATCATCGGAAACACGTTCGCCTCGCGTTTGACTCTGATATCGATGACTGCAGGCCGGTCGCTCGCGAAGGCCGTGCGCAGGACCTCCTCCAGTTCGCACGACTCCGTGACGCGATACCCCTCAGCCCCGTATGCTTCGGCCAGCTTGACGAAGTCGGGCTGGCATTCGATGCATGTGTAGCTGTAGCGCTTGTTCCAGAAGAGCTCCTGCCACTGCCTCACCATTCCGAGGTACTGGTTGTTGATGATGCAGACCTTGACCGGCAGGTCGTGCTGCACGGCGGTGGCGAGTTCTTGCAGGGTCATCTGGAACGAGCCGTCGCCGGCGATGTCGATGACGAGCGAGCCGGGCTTGGCCACCTGAGCTCCTATTGCCGCCGGAAAGCCGAAGCCCATGGTGCCAAGGCCACCAGACGTGATGAACTGCCGTGGTCTGCGGCACAGGTAGTGCTGCGCGGCCCACATCTGATGCTGCCCCACCTCAGTGCAGACGATGGCGTCGCCCCCGGTCACTTCCCAGATCTTGGCGATCGCGGCCTCAGGCATGATCTCGCCGTCGCCGGAATCCCTGACCACAAGCGGGTGGTTGCGCTTCCAGGCCTCCACTTGCTTCATCCAGGGCAGATGACGCTCGGGCGACAGGTCGAGCTGCTTCAACTCGGCGAGGAGGGCCGCAAGGACCTTCTTGGCGTCGCCAACGATTGGGACGTCGATGGCGACGTTCTTCGAGATCTCGGCTGGGTCTTGATCGATGTGGACGAAACGGGCCTCAGGCGCGAAGGTGGCCAGATTGCCGGTGACCCGGTCGTCGAAACGCACGCCGACCGCGAGGATCAGGTCGGCCTTGCTGATGGCGTAGTTTGCGTACTGTGTGCCGTGCATGCCCAACATGCCCATGGACAGGCTGTGTTCTTCGGGGAATCCCCCCTTGCCGGTGAGCGTCGTGGTCACGGGAATGTGCCCGTACACGGCCAGCTCGCTCAACTCCTCGGCCGCACCCGAGATGATGATGCCGCCACCCGCGTAGATGACCGGGCGCTCGGCCGCGGCGACGAGCCGGGCCGCTTCCTTGGTCTGCTTGGCATGGCCCTTGACGTTGGGCCTGTAGCCGGGCAACTGCATCGCCGGAAGAACGCTCGGGTCGTAGTCCATCTCCTCTTTGCAGACATCGACTGGGATGTCGATGACCACAGGTCCTGGCCTCCCGGTGCTGGCGATGAAGAAGGCCTCCCTGATGATGCGGGGAAGGCTCTCGGAGTCCTGGACCAGGTAGCTGTGTTTGACGATGGGCAGGGTTATCCCTGTGACATCGGCCTCCTGGAACGAATCGAGACCGATGAGATGGCGACTCACCTGCCCGGTGATAGCCACGAGGGGGATGCTGTCCATGTAGGCGTTGGCGATGGGCGTGACCAGGTTGGTAGCGCCCGGGCCCGAGGTGGCCATGCACACACCCACCTTGCCCGACGCCCGGGCGTAGCCGTCGGCCGCATGGCCGGCGCCCTGTTCGTGGCGGGTGAGGACGTGTTTGATGTCGGAATCGTAGAGGGCGTCATAGAGAGGGAGTAACACCCCTCCCGGAAACCCGAAAATGGTATCGACCCCTTCGCGCTTGAGCGCTTCGAGGATCACATTGGCTGCTCTCATGGTTTGCTCCACTGTCGCTGTCTTGCGCGCTGCAACGGGACTTCACTGCGAAGAGGGTCCCGCCGGCCGCCGGCAGAGCCGGCGCCGCTTTGGACGAACGAGCGGACTCGGCAGACGTCGCTCAGGTCGCGGAATTGTCGCTACCCAGTACCGCCCCGGTCTCGGCTCCAGACACGAACGCTACGTAGCGGCGCAGCACGCCCGAAAGTTCTCGAGCCGGGCGCTGCCACGCCGTTCTCCTTCGTGCCATCTCTTCCTCGTCCACTTCGAGATCCAAAGCGCGCTTGGGGATGTCGATGCTGATGATGTCCCCGTCGCGAACCAGACCGATCGGCCCACCATCGAAAGCCTCGGGCGCTACGTGGCCGATACTGGCTCCACGGCTCGCGCCGCTGAAGCGCCCGTCGGTGATGAGGGCCACGCTGTCGTCGAGCCCGGCGCCGGCCAGAGCCGAGGTGGGGCTCAGCATCTCGGGCATGCCCGGAGCGCCCTTCGGACCGACGTAGCGGACGACCACGACCGAACCACGCTTGACTTGGTCGGCCTCGATTGCCGCCATGAGCGTCGGCTCGTCGTCGAAGACTTGGGCCGGACCCCGATGAACCAGCATCTCGGGCCGCACCGCCGACTCCTTGACGACGGCCCCGGCCGGGGCCAGGTTGCCGAAGAGAACGGCGATGCCGCCGGTCGCCTGATAGGGGCGATCGAGGGGACGTATGACCTCGGCGTCGCGAATGACCGCCGCATCGTACTGATGAGCGAGGTCGACCCCGGATATGGTGGGCACCGAGCCGTCGACCAACTCCGCCTCGGCAAGGCGCTTCATGACGCCCATGACGCCACCCGCCCGGTAGAGATCTTCCATGTGATTCGTCCCGGCAGGGGCGATCTTGACCACGTTGGGGGTGCGGCCGGCGATCTCGTTGAAGGTCTCAAGCTTGAGCTCAACCTGAGCTTCGTTGGCGATCGCCAAAAGATGCAGCACTGTGTTGGTGGAGCAGCCGAGGGCGGCATCGACCGCGAGAGCGTTGCGGATACTAGCCGTGGTCAGATACTTGCGCGCGGTGAAACGGTTCCTTGTCACCTCGACAGCGGCTGCGCCGGTCTGACGGGCAAGGATCAGGCGCGCCGAGTACGGGGCCGGGATGCTGGCGTCGCCAGGCAGGGCGAGTCCCAGAGCCTCCGTGACGCAACTCATGGAGTTGGCCGTGAAGAGCCCCGCGCACGAGCCGCACGTGGGGCAGACGCTCTCCTCGAGCTCGCACAACTCGTCGGACGTCATCTCGCCCTTGAAGTACTTGCCCACGCCCTCGAAGATCTGCGAGAGACTCACCTTGCGGCCTTGGTAGTCGCCGGCCAACATCGGACCGCCGGAGATCACCACCGTGGGGATGTCGACACGCGCAGCGGCCATGACCATGCCGGGGATGATCTTGTCGCAGTTGGGGATGAGCACCAGGCCGTCCAGCCCGTGGGCTTTGGCCATGATCTCCACCGAATCCGCGATGACCTCGCGCGACACAAGCGAGTAGTTCATGCCGATGTGGTTCATCGCGATGCCGTCGCAGACACCGATCACATTGAACTCGAGGGGCGTGCCGCCCGCTTGGTACACCCCAAACTTCACCTGCTGAGAGATGGTGTCGAGGTGCATGTGGCCGGGAATCAGCTCGTTGTACGAGTTGGCGATGCCGATGAGAGGTTTGCCGAGGTCGTCCCTCCCCACTCCTAGCGCGTGCAGCAATGAACGATGAGGTGCACGGGCGGGCCCGGAAAAAACGCTCTGGCTGGTACTCTCCACGATCTGCTCCTAAGGTTGGAAAGAGACGGGCATTTAGTTTACTAGACATACAGAGTGATTCAAGGCAAGCCGCCCATTCCCGTGATACCCTCGGCATAGAGAAGGCATGGGCAGCGTCGCTTCTGCCGTGCCCGGCGCCGGCGTCGCCGTAGTACCGACAGCGGAGGAGCCCATGCACAACGCGGAACTGACTTCACTACGAGCTACCATCGTCCCACGGGGCGTTCCGGCCACTGCGCCAGTCTACATCGCGCGAGCCAAGAATGCCGTCGTCACCGACGTCGAGGGCCGCGAATACATCGACTTCGCCGCGGGCATAGGCGTGATGAACGTCGGTCACTGCCACCCGAAGGTCGTGAAGGCGGCCAAGGACCAGGCGGAGCTCTTCTCCCACACCTGCTTTGGGTTGGTCGGCTACGAATCGTACCTGCGGCTCGCCGAGAAGCTGAACGAACTCGCTCCGGGCGACACACCCAAGCGCACCTTCTTTCTGAACTCCGGCGCCGAGGCGGTGGAGAACGCGGTCAAGATCGCGCGCTACGCCACGGGCCGCAAGGCCATCATCGCCTTCGAGGACGCGTTTCACGGGCGCACGTTCATGACTCTCAGCCTGACCTCGCAGGTGAGCCCGTACAAGGTCGGCTTCGGACCGTACGCCTCCGACATCTATCGCGTCCCCTTCGCCTACTGCTACCGGTGCCCGCTGGGCGCGCGCTACCCCTCGTGCGGATGCGAGTGCGCCGAACTGCTGAAGAACGCCTTCGACAAGCACGTCGACGCCGCCGATGTGGCGGCGGTCATTGCCGAGCCGGTTCAGGGTGAGGGCGGCTTCATCGTGCCGCCGGCGGAGTACATGGGCAAGATCAAGGCGATTTGCGAGGAGCACGGCATTCTCCTGATCGCCGACGAGATCCAGACCGGCATGGGCCGGACCGGCGCGTGGTTCGGCATGGAGCACTGGGGCGTCGAGCCCGATCTCATGACCACCGCGAAGGCTCTCGGCGCCGGATATCCCATCTCGGCAGTCACAGGCAAGCAGGAGATCATGGACAAGGTGCACCCGAGCGGCGTCGGCACGACATACGGCGGCAACCCCACCGCGTGCCAAGCCGGTCTCGCTGTGTTCGACATCATCGAGAGCGAGAACCTGCTCGAACGGGCGAGTGTGGTTGGCGGGCGCGTGCGCGAGCGGTTCATGCAGCTGCAGAAGCAGTATCCGGTCATAGGCGACGTCAGAGGCATCGGCGGCATGGCGGCCATGGAGTTGGTCGAAGACCCCGAAACGAAGAAGCCGGCCGGCGAATTCGCGAAGGCCTTCCGGGCCAGGCTCTACCAAAACGGGGTCATCAACGTGGGCGCGGGCACCTTCCATAACGTCGTCCGCTTCCTCGTACCCCTCACCATCGAAGACGAGACGCTCGCGCGCGGTCTGGACATCGTCGAGCAGACTCTGGCTGAGGTGGCTTCGACAGACGCGTGAGGCACCGACCCTGCCGGCAAGGGAGGCAAGATGGGCAACGAGGTGGACAAACGCACCGTTCTCTTCGTTGATCTGAGCACGGGCGAGACCAGCGCCAAGGAGATCCACGACCTCGATTCCTGCGGACTGGGTGGCAAGCACCTCGGCGTACGGCTGCTGGAGGAGTACCTGGATCCCCAGGTCGATCCTCTGGCGCCCGAAAACGTCGTGGTCATCGCTCCGAGCCGAATCAACGCGTACGGCATGTCGGGGTCGGGCCGCTTCGGCGCATTCACCAAGAGCCCCCTGACCGGCATCTGGCTCGAGTGCTACTCGGGTGGCTCGTTCGCCAAGGCCTTCACCGACACCGGCTGGGACGCGCTCGTGGTCACGGGTCGAGCCGCGACACCGGTGCGCCTACACGTCGACGCGACGGGCGCCCACGTGCTCCCGGCGCCCGATCTATGGGGCGCCGACACCGCGGCCACCGAGGACCAGATCCTCGCGAGCCTCGACCGCCGGTCGGCCGTACTCTGCATCGGCTTGGCGGGCGAGAATCTGGTGCGGGTGGCGTCGGTGATGCACGAGAAGGCCCACACCCTGGGACGCGGTGGTCTGGGAGCCGTTTTCGGCAGCAAGATGCTGAAGGCTGTTAGCGTGACCTCCCCGGGCGCGGCCAGGCTCGAGACGCAGGAGCAGTTCGTCCAGACCCGGAGGGAACTCGCCGCGCTCGCCGTGGATTCGCCGACGGCGACCACCTACCACAAGTTCGGTACGCCGGTCATGGTAGCGCTCCTCAACGAGGCGGGCACCTTCCCAACCGACTTCTTTCTCAAAGGCGCCGCCCCGCACCGGTCCACGCTCGAAGTCGAGCATTGGTTGGAGTGGTCGACGAAGGAGAGCGACACCTGCTCGCCATGCCCCCTCCGCTGCAGGCACCGCTATACGCTGACCGAGGGGCCCGAAGCCGGCCGCGAGTACCATCAGCCCGAGTACGAGACCATCTACACCTTCGGCGGCTCGTGCATGGTAGAGGACGTGCGCGACGTGATGAGGTTGAACGAGATCTGCAACCTGCTCGGACTAGACACCATCAGCGGCGGCAACCTAGTCGCCGTGGCGATCAAGGGCGGGCAACTGGGGCTGGTGAAGGACGGACCCAAGGCCGGAGACACCGAAGCCATCGCCGAGATGCTGCGCGCGATCGCCCTCAGGTCGACCCCCACCGGCGATCTCCTCGCTGAAGGCATGGACGACGCCCTCGACGCTCTTGGCATGAGCGACTGGTCGATCACCACCAAGCGGATGGACCCGGCGGGCTACGAGCCGCGCCGGCTCAAGGGTATGGCTTTGAGCTATGCCGTAAGCGTGCGGGGGGCCTGCCACTTGCGGGCCACGTTCTACAAGGCTGAACTGGCCGGCATCCTCGACGGATTGGACGACGAGGCCTTCGTCGCGACCTACATCGACTGGGAAGACCGCATGCTGTTGCTCGATAGCCTCACCATGTGCCGCTTCTATCGCGACCTGATGACCTGGGACCGCATCGTCTCAGCGGTGTCGCAGTTGAATAGCGCCCCGGTGACCAAGGAGCAGCTCGAAGCTCTGTCGACAGCCACCACAACGCGCATCCGCCGTCTCAACTTCGCATTCGGTCTGACCCCTGCCGACGATACCGTGGCCGAACGCTTCTTTCGCGAGCCGACCGACAGAGCCGACGCCCTCGATCGCGGCCAGTTGGAGAGCAGGGTCAGGATCTACTGGCAGAAACGCGGTTGGGGCGAGCAGGGTCTGGATCTGAGGCAGTAGACCCCGGCCGTCCCAAGTACATCTCGGCCGACGCGGGCGGGGCGTAGAGCGGCCCGAACGTATCGGCGGTGGAGGGTGGAGCGAGAGCGTGGACATACCTCGGCCCGAACACCACCACCCGTTCGAAGCGACGCGCGCTCATGGCGAGCAGAGCGACTATCTCCGCTCTCAGGGTGCTGTAGGTGAAACGGGGATCGACGACGGCATCGAAGACCACCCGGTCGAGAGGGCCCAGCCGGCACGACCTCGCGAACCCCACGACTTCGCCCTCGAGCCTGCAAACCACCCACTCCTCGGAGGCCGCCAGAGCCCACTCGAGTTTGGTGGCAGAGGCAGGCTCCTCCCAGCCGCATCGTTTGAAGAATTGGCTCAGGTCGTGCGGGTCGACCGGCTTGTTGTGTTCGAGTTCGATCATGCGGTTTCCTTAGAGGCCTAGGTCCTTGGGATCCAAAGGAACGATGCCTTCGTCGGGGCGGTACAGAAGTCCCCTGAGATCGTCCCAAACGGTCGACATGCGCTCCTTCTCGTACTCTGTCAGTGTGGTGTCGGTGTTCGGCGCCAAACCGGGCAGCACCGGTAGGATACGGTATCGCGCAGGCGACTCCTCGATCGAGCGCTGCACATAGAGGGGTAGGTAGCTGATGCCGGTGACGTACGTTCTCATGCCGTCTTTCGTCACGTGGATGTAGACGATCACCCCCTCGTCGGTGTACTCCTTGTAGGAATTCCGCTGGGCGGAGATGAAGTTGCCCAGTGAATAGGCCACGTACTTGTCGGTGAACTTCCAACTCTTGGAGAGCACGTGGTCGATAGGCTGGACCACGTGCGGATGCGCCCCCACGATGACGTCGACCCCCCGCGACAGGATCTCCTGCGAGAGCGCCTGCCGTGCCGGGTCTTGATAGCGGGCATACTCGTCGCCGTAGTGGAGCAGGGCTAAGACTATGTCGGCTCCGTACATCCTCGCCATCGCCGCGTCCTTCGCGACAACGTCGGCGTCGAGCACGCCCACGCCGTAGTCCTCATGCTCTTCGGGCACCGCCAGACCGTTGAGGTACTCGGTGTAGTTGAGAATACCGACATCGATGCCCTGGATGTCGACCACGAGCGGCATGGCTCGCTCCGCCTCTGACCGATACGTGCCAACGTGCCGTACCCCCGCCACATCCAACTGGTCGAGCGTCCGCACCAACCCCTCCCAACCCATGTCCATGGCGTGGTTGTTGGCGGTGGCCAGTAGGTCGAACCCCGCGCTCCTGAGAACACTGGCCAATTGATCGGGCGAATTGAACAGGGGATAGCCGCTATAGCCTGCCTGCCCGCCGGCCAGCCGCGTCTCGAGGTTTCCTATGGCGAAGTCGGCGGAACGCACGTAGGGGGCGACCGGAGCGAAGATAGGCCAGAAATCGTACCAGCCGCCTTCTCGTTCAACCGACTCGAGCACCGCCTCGTGCGGCAGGATATCCCCAACAGCGGCGATGGTGATGGATATGGGAGGCTCGGTCGTCGTCGTGGTCGATGTCGCTTCGGTGACCACGGCCGTCGTCGTTGTCGTCGTCTCACCAGGCGCGAGCGTCGTCGCGACCACGACGACCGGAGGCACGGTGACCGTCGCCTGGGCCAGCTCGGTGGGAGTGGTGCCGGCATCGTCCACCGGCCAGAAGATGAGGGGCGCGCAGAAGGCGATCACCGCGAGTGCGGCTCCGACAGCTTTGAGTGCGTTTCGCACGAGCATCACCTGCATCCCTTGTTCGTGCCATTGTATCTTCCGGAGACCATCCCAGCCATGGCGGCGGACGATACGAGCCTATGACTCGTTCCCACAAGGGACGTTCTATAGAAGCAGTAGTATCATTGGGTGTTGGTCACGCGGTGACCTGGTGTGGCTTGTTTGTCGTCGGCACTTTGACAGCGAAGTGCTTTCGACTATCGTTTTGCGGTTGACATCGAAGGGACGTGGTTGGCTTATGCTTGAGTTTCTCCTCTACCCACAGAGCGTGGCGGTCATGGGAGCCTCCCGGACCGCCGGCAAGGTTGGTTACGCTGTGGTAACCAACCTCATCCAGGGAGCGTTCGAGGGCGACATAGTGCCCGTCAATCCGTCCGGCGGCGAACTCATGGGGCAGAAGTTCTACACCAGCCTCGACGAGTACGGCAAGACGGTCGACATGAGCGTCATCTGCGTTCCGACCGCGGCGGTGAAGGGGGCTGTCGTCAGCTCGCTCAAAGCCAAAGCCAAGGCGGTGGTCGTCATCACCGCCGGTTTCAAGGAGGTCGACGAGGAGGGGGCCGCGCTCGAGCGCGAAATCGCCGATCTCTGCCGGGCGGCCGGCGCTCGCCTGATGGGACCCAACTGCCTCGGGCTCCTCAACACCCACCACAAGATGAACGCCTCGTTCGCCAACCACATGCCCCAAGCGGGCGGTATCTCGGTGCTCTCGCAGTCGGGCGCGCTCTGTGCGGCGATCCTCGATTGGGCGGCGGCCCGCAAGCTCGGCTTGGCCACGCTCCTCAGCATCGGCAACAAGGCCGACCTCGACGAGATCGACTTCCTGGCCGCCTTCGCCGACGACGACAAGACCAAGGTCATCGTGGGATACCTCGAGAGCATCGCCGAAGGCGACGAGTTCATCAGGGTGGCCGAATCGGTGGCGGCCGTCAAACCTGTGGTCATTCTCAAGGCCGGTACTACTTCCGCGGGATCCAAGGCCGCGTCGTCGCACACGGGCGCCCTCGCAGGCGCCGACATCGCCTACGGGGCTGCGTTCAAGCGCGCCGGCGTTATCCGAGCAGACACCTTTGAGGGCCTGTTCGACCTGGCCACGGCCCTTGCCATGCAACCACTACCCAAGGGAGACCGGGTAGCGATCATCACCAATGCCGGCGGACCCGGCATCATGGCCGCCGACGCCGTCGAGCACGCGGGCCTGAAGGTCGCCTCGCTCAATCCCGAGATCGCTGAAGAGCTGCGCGGCAGGTTGCCGGCCGCGGCGAGCGTCGGCAACCCCATCGACGTCCTGGGCGACGCCGATCCGAGCCGCTACGCGATGGCGGTCGAGGCCGCTCAGGCCGACCCGACGGTCGATGCCGTCATAGTCATCCTCACGCCTCAGGCCATGACCAAGCCGGCCGAGACGGCGCGGGCCATAGCCGCCGCCACCCACGGAGTCAAGCCGGTGCTGGCCGCCTTCATGGGCGGCGAGGACATCATGCCCGGGCGCGACGAGTTGGTCGCCTGCAGCCTGCCCGACTACCCCTCGCCCGAGCGCGCCGTGGCCGCGCTCAAGTCCATGGTCGAATACGCGGCGTGGCGGCTCCGTCCGCCGCGCATCGTGGCCCGCTACCCAGTCAACCGGCGCCGGGTGGAGCGGGTCATCTCGCGCCAGCTTCGCACCGGCCGGGGATACATAGGTGAGGTCAAGGCCAAAGACATCCTCCGGGCCTACGACTTCATCGTTCCCGACGGACGGCTGGTCAGCACCGTCGAGGAAGCGAGCGAAGCAGCGCCGCGCCTCGGATACCCACTCGCCATGAAGATCGTATCGCCCGACATCATCCACAAGTCCGACATCGGGGGCGTGAAGCTGAACTTGAACAGTGCCCAGGAGGTGGCCGACGCGTTCGAGCTCATGATGCTCCGCATCCAGAGACGGGCGCCCGACGCCTTCCTCGAGGGAGTCTACCTCGAGCGCATGGTGCCCAAGGGCCGTGAGGTCATCCTGGGCATGACGCGTGACCCGCAGTTCGGCCCCATGTTGATGTTCGGTCTGGGAGGCATCTTCGTCGAGGTCATGAAGGACGTCACGTTCCACCTGGCGCCGATCACCTCGGCCGAGGCCATGAGCATGCTCATGGGCACGAGGTCGTACAAGTTGCTCGAGGGAGTGCGCGGCGAGCAGGGCGTCAATCTGTCGGCCATCGCTGAAGCGCTTCAGCGTATCAGCCAGTTGGTGACCGACTTCCCGCAGATAGCCGAACTCGACATCAACCCGTTCATCGTCGGCAAACCCGGAGAGGACTCGGTAGCGGCCGACGCTCGAATCCAGTTGACCGTGGGAGGTGCGCGATGAGCCCTCGCAAGACCGACTACGATGTCAAGTGGCAGAGCAGATACGCCAACATGGTCATGACTCCCGATCAGGCCGTGGCCAACATCCGACCGGGACAACGAGTGTTCATAGGCAGCGGCGTCGCGCAACCTCTCGCCCTCATCCGCGCCCTGGTCAAACGGCACTCCGACCTGGCCGACACTCAGGTGCTCTCGTCGCTCACGCTGGGAGACGCCCCATACGCCTACAAGGAGCTGGCCGACCACTTCTCGGTCAACACGTTCTTCGTTTCGGCCAACGTCCGCACCATGATCCAGGAGGGGTACGGCGACTACACGCCCATCTCGTTCTCCGACATCCCGTCGCTGTTCGCGAGCGGGGAGATGCCGCTCGACGTAGCCCTTATCCAAGTCACCCCGCCCGATCACCAGGGACGCTGCAGCCTCGGCGTGTCGGTGGACATCGTCAAAGCCGCCGCGGCCAACGCGGGCCTCGTCATCGCTCAGGTGAACCCGCGCATGCCCTGGACCCTGGGCGACAGTTTCGTGAGCGTATTCGACCTCGACATCCTCGTGCCGGTCGACGAGCCGCTCATCGAGACCCCCTACGCCGGCTTCATCGACGACGTGCAGACCGGCGCGTGGGCCGAGGACGCGCGTGACATCACGCAGGCCATCGGCGAGAACATAGCCTCGCTCGTCGAAGACGGGTCGACGCTCGAGATCGGCATCGGCCGCATCCCCCATGCGGTGGTGGGCTTTCTCAAAGACAAGAAGGACCTCGGTGTGCACACCGAGGTCATCACCGACGCGATCACCGTCCTCGTTGACGCGGGTGTCATCACCGGCTCCCAGAAATCGCTCGACCGCGGCAAGATCGTGACCACGTTCGCCATGGGCACACAGAAGCTCTACGACTACGTCGACAACAACCCCCTCTTCTCGTTCAACCCGACCGAGTACGTGAACGACCCCTTCGTCATCGGGCAGCAGAACAAGATGATCGCCATCAACACCGCCCTCGAGATCGACCTCACCGGCCAGGTGTGCGCCGACTCTCTGGGCTCGAAGTTCTACTCGGGCATCGGCGGACAGGCCGACTTCAACCAAGGCGCCTGCCGCTCGCAGGGCGGGCGAGCGATCATCGCCCTCCCCTCCACAGCCGAAGACGGCAAAGTGTCACGAATCGTGCCGACGCTCAAGCCGGGTGCCGGCGTGGTCACCACCCGAGGAGCGGTGCACTATGTTGTGACCGAGTACGGAGTGGCATACCTGCACGGCAAGAGCGTTCAGGAGCGCGCCATGGCGCTCATATCGATCGCCCATCCCGATTTCCGAGAGGAACTGCTCGCGAAGGCGGTCGAGTACAAATGGGTGCGTCCGGAGATGAAGGACATCGAGGGACGCTTCTTCGTCGGCCCCAAGGAACTGCGCACCACGATGCTCCTCGACAACGGCACGCTCGTCAGCTTCCGCGCCATGAACCCCACCGACGAACCGGCTACCCGCGACCTGTTCTACTCACTCTCGCAGGAGACCGTGTACTACCGCTATATGTCGAGCATGAAGAGGATCCCCCGCAAGCAGTTGCAGAACTTCGTCTACGTCGACCATCGCAACGAGGTTGCCATCGTAGGGACGGTGCCCGAGGCCCACGGCGAGGAGATCATCGCCATCGGCCGATACTACCTCGACCAGAAGACCAACCGGGCCGAGGTCGCGTTCGTGGTGCGTGACGACTGGCAGAAACAGGGCGTCGGGAGCTTCATCATGAAGCACCTTGCCATCATAGCCAAGCGCAGCGGCATCGCCGGCTTCACGGCTGAGGTCATGCGCGACAACAAGCCGATGCAGGCGGTCATCAACCATAGCGGCATGAAGGTACGCAGCTCGCTGAACGAAGGCGTCTTCCACTTCGAGATGGACTTCTGATCACGGCGTTGGGAGCCCCGGCTTCTCGTAGCCGGCCGCACTTGGATTCGGCCGTTGTCGCCGCCATGCCGCCGCTATCGTGCGTCGGCACAGCGGCGACTACCGGTCCTGCGGAGTGAGTAGCTCCTGCATGGCGGCCCTTACTCTCTCGGCCAATCCGGTCACAAGGTCTTCAGCGTCGGAGCCGGCCGGCCCTTTTCCCGGGTAGACCGGTTCACCCACGACGTACCTCAGTTTGCACGGCCAAGGGAAGTGCACCGCCCACGAGAACGGCAGAGGAAACGGCACGAAACCGATCGTCAAGGGATCGCGGTATGCCTCATAGGCGGGACCCAATCTGAGGATCTTCTGAAAGAGCAGGCGCCCCAGCACGCGGCCATTGGAGACAAAGATGTGGCCGCTGTTGACACCAATACCCGCCACCGGGATGACCGGCACTCCGGCCGCTACAGCCACCGCGGCAAATCCGGTGCGTCCTCCCCACTCCAGCGCCTCCCGCCCGAACCTGCTGCCCATTATCTCGCGCACCCCGCCGGGATAGGCGAGCACCAGCTCGCCGGCCCCGAGAAGCCGCAACGCGTTCTCCCGGGTGCCATCCACGGCACCCGCGGCCGTCCAGATCCGCCTGAGACCGGGAACCTCGAACCACAGATGATCGGCGAGAAGTCTCGCGACCCTCAGCCTTGAGCGCAGGATGAGACTCACCAGAATGAGGCAGTCGAAATCCAGGCGGCCATGATTGCTGACGAGAACGGCGCCACCTTCTGCCGGGATCCTCTCCGCGAAGTCGATCGTCGCCCGATGGTAGAGACGACGCGGGTTGAGAAGGAAGAGGCTCCGGGCGACTCTCCTATGGTTTGACGCGGCCATGGACGGGCGCACCGTCACTACTCAGTCGGACTAGCCGAACAGGTCGCGACGCCGGTGCCGCTGCACGGGCAGACGCTCTCTGACGGCCAGTAGGTGGTCCATGTCCAACTCGGCGGTCACGGTATCCACCCGCTCGCGAGCTTGGGCGACGACCACCCCCCAGGGATCGACCACCATACTGTGCCCGTAGTTCTCGCGACCGCGGGCGTAGCGACCCCACTGGCCGCACCCGGCCACGTAGCAGCCGGTCTCGACCGCGCGAGCGCGCAGCATAGGCTCCCAGTGGCAGATGCCGGTGGGCACGGTGAACGCGGCGGGCAGAATCAGCAGGTGCGCACCTCGATCCGCCAGCGCGTAGAACAGCTGCGGAAACCGGATGTCGTAGCAGATGGCTAGGCCAACCGTCCAGCCCTGTATCTCGCACGTGACGATCTCGTCGCCAGGAGTGATAGTGACCGATTCGGTGTATTCGAGACCGTCGGGCAGCTTGGCGTCGAAGAGGTGGATCTTGCTGTAGCGCGCGATCTGACCCCCATCGCGGTCGAAGACAAGACTGGTGTTGAAGATCTTGTCGCCACGACGCTCCGCGAGGCTGCCGCAATGCAGGAATACATGGTGCTTGCCCGCCATCTCGCTCGCCCACTGGCTCGCCGGCCCCGGGATAGGCTCGGCCGCCTCGGCGTAGGCGTCGTCGAGTCCGTGGAAGTTGAACATCTCCGGCAAGACGATGAGATCGCAGCCCTGGGCCGCAAGGCGGGCAACGGCCTCGTCGGCGGCGCTAAGGTTGGCCGCTTTGTTCTGACGCGAATTGAGTTGGGCAAGCCCGAGCTTCACTATTCGTTCTCGAGATACTCCAGCGCCATGTGCCTCAGGAGTTCCGCGTTCTGGCTGCAGCGGTCGGCGATGCTCTCCAGCCGCTCGATGATGGCCTTGAGCTGATGGAACGTCTTGAAGTCGATGTCCATGTCGAACATCAGCCTGTAGATTTCCGCAAAGATCTCGTCGACCCTGCTCTCGATCTTGTCGACCGCCGTGGCAAGCCTGATCGCCTCACGAAGGTCTGAATCCATAGCCGCGACCGCGTCGCGGAGCATGCGAACGGCCTCCAGATCGACTTCGGCCATGTGAACGAGTAGACGCCTTGCTTCAGGGGGCAGATCGAGTCTGCGCATAGAGATGCGGTCGGCAGCGCCCGTGGCAAGGTTCGCGATACTGTCCATAGAGCCCACCAGGCGGGCAAGGTCGGCGCGATGTATGGGGAACACACCCCCGAGCGACACCTGGTCGAGAATGGCCTCCTTGGTGTCATCGGCCAAGCTCTCAAGCTCGTCGAGTTCATCGGAAGCCTGGGCCAACGCCTCGTAGCGCTGAGCTGCGAACTGCACAACGATATCTTGCAGCTTCTCGACGATGACGACCACCTGGTTGGTGAAGGTCGCAACCCGCTCGAGCACCTGCTCCTCACGCTCCTTGCCCAGAGCGTCGATGGCGCCTTCGAGAGTGGTCTCGCCCCCAAGCGTTCGTCTGATTCTGTCTAGCCGCGATCTCGCCATGTTGCCCTCCTACATAACCAGATCGAGAAGGAAATAAAAGATGGCGGCCATGATGGCGCAAAACGGCAAGGTGACCACCCAGGCGAGCATGATAGCACGGAAGACTTTCCAACTGACTCCACCCAGGCGACTAGCCAAGCCGGTGCCGGTCACAGCCGAGGTGACCACGTGCGTGGTCGATACCGGCAAACCGAGCAGCGACGCCACTTGAATGATAACGGCGCCGCCGACCTCCGCGCTGAAACCGTTGATGGGATGAAGCTTAGTGATCTTCTCGCCGAGGGTCCGGATAAGCCTGAACGACTTCACCGAGAGGTACGTTCCAATCGCCATCGCCCCCGCGCAGCTGAGGAGGACCCAGATGGGTCGGCCCTCTTGCTCGAAGAAGTCATCGACACTGAGGCCGTGCTGGGCCGCGAGGAAGATGAAGATGATGCCCATCACCTTGGTGGCGTCGTTTGACCCGTGGCTGAACGACACCCAGCTCGAGGAGAGAATCTGCATGTGCTTGTAGAAGCGATCGGCTCTGGCCAAGCTCATCTTTGTTTTCGCGAAGAAGAAGCGGCTCACCTTCATGAGAATGAACCCTGTGAGAATGCCAAGCAGGGGAGAGACCAGTAGCGCGGCAAAGACCAGGATCACCTTGTTCCAGTGGATGCCGCCCGTCCCCAGAGCCGCCACTCCCGCGCCCAAGAGCCCACCCACGAGGGCATGGGACGAACTCATGGGTAGCGCCCACAGCCACGTGAGGATCTCCCAGACACACGCGCCGAGAAGCGCCGCTATCACGAGGTGCGCGGTCGCATTGGGCGAGTCGATCACACCGCCGATAGTCTTGGCCACGGCCACGCCCATGACGAGCGGACCGATGAAGTTGAAGATAGCCGACAGAGCGATGGCGATCTTGGGCTTCAGCGCTCCCGTGTAGATGACGGTTGAAACGGCGTTGCAGCCATCGTGAAAGCCGTTGAGCATGTCAAACAGCAGGGCTACAGCAACGACTGCTATCAGTTCGCCCAAGGCCTCAACTCTCCATGTACTCGAGCGCGACCAGACGCACTCGCTCGGCGTTTTCGCAACAGCGGTCGGCCACCGTCTCGAGCCGCTCGATGATGGCCTTGATCTGGTGGAAGGTCTTGTAGTCGGTGTCCAGATCGTACATGTCTTGGTATAGACGACCGAAGACCTCGTCGGCCCGGCTCTCTATCTTGTCCACGAGGCGGGCGAGTCTGATCGCTTCGCGCAGATCGCTGCCCATGGCGACCACGGCGTCGCGCAAGGTCCGCACGGCCTCCACATCGATCTGCGCCAGCTCGACCATTGCGTCGTTCATGCTCTTCGGCAGCGCGAAGCGGCGCATGGATATGCGGTCGGCCGCTCCCGCTGCGCGGTTCGCGATGGCATCCATGGACGACACCAGGCGTCCCAGGTCCGCTCTGCTCATCAGAAACATGGAGCGATTGGTCAACGCGTCGAGAATGGCTTCCTTCGTGTCATCAGCCAGACTCTCCAGTCGGTCGAGTTCTGAAGACGCCTGCGCCAGTTCGGCATAGCGGTCGGCGGCGAAACGCTCGACGACGTCTTTCATCTTCTCGACGATCACCACCACCTGGTCGGCGAAGAGGCCGAGATCCCGAAGCACCATGTCCTCGGCTTCCTTGCCTCTCGGAGGTCTCGGCTGCTGCTTTGCCATATTCTCTCCTCTTACATCGAGAACCACATCCCGGTCGACACGCTCTCCCTGTCACTGACCGCCGTCGAGTCGCGACCGGCGGACCAGCGGTGTTGGCGTCATTCCTCAGCCAGAACGAGCGTCCATAGCTCACCGGCAACACTCATGAGCGCGTCCATAGAGGGCATGAGAGCGGCATTGGCCCCATCGACCGTGGCGTTGTCTGCGAGCGAGTCGATCGCATGCTCGACATCGGTCCAGGCGTCTTCGGCAGTGTCGGCGCCGGTCCACTTTGCGGCCTTCGCCGTGGAGACGACCGCCTGCCATTTCGCCTTCATGTCGGTCTTGGCGGCCTTGATATCGGCCGCCACGGTAGAGTCGGAACCCGCGGCCAGAGCCTGTGTCACGGCGCCCGCAGACAGATCGAAATCGGAGAGCGCCGCTGTCAGAGCGGCCTTCGCTTCAGGACTGGCGGTGCCATCTCCGCAGCCGACCGTCACCAGTGTTCCCGCGAGCAACAGGGCGGCCAGCGCGAGAACTACGAGCGCTCTTGCCTTCATGGTTTCCTCCTCCGTCTCGGTCGCAGTGCCCCCGAGGACCGCGCCTGGTCGAATGCGTGGTAAGGGGGTGCGCAGGCGCTCAAGCGCCTGCGCACCCCCTCACAGCTACTTACTTGGACTCAGACGTTCCGACCAGTTCGCGCAACTTGCCGACTTCCTTGGTCAGACCCTGCACCTGGGTCAGGATCTTGAGGCCTTCCTGCATGAGCGGCTGACTATCGTCCATGTTGTCGATAGCGGTGGCCGCGGTGGTCCAGGCGTCTTTCGCCGCCTGCACATCGGCCCCCTCAACCTTTTCTGCAGCGGTCATCATGGCCTGCCAGTCGCCCTCGAACGCGGTCTTGGCGGCCTTGACGTCGGCGACCGTGCCGCCGGCGGTGAACTGGGTACTCAATCCCGCGATATCCTGCTCGACCTTATCGAGAGCCGTGCGCAGGGCGGCTGCCGCCTGCTCGTTGCCGCCACACGCCGTCACGGCGAACGCCATCACCACGAACACAATCGCAAGCCCCACAACCAGAGCCTTCTTCGCTCCCACCACGTCCTCCTTAGCTGATGACAGACACCGGCACAATGGTACCGTTTTGGGAGTCGAAAAGCACGGCATGGGCCTGCCCTCGAACCCCGATGCTCCGCTCATGAAAGAGGCCCCAGCCGCGACGCGGCTGGGGCCTCATCAAATGCCCTGAAAGGCAGGCTACTTCTTCTTCGAAGTCTCCCTGTTGACCGTACCTTCCCAGGTACCGACCTTCTTCTGCTTCTTGTCGGCCTCGGTGAACCAACGAGACGTGACGCACTTGGTTTCGGTGAAGAAACGCATGCCGTCGAGACCGAACACGTGGCTCTCGCCGAAGAACGACTCTTTGTGACCGGCGAACGGGAAGAAGCTGACCGGCACCGGGATGCCGACGTTGACTGCCGCACCATGCCGGCGTGCGCTGCGGCGGGCGAACTCGCGAGCGTAGTAGCCGCTCTCAGTGAAGATGCAGGAACCGTTGGCGAAACGGTTGTTGTTCATGAGGGTGATGCCCTCTTCGAAGTCCTCGACACGCTTGACGCAGCAGCACGGGTCCGAAGATCTCTTCCCGGCCGAGACTCATGTCCTCGGTCACGTTATCGAAGATCGTCGGGCCGACGAAGAAGCCCTTCTCGAAGCCGGGAACGACGAGGTTGCGGCCGTCGAGAACCAGGTCGGCGCCTTCTTCGACACCCTTGTCGATCCAGTCCTTGATGAAGGCTCTGATGGTCGCCGCTGACGACCGGTCCCAGTTCGGTCTTGGGATCGTACGAGCACCCGACCACACGCTGCTCGGCGAACTTCTTCATGTAGCCGATGAACTCGTCGGCCACGCTCTTCTGTACCACGCACACCGGCAGGGCCATGCAGCGCATGCCAGCGCAGCCGAAGGTGGAGTTGATGATGCCGGCGGCGGCGCGCTCGAGCGAGGCATCCTCGAGAACGAGACCGTGGTTCTTGGCCTCGGTCTGAGCCTGGACGCGTTTGCCGTGAGCGGCAGCGATGGAATAGACATGCTTGCCGACGCTGGTCGAACCCACGAAGCTGACGCCACGTACCCGCCGGGTCGGTCATCAGCAGTCTCGGCCTCGTTGCGCGAGCAAGTGACCACGTTGACGACGCCGTCGGGAAGGCCGGCCTCGATGAGCAGATCGAACAGCTGATGCTCGAGGTCGGCACCAGGCTGGCGGCCTTCAGCACGAAGGTGTTGCCGGTGACGATGGCGAGCGGGATCATCCAGCCCCACGGGATCATGGCCGGGAAGTTGAACGGGGCGATGCCCGCGAACACGCCGAGCGGCTCACGGTACGTGACGGTGTCGTGTCCCGTGGACACGTTCATGAGCGATTCGCCCTTGGCGATCATCGGAGCGGCGACACCCACCTCGCAGCCTTCGACGATCTTGACGATCTCGCCGCAGGCCTCATCGAGGTTCTTGCCGACCTCGCGCGAGCAGATGTAGGCAAGCTCGTCCGCATGCGCCTCGACGAGAGCCTTCCACTTGTAGAGCACCTGGGTGCGCTTCTGCATGGGGAGGCCGGACCAAGCTGGGTAGGCCTTCGCGGCCGCGTCGATAGCGCCTTCCACCTCAGCCCTGGTGCAGCACGGAGCCTTGGCGAAGACCTCGCCGGTGCTCGAGTCGGTAACGTCCATGTACTTGTCGGTGGTGGACTCACGCCACTCACCATTCACGCAGTACTTCAGGGTCTCAGCCATATTCTCTCCCTCTGGTACACGATTTGAAGCGGAACATAGTATAACGGTCTTTCGCCTGCAAACAGGGGCTATGACCGCAATCGCGGTGAAATATCATAGGGCTGCGGCATCTATACGTCTACGGTATGAAAGGATCCCCGCGAGAGACAAGAAGACTCGGGGCCGCGGTTACAGTGATCTCCGGGCCACCGGTTCGTCGTCCTGGAACTCCCCCGTCACCTCGAATCCGAGCAGCGCGTAGAGAGTGCGGGCGCGGACATGGGCGGGAGCATAGCTGAGGGCGGCCGACACACAACCGTGCCGGTCGCGGAAATCCGCGAGAAGCATCTCGATGGCGGCCCGAGCCAGACCACGGTTCTGATGCTGGCCGTCGATGATCAGACCCCCCACCCAACCGCTGTTGTCGCTGGTGTCGACCGACCACATGACGAAGCCGACGACCTCATCGCCCTCGTAGATTGCCAGTGGCCTCCACTTCGCGCCGTAGTGGCACAGACATAGATAGTACGTCACCGGAGAGACGAACTCGCGCTGCTCTTCCTTGACCTCGAGGCGCGCTACAGCAAGCCAGTTATGGGCGTCGACCTCGCGTAGTGTCACCTGTGTTTGTGTCATGCGTTCCCTCAGCGATCACTATACAAACAAGGCACGTGTAGCGCGAGCGATGGGTGAATCTCAAGGGGCACGGTAGCCCATGATCGCCTTGACCTCGACGTATTCGTCAATGCCGAAGCGCCCCCATTCCCTGCCGTTGCCCGACTTCTTGTAGCCGCCGAACGGCGCGTGCATATCGGTGCTCACACCATTCAGGTGAACCATGCCGGTGCGCAACTTGCGCGGCCACCCGCCGGACCCGTTCGGGGTCGAGCGGAGCTCACGTAGCCCGACAGGCCGAAATCGCTATCGTTTGCAATATCGATTGCATCTTCCTCATTCTTGAAAGGAATCATGCATAGAACCGGACCGAAGATCTCTTCTCGCGCGATCCGCATCGAGTTGTTGACGTTGGCGAATACCGTAGGCCGCACGTAGTAGCCGCGTTCCAGCCCGTCGGGACGATCCGGACCGCCGGCCACGAGACGAGCACCGTCGGCGATGCCGCTCTTGATGTATCCGATTATCGTATCGTACTGCTTCTTGCCGGCCACCGGGCCCATGAAGACATCGGGGTCGGTGGGGTCGCCCACGCGAAGACCCTGCGCGGTGCGGGCCGCGATCTCAACCGCTTCTACGTAGACCTTCATCGACACGAGCATACGCGTTGGGGCGTTGCAGCTTTGCCCGGAGTTACGCATGCAGGCCTTCACGCCCCCGACTGACGACCTTCTCGAGGTCGACGTCGTCGAAGACGATGTATGCGGATTTGCCGCCCAGTTCTTGAGAGACCCTCTTGATCGACGGGGCGGCGGCCTTGGCTACCGCGGCCCCGACCTCGGTCGAGCCGGTGATGGAGATCATGTCGACCAGCGGGTGTGCAGGCTAGGTACGCACCCAGGCTACGACCCGGGGCCGTTGACCATGTTGAACACACCCGCGGGGATCTTCGCCTCGTGAACGGCCTCGGTCATCAGCAGTGACGACAGCGGCGAGTACTGGCTTGGCTTCAGAACCATACTGCAGCCCGCTGCAAGCGCCGGAGCGACCTTGACCATGATTTGGTTCATGGGCCAGTTCCACGGGGAGATCAGCCCGCATACGCCGATAGGCTCACGGATGATGCGGGTGGTGTTCCAGTCTTCTTCGAACTGATAGTCGGTGAGCGCGGTGAAAGCCGTCTGCAGGTGACGCTCGCCGATCTTCGCCTGGACACCTTCGGAGAACGTCTTCGGAATGCCGACCTCGGTGGTCATTGCCTCGCGATCCGGGAGACGCGCCTCCGATAGGCGGCGAGCAGGTTTTCGAGTAGCTCCAACCGTTCCGCCCGAGTAGTCCGGCTGTAGCTCGGGAACGCCATGCGCGGCCGCGGCCACGGCCGCGTCGATGTCGGCCTCCGTGCCGGCGGCGACCCGGGCTACCTCTTCTTCGGTAGCCGGATTGATAACGGAGATCCATCGGCCAGGCTCGACCGGATCGACCCAACGACCGTCGATGTAGAACTGCGACTCGTGACCCACCTCATCGTCTCCTCAGTGCGATGCCCTCCCGGGGCTGATGCCGGAGTAGCCGGTGGCTATTCTACCTTCGCCGGCCTCTTCGGGCGCTGACTCTCCTGCCGGTTGGTCGGAGGCCGGAGCCTCCTCCGGTGAAGCACACAGTCTCGAGACAGAGCCGCCTGCGGACCGGGAAGAGATCGATCGGCCTACGCCGCACTACGGTGCCCCAGAGGCCCCGTTGCGCGAACACCACGACTCCGGCGGCCAGCGCGCCGATCAGGATCAGGTACCAGGTTCCGTAGTCGGAGAGAAGCTGCTGCAGACGAAGAAGATGATCGCTCCGATGATGGGACCTTCGATGGTGCCCAGTCCGCCGATGACCACGGCGAAGATCATGAGGGCGCTCCACTGCAGGCCGAACCCCGCTTCGGGCTGGAGCGAAGCAGATTGAGATAGATCACGGCGCCGGTGACCCCCGTGCCGAAGGCGGCGATGATGTAGACCCAGAGCTTCGAGCGCAACACGTTGACACCAAGTCCGCGCGCTCCGGTCTCGTCGTCGCGGATCGCCGTCAGGGCCAATCCCTGCCGAGATCGCAGAAGAAAGTAGACGAGGGCGATCGAGCCCACCGCCACGACCAAGGCAAGCCAGAAGACCACCGGCTCGCGGACGTGCCCTGTCGACCTGGCCGGCGCTACTGAGGCTGACGCCCGAACCGCCTCCCAACCAGGGATCTGCACCACCAATAGACGGTAGACCTCGGCGATGACCCACGTGCCGACAGCGAAGTAGCCGCCACGCAACCTGAAAGCCAGGCCCGCCGTCGGCACCGCCAAGATAGCCGCTACGACGCCGGCGATGGGCACGCACAAGAAGGGGTTGAGTCCGAACTTCTGCGAGAAGACCCACAGCGAGTAGCCGCCTATGCCGACGAAGGCCTGCTGGCCCACCGACACCAATCCGGCGTAGCCGGCGAGCAAGTTCCACATCTGGGCGAGCGCGACCAGCGTGAGGAAGGTCACAGCCTGCTTCATGATGTTGGACGATCCCCATGCGGGAATGGTCGCGGCGCGCGATCACCACCGCGGCCGCCAGCGGAAGGGCGATGCGGCTGGTGCGTGTGTGGCGTTCGACCTTGAGCGGAGTGGCCGAGGTCTTGGAGATGCCGGGCAATCTTGGAGTGGCCATCACGACACCTGCCTTGCGAAGAGACCTTGCGGCCTGAAGGCCAGGATGGCCAGGAACACGAGATGTCCGACCAGCATGCCCCAGCCTTGATGGGCATGATCGCCGAGGACTTGAGCCACACCCAGCACCATGCCTCCCACCAAGGTGCCCCAGAGCGAGCCGAGACCGCCGATGATCACGGCCTCGTAGGCGAAGATCAGCCGGAGTGGTCCGGCACTGGGAGCGAAACGTAGTCCGGATGCCGATGAACACTCCGCCGATCGCCACTATGGCGAGTGCGAAGGCCATGGCCATGCCGTAGAGGTGCCGGTTGTCGATGCCCATGAGTTGCGCCGCGCGCTGGTTGTCGGCGGTCGCCCGAAAGGCGCGGCCGGTGCGCGTGCGACTCAGGAAGACCTGGAGGCTGAGCAGCACGAGGACAGACACGATCAGGGTTATGAGCGGAAACCAGCCGATCACCACCTGGTCGCTGAACTTGATGAAGGCATTCTCGATTCTGCCGGCATCGAGTCCCTTGCTGTTGGCCGTGAAGCCCTCGAGCAGGAGGTTCTGGATGATGATGGCTATGCCGAATGTCGCCAGGATGGCCTGCATGGGACCCGCGTCCATGGCAAAGTTGAAGAGGCCGCGCTGAATCAGGTAGCCAAAGACGGCCATGACGATCATGACCAGAAGAAGTGTGTAGAACGGGTTGACCTTCAACGACCCAACGATGACCAGCGCGATGTACGCCGCCATGATGCTGAAGTCGCCATGCGCGAGGTTGACCAGCCGCATGACGCCGAACACCAGCGAGAGACCCGCGGCGAACAGGGCGTACAGGCCGCCCAGTAGGATGCCTTGGATGATGTCGTTGACCCAAACCATCGTCACACTCCGAAGTAGGCCGCAACGATCTCGTCGTGCCCGAGCTGAGCAGGTGTGCCTTCGAGCACCAAACGGCCCTTGAGCATGCAGGTAACACGGTCGGCGAACTTCATGGCTTGGCCGACGTCTTGTTCCACGAGCAGCACAGTCGTGCCCGACTCGGTGATAGCCGGCATCGTCTCGTAGATCTTCTCGACCACCACCGGGGCGAGACCCAGAGAGACTTCATCGAGTAGTAGAAGCCGCGGGTTGGCCATCAGGCCACGGCCGATGGCGAGTGCCTGCTGCTCGCCGCCCGACAGGCTGAGAGCCTGGCGCTGACGCAGACGCTGCAGGAGAGGAAACACCTCGTACACCTTGTCGACCGTCCATATGCCTTCGCGGCGCGTGTGCGCGCCGACGAGCAGGTTCTCGTGCACAGTGAGGCTGGGAAAGACCCAGCGCCCCTCGGGAACGTAGGAGATGCCGAGCCCGACACGCTTGTGGGGCGATAGCTGCCCGATGGGCCGGCCGTCGAAGACGACCTTGTCGTTGTCGGTGCGCAGCATGCCGCAGATCGTACGAAGCAGGGTCGATTTGCCCGCGCCGTTCGCGCCGATGATGGCGTGCTTCTCACCCTCTTCGATTTTGAGTGAGACATCGAAGAGGGCCCGGAAGCTGCCGTACCCGGTGGAGATGTCGTTGAGCTCGAGCAGGCTCACACCATCATGCTCCCCATGTAGACGTCGCGCACCTGGGGACTGTTGATGACCGTGTGCGGATCGCCTTCGGCGATGAGTTTGCCGAAATCGATCGCCATGAGCCGGTTCACAACGGCGAGCAACGCGTGAACGATGTGCTCGATCCAGATGATGCTGATGCCTTCGTCGCGAAGCTGCTTGATGGTCTCGATGAGCGCAAGCACCTCCTGTTCGGTCAATCCGCCGGCGATCTCGTCGAGGAGGAGCACCTTGGGTTGCGTCGCCAGTGCCCGCGCCAATTCCAGGCGCTTGCGATCGAGGAGGCTGAGCGTCTCGGCGAGCACGTTCGAACTGGGCAGCAGCCCCGCGCGATGGAGAGCGCGGGCGCAGATCTCATACGAGGCCTTCTCGGAGCGACCCCTGCCGAAGGTGCCGCCGACCAGCACGTTCTCGAACACCGTCATGCCTTCGAACGGCTTCGGGATCTGGTAGGTGCGACCGAGACCCGCGTGGCAGCGCCTGTCGGGAGAATACCGGGAGACGTCGTGCCCGTTGAAGATCACCTTGCCTTCGTCCTGATGGACGATGCCGGTGAGCAGGTTGAGCATCGAGGTCTTGCCGGCGCCGTTGGGCCCGACGACCCCGAGCGCCTCCCCCGCATGGAGGGAGACGCTCAGATCGTCGACCACTCTCACTCCGCCAAATGACTTCGTGAGGTTTCTTGCTTCGAGTACTACGGTCACTGCACCACTCGTTCGGTCTGTCGTTCTGAAACTTGGCCTACAGGGTGGTCAGGTCGACGATCTCGCCGGTCTGCGGGATTTCCGGATAGTGCGAGTTGTCCACGACCTTGCGTTCCCAGGCGCCGGTCTTGCCGATCCACTGGCCGCCCACGAGCGGGGTGATCGCGCAGTTGGGCAGAGCGTTGGCGAACTTGATCGGGCCGACCAGGGTCGCCAGATCGGTGGCCTTGATCGCTTCAACGTACGAAGCGGGGTCGTCGAGATTGGCCGTGCGCTTGACCACGTCGGTGACGACGTCGAAGCCGGCGCCGCCCGTCAGACCGAGAGCCGGGCTATACGGACCCGATTCCACGGCCTCCCAGGCCTTGACCTGCTCGTCACAGTTGAGGCCGGTGAGGGACGACTTGAACGGATGGGTCTTCTCCCACCAGACTTCGAGGCTCAGGCCGTTGCCGATGTCACCCACGGCGTCCATGTCCGGACGGGTGAGGATAGCGCGACCGATGGCGGTCACCTTGGGAACGAAGCCCTGCTGCTTGGCCTGCTTCCAGAAGTTGGCGAAGTCCGGCGGGTTCAAGAGAGCGGTCAAGCACTCGCAACCGTCGGCCTTGAACTTGTTGATGAGACTGGAGTAGTCCTCGGTGCCGTTGGTAACGAGACCGGGGTTGATCCAGGAGTAGCCGGCTTCCTTCAGAGCGGCCGGGAAGCCCATGGCCTCGTCGGCGGTCGCGATGCCGTCGGGGTCGTTGGCCCACACGCACGCGACCTTCTTGTTGGTCTGGATCTTGTTGAGTAGGCCGATGTAGACCGCGTTGAGGTCGGAGATGGCCCAGAACACGTTGAAGCTCCACTTGAAGCCCACAGCCGGATCGCCGTTGAGGCCGAAGAACCAGGGCTCCATGGGGCAACCGTAGGTGATGGCCGGCACGCCGGCGGCTTCGCACTGCTGCGCCACCGGGATATTGACCACGGGGGTCATGCCGGCGAAGATGATGTCGGGCTTGGTGCCGGTGATGAGCTCACCGGTGACTTCAGCGGCCCGGTTGCTGTCGGACTGACTGTCCTTGACCACCCAAGAGACGGGGTGCTTCTTACCGTCGGCGCAGACGAGCCCGTCGCCGATAGCGTCCTTGGCCTGCTTGAGCAGGAACTCGTCGGGCTCGCTAAGGCCGGCGAAGACACCAGTGGTCATGGTGACCCAGCCGATCTTGACCTCTCGGCCCATCTCGGCACCCGCCGAAGCGGTGGTCGTCGGGCCGGCCGTCGTGGTAGCAGGTTCTTCTTCACCGCAGGCCGCGAGCAGTCCGCCCAGGCCACCGGCCGCGCCGATAGCGGCGCCCGTTACCCCAGCGATCTTGAGAAACTCGCGCCGGGTCACTTCTTTACTTGCCATTGCCACGTCCTCCCTGTCTCAACCTTGTTCCCATAGCTATTCTGTTTGGTGGAATAGCTATTCCGTAACATGATAGCTCATGCGCTCCGATAGGAAAATATAGTTATTTATATATTTGCGCCCGCGCTTACTGGCCGGCTGCCTTCTGCTGCTCCCTGAAGGCGGCGATGAATCGCATCGCGTAGTTGTCGCGGCCCAGCGCCAGGTCGGCTGAGAGAACAGCCATCTTCACCAGAGCAACGTCGACCGTCGGACACGTGAGCCCGGCTTCGATGGCCAGAGCGAGATACGCGCCGGTCAACACCGGACGATTCGGCAGCCCATGCGAGATATTGCTACAACCTTGCGTCTGGTTCACACCGAGTTCGTCGCGCACACGGCGCGTCGCCTCGAGTGTGGCCACGCCCGCCTTGACATTGGCGCCGAGCGAAAGCGTCAAGCAGTCGATGATGACGTCTTCGCGCGGGATGCCGATGGCCTCAGCCCGCTCGACGATGCGGTGTGCGATCTCCACTCGTGCCGCGGCGTCGGCCGGGATACCCTTCTCGTCAAGCGTGAGACCGATCACAGGTAGGCCGAATTCCTTGACAAGCGGGAGGATCTCCTCGAGTGAGGCTTCCTCGCCGGTGACCGAGTTGACGATGGGCCGGCCCGGACAGACGGCCAGAGCGGCCGCCAGAGCCTTCACCTTGCGGCTATCGATGCAGAGCGGCACGTCGACCACCCCGGCTACGGCTTCGACGGCGCGCGGCAGCATGTCGATCTCATCGACACCGGTGGCTCCAACGTTCACATCGAGAATGTCGGCACCCGCGGCCACCTGGGCGATGGCCTCCTCGCGAGCTACCGAGAGGTCGCCCGCGCGCAGCGCCTCGGCCAACCTCTTCTTGCCGGTTGGGTTGATGCGTTCGCCGATGAACACGGTGGGCCGGCCCCCGCCGATGATCACTTCTTTGGTGGCGCTCAGTACACGGGTCTCCAATTCAGGCCTCCTCGTTCGTCACTAGATGGTTGAAGCCGATCGTCCCTTCGGGCGGCACGACGACGATCTCGCTGTCTCTCTCACCTCTGAACAGCCGTTCGAGCAACTGGACCGACCCGGGTACGACACCATGGTCCAGCTGGAGGTCGTCCGCCACCTCACGGCTCTGCTCGAGACACTCCTCGACGTCGTACGCCCGGGTGTCGATCAGACTGATGCGCTCGTACCCCGCGAAGAGGGTCTTGCGGAGTTTGGCCGCACGTTCAGGCCCATAGCGCTCGTCCCAGTCTTGAAACGATTCCTTGAGGGAGCTCTCGTGGTTGAACCAGCCTCGTGTCAGATAATAGTGGCGCGGGTTTCTCGGGATCTCCTCGCGCACGCAGCCGCGATTCAACAGCAAGGAGATGCAATCGTCCACACGGGGGAACACGAGCGCGAGGTGGCGCGTCGACAGGCCGTTGAGAGCGTTGCCGCAGAAACCGAGCGCGAACCTCACCTCGTCGACCGGATCGATCACCGTGTCCACCCGCCGCTCGGCGGCCGGACCCTTGCCGGGCCGGACCGACGGCAGACAGACCGCTTTGCCCTCAGCCGCTCCTTGATCGAGAAGGTCCAGAAGACCCTGAATAGCCTTCTTCAACTTCTCAGGTCGCTCGTGCAGACCGCTCTCGATCCAGACGAGAGGCGGCCTTGCGTCCTCCGGGACGGCCTCGAGCGCGAGGCGCACCTCGTCCTCGATCATTTCGCAGGCAAGTATCACCGTGTGGGTCACTGCGACCTCTCTGTTCCTGCGCAGGCCTAGTAGACGCCGTACTCTTTGGCGGTCTTGATCATGACCTCGAGGTTCTCCTCTTTGCCCTCATCGGCGACTGCGCCGAAGTCGACGATGAACCCGCCGCCTTCGCCCGCGTCGTCGATGAGCTTGCGTGTGTATTCAGCCACCTTGTCGGCAGTGCCCGCATGCAGCAGCGACAACGGCACGTTGCCCTGGATGCAGGCGACTTGGCCGATGGTCTGCTTAGCGTGGGCCATGTCGGTCTGGTCGAACAGCCAGATGGTTGCGCCTTTCGGCAGGTCGCTGATGGCTTCGAGTCTAGAGTTGTAGCGGCCCTCGGCGAACAAGAACGGGATGATGCCTTCCTCGATGAGGCCGAGCAGCATCGCACGGAGTGACGGCCAGTAGAAGGTCTTGAACTGCTCGTCGCTCATGAAACCGTCGGCGCCCTTGTGCAGAGGGATGAAGACCACCGGGGTCGGCAGCATTCCCGGGCGCTTGAGCGGCCAGTCGACGGCCACCTGCACCAGGCGCTCGCAGGCCGCCAGCACTTTGTCCGGCCGCCGGAAGAGGTCGGTGATGACACCCTTGGTGCCACGGAGGGTGTCTCCTAAGATGTCGAACGGCGCCTTGGTACCCGCGGCGGCATAGCCGGGAAAGCCGAGGGCCATGGTCTGCCCCATCATGGGGAAGGTCGTTTTCGCCCAAGCATTCACCGATTTCGCGGCCGCCGTCATACGCTCGAGACCGGCAACCATCTCATCGGAGCCCCAAGCGCCCACGTTGCCCGACACGAACGGGAGTTCGACGTAGTCCCACAACGAGGACATGGCGCCGAACCCAGCGAAGCCGCCGATGGTGCGGGGTAGGTAGGTGCGAAGCAGGTAGTCGGTCGGGTCGGAGATGAGGTGGTCGTACTCCTCGGGGAGCATCCACTCCTTCTCGACGTACTGGTAGCTGGCTTCCTTGGCCACACCGTGACCGGGCCAGGAGTACAGCCTGTAGTCCATGGATTCGAACATCGAGGCCGGGACGGTGTTGTGCACAGGGTCGCACGACAGGTCGGGCTGGAACCTCAGGTTGAAGTCCTGCCAGGCCTTCCCGCCACGGGCCGCGTCGCTCATGGCTTCGTACGGCGTGAGACCAGCGGCCTTGGCCGGCCAGAAGCCGGTGTTGAGACGCACGGGCACGCGGTCGGGCTTCTGTAGGTCGATCACGGCGAGCACCCGGTCGATGCGCGCCTTGTAGTCGGCCTCGGCTTCGGGACTGGCCCAAGCGATGCCCGGATTGCGCCAGCGCTCGATTCGGTAGGCCCGCTTCTCAGCGGCCGTCATGTCTGTCCAGGGTTTCTCTGCCATGTTTGCTCCTCTGTCGATAAGCGGCCTACTCCTTGGCCGCCTGAATCATTGCCTTCATGTTCTCTTCTTTGGCCTCATCGACCACTGCGCCAACATCAAGAACGAAACCGCCGCCGGGACCCACGTTCTCGATGAGATCACGGCAATAGTCCCTCACGTCTTGCGCGGTACCGAGTTGTAGCTTCGGCAGCGGCACGTTGCCCTGGATGCACGCGATGCCGCCAAGGGCCTCCTTGGCACGGCGCATGTCGGTGTGGTCGAACTGCCACAGGGTCCGGCCGACGGGCACGTCGGCGATGACATCGAGTCGCGCGTTGTAGGCGCCCTCGGCGAACAGGTAGGGGGTGAAACCGTCGGCGACCAACCCGTCGATGACCTTGCGCAGGCTCGGCCAGTAGAACTTACGATACTGCTCTTCGTTCATGAAGCTGTCGGCGCCTTTGTGCAACGGCATGAAGACGCACGGCGGCGTGAACGGCGACGCGTTGCGCGTGACCCACTTGACGCACAGCTTGGCGACGCGGTCGCAGGCCTCGAGCAGCACATCGGGCTGCCTGAACATGTCCATGATGATGCCCCGTGTGCCCCGAAGGGTGTCTCCGATGAAGTCGAAGGGCGCGAGCGACATGGCGCCTATGGTGCCGGGCCAGCCTTCGGCGACCAGTTGACCGAGCATCGGGAAGAGTGCCCCGCCCCAGGCCTGGCATTCCTCGCCGGCGGCCTTGAGCTTGGCCACGCTCTCCTGCACCTCGGGATCGGCCCAGCGCATCATGTAGCCCGGACCGGCGACCACCTCGATCATATCGAGAGGTGACGTCAGCTTCGCGAAGCCGCTCATGCCCTTGACCGTCCGCGGAAGCCACACGTGCAGAAGGTAGTCGGTGGGGTCGTCGATGAGCAGGTCGTACTCGTCGGCGAGCATCCACTCTTTCTCGTTGTACTGAAAGCCCGCCGTATGCGGAACCCCGTGGCCCGGCCAACTGAGCACCTCTACTTCGAGGGTCTCGAAGGCCCGCGCCGGGATAGCCGCGAAGATGGGAGCGATAAGCGAATCGGGCTGCAGTTCGCGGTTGCAGTCCAGCCATGCCTTCGCCGACAGCTGGTAGTCGTGCATAGCTTCGTATGGTGTGATGCCCTTGACGGTCGCGGGATACAGACCACATAGCGCGCAGACCGGCACACGGTCGGGCTCCCCTTCGAGAAGGATGGCCTTCTTCAGCCGGGTCGCGCGAGCACGATACTCCTCGGCGGCCTGCGGGCTGGCGAACTCCAGCCCGGGATTGACGAATGCGTCCCAGCGCCGCGCGAGTTTCTCGTCGGGGGTCAGCTGCGACCAGGGCCGCTCGCTGGTTTCCACGTTACGCTACTCCCACCGTCTGCTTGGCAAAAGCCACAGCCGCCATGGCGTCGTCGCCGTAGGCGTCGGCCATGGTGTACTTGCGCACGGTGTCGTCCATCTGGCCGCCGCCGATGATGATCTTGAGTCCGTCACGCAGTCCGGCCTTCTCCACCTCTTCGATGGTCGACTTCATGGAGTCAAAGGCCACCGAGAGGAATCCGGAGAGGGCGAGCACCTGGGGCTTGTAGTCGGCCACGGCTTTCACGAACACGTCTTCGGGCTGGTCGATGCCGAGGTCGTGCACCTCGAAGCCGTTCACCTCGAGCATGAAGCCCACGATGTCTTTGCCGATGTCGTGGATGTCGCCGCGCACGGTGCCCAAGACCACGATGCCCAGCTTCTTGGCCTGGTCGGTCTTGGCGGCGAGGAGCGGTTTCAAGATGTCGCCGATCTTACGCAGCATCTCACCGCTCATGATGAGCTCGGGTAGGAAGTAGGTGCCTTCCTGGTAGCGGGTGCCTACCACCTGCATGGCTTCCGACGAGAGGTCGAGGATCTTGTTGGGATCTTCGCCCTGGGCGAGAAGCTCATCGACTATCTGGAGAGCTTCCTTCTCTTTCATATCGGCCATGGCTTCGACGAGTTTGTGCATGTGCTCCTCCTTTGGTTGTTGCGGGCCGGCGGCGCCGGTCAGCGAGCGATATGGACGGATTCTCCGTGAACGTCATGGGCTGCCTCCATGACAGCCTCAGCCAGTGTGGGGTGCGCGTGGATAGTCTCGCCAAGCTTCGTGACTGTCATTCCCGCCTGCAGAGCTACCGCTATCTCGTGGATCACATCGGTGACGTGTGGACCCATCATATTAGCGCCGAGAAGCACGTCCGTCTTCTTGTCTGCGACAAGTTGGACGTACCCGGCCTCCTCACCCATGGCGATGGCCTTGCCGAGCGCCGCGAAGCGGTAGGTGCCGGTGACGGGCTCATAGCCGTTTTCGGCCGCCTGTTCCTCGGTGAGACCCACGCTCGCGACCTCAGGATGGGTGTAGGTGCACGACGGCGTGAAGCGGAGGTCGCGCATGCGCTTCTCGCCCGCCCCCTCCGGCATGAGCGCGTTATCGACCGCGACGAAGGCCTCGTGCGACGCGACGTGGGCGAGCATCATGCCGCCGTTCACGTCGCCGATTGCGTAGACGCCCGGCACGTTGGTCTCCAGGTAGTCGTTGACGACGACGAATCCCCTGCCGTCGGTCTCGACACCGGCCTCCTCGAGGCCGATGCCGCTGCTGTTGGGCCGGCGGCCGACCGACACGAGGAGTTTCTCGGCGGTGATCTCGGAACCATCGGAGAGTTTCGCCACAACGTGATCGTCGCCGTATTCGGAGATGCTCTCGACCTTCGTCTTCAGCAGCACCTGGACGCCCTTCTTACGAAACACCTGCTGGAACTGCTTGGCCAGCCGGTTGTCTTCGAGAGGCAGCATCTGCGGCATCATCTCGACCATGGTGATATGGGTGCCCAGTTCGGCATAGAACGACGCGAACTCGCAGCCTATGACACCGGCGCCGACCACGAGCATCGACTCGGGCGTCTTGCGAAGTTCCATGGCCCCTGTTGACGTGAGAATCGCGGGATGCTCGAAGTCGAACATCGGCAAGAGCACCGGCTCCGAGCCGGTCGCGAGAATGATCCTCTCAGCCGCGAGACTCTCGGTCGTGCCGTCGGCCTTGGCGACCACCACGCCTGGCATCGCGCCCGGGCCGGCGGCGACAAGGCGGGCCGTGCCCCGAATCACGTCGACCTTGGCCTTCTTGAGCAGGGACTCGACGTTTCCTCTGATCTGGGAGACGACCTTCTCCTTTCGATCGACCATCTTGCTCAGATCGGGGGTGATGTCGCCCGTGACCTCGAAACCGTATTCCTCACCGCCGCGGGCGCGATTGAGAGCGTCGGCGCTGGCGAGCAGGGTCTTGGCGGGAATGCAGCCCCGGTTGAGGCAGGTGCCACCCATATGGTCCTTCTCGACGAGCGTGACGGCCGCGCCATGGCGAGCCGCCCGCAGGGCCGCGACATAGCCGCCCGGGCCTCCGCCGACGACGATCATGCTGGGAGCCGTCTCGCTCATTGCGCCGCCGCCATGGCGATGATCTCGGGGATGATCTCCTCCTTGCCGATGGCCATGATGTGAACGCCATCACAGACCTTGTTCTTGCGCAAGAAGGCTATGTGGCGGGCCGCTATCTCCATGCCTTTGCGGAGCTGCTCCTCCTTGGCCACGCTCCCCAGCTCTTCGAGCAGCGCGTCGGGAACGAAGATGCCCGGAACGGCGCGGTTCATGTACTTGGCCATGCCGAGACCGGTCAGCACCACCAGACCCGCCATCATCTTGACGTTGGCGCCCTGGGTGATCGCACGTGCCTCTTCCATGAAGCGCTGGAAATTGTCCATGTCGTAGACGGCTTGAGTCTGGAAGAAGTCGGCCCCGGCCTCGACTTTGCGGGCGAACTTGTACATCTGCGGCTCGAGGGGATCGGCCTCTGGAGTAACGACCGCCCCGACGAAGAAATCGGTGGCGCCGTCGAGCTCGTTGCCCTCCCAATCTGTGCCGGCATTCATCTTCTTACAGCACTGGATCAGGTGCACCGAGTCGAAATCGAAGACACCCTTAGCCTGCTTGTGATCGCCGACGACGGGGTGGTCGCCGGTGAGGCACAGGACATTGGTGATGCCTACGAAGGCCGCCGACAGCAGGTCGGACTGTAGTCCCAACCGGTTGCGGTCGCGACAGGTGGTCTGGAAGATGGGGTCGCCGCCCCGGCGGACGATCTCGCCCGAGACCGCGAGCGAGCCGAGTCTCATAACGGCGCTCTGGTTATCGGTGACGTTCAGCCCGTCGACCTTGTCTTTGAGCATGTCGATGTGGTGCAGCATCTTCTCGACGTTGGTGCCCTTCGGCGGGCCGATCTCGCCCGAGATGACGAAATTGCCGGACAGGCATGCATCGCGGTAGGTGCCCATTATTTCTCGCTCCCCATCTTGAGCTTCTCCGGCCCGCGCTCCACTAGGACACCGGGCCTCTTGATGACATTCCATTCCTTGGGCTCGTGGATGGCCTTGCGCTTGTCGTCGCGGCCTTCCTTCTTGAGCTGCTCATGGATGAGGGTCCAGGCGCACGGCATCTCGGGGTCGACCTCGCACTTGCCGTGGCTGGTGCCGCCGCAGGGACCGTTGACGAGGCCCTTGGCACAGCGGGTGATCGGGCAGATGGCGCCGTAGTCGTCGATGACGCACGCGCCACAGTGGGAGCATTTTTCGAGAAAGTCCATGGAACGCTGGATGTTGCCCAAGAACAGGGGATCGCAGCCGGGCACGACGTGCTTGTCGGTGCATGCCCTCGCGGCCTGGGTGCCGGCTCCGCACGAGAGCACCAGGAAGGCGTCGGCTTGGTCGACGGCCTCTTTGTTGTGGCGCAGGATGCGCTTGACGTCGAGTTCGTGACAGCCGGTGTGGATGACCTCGGTGAACACGATCTGCTTGCCGAGTTCCTCGAGCTTGGCCTTCATGTCGGCGACCTCGGGCTCGCCTCCCGTCCTCGTGGCCGTGGCGCATTCGCCGCAGCCGAGGATGACTATCTTCTGATCGCCTTCGAGATCTTCGACGAGCTCTTCAAACGACTTCTTCTGGGAGATGATCAATTGACGTGCCTCCGTTCTTTCGGGAGGGGTGGTTACTTAGTCTTCTCGAGTTGGAGACGCGCGGCACGGAGCGTGTTGCGCGCGAGCATCATGTTGGTCACGGCGCCCACTCCACCCGGCACCGGCGTGATCGCCGCCGCTTTGGCCGAGACCGCTTCGAAGTCCACATCGCCGACAGTCTTGTTCTGGGCTTCGGCAAGATCGGCACCGCACTTCTTGCACGGCTGCTTCTTGCCGCGGTTCAGAGTGCCGCACACCGGGCACACGACCACTCGGTTGATGCCGACGTCGAGCACCACGGCCCCTTCTTTGACCAGGTCTGCGCCGATGAGGTGCGGCACGCCCGCGGCAACGACCAGATAGTCGGCTACCTGGGTGTGCTTCGCAAGATTGCCGCGATTCGAAGTGAACACGTGCGTGACGGTGGTCGTCGCGTTGCGGTTGAGAAGCAGGAGAGCCATAGGCTTGCCCACGATGTTGGAGTGCCCGACGACACAGACCTCGGCTCCCTCGAGCGCGTCGGCGACGTCGAGGCCTTCGGAGCGGAGGTAGCGCTCCAGGAGTTCCACGCAGGCCGCCGGCGTCGCCGGCGGAAAGGTCGGCTCGCCCAGGGTCAGGCGACCCATGTTCGACGGATGGAAGCAGTCGGCGTCTTTGCCCGGGTCGATCGAATTGATGACGACCGAGTCGGCCACCTGGGGCGGGAAGGGCCGCAGCGGAAGGATGCCCGAAACTGCCGGATCGGCGTTGAGATCGTGAACCACCGCCAGCACTTCGGCTTCGGTGGTCTCGGCCGGCAGGGTCTCGTTGCGGTATCCCAGTCCCATCTCGCCGCAGAACTTCTCTACCGCACCGCGGTACATGCCGGCGCCGAAGTCGTCGCCCACCATCAGGGTGGCGATCCCAGGACGGGCGCCCGCCTTCTTGAGTTCTGCGAGCTCCGCCGCGAGTTCGGCGCGCAACTCCTCGGCTATCGCCTTGCCGTCTATGATCTTGGCCGCCATGGATGCCTCCTGACTCGATTCGTTCGTGTCGATACCGGGTTCTCGCGAGCCCGGCTAGATCTTGCCGTAGGTAATGCCGAGCACCGCATCGCGCAGACGCCCGGTCTCGGAAAGCACGGCCTCGATCTTCGTCCAGATCTGGCCCTTGAAGTCGCTGTCGTCGATCCAGGCGAGGTTGATCTTCACATTCAGCGCGGCAGCCTGGGCGGCGGCCTCAGCGAAGAGCACGGCCACACCGGCATCAGAGACCGCGTTGGGGTTACCCTTCTCGGCCGCCGTGAGAGAGAGCCGCGCCACCTCGAGAGCCGCGTCGGCCACCTGGCCGGGGGCATCGGCCGCGCCTTTGAGAGCCGCCTGCAACACTCCCTGGCGCTGCGTCTTCTGCTCATCGGTGTCGCGCGGCAGCTTCATGGCCGCGGCCACAGCGGCGTAGGCATCCGCGTCGAGGCTTACCAGATCGGCCAAGCGGCGACGGAGCGCCTCCGAGGCCGACTTGACCTGCTCCATCTCGACCTGGACGTCGGCGTACTTCTCCTTGCCAAGGGTAAGGTTGGTGACCATGCTGATCAGGGCCGCGCCGAGGGCGCCGGCCAGGGCGGCCGCGCTGCCGCCGCCCGGCTCGGGGTCGCCACTTGCCAGTTTGCCGAGATACGACTCGGCCGTTTCGTTGATGTAGTCGCGCCCGCTCATCAGAACAGCCCGACTATCTCGCCGTCGACGAGGTCGATGCTCTCAGCGGCCGGCTTCTTGGGAAGACCAGGCATCGTCATCATCTTGCCGCAGATCGGCACCACCATGCCGGCGCCGGCGGAGAGGCGTATCTCACGCACCGTGAGTCTCCAATCGCGTGGCCGGCCGATCTTGGTCTTGTCGTCGGACAGAGATGACTGCGTCTTGGCCATGCAGACCGGCAGAGTGCTGTAGCCAAGGCGGGTGAAGCGATCGATGGCGGCCGTCGCCTCGTAGTGATAGTCCACGCCGTCGGCGCCGTAGATCTTGGTGGCGATGGCCTCGATCTTCTGGGGGATGGTCATGCCCAGCTCGTAGACATAGTTGAGCGGCGGCTTCGGCTTGTCCTCGCAGAGCGCCACCACGGCTTCGGCCAGCTCCACGCCGCCTTCGCCGCCCTTGGCCCACACTTCCGAGAGCACCACGTTGGCACCCATAGCCTCGACGCGCTCTCTGAGCAGAGCGATCTCGGCCTCGGTGTCGTCGGGGAAGCGGTTGATTGCGACGACCACGGGCGGTCCGAAGAACTGCATGTTCTCGAGATGCTTCTCGAGGTTCTCGAGACCTGCGCCGAGGGCCTTGAGGTCTTCCTTCTTGAGGTCGGCGAGCGCCATGCCGCCGTGCATCTTGAGCGCCCTGATGGTCGCGATCAGCACTATGCAATCGGGCACCAGGCCGGCGGCGCGGCACTTGATGTCGAAGAACTTCTCGGCGCCCAGATCGGCGCCGAAGCCGGCTTCAGTGATGCAGTAGTCGCCGAGCTTGAGGGCCATGCGTGTAGCCTGCACCGAGTTGCAGCCGTGGGCGATGTTGGCGAACGGTCCGCCGTGGATGATAGCCGGCGTGTTCTCGAGGGTCTGCACCAGATTGGGCATGAGCGCGTCCTTGAGCAGAACGGCCATGGAGCCCGAGACCTTGATGTCTTGCGCCGTGACCTTGCGGCCCCACAGCGTAGAGCCCACGATGATGCGGTCGAGGCGGGCCTTGAGGTCTTCGATATCGGTCGCCAGGCAGAGGATGGCCATGACTTCCGACGCCACGGTGATATCGAAACGGGTCTTGCGCTCGACACCCTCGCCGCCCTGGCCGATGGTGATCTGGCGGAGCGCCCGGTCGTTCAAGTCGACCACGCGCGGCCAGGAGATGTCGTTGGGGTTGATGCTCAGCTCGTTGCCCTGGAACAGGTGATTGTCGAGTACGGCGGCACAGAGGTTATGAGCTGTGGTGATGGCGTGGATGTCACCAGTGAAGTGCAGGTTGATGTCTTCCATCGGGATGACCTGGGCGTAGCCGCCGCCCGCGGCGCCGCCTTTGATGCCGAAGCAAGGGCCCAGTGACGGCTCGCGCAAGGTGCAGATCGCCTTCTTGCCGATCTTGGCGAGGCCCATCGAGAGGCCAACGTTTGTAGTAGTCTTGCCTTCGCCCGCCGGTGTCGGGGTGATGGCAGTACACAGAACGAGCTTGCCATCGGGGCGGTCGGCCAAACGGTCGAGCACGTCCAGGTGGATTTTGGCCTTGTAGGTGCCGAAGGGATCGATATCTCCCGGCATCAATCCTAGGCCCGCGGCGACTTCGGTGATGGGGATCGCGGTGGCTTCGCGCGCGATCTCTATATCAGTCTTCATCCCTGCTCCCGTTTCGGTTGTATCCGGCCGCTAGTTATTCTATAGTTATATAGCTATTTGGGCAAGTCCCCATTTCGACTTGGATGGATAGGTGGTAAATCCACTGCGTGAACAGAGTATAGGCACGTCACCGGGAACCGACGGAGGCGCGGCGATCGCCCCGGTGGCGACCACACAGGACAGCCCGGTCGCTACCCGGGTGTCGGCCGCCCCGGACAGCCCAGCAGCTCAGAACGGCCCACAGGCCGGCGGGTCGGTCACCCGCCGTACGAGGGGCCCGGCCGTGACCGATCGTACGCGTGAACCCGCCTATCTGCTCATCGCCAACGAGATAGCGGAGCAGATCGGCGCGGGCTTCTACCGTCCGGGCGCCCAGCTCCCGACGGAGGCTCAACTCCGCGCCCGCTACGGCGTCAGTCCGATGACGGTCAGGCGGGCCATAAGCATCCTCCTCGAACGCGGCCTGGTGTCGACGACCCAGGGCAAGGGGACCTTCGTCCGCTCGCTCGACATGGGCGAGGCGATATTCCGCCTGCAGGAGATGACCGATCTATGGGCCGACGACGCCTCGGTCGAGGTCTTGCTGCTCAAGGCGAGGATCATCCCCGCCAACGAGACGGTGGCGAAGATGCTCGAACTCGCTCCCGGCGCTCGCATCGTCTATCTACGCCGTCTCATCAAGCGCAGCGGCGTTCCGCTCGTCTACCAGTTGGAGCATGTGGTGTACGACGCTCACCGGCCGTTGGTCGAGGCCGAGCTACAGGTGACATCGCTCGAGGGGCTGCTCCGTTCGCCTCTCGTGGTCGGCATGCCGAGCGGGCGCCTGACCATCCAAGCGGTGAGCCTCGACGCCGACGCGGCCGCCGCCCTACGCGTTCCCGAAGGCTCCCCCGCGTTCTCGCTGGAGAGCCTGTTTCACGATTTCGACGGCCGCCCGGTGAGTTGGGGCCACTTCCTCTGCAGAGCCGATCAATTCCGGTTGACAAGCCAACTGGGAGTCACTCCCGGACGGTCAGAGAGCTAGCCCCGAGATCGGAGAGTCGGCCGGCATGACAGATAACTCGCCCGAAAAGGAGTCGTCCGTGCAAAGACTGGCGAGTATCACCGCCGCTGTCGCCGTGCTCGATGAGAAGACGGTGCTCCGCTTGGTGCGCGAAGTCCTCGACGCGGGCACGCCGGCGGTTGAGGTCATCCGCGTGGTCGAAGCGGGCATGCGGGTCGTGGGGGAACGCTACGAGCGGCAGGAGATCTATCTGGCGGGTCTCATCATGGCCGGCGAGATCTTCAGCGGGGTCATGGACGTGGCGCCCCAGGACATGCGCGGCGCCCAGGCGGAGAACACCCGCGGGCGGGTGCTTCTCGGCACCGTCGCCGGCGACATACACGACATCGGCAAGAACCTCGCCGAGCAAGCCTTCCGCATCTCAGGATTCACGGTCGAAGACCTCGGCGAGAACGTCCCGCCGCAAGACTTCTTCGACGCCGCATTGAAGACGAGGCCCGACATCGTCGGCCTCTCGGGGCTTCTCACCGGCGCTTTCACGTCGATGCGCGACACGGTGGCCCTATTCAGAAGCCGGGCCGGTGAGCTCGAGAAGACACCGCTCATCATCATCGGCGGCGGCACGATAGACGAGAACATCGCCGAGTATGTCGCCGCCGATCTTTGGACGACCGACGCCATACAGGGCGTCCACTTGTGCGAAGAGATGCTCGACAGCAGGAGGGAGAACGCATGAGCGACGACCGCCGCGGGCTGGTCATCGACGAACCCGGCAAACCCGTTTCCATATTCATCGATGGCCGCCACCTGCAGGTAGGCTCTCATATGACGGTGCTCGAAGCCGCGCAGATGCACGGCATCTACGTGCCGACGCTCTGCCACGATCCGCGTCTCACCCCGGCGGCGCGGTGCGGGCTGTGCCTCGTAGAGATCGGCGAGGAGGACATGGTCCACGCGTGCGAGACTCCCGTCAGCGAGGGTCTCGAGGTGGTCACGCTCAACCCCCAGCATCACCGAGGCGCGCCGCCAACGCCTGAACGAACTGCTGTCCAACCACAACGCCTACTGCGAGCCGCCGTGCCACTACGCCTGTCCGGCCGGTATCGACATCCCCGGATACCTGGCGGCCATCGCGAGCGGCGACGACCACGAGGCGATCAGGATCATCAAGGAACGGTTGCCGCTGCCGAGGATCATCGGCCGCGTGTGCCCACGGCCGTGCGAGACTGCTTGCCGCCGCGCGCAGGTCGATGGCAAGCCGGTGGCGATCTGCCAGTTGAAGCGCTTCGCGGCCGACCACGCGGACGGAGAGGGAGGGACGGCCACCGAGACGACCGCCCCGCCCACCGGCAAGAGGGTGGCCGTGATCGGCAGCGGGCCTTCGGGCCTCACCGCCGCGTACTACCTGGCGCTCGCCGGACACGGGGTGACGATCTTCGAAGGCGATAGCGAGACGGGCGGCATGATGCGTTCGGGCATCCCGCCTTACAGGCTGCCCCGGAGTGTCATCGACGCCGACGTGGCCGACATAGTCAGGCTGGGAGTCCGCCTGGAACTGGGCAAGCGTTTCGGAGACGACTTGACGTTCGCCTCGCTCGAGAAGGAGGCTTTCGACGCCATCTACGTCGCGATCGGGGCCCAATGCGGATCGACCGGCGGCATCGCGGGAGCCGAAGAGGGACAGGGCATCCTGACTGCCGTCGATTTTCTTCGGGTCAGCAACGCCGGTCTGTGGGAGGAGTCGCTCGGCAAGACCATCGTGGTCGGTGGCGGTTTCACCGCCGTCGACGCCGCCCGTTCTTCGCTCCGCCTGGATGCGACAGAGGTTTCGCTGGTCTACCGGCGCTCTCGCGACGAGATGCCGGCCACGGCCGACGAGGTAAACGAGGCTGAAGAAGAGGGCGTGAGCCTGCAGCTGTTGACCACCCCGCTGTCGGTCGTCCGCGAGGACGGCAAGGTGACGGGTCTTCTCTGCCAGCGGAACAGGCTGGGCGAGCCCGACCAGAGCGGGCGGCGACGTCCGGAACCGATCGAGGGGTCGGAGTTCACCATCGCGGCCGACACGGTGATCCTCGCCATCGGCCAGGAGGTCGACGGCTCCGACCTCGTGGCCCAGTGCGAGCTGACACCCAAGGGCACCATCGCCGCCGATAGGCTGACCCTTCTGACGAGCCGCGAGGGCGTCTTCGCCGGGGGCGACTGCGAGACGGGCCCGGCCACCGTGGTGGAGGCCATCGCCGCCGGCCGGCGCGCCGCCATCGCCATCGACGCGTACGTGAGCGGCGAGTCGCCCGTGGCGGCCTGCTCAGCGCCCGGCGCCCGGCTCGAGCGCCACAAGCCGACCTTCTTCGACATCGCCGCGAAGCCCCTGTCCGACGCCGGGCGCGGCGCCATGCCGGTGCTCGACCCGCGCGAGCGTCACAACTTCCGCGAGGTGGAGTTGGGTTTCAGCGAGCAGACGGCCCGCGATGAAGCGGCCCGCTGCCTGCAGTGCGTCTGCCACGAGGCAAGCCGGTGCGAGCTGCAGAGACTGTCCATTCGCTACGGCGCCGGCAGCACTGAGTTCAAGGGAGAGACCGGCCAGTTCGACCTCTTCGACGGTTCGCCGATCCTCCAACTCGACCGCAAGCGCTGCATCCAGTGCCATACCTGCGTACGAGTCTGCGACGAACTCGAGCAGTACTCGGTCTACGCCATCGACGAGGCCGGCTATCCGGTGTTGAAGGGCGACACGTACCGCGAATCGGGCTGTGTCTCCTGCGGGCAGTGCACCGACGCGTGTCCCACCGGGGCGCTCGTCAACGCGCAACTCAAGGGCGCCCGGGAGTGGGAGATCACCCGGGTGCGCACGACCTGCCCCCTGTGCGGCACCGGCTGCAGCTTCGACCTCAATGTGAAGAACGGCCGCGTCGTCGGCGTCACCACCGCCGGGGACGCGCCGGTCAACGGCACCGCCCTCTGCGTCAAGGGCCGGTTCCACACCGATATGATCCACAGCCCCGACCGGCTGACCACCCCGCTCGTACGTCGAAACGGCGAGTTGGAACCGGCGAGTTGGGACGAAGCCCTCGATCTCGTCGCCTCCCGTCTCACCGATATCAAAGAACGCTACGGCCCCGACGCTTTCGGGGCTCTCAGCTCGGCCCGTTGCACTAACGAGGACAACTGGCTGATGCAGAAGTTCGTAAGGGTGGTGATGCGCACCAACAACCTAGACCACTGCGCACGAACCTGACACGCTCCCACTGTGGCCGGTCTGGCCACTTCGTTCGGCAGCGCGGCGATGACGAACTCCCTCAGCGAAGTCGAGCACTACGACCTGCTCTTCGTCATCGGTTCGAACACCACCGAGGCACACCCCATCATCGGCGGAAAGATGAAGCGGGCGGCCCGCCGGGGGGCGAAACTCATCATCGTCGATCCCCGGCATATCGAGTTGGTCGATCACTCGGCCCTCTGGCTGCAACTACGCCCGGGCACAGACGCGGCCCTCATCAACGGCATGATCAACGTGATCATCGAGCGTGGTTGGGCCGATTGGGAATTCATCGCCAAGCGTGCCGAGGGCTACGACGATCTCTGGGAAGTGGTCAAGAAGTACACCCCCGAAGTCGTGAGCGAGATCACCGGCGTGCCGGCTGACCAGATTCGCGCAGCCGCCGAGCTCTACGCCAAGACCCCACGCGCGGGCATCTTCTACACACTCGGCATCACCGAGCACACCACCGGCACCGCCAATGTGATCAACCTGGCGAACCTGGCCCTGGTGACCGGCCACGTCGGTGTGCCCCACGCGGGCGTCAACCCGCTGCGGGGACAGAACAACGTGCAGGGAGCCTGCGACATGGGTGCGCTGCCCAATGTGTTCTCCGACTATCGCTCAGTCACCAAGCCCGAGCACGCGGCCCTCTTCGAGGAGGCGTGGAATGCTCCCCTCAGTCGCGAGTTGGGGCTCCGTACGCCCGAGATGCTCGACGCGATGGTCGACGGCCAGATGAAGGCCCTCTACATCATGGGCGAAGACCCAGTGCTCACCGACGCCGATGCGAACCATGTGCGCAAGGCCATCGCCTCACTCGACTTCCTCGTGGTGCAAGACATCTTTCTTACCGAGACGGCCAAGTACGCCGACGTGGTCTTGCCGGCCGCCTGCTACGCCGAGAAGAACGGCACCTTCACCAACACCGAGCGTAGGGTGCAGCGGGTGCGCAAGGCCGTCGAACCACCGGGTGAGGCGCGTCTCGACGCCGACATCATCTCCGAACTCTCCACCCGCATGGGCTATGCGATGCACTATGACTCGGCGGCCGATATCTTCGAGGAGATACGCACGCTCACTCCGACCTACGCCGGCATGACCTACGACCGCGTCGAGGCCTGCGGGTTGCAGTGGCCGTGCCCCGATCTCGACCATCCCGGCACACCCTACCTGCACGAAGACACGTTCCCGAGAGGACGGGGCAGGCTCATGGGGGTTGAGTACGAGGCCCCCGCGGAGCTCGTCAACGACGAGTACCCACTGCTGCTGACCACCGGGCGCATGCTCTACCAGTACAACATCTCCACCCGGCAATCGCCCATACTCGATGGACTCGCGCCACGCGAGCTCACCGAGATCAACCCGGCCGACGCGGGCGCGCTGGGCCTGGCCGACGGCGCCCAGATGCGGGTGAGCTCACGGCGAGGATCGGTGGTGACCACGGCGAAGGTGACCGAGCGGGTGCCGCCGGGCATCCTTTTCATGACCTTCCACTACTGGGAGTGCGCGGTCAACGAGCTGACCAACTCGGCCTTCGACCCGATCTCGATGACGGCGGAATACAAGGTCTCGGCGGTCAAGATCGAGAAGGCCTGACCGCTCAGACATCCACAAAGACTCGAGGAGGGGCGGCGCCGGTCGGCGCCGCCCCTCCTCGTTAGAAACACTTCACTCCCCGGCACGCCAGACCACTCCCGTCAGGAGCGCCACGTGGGCTAGAAACGTGCCACGAGACTCAGGTCTCCCGCGCGTCGAGGACTTCTTCGACCAGCGGCTTGACCGCCTGGAGCAGCTTCGCTTGATCGAGATGGACGACCTTGAACGTGATGGTTTCGGAGTCTCCGTGGAGACCCAGCGCCTCGATCTGCCCGCCGGCGTCGGCGATGGCGGTCGTCAACTTGCACATCATGCCCTGCTCGTGGGCGATCTTGGCCATCACGCGCACTCCATGAGTGCGAGCGCCGAACATCTCCAGCAAGACAAAGAGCAGGTGCGACTCGGCGAAGAAGCCTACCAGCTCCTTGCCGCGCATGACCGGCAGACCGCTGATGCGGTTGTCGTACATGATGCGGCCCGCCTCTTCGACCGCTGTGTCCTCGGAGACGGTGATAACGTCACGAGTCATGACCCTCTCGACCGTGATCTTCTCGAGCAAATAATCGACTTCCCACACGCTGAGCGACGTGGCCGGAGAAGGCGAAACACGGAACAGGTCGACGAGCGAGACGATGCCCTGGAGCTCGCCGCTCTCACTGATCACCGGCAACTGGCGCACCTTGCTCCCCTGCATGACTTTCAGCGCGTCGGGCACCGAGGCATCGGGTCTGATGGTGATCGGATACGTTGCCATCCTATCGCGGACTAACATGTGTTCCTCCTGATCGCCGGCTTTTCTCTATCGCCGCCCCGACTGCCTGCTGAAAGGCCGAGCGGAGTCCTCGCTGCTCTAGTGTACCGATACCGGGCGCAAAGAGTTGGCCCGTTGAGGCCAGATGGTCTCTCATCTGCCCAGAGGAGTTCGAATGCTCCCGCAACATGCCCGCCGCCTGATGAGCGGCCTCTCGCACCAGGCGTCTCGCTTCGGGACGGGTCACCCCCGCGGCCACGGCGCCATCCTCAAGAGCTTCGATGGCGAGAGCGAGAAAGCCCGGTCCGGAGCCCCCCACCGCCGTGGCGACGTCGATCATTTCCTCGGGGAGCACCTGCGCCAGTCCAAGCGGCTCAAGAAACTCGAGTAGCCCCGCGACGGCGGCCGGTTCGGCGCCGGGTTCAGGGGCTACCGCTACCACCCCCACGTTGAGCTCGACACCAAGATTGGGCATGATGCGCGCCAGCGAGGGTTCCGGCCCCACCAGCGCCCGCAGGGAGGCGAGTGTGACCCCCGCCATCGAGGAGACCAGCGTATGGTGCCCTTTCAGCAGCGGCCGCATAGTCTGGAGAAGTTCGGCGGCGTCCTTGGGTTTGACCACGACGAGAAGGGTCTGTGCGTCGGCCGCGAGATCGTCGAGCGAAGCGGCCATGCGAACTCGGTCGTCGACCAGAAGGCGCCGGGCGGCCTCTTCGGCTCTGTCCCAGACAACGAAACCGATGCCCTCGGGCGCCGCCCGCAGCCAGCCCCGCACCAGGGCGGCTCCCATGTTGCCCGTGCCCACGACCCCGACGATCGTCACCGCCGCACCGCCCCGCCGGGCGTCCCGCGCATGCGCGACACTAGCTACCCCCTTCTTCAAGAGCGCTCTCAGCCGTAGCGCCATCTTCTTCCAGAACGGCCGCCCGCACGGCGCTTCCGTCTACGGTCTCTTGCTGCAACAGCTCTTTCGCCAGCACTTCAAGGGCCTTGCGATGGCTTCCAAGCACCGTCACAGCTCGCTCGTACTGTTCGGTGACGAGCTTCTTGACCTCACCGTCGATCAGCTCCTGCGTATGCGGACTCAGGTGGCTGCTGTCCTGCATGACGCCGCCAAGGTACTGCATCTGCTGACCCGCGTAGCGCACCGACCCGAGCGCCTCACTCATGCCGAACTCGGTGACCATGCGCCGCGCGAGCTCGGTGGCCTTCTGGATGTCGTCGCTGGCTCCGGTGCTTATCGTGCCCAGTACCGTCGCCTCAGCCGCCCGGCCGCCGAGCATCACCGCGATCCGATCGACGAGTTCGTCTTTCGTGAGCACATACCGGTCTTCGGTCGGCATCTGCAGCGTATATCCGAGAGCGCCCCTTGCCCGGGGGATTATGCTGATCTTGGCCACCGGATCGGCGTGCGGCAGCAGTGCGGCCACGAGTGCGTGGCCCGACTCGTGGTATGCCACCGTCCGGCGTTCTTCGGGGTTCATCACGCGGCTCTTCTTCTCGAGCCCGGCCACGACCCGTTCCATGGCGGCCTCGAAGTCCTTGATGCCGACCGCTTCCGCTCCTCGCCGCGCGGCGAGGAGCGCCGCCTCGTTGATGGCGTTGGCGAGATCGGCGCCGCTGAAACCGGGCGTGATACGCGCCGCTCGCTCGAGATCGAAATCGCGGCCGAGCTTCACGTCTTTGCTGTGGATCTTGAGAATCTGCGCGCGGCCTATGAGGTCGGGGTTGCCCACCTCGACGGTGCGGTCGAAGCGCCCGGCGCGGAGCAGAGCCTTGTCGAGCACCTCGGGCCGGTTCGTCGCCGCCATGATGATGACCGGCCGGCTCATGTCGCTACGGAAGCCGTCGATCTCGGCGAGCAACTGGTTCAGGGTCTGCTCGCGCTCGTCGTTGCCTCCGCTCAGTTGCAGTCCCATTCCCCTGCTCTGCCCGATGGCGTCGATCTCGTCGATGAAGACGATCGCCGGGGCCGCGCCGCGCGCCTGCTCGAAGAGATCGCGCACTCGAGCGGCTCCCACGCCCACGAACATCTCGACGAATTCCGACCCGCTGCTCTCGAAGAACGGCACCCCGGCCTCTCCTGCCGTCGCCTTTGCGAGCAGCGTCTTGCCGGTGCCCGGAGGTCCGACCAGGAGCACGCCTTTGGGGATGCGCCCTCCCAGCCGGGCAAACTTCTCGGGTGTCTTCAAGAACTGGATGATCTCCTGCAGTTCGGCGATGGCTTCATCGGCGCCGCCCACGTCTTCAAAGGTCACCCCCACCTCTTCGGCGGTCACCTTGGTGGCCTTGCTGCGCCCCACACCGAAGATGCCGCCGGGGCCGCCGCCCCGGCCGGCGGCTCCCGCCATGCGCCGGTAGACCATGTACCACACGACCCCTATCAGCAGAAACGGCAGGAAGCTGACAAGGATCGATCCGAGTGCGCTCGAGGGGGGAGAGAACGAGTAGTCTACGTTGGCGGCCTGCAATTGAGCGACGAGTTGCTCGTCGGCGCCCGGCTTGTAGTTGGTCTTGAAGTCGACCGTCCCGCCGGCAGTCGAACCTGGGGCGAGCATGGTGCCCGTGATCTGGTTGTCGCCGATGACGGCCTTCTTGATCTGCCCCGCCACGACCTTCGCCTTGAACTGATTGTAGTCGAGGGCCTGCTGGGGAGCCGTCATGGCCGTGAGGACGTACTTGTCGAATAGAAAGAGCGCGACCAGCCCGACCACCACATAGGCGACGAAGTGCCACACGCGCCGGCCCGTGTGCTGGCCGTTGCGCCCCCCGTCGCCGCTCGGGCCCCCAGTGCCGCGTGCGGGCGGTTTCTGACCCCCGCCCACGGGGCGATTGCGCCCGGGGGGGGTCGGAGTAGCCTTGTTGCCGCTCCCCTTCGCACCGGTCGTCTTGCTCGGGCGTCGCGTTACATCGGAGTCGTCAGTCGCCATGCCAGCCGTCCTATGGACCGGTCGTCTTTGGGCTAAGCCGTGTCGGTTTCGAGGATACCCTGTTTGCGACGAACACGGACGGCTGCCGGCAACGCGTGAAGACGGCGGCTGTGGAGGTGAGCTGTTCCCACCGCCACAGCCGCGGTCACGCGTGCGGTACTCCCAGTAGGCTGCTGGACGGCTAGGTCCCGGACGCTTTGCCGCTGGAGACTAGCGTTTGAGAACGTCGCGGATGCGGCTGGCGGCATCCTCGATGATCTCGCCCACCTCTTTCAGTCTGGCCGGATCGCCGGCCGTGTTGCGCACAGCCCGCTTGATCTCGCCAAGCGAGTCGCGGATGCCGGCGACGGCGCTCCAGCCCTCGCCCTGCGGACCCGATGGCCAGTGGGCCTCCCACCGTTCGCGGTGGCTGCTCGCGCGCTCCTCGTGCTCCTCCAGAAACGCGACGCCGGCCGCGGTGATCGTGTAGACCTTCTTGCCATCCTCGGTGACCGAGGTCACGAGATCCTGGTCTTCGAGGGCCTGCAGCGTGGGATAGACGGCGCCCGGACTCGGACTGTAGAAGCCGCCCGAACGTTCCTCCATCTCACGGATGATGTCGTAGCCATGCCGCGGTCGCTCCTTGAGGGCGACGAGGATGACGAACTTCAGCCCGCCCCGCTCGAAGAAGCGATGCCCCGGACCGAACCCCGAACCACCCATGAAACCTCGTCTGTGATGCATCTCTTGACTCCTTCCGATGTATCACGATATATCGTAATAGATGGTAGACCAACGGATGACTCAGCGTCAAGGGGCCACAACGCGCAAGGGGCGGCGGGCTTACGCCCGCCGCCCCCCTGGGGTTATAACGATGGAGAGATCGCCGCCTAGCGAATCTCGCAGGTGAAACCGTCCTCGGCCCGTTCGTGGTAGATCAGCTTGAGCCCCGTCTCACCCTGGGGGACCTCGAACACGGCGGTTGTGTAGGCCTCGACCTCGAGCGGCACCTTGCCGGCGTTCGACTCGTGGACACTGCCGTAGCCCTTTGTCTCGAGCGGAAGGTACTCCTCTCCCGCGGCGTTCTTGAGCACGATGTCGTCAGGGAAGAGCCCTCCCCGCATGTCGTACCAAGCGGCTTTCTTGTACTTGAAGGTGACGAGCAGGAACTCCTTGCCCGCGGCGGCCTTCAGCGACTCGTTCTTGCCCTCGCCGGCCTCTCCCGTGAGCAAGAGCTCGTTGGCGGCGTCTGAAGCCAGATCGTCGGTGACGGTTATCTTGTCGACCGAAAGGTCGCCTTGCTCCACCTTGGCCACGTCGCCGATGTTGAAGAAGACCTTCGACGCGCCGCGCAGGATGGTCGTCGTCGTCCTCTGCACGATCGACGTGCTCGTCGGCTGCAAGGTCGAGTCCGTGCCCTGCTCAGACGTCGAGGTAGTCTCGGCGGAATCGCCGCCGCAGGCGGCTACCACGCCCGCGAGCCCAAGCAGCAGCAGCGCGAGCGCCACGACAGTCGTCCTTCTCAAACCCATTGTGATGCTCCGATCGATCGACCTTTTGTGCACGGGCCAGGATAGCCTCCCCCGCGCCCTCTGGCAAACCGCCATCGTGGAATTTACGCGTATCTTACGATGAAGCCGCGGCCCGCACGAACGCGTCCTCCAACGTCGGCTCGACGCTCTCCACGGTAGCCCCGCGTATGCCCGCCTCCCCCAGCGCCTCGACGACATCGTCGCGTCCGACACCCTGACTTTGTACCCTTACCCGGTCACCGAGCAACGTGGCCCCGTATTTCTCTTTCAATATCTGGTGCGCTTTCTTGGCCTCACCGGCAGACACGAGTAGCACCGGGCCCGGAAAGGCCTCCACCATGCCTCGAGGAGTGCCCTCGAAGCGCAGGCGGCCTCCGAGAATGAGGCACAGCCGGTCGCAAACCTGCACCTCTTCGAGGTGATGCGTGGTGACGATGACCGTGGTGTTCGAGGCGACGAGTCCTCCGAGAAAGGCCCAGAACTCCCGCCGGCTGGTCGTGTCCATGCCGCTGGTCGGCTCGTCGAGGATGAGCAATTGGGGCTCGTGGAGCAAGGCGGCGGCAAGCGAGCAGCGCCGCTGTATGCCGGTCGGAAGCGAGCCCACCAGCGCGCTTCGTTCGGCCTCGAGTTGGAAGCGGCCCACCTCGGCCGCCGCCCGCTCCCGTAGGCGGGCGGGATCGAGCCCATACATTCGCCCGAAGAAGAGGAGGTTCTGCTCGACAGTCAGATCGAGATAGAGAGAGTAGAGCTGCGACACGTAGCCGACGCGCCTGCGCAGCTGCGGGCCCTGCCGCTCGCAGTCGAAGCCCAGCACCGTGGCCGACCCCGCGTCGGCGCGGAGGAGTCCGAGTAGCATTCGCAAGGTGGTCGTCTTGCCGGCCCCGTTGGGGCCCAGAAAGCCGTACACCTCACCGCGCTCCACCGAGAGATCGACCGCGTCGACGACCGTGCGCCGCCCGAAGACCTTGGTCAGCCGCTGAGTCTCAATCACGGGAGTCAATTCGCCAGGCTCCCCGCCCGTGTGGCCAGGCCGGTCTCGACGAGCACGAACGCGTCTTCGAAGGTAAGCGGACACGGCGACAGAGACATCTCATCGAGAGCCGCTCCGACAGTGGACGCGAGCAGGTCGCGGGCTGCCCGCTCGTCGGGAGCGAGCACCGTGAGACCCTCGGGGCGCAGATAGACCCGCGGTTCGTGGGCCACGAGCGCCAGCCGCGCGCGGACCTCGGTGCGGCGCTCGCCCACCGGCGAGACCCAGGCCGACCACCCTCCGCTCGCCGCGAATACCTGCGCGACGCTGGTGTCGAAGGCCCTCCCACGCTCCATGGCAAGGAGACGCGTGGCGTGGATCGCCTCCTCGAGATAGGAGCTGGTGAAGACGAGCGCCGTGCCGCCCGCCGCCGCCTGGGCGATGATGTCCCAGAGTTGCTGGCGCGAGACCGGATCGACCCCGACCGTGGGTTCGTCGAGCAGCAGGAGCGCCGGCTCGTGCACGAGGGCGCAGCCGAGAGCGAGACCCTTCTTCATGCCGCCCGATAGGCGCCCCGCCAGCCTGTCGTACGCGCCTTCCAGATTGGTTAGCAGGAGCATGGCCTCGATGCGTTCGTCCAGTCTCTCGCGCCTCATGCCCCGCACCCGTCCGAAGAACGAGAGATTCTCGAGAACTGTGAGATCGCCGTATAGGTCGAAGGTCGAGCCGGCGTAGCCGATGCCGGCGTCGCCCAGGTACTGCTTGACGCTCCCGGCGGCCGGACGCGCGAGACCGGCCATGGTGCGCAGCAGGGTCGACTTGCCGGCGCCGTCGGGGCCCAACACGGCCACGCTCTCGCCCGCTCGGATCTCGAGCGTCACTCGGTCGAGCGCCACGGTGCGGCCATGGCGGACCGTCACTTCGCGCAACTCGAGCAAGACCTCGCGGGCGGGCGGTTCGCCATCGGAAGACGCGCCGCTCCCCGCGGCGGCGGAAGAGCCCGCTCGAGCGCGAACGCTCACACCAGCTTCCTTCTGAACCGCCAGGCGGCGAGAGAGACGATCGCGACGGCGTAAGCGATGAGTATCACCGCCCAGATCCAGAGATCGGCGAGACCTTCGCCCCGCAGGAAGATCCCCCGCGCGATGGGCAGGAAGTAGGTGAGCGGCGCCAGATACGCGATCCAGCGTATCGCCCAGGGTATGGCCGCGAGGGGAAAGATGAAGCCCGAGAGCAGAATCTGCGGCAGCAGAGTGAAGACGGCCATCTGCATGGCCTGTTGTTGCGTCTGAGAGATGGTCGAGACCAACAGACCCATGCCCAGGCAGACGAAGAGGAACGCGACCGACAAGAGCATCAAGAGGCCCGGACTGCCGGCGAAGGGCACGTCGAAGATAAACACCCCGCAGGCCATGACCAGAAGGAAGTCGGCAAAGGCGATGATCATATAGGGAATGATCTTTCCTACCATGAGTTCCACGGGGCCCACAGGGGTGACGAGCAGCTGCTCGAGCGTGCCCCGTTCGCGCTCGCGAACGATGGCCACCGCGGTCATCAGGGTGGCGATGAACACCATCACCACTCCCACCAACCCGGGAATCATGTAGTTGACCGACCGCAGGCTGGGGTTGTAGAGGATCTTCATGTCCACATAGGCAGAGGCGCCCGTCTGCTGCGCGAAGCTCTGCACGAGACTCTGGATCTGCCGAGCGGCGGCCTGCGCGGTGAACAAATCCGAGCCATCGGCCACAAACAGACCCGGCTGATCGCCGAGCGGCGGCCTGATAGCTACCGAGGCGCGATGCTCGTCGATAGCCGCCTCGAGCTCGGCGTCGGAGAACGGGCCGGTCTCGACGACCGTGAAGTATTCCGACGAGTCGAGTCTCGTCGCGATGAGCGCGGCCGCCGGCGAGCCGGCCGGCGCGGCGACGACCGTGCGGATCTCGTGCACGTCGAAGGTGGCGGCGTAGCCAAAGATGACGATCCATAACACCGGTATGGCGATCATCATGCCAAGCGTGCGCCGGTCGCGCCGGATCTGGATGAACTCCTTGCGGACTATCGAGAGAAGCCGTTTCAGCATGTGCTGATAGTGGCAGGCCGGCGCGGGTTTGTACACCGGTCGCGCCGGCTGTCGCGCCTCGCCCGCTCAGAGCGGCGCGGCGTGGAGGCGAGCCGGCCCGGAAGAAGGAGCGGCCCCGGAAGAACGCGGTGCGGCGTTCTTCCGGGGCCGAGGAGCCGTGGTCCGTCGGGATTGCCCGTCAGCCGCCGAGGAGGGCCTTGCGACGCTCCAGGTACTCCTCCTGGGCGATCTCCCCGCGGGCGAAGCGCTTGTTCAGAACCTGCAGCGCCACGAAGCCAAACATGTGTGTGACCCCCGTTCTGCTACGGGCGCCGGGCGGAGCCGGCGCAGATTGTTCTCGTGACGGGGAGCGTAGCGCGAGGGCCGTAAGGTTCTCGTTGGGCATATGCGGCAGTTCTTGCTAGAAGACTACCCGGCAATCGAGCCCCAGGCGCTCGCACTCCGAGGCCAGCTCCCGAGCCGTCCGCGCGAAGAACTCGTCGCTCCGCGCAGCCCTGAGACCGTGCGCGCGATAGACCCAGTCGCCATGGTGGTAGTTCATGCGGTCGACGAGGATGAAGTCCGCCTTGCCGGCCAGCGCCTCCGCCAGACGCTCGGCGCCGGGCAGCATGGGCGCGATCATCGCGAAGGTTCGAATGCCGGCCCCGTGAACGGCCTCGAGAGCCTCGAGCCGCGCGGCGATGGAGGGCGCGCGCGGTTCGAAGAGGGCCCTGGTCTCGTCGTCGGCGGTCGTGATACTGAAGCCCACCTGCACATCGTCGCCCCTGGCGAGGATGTCGATGTCGCGAGTGACGAGCGGCGACCGCGTCTGCACGCGCACGGGCCACTGCCGGCCGACGAGCAACTCCAGGCACTCCCGAGTGAGACGGTAACGGGCCTCGACCGGCTGGTAGGCATCGCACACGCCGCTCACCCAAACCGTGCCCGGCTTCTTCCGCGGAAGCTCGCGTTCGAGCAGTTCGACGGCATTGATCTTGACGTCGACGAAATCACCCCACGGTTCTGAGTGGCCACTGAAGCGCTTCATGAACCGGGCGTAGCAGTATGAGCACGCGTGCGCGCAGCCCGTGTAGGGATTGAGCGCCCAGTCGTAGATCTGCGACACCGACAGGATCGCTTTCGCCTGGATCTCTTTGACGATCATGCGACTACGATAGCGCGCCCGGCGGACAGCAACGCGCCCGGCTCCGCTCGACTTAGTCGTCGAGTCTCTTGGCGCGCAGCTTCTCCTCGAGAGCCTTGCGATGCCGCTTCTCGCGCCGCCCCACGAGCACGGCGACGCTCACCCCTGGGAGGATGAAGGCGATGACGATCAGAGTAATGGCGGCGGCGACGACGAACAACGGGCGCGGATCGCTGCCGTCGATCCAGCGATATGCGAAGTAGACGAGCACGGCCGCCGCGGCCGCATTGACCATGAGGGGAACCCGCAGATCGGCGACCACGCGGCGCGAGCGCGCCGGCATCACGGTCTGCACGTAGAGTTCCCCCAGGATGGCGATGACCGCGCCGACGCCCATCGCCCACCATAACCCCAAGGTGCCGAGGGCCAGACCGGTGAAGAGCAGGGCCGTGCCGGCCGATAGCCGCTCCACCCGCGTGGCCCGTTTGGCGGCCGCGACGAGACTCGCATCGACGGGAGGATCGGTGCGCTTGGCCACGCCGACCACGCGGTCGATACGGGCGCTGGCCAGGTAGGGCATCTCTCCGATGAGGGCATAGTAACTCGCGCCCTCACTGAGGCGGGTGCATACGAGGTTGACCGCGCGCGCCAACTGCTGCTGGTCACGATAGGTCGGGGTCTCGACGCGTTTCAACGAGCGCTCGGCGACCTCTTTCGCGATCTTGCCGGCCTGGTACTCGCTCAGCCCCCTCTTCGTCAGGCGCCTGAACGACTCGTTGAAGAGACGTTGAAAGGCCTTGCGGCGTCGGGCTTCTTCGTTTGCGGTCGGCATGACGACTGCATTCTATCCCGCCAGGCCGGGGCCGGCACGTTGTAGAGTGACAGCGTAGGTCCACGCGTACCGTGAGAGGTGGCATATGCAGCCTGACCCATCGGTAATCATCAGGCGCCTGTCGATCACCGAGCCGCTGATCGGGTTCTACGACGCCCCCGACCCCAGCCCGTTCGCTCCCCTGGTCGTGCCGGGCACGCGCCAGTGTGTCTTCGCCTCGATCAAGAAATGGCGGCAGGGCAAGACCCTGCACCTCACCCGCGAGAAGCACGGGTGCGGTGGGCAGCACCTCTTCGGAGAGAGTTCCATGTCGCGCCGGCAACTGGTCGATTTTCTGTGCGGCGAGGAGGGACTGCGCGCCGACGCCGCGCTCATGGAGGAGTGGCTCGATTCGGTGCCCAACTACCGCCCGCTGAACACCCACCTGCTGTTTGGGCCGCTACGCCCCGATCAGTACGAGTTCCTGCGCACCGTCACGTTCTACGTCAACCCCGACCAGCTGGCGGTGCTGACCGTGGGCGCCGGTTACTACAGCCGCCCCGGCGGAGTCGAGCCGGTGTTGGCTCGGTTTGGCTCGGGCTGCATGCACCTCACCGGACTGTTCGACGACCTCGAGGCCCCTCAAGCGATCATAGGCGCAACCGACCAGGCGATGCGGGCCTGTCTCGACCCGTGCACGCTTTCCCTCACCGTCACGCGGCCCATGTTCGAACTGCTCTGCAGGTGGGCCGATGACCAGAAGAGCTCGCTGCACTCGTCGTTCACCCAGTCACTCATCGAAGCGCGCGGCGGGTCGCTCGCGACCCCGTAGGGCCCGGCAGGGGTCGCCGGAGTCCGGTGGGCGCCGCGAAACGACGGCCCTGGATCAGTCGGCGCCTTTCTTTACGTCGGCCAGAGTGCGCCTGAAGGCCTCCTCTTCGGAGACGAGAGGACGGTACCCGAGATCGCGCTCGGCACGGTCGTGGCGGTAGGTGTGGTCGACACAGGTCTGTATGACCGAGAAGCGGTTGAAGTTCGATCGCGGGGCCAATCGCTCCACCACATATGCCAGGCCGTACGCTACTGGATAGGGGATGCTCCAGCGGGGCACGGGCAGATCGAGTGCGTCGAGGTACGGCTCCATGAAATCGAAGAAGTTGCGCGCCGGGTAGTGATCGCCGATGAAGTAGGCCTGGCCGGCCGCCCGCGACCCGGGGTAGAGATGCTGCGCCGCCAGCACGTGGGCATGGGCTACGTTCTCCGAATACGCGTGACTGAACCGCGCCGAGCCGTCGCCCAAACGGACCTTGTTGCCCTTGCGCGCCATGGCCAGGATATTGCCCAGATGGTAGCGGTCGCGTGGCCCGTACATGCCGACGGGACGCAGAGCGCACGTGGCGAGGTTGGGGCAATCGGCGGCCAGAACAAGTTGTTCGGCCGCGATCTTGGTGCGGCTGTAGGCATCCCGGGGAAGACGCTTCGGATACGGCAGCGACTCGTCGCCGTCGACGATCGGACGACGCCCTTCGACCACCACGTCGATGGTGCTGGTATAGACCAAGCGGCGGACACCCCGGTCGCGACAGACGTCGAGAACGAGGCGATTGCCTTCGACGTTCACCTGCTCGTACACGCCGTCGTCTGTTCTAGGATCCCAGACCGCGGCCGCGGTCTGGAAGACCACGTCGTCCTCGCCCAACCCCTCGCAGGCCTTTTCGATGTCGGCCCGCGAGCGGATGTCGCCCTCGAGATAGTCGCAGACCGACTCGGGAGACCGTTGCAGGTCGAGTATGCGGGTCTCCACGCCCGCTGCCACGGTCTGACGGACGATCTCGAAGCCAAGCATGCCCGAGCCTCCGATCACCAGGCAGCGGGTGAACGGGCGCCGCGCGCCGGGCTCGCGCGTCGGCGGCGTGGCCTCCCGCGCCGTTGGCGTGACGACGGATGGCCCGCGATCGACAGACGTGCCTCCCGCGCTCACACCGGCCCTTTCGTGGCGGCCCTCGGTGCGCCCTTCACAGTGATCGCCTTCTGCGGACACAGTTCGACGCACTCCATGCAACCCGTGCAGAGCGAGGCCCACAGCGGGGCGACCCGCCACTTCGCGGGATCGTATCGATCGTCTTCCACGGCGTCCAGCGTCTCATGCAGAAGGAACACAGCCGGAGCGCACGTGCGCAGGCAGAGACAGCACTCGCGCGGGTCGACACCGATGCCGTCGCCACACCGGGCATAGTCGATGGTGATGCGAGTGCGTCTCAAGCGCACGGGCAGCCGGACTTCGGGCGCGCCGGCCCGAGTCCGCCTCAGTACCGTCCGGCAAGCGCCGGCACGTGGTCGCGGGGAACCAGGAACAGCGCGCTTGTGGAGCAGACGTGCCTGCAAACGCCGCAGCCGTAGCACTTCTCGAGGTCGATGACCGGACGATCGAGCGCCGCGTCCATGCGCATGGCGTCGAAGGGGCATCGCGCCACACAGGCGCCACACCCACGACAGGCGGCTTCATTCACGTCTACGACGTACTCGGCTTTGTAGATGGACTTGATGCCGAAGTCGACCCGAGGCCGGATGCCGGCGCACTCGGGGCTCTCGCACGAGCAGAGGTTGTTGATGTAGGGGAAAGGTCCGTACCAGATGGTGCCGATGTAGCCCTTGGCGTTGTGGTCGCGAAAGCGGGCTATGGCCTCTTCGCGGGTGAGGTGGTACTTCTCTTTCTCGGGAACGAACCGCGGCAGCTTATCGATGATCTCCGACATGACCCCGAAGTTGATGCAGCAGGCTTCCTTCACCCCGCGACTCATGTACCGGCACATGCAGTTCTTCTCGATGATGGGCTCGGCGGCGCAGTGCGCGAGGATCTCCTCGGCGTCTTCGAGCGGCACGACCTGTCCGATGTGGCCCTCAGGCTTGAAGGGATTGGTGGGCGGCTTCTGGCTGTGGAGCATGCGCTCGGCCATGCGCTTGACCACTCGGCCGATGATGGGCATGCGGAACGTGTGGTCCATCCCCACAGGGCTGATCCCACCGACCTTGCGCACCGAGATCTGCTCGAAGTTGGTGTACTGCTCGAGCAGGAACTCGCGAAGGTTGTATTTCTCGACTATCTCCTCGGAGTAGTGAGCGGCGTTGAGGTACCACTTGCCTCCAGCGCCGTGTTGCATACAGTGATCGCACACGACAGCCATAATGACCGATAGATCGTCATGCGCGCAAGTCGGTAGCGTATGGCCAACGCGTATATCATCTCCTGTGCCATGACACGGCGCGAAGACTACATGTGCGATCTCCGCCTGGCCGCGGACAAGGTCCAGGTGCTTCGCCGCGGCTCGACCCCGACTGGGCGACGGCCATGAGCGAGAGACTCCGCCCCGCGCGAGAGCGAGGCTGACCATGGCGCCGCGCCGCGAGGCATCGCCACGAGGACCGAGAGAGGCGGGCGGAACGTGCCGCACCGAGCCCCTGCGGCCGACGGGGCCCTTGTACTACGTATGCGAACAGGGCGCCGGCATCACTCGGGAGCGGACGCCCGAAGGATTCATCTATCGTTTGCCTTCCGGCCGCGCGGTGAGGAACAAGACGACCCTGGAACGGATCCGCGGGCTCGCCGTACCTCCCGCCTGGCGCGACGTATGGATCTGCGCAGACCCCGACGGCCACCTGCAGGCGACCGGCCGCGACTCCCGAGGCCGCAAGCAGTACAAGTACCACCAGGCTTGGCGAGATCTTCGCGACGCGGGCAAGTTCGAGCGCATGGCGGCTTTCGGCCGGGCCCTGCCCGAGATCCGGAGGCGGGCGGGGGCAGATCTGGCCCGCCCCGAGCTGAGCAAGAACAAGGTGCTCGGTCTGGTGGCGCTGCTCTTGGACGAAACCCTTCTGAGAGTCGGCAACGAGGTGTACGCGCGCAGTAACCAGGCCTACGGCCTAACCACCTTGCGCGATCGCCACGCCTCGATCGACGGGCCCACGTTGCGCCTCGTCTTTCGCGGAAAGGGCGGCAAGCCGCAGGTGGCGGGCGTCAACAACCGCCGGCTGGCGAGGGCGGTGAAACGGACCCAGGAGCTGCCGGGTGACATCCTCTTTCAGTATCTGGACGAAGACGGCGTGCCTTCTCCCATCACGTCGGGCGACGTGAACGAGTACCTGCGAGATATCGCCGGTGAGGAGTTCAGCGCGAAGGATTTCAGAACGTGGGGCGGCACCTTGGCGGCCGCCCGCGCATTGGCGGCGTCGCCCGAGCCGCCAGAGACCAAACGCGAACTGACCGCGCGGGTGAACGAGGCCATCGACTCCGCGGCCACCCATCTGGGCAACACCCGGGCCGTCGCCCGGCGCTCGTACGTGCACCCGGGCGTCATCGCCTCGTACGTGGAGGGGACCCTGGCCGACATCTGGGATCGGTTCTCCTCGGCGGCTCATTCTGATGAGCCGGCCGATGCCGGCTTGACAGCCGACGAGCAGGCCCTCCTGGCGGCGCTCGACAAGCTGGAACCCGCCTAAGCCCGTTTAGGCCGTTCCTACGCCCCGGAGGGGTCCTCTTCGGGCTCGACCGAGAGGTGCGGCAAGCAGCGATCGACCCAGCGCGGCAGATGCCAGTTGGCTTTGCCGAAGAGGTGCATCAGCGCGGGCACCAAGAAGGTGCGAAGCACGAACGCGTCGAGGAGCACCGCTGTCGCAAGGCCGATGCCGAACTGCGCGATGACTCTCTGACCGCCGAACACGAAGGCGGCGAAGACACAGATCATGATGGCGGCCGCCGCGGTGATCACGCGTCCCGTGGCAGCCTGCCCGGCGATCACCGCCCGCCGGTTGTCGCGGGTACGCACCCACTCCTCGTGCACGCGGCTTACGAGGAACACCTGGTAGTCCATGGAGAGCCCAAACAGCACCGCGAGCATGAGCACGGGCAAAAATGCTTCGACGGGTCCGGCCTTGCCGAGCCCCAGCCAGTCCGAGCCCCAGCCCCACTGGAAGAACGCGACCACCACGCCGAAACTGGCGGCCGCGGCCAGGAGGTTCATTATGGCCGACGTGGCGGGAATCACCAGACTGCGGAAGGCGACGAACAGCAAGACGAAACCGAAGGCCACTATCACCACCACGAACAGTGGTAGCTTCGACCTTATCAGCGAGGCGAAGTCATCGGTGGTCGCGGTAGCCCCGCCCACCAGCACTTGCAGAGTCGTACCCGCTTCGGCCGCGGGGATGACCTCCGTGCGTAGATGCTTGATCAGATCGCTGGTGGCCGCGTCGCCGGGACCGGTCGTCGGGATGACCTCGGCCACCGCGAGCGGTGCGCCGGGCGGCGACTGATAGGCGATCACCGTAGCGACTCCCGGGTCGGCCTTCAGAGTCTCGGCCAACTTCTGCATGGCGGCTTCGTCGGCCGGGGAACCCTGCTGAGCGACCAGCAGCAGGGGCCCGTTTGAGCCGGGGCCGAAGCCCTGAGCCAGCATGTCGTAGGACTTTCGAGTCGTCGAAGACGCCGGGTCGTTGCCGGCGTCGGACAGGCCGAGGCGCAACGACACGAACGGAACGGCGAGCAGCACCATGACGAGCACCGCGCAGGTGGCGAGCAAGGCCGGGTGGCGCGAGACGTGGCCGCCCAGGCGCACCCAGAACCCAGAAGCGGGACCGACTTGCGGGCCGCCTTCGACCAGGCGACGGCGCTCGCGCCGGCTGAGCACGTGCATGCCCATGAAGCCGAGAAGGGCGGGCAGCAGCGTGACGGCGGCCGCCATGGTAAGCGCCACGGCCAGAGCCGACGCGTACGCCAGCCCATTGAGAAGGCTCAGACGCACGATGAGAAGACCCAGCAAGGCGACACAGACCGTCACCCCAGCGAAGAGCACGGCCCTGCCCGCGGTATTGAGCGCCCGCACGACCGCGTCTTCGACCGACATGCCGGCCTTGATGCCCTGACGGTAGCGGGTGACGACGAAGAGCGCGTAGTCGACGCCCACGCCCAGCCCGACGACCATGGCCATGGTCGGAGCCACGGAGTTTATGGCCACGGCGTGCGACAGCAGGTCGATGGCGAAGGTCGTCACGCCGAGAGCCGCGCCCGCGGTCACGAGGGGCAGCAGCATGCCGAAGAGCGACCCGAAGGCCAGCAGAATGACCACCGCGGCGGCGGCCAGACCGATGCCCGCGCTGCTCGAAAGCGAGACGTGCGAGACGCTCTGGGCGGCGTCGCCCCCGACCTCGATCTGAAGACCCTCCACCGACGCGCCCCGGGCGAGTTCGATGACCCGTGTCACATCGGCCATCGATAGCGCCGAGCCTCTGCCGGCAAACATCACGTTCGCGTAGGCGGTGGCGCCGTCGTCACTGATCTGGGCGGCTCCGGAGTCGTCGTAGGGACTGCCGACCGAGACGACCGAGGGAACGGCCGCTATCTGCTCCAGCGCCGATTGCATGCGCGCTTGCACAGCCGGGTCGTTGACCGAGCCTGAGGACGTGTGCCACACCACAGTGGCCGAATCACCGGCCTGTTTCGGCATCCAGGCACTGATGAGCCCGAGAGCTTCGGTCGACTCGACCCCTGAGAGACCGACGGAGTTGGAAAACGCGCTGCCTGACGCGCTCTGGACGCCTATGACTGCCGCCAGCAGCAGCAACCAGGCGACGACGACGATTACTCGGTGCCTGAAGCACCAACGGGCGAGTCGGGCCACAACTGTCTCCTTGTTCAACCTTCTTGCACAGCGAGACAGCACAGCACCGTTCCGCAGGGGGCATGCTAGCAGATGTGATGAAGCACGATTCGACCCACCCCGACGAGACCGCGTGAGCACCCGCGTCCTCCGGCGACCTCCGGGCCCTATAGGTATCCGTCGGGAGCGGCTTCCACCGAGTAGCCGCAGATGGGGCACACCGAGACCGTCTCGGTCTTGTAGGGTACTACCGGGACGAAGAAGAGGGTCATCCAGGTCCTCGCGCGCATCGTGCTCCACTCCGCGCTATTGCCGCAGTTGGGACACAGCCTCCGCCCCGCCGGACGCAGGCGGTCCACCGTGCGCTTACCGAATCCGATTATGAAGAAGAACATTCTTTTCCATCCAACGGTGCGGGTACTGGGCTATCGGGACTCAACCAGCGGAATGTACGGCCACGAAACCCAAACTCTCTGAGAAGACTTCCTCCTTGTCGTAGTCCATCGTCGCGACGTGGTAGCACTGATGCAGGAGGACGAGCCTCTTCTCGGTTGAGCTTATCGAGTCGTAGATCTCACGCTGATTGCCAGGCGGAACCACGTGGTCGGCCGGTGACGAGAACACGAGGGCCGGACATCGGACCGCCGCGATGTCGCGCCGCACCGCTCCCAGCATGAGAGCGAGCTGCCTGGCCGAGCGGGACGGCAGCTTGTCGTAGGCCTTCTCGTCGACGCCCGGGCAGTTGATGTCGTTACCCACCGCCTTGACCCAGCGAGGCAGGCCTATGGCGCCCACCACCCGCATGAGGGCCTCCTGGGGATGGCGGTACAGCGCGTTCACGGTTATCAGGCCCGCGATGTCTGAATGATGCTCCGTCAACCACAGGGCCAAGCTGCCGCCCATGGAGAGCCCCACCACGAAGAGCCGGTCGGTCCGCTCCTTCAGCCAGCCCAGGGCCCGCTCCACGTCGGCGGTCCAGTCGGACCACGACGCCTTCTCCATGGCATAGGGCGTGAGACCGTGACCCGTCAGCAACGGCAGGGCGACCGAGTAGCCGGCCGCCGCGAAGCGTTCGGCGAACTCCTGCAGAGAGCGCGGCGATCCGCCGAAGCCGTGGATCACCAACACCCCCGTGCGACCGTTCGGCGCCGTGGACTCCCGGTAGAGAGGCTCGTTCCATTCCATCGCTCACCATCCTTCGCCGGTCGCGCCCGCCTTGCTCGAAGCGGCTCGCCGTCCTATTGTACGAGCAATGGTGACAAAGGCGACACCCGATCGGCAACCCCCTAGAGCCATCATGGCCCTCGACCAGGGCACGACCAGCTCCCGGGCGATCGTCTTCGACCACGACGGACGCACACTCGGCTCAGCACAGGAGCCCTTCACCCAGTGCTACCCACAGCCAGGCTGGGTGGAGCACGATCCAGAGGATATCTGGCAGACCCAGCTGAGGTGCGGACGGCTCGCTCTTCGGCGGGCCGGCCTCGAGGCCGAGGAACTGGCCGCCATCGGCATCGCCAACCAACGTGAGACCGTGCTTCTGTGGGACGCGGAAACCAGCGCCTGCCTCGGCAACGCGATCGTCTGGCAGTGCCGGCGTACCGCCGACCGCTGCGCCGAACTGGAACGCGCGGGGCTGGGCCCCGAGGTGGAGGCCCGCACCGGCCTACGACTCGATCCGTACTTCAGCGCTTCCAAGATCGAATGGCTGCTCCAGAACCGGCCCGGCGCCGCGGCGCTCGCGGCGCGGGGCCGTCTGCGGGCCGGCACCATCGACAGCTTTCTCGTCTGGCGGCTGACCGGCGGCCGTGTCCACTCCACCGACTACAGCAACGCCTCGCGCACCATGTTGCTCGACCTGCGCACCCTAGATTGGGCCGACGGGTTGCTCGAGGTGTTCGGCATCGACCGCTCGCTCCTCGCCTCGTTGCGCCCGTCGTCGGGCGTAGTCGCGACGGCGGACCCCGAGTGGTTCGGGGCGCCCGTGCCAATCGCCGGTATGGCCGGAGACCAGCAGGCGGCGCTGTTCGGACAGGGGGCTTTCGAGACGGGCGACTCCAAGAACACCTATGGCACCGGCTGCTTTCTGTTGATGAATGTGGGTCCTGAGCCGGTGCCGCCCCAGAAGGGACTGCTCTCGACCGTCGCCTGGGTGCTGGGCGACCCCGGCGCGGCCCCCGTGTACGCTCTCGAGGGGTCTGTGTTCATGGGAGGCGGCGCCGCCCAGTGGCTGTCCGAGGCCCTCGGCGTGATCGCCGACCCATCGGACATCGGCCCGCTCGCGGCACGAGCTCCCGACAACGGCGGCGTCTACTTCGTGCCGGCGCTGACCGGCCTCGGGGCGCCCTACTGGGATCCCTACGCGCGCGGCCTGCTCGTGGGCCTGACCCGGGGAACGAGACCCGAGCACCTGGCCCGAGCGACCGAGGAGGCCATTTGCCTACAGGTGCGCGCGGTGGCGGAGGCCATGCAGGCCGCATCGGGCGCACGAATGGTCACGCTGCGCGCCGACGGCGGAGCCGCGACCGACGACTTCCTGATGCAGCTACAGGCCGACCTGTTGGGAGTGCCGGTCAGGCGACCGCGTGTGCGCGAGACCACGGCGCTCGGGGCGGCCGCGCTGGCGGGGTTGGCGGTCGGCTTCTGGACTCAGACCGAGACGGCCGAACTGACGGGCGTGGACAAGCTCTTCCGGCCCGGCATGGAGCAGGCCGAGCGCGACCGGCTCTTCTCCGAGTGGCAGCGCGCCGTCGAGCGCTCGTTGCGCTGGGCTCGCCAGTCGTCGGTCACGTAGCGGAACCACGTGCCCGCTTCGTTGATGCCCACCCGATAGCCGAAGCAGTCAAGGTGCCGAGGTCCAGAGGGCATCGAACACGCCGGTCGGCGCGCATACGCGGCGGGTCACTCCCGGCTTCCTGGCGACTCCCCTACCAGGGTTCAGACCGAGACCCCGACCGAGAACCCCTGCTCCAGGGCCTCCTTGATGGTGTGTCCGCCCGCGCAATCGCCGATGACGTGTACTTCACGAGCGGAGCCGCCAAAACCGGCTATCCACTCTTCGTCTGGCTTGCAGCCCGTCGCCAGAACCACCATATCGGCGACGACGAATCCCGGACCGTGGGCATCCTCGATCGCGACCCCCGAGCGAAGTATCTCGGTCAGGCGGCAACCGGTCAACATGCGCACGCCTGCTGCCCGCAGCCGTCCCAGCAGGAAGGGTCGCGTCGTGGCAGGCACGTCGGCGGCTACACGGTCGAGCATCTCGACGATAGTCACCCCAGTCACCGAAGCCGGAGACGCTCCACCAGCGGTCGCCATGAATCGCTCCGCAATGTACTCGGCGGTCTCGCACCCGACCAGGCCGCCGCCGACAACGAGCACGGAGCCGGTCACGCCGGCTTCGCCCTTGAGAACCTGTTCGGCGAGCATCACGTTGGGCCTCTGGATACCCGGCAGACAGGGGACCGACGGCACCGCCCCAGCGGCAACCAGCAGCACGTCCGGCCGCTCGCGCTCGACAGTCGCGCGATCGACCGGCTCACCCAGGCGCAGCCGCACCCCCGCCCGTTGCGCCCGGGCCACCAACGCGTCGGCCAGAGCGGCCAGTTCTTGCTTGAAGGGGGGCAGAGCCGCCACGAGCAGTCTGCCGCCGGGCCGACCGGCCTTCTCGAACACGGTCACGTCGTGCCCGCGCTCGGCCGCGGCCCGCGCGGCCTCGAGGCCCGCGGGCCCGGCTCCTATGACCATGACCTTCTTGGGCGTTGGCGACGCGGCAGCCGCGTGCCCAGACCCCTCCGCCGCAGTGCCGCCGGGCCCCGCGGCGCCGGCGCGCGGGGCCACCGTCAATGCGGGATTGACGACGCACAGGGTGCTCGCCGGCTTCTTCGGCTCCCTGTAGGTGGTCAGCATGGCTGTCAGACAGTTCGAGCAGGCGATGCAGGGCACGATCTCGCCGGCTCTGCCTCCCTTCGCCTTGTTCGGCAGTTCGGGGTCGGCCAGAAGCGCTCTACCCAGGCCCACCAAGTCGGCCTGCCCACTCGCGACGATCTGCTCCGCGATGGCCGGGTCGTTGATGCGGTTGGCGGCCACCACCGGCGCCCTCACCACCCGCTTGAGGCCTTCGGCAAGGTAGGCGAACCCACCCTTGGGCACCGACGCCTGCACGGTCGGAACAGGCGATTCGTGCCACCCGGTGTACGAGGTGAAGCCGGCGACGCCGGCGGCCTCGAGGGCGCGGGCCGTGTCGAGCGCGTCGTGCGGAGACGACCCACCGCGCATGTGCTCGTCGAGGTTGAGGCGCACCATGATCGGGAAATCCGCGCCCACGTTCTCGCGGATGGCGGCGATGATCTCCAGCACGATCCGCGATCGATGTTGCAGGGCGCCCCCGTACGCGTCGGTCCGCTGGTTGGTGAGAGGCGACAGGAACCGGTTCAGCAAGTATCCACCCCCGGCCATCACCTCGACCACGTCGAAGCGCGCGTCGCGAGCACGCCGCGCCGCGGCGCCGTAGCCCTCTACGATGCGGCCTATCTCAGCGGCCGTGAGCTCCCGGGGCGTCACCCGCAGCAGGGCGTTGACGACCGGTGAGGGCCCCACCACCTCACCCCCCGTCGCGCTTCCGGCATCGCCCAGGTCCAGTCCGTAGGTGACGATGAGCTGCGCCGAGATTGCGGCGCCGTGCGCGTGCACGGCGCCGGTCAGCCCGCGCGCCGGCTCGATGAAGCAATCGTCGAACAACCCGGCGTCGACTACCGACCCCGTGGGCAGCGGCGCGAACGGAGCCACTATCAGACCCGCCCCTCCCGCCGCCCGGGCGGCGAAGAAGTCCACGAGGCGCTGCCCGACCGCCTGGCCGGGCAGCGCGAAACCGGTCGTCATGGGCAGCATGACCACTCGATTCCGCAGCCGCACACCACCGATGGCGAAGGGAGTGAAGAGGTGTTCGTAGTTCTTCACGGGCGAAAAGAAAAGACCCCGCCGACGATACCTGTTCTACCGTATCGCGGCGGGGTCCTCAGAGGGGGGCTTCCGAACAGCATGGTCACGGCCGTCAGAGCGGAGAGGCGTCGCCTACTTCTTGCAGCTATCGTCCTTTTGCTTCTGCGCCTCGGCCACCTTCTTGAACTTGTCGAGCATGGCCCGCGGTGTAGCGGTCGGACGCTCGTAGCGCGGGCATATCGGAGTTGATACCCGCCAGGTACTTGCCGATCTCCTTGAGCGGCTTGGTGTCGTAGCGCGACATCATGGTGATGGTCTCCATGACCGGAGAGCCGCCGCCGTGAACTCCCGCGACCATCTGCGCGCCCGAGAACGGGTCGCACAGCTTGTTCTCCATCATGCGGAAGACCCGGTGTGCTTCCTCGGCGGTGTACTTCGGGTTGCGGGTGACGTACTTGTTCATCAGCTCGGCGGTCTCGGGATCGTAGAACGATTCCTCGGTGGGCAGCGAAGCGGAGATGCCACCGGTGAGATCGGCGAGGACCTCGTACTCGTGATAGATCTCGTTGCCCGCGAGGCGCCGTCCGGCGTTGGTGAGGATCTCATCGGGAACGAAGGAGCCGTTGGGGAACTCGACCGCCCGATAGGCACTGACTTCGCCGGCGGCGATCACGAGCTCGGCCGTGCCGATGATATGCGAGATCTTCTCCTGCACGTGCGGGTACTTGGTGATGCCGTTGACGTCGGCCACGAGCACGGCCTGAGCGGCGATGACCTCGGACACGGCCGTCTTACAGCCGCTGTACGAATGGCGATGGAAGTGGGCGAACATGAGGGCGAGATAGCCCGCGTACTGCACCACGTCCGGATGCTCGAGGCCGTTCATGAACACGCCGGTCGTTCGGCACGAAGACGTCGTCGAAGATGGTGAGCGACTCCACGTCGCCTACCTGGCTCTCGGGAGAAGTGAGGTGCTTGCGCTTGTGGCGCAGGCCGGGGAGCGCCATCTGCTTGACGCCGTCCCAGTCGGCGGGCAGTGAGAAGGCCACCGCGTACTCGGCTTCGTTCGGACCCATGAAGCGGGTGGGCAGGGCGATGATCTCGTCGGCGTAGGGCGCCATCGAGTTGCAGACCTTGGCGCCACGCACGATGATGCCGTCCGTCTGGACGTCGACGATGCGCAGGTACTGGTCGGGGTCGGGCTGCTCGATGGGACGCACGCCGCGGACGCCCTTGACGTCGGTCTGGGCGCAGCAGCCGACGATGTCGTTCTCCTGCCAGTAGCGCAGCACCTTCTCGAACCGCTCGTGGTAGTTGGTGCCGCAGGCCTGGTCGCAGTCATAGGTGACGACGGAGAGGCGTTGAGCGCGTCGATGCCCATGCAGCGCTGGATGCAGCCGCCTACCCGGTGGCAGAGCAGCCTGGTCATGAGCTGCTTCTTGAGGAGGTCGTCCTTGGAACGGTGGATGTGGGTGAAGCGGTTGATCTTCTCGCCGGTGAGGTGCGACGTGGCCGTGCACACGTCCTCGTATTTGGGATCGTGAGCGCAGTCGAAGGTCTCCTTGATGCAGTAGAGGCCGCCGCGCATATAGTCGCCGGTGCGGTCGACCTTCTTGCCGTCGATGTAGACATTGGGCTTCATCTTGCTGAGACGCTCGTAGTAGGCGTCGTAGGTGCCAACTCCCATGTTCAAGTCCCCTTAGAATTGCGCCTGAATCGACATATGACCGTCCCTCCATAGGGGCGACGTCGCAATGATAGCAGATAGATAGAGCGTTCGCTCTACGCCGTTTGGACTCTTCACTCGCCCGTTTGCATAGGCTCGCCACTTGACTCCGCCGTCACTCTCCCCCACTATCGTGGCATGTGCGCCGCCGGCCTGTTCGACGACCGGCCCGACCGGTACGACCCGGCGACACGTGCACGCGAGAAACGGCGCTCGTGGCGCCCGCGCAAGGAGACCAGCATGAAGAAGATCGACTTCGAGACCCACTTCGCGACCCAGAGCTGGATCGACGCCCTATTCGCCAATCCGGGGTACCCGCGCCTCGAACGCGACGCGGAAACCCAAGCCCTGCGACTGGTCTACCACCCGGCCGCCCGCGAGCCGTATGGAGAGCCCCTGCTCGAGAAGCTTGTCGATCTCGGTGAGGGCAGACTGCGCCGCATGGACGAGGCCGGCGTCGACGTGGCGGTCATCTCGCTCACGACTCCGGGCGTCGAGCAGTTCGACGTCGCCCAGTCGATTGCTATGGCCCGCGACGCCAACGATGCGCTGGCCGACGCGGTAGCCACGCACCCCACCCGATATGGCGGCTTCTGCGCGCTGCCCATCAAAGACGTGGACGAGTCGATCAGAGAAATGGAGCGATCGGTCAGAGAACTCGGCCTCATCGGCTGGAAGACGCACGCCAACTACGGCGATTCGTACCTCGATGAGAAGCGCTACTGGCCGCTCCTTGCCAAAGCCGAGGAACTCGGCGCCTCGATCTACCTACACCCCACGGTGCCCTCGATACCAGACTTCTGGACCTACGGGGTCGCCCTCGCCGGCCCGCCCTTCGGCTTCGGCATCGCCACGGCGTTCGCCATGGTGCGGCTGGTGTTGAGCGGCGCCTTCGACGCCTTCCCCAAACTGAAGATCGTGCTCGGCCACTATGGCGAAGGCCTGCCCTTCGGCATGCAGCGCATCGACTGGGCCTACGAGCGGCCGCACGTCAAGACCGATAAGAACGCTCTCATGCCTTTGAACCGCAAGCCCAGCGAGTACCTGCGCGACAACATGGTGGTGAGCACCAGCGGCAACTACTTGCCAGGCGCCTTCACGTGCACGCGCGAGGCGCTCGGCATGGACAAGATCCTTCTGGGCACCGACTACCCTTACGAGGACATGAACGAAGCCCTGGCCTTCCTCGAAGGGCTGGGCCTATCGGACGAAGAGAAGGAGATGCTCTACAGCCGCAACGCACGCCCGCTCATGCCCGAGTAGGGCGGGCCGCGCCCGAAGCCATCCTGCCCGGCGCCGGGAGACCGCCGGCCGCGCGCCTTGGATGCCTGTACCGCGTGGCAACCGTGTCTCGGGGCGCCCGCGGGGCGGGCGTCAAGACAGGTGGTCGACGAGGATCCTCACGCCGATGGCTATCAGCACCACCCCGCCGAAGCGCTCGGCCCAAACGCCGAAGCGCCGTCCCAGCCGGGATCCGAACAGGGCTCCGACGGTGGTGAGTACCGCGGCCACGACGCCTATCACCACGCTCGGCACCCAGATCGACACATCGAGAACGGCGAGGCTGATGCCGACCGCGAGCGCGTCGATGCTGGTGGCGACGGCAAGCGTGAGGAGCATCCAACCGCGGGTAGGATCGTTCGTCGACCCTTCGTGCGATCCGAAAGACTCCCAGAGCATGCGCCCGCCGATGATGGCCAGAAGCACGAAGGCGACCCAGTGATCGACGGCGCTGATCCAGCGGGAGAGCCCCCTGCCGGCCAGCCAACCGAGCGCGGTCATCATGAACTGGAAGAAGCCGAACGCAAGGGCGAGCCGGGCGACATGGCCACCATCGAGTCTCCGGAGGCGGCAGCACGAGGCCAGCGACACCGCGAAGGCGTCCATGGCGAGGGCGAAAGCGATGCCGATGAGGTACCACGAGCTCATTGGCCGCAATTCTAGCGTGCGCTGGTGGGAGACGGCGAACGAGACCCCGTCGAACGGGCCGCGGGGTAGCAATGTGGCGGCTACGCCCGAGAGCTACAATGGCGGATGCTGGCCCGACTTCCTTGGAGGCGAATGTATGAACGTGCTACAGGCGATCGGCAACACGCCGCTCGTCGAATTGGTGAATCTGAACCCGAACCCGAGGGTCAAGATCCTCTGCAAGCTCGAGGGCTGTAACCCGGGAGGCTCGGTCAAAGACAGGCCCGCCCTGTACATGATCACCAAAGCCGAACAGGCCGGCGAACTGACCAAGGAGAAGACCATCCTCGAGCCTACATCGGGGAACACCGGCATCGCCATAGCCATGATCGGGGCCGCCAAGGGCTACCACGTGGAACTCTGCATGCCCGAATGCGTCAGCACCGAGCGGCGCCTCATACTCGAAGGACTCGGATCGCAGGTCTTTCTCGACCCCAGCGAGAGAGAACATCGACGGGGCCATCAGGCAGGCTCACGCCCTGGTGGACGCCAACCCCGGCAAGTACTTCATGGCCAACCAGTACGACAACGCGGCCAACGCTCTCGCCCACTTCGAGACCACCGGACCGGAGATCTACCGCCAGGCCGAAGGCGAGGTCGACTACTTCGTCGCAGGCATGGGCACCACCGGCACGCTCATGGGTGTCGGAGCGTACCTCAAGTCGGTGCGGCCCTCGGTGAAGATCGTCGGAGTCGAGCCGGTGATGGGCCACACCATCCAGGGCCTCAAGAACATGACCGAGTCCATGGTGCCGGGCATCTACCGCCCCGATCAACTCGATCTCAAGGAGATGGTCGAAGACGGCGAGGCCTTCGAGACCACCAGGCTCCTCGCCACCAAAGAGGGATTGTTCGTCGGCACCTCGGCGGGCGCGGCGACGGCCGTGGCCTTGCGTATGGCGAAGATGGTCGACCACGGCACCATCGTGGTGATACTGCCCGATCGTGGCGACCGCTACCTCAGCACCACCCAGTTCAGGTCGATCTGCGCGAAGTGCCCGCCGTGATCGACGGCCGGCCACGCCGGGTGTCCGCTCCGCTCGGGGTCGAAGTTGCGCCCGGCCCCCACGTACCGTACTATGCGTCTCCGTGCAAACACACTCATGGGTCAGCCTCAGGCCTTGCTCGCCCGGCCGCGCGGCTCCCGCGATAGGTGCGCCGGTGCAAGGTACGATCGTCATAGATAGAGAGCGCTGCAAGGGATGCACGTTCTGCATCGAGTTCTGCCCGTCGAAGTGCATCGCCATGTCCGAAGACCTGAACCTCAAGGGATACTACGTGGCCGCCTTCGGCCAGGATTGCGCATGCAACGGCTGCGGCACCTGCGCGCTCATGTGCCCCGAGGTCGCGATCGAGGTGGTGCGACTGTGAAGCGCCTCATGAGCGGCAACGCCGCCCTTGGCGAAGCCGCCATCCTCTCGGGTTGCACGTGCTACTTCGGCTACCCCATCACACCGCAGAACGAGCTGACCGAATACATGGCGAGACGCATGGCCGACACCGGTGGCATCTTCATCCAGTCGGAGAGCGAGATCGCGGCCATCAACATGGTGCTCGGCGCGGCGGTCGCCGGCGCCCGCGCCATGACCTCGTCGAGCAGCCCGGGCATCAGTCTGAAACAAGAAGGCATTTCGTATCTCGCGGCCGACGAACTGCCCGCGGTCGTGGTCAACATGGCCCGCGGCGGGCCGGGCATGGGCAACATCTCGCCCTCGCAGTCCGACTACTTTCAGGCTACACGCGGCGGCGGCCACGGCGACTATAGGACCGTGGTGCTGGCGCCGGCATCGGTGCCCGAGCTGACCACTGTGATGCCTCTCGCCTTCGATCTGGCCGACAGATACCGCAACCCCGTCATCGTCCTCGGCGATGGCATGCTTGGCCAGATGATGGAGCCCGTGGACTTCGACGAGCTCGTCCGCCCCCCCGACTACCCCAAGGACTACGTGCTCGACGGAGCCACCGACCGCCCGGCGCGCAGCATCTACTCACTGCTGTTCGACACCAAGCTGCAGGAAGAGCACAACTGGAAGCTCTTCCGTAAGTTCAAACTCATGGAGCAGAAAGAAGTCCGTTACGAGACGTTCCTCACCGACGACGCCGATATGGTCGTGGTCGCCTACGGCATGGGCGCGCGCATCGTGAAGGGAGCCATCAAGCGGCTGCGGCAGGAAGGGCTCAAGGTGGGCCTGCTCAGGCCGATCACCCTGTGGCCGTTCCCGGCCAAGGCTCTGCAAGACCTGTCCAAGACCGCGAGCGACTTCTTCGTCTTCGAGATGAGTTCGGGCCAAATGGTCGAGGATGTGCGCCTTGCCCTCGGCGGCGGCAGCACGGTGCACTTCTACGGAAGGCCGGGCGGCGTGATCCCGATGCCCATCGAGCTGTACCGCATCATCTCGCGTCACTACTACCAGGCCCAGTCGGCCAAAGGAAGCAAGCGGTGAAGACCGTCTACGCGAGACCCAAGCTGCTGAAGCCGGCGCCGTTTCACTACTGCCCGGGCTGCGGGCACGGCATCATCAACCGGCTGCTCATGGAGGTCATCGACGAGCGAGGCCTGGCCGGCAAGGCCATCTGCGTCGCCCCGGCCGGCTGCGGCATGCTGCTCTACAACTACTTCGAGATCGATGTGGTCGAGTCGGCGCACGGCCGCGGATCGGCCGTCGCCACCGGCATCAAGCGGGTGTTGCCGAACAACCTCGTGTTCAGCTACCAAGGCGACGGCGACCTCGCCGCCATCGGCACCGCCGAAGGTTTCCATGCCGCCAACAGGGGCGAGAACATCACGGTGATCTTCGTCAACAACGGCGTGTACGGCATGACCGGCGGACAGATGGCTCCGACCACCCTGCTCCACCAGGTGACCACCACCACGCCGCGGGGCCGCGACTCACTACTTGCCGGGCACCCGGTGCGGGTTTGCGAGGTGTTCTCGAAGCTCGACGGCGCCACCTATCTCGAGCGGGTCGCCGTGCACAAACCGGCCGCGGTCAGAAAGACCAAGAAGGCTATCGCCAAGGCATTCCAGCGCCAACTCGACGGACAGGGTTTCTCGCTGGTCGAGATCCTCGCCCCCTGCCCCACCAACTGGAAGCTCGGCACGATCGACTCCTGCACCTGGATCGACGAGGTCATGATCAAACAGTTCCCGCTGGGCGTCATCAAAGAAGTGCCCTACGACGGCGCGGTCACCGAGGCCGCCGCGGACCCCCTTGGCGATGACGCGGAGGACGACGCCTGATGCAGGTAGCCACCATCTTCTCCGGCTTCGGTGGCCAGGGCGTCCTCTCCATGGGCTCGACGCTCGCGACCGCGGCCATGCTCGAGGGCAAGCACGTCACCTATCTGCCTGCCTACGGCGTCGAGGTGCGGGGCGGCACGGCCAACTGCACGGTGGTCGTCTCGGACGAGGAGATCGCCTCGCCGGTGGCCTCCGAGCCCGAGTATCTCGTGGCCATGAACCAGCCCTCGTTCGCGCGCTTCCACGGCATCCTGCAGGCGGGCGGTCTACTGTGCGCCAACTCGTCGCTCGTCAGCACCGAATCGGCCAGGAGCGACATCGAGATCGTCAGCATCCCCACCAGTGAGATCGCCGAAGGTCTCGGCACCATCAAGGTAGCCAACATGGTCATGCTGGGCGGTCTCGTCAGGGCGAGCAACATGATCTCCTACGAAGCCATGCTCGAGCACCTTGGCCTGATCCTCGGCGAGGGCAAGGCCAGATTGCTCGATCTCAACAAGCAGGCGCTCGCTCTGGGCTACAGCTACGCAAAGGACAGAGACAATGGTGATTAAGCAGCTGTCGGTGAGCCTCGAGAACGTCCCGGGCAGCTTTTCCACCGTGAGCGAGCTTCTGGGCCGTGAAGGCGTCAACATCCGCGCTATCTCGGTCGCCGACACCTCCGACATCAGCACGGTGCGCTTCGTGGTCGACGACCCCGACAAGGCGAAGAACATCCTGACGGGCCACGGCTACAGCCCCAAGGAGACCGACGTCATCGCGGTCGAGACTCCCGATCATCCGGGCGGCATCAACGCGGTGCTCAAGCCCCTGAAGACCGCCGGCATCAACGTGCACTACCTCTATCCGCACCTTGGCAGGCTCGACGGCAACGCCATCGTGATCCTCGGCGTGGACAGAACAGAGGAGGCCCAGAAGGTCCTCGCGGCCAATTGGGTCAAGACCTTGGGACGCGAAGCCTACAACGTGTAGCCCGCCTCTCGGTCCCTACTCGCCGGCTCGCCTCGCTCCTCTCACCGCCCGTTCTCGCGACCGGCGGTAGCACGCCGTGCCTGCGGCGACGCGCGCGTCGCTCAGCTGCGCCCTCCCTCCTGCCGACGCGGTAAAGCCTGCAGCCCAATCGGTCGATATTGCCGGTGCAGGGGGAAGTGCGGTCGAGGAAAGGTACCGAACATGCAGTCTGCGTCACTGGAGAGTCGCGATCCGGCGCTTGCGTCGACCGACCACCCCACTTCAGAGGGAGCGGCCGAGACCTGGGTGCTGTTCTTGCTCGACGGGCAGACATACGGCCTCCACATCTGGGAGGTAGAGCGCATCGTGCGCGCGGTCGAGGTGAAACCGCTTCCGGAGTCCCCCCCGCACATCCGCGGCATCGTCAACGTGCAGGGACAGGTGCTGCCGGTCGTCGACCTACGCGTGCGTTTTGGCCTGCCCACCCGCGATATTCGTGTCGACGACCACTTCATCATCGCCCGCACGAAGTCTCTTCCGCATTGATCCTCCCGGTAGACGCCGCGCTGGGCTCGGTCGACGTGCAGGGTGGATCCGACCCCCTCGACGACTCTCAGGGACGATGCCTGCGACAGGTCATCACCCTGGACGGTGAGGCGATCTACGCGCTCGACCTCGAGCGCGTGCTGTTTCCCGCTCGCGACGAATCCGGTCTTCGTTCGATCCTCGCCGACCTGCCGTCAGCATGAGCCCCGACCTGTCCACCATCGCGGCCCTCGTCTCGGAGAAGATGGGGCTGCACTATCCGCCCGAGCGCTTGGATGATCTGGCCCGGGGCCTTGCCAAGGCCGCGGCGGACCTCGGCTACGATAGCCTCAGCGGCCTGATCGCGAACCTGATGTCAGACCAATTCGGGCAGCGTGAGGTGCAGACTCTCGCTACGCATTTGACCATCGGCGAGACTCACTTCTTCAGGAGCCCGGAGCTCTTCTCCATGTTGGAATCGTGGCTGCTGCCCGAACTGATCGCGGCTCAGCAGACCTCCGGCCGCAGGCTGCGGATATGGAGCGCCGGGTGTGCCAGCGGACAGGAACCATATTCGCTCGCGATCCTACTCACGCGATTGATTCCCAAGCTCGATTCCTGGGACCTCTCCATACTTGCGACCGACATCAATCCCGACTCGTTCGCGCTCGCCAAAGCCGGCGAATACACCCAGTGGTCGTTTCGAGGCACCCCGGCCTGGGTCGTCAACAGCTACTTCACCAAGCTGGGCGACGGACGCCACCGTCTCGACTCCGCGATCAGAGACATGGTCACTTTCCGCTATCTCAACCTGGCCGACGACCTGTACCCGGCGCCGGCTATCGGCATGTGCGAGTTCGACCTGATCCTCTGCCGCAACGTGCTCATGTACTTTTCGCCTGCCGTCGTCAAGCAGGTGGGAGATCGGCTGAACCGCACGCTGCGCGAGAACGGCTACCTCATCGTCACCCCCAGCGAAGCGTCGCGCGACGTGCAATGCGCCATGACGTCGATGATGAAGGGTGGCGAGATCCTCTACAAGAAGTGCCCGCCGGCCGCGGCCGAATCGGGGCCGCAAGCCCGCGGTCACATAGCGAGAGACGCGGCGAAGGCGCACCGCGCGTCGCCCCGCAAGCCACACCGCGGCGACCGCACCAGCGCGGGGCCGGGGGAGAAGAACCGGTCGGGTGACGCCAAGCGCCTCGCGGACGATGCCTCGTGGCCGGCCGTGGACCGACGGCGAACAGACCGGCCCTTCGCCGAATACGCGAAGCAGAAGGCGGCCGACGCGGCCAAGGCCCGTTTGAATCAGGGCTCGCGACCCCAGCGACCGGCTCCCAAGACCGATCCTATCGAGGGGGCCAGAGAGGCCCGGCTGCTCGCCGACAAGGGCGACCGCTCGAAGGCCCTCGTCTGCATCGAGGACGCCCTCGAAGCGGACAAGCTGAACCCTTCGCTCTACTACCTCAAGGCAAGCATCCTCCAGGAAATGGGACGCCACGACGAGGCCGAGCGGGCGCTGCAATCGATTCTATTCCTCGACGGGGAGTTCGCGCTCGCCCGGGTGATGCTCGGGGCGATCGCCCGTGGGCAGTCGCGATGGAACGAAGCCTCGAAACAATTCGGAGCGGCCCTCGCGCTACTCGCCAAGATGCCACCCGATCTCGTTCTGCCGGAAACGGACGGTCTGACCGCGGCCCAGATGGCCGAGACGGTAGCGTCCCTAATGGGAAGTGAGTGTGTGTCGTGAACGCGCTGAGTGTCAAAGACGACGACATCGAGACTACGCAAGCGGTACTGAGGTCCAGAGCGAAGGAGCTGGCCCGGCCGGCCGAGACACGTGTTTCGGGCGCGCACCTCCTCGAGATCCTCGAGTTCACCCTCGGTCGCGAACGCTACGCCTTCGCGTCGGCCTTCGTCCGCGAGGTGTTCCCCCTCACCGAGATCACGCCCCTCCCCGGACTCCCGGGGCACGTCATGGGAGTGGTCAATGTGCGCGGGCGCATCCTGTCGGTGATGGACATCCGTAGGCTGCTCGATTTTCCGAACATCGGGCTCACCAACCTCAACAAGGCCATCATCCTGCATAACGGCGACATGGAGTTGGCCGTCCTGGCCGATGAGGTGACCGGCGTCTACGTCGTCGACATGGACGAAGGCCAGGCCACGCTACCGACCCTCACGGGCAACCGCGAGGTCTTCTTGCAGTGTGTCACGCGAGAGCGCGTCGTTGTGCTCGACGCCGCGAAGCTGCTGGGTTCTCCCGACCTGCTCGTGCGCGACTGATGGGTAAGCAGAAAGCAACATCGTGAGGGCGAACATGGACGAAGATGCCGAATTCCTAAGGGACCTCATGGAGACGTTCCTCCAAGAGACGGAGGAGCATGTTCGCGTGCTCTCCGCGGCGGTGGTCGAACTGGAGGCCGCCGGCGAAGACGGCGCCGTCCAGGCGCCGGTGGAGATACTCTTCCGCGAGGCGCATAGCCTCAAGGGCGCGGCGGGCGCGGTGGGGCTTCCTACCATAGTCGCTATCTGCCAATCCGTGGAGTCGATCCTCGCCAAGCTGAAGCGCCGCAGCCTCCTGCCCACCCCAGCGGTAGTCGACGCCATCAGCGAGTTCGTAGACTGCCTGCAGGCCTGCCTCTCCGCCGGAGACGGCGGCGAACAGCGCGCTGCCGCCCTGCTAGAACGTCTCGCCGGCATTGGTGAGACCGATCGCAAACCCGCCGCCGAAGAACCCATCAGAGTCGTCGTACCCGCGGCGACGGGCAACGGCGGCTGGAAGCCCCCCGCCCGGTCGCTCGACCCGTCGTACGAGGCCGAGCCCATTCCCGCCGAGCCGGCGAGTGAGCCGGCGAGTGAGCCGGCGCGAGAAGCGGTGCGTCCGGGGAGCGCCGCCACGGTCGAGGCGCCCGCGGCGACCACCGACACGGTCCGCGTTCCGACCGGCAAGCTGGAGTCACTCATGCTCCAGGCCGAAGAGTTCATCTCGGTGAAGCTGGCTACGGAACAGCGCTCGTCGGCGCTCCGCGACATCAACTCCCGCCTCGACGTCTGGAAACGGGAGTGGTACCAGGCCCGCATCAGCGGCGACCAGGAGAAGGTCGCCGAGTTTCTCGAGTGGAATTCGGCCTTCATGGAAGGTCTGGTCACCGACATCCGCGGTCTGGCGAAGAACACCGAAGAAGAGACCCGTACTATCGGCCCGATGGTCGACGAGTTGGTCGACGGCATGAAGCGCGTCCTCATGCTCCCGGTGGCTTCGCTCCTCTCGAGCTTCCCCAAGATGGTGCGCGATCTCGCCCGCAGCCGCGGCAAACAGGCCGAACTGCTGATCACCGGCGCCGACATCGAGATCGACAAACGGGTCATCGAGAACCTTAAGGATCCCCTGACCCATATCCTCCGCAACGCTGTCGACCATGGCATCGAGGCCTCCGACACCAGGCAAAGCCTCGGCAAGCCGGCCCGCGGTCGCATCGCCGTAGCTGTGACCCAGCTCGAGAACAACAAGATCCAGATATGCGTCTCCGACGATGGCGGAGGTATCGATGTGCGACTGCTGCGCGAGACCGCCGTACGCGACGGACTCCGCACTCAGGGCCAGCTCGAAGCCACCGACGACGCCGAAGCCTTGCGCTTGGTCTTCGCCTCGGGCCTCTCCACCAGCACCGTAGTGTCGCAGGTCTCGGGGAGGGGTCTCGGCATGGCGATCGTCGAGGAGAAGGTCGACTATCTGGGCGGCACGGTATCGGTCGAGACCGAGCACGGCAAAGGGACTCTGTTCCGGATCACAGTGCCCGCGACTCTGGCGACCGCTCGCGGCATCCTCGCCCAGGTGAGCGACTGGCCGTTCGTCATGCCGGTCGTCAGTGTCGACCGGGTGGTACGGGTGCGCAGAGCCGACATACGCCTTGTCGAGAATCGCGAGACCATCCAGCTCGAAGGACACACCCTGCCGCTGGTCTACCTGCACGAAGTGCTCGACCTTCCGCTCAAGCCGCAGCGTAGCGCCTCCGACTACCTCCAGGCCGTCGTGGCCGGAAGCGGGGACGATCGGGTGGCCTTCGCAGTCGACCGCATCATCGGCGAGCAGGAGGTCCTGGTGAAGACCCTCGGTCCTCAGCTCGTACGGGTGCGCAACATCGCCGGGGGCACCATCATCGGGTCGGGCAAGGTCGTACCCATCATGAACATAGCCGACCTCCTGCAGTCGGCCGCCGCCGGCGCGCGCCACGGCCGCCGTTCCGACTCCCCCGGCGCCAACGGAGCCGAGTCGAGAAAGGCCGTGCTCGTGGTGGAGGACTCCATCACGTCGCGCATGCTCCTCAAGAACGTGCTCGAGGCCGCGGGTTACTACGTCAAGCCGACCGTCGACGGTGTCGACGCCCTCTTGGCCCTGCGCGAGGAAGACTTCGACCTCGTGATCAGCGACATCGAGATGCCGCGCATGGACGGCTTCGAGCTGACGAGCAAGATCCGCACCGATACGCGTCTCTCCCGCATGCCGGTCATGCTTGTCACCGGCATGGAAACGCAGGAACAGAAGGAGCGCGGCATAGACGTGGGCGCGAACGCCTACCTGACCAAGAGCTCGTTCACGCAGGGCACGCTTCTCGAAACGGCGCGGAGCCTTCTGTGACCAAGAGTTCGCAAGGCGCGGTCAGACTGCTGATCGTTGACCGCTCGCCCGCGGCGCGCGAGCAGCTTCGCCGCTTGTTCGACACAGCGGCCGAAATCGATGTGATCGACGAAGCCGGAACGGCCGACAAAGCGCTGCGCCTCGTCGGCGAGCTGTCGCCCAGCCTGATTCTCGTCGATTGCGACATGCCCAAGCCCGGGAGCTTCGCGCTGGTCGCCGACATGATGCGCCAGTATCCGGTGCCCGTGGTGATGCTCACCAAACAGGGCAAGGAGACAGCCCCCGAGCTGGAGGCCAGCGCTCTCGAGACGGGGGCGGTCGCGCTCGTGCAATGGAGCCCCGGCGATCACGGCCGGAACCGCGACAGCGATCTCATCCGTGTGGTGCGGGCCATGTCGGAGGTGAAGGTGGTCAGGCGGCGCGAGAACTCGCAGAGAGCCGGCGCCGGCGAGCCGCAGGTGACACCGACCCAGAACACGTTCTCCGCGGGCCGCATTGATATCGTAGCCATCGGAGCCTCCACCGGCGGACCGCCGGTGTTGCAGACCATATTCAGCGGCCTACACCGGCCCTTTCCGGTGCCAATCGTCGTAGTGCAGCACCTCAGCAAGGGCTTTCAGAAGAGCCTTGTGAGCTGGCTGGCCGACTCGACCGGAGTCAGCATCGCCGTGGGCGAGCACGGCATGCCCATCGAGCCAGACGTGGTCTATTTCGCTCCCGACGACCGGCACATGGTGGTCGACGCGTCGGGCCGCCTCTTGCTGAACGACGATCCGCCCGAGAACGCATCGCGGCCGTCGGTCTCGGTGCTCTTCCGCTCTGTGGCCCTCCGCTACGGCAGCGGCGCCATAGGCGTCTTGCTCACCGGCATGGGCAGAGACGGCGCGAAGGAGCTACGCCAGATGCGTGACCAAGGCGCCGTGACCATCGCCCAAGACGAGGAGACCTCGGTGGTCCACGGCATGCCGGGAGAGGCCATCAAGCTCAAGGGGGCGAGGTTCGTCCTGCCGCCCGACAGAATCCCCGCGACCATCGAGCGCCACCTCGGTTGGTCGAACGTGCGGCGCGCGAAGAACGTACTGCCCATCGCCGGCAAATAGCGCCGCGCCCGGCCGCCCGCCGCCTGCCGGCTACCAACCGGCGCCGTTCAATGGAACAATGTCCTCATGCCAACCATCACCGACATGACTTTGGACCTGGACTTCGCCCTGTTCGAGGATCAGGCGGGGCAAAGGCTGCAGCACGAGACCGTTCGCGGCTCGGCCCGCTGGGCGGTCGGCGAGGCGGGTCGTCTCGCCGGTCCCGCTCTCGCGTACGAGTGGCTACCGTCGCGTCGTGGCGAGAAAGACCTGGTACTCCTCGGGGGGACTCGACTGCACCTGGGGAGACACGCCCACCTCATGGACGAAGCCGACTTGGCATGCGTCGCGGTCTGCACCATCGGCGGCGCCCTCGAGCAGGAGGCCCGGGAGCTCATGGCGACAGGTCGCAACCTCGACGGCTACATGCTGGGCGAGGCCGGGGTCTTCGCGCTCGACGCCGTGATGACCCGGGTGCGCCGCCTCGCCGAGGCCGAGGCCGCCGGGCGCGGCTGGGGAGTGGGCGCCGAGCTCGCCCCGGGGCAGCTCTCCGGCTGGGCCCTCAGCGAGCAGAAAGCGCTCTGCGGCCACGTGGATGTGACTGCGATCGGCGTGAGCCTGACCGAGGCAGGCATGCTCGTCCCCCAGAAGTCGGCCTCGCTCCTCATCGGCATCGGCCCCGGCTACACGGCCACCACGGTCGGCTCTCCCTGCGAGTTCTGCGCCAACCAGGCTACCTGTTCCTGGCGTCACTGAATCGCCGGCGGCATCGGGCGCCGGCCGCGGCGTAGCCTCGCGCGCCGCCGGGCGCGACTCGGCGCCGCCGCGAACCTGGCCCAGTGACAAAGAGGCCCCGCGGGATCTGCGATCCCGCGGGGCCTCTCTCGCTCTATCGCCCGCCGCGCGGCGGGACTCCCGCCTACAGGCCGAGACTCCGCGCGATGACCAGTCTGATGACTTCCGACGTGCCCTCGCCGATCTCGAGCAGTTTGGCGTCGCGCAGGTAGCGCTCCACCGGGAACTCCTTGATGTAGCCGTAGCCGCCGTGGATCTGGATGGCCTCGAGCGCTGCCTTGGTGGAGATCTCCGAGCCGAACAGCTTTGCGTAGTTGGCCTCCAGCGCGTAGGGCTGGCCGGTGTCCTTGAGCCACGCCGCCTTCAGGTACATGTGCCTGCGCCAGCTCGACGTTCATGGCGATGTCGGCCAGCTTGAACTGCACGGCCTGGAACTTGCCGATGGGCTGGCCGAACTGCACGCGCTCCTTGGCGTACTTGAGGGCGGCGTCGAGACAGGCCTGGGCGATGCCGACCCCCATTGCCCCGATGGCGATACGCCCGCCGTCGAGCACCTTGAGGAACTGCTTGAAGCCCTCGCCCCGCTTGCCGACCAAGTTCTCTTCGGGCACCCGCACGTTGTCGAAGAACAGCTCTGTGGTGTTTGAGCCATGAAGACCCAGCTTCTCGAAGCCGGCGCGACAGGTGAAGCCCTTGGAGTCGGTCGGCACGATGATGGCACTGATGCCCCGCGTGCCCTGGCCTTTGTCGGTGAGGCACGTGCAGGTGACGAACTTGGCGTAGCTCGCGTTGGTGATGAAGATCTTCGAGCCGTTGATGACCCACTCGCCATTGTCGAGCACGGCGGTCGTCTTGGTGCCGCCGGCGTCGGACCCGGCCTCGGGCTCGGTCAGACCGAAGGAGCCGATGGCCTCGCCGCTGCACAGCTGCGGCAGGTACTTCCGCTTCTGCTCCTCGGTGCCGAAGTAGTAGATGGGCATGCAGCCCAGCGAGATGTGGGCCTCGTAAGTTAGACCGGTGGAGCCGCACGCCCGGCTGATCTCCTCGAGGGCGAGGCAGTAGCTGGTGTAGTCGGCGCCGGCGCCCCCGTACTCCTCGGCGATCGGCAGCCCCATGAGGCCGAGACCGCTCATCTTCTTGATGATGTCGAGCGGGAACTCACCGGTCTTGTCGATCTCGGCGGCCCTGGGGACGATCTCGTTCTGGGAGAAGTCGCGAACGCTGTCCCTGATCATCTGCTGGTCGTCTGTCAGTCTGAAGTCCACTTCGGTTCCCTCTTCTCTAAGAATGCTCCACAACCCTCACACGGTTCGTCGGTGCAGAACACCGATCCGTACAACTCAGATTCAAGCTCCAAGGCCCTGGATAGACTGAGGTCGAGCCCGCGATCGACGGCCTCCTTGCTGAGCTGGACCGCCTTCGGGCCGCGGGCGGCGATGCGCTTGGCCATGTCGAGACAGTAGGTCAACAGTTCGTGGTCAGGCACCACATGGTTCACCAGGCCCATCCGCAGGGCTGCGGTGGCATCGTAGTGGTCGCCGGTGAGCAGCATCTCCTTCGCCATGCCGGGCCCGACCAGACGCGGCAGGCGCTGAGTGCCGCCGAACCCCGCGATCATGCCCAGCTTCACCTCCGGTTGCCCGAACACCGCCTTCTCGGAGGCTACACGGATGTCGCACGCGAGGGCCAACTCGGTACCGCCACCGAGAGCGTAGCCGTTGATAGCGGCGATGACGGGCTTCTTCATGCCCGCGAGCATGCCCACAGTCTTCTGACCGAGTTCCGACCAGGCCGTAGCCTCTCCGGGCGTCAGGCTCTTCATGTGAGCGATGTCGGCGCCGGCGATGAACGCTCTGCCGGTACCGGTGATCACCAACACGCTCGCCTCGCAGTCGCCCTCCACGCGGGCGATGGCCTCGGCCATCTCGCTTAGCATGGTCGCGTTCATGGCATTGAGAGCGTCGGGCCGGTTGATGGTGAGAAGAAACACCCCGTCGCCCTTGTTCTCCAACTCGATGTACATGTCGCCTATCTGACCTCCCATGCTGCCGGCACGCCTGTCTGCGCAGCCATGGCTTCATCGTTCAGTAGCCGCGAAATCGCCGCAGACTCTGTAGAATACCTTGCGCGCAGTTCACGACACAGTAGGAAGATCCCAATGATTGAGATCCGTTGGCACGGCAGAGGCGGCCAGGGCGCCATCACGGCGGCGAAGATATTCGCCACCGCCGCCTTCCGTTCCGGATATACGGGAGTGGTCATGGCCCCCACATTCGGCACTGAGCGCCGGGGCGCCCCCGTCTTCACCTCGCTCAAACTGGCGAAGGAGAAGATCTACGACATCTCCCCCATCGAGACGCCCGACATCGTGGTGGTGCTCGACCACCTGCTCCTGACCGAGGCCGACGTCACCGGCGGGCTCAAGCCGGGCGGCCTGATCGTGCTCAACACCCCCAAGCCGTACGGCAGCTACGACTTCGACGGCATGAAGCTCGCGGTGGCCGACGTCACCGCTCTCTCGGTCGACGCGGGGCTGCCGCACGGCCGAGTGAACTCGGGCATCATCGGGTCGCTGTGCAAGGCCTTCGATGCGCTCAGGCTGGTTGGAGGCGACGTTTCGTCGCGCGGCAGAGACTCCGTCTTCCGGCAGCCGCCAGTGCCGTTCGAGGTGGTCGTCGAGGAGATCGAGACCGAGTTCCGATCAAAGAAGCCGCAGGCCAACTCACAGGCGGCCAAGCTCGCCTATGAGAATACCGCCATGGGGAGCAGCTAGTGGGCACCCGGGGATATCGCTACAAGACTTCTCACAGCCTCTCGGGCCCCGGTGACGGCGGCCGTACCGGGTCGTGGCGCGTCCAGCGCCCCGTGCTCAACACCGAGACCTGTACTCCGGCAAAGCGCGGCGCGGAAGCCTGCTTCATCTGCTGGCTCTACTGCCCCGACTGCGTGATCACACGCACCATCCCGCCGACCATCGACTATGAGTACTGCAAGGGCTGCGGCATCTGCGCCGAGGAGTGCCCCACCAAGGCCATCACCATGATCGACGAGGCCGAGTGGCACGAGGGCGACAACGAGCCCGAAGCCTGCTCACTCGACGGAGCCCGGCCATGCACATAATCGAGAACGGCAACGTCGCCGCCGCCATCGGCGTGAAGCTGGCGCAGGCCCAGGTCATCGCCGCCTACCCCATCACGCCGCAGACCCCGCTCACCGAGAAACTCTCGGAGTTCATCGAGGCCGGCGAGATGAAGGCGCAGTACGTCATGGTCGAGAGCGAGCACTCGGCCCTCGCCACCTGCATCGCGGCGAGTTCCACCGGGGCCCGGACATTCACCGCGACCAGCGCCAATGGCCTGCTCTACATGCACGAGCAGGTGCACTGGGCCGCGGGCGCCCGCCTGCCGATAGTCATGTGCGTGGTCAACCGAGCCGTGGGCGCCCCCTGGAACATCTGGAACGACCACCAGGACTCCACCTCGCAGCGCGACACGGGCTGGATCCAGATCCACGCCTGCGACCACCAGCAGATCATCGACGGCGTGCTCAAGGCCTTCGCGCTCGCCGAGGCGGTGAGCATCCCCGTCATGGTCTGCTACGACGGTTACCTGCTGTCGCACACCTACATGCCGTTCGAGGTCCCAGACGAAGACAAGGTGAACACGTTCCTCAAGCCCTTCAGGCCGGCCTATCCCCTCGATCCGGCTAACCCGGCCAGTCTCAACACCGTGACGCTGCCCGATACACGCGTGGACGTCATGGGCGAGGTGGCTCACGGCTATATGGAGATACGTTACCTACTGCAAGAAGACATGCGGTCGGCGTTGATCGTAGCCCAAGAGATCGAGGATGAGTACGCCAAGATACTCGGCCGGGGCGGCAACGCCCTGCTCGAGCCCTACCGCTGTGACGACGCGGAACACGTGGTAGTGGGCATGGGCTCACTCACCTACCAACTCCACGACGTCATCGACACCCTGCGGGCCGAAGGCGTCAAAGTCGGCGTGACGGGAATCCGGTTCTATCGCCCCTTCCCCGACACCGCCGTGGCGGAGGCGCTGCTCGGCAAGCGCGGCGTGATCGTCATCGAGAAGGCGATCTCGTATGGCTACGAAGGCGCCTTGTGCTCCGACGTCAAGGCCGCGCTCTACGACCACGCCGCGGGCAACGGCGGCGCCCCGCCGGTGAGGGGGCTCGTGGCCGGCATCGGCGGCCGCGAGATCCGCACCGCCGACTTGGCGAACACCGTACGCGACGCCATCGCCGGAACGCCCCAAGCTGGTCCCAACTGGATCGGAATCAAGCTATGACGAGGCTGCAGTAGCATGAGCTCCCGGCCACCAGAGCGCACTGAGCGGCGGGCCAGCACATCCTCGGTCGCACCCGTAGCGCTGCTACGAGAGCTCCCTGCGTCCTCCTCCCCCGCATGCCCAGCACGCTCTGGCGGCGAGACGTCATGCTCCAGCAGCCTCTTTGAGGAGTCCTTACGATGACTGCAAAGACGACGATTCTCACCCTCCCCAGGGAGGAGTACGTACAGCCCGGCAACCGCGCCTGCACCGGCTGCGGACTCAGCATCGCCTACCGCATCGGCCTCAAGGCGTTGGGCCCCGAAACCATCTTGGTGGTGCCGCCCAGTTGTCTGACCGTGCTACAGGGACTCTTTCCGGTCACTTCGACCAAGCTGCCCTGTCTGAATGTCACCTTCGCTTCGACAGCGGCCGCGGCCACCGGCGTCATCGAGGCGCTCAAGGCCCAGGGGCGCGACCACATCAAGGTGGTCGGCTGGGCGGGCGACGGGGGCACGGCCGACATCGGCATCCAGGCCCTTTCGGGCGCGGCCGAGCGGGGCGACAACTTCCTGTTCATGTGCTACGACAACGAGGGCTACATGAACACCGGCGTGCAGCGCTCGGGCACCACTCCCCAGGGAGCCATCACCGCCAACACGCCCTTCAAGGGCAAGCTCCAACAGAAGAAGGACGTTCCCGCCATCATGGCCGCCCACGGCATCGACTACGTGGCCACGGCTTCGGCCGCCTATCCGCTCGACCTCTTCGACAAGATCAAGAAGGCCGTCGAGATGCAGGGCACCAAGTACATCCACATCCACACGCCCTGCCCGCCCGGCTGGGGCTTCGATCCGCGCTACTCCATCAAGATCGGCCGCCTGGCCATCGAGACCGGCTACTTCGACCTTTACGAAGTGGAGCGCGGCGAGTTCAGGCTGACCGGGGCGTCGGAGAAACTGGTGGAGAAACGGCGCCTGGTGCCGGTCGCCGACTACCTGAAGACGCAGTCACGCTTCAGGGTGATGACCGAGGAGCAGGTGGCCGACGTGCAGGCCCGGATTGACGCCAAGTGGGCGGGGTACTACCGGGCAGCGGAGTAGCGGCGCTACCCTGGTTCAGATCCGGTTAGGTCCGCCTCGGAAGATCGCCGGCATGCTTGAATCAGCGTTGGGTCGCGAGCCATCGGTCGCGCGCGGGGCGTTAGCGGCGGGGTGTCTTGTGACGGGCCGCCGTTTGTGACACAATAACACTGATTGTGTCACAAAGCCCCATCTGCCGGAGAGTCAAAGTGCGTACCATGTCCATTCGGCAGTTGCGCGACTCCCTTTCCTCGCTGGGAGAGATCGTCGAAGGCGACCGGGAGATCCTGATAACCCGGCACGGACGCGTGCTTGCCAAGCTCGTCGCTCCTGGTCCGTCCCGGTCTGCTCCGAGTCATTCCGACCTGCGCGAGAGCATGCCGTACCTATCCGTCCCGAGCGAAGAGCTGGTCAGACGCGATCGCGAGAGAGGATAGCCGTGCCGGGCGCCTACTTCGACACCAGCGCTCTGGCCAAGTGGTATGTGAACGAATCGCGATCCCAGGATGTTGAGGACTACGTGAGGTCCGTCCATCCCGTCTATATCAGCCTCCTCACGAAGGTCGAGATGAAGTCGCTTGCGGCGCGGCGGGCCAGAGAGGGCCATAGCGACGTCGTGACGCAGGGCAAGGTGATCGCGACATTCGAAGGTGACTTGGCCGGGGGCCACCTTGTGCTACTCCCCCACACCGTTGAATCGTTTCTGATAGCGGAGTCGCTACTCGGTTCTCACCCGGAGATCGCGCTCCGCACTCTTGACGCCCTGCATCTCGGCACGATGCGGGCGGCAGGCATCTCGACCCTGGCCACCGCCGACCGGGTGATGGCCCAGGCAGCCGTCGCGCTGGGAATGGAGTGCGAGGCCTTCTTCTAACCGGGTGGAGCGAAGATGCCGCTTTCATCCGTTCTTGTATACTGGCGACCGACCGCTAGTATGCGACTGATCTACTCGAGTCAGTGGTTGGTTGTGAGATCCATGAGGTGATGGCATGTCTGATAACAGGAAGCTCGTAAGAAAGTCCCAGTTGACTACCGGCGGGCCGTGCTGGGTCTACGTGGACGAAGAGGAGAACAAGATCGTGCGGGTGACGCCGATCGACCTGACCGGCGAGGACGCCCCCTCATACAAGATCGAGGCGCACGGGCGGACGTTCTCGCCGCCGCGCAAGTCGACGATGACGCCCATCACGGCCGCGTCCAAGTCGTACGTCCACTCCGACAAGAGGCTGCTCTACCCGCTCAAGCGGATTGGCTTCGACCCGAGGGGCGAGCGCAACGAGGAGCTGAGGGGCACGCCGCAGCCCGGCGGAGATCCTCAGTATCCCGGGTATGAGCGCATCTCTTGGGACGAAGCGCTCGACATGGTGGCCGACGAGATCACGTACTGCAAGCGCGAGGTCGGTCCGGGCTCGGTAGTGATCGAGTGCTCCTCGCATCACACGTGGGCGCTTGTGAACTACCGGCATTCCCTGTTGCCCCGCTTCATGAACACCATCGGGGCGTCCATGGTCGACCACAACCCCGACAGCTGGGACGGCTGGCACTGGGGCGCGATCCACATGTGGGGACACAGCGCCCGCCTCGGCAACGCCGAACAGACCGACGGATTCGTCGACTGCATCCAGAACTGCGAAATGATCGTGTGGTGGTCGAGCGACCCTGAGACGACCGGCGGCATCTACGGCGGATTCGAGAGCACGGTGCGCCGGCAGTGGCTGCAGGAACTGGGCATCAAGTTCATCTTCATCGACCCGCACTACAACCACACGAACGCGCTTTGCGGCGGCAAGTGGTTCAGCCCGCAGCTGGGTACCGACGCGGCGCTGGCCGCCGCCATCGCCTATGTGTGGATCACCGAAGGTACGTATGACAAGGAATACGTAGCCACGCATACGCATGGCTTCGATGAATGGACCAAGTACATCCTCGGCGAGACCGACGGCGTGCCGAAGACCCCCGACTGGGCGGCTGCGGAGTGCAAGCTGAAGGCGCACGACATCCGCGCGCTCGCCCGCGAGTGGGCGAAGCACCGCACCATGCTCGCCGCCGGCGGCAAGGGCGGATGGGGAGGCTGCTGCCGGAGCCCCATCGGCATGGACTGGTCGCGCATGATGATCGCCCTCATCGCCATGCAGGGCCTGGGCAAACCGGGCGTCAATCTCTACTGCACGACCGAGGGCGCGCCGGTCGACAGCGACTTCTACTTCCCCGGCTACGCGGACGGCGGCATCGGTGGCGACCCCGAGAACTCGGCAGCGGCTTTCGCGTTGGCGCCACGGTTGTTCGCGCACGGCACGGGCAACCATCCGACGGGCACCAATATCGTGACGGCCGCCGGTGCGCATCTGGACCGTCTGCTTCTGCCAGAGTCCATCTTGGACGGCTACACGGAGTGGAGCGGGCGCGGCTTCGTGGGCGCCAGCATCGAGCAGCAGTTCCATCGCTACCACTACCCAGCCGACGGCTACGCGAAGATGCATCTGCTCTACAAGTACGGCGGTTCGCAGATCGGCACCATGGGCTCCACCAACCGCTACGTGAAGATGTACCGCACGAAGAACCTGCCGATGGTGGTCTCGCAGTCCATCTGGTTCGAGGGTGAGACGAAGTTCGCCGACGTCATCCTCCCGGCCTGCACCAACTTCGAGCGTTGGGACGTCAGCGAGTGGGCGAGCAACTCCGGTTACAACCCCGACAGCCACAACCAAGCGAACCACAGGTTCATCGTGCTCCAGGAGCAGTGCGTCAAGCCGCTGGGCGAGTCCATGAGCGACTACCACATCTTCTGGGAGGTGTGTAAGCGGTTGGGTCTCGGCGAGGTGTTCTCCGACGGCAAGGACACGCTCGACTGGTGCGAAGCGATCTACAACGTCTCCGATATGCCGACCCAGATGAGCTGGGACGAGTTCAAGGAGAAGAAGTACTTCATCGTCCCTGTGGACAAGAAAGCGCCCGACGCGCCGCCCTACCGGTGGTTCTACGAGGATCGGCCGCAGGATACGCGCGGTTGGATCTCGCATATCAAGCCGAGCGAGACGATCGGGTGCAAGGGTCTCCAGACGCAGTCGGGCAAGATCGAGTTCGTCTCGAACAGCCTGAAGCGTTTCGGGCATCACGACACCGACGACACGGAACGGCCCCTCATGCCCATGTACCTGGAATCGTGGGAAGGGCACCACACGGAGAGGTTCAAGGACTATCCCCTCGCCGTGGTCTCGCCGCATCCTCGCTTCTCGTTCCACACCATGGGCGACGCGAAGGATTCGTTCCTCAACGACGTCAAGGACCATCGCGTAGTGGTCGACGGGCACTACTACTGGATCTTCCGCATGAACGCGGCCGACGCGGAGGAGCGCGGCATCAAGGACGGCGACCTCATCCGCGCGTACAACGAGCGCGGCGCGGTCATCTTCTGCTGCCGCATCACGAAGCGGGTGCCGAAGGGCACGTGCCACTGCTATGAGAGTTGCGCCGAGTACGATCCTCTGGGCACGCCCGGGGAATCGGACGACCGCGCCGGTTGTATCAACCTTCTGACGCCGTCACGCACGCTGTCGAAGTACGCCACCGGCATGACCACCGAGCATTGCCTGGTGCAGGTCGAGAAGTGGAACGGAAGGTAATGGCGATGAAACAGAACTACATGATCATCGACGTGGCCAAGTGCCACGACTGCAACAACTGCTTCTTGGCCTGCCAGGACGAACACGCCGAGAACGACTGGGCCCCGTACCAGGCGCCCATGCCGAGGCACGGCCATCGCTGGATGGATATCCTCCGGCATGAGCGCGGACAGAACGACCGCATCGACACGGCCTTTCTGCCGAAGCCCTGTCTGCAGTGCGAAAACCCGCCGTGCGCCAAGGGGGGCGACTTCGTGAGCGTCCGCGAGGACGGCATCGTGATCTTCGATCTCGAAGGCGGAAGGGGAAAGGACATCTCTGGCTTCTGCCCGTACGGCGCCATCTGGTGGAACGAGGAGGAGCAGCTCTCGCAGAAGTGCGATTTCTGCGCGCACCTTCTGGACGACGCCTCCTGGGAGCCCGCCATGCCGCGCTGCGTGCACACCTGCCCGACGGGAGCGATGTCCTTCGTCCGCGAGGAGCCGGAGGCGTTCGCGAAGCGGGTAGAGGCGGAGGACTTTGCCGCTTACAAGGCTGAGATAGTCGCGAAGCCGCACGTCTGGTACAAGAACCTGCACCGCTTCACGAAGAACTTCATCGCGGGGCAGGTGCTGAAGGGCGGCGACGTCGCCCCCGCTGTGGTGGTCACGCTCAAAGGGGCGGACTCGACGGCTCAACTGATAAGCGACATGTTCGGCGAATTCCGCTTCGACGGGCTCTCGGACGGCGAATACACGCTCGAGGCCGAAGGAAAAGAGCTTGCCAAGGTGACGATCCGCGGCGCCTCCGTCGACGCCGGAGATTTCGAGATCTGAGGGTTACATAGCGGGCGGAGCCCTGTCCGCGACGGCTCTGCGGTAGCTCCAGATACGCCGGGGTATACTCCTCTCAGCGACAGGAAGCCGCTGAGAGGAGACTCATGAAGCTGAAGATAGTAGTCCACGAGGCGGAAGAGGGCGGGTTCTGGGCTGAGGTCCCGGCCATCCCCGGTTGCTGCACGCAGGGTGAGACCTTCGAAGAGCTGCTCAAGAACTTGTACGAGGCGGTCGAGGGCTGCCTTTCGGTCGACGTCGCCACGATCACCCCGGGAGAGCATGATCGGATCGTCGAAATCGCCGTATGAGCCCAGTCTCCAGCATCACCTGATGAAGATGGCCGAGTTGTCGGAGGACGATCTGTAGGTCTGCCGCTCACCAGCCGCCGCCGGCCTCGCCCTCGCTCAACCGCCCCTGCGCCGCCGCCAGCACCTGGTAGAACCGCCGTATGCGCATATCGCACCGCACGTCCGACGCCCGCAGCGGCCGGGCCAGCCGGAGGCTCTCCAGCGACCGGCAGCGGCTGAGCGCCACGTACGCCTGCCCGGGCGCGAAGGCTCCCGAGCCGAAGTCGACCAGCACGTTGCCGAGTGTCTTGCCCTGGCTCTTGTGGATAGTGACCGCCCAGGCCAGCATCAGCGGGAACTGCTTGTAGTGTCCGACCTCGTCGGCGACGATGCGGTCGGCGTCGCGGTCCAACCGGTACTCGTAGGTCTGCCAGGTGACGCGCTCCACGTCGTGGGCGCTGCCGTCGGTGAGCGTCACCTCCACACGCGTGCCGCCGAGGAAGGTCACCTCGCCCAGAGTCCCGTTGACCCACCGCGCCGACTCGTCGTTCCGGGTGAACATCACCCGCGCGCCCACCTTGAGGCGCAGTTCGAGGGGCGAGGGCAGCCGGTCGCCGTCGAGCTTGAACTTGCCCTCCGACTCACCCACGAACACCGCCGCCTCAGCATCGAGAGCGGCCATGGCCGCCTCGTTGAGATCGTCCGCGACCTTGTTCGTGCAGGTGAGGGTGATCTCGTGGTCGGAGCTAGGAGGCTGCTGAGAAACGAGGTCCCGGCCGCGAGAACGCGCTAGGCGGCGCGATACGGCGTCCTCAGTCGCGTCAATAGCGCTGGTATTCACGCTCTTTGCGTCCTTGTCTTGCGCGTGCCAGTCGCGCCCTCGCGGCGAAACGTCGTCTCCCAGCGGCCTGCTTTCTCGCAAACAATGGCGGTTGATCTCTTCCACTGCCGCCGCGGTGCCGTCGCCAACGCGCAGCCGGTTGAGTAGCGAGATGAACTCCCGGTCGGTCTGCCGGAACACCTCGTCCAGCTCGACGTGCGCCAGGGGAACGTCCTGCAGCGACTGCGCGCTGAAGAAGTAGGGGCTCGCGTAGCCGCGGGTGGCGAAAATGTCGCGTTCGGCGCTCGAGACCACAGGAGGCAGCTGGAACATGTCCCCCAGCAGCACGAGCTGCACGCCGCCGAACGCCCGGGAGCACCCCTGACACTCGCGGAGGAACACGTCGATGCTGTCGAGGATGTCGGCCCGAACCATGGAGACTTCGTCGATGATGAGCAACTCCAGCCTCTGGTAGAGCCGGGCGTCGGCCGGCACGCGGATGTCGCGCAGATCTTGGATGCGGGGAGGGAAGCGGAAGAACGAGTGGATGGTAGCGCCGCCGGCATTCAGCGCCGCCACGCCGGTCGGGGCCAGCACGACGCTCCGCAGGTCGAGGTTCTCCCTCAGGTAGCGGATGAGGGTGGTCTTGCCGGTGCCGGCGTTGCCCGAGACGAACACCAGCGGAGAGCCCGCCTCGATCAGACGTTGCACCTCGACATAGCCGTCGGGGACGATCATCGGCGCGGAGCCGAGCTGTGAGGGCGCGGCTTTGGTAAGCGCGGCGCGGCCGGTCGGTGCGGCCGCGTCCAAGGCGCCCGCTGTGACAGACGCCGTCTTCGGGTTCTTGCCGGGCTTGCTGGCTTTGCCGATGTCCAGATCCTGCCGGCCGCTAGGCCAAAGCCTGCACCAAGTGCGCGTGATCCAGGTTGCCGCCCGACATGATCAGCGCCACCTTCTTGCCGGCCAGCCGGTCGCTGATCTTGACCGCGCCGGCGATGCTCGCGGCGCCCGCCCCCTCGGCCAGGTTATGCGTGGACTGCAGCGCCAGACGGATGCCGCCGAGGATCTCGTCTTCGGTCAGCAGCACCACGTCGCTGATGCGGTCTTTCATGATGGCGTAGGGCAGTTGGAACACACTGCGCGCCGCCAAACCGTCGGCCACCGTCTGAGCTGTCTCGATGGTGGTCCACTCGCCTTTCTTCCAGGAGTCGTAGAAGGCCGCCGCGCGCTCAGGCTGCACGCCGATGATCTCCACCTTGGGATTGACCGCCTGAGCCACCTTCAGCAGCGAGGCACACCCCGAACCTCCGCCGATGGGAACGATGATCACGTCGACGTCCGGAAGGTCCTCGAAGATCTCGAGGCCCATGGTGCCTAGGCCATTGAGGATCTCGGGCTCGTTGCCCTGCTCCACGTAGTAGTAGCCGGCGCTGTCGACCAGCTCGTCGCAGTACGACTGGGCGTCGTAGAAGTCGCTGCCGTGCACGATGAGATCGGCGCCGAAGCTCTCCACGATGCGGTTGATCTCGGGATTGTTGCCCTCAGGCACAACGACCGTGCAGGGTACGTTGAACCAACGGGCCGCCCAGGCCATGGCCAAGCCGTGATTGCCCCGGGTCGCCACCAGCACGCCGGCCTCGAGTTCTTCCTTGGACATGTGGTGGAAGAAGTTGAGCGCCCCGCGGATCTTGAACGATCCGGTGGGATTGTGGTTCTCGTGCTTGACGTAGGCCTCGCAGCCAATCAGACGCGACAACTCCGAGTAGTAGGTCAGATTGGTACGGTTCAGGTAGCGACCGATGACCTTCTTGGCTTTGACGACGCCCAGCAAATTGACGTCACCGCTCAGCACCTCATAGTTCCTCAACATAGACCCTTCCTTTCGGCGAGTCTCGACTGACTCCAAGATACCAAGGACGACGGCCCCAAGTGATCGGGCTGCCGCGACTCCCCCTTGTGCCAACTACATGCCCACCAACCTTCGTAAGAAGTCGAGATCGCTGTCGCGTATGCGCTGATAGACATCGGCCCGATTCCCCACCTTGAGAACGACGACTAGCACGAACTGGTCTTCCACCCCATACACGATTCGGTGGTCTCCAACTCTCACTCGATACAGGTCGTCATACCCACTCAGTTTCTCGCAACCGTGCGGTCTGGGCTCGTTGGCCAGCGAGTCAATCTTCGCCGCAATCTGGGGTAGAACGCGTCGATCGATCCTCTTCAGTTGCCGCGCCGCCGCGGGGCTGACCTCGATGCGATGAGCCATGGACGCGCGCTACACGCCAAGGTCGGCCCTGAGATCATCCCACGAGACAGAGCCCTGCTCTCGCATTTCTTTGAGAGCCTCTAGGGCGTCAGAGAGATCAAGCCTGTCCTCGAGGAGGTCGAGCAGTTTCGCTTCTTCAACCGAGACCACGCAAGCCACGTCTTTGCCGTGACGTGTCAGGCAGATGCGTTCTTTGCTGTAGGCAACACGATTGACGACCTCTGACAGGTCGTCGCGCGCGGCGGTAATCGGCATACTGGTCATGAAACGCCCCCTCATGTGCTGCAGCCTACGTGTTTACGTACAAATCGTAACTTACGTACGTTTACGCGTCAATATCTCGTTCATGCAAGCATCGGGGTCCGGCGCTTCGCGCCGGACCCCGTCATCTGTGGCTTTCGTGTCGGCCCGTCGAAGCGGGCGTCGCTAACCTCTAGAAATAGAACCCTTCCGGCAGCGCGTCGGCCGCCGTGCCCGCCGGCACCCAGGACAGGTCCAGGATGGTGTAGGTGGGGTTGGCGCGCTTGAACACCGGCACCACCTTCATGCCGATCTGCGGCTCGCCGAGCAGCAGGTAGCTGAAGAGGATCGTTGAGACGCCCTTGAACTCGATGTTGATGAAGCGGATGGGCTTGTCGAGCATGTTGAAGGCGCCCGAACGCATGCAGACCATGAAGGTGTGCACGGTCGCCGTCTTCTTGGCGAGGTCGGTCATGTCGATGACCGTGTTGGTGCCCAGACAGTCGGGGCAGAAGATGCGGAACGGCTGGAAGATGGAGCCGTTGGCCTCGCAGTCGGGGTTCTCGCACTTGGTGGCGAGCAGCTTGCCCTGCGACAGCGACTCGAAGAAGGGGGCCTCGGCGCCGTACGTATGCACGTAGGTCATGTCGCGCGGCTTGGTGACTCCGACCAGCTTCCAGTCAGCGTCGGCGTCGCGGATGGGCATGTGCTGCTCGAGACGGTGGAAGTCGCCGCGGAACTTATAGCGGCCGTCCTTGACTTGAACTTGTCCGTATTGGCTCATTGGTCGGCCTCTCTCACGCGTCTTTGTTCAGAAGATGATCGGGGTCCATGAGGACGGTCGCCGTGACGTGCGATCCGACACCCGCGTGGCTGACCGACAGCGCCCGGTGGGCGTCCTTGACCTGCAGGTCGGTCCAGTCCTCGGGCTTCTCGCGGCCGAACTCGTCCCACCGCTTCTGGTCGCCGTGCAGCTCGGCCCAGCGTCCCCAGATGTGGCTGGCGATCTCGAACACCTGCATGATGCCGCTCGCGCCCACCGCGTGCATGCAGCCGATGAGGCCGCCCGACAGGTTCGACGGCAGCTTGCCCGGCTGGCCTGTGTGTGGGTTGGTGTGGTAGCAGTCGCCCGACTCGACGAAGTCACGGCCGTGGCCGTAGGGCCGCAGGCCGATGTCCTCGTACGTCTGCACGTCGCTGATGGTGAAGGCGTCGTGCAGCTCGATGACGTCGAAGTCGTCGGTGGGATTCGTGACGCCGGCCATGCGGTAGGCGTAGTAGGCGGCCATGCGCGCGGCGAGGAAGCCGGTGAAGCCGGGATAGCGTTCGCCGCCCGGGAATTCCTTGGCCAGGTTCTTGTACTGATCGGGCGCCTCGTGCGGCAGCAGCGGGATCTCCATGGCGCGGCGGTCGGCCGGACGGAGCGTGTGCGAGCCGGCGGTGACCCAGATGCGGAGCGGCTTGTTGGGGCTGTCTTTGGTCAGCTCCATGGCCGTCTCTTCGTCGCAGAGGATCGCGCACGCCGACCCGACGCTCATGAGGCAGCAGTCGAGGGCACGCAGCGGATCGGCGACCAGGGGCGACATGAGAACGTCGTCGACGGTGATCTTCATGGGGCCGTGGGCGAACGGGTTGAAGCGGGCGTAGCCGTGGTGCTTCACCGAGATCTCGGCGAGCGTGCGGCGGAACGAGGCCTCGGCCTTGCCGAACACCTGCCAGTACTTCTGAGCCATGACCGCGTAGTAGCCGGTGTAGATCTGGCCCATGGGGGATTCCCAGTCACGGTCGGCGGCGGAGGCGATGAGGAAGTTGCCCTCGTCGGTAGGGACTTCGTCCATGCGCTCCCAGCCCATGGCGAGCACGCAGTCGGAATAACCGGAGGCGACGGCCTTGGCCGCTTCCCACAGGGTCGAGCCACCGGTGGCGCCGCCCGACTTGATGCCGACGTTGCCGAGGGGATCGAGGCCGAGACGGTCGTGGATAACGGCCTCGCCCAAGAGCTGATCGCCGAAGTGATCGGCGAAATGGCCGTAGTAGCAGGAGTGGATGTAGCGCTTCAACTCGGCCGGAGTCTTGTTGATGAGCTGCGCCGCCATTCGGAAGGCGTCGACACACAACTCCTCGGTGCGCTTCTCCGGGATCGCCCTGCCGTACTTGGACTGGCCCGCGGTGACCAAATACACGGGCCGCATGTACTTGGGCGTTTTGAGCTGGCGCTCACTGAACTTGATCATCTGCTTCCTCTTGTGTCGGACTCCACGACTTCAGGTGACCCGATCGGCTGTTGAAATAGGACGTTCGCCACGGGGACGCGACCGCCATGCACAAGACAGGGACGCAAAGAGCGTGAATAGCAGCGCCATTTACGCGACTGAGGACGCCGTATTGCGCCGCCTGGCACGTTCTCGCGGCCGGGACTTCGTCTTCCAGCAGCCTCCTAGATCGAACGGGTCTGGTCAAGGTCTCATATGATAGAGGTAGTTGACAACATTGTGCGAGCGAGAATGCAGGAGGAATACCTTGAGAAGCCCCATTTCGGAGCTGGTGAGCCGCCGATACTCCTGTCGAGCCTACGTCGACCAGCCTATCGACGATGCCGTCCAGCGGGAGCTCGAGGCGTTCCTCGCCACACTCGATCCCGGGCCGCTCGGCAGCCGGGTGCGTGTGTCGCTCGTGGCCGCCACGGCCGACGACAGGGCGTCGCTGAAAGGCCTGGGCACCTACGGCTTCATCAAGGACGCCCCGGGATTCCTGGTCGGAGCGGCTGAGCGCGCTCCCAAGGACCTCGAGGACTACGGCTACTCGCTCGAGCACGCTGTGCTTGCCGCGACCGATCTCGGCCTGCAGACCTGCTGGCTCGGTGGCACCTTCAGCAAGAGCTCGTTCGCGCGCAAGATCGGCGCGACCCGCGACGACATCGTGCCGGCGGTCGCGGCGGTGGGCTACCCGACCGAGGGCAGCAAGAAAGCGTGGGCGAGACAGAAGGCCGGCAGCCACCACCGGCTGCCGCCCGAGCAGCTCTTCTTCGACGGCACGTTCGAGCAGCCGCTCGAACCCGCGGGGGCGGGCGTGGGCGGCGCGAGTGCGGGCGTGGGCGGCGCGGCCGGGGCCGGCGCCGCCGGGACCGCCGCCGGGACCCGGGCCGCGGCCGGCACCCACGCGGCAGCGACGGCCGCTCCGAACACAGACCCCGGAGCCGCCGCGTTCGCCCCCGTTCTCGATGCGCTGCGCTGGGCCCCGTCGGCGTCGAACAAACAGCCATGGCGCATCCTCAGGCGCGGCGAGACCTGGCACTTCTATCTGCAACGCACCAAGGGCTACGGCAAAGGCACCGCTACCTTCGCGCTCTTGCGCCTCGCCGACCTGCAGCGTGTCGACATGGGCATCGCCATGTGCCACTTCGACCTGGTCGCACGTGAGCGGGGGCTGTCCGGCGGCTGGGTGGTCGACCCGCCGGCGCCCGGTGAGACCGGCGAGGGGGGACGAGCGGGTCTGGAGTACGTGGCGAGCTGGGCGCCGCCCGGCGAGTAGCCGGGCCGGCGGCCGGCCGGTTTCGCCCGGGCCTGCGCGGCGCGACCGCGTCTCGCGCCCGTCAGTCGAGCGCCCGGGCCTGCTCGCTCAACTCCTCGTAGCTGAAAAGCCGGTCGTAGTCGATTAGGCCGGCCAGCGCGCCGGTGCGGTAGACACGGATGCCCTTCTCCTCGAGAATGGCCACCGGATTGAGCCCGCCGATCACCACGATACCCAGACGGCCCTCGCTCACGGGTATCTCGAGCAGCTGCTGTCCCGGCCACCCCACCATCGAGATGGCGCCGAGCCCTACCTTCTCCATCTGGAGGGCCAGCTCCAGCACATGATCGCGGCTGTCGGCGGGCACTTCGCGAAAGCTCGCTCCGATGAGCCCGTTGCCGTTACGAGTGGCGCCGACGTAGTCGGTCATGACACTACGTATGAAGATCTCCAGGGGATCGAGGGTGGTGCCGTCGTAGTTGATGAACTCGGCGAAGCGCACAGCCTTGTGGTCGCGGAGTTCGAGCAGGCCCCCGAAGCGCGAGTTGGTAGGAATGCCGTGAGCCACCAGCACGCCGTTCACCGTGATCGAGCAGACGGTGGCGATGCCGATGCTCCCCTCGGGTACGGCCATCTTGCCGATCTGCTCGCCCGGCCGCAGGAACCCGATCAGCTTGCCCATGGCGTAGCCGGCGGAGAAGACCTGGGTCATGAGGGGGATCGAGCGCTCGAGTTGATCGCGAGGGATGACGCTGACGTTGACCACCACGGTGCCGGTCTTCTTGACGAGGTCGAAATCCATCTTGTAGGTCATCTGGTCGATCTTGGCCGACAAGATGCCCACCTTCTCGAAGCCCCTCGTATCGTCGAGCTCGTTCAGTCCGCGCTGGGTGATCGAGCGGCCGTGCCTGCCGAGATTCTGAGTCCAGCCCAGCTTGTCCATGTCGAGCAGGTGGAACCTGACCGTCCTCTCGCTGATGTCGTGGCCCATGGCGGCCAGCCGCTCGGTTATCCTCGAGCTGCCGAGGGGCTTCTCGGCCTCACGGAGGATGCGCAAGATCGCGGTGCGCTTCTCTTCGGTTCGCTCCCTCATGCCGCATATCCTACCAGAAACGTGCCGGTCTGACGGGCGCGAAGCGGCAATTTTGCCGGTATACGGCGGCTGTTTGGCCCGTACTGAGGCTCGTTCACAACCTCGTAAGCCCTCAAGACCCGCTCTATGCGGCAGATACCTGTCGTGTCAGGTTGCCGCTTGGTTGCGGCAATTCGGCCGTATTGTCGTCAACGCCGCGGTCAGGTTATCGCTGCTAATCTTGCTAATCTCTTTCCGTATTGCTACATTGCACGGCAATGTGATGCCGCTAGCGTGGGCGAAGTGGTGGACAAGCCGCAGACAGGGCGCAAACCACCGTGAAAGCTGGCTCCGAGCGACCGCCGGTAGTCGCACTGTATGTTGGTCGGCAACGACCAGCCGCTGGGCGCAAGGCACGGAGGGTCCGTGGCGAGAGCGGCGCACGCATCCGAGCACTTGGAGGAGGCCATGGAGTTGAGTGACCTAGAGACCATCCTCGAGAACCGCGGCCTCGAGCCGTTCGACATCATGGAGGTCTTGCAAGACGTGCAGGCGTCGTTCGGGTACCTGCCCGAGGAAGCGCTCCGTCGTGTAGCCGAATCGTTTGAAGTCCCGCTGATCGAAGTGTTCAGATTGGCGAACTTCTATAAAGCCTTCAGCTTGGTCCGCAGGGGACGCCACGTGCTCACGGTATGTGACGGTACCGCCTGCCATGTCCGCGGGGCGCCCAGGCTGCTCGACGAGCTCACCGCCCGGCTCGATATCGAGCCGGGATGCACCACCGCCGACGGGGCCTTCACCCTCGAGACGGTCAACTGCTTGGGCGCGTGTGCGCTCGGCCCGGTCGTCGTACTCGACGGTGTCTATCACGACCACGTGAACGCCGAGAAGCTTTCGCAGCTTCTCAAGGATGTGCGCGCGGCCGACCAGGAAGCCGGTCAAGATGCCCCAGAGGGAGTCGAGGTGGCGGCCCATGCCTAAACTTCCCGACATGAAGTCGCTCGCCGATCACCGGCGTGAGCTGGCCGAGAAGCGCGACGCGTACGAACTGACCGTGACCATGTGCGCCGGCACCGCGTGTCGCGCCTGTGGCTGCTTACCGGTCGCCGAGGCCATGGCCGAGGCACTCGAGCAGAACGGTCTGAACGACAGGGTCCTGCTCCGTCTCACCGGGTGCCACGGCTTCTGCGAACAGGGCCCTCTCGCGATCATCGAGCCCGCGGGCATCTTCTACCGCCATATCCGGCCGGAGGATGTGCCCGAGATCGTGTCGCGCACCCTAGTGAACGGCGAGACCGTCGAAGAGTTGCTGTACATCGACCCAGTGTCGGGCAAGACCGTGCAGCACGAGGCCGACATCCCGTTCTATGCGGCCCAGCAGCGCTGTCTCATGGCCGACAACCGCCGTCTAGCGCCGACCAGTATCGACGACTACATAGCGGCCGGCGGCTACGACGCCCTCGCCAAGGCGCTCCTGCTCGACCCCGAGACAGTCATCGCCGAGATCAGCGCCTCAGGCCTGAGAGGCCGGGGCGGCGGCGGCTACCCGACCGGCAGGAAGTGGGCTCAGACCCGCGCCGCGGCCGGATCGACACGCTACGTGGTGTGCAACGCCGACGAGGGCGACCCCGGAGCGTACATGGATCGCAGCCTTCTCGAGGGCAATCCGCACTCGGTGCTCGAGGGGATGATCATCGGCGCCCATGCCATAGGAGCAGCTAAGGGTTACGTGTATGTGCGCAACGAGTACCCCCTCGCGGTCGAGCACGTCCGCCGGGCCATAGAGCAGGCGCGCGAGTACGGCCTGCTGGGCGAGAACATCCTTGGTTCTGGCCTGGACTTCGACGTCAAAGTGGCCCGCGGCGGCGGAGCGTTCGTGTGCGGAGAGTCGACGGCCCTCATGGCTTCGCTCCAGGGCGAGGTCGGCGAACCACGGGCCAAAGACATCCACACCGTGGAGCGCGGCTACCTCGATCAACCCACCGACCTCAACAACGTGGAGACCTGGGCCAACGTGCCGAAGATCGTCTCCAACGGAGCCGCCTGGTTCGCCGCGAAGGGCACCGAGCTCAGCAAAGGCACCAAGGTCTTCGCCCTCACCGGCCAGGTGAAGAACACGGGGCTCATCGAGGTCGAGATGGGCACACCGCTCCGTGAGATCGTGTTCGACATCGGTGGAGGCCAGCAGAACGGCAAGCCGATCAAGGCGGTGCAGACCGGCGGCCCCTCTGGTGGTTGCCTACCCGCCTCGCTGTTCGACCTGCCCGTAGACTACGAGGCGCTCTCTCAGGCCGGATCGATGATGGGCTCGGGCGGCATGGTGGTCATGGACAGCTCGGCCTGCATGGTCGATGTGGCGAAGTACTTCATGAAGTTCCTCAATGAGGAGTCGTGCGGCAAGTGCACGCCCTGCCGGTTGGGCACCGACCGCATGCTCGAGATCCTCACCGATATCACCGAGGGACGAGGCCGCAAGGAGCAACTCGAGACTCTCAAAGACCTGGCCTGGACCATGTCGGTCGGCTCGCTCTGCGCGCTCGGCAAGACGGCGGCCAACCCGGTGCTCTCTACGCTCCGCTACTTCGAAGACGAGTACAAGGCGCACATCGAGAGCCATGTCTGTCCGGCCGGAGTCTGCACGGCGCTGTCGACGTACGAGATCGACCCCGACCTCTGCACCATGTGCGGCTCGTGCACCGACGCCTGCCCGCACGCGGCCATCGTCGAAGACGACGCCTTCCGCATCGTCCCAGAGCTCTGCCAGAGGTGCGGCATCTGTGTCGACGCCTGCCCCTCCGAAGCTATCAGCAGGACCTGAAGGAGGCAGCCATGGCAAAGAAGATGGTGACTATCACGGTAGACGGGGCGACGATCAGCGCTCTCGAGGGTTCGAGCGTGCTCGACGCGGCCCTGTCTGTCGGAATCTGCATTCCCAACCTGTGCCACATGCCCGGCGTGAGCCCCAGCGGGGCCTGCCGGGTGTGCATCGCCGAGGTGGTGGAGGGCGGCCGGCGCACGATGACCGCGTCGTGCACCCTGGAGGCCCGCGAAGGACTCGTCGTCGAGGCCCACTCCGAAGCGGCCGTGCGCGCCCGCAGGAACATCGTCGAGTTGCTGCTGGCGGAAGCGCCCAACTCACGGGCCATTCAAGACCTGGCCGCGCGTGTGGGCGTGACACGCTCGCGCTACCCCCTGCGCAACCACGACTGCGTTCTCTGCGGCCGGTGCGTCCGGGTGTGCGGAGAGATCTGGCAGTCGCACTCGCTCGGCTTTGTGGGCAGGGGCAGCGACCGGCATGTCGCCCTCCCCTTCTACCAACGGCCCGACCTCTGCAAGCGCTGCCACAACTGCGTCGAGGTCTGCCCCATGACCATCACCCCGTGCCCCGGACCCCGGTCTGAGGGTTACATCTGCGGTCTCTGCGAATCGCAGCGCTCGATGGTCGAGAACATCCCCGACACGTGCATCCAGTGCGAGCTGGGACGAGGTTTCCAGTGCGCGCAGTGGCAGTTGCGCGGTCTGCTTTCGACACGTTAACGGCCGATCTAGCAAGAAGGAGTACGTCGTGAATCTACAGCAACCCAATGCGAATGACGTTTCCCAGACGTCGAACCGCTCGCGCAGCGTGGTCCCCGGCTCGGGCCTCTGCACTCGCTGCATCGACGGCTGCAGCGGCAACTGCGAGGTCTTCAAGGCCACCTTCCGTGGCCGCGAGCTCATCTACCCCGGACCCTTCGGCGAGATAACCGCCGGAGGCGACAAGGACTACCCGATCGACTACTCCCACCTGAACATCCAGGGCTACGCGCTGGGCGGCGAGGGTCTGCCCGAAGGAGTGGAGGCCAACTCCGACACATGCACGTTCCCCGCGTGAGCGTGCAGACCGAGTACGGCTGGGACAACAAGGTCAAGATGCTGGCGCCCGTGTTCACCGGGGCGCTCGGCTCCACCGAGATCGCCCGGAAGAACTGGGAGCACTTCGCCGTGGGCGCGGCCATCAGCGGTGTCACCCTGGTCTGCGGCGAGAACGTGTGCGGGCATCGACCCGAGCTCGAGTTCGACGCGCAGGGCAAGGTCAGCTTCGCGCCCGGACATGGACCGCCGCATCGAGACCTATCGCGCTACCATCGCGGCTACGGCGAGATCCTCGTCCAGATGAACGTCGAGGACACCCGTCTGGGAGTGGCCGAATACGTCATCAAGAAGCACGGCTCGAGACCATCGAGCTGAAGTGGGGCCAGGGCGCCAAGTGCATCGGCGGCGAGATCAAGGTCGACTCGCCTCGAACGGGCGCTGGAACTGCAGAAGCGCGGCTACATCGTCACGCCCGATCCGTCCGATCCCATCACTCAGGCCGCCTTCAAAGACGGCGCGATCAAGGAATTCGAGCGCCACAGCCGGCTCGGCTTCATCGACGAAGAGGGCTTCCTCGCCGAGTGCCAGCGGCTGCGCGACCTCGGCTTCAAGCGGATCACCCTGAAGACCGGCGCGTACGGCCTGCGCGAGCTGGCCATGGCCATCAAGTGGGGTTGCGAGGCCAAGATCGACCTGCTGACCATCGACGGCGCTCCCGGCGGCACCGGCATGAGCCCGTGGCGCATGATGGAGGAATGGGGCATGCCCAGCCTCTACCTGCATGCGGCCGCGGCCGAGTTCGCGGCCAAGTCTGGCGGCGAGGGGCGAGCGCGTGCCCGACATCGCCTTTGCCGGCGGCTTCAGCAGCGAAGACGACATCTTCAAGGCCCTGGCCCTGGGCGCACCGTTCGTCAAGGCCGTCTGCATGGGCCGGGCCCTGATGATCCCCGGCATGGTCGGCAAGAACATCGGCCGTGTGGATGAAGAACGGCGGCCTGCCCAAGACCGTCAGCCAGTTCGGCACCACGCCCGAAGAGATCTTCGTGTGCTACGAAGAAGTGGTCGACATCGTCGGCAAGGACGAGATGAAGAACATCCCGCTGGGCGCCATCGGCATCTACAGCTATGCGCAGAAGCTCCGAGTCGGCCTGCAGCAGCTCATGGCCGGGGCCCGCTGCTTCAACGTCCCGGCGATCAGCCCGCGAGGACCTGATGAGCCTCACCGAGGAGTGCGCCAAGGTCACCGGCATCCCCTACCTCATGGACGCCTACCGCGAGGAAGCCGAGGCCATCCTCAACAGTTAGGAGACCCTCTCACGGGGCGGCCCGCGAAGCCGGCCGCCCACATGGTCTTGTTGCGCGAGAAGCCCGGGAGTACCCGGGCTTCTCGCTTACGTGCGACCACCGCCGGCGGGAGTCCGCTCTCGCGGATTCCGCACGCCGCCGCGTGGGCGCCGGCGGGCGTGCTACCCTCCCAGGCAGGTGCTCCTCGAGACGACGCTCAGGGAGGCGGACATCGCTCGCATCGCGAGCCTCACCAGCAGGACCAAGCCCGAGCGGCTGACGCTGCCCGACGCGGCAACGGTTGTTGTCGTCGGCGGCGGCCCTGCCGGCTCGTTCTTCTGCATACGGTTCTTGCGCAGAGCCCGCGCGCTCGGCCGCTCTCCGCGCGTGATCGTTCTCGAGCGCAAGAACGAGATCTGCTTCTACTCGCCGGCGCCCTTCACCTCGTGGGAGGGCTGCAACTACTGCGCGGGCGGCATCTCGCCCCGGTTGAACGACATCCTGGTCGAGAACGCGATCGTCCCGCCGCGGGAGGTGATCGAGAGCGAGGCCGACGAGGTGGTCATCCACGGCGACTGGAAGAGCATCCCGCTGGCGGTGCCGCCCGACAGACGTATGTACTCGGTGTTCCGCGGTTCGCGTCCGCGCAGCCGCGCCGACCGCTACGAGAACTTCGATACCTTCTTGCTCGCCACGGCGGTCAAGGAGGGAGCCCAGGTGATCACGGCGGAGGTCGATGAAGTACGCTACTCCGACGAGGGACGCCCGGTGGTGACGTATCGAACACCGATACTGGGTCACGAGGCCGCCGCGGAGACCATCGAGGCCGACTTCTTGGTCGTAGCCGCGGGTGTGAACCGTTCGCCCGGCACCGACCTGACAGTCGATCCGCTCTTCAGCACGCTGCGCGATCTCATGCCCGGTCTGCGGCCCCCTAGAGTGCGGCGGACCGTCATCGCCGAGATCCTCGCCGAAGACGGTCTCATGGTCCCGTTGAACGGAGAGGTGCACTTCGCGCAGCACGGCTCCACCGACCTGCGGATCGAAATGGCTTCGCTCATACCCAAAGACACGTGGATGACGGTAGTGCTTCTCGGCAAGACCGTAGACCACGCGCCCAGCTCGAGTTGCGTTCCCATCGTCCGCCGCTTCCTTGAACTCCCCCACATCCGCCGTCTTCTTCCGCCGAACGCGAACGTCGAGGTCGGCTGCTGTTGCCACCCCAACATGACGGTCGGAGCCGCCCGGCACCCCTCTGCTTCGAGGATCGCGCTGACTGGCGACATGGCCGTGTCCCGCTTGTACAAGGACGGGCTCTACTCGGCCTACGTCACAGCCTCGGCCGTGGCCGACTGCGCGCTCGACCAGGGCATCGACCGGGCGACCCTGGCCCGCTGCTACGAGCCGGTCGTCAAGCGACTCCAGACTGACAACCGCTACGGACGCGTAATCTTCGCGCTCAGCCACTCGCTGTTCGGCCGGCCGGCGCTCAGCCGCGTGTTCTACAGAGCTGTGTTCAGCGAGCGCATGGACCGGATGCCCCGCAAGCGGCGACTCTCGATAGTGCTCTGGCACATAGCCAGCGGCGACGACAGCTACGCCAGCATACTGCGGGGCATGCTGCATCCCGCCTCGCTCTGGCTGATTCTCGTGGGCGGGCTGGTCATGACGTTGCTCGATCGCCTGACCGAGTTCGTCTTCGGGCTCGACTGGTCAGAAGTCGGGCGCTATCCGGTGGGCGTACCCGCCGAAGAAGTCGGACCCAAGCGGCAGCAGCTCTTCTCCATGCTCGGCCTCGACCCCCCAGAACGGCCTCCGCAGGTGGAGCGGTTGTTCTCCATCCGCATACGCGCGGGAAGGGAGGCGATAGTGCGCGAACTGGGCGCGTTCGGCGACGCCGATCGAGCCTACTTCAAGCCCCGCTTCATCAAGATCACGAGAACCGCGGGGTCTCCGAACGAAGTGGGCACCACCATCCGCTACATCGTACCCTTGGGTCTGTCGTTCGATCTGGCCCTAACGCGGGTGGTCGAGGGCCGCTACCTGCTCTACCGCATTCTCAGCGGGTTCGGGCAGGGCGGCGTGTTCGCGTTCGACATCGGAGAGATCAAGCCGGGACTGAACCTGCTCACCACATACGTCGGCTTCGACTTCAACCCGGGACGGGGGCTCCTCCGCCGGCCGTTCTCGGCGCTCGTCAGATGGTTCTTTCCCAGGTTCGCCCACGACGTCGTATGGAACCACTCGCTCTGCAAGATCAAGCAACTCGTCGAGGGGGACGCTTCGGTACCGCAGTAGTGCTCTACCGAGACGACAGAACGCCGACGACCTACGCTCCCGGCAGGCCGGCTATCCGGCCTTGTATACCCTGCAAAGAAAGCCCCGCATCTTCGGCGAGCCCATCTCGGGACTATACGGGGGGCCATCGTCGGTGAGTACGTTCAGATTGGCCCTATCCCACGCGAACATCGTGCCTTCGCCCTCTTCGGGGAACCACCAGCCGTGGCCCACGCTCACAACCCGGCGATCGATGCCGGCATCGAGTGTGGCCCTCTGCGCGATCCGGCCCCGCCTGCTCTCTATGTACACCAGATCGTTCTCGGCGATGCCGAGGGTCGCGGCGGTCTCCGGGTGGATGATCACCTGTGGCTCGGGTTTGAGCGCGCGGATCTCGTCGAGATAGCGATCTTGTGAGTGCACGTACTCCGCTTCGTGGCTGTTCGTCAGCACCAGTGGGTACTCGGCAAGCAACTCCGGCGCGCTGAGCGGCGTCTCTTCGGGCTCGTGGTAGACGGGCAGTGGTTCGTATCCCCATTGCTCGCAGAGACTCGAATAGATCTCCACCCTACCCGAGGGGGTGTTGAAACCTCCGTCCGTGAACTTTCGGAAGCGGGCCGACGACGAGACAACGCCGGGCGAGCGACGGAGTTCGGCGAAAGTCATGCCCATCGGCTCCAGGTACCGGTCGAGAAGACCTTCAAGATCGGGGGCGAAGAGGCCGGCGAGCCCCAGCCTGTCGGCAAGCTCCCGAATGATCTCGAGGTCGGAGCGGCATTCCCCAATCTGCACCACCCTCTGCTGCGCCTCGAGGTGACAGCCCCGAACTCCCGGGCCCGTGGTCAGCACCGCGTCGGTCTCCAGGTACGAAGCCGCCGGCAACACGATGTCGGCCATCGCGGCAGTCGGGGTCTTCACCAGGTCGGTGACCACGAGAAAGTCCACCCGCTTGAGGGCCTCGTAGACTCTCCGCGAGTTGCTCCAGGTGAGCAGGGGGTTGCTGCCGAAGACTCCCAGCACCCTCACCGGGTACGGCTCCTCCTCGAGAATGGCCGTCAGCACGTGTTGAGGCCGAACCTCGACCGGCTTCCACACGATCGAATCCCACAGCGCGGTCGGAGGCAAGTAGCCCGCGCCGGCTCCAAGCTTCTTCGCCTCCTGCTCGGGCGCCAGCATGTGACGGAGGATGTCGCGCCCCGTGCCCTCACCAAGTATGGTTCCCCTAGCTTCGCAGGTGCCTCCAGGCACATCGAGATCGCCGCAGATCGCCTGCAGTATGGCGAAGGCCCGGGCGCATTGGGTGCTGTTGTAGGTGTCGTCGCTCGCGTTGCCGTTCCACAGGCATCCAGGCCGGCCGGCGGCGAACATGCGCGCCGCCTCGTAGACCCGCTCGGCGGGCACCCACGTGATCTCGGCCGTCAGCTCGGGCGTGTAGTCGCGAACGTGCTCCGCCAGCCTGTCGAAGCCGACGGTCCAGTTCTCGACGAAAGTTTCGTCGTAGAGATGCTCGGTGACTATCACGTTGAGCATAGCGAGTGCCAGGGCGAGATCGCTACCGGGACGAGGCCGCAGCCACACGTCGGCCCGTTTGGCCGCAGCCGTTTCGAGGACATTGACCACGATGAGCTTGGCCCCCGGTCGCAGCGGCGGGTTCGGGCTGTTGCCCCATAGCAGCAGGCACTCGGGGCGCCCCGCCAGATCGGGCATGCCGTCGAAACCATAGGTGATGAGCCTGCCGGCGGCGCTCGGCACGTAGCACGTGTTGTCGATGCTGGTGACATTGGGCGTGCCGAACGCGTTGCCCAAGCGAGAGACCCAGTCGGCCTGCCTGCAGTAGATGCCCTTGGCGAGAGCGACCGACTCGGCCCCGTGGTCGCGCTTGGCTGCCAGGAATCTGGCGGCCACTGTGTCGAGAGCCTCATCCCAGGAGATGCGCTGCCACCTGCCCTCTCCCTTGGCGCCCAGACGCTTCAGCGGATAGAGAAGGCGGTAGGGAGAATAGAGGCGCTCGAGACCGGCCGTCGCCCGCGGGCAGAATCTCGCCGACGCTCCGCGAGAGTCAGGCGCCGGTTCGACACGCACCGCCCGGCCGTTCTCCACATGCACCGACATGCCGCACGAATTGCCACACTCCTGGCAGATGGTTCTGACCACCCGATCGCCGAGGTCCTCGCCCATACGCTTGGCTCCTTACGTGCGTCTTCCGTTCTTACCCAATCTAACACCGCGCGAGACCCGGGAAGACGGCCCGGGCGGCCGCTCGCCCCATAGGCACGCCGGCGATACACTGTGATCAGACAGGGCCACACGCCGCCGGGAGGTCCCATGATGTTCTGCAAGAGCTGTGGCAGCCCGATGCCTGAGGGAACGCTCTTCTGCGCTGAGTGCGGCGCGAATGCCGGTCTCGCCCCGTCATCCCCGCCACCGCCTCCTCCACCGCCGCCGCCTCCTCCACCCCGGAGATCCCGTACCGGCCTCTGGATCGGCGCCGGCGCCGCGGCCGCGATCATCATCGCCGCGGCCGTCGCTCTGCCGCTGGTCTTGCTCGATAGGGATGGAGGCGGCCCCACGGACACGACCACCGTAGTCGTCAAGACGACTACCACCACCGTGCCCACCCCTACCACCGCGACCAGCAGCCCCGCCACGCTCCCCACTTCGTCGACAACCTCTCCGCCGGCGACCGTACCGGCCGGAAGACCGGGTGACTCCTCGGGCCGGTGGGTGGAGGTGACTGTGCCTGCTACGCCGCAAGGGGCGTATTCAGTCAGCGTGTCCGACGAGGCGCTCATCGTAGAGGCCAACTCCGGAGCCGGCTACGCGCTCTACGCCTACTCCTTCGGATCCGACGGCTACGACCCCCTGCCCGTTGAGGGCGCCATCCCCCCCGAGGCAGACCTCGACGGCCGCCTGGTGGTCTGGAGGGAGGGTGATGAAGACCCCGACACGTACGACTACGTCGATACGTCCATCTGCGCCTACCGGCTGCCCCGCGGACCGAAGACGGTGGCCCAGGTTCAGCCGGGCGAAAGCCCGATGGCCTCCCCACAGGTTGCCGGGCGATGGCTTACATGGATCGAACACGAACCCTCGGATTTCAGCCCCGAGGAATACTGGTACCAGCACGTCTACCTACTGGAGATAGACGACAGAGGCATACCCACCGACGAGCCCGCCGAACTGGTATCGTCGGCGCCGGCCGACATGTTCGGCGACCTCGCCTGGACCTATAGTCTCTCCAACGGGTACGTGGCCTGGGAAGAGGCGATCGAACACCTCGCGTTCTCCGCCGGCACCTATGTGGTATCTCTCGGCCCGGTGGGCATGCCCAGGCAGATCGGCCAGGAGGCCTGGCTGCCCTCAGCGTCGGGCAGCACCTTGGTCTACTGGGAGAACGGTCTCATGGGCGCCGACCTCGCGGGCGAACGCACTTGGGAGATCGACCTTCTCGGCGACTTCCCCACGGCAGGCCCCACCTATGCCGCGTACTTCCGCGCGGTGGAGATCGACGGCGAGACCGCCTACGACCTGGTCGGTCCGCGGCTACGACGGCCTGCACGAGCAGGTCCTGGGCACCACGCCGCTCGACCCGTACTTCGTGGCCCCCATCTCGACGGCGGCCCGGCACGTCGCGTTCATCCTCGACGATACGGTGCGCCTTTTCGAGTGGCAGAGCCTCAGATGACTCGGTACATCCAGGCGATGAAGAGCGACCCGACCCCGCCGATGATCGGCCCCCAGACGACCTCGAGCATGGTCAGTCTCCAAGTCCAGTCTTTGATGAGAGCCTGGTTCACGAGTCCGTAGACGCTGATAGCGAGTACGCCTCCCAAAGCGCCGACCAGGAAGTTGACGGGGTAGCCCTGTCCGGCCCTGACGCTGAGGATGGTGAGCACCACCAGCGCGCTGACCACCAAGATCTGCGACAGGAGTCCCGGTAGGGGCTGAAGCGACATCTTGCCGTCGCGGGAGCGCGCGACGAGCCTGAAACCGGGGCGGTAGGCCCAGCCGAACAGCACGAGGTGCCAGAGCGCATCGATGAAGCTGATGCCGAAGAACGCTGCGAACCAGATGGCCACGTAGTTCATGTGGTTCCTCCTTGTGAGGCGCGCCCGCGCGGTGCCGCGGCGGCCGTGTCTGCCTCCATTCCGGCCTTCCTTCTCGCAATGATATATGCTTCGGGTTCGACTGGAGAGCACCCTGCCGAGATCCATGACCATGTGACCCGGAGGCCCGTCATGCCCCATGAATACGCCGGACACTACGCCGCGAAACACCCCGCGGGCACGCCGCCCGATCCCAGTGTCGCCGCCGCGCTGAAACAGATCGCGGACGACGGACGGGTTACCTGCACGGCCGCCCACGAAGTGGCTCACGAGTTGGGCGCCTCGCCTGCCGAGGTCGGCACGACCGCTGATCTGCTGGAATTCCGCGTGATCGAGTGCCAGATGGGTCTCTTCGGGTACTCGCCCGAGAAGAGGACCGTCAGACCAGCCGCGGAGGTCTCCGACGAGCTACGCCGGCGGATCGAAGAGAGCGTCGTCGAGGGCCGCATCACCTGCGCCGCGTGCTGGAAGATCGCCCGCGACCTTGATACTCAGAAGATGGGCGTGTCGGCCGCCTGTGAAGCGATGGGCCTCAAGGTCAAGAACTGCCAGATCGGCGCCTTCTGACGCCCCAGGCCCGGGCCGGCGGAGAAACATCTCTCCTTTTGCAGCGCTTTCTGCCATGATGCTGTAACCTTCACCGAATGATACTTCCCGGATTGAAACGTGGCGTCACAGGCCTCGCCGCCGGAGCCCTGCTCACCGCGCCGCTCCTTGGGGCGTTCGGCATCGGCTGGCTCGCCGGGCTCCCCTTCGTACCCTACGCCGTGTTCGAGTGGCTGATCAGAGCGCTGCCCGGACGCGTCGTGGTCTTCGGCCTCGATACCACGCTCTCAGTACTGACCGGCCTGGGATTCGACGTCGCGGAGACAAGCAAGACCGCCGAGCAGGTGCTGGCCGTCGCCTCGTTCTTCATCGCGACATCGATCGTCGCCCTACTCTTCTTCGCACTCGCGCGGCCGACGTCACGCCGGCGGATCACCGCCTACGGGCTGACGCTCGGGGCCGGCCTCGGCGCCTTCAGCACCATGGCGGCCTTGTTCCGGGATGTTCCGGCGAGTGCGGCAGGTAAGGCCGGCTATGCGGTCTTGGCGCTGGTGCTGTGGATGGCTTGGGGATGGGGCGTGAGCCGGCTCCATCGGGTAGCCTTGCCCGGTCGCGCGCGGGCCGCCACACAGAGCGCCGGGGCCGTGGCTCCGGCGAGCGATGACGCACGTGCCGAGGCGCGCGCGGACCTGGTCGAAGCCGAAGCGCGGGCCATCAGCCGCAGGCGCTTTCTGATCGAGATGGGCGGGCTTGCCGCCACGATCGTCGTGGCCGGAGCGGGCGTCGGTCAGGTACTCCGCGCCGAGGCTCCCGACATCGGCGACTCCCCGGTCGGACAGACATCGTTCCCGAACGACGACTCCCCGGTCGAACCGGCCCCCGGCACCCGTCCGGAATATACCCCGGTGGACGATCACTTCCGTGTCGACATCAACCTTGACGTACCCGAGATCGTCGAGAGTGAGTGGCGCTTGATCGTCGACGGAGCCGTAGAGAAGCCGCTCGCGCTGACATTGGACCAGCTTCGAGACGACTTCCCCAGGGACAGCCATTTCATCACGTTGTCGTGCATCGACAACGTGATCGGGGGGCCCCTCATCGCTACCACGCTGTGGACCGGGACTCCCCTGCGCGACGTGCTCGCTGAAGCCGAGCCCCTGGTCGACGCCCGCTTCGCCCACATCTATTCCGACGACGGCTTCGATGAGGAGATCGAACTCGATCTCGTTCGCGACGACCCCCGCGTCTTGCTTACGTATGCCTGGGACGGCAGACCGCTCCCCTTCAAGCACGGCTTTCCGCTCCGCATCCATATTCCCGGCCGGTATGGCATGAAGCAGCCGAAGTGGATCACGCGGGTCAGCCTGCTCTCCGACTCGGTGCCGGGCTACTGGGTCTCGCGCGGCTGGGACGAGACGGCTGAGGTACGCGCGACGACCGTCATCGACACTGTGGCGACCAAGTCGCTCGTCACCCGCGACGGGACGACCTACGTGCCTATCGGCGGCATAGCCTTCTCCGGCGCCCGGGGCATATCAAGGGTGGAGATCCAGGTGGACGAGCAGCCGTGGCAATCTGCCACGCTGCGGGAGCCCCTCTCGCCGATGACCTGGGTCGTCTGGCGCTTCGACTGGCCGTTCAGCGCCGCCAGGCACTATTTCGCCGTGCGCTGCTACGACGGTGAGGGGCGGCTCCAGGAGACCGAGAAACAGGGCGCGTCGCCCAAGGGGGCCACAGGACTCTACAAGGAGTATCGCGACTTCTGACCGACACGAGCGGCAGCGTCGACGCGCAGGTCGAGGCGGTCGCGGCGGGTGTGGCGGTCGCGCGCCGGCGGGTGGCGGCGGCACGGCCCCGCGATCGCGCCCCTACTCCGAGAGCCAGTTTGTGAGAGCCCTCTCCAGCGACTCCGTGCCCGCCGCCACGCGATTGTCGAAGCGCACCTCGCGCCCCGCCATCTCGCGCACCATGTCAGGCGCGGGATTGCCCGGCGCAAGCTTCTCGATAGTCGAAACCAACTCGAACTCGTCCTCTTCGACCACCTCGTCGGGCCGAAGACCCTTCAGGCCACGCAGCACGTCGGCCGGGAACTTGCTCCAGTGCGCGGTGGAGATGATCAGGGTCGGATTGTCGCCCCCCATCCTGCGGGCCACCTCCCATCCCACGGCCGTATGCGGGTCGAGCAGGTAGCCGGTCTGGTCGAAGACTAGGCCGATGGTCCTCAGGCATGTCTCGGTATCGACCCAGTCGGCGACGAAATCGCGCGCCACCAGATCCAAGGCATCGCGGTCCAGGCGGAACACCCCGGTGGAACTCAGCTGCCGCATGAGTCCGGCCACCCACCGCCCGTCGCGACGAAGCTCAAAGAGCAGCCGCTCGAGGTTCGACGACACCAGGATGTCCATCGACGGCGATGCCGTCTTCACCAACGAGCGCGACGAGATGTCGTAGGCGCCGGTGGAGAAGAAGTCGGGCAACACATGGTTGGCGTTGGACGCGCAGATGAGCCGGCCCACCGGTAAGCCCATGGCTTTGGCGTAGTAGGCCGCGAGGATGTTGCCGAAGTTGCCGCTGGGCACGCAGATGTCGATCGGGGCTCCCGGCGCGCAGAAACCCCGCGCGACCAGATCGGCGTAGCCGCTGAGGTAGTAGACGATCTGCGGCAGCAGGCGGCCCCAGTTGATGGAGTTGGCCGACGAGAGGCGAAGACCGTGGCCATCGAACAACTCCTGGGCGAAGGCCTGGTCGGCGAAGACGGCCTTGACCGACCGCTGGCAGGCGTCGAAGTCGCCCTCGACCTCGAAGACGGTGAGGTTGCCACCGGGCATGGTGGTCATCTGACGTTGCTGCACCGGCGACACCCCGCCGCTGGGGTAGCACACGGCTATCTTCACGTGAGGCACGTCGGCGTAGCCGCTGAGCGCCGCCACCCCCGTGTCTCCAGAGGTAGCGACCAAGATGAGGCGGTCGCTTTCAGGCCGGCCCTGCGCGGCCGCGTACTCCAATGCCTCCGAGAAGAACAGAGGCATGCACTGCAACGCCATGTCTTTGAAGGCGAGCGTGGGCCCATGCCACAGTTCGAGGAAGTGGCGGTTGCCGCCGATGTCGCGCAGCGCGGCGACATCGGGATGATCGAAGTTGGCGCCGTAGGCGGTGCGGGCGATCTCGGCGATCTCGTCCTCGGGCAACCCCAGTTCGAAGCGCGAGTACACGACAGCCGCCCGCTGCCAGTACGGCAGACCGCCCAGGGCGAGGATGCCGGCAAGGTCGAGTTGCGGCGCCCGCGCGGGCACGAACAGACCGCCACCGGGGGCCATGCCTTGAAGAATGACGTCCCTGAAGGGTAGGGACTCAGCCAGGTACGCTCGCGTGTCGAAGTACTCGATCATTCTCCCTCAGACTGGACGGGGACGGCTCCGGGACCGCGCTGCATCCTAGCATAGCCGGTCTGGCGCGGCAGGGCCTCCAGATGCCCCGGGCCGGGGTCGAGCCTACCCCGCTCCAGGAGCCTCATCAGATGATCCCCTCCACTCCCAGCCGCCGCTCGCCACGGCGATGCGATTCCGCCCGCTCGGCGGTATGCGCCGGAAGCTTGGGCGGCATCTCGCGGATGTTGCGAAGCACGCGATCGAAGTGGTTCCAAGGGACGCTCACGATGGGCAGGCCGGCCGGATAGAGATCGTAGCCGGTCATGCCGTGGCAGATGCCCGTCCATACCGTGTTGATGTCGCCGGAAACGTAGGGATAGGTGAACAGCCAGTTGCAGCCGATCACGTAGGTCATCTCACTGCGAATCCTGTCGCCCGTATCCCATTGGGTAGCGCGCAGTAACCGCTCCCCCTGGTCCATGGTGTCGCAGGCGACGATGAGGAGGTCGGGCTCGAAGGTGAGTTTCGCGACCGGGGCGAAACCGCTCGCGTAGACAGAGCCCTCCGCCAGGTAGCTCAGGTGCTTGTAAATGCGGCGATTGGCGCGCTCGTCGGGAAAGATGTCGAACGCCGTGCCGATGCGCCCACTGGCGGCCAAAGGATCAACGGGACGATGACCGGGTAAGAAGAGGCCAGGTTCGCAACTGTGGTTCTCGGCGACCGCGTAGAACGACAGGCCCTCTTGCGCTTCGCGGAGCATGCTGCACCAGGACATCTTGCCCTCGAGCGGCGCGAGGCCGAGTCCCTCCAGATCGCCCTCCACGTTGAAGAACTTGAAGCCGACCGGCGCGTACCTGAAGTCGAAATCGTCGAGCGCCGAGAAGTCGTGCGGCTTCAGCTTGTGCCGGTTCTCGTAGTCCATCTGTGCCACGGAGTCTCCTCCCTTCGCGCGGTGTACTCAAAGAGTCTCACAGCCAGGGGAGCAGAGGCCAACATTCGCGATGGCTCCTGGGGCATAATGATTCTTGTTCATTAGAGAGGATCTCAGTGAAGCGGAGAGACTGCGGAGAGGGTGGCGCGATGCCTGAACCCCGGCCCGTGACCGACCGGATAGCCCAGATGAGGGAGCTCGTCCGCGACAGGGTGATCGCGGTCGACGCCGAGCGCGCCGTCAACGTCACCGAATCGTACCGGAGAAACCTCCTCGCGCCCCCCGACATCAAGCGGGCGCGTGCCACGTACGACGTCTGCTCGCGGATGACGTGCCGCGTCGAAGACTTCGAGCTCATCGTCGGCAACTTCGGCACCAGCTTCCTCGGCTCGGCCATGTGGCCCGAGTACGGCAACTCCTGGTTCTACGAGGAGTTCGACAGGGGCGGCCTGTGGCTGCGTGGAGACGACGGGCTCTACCACCGCGACGACATGGGCACCAGGCTGACCATCAGCGAAGCGGAGAGGGACAAGCTCTACTCCATACGCGACTTCTGGAAGGGCAACACAGTCTCGGCCTGCATGGACGCCTGGTATCCCGACGGCTTCGAGGAATGGAGCGCGATCGGGGCCTCGAGCTTCTTCCCCGGCGTGCCCATCGGCGACCTGCCCAGTGGGCATCTCACCGCCGGCTACCCGAAGATCGTCAACGTGGGCTACGCGGCCATCCGCAAGCAGGCGGCCGGCTGGATCGACGCCCACCACGGAAACCTCATGGGCGGCGACACCGAGAAGTACCTGTTCTACGAGGCCGCCACGCTCGCCTGCGATGCCGCCACGGCGATGATCAAGCGCTACGCGCAGACCTGCCGCGAGAAGGCCGCGACGGGTGACGACCCGGTCCGAGTAGCCGAGTTGCAGCGCATGGCCGAAAGCCTCGACTGGATCTCGGAGAAACCGGCCCGCACTTTCTGGGAAGCGGTGCAGGCCACCGTCATGTACCAGCTACTGCTCTACATGGACGCGCGCTACCCGGCCCTGGCCTTCGGCCGCTTCGACCAGTACACATGGCCCTTCCTCGAGGCCGACCTCGAGGCCGGACGTCTCACCCTGGCCGAGGCGCACGAGATCGTCGATGCTTTTCTCCTCAAGGCCAACTGCTTCTACCGGGCGGCGCCGCCCTTCTTGAACGAGATCGTCGGCGTGGGCAACACCTACCAGCACACCACCATCGGGGGCGTCGTCCCCGAGACCGGGGACGACGCGACGAACCCCGTGACCTACATGGTGCTCGACTCCATGGGCGGGTTACTGCTGCACGATCCGACGATCTCCATACGTATCCACGAGAACACGCCCGATGAGCTGTGGGCGCGGGCGATCGAGATGACCAAGCTGGTCGGCGGTCTGCCACTGTTCCAGAACGACGAAGTCATCGCGCCGGCGCTGGTCAAACGGGGCTTCTCGCTGCGCGACGCCCGCGATTACAGCCTGATCGGCTGCCAGGAGATCGTCGGCTCGGGCAACGATTACCCCGCGCCGAACGGATCGAACTGCAAAGCCACCATCCACTACGGGGTGATCCTCACGCTGGCGCTGAACGACGGCGTCAACCCGGTGAACGGCCACAGCAGCACTCTGAAGACCGGGCATCTCTACGACATGGAGTCGTTCGACGAGGTCAAGGCCGCCGTCAAGATCCAGGTAGAGCACTTCATGCGCTGGCTGGTGAGCATGAACAACTACGGCGAGTACATGGCCATGATCGTCGCTCCCCACCCGGCACTCTCAATCTCTATCGAAGGCTGCATGGAATCGGGCCGCGACTGCGTGCGGGGCGGAGCCACGTACAACTCGTTCGGCGGTACGGCTACCGGCCTCGCCACGGTCGCCGACTCGCTCACCACCATCAGGTACATGGTCTTCGACAAGAAGCTCTGCACCGCCCGGGAGCTGTACGACGCCTACATGTGCGACTGGGAGGGACACGAGCCGCTGCGGCAGAGGATTCTGAGCGAAGTGCCCCACTTCGGCAACGGCGACCCGTACGCCGACGAGCAGATGACCTGGATCTGCGACCTCTACTACGACACCTGCTGCCAGATGACGGGCGAGCGGAGCGACATCTACAAGGCCGGTCTATACGGCGCCGCCGACCACGTGGCCCAAGGAGCCCACACCTGGGCGACGCCCGACGGGCGCAAGACCGGGGAGCCGCTGGCCGACGCGGCGTCGCCGGCCCAGGGCCGCGACCTCCGCGGCCCCACCGGGGTCTTCGCCTCGGAGTGCTGTTTCGACCACAGCCACTTCCTCGATGGCATCGCGGTCAACCTCAAGATCCACCCGACCGCGTTGCGTGGCGAGCAGAGCTCGGCCAAGTTGCGCGACATCACCAAGGCCTACTTCGAGCAGGGCGGCCTGGAGGTGCAGTACAACGTGGTCAGCGCCGACGACATGCGGGCCGCGCAGAAAGACCCCGCTGCTTATCGCAACCTGGTCGTACGCATCGCGGGCTACTCGGCCTACTTCGTCGAACTCAGCGAGCGCATGCAGAACGACATCATCAGCCGCACCGAGAACCAGTTCTAGCAGGTCCAGACCCGCTCCCGGAACCCGAGGAGGATAGTCCCACGATGTATGAGTTCTCCCCCATCAGCCCGCGGGTGGCCCGCATCCGCCACCGGTACCGCGAGACCAAGCCCAAGGTCTGCATGGAGCGGTTCAGACTGGTCACCGAGTTCTACAAGGCCAATCCGGCCATGCCGCCGATGATCAAGCGGGCGAAGAGCCTGCTCAACATCTGCGAGAACATCCCGTTTCTCGTAAACGACGACGAGGTCATCGTGGGTGAGTTGGGCTCGTCGTATCGCGCTACGGCGCTCTACCCCGAGTACTCGGTCGGTTGGATGTGGGACGAGATCAAGAGCGGCCTGTTCTTCGACCGCCCCCTCGATCCGTACGATATCGACCAGGAGGACGTCGACTACTTCATGCGGCAGGAGGAGTTCTGGCGGACGAACGACTTGAGCCGCCTGACCACCGACGCCTTGCCACCCGAGTTCTCCGACATCGTCGGCAACGGTGTGGTCACCTTTCGCGACAAGGAGGTCGCCGGCGGCCCGGTGGGCCACTTCTGCGCCAACTACGACAAGGCCATCCGCAAGGGATTCGGGGCTATCAAGCGCGAGGCGCAGGCCAAGCTCGACGCCATGAAGGGCAGGCTGTACGGCAACGACGCCGAAAAGGAGCAGTTCTACCGCGCGGTCACCATCGTGTGCGACGCCATGATCGTCCTCGCGAAGCGCTACGCGGCTGAGTGCCGCCGCCAAGCCGAGGAGTGCGACGACGACGTCCGTCGCGCCGAGTTATCAGGCATGGCCGCGGGACTTGACTGGATCATGGAGAACCCGGCGCGCACGTTCGTCGAAGCCGTGCAGGCCATGTTCCTCTACCAGATCGGCCTCTCGCACGACGGCAACCTGCACGGCCTCAGCTTCGGCCGCGTAGACCAGTATCTCGGGAGCTTCTACGAGGCGGACCTCGCGGCCGGGCGAATCACGCGCGAGCGCGCGCAGGAGATCGTCGACCTCTTCTGCCTCAAGGTGGCCGAGATGAACAAGGTCTGGTCGAGCGTCGCCACCCAGTCGGCCAGCGGCTACACCTCGGGCCAACTCATCACCATTGGCGGAATCGGCAAAGACGGGGCCGACGCCACCAACGAGGTCAGCTACATGCTGCTCGAGGCCTCGCGACGCCTCAAGCTGCACGATCCGCCCATGTCACTCCGCATCCACGAGGGCACCCCCGACAAGCTGTGGGATATCGCTATCGAGTCGACCCGGGTCAACGGCGGGGTGCCGACCTTCGAGAGCGACAAGGTGATCATCCCGGCGCTCGTCGACCGGGGGATGTCGCTGGAATCGGCCCGCAACTACTGCCTCATCGGCTGTGTGGAGCCCGGCGGCTGCGGCGACGACTGGCCGGCCTGCGGAGGCCCGGGCCAGGAGTCGTTCTGGCGCATTCCCAGCGCTCTGCTCCTCGCCATCAACGACGGCGCCAATCCCATGCCCGACTGGGGCGGCGCCCCTATGCGCCGCACAGGGCTCGCCACCGGCTACCTCTACGATATGGGGAGCTTCGACGAGGTGCGCGAAGCCCTCAAGCAGCAGATCGAGCACTTCATCGACTGGCAGGTCGCCTTCACCGGCGTCCGCGAGATCGTCGCCCGCTACCACATGCCTCTACCGATCGTGTCGGCGACCGTCGACGGTTGCCTCGAGAGCGGCAAGGACGTCATGTGGGGCGGAGCACGGTTCAACGGCACGGGCTTCGCGGGCGTCGGCATCGGCACGGTGGTCGACAGCCTTGCCACTATCAAGTACGCGGTGTTCGACCAGAAGCTGTGCACTGCCCGGGAGCTCTACGACGCGGTCATGACCAACTGGCAGGACCAGGAACACCTGCGCCGCCGCCTCATCTCGGAGGTGCCGCACTACGGCAACGACCTCGAATATCCGGACGAGATCGCTGAATGGCTCTCGAAGGTGATCGCCGACAAGGTGCGCTCCTGCGTCGGGCCGCGCGGCAACAACTGGAACGCCGGGCTCTACCCCGTCGCCACCCACGTGCTGTGGGGCAAGCTGACTTGGGCGACGCCTGACGGGCGGCACACGGGTGACCCGCTGTCGGACGGCATATCCCCCATCCAGTGCCTCGACACCAACGGCCCCATCTCGACTCTCAAGTCGGCCCTGCGCATCGACCACCGGCACAACGCCAACGGCACGCTTCTCAACATGAAGTTCCATCCCAAGGCGCTGGAGGGCGGAGGCAAGGAGAAGCTCGTCTCGCTCATCCAGACCTACTTCGACCTCGACGGCATGGAGCTGCAGTTCAACATCACCGACGCCGAGACGCTCAAACTGGCCCAACTCCACCCCGAAGAGCACAAGGACCTGGTGGTGCGCATCGCAGGCTTCAGCTCCTACTTCGTCGAACTCCACAAAGACATGCAGGATGACGTGATCAGACGCACCGAACTAGAGCTGGCGTGACAGACCCGCAGAGGGCGTCCGCCGCCGTCTTGGAAGCAAGGACTACGCTCGGCCGCAGCGGCTGGCTGGTAGTGGGCACCCTGATGCTCGCCACGATCCTCGTCAACATCGCGAGCGTCTGCCTATTTCCGCAGATGCTGTCGCTTTCGCAGGAATTCGGCCGTCCGATCAACCAGGTCGTCTGGACCATGGCCGGCTTTCATGTGATAGCCGCGGGGGCAGGCGGGGTGGCCGCGGCGCTGGGCGCCGTCGTTGGCAACCGGCGGATGTTGGGAGTCGCGCTCAGCCTCCTGCTCGTGGGCAGCGTCATCGCGGCCCTCGCCACCAACCTCTCCATGCTCATCACCGGACGGGTGATCCAAGGGGTCTCCATGGCCATCCAGGCACTCTCCATCGGCATCGTCGCCAACTTCTGGCGGGGAGAGGCCATGCGCCGGGCCATGAGCATGATCGTTCTCGCCATGGGATTGGGCGCCGTACTCGCCTACCTGCTGAGCGGCCTGATCTGGCGCACGGGAGGCGATTGGCGCACTCTGTTCTGGATCTTGACCGCGGCCGCGGCGCTCGACCTGATCTTGACCTTCGGTTTCATCAAGGAGACGCCGCGCGCCAAGGGCGTGCGGATCGACTATGCCGGCTGCGTGGGGCTTGTCGCCTGGACCGTGTTGATACTCGTGCCGCTAAGTCAGGCCAACTCCTGGGGGTGGAACAGCGGCAAGCTGCTCGGCATGCTTCTACCTGGCGTGGCGTTACTCGCCGGCTGGGTGCTGTGGGAGCTGCGCTCGAGCCGTCCGCTTATCGACCTGCGGCTGCTCAAGCGGACGGGAGCGTGGCAGGGAGTGGTGGTCTGGTTGACCATAGCGCTGGGATTCATAATCCCGGCGTCGTTCTTGCCGTACCTGCTGCAGACCCCCACGTCGTCGGGGTTCGGCTTCGGCAAGAGCATCTTCGTGGTCTCCCTAGCGCTCGCCGTACCCGCGGTGGTGATGTCTCTGGTCTCGCCCACCGCCTCGTCGGTCATGCGGAGGCTTGGGCCCAAGGGGACGATGCTTCTCGGCATGCTCTTCAGTCTGGGCGGCTTCGGGATGGCGTTCGCGCACGGCTCGTTGTGGCTCATCGTGCTGTGGCTGGCGCTCAACGGAGTGCCCGCCTCCTTTGCCGGCTCAGCCAGCTACGCGGTAGCCGCCGAGGCCGTGGAGCCCGGGAAGGGCGTAGTCCTCGGCACCGTCTACAACTGCGCCGCCGGCATCGGCTGCTCGGTGGCCGCGGCGGTGGTCGGCTACATGCTCACGCTGCGACTCGTGGCCGTCGAAGTGACGACGCCGAAGGGTATCGAGACCCAGTTCTTTCCTGCCGATGTGACTTTCACGTGGTCGGCTCTGATCACGGGAGCGATGGCCGTGGTCTCGATCGCCGCCGTACTCAGCATCAGGTCGAGCGAACTCCGGCATGCCGGGCAGAAGCCCGCGCCCGTCAAGGTGAACGTCTAGGACGCTAGCGGCCCAGACGGGGCCGAGGGCAGTGCCGGCGGCCGGAGAGCGGACGAGACGGCGATCTCACCGCCACGGTCGCGGCGCCGCCGTGCGCCTACCCCAGTTCGTTGCCGGCGATCAACACGCTCACCGTGGCCGAGCCCGGTTCTCCGCCTTGGTTGTGCGTCAATCCGAGCCGCGGGTTCTTGACCTGGCGCTCGCCGGCCTTGCCCTGAAGTTGCTTGTAGACCTCGTAGAGCATGCGCAGTCCTGTCGCCCCGATCGGGTGGCCGAAGCACTTCAGTCCGCCGTCGGTGTTGACGGGTAGCTCACCCTCGAGCGTGAAGGTCCCGGCCTCGATATCGTCGCGTACTCTCCCGCGAGGACTGAACTGCAGGTCTTCCATGATGGTCAACTCGGTGATCGAGAAGCAGTCGTGCACCTCTGCGACGCTGATTTCCTTGCGCGGGTCTTTGATGCCGGCCTCAGCGTAGGCGGCCACGCCACCGCGGTAGGTCTCCTCCACGTGCGCCAGGTCGTACGACTGGCTCAGCCAGCCTTCACGCGCGCCCTGACAGATAGTCGCGGCCTTGATATAGATGGGATCGGGCCGGAACTTCTTGGCTAGGTCGGCCCGGCAGATGATGGCGGCCGCGGCGCCGTCGCTCACGCCACAGCAGTCGTAGAGACCGAGGGGGTAGGCGATCATGGGTGCCCCTATGGCCTGCTCCAAGGTGATCTCCCGCTGGAAGTGAGCCTTGGGATTGAGCGAACCGTTGTGGTGGTTCTTGACGGCGATCGCGCCTAGGAGCCTCTTACCCTCGTCGAAGGTCAGACCGTACTTGGCGAAGTAGCCGGTCGCCATCATGGCGAAGCCGGCTGCCGGGGTCTGAGTGGTGATGCGGTAGCTCCAGGTGGCGACCGGACGGGTCTGCGGCAGGCCCGAGTAGCCTGTGTCTTTCAGCTTCTCCGCCCCAACGGCGAGGACGACGTCGTAGATGCCGGCCGCGACCGCGTAGGCGGCGCCGCGGATGGCCTCCGACCCCGTGGCGCACTGGTTCTCCACGTGTGTCGCCGGGATGTAGGCGAGCTTGAGCGGATGGGCCATGATCGAACTCGACTCGCCGGCGAACACGCTGCCCCACCAGGCGGCCTGAATGTCCTTGGGCCCTATGCCCGCGTCGTCGAAGGCCTCGAAGGCCGCGTCGATGATCATGTCCTCGAGGCTCTTGCTCCAGTTCTCGCCGAACTTCACGCAGCCCATGCCCACGATGGCGACTCTGTCTTTGATGCTATCCACGGCTCGCCTCCCCAGGTGCGGACGGGCCGTCTGGCGCGTCCGCCGTTCGCGGGGGCCGGCACTTCCACCAGTAGTTGTAGATGCCCCCGACGTAGTAGAGCCGCCTGAAGGTGAACTCGAGCGGCTGCCCGACCTCGATCGCGGCCGGGTCGCGGTCGGTCATGTCGCACATGACGCGGCCGCCGCCCTCGAAATCGACGAACACAACCGTCACGGGCGGATCGATGGTCTCCATGACATAGTCGTGCGAGAACGAGAACACCTTGGCTGGTACATCCTGGAAGCTGTAGGGCTCCATCTCGTCTTTGGCTTGGCACTGCACGCACACCCGTTGCGGCGGATACTGCGGCGTGCCGCAGCGCGTGCACCTCGTGCCGGTCAGACGCAGCTCCCACGGCGCCTCGCGCCACTGGGCCGCGGGCGAGGGCATGCGTATCTCGAGAGCCGGGCGGGCCGGCGGCTGCGTGATGATGAGATCGCGAAAGCGCAGGTACTGGTTGTAGTTGGGCAGGCTGGTCTTTGAGGCGAGATGCCCTTTGATGCCCCTCCGGTCGCTGAGCCCAGCTATCAGCTCTGTGGTCTCGAGCACAGCCGTGTCGCAGCCGTTGCCGTAGCTTCCCAAGAGGATCGTGTCGCCCGGGGACGCCTGTTCCAAAGCGCCGACCAGCCCCATGAGGCTCTGAGCGCAACCGGTGTCGCCGACTCCGGCGTGCATGGCCTCGAGGTGCCGGCACTTGTCGTCGACGCCTACCTTCTTGGCGACGGCCTTCAGTTGACGGAGGTTGGGTGCGTTGATCGCGACGTGTGCGATGTCGGTTTCCGCGAGCTGGTGCTTCTTGAGGGTCGCCGACAGAGCCGAGGTCATCACGCGGACGTAGCCCTCGTCCATGGAGAAGCGCTCCTCGGCCGAGCGGACGAACGTGTCGCGGTCGGAGCGCCACACGTCCTGGATCTCGTGGTACGTGCTTTCGAAACGCGTCACTTCGGCGACGGTGTCGCTCGCGCTGACGAGCAACGCCGCGGCGCCGTCGCCGAAGCTCATCTCGGCCTGCCCCGCAGGATAGCCGAGACGGGTGTCCGCAGCACACACCAGGACGCCTTTCGCAGAGCCGCTCATCACCGCGTCCAACGCCGCTTTCAGGGCGTTCGTACCGCTCCGCAGGGACCCGGAGAAGTCCATGGTGACTGTTCCCGGCGGCAGTCCCAGGACCGCGGCGATGAGGGCTGCGCTCTGCTTCTCCTTGTAAGGGGCGGTCGTGGAGGCAAAATCGAGCCCCTGCACGCAAGCGCGATCGATACCCGCGAGACAATCCCGAGCGGCGGCTACAGCCATGGTGAGACTGTCTTCGTCGTAGTTGGCGACAGCCCGTTCTCCGGCCGTTCCGCCGCCACCCCAGGCCCGGGCGATCTCGGCCCGGCTCAGTCTGTAGAACGGTATGTACGCTCCGTAGGAGGCTATTCCGGCCATGTCACACTCGCTTCGTCGCTCGAAAGGTGTAGCTCCAGCCTACTTGGTGAGAACGATCTCGCCCAGGTACACGTCCTTGGAGGTCTTGGTCTCGCAGCTCGCGATCTTGTAGCCGGGAGCCGTGACGGTGACCGTGTACTTCGCGTTGTCGGCCAGACCCTCGAACTCGAAGTCGCCGAAGCCGTTGGTCTTGGTGGTGAGGGTCTCGCCGCCGGCGGCCAGAGACACGTCGGCGCCGACAGCCACTTCATCCACGTCGCCGAGAACGACCGTGCCCGCCACGAACTTCCTCGGGATATTCAGATAGGTGAGCTTCTCTTTGAGCGCGTACTCGGGATGGAAGACCTCATTCGCACCCGCCGCGACACGTTTCGCCACCTCGCTGCTCGGGTCGTCCAGATCGCCGAATATCCGCGCCCCGCTCGGGCACGATTCCACGCACCGCGGTTCCGGCTCACCCGCATCGAGAAGATGAGCGCACATGGTGCATTTCGCCGCGACCTGCGCCTCCTCGTTCCACTCGATCTGACGGTAGGGGCAGAGACCGGCCAACTCCTTGTTGCCCTTGGCCTTCTGCGGGTCGATCACGACGATGCCGTCGGACCGCCGGTAGATGGCCCCGGTCTGGTCGAGCTTCAGGCACGAGGGGGCGTCGCAGTGGTTGCACTGAACCGGCACGTAGGCGACCTTGACATGAGGGTACTGACCCCGCTCGATCTCGAGCAGTTTGGTCCAGTTCATGCCGCTCATGGGCTGGGCGGCGGAATAGCCGGGATACTCGTTGCCGGCGTATTCATCGCGGCAGGTGAGGAAGCAGTTGTAGCACCCCACGCACTTCTTGACGTCGATCACCATTCCATATCTGGCCACTTGACTATGCCTCCCACTTGCGGACTTCTACGAGAAACGACATGTTGGCTTCGCCGTAGGCGTTCTTGCTGGTCATGCGCGAATGCGACAGCAGGTTCACGCACCCGCCCCGGTCGATCGACTCGAGGAACGCCCGGCTGAAGCGGATCGTACTTGGCAGCCGCCTGGTACGAGTGCACCATTCCTGGACGGCAGCGTTCGGTCACCAAGGCCACGCCGAGTACTCTGGCTCGGTCGTTGTAGACCATGACGATGTCGCCATCCTTGATGCCCCGCGCCTCGGCGTCGGCCGGGTTCAGGCGCATCGGCCAGTACGGGTAGCCGTCTTTCACAATGCGATGCTGCCGTATGTCGTTGAGCCACAGGATCTTGTTGTCCTGATGGGTGTGATAGGAGTACTTCGTGTGCGGCGTCATCAGGATCAGGGGGTACTTGTCCACGAGGCCGGTGGTCTCGTGGCCTTCGTAGAGCGGGATGTAGCGCGGCATGGGCGGGCGCTCTTCATCGTCGGGAAAGAACTCCTTGAGACGGTCGCGAACGAACTCGATCTTGCCGCTCGGGGTGGCCATCTCGGTGGCCTTGTCGGTTCCCGCTAGGGGATTGAAGCGGTCGGGGGTGTCGACGGGCCGGCCCTCGTAGTACCAACGATTCGATACGGTGGGCTTGTAGTCCTCGGGCAGCGCCGGCACCACGAAGTAGCCCTTCTTCTTGAAATCCTCGTACGAGACGTACTTGGGCAGGTCGGTGTAGGCGAAGACCTTCTTGATCCAATCCTCTTCGGAGTTGCCCTCGGTGTACTCCTCGAGAAAGCCGAGACGCTCGGCCAGCTCGCAGTAGATCTGGTAGTCGGGCTTCGATTCCCACAGGGGCTCGATGCATTTCTGCTGGAACATCAAGATGCGGTGGTTGCAGTTGACGTTGCCGTTGCCGTATCCGCCGGGCTGGGCCCACTCCGAGATGTCCTGGTGCTCGAAGTTCGTCGACGCCGGGAAGATGAGGTCGCCGAACTTGGTCTCGCTCTGCCAGTGGCAGTCCTGCATGACAACGAACTCCAGCTTGGGCGACTGGTACATGCGCACCCACTTGCTGGTGTCGGTCATGGTGGAGATGAAGGAGCCGCCGTGGCGGTGGATCATTCTGATCTCGGCGCCGTTCGGGCCTGGCTCGGGGTACTGCATGGGCTTGAACTGCTGGGTCGGGTACTGCACGCAGAAGCCCTCGCCCAGCCACTCGATGTGGCCATCGAGAATGGCCTCCGGCAGAGAGATGCGGTACACCTTCTGGGTGACGGTGTTGCGATCGGGGAAGGTCGCCTGTTTGGCGACGAGACCGAAGACGTCCCAGCCCACGTCGGAGTAACCGGCGCTCTTGAAGCTCATGTCGAGGGGAGCGCCGTGCGCGGTGCCGCCCCAGATGTTCACGCCCTCCTTGCCGATGCCCTGCATGGCTATGAGGTGGATCATGAGGCTGGCCCATTCGGTGGCGTACGAGTTACGGCAGGCCCCCGCTGTTCCATACTGCGAACCGCAGGCCAGCATGCTCTTCTTAGAGGCCCACTGCCGGGCGACCGCCCGGATGGTATGCGCGCGGATGTCGCAGATGGGAGCCGCCCAGTCGGCGGACTTGGGCACCCCATCGGTCTCGCCCATGATGTAGGCCTTCCACTCGTCGAAGTGGACGGTGCGGTTCTCGACGAACCAGTGGTCGTAGGTATCGTCGACGATCCACTGGTATGCGATGGCCTGAGCCAGGGCGGCGTCGGTGCCCGGCCGGGGAGCCAGCCACTTGTCGGCCATGTGCGCCGAGGTAGCGTTACAGTACGGGTCGATGAAGATGCCTGTGATGCCCAGCTCCCGGAGCCATTCCCTCCAAATCACGGTCTCCTGGCCGCCATAGCCGCCGGCTGAGGTGTTCGGATCGACCGACCAGTAGATCACCTGTTCGGTGTTCTTCATGGCCTCCGACAGCATGTCGAAGTTGTCGCACTGGCCGAAGCGCCAGTACCAACCCCAGGTATGCATGCTGCCCCAGTGCCAGCCCTCCCACGAATCGGGGTTGTCCAGCAGCTGCGTATAACCCAGGATGTTGAAGAAGCGGGGCATGGGGCCCATCTTGTAGTAGAGCAGGCCGTAGTTGTGATGGGACGAAACGAAGGCCGTCACCGCGGCCGGCCCGTAGGCCTCGCGCACGCGTGTGATCTCTTTGACATAGATGTCGTAGGCCTCTTCCCAGGAGATGCGCACGTACTCGTCCTTGCCCCGCAGTTCGGGGTGCCGCTCGCCGTCGGGATCGAAGTTCTTTCGCTTCATGGGGTACTTGATGCGGTTGTCGGCATAGACCCGCATACGCTCGGCTATGTTGAACGGGTTGATCGTAGTCTTTCGCGGGTCGGAGAACTTCTTGCCCTTGGCTTCGATAGTCCAGCGACCTCCGTCTTCTTCGGTCAGGCGAAGCGGGCGCATGCGGGTGATCACGCCGTCGTTGACGGTGACCTTCAGCATGGCCCCGATGCCGCAGTTGATGAATTCTTGCTCTGCCATTCCTTAGGCCTCCCACTTGGCTATCTCGACCAGGCATGAGTTCTGAGCTTCGCCCGGCACGTTCTTCGAAACGATTCGACTCGGAGAAAGAAGGTTGACGCAACCGCCCCTATCGGGGCTGCCGGCCACGCCCGGCTCCAGCGGGTCGTACTTGGCGGCGGCCTCATAGGAGTGCACGGTGCCAGGGCGGACCCGCTCTGTCACATGCGCGGCGCACAAGACGGTGCCCCGGCCGTTGTACATCTTGACTATGTCTCCGTCCTTGACGCCACGAGACTCCGCATCCGACGGATGGATACGCACCGGCCACCACGCGTAGCCACCTTTCTTGACCCGGTGCTGCGGGATGTCGTCGAGCCAGTGGCTCTTGTTGTCGTTGTGCGTGTGGTACGAGAATCGCGGGTGCGGGCTGATGAGCTGCAACGGGTACTCGCCGGTGAGCTCGGTGGTGTTGTAGCCCTCCCAACTGGGGATGTAGCGCGCCATGGGCGGGCGCTCCTGGTCGTCGGGATCGAACGCCTGCAGCGTCTGACACACGAACTCGACCTTGCCCGAAGGCGTGGCCAGACCCACTCCTGTCTGCGGTGGGCCTGGCGGCGTTCTGTCCTCGGAGTACAAGTCACTCGGCCGGCCTTCGTAGAACCACCGGAACGAGACCCGGGGTTCTTCGTCGGGCGGCATGGCCGGTACGACGAAGTAGCCCTTGTTCTTGAAATCCTCGTAGCTGACGTACTTCGGCAGATCGGACTTCTCGAACACGATGCGATTCCAGTCTTCGAAGTCGTGGCCCTCGGTGTACTGGTCTTTGAACCCCAGCCTCTCCGCCAGAAGCGTGTAGATCTCGTAATCGGGCTTGGATTCCCACAGTGGCTCGATGCACTTGTGCTGGTAGATACACACCCGGTGGTTGCTGTTGAAATCGTTGAAGCCGTAGCCGCCCGCCGCGCCCCACTCCGAGAGATCGGAGTGCTCGAAGTTGGTGGTCGCCGGGAGAATCACATCGCCGAACTTGGTCTCGCTCTGCCAATGGCAGTCCTGCATGACCACGAACTCGAGATTGGGATGCTGGTACATCCGCACCCACTTGTTGGTCTCGGTCATGGTGCTTATGAACGAGCCGCCGTGGCGGTGGATCATCTTGATCGGGGCGCCGTTCGGGCCATCTTCAGGACAGGTGAAGCGGTGGAACTGCTGCTCGATGGAGTTGCCGCAGAAGCCCTCCCCGATCCAGCTCACGGGCGGGTCCATGACGATGTCGGGCAGCAGAATGCGGTAGGTCTTCTGGGTGACCGGGTTGTGCTGGGGGAAGTACGACTTCTCGCCCACGGCGCCGAAGGCATCCCAGCCGTTGTCGGAGTAACCGAACATATGAAAGCGGTAGTCGATGGGGGCCGCCCCGGCCGTGCCGCCCCAGAAGTTCACGCCCGGCTTACCGAAGCCTTGCATGGCCATGAGGTAGATGCAGAGCCGGGCCCACTCGGTGGCGAAGGCCTGCCGGCAGGCGCCGGTAGCCCCGAAGATGCTCCCCACGGCGAGCATGGTCTTCTTGGCCGCCCACTCCCGGGCCAGCGCCGTGATGGTGCTCGCCGGCAGGTCGCAGATCGGCGCGGCCCACTGCGGATTTCTCGGCAGACCGTCGGTCTCGCCAAGGATGTGTTTCTTCCACTCGTCGAAGCCGTGAGTACGGTTCTCGACGAAGAAGTGATCGTAGGTGTCCTCGGTGAGCCACACGTGGGCGATGGCTTCGGCCAACGCGGCATCGGTGCCCGGTCGCGGCGCGATCCACCTGTCGCCCATGGTGCTCATGGTGCAGTTGTTGTAGGGGTCGATGACCACGAACTGGATGCCCAGTTCTTTCATCCAGTGGCGCCAAATGAGGTTCTCCTGGCCACTGTACATGTACGAGGTACTGTTGGGATCGACCGACCAGAAGATCACCTGCTCGGTGTGCTTCAACGCATCCTGGAGGAGTTCCGACTGCTCGCAATGACCCAGGCGCCACCAGTAGCCCCAGGTATGCGTGGCGCCCCAGTGCCAACCCTCCCAACTGTCGGGGTTGTCGAGACACATGCTGTAGCCGAGGATGTTGAAGAAACGCCCCAGCGGCCCGAGCTTGTAGTGCAAAAAGCCCCAGTTGTGGTGCGAGGAAGTCATGGCGGTGATGGCTGCCGCACCGTGCGTCTCGCGGATGCGGGTGATCTCCCCGGAGACCAAGTCGAGGGCTTCGTCCCAACTGATGCGCACGTACTCGTCTTTGCCGCGGAGCTCCGGATGCCGGTCGCCGTTGGGGTCGAAGTGCTTGCGGCGCATGGGATAGTGGATACGATTCTCGTAGACACGCTGCCGCTCGGGCACTTCGTAACTCTGCAGCGTGGTCTTACGCGGCGGGGTGTACTCCTTGCCTCTCGCCTCGATGGTCCAAGACGGGGCGTCGGTCTCGTCGAAGACGATCGGACGCATCCGTGTGATGACGCCGTCCTTGACGTACACCCTGACGGGGCCGCCCACTGTGCACTGTATGTGGACCGTCTCCTCGCTCATCGCGCGCCCACGTCATGCACGGTGCGCCGGTTGTCGGCTACAGCCTGTTCAATGATCTCCATGGCCTCGTCGTCATGCGGCACGCAGGCCTTGTTGAGACACGGCATAGTACCTACCTCGATCTTCTTTGTGGGCAGCTTCTCCGACTCGATCTCAGCAACCAGGCGGAGGGGTGGACCTGAATCGTACCGGTGAGGTTCTTCTGCTTCCGGCCCCCGGGGGGAGCCCCCTAGGGGGCCGGAAGCACACTCGCCAGGCCGGTTAGAGCTCGACGAACTGGATGAATACCGGGTTCTCTACGGGGACTTCGGCCAGAACCTTCAGGCTTCCATCATTCGCATCGACCGCATACGACCGGATCACATCCGCCGGGCGGTCCGGGACGAGCAGGAACGCGCCGTCGGGCGAGAGCGTCATGCAGCGGGTCGCGTCTTTCGGATCGCCAGACTTGCTGAGTTCGACCCGTCCGGCCTTCGTCAGATGACCATCCTCGGAGATGCCGTACCAGACGACGTCGTCTTGTCCCCGGTTGTTCATATACACGAAGCGGCCGTTCGGATGCACCTGCAGGGTGGCCGTCTCGTTGCGTCCCGTGAAGCCGGAAAGCGTCGATTGCTTGTCGACGAACGTCAGGACACCGCTGGTCGCGTCGAAATCGAACGACCACAGCTCAGAAGAGAACTCACAGGTCATGAACATGCGGCCTGTGTTCAGATCGAAGGCAGCATGCCGAGGACCGGTCCCCGCCGGGCATTGGTAGACGGAGGCGAGCTGCAGTCTCCTTCCTCCGATGCGGTAGACGTAGATCCGCTCCCCTGCCTTCTCGCACACCACCAGGAATGTGCCCGTCGGGTCGATCACGACTATGTGCGCGTGAGGGCTGGCCTGGGCGTGCCCCCCGCCCTGGGGAGAATCGTTCGGGTCGGTGCCGTATCCGGCGAGTACATGCACGTCTTGGACTTCACCGATTGAACCGTCGGCTTCGATGCCGTACTGCACGACCGTCGAATCGTCGTACTCGAACTTCTCCACCCATTTGCCGGCGGCGATCTCGACCGCCTTCACCACATGATCGAAGAAGCCGTGGTTCGCGGTGAAGAGGAGTTTCTTCTCCTCGTCCACGATGATGGAAGCCGGCATCGCTCCCACGGTGGGTTGCTGGTTCAGAAAGGTCAGCTTTCCGGACTGCGGATCCACCTTGAACGACATCACGCATGAAGCCGGCTTCTTGGGTCCACGTCCATCGGTCTTCCGCTCGTCGACCGAGTAGAGGACGTGGGCCTTTGCCGCGTACGTGAGATACCCCGCCCTTTTCGGCATCTCCTCCACGCCACCGGCGAGGGGAGTGATGCTGCTGCCGTCCTTGCTCACTTCGAAGACCGAGATGCCCCCGCCCTCGAACTTGTCGACGTGATTGCGCCCCACGTAGGCGATCAGACGCTTTTCCTTGCTCATACCTCTTCTCCTGATTCTCGTCCGATTCCCTACAGCTTCTCGGGGATGCCGGGAAGGTCGGGATACTTGGCCGCAACCTCGAGCACCCTCGGATCCTGCAGGCACTCGAGATAGCCCTTGTCGTAGACGAGCTTGCCGTTGACCGTCAGGGTGGCGTTGCGGATATCGGCGGTGATGTGCGGATAGTAGTGGTAGTTGTCATTTGCCGGCGCCGACCCGATGTGCCAGTGCAGGTTCGAGTGGTGCGAGTGATCGATGATCCGCTTGTAGATGGCGTTCGGGCACTCAGCGTCGGTGACCTTCGCGTTCGGGTGGATGCCGAAGTGGAAAGTGTCGAACTTCCAGATGCCGTCGCCGACCTTGCCCTCCATCATCTTCAGGAAGCGGTTGATCGCGTCGGCTTCCTTGCCGCCCGAGATCTTGGCCATACGGCTGTCCTTGACGTCGACGCGCACGAGTTCCGCCCAGGCTGGGGGAAGATCCATGTAGCGCGACCACCAGGGCAGCATGCAGTTGAAGTAGAAGACGCCGTTGACGTCCTTGCTGTTGATCGGCGGGTGGACCCACTCCGGATAGGGGATGTAGTGGCTCGCGTCTCTGCGCCAAGAGTTGTATGGCATGCCGGGGATGCCGGGGCGCTGCACCGGATCAAGGCTGTAGCCCTCAAGCTGGGTGCCATTGGGATCGGTCATCGTCCATTTGGCCTCGTGGGTCATGAAAGGATCGGAGCTCACGTGCCGGACCATGACCACCAGTTCGTGCGGCGTCTGGGCCCACTCGGTCATGAGGAGCGGCGCCGTGACGGGGAACATGCGCACGTACCAGGTCTTGACCTCTTCGATGTACTTGCGGAACTCGGCGACCTCTTCGATGGCCAGGTCGAGCGAAGTATTGATGAACAGGTCGGCGTTGGCGATGGCGCCCTTGACGATGGGCGGCAGGCGCCACTCGTGGGCCTTCATCACCTCGTCGATCCAGAGGATCGAGCAGTTGGCTCCGCGTGATTGCACCACAGCTTGGGTCCAGCTCATGGCCTGTTCGTCGACGAGGTTGTCGCTGCCGTAGAGACCGTCGACGTGCGCCAGGATGACGACCTCCATGCCCGGCTTGACCTGGGCATCGTAGTCGATCATTTGTACGAGCGCGTTCAGCGCCCGTTTGGGGATTCCTAACTGATGACTCACTATTTCTCTCCTTTCTGAAGATACAGTCCAGACGCTCCACTTAGCTTCTGACTCCTATACAGAGCGGCATCGCGTTGCCACTCGGGGATGCCTAGATCTTCGAGAACCTTGGTCCGGAGCTTCAAGAGGTACGACTCGAGGCGCTCTCTCTCGTCCTTCGCGAGAACCGAGAAGATCCGCCTGTCGGTCTCGTTGTGTCGCGACTGATTGAAGACATCCAGCCCCCTGTCGGTCAGCCTGACTTCCACCTTCGACCTGCCGGAGCCCTCATACCTCTCCAACAGTCCCGACGCCTCCATTCGCTTCAGCATCTCGGTCACCGTGTGGATCTCCCTGAACAGATGCCGGGCGATCTCTACGGGCGTGGTGTGCCCACCGTTCTTCTGGATCGTGTAGAGGATGGCCCTTCTCTCGTTGGTGATCCCGTAGCGCGAGTAGTCACGTTCGCGCGCCTTCAAGATGGCGTCCTTGGTCTGGGCGATCAGCGTCCACAACACGAAGTACTCGTCCTGGCCACTTGCCTCGTCCTCGTTCGCTGCCATCTCACTCCCCGATCTGGAACAATTTCGCGCCTCCGCCAGCGTTCTTGTCTTCGTCGAACGCCCGCCGCGCAGGCAGTCGCATATACAAACGGATACGACTTCGTATACGATGTTCAGTCAGCCTATCGTAGGCCAGGCCGAATGTCAACGGCGACCTCCCTGGCCTGCCCGTCATGGCTACGCGGTCGTCCACCCTGCGGCCGGCAGCCGGCGCTTCTACTGCATCAGCCCAGGCAGCCACGTGCTGAGTTGTGGTACGAAGATCAGCATCAGCAGGAAGATGCACATGGTCGCGACGAACGGCCATACTCCACGGAATATGGTGTACATGGGCACATCCCTGTGCATGCCCGCGAGCGTGAATACCACCACGCCGACCGGTGGGGTGATGCACCCGATCATGATGCAGAGCACGGTGATCACCCCGAGTTGAACCGGCGAGAAACCCAACTCGAACGTCAGCAGTTCGAAAAAGATAGGCAGCGTAATGATCATGACCGACCAGATGTCCATTAGGGCGCCCAGAATGAGATACAGAACGCAGACCATGATCATGACCACGTACCTATTCAGGTCGGCCTCGATGAGGGCGGTCGAAAGGCTGGAGGCGACCTCGGTCGAGGTCAGGAAGTAACTGAAGTATCTGGCCCCCATGATCAGGAGCATGATCATGGCCGCGGTCCGTACCGCCTCGAGCAGAGAGCGGCCCAGGCCCCTCCAGGACAGCTGGCGGTAGAACAGACTCACGATTGCCACCACGACCGCGCCCGCCGCGCCCGCCTCGGTCGGTGTGAACAACCCGCCCATGAGGCCGCCCATGACGAGCCCGAAGACCACGATGATACCGGTCAAGCCCTTGAGCGAGGCCAGCCTCTGCCGCCAGCTCTCAGGCTCGTACTTCGAGGATAGTGAGGGATTCATCCTACATTGCATGGCGATCTGCAGCATGAACATGACGGTGAGGATGATCCCCGGGAGGATGCCCGAGATGAAGAGCTCCCCGATGGAGGTCTCGGTGATGAACCCGTAGACCACGAAGGCGGCACTCGGGGGGATCAGGATGCCCAGATTGCCACCGGCCGCTATGGAACCGAAGGCAAAACTGTCCTTGTAGCCGTACCGTCTCATCTCAGGAAGAGCGGTCTTGTTCATGACCGCCGCCGTTGCGATGTTGTCACCGCACACGGCGCCAAAAGCGGCGCACGAGCCGACCGTGGCCATAGCCAGGCCACCGCGAAGATGCCCCAGCCCGCTGCGGAAGGTGCCAAAGGCCGCGCGGATGGTTCCGCCCTCGCCGGCTATCACACCCATGACGACGAACAGAGGGATGATGACCAGCACCGGTGAGGAGGCGACCTCGTATATTGTGGTCGATAGACCCACCTTCGCAGCCGCAACGCCCCGAGTCAGCGAGAAGCCTACAAATCCGGCCACCATGAGGGAAAGCCCTACATGCAACCTCAGGAACATCAGGATGAAGAAGGCCGCCGCCCCTATGACGGCGCTAGCCCACAAGGGGAGATCGGTCATCTCCTCACCGCCCTATCGATAGAAGTCAAGAACCGCAGGAGCCAGATGGGAATGAGCGTTGCCATGCCGAAGGTAGCCAAGTAGGCAAACGGGTAGACGGGCAGGCTGAGGCTCCCCATGGTCGACTGACCCCGGTCTTGCACCTTCATGCCCCAGACAGCGAGCTGCCAGGTCGCCATGACCAGTATGGCCACGGCTATCGCGTAGATGATCGGGGCCACGGTCTTCTGAACGCTCTGCGGAAAGCGGCGCGTAATCACATCCACGGTCATCTTTTCGTGGCCCATGTGCTCGAGCCCCACGACGGTGAAGGTCATGATCACGAGTGCCTGCTCGATCAACTCCTGCGAACCCGGAAGCGCCGCGCCAAATTGGCGGCCGATGATCGAGTAGGTGACCGCGAGAATGAGGAGACCCAACGCGGCGGCCCCGATGTACGCGACCCACGTATAGAAGGGCTTGAGTAACCGTTCAACAGAAGCAACGAATCTGCCTAGGCTCGAAACTGGCGCGGCTTCAGGCTCGACTTGCCCATGCTCGCTCATCGCGGTCCTTTCTTTGAACGGGTCGGCCCCGACCTGGAGTCAGGGCCGACCCTCGCAAGACTGGTCTCTCTCCTACTCTTCCTTGGGCATAGCGTCGAGAATCGGCTGTGCCTCGTCCTTGTAGTCGGCGTAGTAGCTCTTGTATTCCGCGACCTTGCCGGCGATGAAGTCCAGGATCTCCTGGCCGTTCGCGGCGTACGGGCTCTTGGACTTCGACAGTTCGTCTGTCCACATCTGCCATGTCGGCTTGACAGCTTCGTTCCACAGAGCCATCTCTTCCGCGGTAGGCACGTAGATCGGCGGGAGGCCCGTCTTGCCACCGAGCATCTCCAGCGTCGCCCTATCGCCCTGGGTGACTTCCTCGTTGGCCACAGAGTAGATGACCGACGGTATCTGACCGCTCACGCTCTGAACGGCTTCCTGGATCTTGACGGGCATGGAGTCCCACACATCCTGGTTCATGACGATGAACCACGGACGGTACATGAGGTCGAGTACGGTGCGGTCTTTCGTGTAGTCCTTGGCGCCCGAAACGAAGACCATAGACCAACTGAGGAAGGCGCCGTCAGCAAGGCCTCTCTCCATGGAGGTGCCGAGATCGCCGAGTGTGATGTCGATCGGCTCCGCGCCTATCGCATTGAGGATCCAACTCTCGATCTTGCCACCGGAGCGCATCTTGACGCCCTTCAGGTCGGCGGGAACCTTCACGGGCACGTTGCCGACGTACTGCGCACCCGAGATGCAGGTAATGCCTAGAAGCTTCACTTCGCCGAACTCATCCGGGTACTTCTGGGCGACATCCCACATGACCGCCGAAGCCACTGCCGGGTCGGGGAACAGTCTGGGCAAAGACCCCACTTCGAACACCGGGAAGATACCCGGAGAGTACTCCGGCTCGACCACGGAGATGTCGCTGGCGCCCGATAGCAGGAAGTCGTACTGCTGCTCGTCTTTCGCCAGGGTGCCGTCGGCGTAGTGCTCGATCTTCACGCGGCCGCCGGTCGCCTGTTCAACGGCCTTCGCCCACGGTTCCAGCTGGGCGGCATACAAGCTGGCCCGCGTGGGAACACCATAAGAGAATTTCAGGTTCCAGGTTTGCCCGGTGTCGGGAACCCCGGCCTCGGTTGTGGTGGTAGGCGCTTCAGTCGTGGTGGGCGCAACAGTGGTCGCCGTGGCGGCGGTCGTGCCCGTGGTGGCCGGCGGGGCGGTAGTGGTCGCGGGCTCCTCCTCGCCGCACGCGGCCATGAAGGAAGCCAGGCCCAACACCAGCACCAGAACCAGGAGCGTGAGGGCCCATGTAGTCTTTTTCATCTCACTCCTCCCAAAGCATTTCCCCAATAGTACTGACCAAACTGTCCTTTTTGCCGTCTGTGGTGCGGTACAGCACTACTTCTATAGGTCCACCTCCCAGTGTCTGATTGGCTGCGCCGAGATCGGACTCTCCTGCATTCAGAAAGCCAGCGAGTGCTGGCTAGGTGATCTGCTTGGAATCTGGCGTCAACACTCTGCTCCTGCACCTTCACAATGCCACTGCACGTGCCGATTGATGATTCCGGCCCTACGTATCAGACTTCGTATACGAAGTTTGCTCAGCCTAGCGCACGGCCGGGCGAAAGTCAATAGCCCCGACACGCCGAATACACGATGGAACTCGCCTGCCGCCGTGCCCACCCACGAGCGGAGTGATACGATATATCGCGATATGTCGTTATATCCAGGAGAAGCAAATGCGCCACCGAGGACCAACCCACGCAGACCACCGCCGACACGGAGGTCACAGACACGGCCACCATACACACGACGGGCAACACGGGGAGCATCCCGGGACCCACCATGACCATCATCAGCAACAGGACCCCGCGCTGGTTCATGGCCGCCGAGCCCTCGGGCGCAGCGGGGAGCGCGACAGCGCGGATCATATCCGCGGGGATGCGACCGCCGCGGGATGCCCGAAGCGCGGGGGCGCGGGCTCCTGCTCCGGCGAGTGCGGGACGCGCTCACTGCGGGGCGTCATTCAGAGCATGCCGGCGGCCGCGAACGCGGACCCTCCGATCACGTCCGGTTGACATCAGGCGGCCGGCCACGTCGTCTCCGTAACGAAGACACTATTCTGTAAGGAACGCCGCGTACTCAGCCATGCGGGCAAGCGCGTTCACCGCGCGTCTCGGGTCCGGGTAGGCCGCCACCTTCTGCTCGCTCAAGAACCGGTAGATGCCGGGCTCCGATTCGGGCAGAGCGAACACAGAGACCGCCAGCGGCTTGCTGACCTTGTGCGCGGCTGCCGCCACGTACTCGAGACACGCCTGCACCGGAGTCGAGATGACGAGGAGCATGTCGATACCTCGATCCTCGGCAACGATCTCTATGGCTTTCTCATAGAGACCCGGGTCGAGCAGGGAGGCCACCCCGGTGTCGGTTGGGTTGCCCACGGAGGTCCCAACGGGCGGAAGTATCTCCCTGAGGCGGGCGACGGTGCGGTCTTCGAGGCGAGGTAGCTCCAGCCCGGCCGCGTAGCAGTTGTCGGCCGTGCCGACACCCGTGCCGCCCTGGCCGCCGATGAGGGCGATCCTGCGGCCCTTTGGTAGCGGCAGGAAGCTGAAGGCAACGGCACACTCCACCACCTCCTCGACGGTGGTGACGCTGACGATGCCGGCCTGCTTCAACATGGCTTGCCAGATGGCGGCCGAGCCGGCGAGCGCGCCCGTATGCGAGGCCGCTGCCCGGGCGCCTTGCTCGCTCATGCCGCCCTTCCACAAGATGATCGGCTTGCGGCGTGACACCTCTCGGGCCACCTCGAAGAAGCGCCGGCCGTCTTTCACACCTTCCATGTACGACACGATGACCTTGGTGTTCTCGTCTTGACCGAGGTACTCGAGGTAGTCTTCGGCAGCCAGGTCGCACTCATTGCCACAGCTCACAACGCTGCTGAAGCGCACGCCCTTCTCTGAGAGAAACCACACTAGGTAGTCGACGAACGAGCCGCTCTGCGAGAAGCCGCCTATGGTGCCGGCCTCGGTGGGAACACCCTTCATGAGCACCTGTGGATAGGTGACCACACCTGCCCGCGGATTGAAGAAGCCCAAGCAGTTCGGACCGATCACGCGCGTGCCGCCCTCGCGCCCGATGCGCCCGATCTCGCGCTCGAGCTCCTTGCCTTCGGGGCCCATCTCGCCGAAGCCCGAGGCGAACACCACCACCCCCCCGACCTGGTTCTCGACCGCCTCTTTGACGAGACCGAGCACGGCATCAGGCGGGGTGAGCAGATGGCCGCGTCGAGCTTCTCCGGCACAGCGCTGATGCTCGGGTAGGCCTTGATACCCAAGACCTCCTCGCGCTTCGGGTTCACCGGATACAGTTTCTTGCAGCCGGCGTCGCGCATGCCCTCGAGGAAGAGGCGTCCGAAGCTGCCTTCTTTGTCGGTGGCGCCCACCAGGGCGACCGACTCGGCGTTGAAGATCCTTCGTATCTGTTCGACAGTGTTTGCCGGCATGGCTACTCTCCCAGGATCACGCGGGCGTCGACGGCTATGGCTCCATCGGGGTAGGCGAAGATGGGGTTGAGGTCCATCTCTCTCACTTTGGGGGTTCTTGAGACGAAGTCTGAGACGCGCATCAAGATATCTTCGAGCGCGGCTCTGTCGACCGGCTGCGATCCGCGAAAGCCGTCTAGTAGCTCGGAGGCCCATCTCGCGCACCGCCTTGGCGGCGTCGCCCCGGGTCAGCGGGGCGATCTTGAAGCTGACGTCTTTGAGCACCTCCACCCACACGCCGCCCAAACCGAACATGAGCACCGGGCCGAACTGCGGGTCGGTGGCCATGCCGATGATGACCTCGAGCCCGGCTTCGCCATGTTCTGCACCGTCACGCCTCGATAACAGCATCAGGAACGCGGCCACGCACGACGCCATGATGGCGTCGTAGGCCTGCGCCAGCCTCTTCTTCGCTCTTCAAGCCCACCTTGACGCCGCCGGCGTCGCTCTTGTGGGAGATGTCGCGCGACAAGACCTTGAGCACGCAGGGATACCCTATCGCCTTGCTCAGGGTGACGGCCTCCTCGCGGGAGGCCGCCAACTCCATCTCAGTCGTGGGGATGCCCAGAGAACTGACCAGAAGCTGCTTGGATTCCATCTCGGTGAGAACGGTGCGGGCCTCTGTGCGGGCGCTCGCTATGATCTCGCTTGCTGTCGCCATGGCGTACCTCGACGTGGCAGATGTTTGATCTCCAGTAGCGTTCTGAACCGTGTGCTGCTACCTCACCAGCTCGGGCTTCAGCTTCAGGCGCTCCACGACCTCTTCCTTGGTCGCCGGGGTGAGCTGCATCGACTTCGCCACGCCTACGAGCTGCTCGACCAGCTGCGCATTCGATTTGGCCAATTCCTTGGGACGGATGTAGATGGTGTCTTCGAGACCCACGCGCGCGTTGCCGCCCATGGCCAAGCCGATGGTGGTCAGCGGCAGGTTGGCCTTGGAGATTGCGATGACCTGCCAACTGGTGTTGGGGGAAGCTGCCGGACGCAGTAGGACAGGAGCATGGGGTCGGCCGGCATGCCGCCCTTGGTGCCCATGACGAACGAGACCTGCAAGGGCTCGGTGAGGAGGCCGCGGTTCAGCAGGTCGAGCATGAGATTCACGTGTCCGGTGTCGTAGATCTCGACCTCGGGCTTGACGCCAAGTTCGAGCATGCGCTCGGCGAGCTGCAGCATCTGCTTGGGCGGATTGCGAAACTCGTGGTCGCCCATGGTCATTGTGGCGGGGTTCAGGGTCGCCATGGCCGGCAATGCCTCGACGATGCGCATGCGTTCCTCGTAGGCGAATCCCCCGCCGGTGGACAGCTGCACGATGCCGGGGCACGCCTCGGGCCAGTTCCCGGTGCGCTTCGCGATGTCGAGGTCGGCCGTGAACTGATCGTTGTCGCGCAGGTGGATGTGCAGCACGGCGGCGCCCGCTTCGTAGGCTCCCTTCGCGGCTTCCGCGATCTCCTCGGGGGAGCCGGGCATGGCCGGGGTCTCTTTCTTGGTGGCGGCCGGGCCGGTGAGCGAGGCGGTGATGATCGGATTCACGTGGTCGTTCCTTTCAGTCGTGCCTTAGCAGTTCGTCTATCAGGTCTTCCCTTTGGATTCTCTCCCTTTGGATTAAGCGTAAGCCCATTTTTGCACCTCGATCAGACAGGAGTTTGGAGCCATGCCGGTCGAGGTCGGAGTGACCCAGCGTTTCGGCGTGAGGATGTTGATGCACCCCGCGATGTCGGGAGAATAGCCGGGCTCGCCCAGGGGAATGTAGTCGGCTACCGACTCGTAGCAGTGCACGGTGCCGGGGGCCACCCGCTCAGTGACCTGGGCGGCTAGGATGACCTCACCGCGATCGTTGAAGGCCTTGACGAGGTCGCCGTCGGCGATCGCCCGGGCGGCGGCATCCTTGCTGTTGAGCCGCAGCACCCAGTAGTGATGACCGTCGACGAGCGTGCGGTGATCCTTGATGTCGTTCGACCAGCTGTCTTTGCCGTCGCTCATGGTGTGGAGCGAGAACCGCGGATGGGGGCTGACGAGCTGGAGGGGGAAGCGGCCGGTCAACTTGCCGGTGTGGTGACCCTCCCAGCTCGGTAGGTACTGCGGGCCCATGGCCGGGGTCTTCGATCCGACGGCGTCGAGAACCGCTCGAGGCTCGAGGCCACGAACTCGATCTTGCCCGAGGCGATCTGCAGGCGTCCCGGCGTGTCGCGCTTGCGGTCTTCAGAGAACCAGCGCAGCGCGGGGGTGCGCTCGCATCGGGCACCGGCACCATGTAGTAGCCCTTGTTCTCGAACTCCTCCCAGGAGATTCGGCCGGGCTGGACGCGTTGATCAGTCGAGTTCGGTGTGACCGCCCTCGGTATAGATGCCGCCGAGGCCGAGCCGGTCGGCCAAGGCCGCGAAGATCGTAGTCGGACTTCGACTCTCCCAGCGGCTCAATGCATTTCTGCTGCAAGACGATGAGGCGGTGATTGCAGGCGTCGGACACCGAGGCGCCGGCGCCGGTCGGACGGCGCCTCACCGATGTCCCAGCGCTCGTAGTTGGTGCACGCCGGCAGGATGATGTCGGCGAACCTCGCCTCGCCCTCGAACCAGATCGACTGGTTGACCACGAACGGCACCTTGCCTTCGCGGTAGGCCCTCACGTAGCGGTTGGTCTCGGTCATGGTGCTCGAACAAACGCCCTGTAGTACATGGCCACATGAGAGTAGCCCGGGGCAGGGCTCGTACCTGGAACTGCGACTCGATAGAGGAGCCGCAAACCCTTGCCGCGCCACTCCAGGTGCTCGTGCCGCATGGCCTCGGGAATCAGCAGGCGACACCGTCTGACCCTCGGTGGAGTGCTGCGGGTTGCCGGTGGGGTTGCCGCCGTTCGGCCAGAAGCCGCTCAGCCAGGCGGAAGCCGCTTGGCGGTGGTCGGGTCGCCGGAGATGCCGCCTTCGTTGTAGCCCGGGAACCAGAAGTCGGTGTCGCAGGGAGCACCCTGCGTGGTCGACCAGATGTTTACGCCGGGCTTGCCCAGCCCTTGCATCGCGGCCAAGGCGGAAGTAGTGGTCCAGGCCGTTGCGCCAGCCCGTTGCGGACCTGCAGGCGCCCCCGAAGCCGCGCCTTTGCCGCCGGCGGCCAGCATGGTCTTCTTGGCCCCCCACTCCCGCGCGAGGGACCGGATCTCGCGCGCGGCGATGCCGCATTCCCCCTCGGCCCACTTCGGGGTCTTCGGGCAGCCGTCGCTCACACCGAGCACGTAGGCCTTCCACTCGTCGAAGCCCACGGTGCGGATGTCGACGTACTCCTTGTCGTAGGTGCCCTCGGTGAGCCAGGTGTAGGCGACGGCGAGCCCCAGCGCGACATCGGTGCCCAGCCGGGGCGCCATCCACTTGTCGGCGAAAAGGCCGGCCGTGTGGTTGAAGTAGGGGTCGATGAAGACCATCTTCACGCCCAATTCTTTGAACCAGTAGCGGCGCGGAGTGCTCTCGAAGGCGGTATAGATGCCTCCTCCGGTGCTCTCGGGGTCCGACGACCAGAAGACGATCATCTCGGTGTTCTGAAGCGCGTCCTCGAGCAGGTCGTACTGCTCGGGGATAGCCAGCCGTGGCTGAAGCCCCACATGTGCATGCCGGCCCAGTGCCAGCCCTCCCAACTGTCGGGATTGTGCTCGCCGTAGGTGAACCCGACCAGGTTCATGAACCGGTAGTAGGCGCTCGTGCGATACCCCACGATGCCCACAAGTGGTGCGGCGCTCCGGCGAGGTGAGCATCGCGGCCGGGCCGCTCTCGCGGTGGTTCTTGACTATCTCGCCGGCGACAGTCTCTAGAGCCTCGTCCCAGCTGATGGGCTCATAGCCCGAGACCCCACGGTTGTGGATGTTACGGTCGCCATTGAAATCGTTCCCAAAGTCCACCCTCTTTAGAGGAGTGAGGATCCGCTTCGGCGAGTAGACATGCGACCGGTTGGCGACGATGTAGGGCGCTAGGGTGGTACGGCGCGGCGGCGTGAAGTCGCGGCCGCGCGCGTGAATGGTCCACGATGGCCCATCGCTCTCGTCCAATTCCAGGGGCACGATGCGGAGGATCTTGCCATCGCGCACGTCGACGTGCACCGGCCCTCCGGTGGTCAGGTTCGTATATCGAACCACGTCCCGCACTTCAGTCACCCGCTGCCGCCACTCTGTGCCCTCGCCCGCCGGCTTCTATTTCAGAGTGTTGACCACGATGATCATCGTAGCCGGCTTGCTGGTGTTGTTGATGATCGACCGGTTCTCGCCCGGACCGATGTAGAGCGAATCCCACGGCCCCAGCACCAATTCTTCGGTCTCGCTCTTGACCGTGAGTTCGCCCTCGAGAATGAAGTAGACCTTCTCTTCGGCCGAATCGGCGCCCGAGAACTCCACGCCGCCGCCGGGCAGGTAGTGCGACATGCCCATCCAGAACGCGGTGAGCCCGGTCTCTGCCTCACCCTGGAATCTGCCCGAGACGACGTTGAAGTGCTTCGGCGGCGTGCCGAACCTCTTGATATCGGTGAACGCGACCTTCTTCATATGTAAGCGACCTCCTTGGTGTGATTCGCCGGCCGGCGGCCCGCTAGACCGCGGACAGCCCGCCATCGACGAAGATGATCTGGCCGGTCATGAAGTTCGATTCGTCCGACGCCAAGAGGACGAAGGGCCGACGCCTCTTCGGGCACACCAAGGCGCTTCAGGTATCCGCGCGGTCACCTTGGAGTAGACCTCTGGCTTCGAGAGAAACTCGCGGGTCATGTCGGTCATGATCAGTGCGCGGCGCCACGGCGTTGACGGTGATGTTGTACTTGGCCCATTCGGCCGCGAGAGTGCGGGTGAGCTGGTCGACGCCGCCTTTGCTCGTCGCGTAGGCGGAGCCGCCCATGTCGGGAGCCACGCGGCCCCGCACAGACGACATGTTCACGATCTTGCCGTACCCCTGCTCGATCATGACCTTGCCCACCGTCTGGCAGGCAATGAACATGCCGAGCACGTTGTGGCGAAGCACCCGCTCGAACTCCTCTACGGGCATCTCCTCGGCACTGTCAGCGGGTGTTCGTCCCGGCCACGTTCACCAGCACGTCGATCTTGCCGCACGCGGCCTTCACCCGGTCGGCCATGGCCTGAGCCGACCTCGGGGTCAGTGACGTCGCACGACACGGCCAGGCACGTGCGACCCAGCGCTTCGACGTCTTTGACGACGGCGTCCAGATCAGCAACGTCGCGGCTGGTGACGACGATATCGGCTCCGCACCGTGCGAGTGCTACAGCGATCGGGCGGCCCAAGCCGCCGCCGCCCGTACGATCGCGACCTTGCCAGATAGATCGAACACCGGACCTCCTTCCGAATCGTTGACGACCAGGGCCGTGCGGCTCTAGTCCCGCTGGGCCTGCAGGAACAGCTTCAGTTGCGGCAGCAGGCGACGGTTCTTCTCGGCGAGAACTTCCTCCCGTGTCCGGCCGCTGTAGTCGTACCAGCCCTTGCCGGCCTTGATGCCCAACTCGCCCTTACTGACCTTCTCTAGGAGGATCGGCGACGGCTCGGTCGCGTTGCTGAGGCCCTTGAAGACCCGCCCCGACACGATCGCCGAGACGTCGAGACCGATCATGTCCTCCACCTCCATGGGGCCAAGACAGGCGAAACGGAATCCAGTGCTCGACTTGACCGCGATGTCGAGGTCCTCGGGAGTCACGATGCCCTCGTCGAGCAGATAGTCGATCTCACGCTCGAGCGCGCCCATGAGACGATTGACGATGAAGCCCGGCCGCTCGACCCGCACCAGGACGGTCTTCTTGCCCGAGGCCTCCATGGATTCGCTTCGGTCTCCGCGTACGTCTCTTCGTAGATACACCCGGCGCCCCGATGGATCTCGACCAGCGGGATGATGTGCGCCGGGTTGAAGTAGTGGATGCCGATGACCTTGTCGGGCCGGGGCAGCCCCTCTGCCAACGTATCCATGGTGAAGCTGCCGGTGTTGCTGCCGATGATGACCTCGGGAGCAGCCGCCTGCAGGGCCGCGAGGAGCTCCCTCTTGGGCTCGAGCAGCTCCTGGATGGTCTCGACGACGTAGGTGCATCGCTCGACGGCCTGCTGCCATGTCGGTGGTGACCACTCCCTCGATGCGGCCCATGACCTGCTCCACCGTCGCGACCCGAGGCCCGAACTCGATGAACTGCCGGATGTTCTGGCCTGAGCTGGCCGAAGCGCACGCTCCAGCGGGCTCGTCACGCGCGGGCGACCAGGCGCACCCTTCCATACCGTTCTGGGCGAAGGTCTGGGCGATGCCCTCACCCATCGTCCCGGTGCCGACGACCAGAATCTTCTCTGCGGTTTGTGCACTCATACTCCAGCCCTCCAGCGGTAGGCGCGGCCCTAGCTTCGTGTACGAAGTCGTACCCTCATTAATCCCACATCTGGGAAGTGGTGTCAAGCAATGGTTCATGATATGGTCGGTCTGTTCATAATGTGGACGCCGGGGCGACACAGCCGGCAAGGAAGGGGCACTGTGGCGCGGGCCAGGATGGATAAAGTTGGGATAAAATAGCTGCATATCAGATTAAAGTGCTCGACAAGGCGATCGACATCGAGGTGTTCACCACGCGTCAGACCGATCTGGGCATTCCTGAGATCGTGCAGCTCACCGGGCTCAACCGCTCGACCGTCATCCGCATCGCGGCCAATCTAGAGCGACGCGGCTTGCTGCGGAAGGCGGCGGACAGGGGTCGCTACCGGCTCGGGCATCGCCTGTTCGAGATGGGCAACGCCGTCTACGCGTCGCTGTCGCTGCTGAACGCGGCGGCCGAGCCGCTGGCCGCCTTGGAGCGCCGCTCCGCGGCGACGATAATCCTCGCAGTTCGCAACGGCGACTACTCGGTCACCGTCGACAAGCGGCAGGGCGCCGGCGAAGGATTCACCCTGGTGCCGATGCCAAGCGAAGTGGGCGATGTGAGACCGCTGACCTACGGGCCAGTTGGACAGGTGCTCCTCGCCACGCTCACACCCGAGGACATCGATGGCCTGCTGGCCAGATACCCATTGGAGCGGTACACGCCGTATTCGCTCGTCGACCATGAGAGCTTCGTGGCCCGGCTGCCGCTGGTGCGGAGCAGGGCATACGCCATCGAGGTCAACGAGGTGGTCGAGGGACTCATGGGCGTGGCGGCCCCCATCGTCGATTTCGCCGGCAACACAGCCGGTGTGCTTTCTCTGGGCTTCCCCTCCACACGCGAGAACGACAGGTCGTTCGTCGACGCGGCTGTACGTGACCTCCGCCAGACGGCGGCTGAGATCTCCGCCAACTTGGGCTGCGCCGCCGGCGGCGACGAAGCCACCGCGGCAGAGCCGGCGGCAAGCTAGACGGCGGTCACTCCCGTCGTGAAGAACAGCCCCACCCGGGCCAGGTGGGGGGCCTGGAAGGGAGACCCGCCGGGCGCGGCTACATCTGCGCCATCTTGTCGTCGCTGTACTCATGTATTCGAAGTCGTGGGCCGACTTGACCAGGTTGAACGAGTACATCTCGGCGTAGACGTGCTGGCGCAGGTTCTGCTCGACCAGTTCGCGCCAGGGACGCACGGCGATGTGATGCGTGAGGCGTCGCGTGGAGCGGTTGGTCTTCATGATCAAGCGCGCCAGTTCCCAAGCCCGGTCCAGTACCTGCTCTCGCGGCACGATCTCGTTGACCGCGCCCAGCTTCAGGCAGGTCTCAGCGTCGATCCCTTGGAGGGTATACGACATGTAGTTACCGCGCTTGACGCCGAGCACTTTCTGTAGCGCCATGGTCATGCCGTCACCCGGCACGTGGCCGCCCTTCATGCCGAAGTGGTCGTCCTGCAGGATGAAGTCGGGCGTGCAGGTGATGTCGCTCATCATGGCCATCTCCCAGTGGATGCCGCGGCCGTCGATGGCGCAGATGGTCGGTATCTCGATGTCGTTGACGAAGTTCTCGACGACCTTGAGGGTGTTGTAGATCTGTACGTTGAAGCGCTGGTCGTCGTCGGGTGATTGCTCGACGTCCTTGAACGACGAGGCGTCCACCTCGGCGATCCACTTGTCGTCGGTAGCCGTGAAGATCAGCACCTCGTTCGTGGTGTCGTGCCCGATAGTGGTCCAAAGCTCGGAAAGAGCGTGGTGCATCTGGAGCTCCAGTGCACCTGCCATCGAAGGTGTGCATACGCACTTCGATGATGCCGTCGTCGGACCGTTTGAACTTGAAGAAGTTCTTGAACCGCTCGGAGTACTCCTCGAGGGTCGGCATGTGCACATAGTCTTGCTCGGCCATCGCTCCCTGCTCTGACACAGACGTGAATCGGACACGAGATGATCCCATAAACTTCGTATTGGAGTTCGTATACGAAGCCCCGCTAACCTACCGCGCGGCGGGACGAAAGTCAAATGTCTCCACAGTACGCCGGCGCTGAGCCGTTCGGGCTCAGTCCGCGGCAGTGCCAGACCGGTTTCCGGCGAGCGCCTATTCCCTCGCCTTGTAGGACCCGCAGTATGCCTCCATGAAGTGCGGGAAGCCGCAGGTGGGGATCACGAGAAAGAGCGCGTGGAGGATCTCCTCCTCGGAGGCTCCCGCCTCTCGCGCCTTGCCGATGTGGGAGCCGCTGGAGCGCGTTCTGGCGATGATGCGCGGCGGCGATGCCCACCTTGATGAGCCAGCGGGTCTTCTCCTCGAAGAGGCCCACCGTGCTGGTGAATGCATTCCCCTAGGGCCTCGTTCCGTTCAAAAATGCCCGGGTGTTCTTTCTTGAACTCCGCGAACAACGGATAGTGTTCCTTCATGGTGTTCCTCCTCGCTGGCTCCTTCCCTGGAGCCGTCATCCAGATTCTCCTTGGCAAGGACTGTAGCAGACGGTCCTTCCCGGCATATGCGGCTTGCTAGAATCGTCGCAGGGGGATTCCCGCGTCAGAGGAGGCGTCGTGGACGCACCACGACCCGTAGCGCACGAAACCGAGCTGGGCCGGCACCGCTGGCGCGTGCTCGTCCTCAGCTCGATCGGCATGTTCATGGGCACGCTTCTCACGGACCGTCGTGGCCGTGGCGCTGCCGGTTATCGGTCCGGCCCTCCGCCTCAGCTACTCCGAGGCGCTCTGGGTGCAGGCCATCTACGTGCTCGCCATGAGCGTGTTCCTCATCCCGGTCGGGCGACTTGCCGACAAGCACGGCCGCCTTCGCTTCTACCTAGTCGGATTGGGCATCTTCGGCGTGTTCTCGATCGCCTGCGCCGTCGCCTTCTCCGGATCGTTCCTGGTCGTCATGCGCCTTCCTGCAGGGCTCGCGCCGCCTTCATGGCCTCGACCTCGGTCGCGCTTGTTACGGCCGTCTTTCCACCCCACGAGAGAGGCAAAGGGCTTGGGTCTCAACGCCATGGCCGGGTACTCGAGGCCTGATGGCCGGCCCTCCCATCGGCGGGACTGATCGTGGGGCGACACCAGTTGGCGCTGGATCTTCCTCGAGTCAACGTGCCCATCGTCATCCTGACCGTGATCAACGGGCTGGCTCTTGCTCGGCGCGGAGCGCCGCGACCGCGCCGGCGCGCGCGAAGCCGCGGCGACGCCGGTCGCCGGCGCCGTCGAGAGCGCCGGCCCTGGTGCTCTGGCGCCATCCGGCGGCCGGCAACTCGCTCGATTGGACCGGGGCCGCACTCCTCGCTCTCCTGCTCACGGCGCTTCTCGTGCCTTTGATCTTCGTCCCCTTCGGGGTTGGACCAGCCCTTGACCCTCGGTCTGCTCGCCGGTTTCGTGGTCCTGCTCGCCGCCTTCTGCCTTCGTTGAACTGCGAGTGCGCGATCCGCTTCTCGATCTCGATCTGGTTCGCCGCAACCGGGCGTTCGCGGCCGGCACAACGGCGGCCTTTCTCAACTACGCGGCGATCTACGGCGTGAACGACCCTCACTGCCGCGTTCCTCGAGATCGCGCCTCGGACACCTCGCCCCAGCGGGACAGGCCCTCCATCATGGCCTTCTGCAGCCGGCGTTCGTGACCGGGCTCTCCCCCGTCTTCGGCCGGCTGTCCGATCGGGTCGGCTCGCGCCTGCCGGCGACCGTGGGCATGCTGCTTGCCGCAGCCGGCGCCGTGCAGATGGGGCTCCTGCCGGACGATCCGCCGGCGTGGCGCATCCTGCTGGCGCTCGGCACCGTCGGTATCGGCATGGCCGCCTTCAGCGCCCCCAACACCTCGTCGGTCATGGGCGCGGTCCCGCGCTCGCAACTCAGCCTCGCCTCGGGCTTCCTGGGCACCCTGCGCACCGCGGGCCAGGAAGTCTCCACAGACCCACTCGGCGATAGCCGGCCGCGAGTCTCGGTCGCGACGGGGGCAGGGTCCTCTTCTTGTAGAAGAGGCCACCGAGGCGGCCATATCCTCCTACGCCCAGGGATTCCGCACAGCAATGCTCGTAGCCGCCGGACTGGCGGTCGCCGGAGCGCTCGTGTCGCTCGTGAGGGGGCGCCCGGCCGAGTAGCCGGTCGCGGAGAGAAGGCGGCGCTCTACACGCCGAGATAGGGACTCTACTCGAGCGTCCCGGTCAGATCGACAGCGTCGATGTTGATGTTGGTGTCGGTCGCCGCGGCCCGCTTGGTGCCCGCCCAGGCGATGATGACCGTGTGGCTGCCCGGCGCGAGCGCCCCGGTCTCCCACACCTTCTGCCGGTACTCGACCTGGGAGCTGTAGAGATCGATGGTGCCGAGGTACTTGCCGTCGAGCGTGATCTTCGCTTTGCCGTACTTCGGCGACTTCTTGGCGATCAAAGCGAGATGCGTGCCGTTGAACGTGATGGTTACCGAAGCCCCGGCCGAGTTGGCGAATGCGAGAGTGCCCCCGGAGGCGCCTTCGGCGGCCGAGATCTTCCAAGTGCCCTTGTAGACGATGTGCGAATCACTCTGCTGGTGACGGCGGTCTTTCGACGTATCGACGGTGGGCCGGGCGGCCACGGTGGTCGAGGTAGTCGCGGCGGTAGTGGAGGTTGGAGCCGCGGTGACGACCGGGCTCTCCCCCGTGGCCGACGTTGACGCCGTGTCGCCCTCCGAGCGTGCTCGCCGTGGTAGTACTCCGAAGTAGTGCTGTCGGAGCCCGCACAAGCCGGGGCAGAAAACCGCCTACGACAAGAAGCCCGAGAACAAGAACTGCTGCAATCAGCCGGACTCTTCTTCACGCCAGGAGACCTCCATGCGAGCGGAGTGGCGCCTTAGCCGCCTACAGCATACACTCCCAGTGGGCGTATTACAGACCCTGCAAATCCGGCGTGGCTGCAGGCCGCGGGCGGCGGCGCCCTCCACCCGCTCGCTTGCGCCTAGCAGATGCGGGGCAGATCCTCGCCCGTCGGCATCGGGATGACCCTCTGCCCCCCGATGCTGCTTCAGCAGGGCCCGGCCGGCCGGCTCAGCGGAGACCTCGCCGACAATGCACGCGTCGACCATGCGAGCATCGCTCTTCAGCGTTGCGACCACCCTATCGGCCTCGGTGGCCGGGCACACCAGAACGATAGTGCCTTCGTTGGCAACCGTCAGAGCATCGAGACCAAGTAGATCGCACGCGCCCCGAACGGTCTCCCTAATCGGAAGAACGGCCTCATCGACGGTCAGGCAAAGCCCGGTCGTCCGGGCGAATTGCACCAGGGCGGCCGCCAGCCCGCCCCGGGTCAGATCCCGCATCGCGTGCACGACGTGACCGGCCGCGAGGACGGCGCCGATGGGCGCCCACAGAGGAGCACAGTCGCTCCGAAGACCTCGGGCGTGAAGCGGGATGCCCGAGCGCCGGGCGAGAAAATCGCCGATGCCGTGGTCGCCCAGACATCCGCTGACGACGATCGCATCCCCTGGCGCTATGAGGCGCCTCCGGACGCCTGAGGGTCGGGCACAGCCACGCGGCCGATCCCCGCCGCGTTCACATAGAGACCATCGGCCCGGCCCTTGGCTCTACCCACTTTGGTGTCACCCGTCACCACGGCGACCCCGGTCTCCCGGCGCCGTATCGCCAATGGAGGCGGCGATCTGGTTCGCAGTTCTTGCAGCGGCAGTCCCTCCTCTATGACCAAGCCCGAAGACTCAGCCACAGTGGTTCGGCGCCTTTCACCGCCAGATCGTTGACCGTGCCGCAGACCGCCAGCCTGCCGATGTCGCCGCCCGGAAAGAACAAGGGCGAGACGACGTACGTGTCGGTCGTGAAGGCGAGTTGTCCGGCAGGCGCCGGAAGCAGCGCCGCGTCGTCGAGCGGTCGAAGGTAGGAGTTGCCAAGGTGGGGAACGAGAATCTCATCGATCAGTTGCTGGGTCAGCAACATCCTCCGCCGTGCGCGAGGAGAATCAGCTCGTCTCGGTCGCAGTCCATCCCACCTCCTCACCTTGGCCATAGCGATCGTATGCCGCACACGCGCCTTCGCTCGAGACCATGCACGCTCCCCGAGGCGAGCGGAAAGTGCAAGCGTGCCCGAACAATGGGCATTCCGGCGGACGGATGAGGCCCTTAGCACGTCGCCACACCGGCAGCCGGGCGTCTCCCGACCCGGCGCGACCGTGAGGTCGAAGTGGACGGCGGCGTCGTGAGACGCGTAGGCAGAGCGGATCGACAGGCCGCTCAGCGCGACGGTTCCCAGACCCCGCCATTCGCTGTCACACACCTCGAAGACCTCGGCGATGGCCTGTTGCGCGAACGAGTTGCCTTCCCAGGTCACGGCCCGGCGATACTGAATCTCGGCCTCGACTTCTCTCCTCGGCCAATTGCGCCAGCAGCATGGCGATCGCTTGGATCATGTCGGACGGCTCGAAACCTGCGACCACGCAGGGAGTGCCGTACTCGGTGGCCAGAAAGGAGAACGCGGAACCTCCTATGACGAGACTGACGTGCCCCGGGCACAAGAAGCCGTCATGTGGGCTCTTGACCCTCGACCAGCGCCTTCATCGCTTGTGGCATGGTCTTGTGCGCGGAGAGGACGAGAAAGTTCGAGACGCGGTCCATTCCTGCCCATTTCAGCGTTCGGGCGACGCCGGGTGCGGTCGTCTCGAAGCCGACGCCCAGAAAGACCACGGTCGATCGCCGGTCGGAACGTGCCAGCGCTAGGGCATCGAGCGGCGAGTAGACGGCATGCACGCGGGCGCCTCGCGCGCGCTCCTCTTCGAGCGATGTGTCGCTACCAGGCACCCGTACCAGGTCCCCCGTAGCTGGCTACCACGACCGCCGGCATGTGCGCCAGTGCGACGGCGGCATCGACGAAGCCGGGAGGGGTGACGCAGACCGGGCACCCGGGTCCGGCGACCAGCGAGACACTTTCGGGCAGGAGGGAGCGGAGACCGCTGCGAAAAGCCACCATGGTGTGCGTGCCGCACACCTCCATGAGCCTAACCGGTCGCCCTATGCGCTCCGCCGACCGGCGGATGGCGGTCAATGCCGAGTCGAGTCCGCCCGGAGGATCTCCCGCCATTCGTCGACCTCCTCCTGTGTCCAGCGATGCAGGGCGAAGCCGGCATGAACGAGTACGTAGTCCCCGACCGAAAGCCTCTCGACCAGGCTCACGTCCACATCGCGAAGCGCGCCGTCCACCGAGACGGTCGCCCGCCCGCCGTCGAGCTCGATCACCAGCGCAGGCACCGCTAGGCACATGGCCGAGGCCCGCCCGCGCCGGTGCGGGCGACGGCGACGACCGCCTGCCCGAACGATATGCCCCCGTCATTGGCCGGAACGAGCGAATTGGCATAGACCTTCAGTCCGGCCCCGCGCAGCTGTTCGGAGACGAGCGTGAGCAGATGGGCGTTCTGGAAGACTCCGCCCGAAAGGGCCACTTCACCGACGCCGTGCGCCGCGCACAGGCTATCCGCGGTCGAGCCAACGCCCGCTGCGGTGATGGTATTGAGGAAGCGGGCGGCGATCGCCTCAGCCGGCTCTCCGTCTCGCCAATCCCGGCGATCGCCTGAAAGGCCCGCTCGAAGTCCAACACCCAGAGCCCGGGTTGCCGTCGCAGATGAGCAGACCACGCGCTCTCGGCACTCGAGGCCAGACTCTCGAGGCGAATGGCGCCCTGCGCCTCGTACCCATTGACCTCGACGATGCCGAGAAGTGCCGCAACCGCGTCGAACAGACGGCCGGCGCTCCAGCGAGGGGGCAGTTGATGCCCGATTCGAGGACCTTGGCAATCGCACCCGCGCGGCCGTCGGTCAGCCATGAGTGAAGGGGTTGCCGCGTGCTGCCCGCGCCCGTCGCGACATGCGCCCATTCCACTTGTTCGGTGTGAAGAATGCTCAAGGCCGTGCGCCACGGCTGCTCGATGGCTCGGTCTCCTCCAGGGAGCGGATAGGGCTTGAAATGGGCGAGCCTGCGGAAGCCGGTGCGGTCGGCCAGCAGGAACTCTCCACCCCAGATGGTTCCATCGCAGCCGTATCCGGTACCATCGAGAGCCACCCCAATCACCGGCCGCTCTATGCCCCGCTCTCCGAGGATGCTCGCGATATGAGCATGGTGATGCTGAACGGCCACCTTCTCCACCTGGGGGCACATGCGCGCGTACGCGGAGGCGAGGTAGCCGGGGTGCAGATGAAGGCGACCACCGTGGGACTAATCTGCAAGAAGCTCTTCCAGCGCTCGATCTCGGCCGTGTAGAAGGCGTACGTCGAGGCGTCGCTCAAATCGCCGATGTGCTGCGAGACGAAGGATTCTCCGAAGCCTCGTGACACAGAAGGTGTTCTTCAGATCAGATCCTGTAGCGAGTATCTCGGGCGAGGCGGCGGCTATTCGCATCGGAGCGGGCACATAGCCACGAGAACGCCTGAGCAGGCGGCGCTCACCATCGACGACCTTCATGACCGAGTCATCACAACGGCCCGCTATCGGCCTATCGTTGGCGAGGACCGCGTCGGCGATGGGTCCGACCAATCGTCGCGCCGCTTCCTCGTCGGTGGCGATGGGCTCGTCCCGCCGGTTGCCGCTCGTCATGACCAGCGCGTCGAGGCGCTGAAGGAGCAAGTGATGCAGAAAAGCGCCGGTCGTATTGGTGTCGGGTGAGACCGCTTCGTTGAGACGTCCGGCGACGATGACAATGGGGCGGGCCGGAGAGGTCAACTCGTCTATCTCGGCGCGCGTGGCGGCGAGATAGCGGGTGAGGGTGGGCAGGTCGCGAAACATCACCGCCAAGGCTTTGTGCGGCCTGTTCTTACCTCGACGGAGTCGCCCGACCGCGGACAGATTCAGCGCGTCGCAGGCGAGATGGTAGCCGCCGACACCTTTGATGGCGACGATATCCCCGCGGTCGAGCATCTCGTGCGCACGAGCGAGAGCCTGCTCGGCTTCGGCGACACACTCCCCATGCCCGTCAAGCAGAATAAGACGAGGGCCGCACCGGGCAACGGCGTCGGGTTGCGCGTGGAAGCGTCTGTCCTTGGGATCGTCATACTCCATGGCGCATGCGTCACAGAGCGCGAACCCCTTCATGGTGGTGCCCGGGCGATCGTAAGACTCTCGATGATGCTGAAGCGCGGGCCGCAGTCGACGCAGTTGATGAACGGGTAGCGATGTCGACGGTCCATCGGGTCACGCAGTTCGCGAAGACACGCGTCACATGTGGCCACGTCGGCCGGCACGTGTACCTTCGCATCGCCACCGGTGCCTGACTCCCGCACTTCGAAACCATCGTAGCCGTGGGGCGGCAGCCGCCGGGTGACGACTCGGCCGATTGCGGCCAGAGGCGGTGCGTGAGCGGGAAACTGCGAGAAGAACCTGTCGACCATCTCCTCGTCGCCCTCAACATCCATCTCCACACCGAGAGGTCGTTGCGCACGAAGCCGGCCAGTCCGCAGGCGATCGCCCAGCGATATACCGCCGGGCGGAAACCGACGCCCTGCACCCGGCCTTCGAAGCGGGCTCTGACCCTCGTGGTCATTCGGCCCTCACCTGCACGAGCCACTGCGCCAGCGAGTCGATGCCTTCACCGGTGCTGCACGATACCTTGAAGATCGGGGCAGACGCGTTCAGTCGCCTGAAGTCCATCTCGCAAGCGGACACATCGAAGTCAGTGTAGGGGAGAAGGTCAAGCTTGTTGAGCACCAAGGCGCGCGCCTCGTGGAAGAGCAGGGGGTACTTGGCCGGCTTGTCGTGCCCTTCGGTCACGCTGAGCACGGCCACTTTCGCCGCCTCACCGAGATCGAACTCCGCCGGGCAGGCAATATTGCCCACATTCTCGATCAGGACGAGATCGAGAGCGTCCAGCGGCAACTCGTGCAGCGCGCGTGCCACGAAGGTGGCGTCCAGGTGGCACCCTCCACCGGTGTTCAGCTGCACGACCGGCACTCCGAGTTCGCGATGCGTTCTCCATCGCGGCTGGTCGCGATGTCGCCCTCCAAGACGCCCACACGTTTCTGGGCTGTCAGCAGCGGAATCAGCCGTTCCAGCAACGACGTCTTGCCCGCTCCCGGACCGCTGATGAGATTGATCGCCGTTATCCCCCGAGAGCGCAGGTCCTCGCGCGTCTGAGCGGCCGCCTGGTCGTTCACTTCGAGAATCGGCTGCAAGATAGGAACGCGCATGTGTCAGTCCTCCAATTCGATACTGACGAACTCCAACTCCTTGCCGGTGAGAATCTCCCCTCCGAGAAGAACGAGCACCCGGACAGACCACGAAAGCGTCATCGACATCGAAAAGAGCGCCGCACGTCACGCATTTGGCCGTTGTCTCCACCTGCTCCAGCTCGAGACAGGAGCCGTGGAGAGGGCCGTCGCGAGTGAGAATCTCGTAGTAGAAGCGAAAGACATCGGGCACGACTTGCCTCCAGGCGCCCACGCGCACCGTCACGTTCAGCACACGGCCCTCGCCGTTCGCCCGCCGCGCCTGCTCCACGCGCTCAAGCACGGCTTCGACCATGCTCAATTCATGCATGGCTCACGCCTGACCGAACTTGCGCTATTCGGATCCATATGGCATAGACTTGCTCATGGGGATTCGTACTCTTGTACTGGGCATGGGCAATCCGATCTTGCGCGACGACGCGGTGGGCATCCGCCTGGCCTGCGATCTGGGGCCCGAGTTGGCCGCGAACGCCGGCATCGACGTGATTCGCGATTGCTCGGTCGGAGGGCTCAATCTCGTCGATCTCATCGCCGGGTACGACAGGCTGATCGTCTTCGATTCGATCAAGACCGAGGGGGGCACCGCAGCAAGCTGGCGGGCCATGACCGGCGAGACCTTCAAAGAGACCATGAATCTGACGAACGTCCACGACGCCGGCAGCTTCACCGCCGCCCTCGAGCTGGGGCACCGCCTTGGCCTCCGTCTGCCTGACCCGAGCCAAGTCCATGTGTTCGCGGTCGAGATCGTCGACAACACCACCTTCTCCGAGACGATGAGCCCCAAACTCGAAGCCGCGTACCCCGTGCTGCGGGCCGAGATCCGCGGAGCCGTGTTGAGACTTCTCGAGGTCAACAGTTCCTCTTGATCACCCGCTCCGGCACACCGGCACGGTAGATGATCGCCTCGAGCGGCATCTTGCCCAGGCTGTGAGTGGCGCAGCTGTAGCATGGGTCGAACGCGCGGAAGGCCATTTCCACCATGTTGAGGATTCCCTGGCCGGGATCCACGCCGGGCTTGATAAGAGACCGCGCGACCTTCTTGGTCACCATCTGGATGGGAGCATTGTTGTTCGTGGTGCCGACGATCAAGTTGGCGCTCGTACAGATGCCTCGCTCGTCGCACGTGTAGTGATGCGTAAGAGTGCCCCGCATGGCCTCGACGATGCCCACGCCTTGGCCCGTGATGATGTCGGGTATGACCCGGACTTGGTCGCCGGTGATCTCAGGGTCGGAGCAGTAGGTCTGAAGAGTCTCCGCATTCTGCACCATCTCCACCAGCCGCGCCCAGTGTTGAGCGAGAAGCGCCCGGCAGGGATGCGCGCCGAGAGTCGAGAACATCTCGTCAGATGCCTCCTGAGCCCGAGGTGTCGCCATGCCCTCGGCCACGTTGAGCCTGCTCAGCGGCGTAGCGCAGTAGATGCTAGAGTCGATACCCTCGACAAAGCCCTTCCAGCCACGCTTCTTGAGGAACGGGAACTTCAGGCTGGACGGCTCGACGTGCTCGGCCACATATTCGGCGTAGTCCTTGGCCTCGTACTTGTGCAGCTCCGTCCCCTCATAGTCGGTCACCCGCACTCTGCCCTCGTAGAAGTTGGGAGCGTTGTTCTCGTCCACCAGCCCCATGTTCTGCACGTCGTTGAGCGTATAGGGACCATTGACGATGAGATCCACATAACCGGGATTGGCCAGAACGACATCGCGGAACAGCTGAAGGCTGAACTGCGAGAATTCATACAGTTCGTCCACCCAGGGTCTCACCTGCTCGAGATCGGCAGGCGTCAGACTCTTGGCCACCCCGCCGGGCAGGCACCAGATGTCCTGGGTGTTCCGGCCACCGATCGTCCGCTGGATCTCCTGGAGCAATACGTACTCGTCGAAGTACAGGAAAAAACACCACCGTATTGCCCAGGAGATCCAGCGGACGATCGGTGGCCGGAACACCCAGGACATCTGGTGCCTGCCCGGCGGGGTGGCCAAGAGTCTGACGCCTGCCGATCTCGAGCAGGTGAGACCCTGGGTGGACGAACTGTATGCATTCTCGCAGTTCAGCCTTCAGCTGTTCCGCGATGTCGTTCTGGCCAATCCCGGTTATGTGGATCTCATCGTGAATGGTCCCTATACGCTTGACGTGCAGAACATGGGGCTGGTGGACGAGAACAACGCTCCCAACTTCTACGAGGGCAGAGTGCGGGTGACCGACTATGAGGGGACGGAGCTGCACAAGTACGAGGCCAAGGACTACGCCGAGTATGTGGCCGAGCACGTCGAACCGTGGTCGTACCTGAAGTTCCCGTTCCTCAAGAAGCGTGGCTGGAAGGGCTTCGTCGAGGGTATCGACTCGAGCATCTACTGCGCTACGCCGCTGAGCAGGCTCAACGTGGCCGAGGGCATGGCGACACCCCGGGCTCAGGAGGCATTCGACGAGATGTTCTCGACTCTCGGCGCGCATCCCTGCCGGGCGCTGCTCGCTCAACACTGGGCGCGGCTGGTGGAGATGGTGCAGAATGCGGAGACCCTTCAGGCCTACTGCTCCGACCCTGAGATCACCGGCGACCAAGTCCGGGTCATACCCGACATCATCACGGGCCAAGGCGTGGGCATCGTCGAGGCCATGCGGGGCACTCTTACGCATCACTACACGTGCGACGGGCGAGGCATCTGTACGAGCGCCAACTTGATCGTCGGCACCACGAACAACAATGCTCCCATCCAGATGGTGACCAAGAAGGTCGCGCGGTCTCTTATCAAGCCCGGCGTGGATCCCGGCCAGGGAATCCTCAACATGGTGGAAATGGCCTTCCGCGCGTTCGACCCATGCTACAGCTGCGCCACTCACAGCCTGGGCAAGATGCCGCTCGAGGCGATCATCTACCGTGCCGGTGTGCCGGAGCGGGTGATCAAGAGGAACTGTTGACCTCGAGAAGTCTCAACACGGCACTGCGGATCTCGGCCCGCAGCGCAGGGTATGCGGCTTCGAGCTCGGGGCTCATCGTCTCTGAGAACGTCGTGTTGTCGACGATCTCGACCGCGAACACATGGACTTGGCTCGGGTCAGGCAGACGGAGGCCAAGGCGGTGCCCCAGCTCGAGGGCGGTGGTGAAGTTGGCGTCGTGGACGTTCGTCAGATTCATGGTCTCTTTGAAGGTCTCGCCGGTCATGGCCAGCCAGCTTGCCGCTGCGCCCCCTTCGGTCTTGATCGAATCGAAGACGATCAGCCTGTCGTACCCGGCGATGAGGTCGACGAGATTGAGCCCTCCGACCGAGCAATCGGGAATCACATCGATGCCGGCGTTCGCGGCCAACTCAGGCCCCAGATCGCAGGCCAGGCGGATGCCCACCGCGTCGTCGCGCAAGATCGGATTGCCCATGCCCAGTACTAGAGTACGAAGCCCCATGAGCAAGTGTATGCCACATAGACCCGAGCACTGCAAGCGCGGCCAGGCGCGAGGGGGCGCCCATGCATGAATTGAGCATGGTCGAAGCCGTGCTTGAGCGCGTGGAGCAGGCGCGGCGGGCGAACGGCGAGGGCCGTGTGCTGAACGTGACAGTGCGCGTGGGCACCTGGAGGCAAGTCGTGCCCGATGTCTTTCGCTTCTACTACGAGATTCTCACTCGAGACGGCCCACTCCACGGCTCCTGTCTCGAGCTGGAGCAGGTGGAGACGACGGCCAAATGCGTGACGTGCGGCGCTCTCTTCGACGTCGATGACGCTTTCGTGGTCTGTCCGGGGTGCTCGTCTCTCGGAGGGGAGATTCTCACCGGCAAGGAGTTGGAGCTCGTCAGTATCGAATTGGAGGACTGACACATGCGCGTTCCTATCTTGCAGCCGATTCTCGAAGTGAACGACCAGGCGGCCGCTCAGACGCGCGAGGACCTGCGCTCTCGGGGGATAACGGCGATCAATCTCATCAGCGGTCCGGGAGCGGGCAAGACGTCGTTGCTGGAACGGCTGATTCCGCTGCTGACAGCCCAGAAACGTGTGGGCGTCTTGGAGGGCGACATCGCGACCAGCCGCGATGGAGAACGCATCGCCGAACTCGGAGTGCCGGTCGTGCAGCTGAACACCGGTGGGGGGTGCCACCTGGACGCCACCTTCGTGGCACGTGCGCTGCACGAGTTGCCGCTGGACGCTCTCGATCTCGTCCTGATCGAGAATGTGGGCAATATTGCCTGCCCGGCGGAGTTCGATCTCGGTGAGGCGGCGAAAGTGGCCGTGCTCAGCGTGACCGAAGGGCACGACAAGCCGGCCAAGTACCCCCTGCTCTTCCACGAGGCGCGCGCCTTGGTGCTCAACAAGCTTGACCTTCTCCCCTACACCGACTTCGATGTGTCCGCTTGCGAGATGGACTTCAGGCGACTGAACGCGTCTGCCCCGATCTTCAAGGTATCGTGCAGCACCGGTGAAGGCATCGACTCGCTGGCGCAGTGGCTCGTGCAGGTGAGGGCCGAATGACCACGAGGGTCAGAGCCCGCTTCGAAGGCCGGGTGCAGGGCGTCGGTTTCCGCCCGGCGGTATATCGCTGGGCGATCGCCTGCGGACTGGCCGGCTTCGTGCGCAACGACCTCTCAGGTGTGGAGATGGACGTTGAGGGCGACGAGGAGATGGTCGACAGGTTCTTCTCGCAGTTTCCCGCTCACGCACCGCCTCTGGCCGCAATCGGCCGAGTCGTCACCCGGCGGCTGCCGCCCCACGGCTACGATGGTTTCGAAGTGCGGGAGTCAGGCACCGGTGGCGATGCGAAGGTACACGTGCCGGCCGACGTGGCCACATGTGACGCGTGTCTTCGCGAACTGCGTGACCCGATGGACCGTCGACATCGCTACCCGTTCATCAACTGCGTCGACTGCGGCCCGCGCTTCAGCATCATCGAGAGTCTTCCGTACGATCGCCCGGGCACCACCATGAAGGGGTTCGCGCTCTGTGACGCATGCGCCATGGAGTATGACGATCCCAAGGACAGACGCTTCCACGCGCAACCCAACGCATGCCCCCGGTGTGGCCCTCGTCTTCTTCTGCTCGACGGGCAGGGAGTGTGTGTCGCCGAAGCCGAGCAGGCTCTCGCTCGTGCGCACGAGATGCTCGACCGCGGGGATAGCGTCGCCATCAAAGGTGTTGGCGGCTACCATCTCGCCTGCGACGCGCTGAATCTGTCCGCGGTCGGGCGACTCCGTCGAGGTAAGAACAGGCCGCACAAAGCCTTGGCGGTGATGTTTCGCGACCTGCCCACCCTCACCCGCTATCTCGCCGCCACGCGCGCCGAGATAGACGAGTTGACCTCTCCGGCCCGCCCCATTGTCATCGTCGCCGGACGTCTCAACGAAGCGGTCTCACCCGACACCAATACGACCGGCGCTTTTCTGCCCCACGCCCCGATTCATCACTTGCTCCTTCAGCGCCTCGACGCGCTGGTCATGACGAGCGGCAACCGGCGGGACGAGCCCATCGCCACCGACGAGGAAGCGGCGCGACGATTGGTCGGACCCATCGCCGACGCGGTCCTCGCCAACGATAGGCCGATAGCGGGCCGTTGTGATGACTCGGTCATGAAGGTCGTCGATGGTGAGCGCCGCCTGCTCAGGCGTTCTCGTGGCTATGTGCCCGCTCCGATGCGAATAGCCGCCGCCTCGCCCGAGATACTCGCTACAGGATCTGATCTGAAGAACACCTTCTGTGTCACGAGGCTGGGAGAATCCTTCGTCTCGCAGCACATCGGCGATTTGAGCGACGCCTCGACGTACGCCTTCTACACGGCCGAGATCGAGCGCTGGAAGAGCTTCTTGCAGATTAGTCCCACGGTGGTCGCCTACGATCTGCACCCCGGCTACCTCGCCTCCGCGTACGCGCGCATGTGCCCCCAGGTGGAGAAGGTGGCCGTTCAGCATCACCATGCTCATATCGCGAGCATCCTCGGAGAGCGGGGCATAGAGCGGCCGGTGATTGGGGTGGCTCTCGATGGTACCGGATACGGCTGCGATGGAACCATCTGGGGTGGAGAGTTCCTGCTGGCCGACCGCACCGGCTTCCGCAGGCTCGCCCATTTCAAGCCCTATCCGCTCCCTGGAGGAGACCGAGCCATCGAGCAGCCGTGGCGCACGGCCTTGAGCATTCTTCACACCGAACAAGTGGAATGGGCGCATGTGGCCGCGGGCGCGGGCAGCGCGCGGCAACCCCTTCACTCATGGCTGACCGACGGCCGCGCGGGTGCGATTGCCAAGGTCCTCGAATCGGGCATCAACTGCCCCCTCGCTTCGAGCGCCGGCCGTCTGTTCGACGCGGTTGCGGCACTTCTCGGCATCGTCGAGGTCAATGGGTACGAGGCGCAGGGCGCCATTCGCCTCGAGAGTCTGGCCTCGAGTGCCGAGAGCGCGTCGTATGCTTACCATCTGCGACGGCAACCCGGGCTCTGGGTGTTGGACTTCGGCCGGGCCTTTCAGGCGATCGCGCGGGATTGGCGAGACGGAGAGCCGGCTGAGGCGATCGCCGCCCGCTTCCTCAATACCGTGGCCGCGGGCGTTGGCTCGACCGCGGATAGCCTGTGCGCGGCGCACGGCGTCGGTGAAGTGGCCCTTTCGGGCGGAGTCTTCCAGAACGCCCATCTGCTCACGCTCGTCTCCGAACAGCTGCGCGGGGCCGGACTGAAGGTCTATGCCAATTCGCTCGTTCCGGCCAATGACGGGGGCATATCGTTCGGGCAGGCGGTCGTCGCCGTCGCCCGCACCGGCGCGGGCGGGCCTCGGCCATGTGCCTAGCGGTGCCTGCGCTGGTGATCGAGCTCGACGGCGGGCGGGCGACCGTCTCGGTGGACGGCGCGCTTCGCGATGTGGACGTGAGCCTGGTCGAGAGGCTTTCGGTCGGGGACTACGTACTCGTTCATGCCGGCTTCGCCCTGCATCGCTGGACACAGGAGGAGGTGGACGAATGGCGGGAGATCCTCCGGGCGGACTCGACTCGGCATTGACCGCCATCCGCCGGTCGGCGGAGCGCATAGGGCGACCGGTTAGGCTCATGGAGGTGTGCGGCACGCACACCATGGTGGCTTTTCGCAGCGGTCTCCGCTCCCTCCTGCCCGAAAGTGTCTCGCTGGTCGCCGGACCCGGGTGCCCGGTCTGCGTCACCCCTCCCGGCTTCGTCGATGCCGCCGTCGCACTGGCGCACATGCCGGCGGTCGTGGTAGCCAGCTACGGGGACCTGGTACGGGTGCCTGGTAGCGACACATCGCTCGAAGAGGAGCGCGCGCGAGGCGCCCGCGTGCATGCCGTCTACTCGCCGCTCGATGCCCTAGCGCTGGCACGTTCCGACCGGCGATCGACCGTGGTCTTTCTGGGCGTCGGCTTCGAGACGACCGCACCCGGCGTCGCCCGAACGCTGAAATGGGCAGGAATGGACCGCGTCTCGAACTTTCTCGTCCTCTCCGCGCACAAGACCATGCCACAAGCGATGAAGGCGCTGGTCGAGGGTCAGAGGCCCGGCATCGACGGCTTCTTGTGCCCGGGGCACGTCAGTCTCGTCATAGGAGGTTCCGCGTTCTCCTTTCTGGCCACCGAGTACGGCACTCCCTGCGTGGTCGCAGGTTTCGAGCCGTCCGACATGATCCAAGCGATCGCCATGCTGCTGGCGCAATTGGCCGAGGAGAGAAGTGAGGCCGAGATTCAGTATCGCCGGGCCGTGACCTGGGAAGGCAACTCGTTCGCGCAACAGGCCATCGCCGAGGTCTTCGAGGTGTGTGACAGCGAATGGCGGGGTCTGGGAACCGTCGCGCTGAGCGGCCTGTCGATCCGCTCTGCCTACGCGTCTCACGACGCCGCCGTCCACTTCGACCTCACGGTCGCGCCGGGTCGGGAGACGCCCGGCTGCCGGTGTGGCGACGTGCTGAAGGGCCTCATCCGTCCGCCGGAATGCCCATTGTTCGGGCACGCTTGCACTTTCCGCTCGCCTCGGGGAGCGTGCATGGTCTCGAGCGAAGGCGCGTGTGCGGCATACGATCGCTATGGCCAAGGTGAGGAGGTGGGATGGACTGCGACCGAGACGAGCTGATTCTCCTCGCGCACGGCGGAGGAGGTCTGCTGACCCAGCAACTGATCGATGAGATTCTCGTTCCCCACCTTGGCAACTCCTACCTTCGACCGCTCGACGACGCGGCGCTGCTTCCGGCGCCTGCCGGACAACTCGCCTTCACGACCGACACGTACGTCGTCTCGCCCTTGTTCTTTCCGGGCGGCGACATCGGCAGGCTGGCGGTCTGCGGCACGGTCAACGATCTGGCGGTGAAAGGCGCCGAACCACTGTGGCTGAGTCTCGGGCTTGTCATAGAGGAGGGACTGCCGCTGCAAGAACTGCGAAAGATCGCCGCCTCCATTGGCGATACGGCCCGGGAGACCGGGGTCGCCGTGGTGACGGGTGACACCAAAGTGGTAGAGAAGGGCCGGGCCGATGGTCTCTATGTGAACACGGCGGGGATCGGCCGCGTGGTTGTGCCCGACCCTCCTCGTCCGGAGCGCATAGCGCCAGGGGATGCGATCGTCGTCAGCGGATGTCTGGGCGACCACGGCATCGCGATTCTCGCCCGGCGCTCGGGCATCCGCTTCACGCCCGAGGTTCGGAGCGACTGTGCTCCTCTGTGGGCGCCCATCGGCGCCGTCCTCGCGGCCGGTCACGTCGTGCACGCGATGCGGGATCTGACCCGGGGCGGGCTGGCGGCCGCCCTGGTGCAATTCGCCCGGACGACCGGGCTTTGCCTGACCGTCGATGAGGCCGTTCTTCCGATTAGGGAGACCGTTCGGGGCGCGTGCGATCTACTTGGTCTCGATGCTCTGACGGTTGCCAACGAAGGCACTATCGTTCTGGTGTGCCCGGCCACCGAGGCCGATAGGGTGGTCGCAACGCTGAAGAGCGATGCTCGCATGGTCGACGCGTGCATTGTCGGCGAGGTCTCCGCTGAGCCGGCCGGCCGGGCCCTGCTTCGAAGCAGCATCGGGGGGCAGAGGGTCATCCCGATGCCGACGGGCGAGGATCTGCCCCGCATCTGCTAGGCGCAAGCGAGCGGGTGGAGGGCGCCGCCGCCCGCGGCCTGCAGCCACGCCGGAGCTTGCAGGGTCTGTAATACGCCCACTGGGAGTGTATGCTGTAGGCGGCTAAGGCGCCACTCGCTCGCATGGAGGTTCCTGGCGTGAAGAAGAGTCGGCTGATTGCAGCAGTTCTTGTTCTCGGGCTTCTTGTAGTAGGCGGTTTTCTGCCCGGCTGTGCGGGCTCCGACAGCACTACTTCGAGTACTACCACGGCGAGCACGCTCGGAGGCGACACGGCGTCAACGTCGGCCACGGGGGAGAGCCCGGTCGTCACCGCGCCAACCTCCACTACCGCCGCGACTACCTCGACCACCGTGGCCGCCCGGCCCACCGTCGATACGTCGAAAGACCGCCGTCACCAGCAGAGTGATTCGCACATCGTCTACAAGGGCACTTGGAAGATCTCGGCCGCCGAAGGCGCCTCCGGGGGCACTCTCGCATTCGCCAACTCGGCCGGGGCTTCGGTAACCATCACGTTCAACGGCACGCATCTCGCTTTGATCGCCAAGAAGTCGCCGAAGTACGGCAAAGCGAAGATCACGCTCGACGGCAAGTACCTCGGCACCATCGATCTCTACAGCTCCCAGGTCGAGTACCGGCAGAAGGTGTGGGGAACAGGGGCGCTCGCGCCGGGCAGCCACACGGTAGTCATCGCCTGGGCGGGCACCAAGCGGGCCGCGGCGACCGACACCAACATCAACATCGACGCTGTCGATCTGACCGGGACGCTCGAGTAGAGTCCTATCTCGGCGTGTAGAGCGCCGCCTTCTCCGCGACCGGCTACTCGGCCGGGCGCCCCCTCACGAGCGACACGAGCGCTCCGGCGACCGCCAGTCCGGCGGCTACGAGCATTGCTGTGCGGAATCCCTGGGCGTAGGAGGATATGGCCGCCTCGGTGGCCTCTTCTCCCAAGAAGAGGACCCTGCCCCCGTCGCGACCGAGACTCGAGGCGGCTATCGCCCCGAGTAGGCCTATGGAGACTCCCTGGCCCGCGGTGCGCAGGGTGCCCAGGAAGCCCGAGGCGAGGCTGAGTTGCGAGCGCGGGACCGCGCCCATGACCGACGAGGTGTTGGGGGCGCTGAAGGCGGCCATGCCGATACCGACGGTGCCGAGCGCCAGCAGGATGCGCCACGCCGGCGGATCGTCCGGCAGGAGCCCCATCTGCACGGCGCCGGCTGCGGCAAGCAGCATGCCCACGGTCGCCGGCAGGCGCGAGCCGACCCGATCGGACAGCCGGCCGAAGACGGGGGAGAGCCCGGTCATGAACGCCGGCTGCAGAAGCATGATGAGGCCTGTCCGCTGGGGCGAGTATCCGAGCGCGATCTCGAGGAACGCGGCAGTGAGGGTCGTCACGCCGTAGATCGCCGCGTAGTTGAGAAAGGCCGCCGTTGTGCCGGCCGCGAACGCCCGGTTGCGGCGAACCAGATCGAGATCGAGAAGCGGATCGCGCACTCGCAGTTCAACGAAGCAGAAGGCGGCGAGCAGGACCACGAAACCGGCGAGCAGACCGAGGGTCAGAGGGCTGGTCCAACCCCAGAAGGGGACGAAGATCAAAGGCACGAGAAGCGCCGTGAGCAGGAGAGCGAGGAGTGCGGCCCCGGTCCAATCGAGCGAGTTGCGGCCGCCGGATGGCGCCAGAGCACCAGGGCCGGCGCTCTCGACGGCGCCGGCGACCGGCGTCGCCGCGGCTTCGCGCGCGCCGGCGCGGTCGCGGCGCTCCGCGCCGAGCAAGAGCCAGCCGTTGATCACGGTCAGGATGACGATGGGCACGTTGACTAGGAAGATCCAGCGCCAACTGGTGTGCCCCACGATCAGTCCGCCGATGGGAGGGCCGGCCATCAGGCCTACGTACCCGGCCATGGCGTTGAGACCCAAGCCCTTGCCTCTCTCGTGGGGTGGAAAGACGGCCGTAACAAGCGCGACCGAGGTCGAGGCCATGAAGGCGGCGCCGACCCCCTGCAGGAAGCGCATGACGACCAGGAACGATCCGGAGAAGGCGACGGCGCAGGCGATCGAGAACACGCCGAAGATGCCCAATCCGACTAGGTAGAAGCGAAGGCGGCCGTGCTTGTCGGCAAGTCGCCCGACCGGGATGAGGAACACGCTCATGGCGAGCACGTAGATGGCCTGCACCCAGAGCGCCTCGGAGTAGCTGAGGCGGAGGGCCGGACCGATAACCGGCAGCGCCACGGCCACGACGGTCGTGAGAAGCGTGCCCATGAACATGCCGATCGAGCTGAGGACGAGCACGCGCCAGCGGTGCCGGCCCAGCTCGGTTTCGTGCGCTACGGGTCGTGGTGCGTCCACGACGCCTCCTCTGACGCGGGAATCCCCCTGCGACGATTCTAGCAAGCCGCATATGCCGGGAAGGACCGTCTGCTACAGTCCTTGCCAAGGAGAATCTGGATGACGGCTCCAGGGAAGGAGCCAGCGAGGAGGAACACCATGAAGGAACACTATCCGTTGTTCGCGGAGTTCAAGAAAGAACACCCGGGCATTTTTGAACGGAACGAGGCCCTAGGGGAGTACATTCACCAGCACGGTGGGCCTCTCGAGGAGAAGACCCGCTGGCTCATCAAGGTGGGCATCGCCGCCGCGCATCATCGCCAGAACGCGCTCAGCACTCACATCGGCAAGGCGCGAGAGGCGGGAGCCTCCGAGGAGGAGATCCTCCACGCGCTCTTTCTCGTGATCCCCACCTGCGGCTTCCCGCACTTCATGGAGGCATACCGGGTCTACAAGGCGAGGGAATAGGCGCTCGCCGGAAACCGGTCTGGCACTGCCGCGGACTGAGCCCGAACGGCTCAGCGCCGGCGTACTGTGGAGACATTTGACTTTCGTCCCGCCGCGCGGTAGGTTAGCGGGGCTTCGTATACGAACTCCAATACGAAGTTAGTGGGATCATCTCGTGTCCGATTCACGTCTGTGTCAGGAGCAGGGAGCGATGGCCGAGCAAGACTATGTGCACATGCCGACCCTCGAGGAGTACTCCGAGCGGTTCAAGAACTTCTTCAAGTTCAAACGGTCCGACGACGGCATCATCGAAGTGCGTATGCACACCTTCGATGGGCCGGTGCACTGGAGCTACCAGATGCACCACGCTCTTTCCGAGCTTTGGACCACTATCGGGCACGACACCACGAACGAGGTGCTGATCTTCACGGCTACCGACGACAAGTGGATCGCCGAGGTGGACGCCTCGTCGTTCAAGGACGTCGAGCAATCACCCGACGACGACCAGCGCTTCAACGTACAGATCTACGACACCCTCAAGGTCGTCGAGAACTTCGTCAACGACATCGAGATACCGACCATCTGCGCCATCAACGGCCGCGGCATCCACTGGGAGATGGCCATGATGAGCGACATCACCCTCTGCACGCCCGACTTCATCCTGCAGGACGACCACTTCGGCATGAAGGGCGGCCACGTGCCGGGTGACGGCATGACCATGGCGCTACAGAAAGTGCTCGGCGTCAAGCGCGGTAACTACATGTCGTATACCCTCCAAGGGATCGACGCTGAGACCTGCCTGAAGCTGGGCGCGGTCAACGAGATCGTGCCGCGAGAGCAGGTACTGGACCGGGCTTGGGAACTGGCGCGCTTGATCATGAAGACCAACCGCTCCACGCGACGCCTCACGCATCACATCGCCGTGCGTCCCTGGCGCGAACTGGTCGAGCAGAACCTGCGCCAGCACGTCTACGCCGAGATGTACTCGTTCAACCTGGTCAAGTCGGCCCACGACTTCGAATACATCGAGTACAGCGACGACAAGATGGCGCAGATGTAGCCGCGCCCGGCGGGTCTCCCTTCCAGGCCCCCCACCTGGCCCGGGTGGGGGGCTGTTCTTCACGACGGGAGTGACCGTCGTCTAGCTTGCCGCCGGCTCTGCCGCGGTGGCTTCGTCGCCGCCGGCGGCGCAGCCCAAGTTGGCGGAGATCTCAGCCGCCGTCTGGCGGAGGTCACGTACAGCCGCGTCGACGAACGACCTGTCGTTCTCGCGTGTGGAGGGGAAGCCCAGAGAAAGCACACCGGCTGTGTTGCCGGCGAAATCGACGATGGGGGCCGCCACGCCCATGAGTCCCTCGACCACCTCGTTGACCTCGATGGCGTATGCCCTGCTCCGCACCAGCGGCAGCCGGGCCACGAAGCTCTCATGGTCGACGAGCGAATACGGCGTGTACCGCTCCAATGGGTATCTGGCCAGCAGGCCATCGATGTCCTCGGGTGTGAGCGTGGCGAGGAGCACCTGTCCAACTGGTCCGTAGGTCAGCGGTCTCACATCGCCCACTTCGCTTGGCATCGGCACCAGGGTGAATCCTTCGCCGGCGCCCTGCCGCTTGTCGACGGTGACCGAGTAGTCGCCGTTGCGAACTGCGAGGATTATCGTCGCCGCGGAGCGGCGCTCCAAGGCGGCCAGCGGCTCGGCCGCCGCGTTCAGCAGCGACAGCGACGCGTAGACGGCGTTGCCCATCTCGAACAGGCGATGCCCGAGCCGGTAGCGACCCCTGTCCGCCGCCTTCCGCAGCAAGCCGCGTCGCTCTAGATTGGCCGCGATGCGGATGACGGTCGAGCGGTTGAGCCCGGTGGACTGCACGATCTCAGGAATGCCCAGATCGGTCTGACGCGTGGTGAACACCTCGAGGATGTCGATCGCCTTGTCGAGCACTTTAATCTTATATGCAGCTATTTTATCCGGTTCTTCCGTCCTGGCCCGCGCCACAGTGCCCCTTCCTTGCCGGCTGTGTCGCCCCGGCGTCCACAATATGAACAGACAGACCATATCATGAACCATTGCTTGACACCACTTCCCAGATGTGGGATTAATGATGGTACGACTTCGTACACGAAGCTAGGGCCGCGCCTACCGTTGGAGGGCTGGAGTATGAGTGCACAAACCGCAGAGAAGATTCTGGTCGTCGGCACCGGGACGATGGGTGAGGGCATCGCCCAGACCTTCGCCCAGAACGGTATGAAGGTGCGCCTCGTCGCCCGCCGTGACGAGCCGCTGGAGCGTGCGCTTGGCCAGCTCAGGCAGAACATCCGGCAGTTCATCGAGTTCGGCCTCATCACCGAGACGGTGGAGCAGGTCATGGGCCGCATCGAGGGAGTGGTCACCACCGACATGCAGCAGGCCGTCGAGCGATGCACCTACGTCGTCGAGACCATCCAGGAGCTGCTCGAGCCCAAGAGGGAGCTCCTCGCGGCCCTGCAGGCGGCTGCTCCCGAGGTCATCATCGGCAGCAACACCGGCAGCTTCACCATGGATACGTTGGCAGAGGGGCTGCCCCGGCCCGACAAGGTCATCGGCATCCACTACTTCAACCCGGCGCACATCATCCCGCTGGTCGAGATCCATCGGGGCGCCGGGTGTACCGAAGAGACGTACGCGGAGACGAAGCGAATCATGGAGGCCTCGGGCAAGAAGACCGTCCTGGTGCGGGTCGAGCGGCCGGGCTTCATCGTCAATCGTCTCATGGGCGCGCTCGAGCGTGAGATCGACTATCTGCTCGACGAGGGCATCGTGACTCCCGAGGACCTCGACATCGCGGTCAAGTCGAGCACTGGATTCCGTTTCGCCTGTCTTGGCCCCATGGAGGTGGAGGACATGATCGGTCTCGACGTCTCGGCGATCGTGTCGGGGCGGGTCTTCAAGGGCCTCAGCAACGCGACCGAGCCGTCGCCGATCCTCCTAGAGAAGGTCAGTAAGGGCGAGTTGGGCATCAAGGCCGGCAAGGGCTGGTACGACTACAGCGGCCGGACACGGGAGGAAGTTCTCGCCGAGAAGAACCGTCGCCTGCTGCCGCAACTGAAGCTGTTCCTGCAGGCCCAGCGGGACTAGAGCCGCACGGCCCTGGTCGTCAACGATTCGGAAGGAGGTCCGGTGTTCGATCTATCTGGCAAGGTCGCGATCGTTACGGGCGGCGGCGGCGGCTTGGGCCGCCCGATCGCTGTAGCACTCGCACGGTGCGGAGCCGATATCGTCGTCACCAGCCGCGACGTTGCTCATCTGGACGCCGTCGTCAAAGACGTCGAAGCGCTGGGTCGCACGTGCCTGGCCGTGTCGTGCGACGTCACTGACCCCAGGTCGGCTCAGGCCATGGCCGACCGGGTGAAGGCCGCGTGCGGCAAGATCGACGTGCTGGTGAACGTGGCCGGGACGAACACCCGCTACAGTGCCGAGGAGATGCCCGTAGAGGAGTTCGAGCGGGTGCTTCGCCACAACGTGCTCGGCATGTTCATTGCCTGCCAGACGGTGGGCAAGGTCATGATCGAGCAGGGGTACGGCAAGATCGTGAACATGTCGTCTGTGCGGGGCCGCGTGGCTCCCGACATGGGCGGCTCCGCCTACGCGACGAGCAAAGGCGGCGTCGACCAGCTCACCCGCACTCTCGCGGCCGAATGGGCCAAGTACAACATCACCGTCAACGCCGTGGCGCCGGCACTGATCATGACCGACATGACCCGCGAGTTTCTCTCGAAGCCCGAGGTCTACTCCAAGGTGACCGCGCAGATACCACTGAAGCGCCTTGGTGTGCCCGAAGAAGTCGTCGGCCCCTTCGTCCTCTTGGCGTCGGACGAATCGAACTTCATGACCGGCCAGATCATCTTCGTCGATGGCGGGCTGTCCGCGGTCTAGCGGGCCGCCGGCCGGCGAATCACACCAAGGAGGTCGCTTACATATGAAGAAGGTCGCGTTCACCGATATCAAGAGGTTCGGCACGCCGCCGAAGCACTTCAACGTCGTCTCGGGCAGATTCCAGGGTGAGGCAGAGACCGGGCTCACCGCGTTCTGGATGGGCATGTCGCACTACCTGCCCGGCGGCGGCGTGGAGTTCTCGGGCGCCGATTCGGCCGAAGAGAAGGTCTACTTCATTCTCGAGGGCGAACTCACGGTCAAGAGCGAGACCGAAGAATTGGTGCTGGGGCCGTGGGATTCGCTCTACATCGGTCCGGGCGAGAACCGGTCGATCATCAACAACACCAGCAAGCCGGCTACGATGATCATCGTGGTCAACACTCTGAAATAGAAGCCGGCGGGCGAGGGCACAGAGTGGCGGCAGCGGGTGACTGAAGTGCGGGACGTGGTTCGATATACGAACCTGACCACCGGAGGGCCGGTGCACGTCGACGTGCGCGATGGCAAGATCCTCCGCATCGTGCCCCTGGAATTGGACGAGAGCGATGGGCCATCGTGGACCATTCACGCGCGCGGCCGCGACTTCACGCCGCCGCGCCGTACCACCCTAGCGCCCTACATCGTCGCCAACCGGTCGCATGTCTACTCGCCGAAGCGGATCCTCACTCCTCTAAAGAGGGTGGACTTCAACGTCAATGGCGACCGTAACATCCACAACCGTGGGGTCTCGGGCTATGAGCCCATCAGCTGGGACGAGGCTCTAGAGACTGTCGCCGGCGAGATAGTCAAGAACCACCGCGAGAGCGGCCCGGCCGCGATGCTCACCTCGCCGGGCTCCCACCACTTGTGGGGCATCGTGGGGTATCGCACGAGCGCCTACTACCGGTTCATGAACCTGGTCGGGTTCACCTACGGCGAGCACAATCCCGACAGTTGGGAGGGCTGGCACTGGGCCGGCATGCACATGTGGGGCTTCAGCCACCGGCTGGCTATCCCCGAGCAGTACGACCTGCTCGAGGACGCGCTTCAGAACACCGAGATGATCGTCTTCTGGTCGTCGGACCCCGAGAGCACCGGAGGAGGCATCTATACCGCCTTCGAGAGCACTCCGCGCCGCTACTGGTTCAAAGAATTGGGCGTGAAGATGGTCTTCATCGACCCCTACTTCAACCACACGGCCGGCCTTTTCGCCGACAAGTGGATGGCGCCCCGGCTGGGCACCGATGTCGCGCTGGGGCTCGCCATCGCCTACACCTGGCTCACCGAGGGCACCTACGACAAGGAGTACGTCGACATCCGCACCGTGGGCTTCGACGAGTGGAAGGCCTACGTGCTCGGTGTGAGCGACGGCTGCCCGAAGACCCCGAAGTGGGCCGAGGGGGAATGCGGCATCGCCGCGCGCGAGATCCGGTCCCTCGCGCGGGAGTGGGGGGCCAAGAAGACCATGCTGGCCGCCGGCGGCAAGGGCGGCTTCGGGGGCGCCTGCAGGTCCGCAACGGGCGGCGAATGGGCCCGCACCATGATCGCCTTGGCCGCGATGCAAGGGCTGGGCAAGCCCGGCGTAAACATCTGGTCGACCACGCAGGGTGCTCCCTGCGACACCGACTTCTGGTTCCCGGGCTACAACGAAGGCGGCATCTCCGGCGACCCGACCACCGCCAGCGGCTTCCGCCTGGCTCAGCGGCTCTGGCCGAACGGCGGCAACCCCACCGGCAACCCGCAGCACTCCACCGAGGGTCAGACGGTGTCGCGCCTGCTGATTCCCGAGGCCATGCGGCACGAGCACCTGGAGTGGCGCGGCAAGGGTTTCTGCGGCTCCTCTATCGAGTCGCAGTTCCAGAAGTACGAGTATCCCGCCCCGGGCTACTCTCATGTGGCCATGTACTACAGATACGGCGGTTCGTTCATCGGCACCATGACCGAGACCAACCGCTACGTGAGGGCCTACCGCGAAGGCAAGGTGCCGTTCGTGGTCAACCAGTCGATCTGGTTCGAGGGCGAGGCCAGGTTCGCCGACATCATCCTGCCGGCGTGCACCAACTACGAGCGCTGGGACATCGGTGAGTGGGCTTGTCCGACCGGCGCCGGCGCCTCGGCGTCCGACGCCTGCAATCACCGCCTCATCGTCTTGCAGCAGAAATGCATTGAGCCGCTGGGAGAGTCGAAGTCCGACTACGCGATCTTCGCGGCCTTGGCCGACCGGCTCGGCCTCGGCGGCATCTATACCGAGGGCGGTCACACCGAACTCGACTGGATCAAGCGTCTCTTCAAGGCGAGCGACCTGCCCGGCCGAATCTCCTGGGAGGAGTTCGAGAACAAGGGCTACTACATGGTGCCGGTGCCCGAGGACCGCGAGCGCACCCCCGCGCTGCGCTGGTTCTCTGAAGACCGCAAGCGCGACACGCCGGATCTCGGTCCCAAGCCCTGGGACACCGTGGGGCTCAAGGGCCTGCAGACCGCCTCGGGCAAGATCGAGTTCGTGGCCTCGAGCCTCGAGCGGTTCTACGCCGGCGGGATCGAAGACCCCGAGCGCCCGGCCATGGGCCCGCAGTACCTACCGAGCTGGGAGGGTCACCACACCGGCAAGTTGACCGGCCGCTTCCCCCTCCAGCTCGTCAGCCCCCATCCGCGGTTCTCGCTCCACACCATGAGCGACGGCAAAGACAGCTGGTCGAACGACATCAAGGATCACCGCACGCTCGTCGACGGTCATCACTACTGGGTGCTGCGGCTCAACAGCAAGGATGCCGCCGCCCGGGCGATCGCCGACGGCGACCTCGTCAAGGCCTTCAACGATCGCGGTGAGGTCATCCTAGCCGCCCAGGTCACTGAGCGGGTGGCCCCCGGCACCGTGCACTGCTACGAGTCGGTAGCCGACTACATTCCCCTGGGCGAGCCCGGCTATTCTCCCGACATCGCGGGGTGCATCAACATCCTCACGCCGAAACGCTGGGTCACTCCGACCTCGACCGGCATGGCTCCAAACTCCTGTCTGATCGAGGTGCAAAAATGGGCTTACGCTTAATCCAAAGGGAAGACCTGATAGACGAACTGCTAAGGCACGACTGAAAGGAACGACCACGTGAATCCGATCATCACCGCCTCGCTCACCGGCCCGGCCGCCACCAAGAAAGAGACCCCGGCCATGCCCGGCTCCCCCGAGGAGATCGCGGAAGCCGCGAAGGGAGCCTACGAAGCGGGCGCCGCCGTGCTGCACATCCACCTGCGCGACAACGATCAGTTCACGGCCGACCTCGACATCGCGAAGCGCACCGTGGAACTGTGCCGCGAGGCGTGCCCCGGCATCGTGCAGCTGTCCACCGGCGGGGGATTCGCCTACGAGGAACGCATGCGCATCGTCGAGGCATTGCCGGCCATGGCGACCCTGAACCCCGCCACAATGACCATGGGCGACCACGAGTTTCGCAATCCGCCCAAGCAGATGCTGCAGCTCGCCGAGCGCATGCTCGAACTTGGCGTCAAGCCCGAGGTCGAGATCTACGACACCGGACACGTGAATCTCATGCTCGACCTGCTGAACCGCGGCCTCCTCACCGAGCCCTTGCAGGTCTCGTTCGTCATGGGCACCAAGGGCGGCATGTCGGCCGACCCCATGCTCCTGTCCTACTGCGTCCGGCAGCTTCCCCCCAACACCAGTTGGCAGGTCATCGCAATCTCCAAGGCCAACCTGCCGCTGACCACCATCGGCTTGGCCATGGGCGGCAACGCGCGCGTGGGTCTCGAAGACACCATCTACATCCGTCCCAAGGAATTGGCCAAATCGAATGCGCAGCTGGTCGAGCAGCTCGTAGGCGTGGCGAAGTCGATGCAGCTCACCCCGGCGACCAAGGAAGAGGTCGTGGAGCGCCTGAAGCTGAAGCCCGAGCTGGTGAGGTAGCAGCACACGGTTCAGAACGCTACTGGAGTATCAAACATCTGCCACGTCGAGGTACGCCATGGCGACAGCAAGCGAGATCATAGCGAGCGCCCGCACAGAGGCCCGCACCGTTCTCACCGAGATGGAATCCAAGCAGCTTCTGGTCAGCTTGGGCATCCCCACGACTGAGATGGAGTTGGCGGCCTCCCGCGAGGAGGCCGTCACCCTGAGCAAGGCGATAGGGTATCCCTGCGTGCTCAAGGTCTTGTCGCGCGACATCTCCCACAAGAGCGACGCCGGCGGCGTCAAGGTGGGCTTGAAGAGCGAAGAAGAGGTGGCGCAGGCCTACGACGCCATCATGGCGTCGTGCGTGGCCGCGTTTCCTGATGCTGTTATCGAAGGCGTGACGGTGCAGAACATGGCGAAGCCGGGGCTCGAGGTCATCATCGGCATGGCCACCGACCCGCAGTTCGGCCCGGTGCTCATGTTCGGTTTGGGCGGCGTGTGGGTGGAGGTGCTCAAAGACGTCAGCTTCAAGATCGCCCCGCTGACCCGGGGCGACGCCGCCAAGGCGGTGCGCGAGATAAGGGCCTCCAAGCTACTAGACGGCTTTCGCGGATCGCAGCCGGTCGACAGAGCCGCGCTCGAAGATATCTTGATGCGCGTCTCAGACTTCGTCTCAAGAACCCCCAAAGTGAGAGAGATGGACCTCAACCCCATCTTCGCCTACCCCGATGGAGCCATAGCCGTCGACGCCCGCGTGATCCTGGGAGAGTAGCCATGCCGGCAAACACTGTCGAACAGATACGAAGGATCTTCAACGCCGAGTCGGTCGCCCTGGTGGGCGCCACCGACAAAGAAGGCAGCTTCGGACGCCTCTTCCTCGAGGGCATGCGCGACGCCGGCTGCAAGAAACTGTATCCGGTGAACCCGAAGCGCGAGGAGGTCTTGGGTATCAAGGCCTACCCGAGCATCAGCGCTGTGCCGGAGAAGCTCGACGCGGCCATTCTGCTCACCCCGCCTGATGCCGTGCTCGGTCTCGTCAAAGAGGCGGTCGAGAACCAGGTCGGGGGGGTGGTGGTGTTCGCCTCGGGCTTCGGCGAGATGGGCCCCGAAGGCAAGGAGCTCGAGCGCGAGATCGGGCGCATCGGGCGCGAGGGCGGCACGCGCGTGATCGGTCCGAACTGCTTGGGCTTCTTCAATCCGCGGGCAGGTGTGGTCACCTATCCACAGGTGCTCATGAAGGGTGTTCCCACCGAGGCCGGCACCATAGGCGGCTTCTCGCAGAGCGGCTCGTTCGTCGACTACCTAGTGTGGTTTCTCTCAGAGAAGGGCGTGCGCTTCAGCAGCGTTGTGAGCTGTGGCAATGAGTGCGACCTGGCTGCCGAAGACTACCTCGAGTACCTCGGTCAAGACGAGAACACCAAGGTCATCGTGTCGTACATGGAAGGTGTGAAAGACGGCCGGCGCTTCTTCGAGGTGGCCCGAGAGGTGTCACGCCGCAAGCCGATCATCTTGTGGAAGGGCGGCATGAGCGAGCAAGGCGCCCGGGCAGCGGCCTCGCATACGGGCGCGCTCGCCGGCTCGGCCGCCATCTGGCAAGCCATGTTGAAGCAGGCCGGCATCGTCAGCGTCACCACCGTCGAGGAGGTGGTGGAGTGTGCCGTTGCCTTCAGCTTCCTGCCGCTACCAAAGGGCCGCAGGATCGCCCTCATCGGCGGCCAGGGCGGCACGGGTGTCGGCACGGCCGACAACTGCTACGCGGCCGGGCTGGAGCTACCTCGCCTCGAAGACCGCACCGTCGCCCGCCTCAGGGAGATACTTCCGCCCGTTGGGACCTCCGTGGGCAACCCAACCGACACCGGGGTGGCCTCCCTGCTCGACCCGGGTCTCTATGAGAAAGCCATAGAGATCGTTGCCGAGGATCGAGGTATCGACATGCTCCTCGTCATCTCGACTCCGGTGCAGGCGTGTCTCGAGTACGTGGCGGCAGCCGCGCACAAGGTCAGCAAGCCGCTGGCGGTCTCTGTGTTCGCTCTGCCCGAATCGGAGCCCGGCATCTACCGGTTCTTGAGCGAGCAGAAGGTGGCGGCCTACCCGGACCCGAGACGCGCGGTGAACGCGCTTGCCCGCATGGCTGAGTACGCGGCGTTCCTTACAGAATAGTGTCTTCGTTACGGAGACGACGTGGCCGGCCGCCTGATGTCAACCGGACGTGATCGGAGGGTCCGCGTTCGCGGCCGCCGGCATGCTCTGAATGACGCCCCGCAGTGAGCACGTCCCGCACTCGCCGGAGCAGGAGCCCGCGCCCCCGCGCTTCGGGCATCCCGCGGCGGTCGCATCCCCGCGGATATGATCCGCGCTGTCGCGCTCCCCGCTGCGCCCGAGGGCTCGGCGGCCATGAACCAGCGCGGGGTCCTGTTGCTGATGATGGTCATGGTGGGTCCCGGGATGCTCCCCGTGTTGCCCGTCGTGTGTATGGTGGCCGTGTCTGTGACCTCCGTGTCGGCGGTGGTCTGCGTGGGTTGGTCCTCGGTGGCGCATTTGCTTCTCCTGGATATAACGACATATCGCGATATATCGTATCACTCCGCTCGTGGGTGGGCACGGCGGCAGGCGAGTTCCATCGTGTATTCGGCGTGTCGGGGCTATTGACTTTCGCCCGGCCGTGCGCTAGGCTGAGCAAACTTCGTATACGAAGTCTGATACGTAGGGCCGGAATCATCAATCGGCACGTGCAGTGGCATTGTGAAGGTGCAGGAGCAGAGTGTTGACGCCAGATTCCAAGCAGATCACCTAGCCAGCACTCGCTGGCTTTCTGAATGCAGGAGAGTCCGATCTCGGCGCAGCCAATCAGACACTGGGAGGTGGACCTATAGAAGTAGTGCTGTACCGCACCACAGACGGCAAAAAGGACAGTTTGGTCAGTACTATTGGGGAAATGCTTTGGGAGGAGTGAGATGAAAAAGACTACATGGGCCCTCACGCTCCTGGTTCTGGTGCTGGTGTTGGGCCTGGCTTCCTTCATGGCCGCGTGCGGCGAGGAGGAGCCCGCGACCACTACCGCCCCGCCGGCCACCACGGGCACGACCGCCGCCACGGCGACCACTGTTGCGCCCACCACGACTGAAGCGCCTACCACCACAACCGAGGCCGGGGTTCCCGACACCGGGCAAACCTGGAACCTGAAATTCTCTTATGGTGTTCCCACGCGGGCCAGCTTGTATGCCGCCCAGCTGGAACCGTGGGCGAAGGCCGTTGAACAGGCGACCGGCGGCCGCGTGAAGATCGAGCACTACGCCGACGGCACCCTGGCGAAAGACGAGCAGCAGTACGACTTCCTGCTATCGGGCGCCAGCGACATCTCCGTGGTCGAGCCGGAGTACGCTCCGGGTATCTTCCCGGTGTTCGAAGTGGGGTCTTTGCCCAGACTGTTCCCCGACCCGGCAGTGGCTTCGGCGGTCATGTGGGATGTCGCCCAGAAGTACCCGGATGAGTTCGGCGACGTGAAGCTTCTGGGCATTACCTGCATCTCGGGTGCGCAGTACGTCGGCAACGTGCCCGTGAAGGTTCCCGCCGACCTGAAGGGCGTCAAGATGCGCTCCGGTGGCAAGGTCGAGAGTTGGATCCTCAATGCGATAGGCGCGGAGCCGATCGACATCACACTCGGCGACCTCGGCACCTCCATGGAGAGAGGCCTTGCTGACGGCGCCTTCCTCAGCTGGTCCATGGTCTTCGTTTCGGGCGCCAAGGACTACACGAAAGACCGCACCGTACTCGACCTCATGTACCGTCCGTGGTTCATCGTCATGAACCAGGATGTGTGGGACTCCATGCCCGTCAAGATCCAGGAAGCCGTTCAGAGCGTGAGCGGTCAGATACCGTCGGTCATCTACTCTGTGGCCAACGAGGAAGTCACCCAGGGCGATAGGGCGACGCTGGAGATGCTCGGTGGCAAGAAGGGCCTCCCGCCGATTTACGTGCCTACCGCGGAAGAGATGGCTCTGTGGAACGAAGCTGTCAAGCCGACATGGCAGATGTGGACAGACGAACTGTCGAAGTCCAAGAGCCCGTACGCCGCGAACGGCCAGGAGATCCTGGACTTCATCGCCGGCAAGGTCGCGGAATACAAGAGCTACTACGCCGACTACAAGGACGAGGCACAGCCGATTCTCGACGCTATGCCCAAGGAAGAGTAGGAGAGAGACCAGTCTTGCGAGGGTCGGCCCTGACTCCAGGTCGGGGCCGACCCGTTCAAAGAAAGGACCGCGATGAGCGAGCATGGGCAAGCCGAGCCTGAAGCCGCGCCAGTTTCGAGCCTAGGCAGATTCGTTGCTTCTGTTGAACGGTTACTCAAGCCCTTCTATACGTGGGTCGCGTACATCGGGGCCGCCGCGTTGGGTCTCCTCATTCTCGCGGTCACCTACTCGATCATCGGCCGCCAATTTGGCGCGGCGCTTCCGGGTTCGCAGGAGTTGATCGAGCAGGCACTCGTGATCATGACCTTCACCGTCGTGGGGCTCGAGCACATGGGCCACGAAAAGATGACCGTGGATGTGATTACGCGCCGCTTTCCGCAGAGCGTTCAGAAGACCGTGGCCCCGATCATCTACGCGATAGCCGTGGCCATACTGGTCATGGCGACCTGGCAGCTCGCTGTCTGGGGCATGAAGGTGCAAGACCGGGGTCAGTCGACCATGGGGAGCCTCAGCCTGCCCGTCTACCCGTTTGCCTACTTGGCTACCTTCGGCATGGCAACGCTCATTCCCATCTGGCTCCTGCGGTTCTTGACTTCTATCGATAGGGCGGTGAGGAGATGACCGATCTCCCCTTGTGGGCTAGCGCCGTCATAGGGGCGGCGGCCTTCTTCATCCTGATGTTCCTGAGGTTGCATGTAGGGCTTTCCCTCATGGTGGCCGGATTTGTAGGCTTCTCGCTGACTCGGGGCGTTGCGGCTGCGAAGGTGGGTCTATCGACCACAATATACGAGGTCGCCTCCTCACCGGTGCTGGTCATCATCCCTCTGTTCGTCGTCATGGGTGTGATAGCCGGCGAGGGCGGAACCATCCGCGCGGCCTTTGGCACCTTCCGCAGCGGGCTGGGGCATCTTCGCGGTGGCCTGGCTATGGCCACGGTCGGCTCGTGCGCCGCTTTTGGCGCCGTGTGCGGTGACAACATCGCAACGGCGGCGGTCATGAACAAGACCGCTCTTCCTGAGATGAGACGGTACGGCTACAAGGACAGTTTTGCCTTCGGTTCCATAGCGGCCGGTGGCAATCTGGGCATCCTGATCCCCCCGAGTGCCGCCTTCGTGGTCTACGGGTTCATCACCGAGACCTCCATCGGGGAGCTCTTCATCTCGGGCATCCTCCCGGGGATCATCCTCACCGTCATGTTCATGCTGCAGATCGCCATGCAATGTAGGATGAATCCCTCACTATCCTCGAAGTACGAGCCTGAGAGCTGGCGGCAGAGGCTGGCCTCGCTCAAGGGCTTGATCGGTATCATCGTAGTCTTCGGGCTCGTCATGGGCGGCCTCATGGGCGGGTTGTTCACACCGACCGAGGCGGGCGCGGCGGGCGCGGTCGTGGTGGCAATCGTGAGTCTGTTCTACCGCCAGCTGTCCTGGAGGGGCCTGGGCCGCTCTCTGCTCGAGGCGGTACGGACCGCGGCCATGATCATGCTCCTGATCATGGGGGCCAGATACTTCAGTTACTTCCTGACCTCGACCGAGGTCGCCTCCAGCCTTTCGACCGCCCTCATCGAGGCCGACCTGAATAGGTACGTGGTCATGATCATGGTCTGCGTTCTGTATCTCATTCTGGGCGCCCTAATGGACATCTGGTCGGTCATGATCATTACGCTGCCTATCTTTTTCGAACTGCTGACGTTCGAGTTGGGTTTCTCGCCGGTTCAACTCGGGGTGATCACCGTGCTCTGCATCATGATCGGGTGCATCACCCCACCGGTCGGCGTGGTGGTATTCACGCTCGCGGGCATGCACAGGGATGTGCCCATGTACACCATATTCCGTGGAGTATGGCCGTTCGTCGCGACCATGTGCATCTTCCTGCTGATGCTGATCTTCGTACCACAACTCAGCACGTGGCTGCCTGGGCTGATGCAGTAGAAGCGCCGGCTGCCGGCCGCAGGGTGGACGACCGCGTAGCCATGACGGGCAGGCCAGGGAGGTCGCCGTTGACATTCGGCCTGGCCTACGATAGGCTGACTGAACATCGTATACGAAGTCGTATCCGTTTATATATGCGACTGCCTGCGCGGCGGGCGTTCGACGAAGACAAGAACGCTGGCGGAGGCGCGAAATTGTTCCAGATCGGGGAGTGAGATGGCAGCGAACGAGGACGAGGCAAGTGGCCAGGACGAGTACTTCGTGTTGTGGACGCTGATCGCCCAGACCAAGGACGCCATCTTGAAGGCGCGCGAACGTGACTACTCGCGCTACGGGATCACCAACGAGAGAAGGGCCATCCTCTACACGATCCAGAAGAACGGTGGGCACACCACGCCCGTAGAGATCGCCCGGCATCTGTTCAGGGAGATCCACACGGTGACCGAGATGCTGAAGCGAATGGAGGCGTCGGGACTGTTGGAGAGGTATGAGGGCTCCGGCAGGTCGAAGGTGGAAGTCAGGCTGACCGACAGGGGGCTGGATGTCTTCAATCAGTCGCGACACAACGAGACCGACAGGCGGATCTTCTCGGTTCTCGCGAAGGACGAGAGAGCGCCTCGAGTCGTACCTCTTGAAGCTCCGGACCAAGGTTCTCGAAGATCTAGGCATCCCCGAGTGGCAACGCGATGCCGCTCTGTATAGGAGTCAGAAGCTAAGTGGAGCGTCTGGACTGTATCTTCAGAAAGGAGAGAAATAGTGAGTCATCAGTTAGGAATCCCCAAACGGGCGCTGAACGCGCTCGTACAAATGATCGACTACGATGCCCAGGTCAAGCCGGGCATGGAGGTCGTCATCCTGGCGCACGTCGACGGTCTCTACGGCAGCGACAACCTCGTCGACGAACAGGCCATGAGCTGGACCCAAGCTGTGGTGCAATCACGCGGAGCCAACTGCTCGATCCTCTGGATCGACGAGGTGATGAAGGCCCACGAGTGGCGCCTGCCGCCCATCGTCAAGGGCGCCATCGCCAACGCCGACCTGTTCATCAATACTTCGCTCGACCTGGCCATCGAAGAGGTCGCCGAGTTCCGCAAGTACATCGAAGAGGTCAAGACCTGGTACGTGCGCATGTTCCCCGTCACGGCGCCGCTCCTCATGACCGAGTGGGCCCAGACGCCGCACGAACTGGTGGTCATGGTCCGGCACGTGAGCTCCGATCCTTTCATGACCCACGAGGCCAAATGGACGATGACCGATCCCAATGGCACCCAGCTTGAGGGCTACAGCCTTGATCCGGTGCAGCGCCCCGGCATCCCCGGCATGCCATACAACTCTTGGCGCAGAGACGCGAGCCACTACATCCCCTATCCGGAGTGGGTCCACCCGCCGATCAACAGCAAGGACGTCAACGGCGTCTTCTACTTCAACTGCATGCTGCCCTGGTGGCCGGACTGATCCTCGCTTACCTGTTGTACAGGTCGGAGCTAGTCCCCGGCCGATCTCGGTCGTTGGCGTCATCGGCTATCCCGTGTTGCTCGTGGGAACCGTTCTGAGCATGTTCGGAATCGGCGACATCACCCAGGGAGCAGGCATGCTCACGGTCGTGCCCGGCGGTCTGTTCGAGTTGATCCTTCCGATCTGGCTTATCGCCAAAGGATTCACATCGTCCGACCGCGACTGAGGATCTGTCGCCCATTGTCCCGAGGAATCTCTCGGTTGGTCGACCATCCACGGGAGCGGGGCGACCCGCCGGCGCTGTGTTCCGATTCCTGTTGTCAAGACCCCAAGGGCGCGGCGTCGAGGAGGCGAAAGAGCTGCCGGGCTCCGGGGAGACCCTTCAACTCGTGTGTACCGGCCTCCTCGAGCGTCAAACCCGAACCCTCGAGAAGGGCGTAGGTGGTTGACGACACCAGGACTTCGTCCGGACCGGCGACCGACATGACTCGAGCAGCGGCGTGGACAGCTAGGCCGTGGGCGTCACCACTCACGAGTTCTACCTCCCCGGTGTGGATGCCCACGCGGATCGGGAGGCCGACGCTGAGCAGCGGACCGTGCCATCGCGCCGCCGCACCGCACGGCTCGCGTAGCGCTGTCGAAGACGGCGAGGAACCCGTCACCCGTGGTTTTGACCTCCCGCCCGCGGAACACGTTGAGTTGGTCGCGAAGCCGCGTGTTGTGGATCAGCAACAGCTTTGCCGCCACTCCGTGTCGCCGATCCTCTGGAGCGTGCCGGTCGAGTCGACGATGTCCGTGAACAGCACCGTGACGACGACTCCTTCGCCGAGGGCCTCGGGGAGCAATCCGAAGGTTCTCGCGCTGGTCCATTCGACTGTGACCCATGGGTCATCACCGACCACCCATGCATCGTGACCGGGCGGGATTTCGAAGACCGAGCCCGGCGGGATATCGATCGTCTGGCCGTCCGCATCCATCACCACATGCATCGTTCCGGATATGGAGTAGCCGAGATGGTGAAGCTGGCAGGACACGGTGCCGGCGATATGCGGCATGACGGTCGACCAGCGCCAACCCGGTTCGTATACCGCCCGACCCACCACCGTCTCGGCGAGAGCGATGACCTCGGCTCGTCCATCGGGAAAGGTCCGAATCTCGTCTGGCGACGAGAAACTCTTGTACTGGAGTCGGGGCACCCGGTACCTCTTTAGGGGTTTGCCAGCGATGTCTCGGACCGCACCGATGCGACGACATCGAGGATGGCCTGGCTTGCCCTAGAGGCATCATCCTCGTCCCCGATCAGGGAGCTGTGCGTCGCGTCAGGAAGCACGAGGTGCACGCCATTCGTCGAAAGGCTCGCCATCTCATCCTGTGGCGGTAACCAACCCTTGTCAGGTTTGGCCATCGCGGTCACGACGATCAGTGGTCGATCGCCGATGCTGGTCGTTGCGGTGCCCTGCTCCAGTGCTGTCGGCAACTGCATGAACTCGTCGCGCACACTGCGGGCCACAGCCAGTTCGATCACGCCCATTCGAGCCAGCGACGGCAACAGCCCCAAGAAGATCTTCGCCCGCGACGATAGAAGGCGGGATAGTTCGGTAATGCCGTGAACGCCTCGACTGGTTGGGCATCCAGTAGCACCATGCCGGCAACGTCATCGGGGTACCGCGAAGCGAAGATTCGCACATACACCCCGCCCGACGAGTGACCGACCATGACGTAGGGGCCTTCTATCTGCGTGTTGGTGAGCAGCATGTGAAGGTCGTCTGCGATCGCGATGCCGTCCTGCTCTTCGGGGGGTGGGTCGCTGTAGCCACGACCAGCTCGGTCGTACACACAGACCGTTGTGTTGCGCTCGACAACTGGGGCGATCAGGTCCCAGTCCGCCGAGGAACCTCCCAGGCCCGCCTCGAGGATCACGGCGGGGCTACCCGAGCCGGTGCATCTCACGTAGAGCCGACGATCTCCGACATCGACGAGCTCGCCGCACGCGGGAGGTCTCCTGAATCCAGACCCTCTCGCACTGTCGCATAGCCACCGCCCACGGCGGCAAGCGCCATGGCGACGCATACTGGATACACCAGCCAAAGACGAGTTCGACTGTGTAGGTGCTCCCGCACCTGGAGGATCATCCATACCGCGAGTGCGAGGAACAGCGGGGGCCACACCCATCCGAGGGCGCTCATCACGCCGTCGCTGGGTACGAAGGCGAGGAGTGCGCCGCCAACCACGATCATGTAGGCGGCTGGAACGACGGCCCATCGTTGTGGCTGATCGGTGAATCGCCGCGACAGCGTCGCTAGCAACGCCCAGCCGAGGCCAAACACCAGCATTACTGAGCCGGTGATGACGTGCTCCGCCGCACCGGGAACGACGAACGCGACGATCGGGTCCGCGGCTATCAGCCCACCGACGATGGATGCGACGACCACCCGCCCGATGTGACGCGAACTCGGCGGTCGGACTCCTGTGTGTGCCTTCATGAGGGAGGGGATCGTAGATGCTGCCACGGGGCCGCGGCACGTGGCGCGGGTTCAGCGGCGACGGGTGGCTCGCCCGACGCTGGCTTTGGTGTGCCGAGGAGCGGAAGCGAGCGCGTTGGGACTGCCCCTAGGGGTCCCGTTCGCCGACCTCAGGACTGCCTGACCTTCAAGTCGATCGGTCTAACGCCTTCCCGCGGCACGCCAGGCTCGATACCTGAGAGCCTGGTGTGCGAGCTTCTCAACCGATCCGGGCGGCGAAGGCCCCCACCTGTTCCTGCCTGCCGTCGGCCAGCGGCCCCTTGAGTCCGGTGACGAGGATGCGGTCCACCGCGACCTCGACCAGTTTCTTCGCCTGCAGCAATTCGTGCATGATTCTCCGGACCCGCTGGCGCTCGCTCTCCAGGGGCGGGCCGGTGGTCCTGTCGATTGCGGCCATCTCGGTGGTGAGGATGGCGTAGCGGCTCCCCTTCGGAAGTTCCATGCGCTCGAGGAAGCGGCGCATCCCACGGATGTGACGGCCCAGGCGACCGGGTGAGCTGAACACGGAGAGGTCGGCTGCGACCATCGCTTCCGGTCGCACGTCCTTGATGTGGTGAACATTTACGGTCGCGCCGCGCTCGGCCATCCGGCGTCTGAACTCCTCAGCGACCCGGGCGCCGTCACCGAAATTCGAGGCGTGCAGAAACTCGATCAGCATGCGAACTCCTCATCTCCGCTCCGACCACCCAGGGTGCGCTGGGATCGGGCCCGATTCCAGGGGCAAAGTTCCCGGTGGCGCTAGCTTCTCGTCTCGTGGAACCCCTAACCCTTCCTGCACTGCTGCCCACGTTCGAACCGACCCGCGCAACCCTCCACGCCTATGCCTTGGTCGTCGGCGCGGTGCTCCGAGCGCACGCCGAACCGCAGCCGCACTGGTGGCAGCTCGGGATGCTGCTGTATCCCGAGGGTCTGGTCACCGCTCCGGTACCGCTACCCGGTGGTGGGGCGCTTCGGCTTCGTCTCGATCTGGTGCGTCATGAGATCGTTGCCGCGGTGGGCGACGAGGTGGTGGAGCGTCTCGACATGCGCCGTGGGCTACCGGCGACGGAGCTGGCCGCCGAACTGTTCGCGGTGACGGCGCGTTTGGGACTCGGCCAAGACTACGACCGTGTCAAGTTCGAGAACGACGATCCCCGCCCCTATGACACGGAGGCGGCAGGGGCCTACTTTGCCGCCTTCACCGCGGCCGAGGCCGTGCTGGCGCCGCCACCGCTCCTGGTTGGACGGTCGAGGCTCCGGGACTGGACTCGCCCCCGTCAATGTCTGGCCACACCACTTCGACATGTCCTTCGAGTGGTACGGGACCCGCGAGGTGGCCGTGGACGGCGTCACCCATCCGTCCCAACTCAACCTGGGTTTCGATCCGGCCGAAGGGGGGTATTTCTACTCGAATCCCTGGCCGCTCGAACCGTCATTGGTCGGGTCGCCGCTACCGCACGGGGCCGTATGGCACACCGAGGGATGGAAGGGAACGATGCTTCCGTACGAGACAGTGCGGAGCGGCAACCCCGTCGTGATGGTCACCGACTTTGCTCGGGCGGTGTTCGAGCTGACCGAGCCGACGCTCTAGACGGGGACCTTGGCGTCGGTGGGCAGGATCCCCTGCTCACGCAGCCACGGCACGGTGGCGGCAACCCCGGCAGCGACGTCGTGCTCCGGGGTCCACCCGAGGACAGTGCGGGCCTTGTCCATCTTGTAGTTGACGGTCTTGTTGATCATCCGCATGTTCCGGGGTAGGTGACGGCCGTAGGTGTTCTTCTTCTGGAACGGCACGATCACCGAACCGATGGTGGCAACGAGTCCTACAGGAATGCCAAGCCACGATTCGTTTCCGACGAGGCGGCCGTAGGCGTGCAGGTACTGCTTCACCGTGGGTGAAGGATCGACGGCGCAGTTGAATACCTCGCCGACGGCCTTGGAATCGTGGCCACGGTGACCATGAGGTCGACGAGATCGTCTACGAATACGACAGCCTGCGAACCCTTGCCATTGCCGATCATTTTGATGGGCCGCTTCAAGGCACGCTTCATGAAGGTGCCGGAGAAGTAGCGGCTTCCCGGACCGAACACACCGGCGGGGCGGATGGCCACCGCTGCCATGCCGGTCTCCTTGGCGATGCGCATCACGGCCTGCTCGCCCAGGGCCTTCGATTGTGAATATGCCTCGGGCTTGGGGTGAATCGGGTGGGTCTCGGTGATGTCGCCCTCGGCATATCCGTAGACCGCCACCGACGACACGTGGACGAAGCGCTTCACCTTCGCCTCGGCGGCGGCGCGGGCGAGCACCTCGGAGCCGTGATGATTGACGCGGTGATAGGCGTCGACGTCGTTGCCTTCGAGCACCCCTGCGGTGTGGAACACCACCTCGATGCCCTGCATCGCCTCCTTGGCGAGCACCGCGGTCGGAGATGTCGCCGACGATGGCATCGATCCCGCTGCCGAGTGCGGCGACCGTTCGCGGAGGTGTCGAGGACCCGAATCGACTTCACCCCGTCGGCAGCGCAGCCGCGCCACCATCCGGGTACCCACGAGACCAGAGCCGGTCACCAGAACCCGGGCACCCTGCAATTCCCCAGCCATTTCCGCTTCCCTTTGATCATGTGGTCGCGGGAGACAACGCTAGGCGTTTGGCGGAGTGTCCCCGCCGTGGTCAGTCGGCTGGCTCAGGGGGCCCGGTCGGCTCCGGAAGACCTCGATTGAGTTCCCGGCGCAGCCGCTTCCAGTCCGGGAGATGGCGGTTCATGAGCCGCTGGAAGCTCCGGCCGTGACCGGCCTCGATGAGGTGCACCATCTCGTGCACCACCACGTACTCCAGATACTCCGGAGGGTAGGCCGCCAACTCGAGGTTGAGGGTGAAGCGCCCTCGCTCCGGGTTCGCCGATCCCCAGCGACTCGTCATGCGGCGAACGGTGCAGGCGTCGACACGGACCCCGATCAGCGGCGACCAGCGGGCGATGAGGTGTTCGGCCTCACCGGCCACCTGCCGCCGCAACCAGGCGTCGAGGGCACGACGCCTCATCGGCTCGGTCGAACCAGGGGCAACCCGGACACTGATCGTGTTGTCTCCCAGGGCAACCACCCGGCTCCGACTCCCGACTCGATGACCTCGATGCGGTGCGGTTCACCCCACACCGGGATCGACCGCTCCGTCACGCACCGTGACGGGAGCCTCGCGGCGCATGCGGTCGCGATGCTTGTCGATCCACTGGCGGCGGGATGCGACGAAAGCGGCGATCTCGGCGTCGCTGGTTCGGTGTGGAGCCGACACCCGCACCCGGCCCTCGGGGTGAATGCTCAGGTTGAGATGACGCACTCGTTTGCGGGTGACCTCGACAGCAAGGTCGTCGACGGCAAGCAAGGTGGTCATACGCCGAGGGTAGGGGAGACGCAGCCAGGCACTGGGCACCAGGCACCGGGCACCAGGCACCAGATCCAGGAGTCCGAACAGGTGCCGGAGTACCGGGTTCCCGGCGTCGGAACGCGACCTCTCATTGTCCGGCGCTGAGCGAATTGCGAATTGCCTGGCCAATTGCCAATTGCCAATTGCCAATTGCCAATCGCCACCCTGTAACGCCTCGCCTCCTGCCACGATTACCCCCACAGAACATGTCGAACGGTCCGGCGACGCACCCGCCACCCGAATCCGATCTCCTCGAGCGCGCTCGCCGCGGCGACCCCGTGGTGTGGGAGCGCATCGTTTCGGAGTTCGGACCGGTGATCCGCCGGGTGACGCGCAGACCACCGCGGAGTCCGGGATCCCGACGATCTCACCCAGGACGTGTTCGTCGCTGCGGCATCCCGCCTTGGTGACTTTCGGGGCGGCTGGGGCGAATTCCGATCCTGGATGTTCGCCATCGCCTACCGGCAGATCGTGAACCGGTATCGCCGCGCCAAGTTCGACACGGCACCACTTCCTGAGACCCTGCGCGCTGCCGGTGAAACCCTGGAGGATCAGGTGATCGAGCGCCTGCAAGGAGATACCGCGGTGGCAGCGCTTGTGGTGCTCAACGACCTCGAAAGGGATGTGGTGCTCATGCGGGTTCTGGGCGGCCTCGACACCGAGGACGTTGCCGGGGCCGTCGGCAAGCGAGCCGGCAACGTCCGGGTCATTCAGTCCCGAGCGATGGGCAAGCTCGCGCGCCGAGCTGACACGGCGCGGGTATGGAACAGACGGATTGACGAGCGCGGAGGCATTGGGATGAACGAGCAGGATCTGATCGCGGCATGGTCGCGTGATCTCGCCGGCGAGGTGGTGGCACCACTTGCCGCCGCCGAGACCGGGACGATCACTGCCGCGGCCGTCGCCTCCGTGGGCGTCGCCGGAGGGGCCGTGGTGGCGGCCACGGTCGCCACCCACACGGTCGCCAAGGTGATCGCCGCGGCGGCGCTGGTCACCACCATCGGGGGAGGGGTTGCCGCCGTCACGGGAACGCTTCCCGATCCGATCCAGTCGTTTGTCGCCGACCTCGTCGACGGCCTCGGCATCGACCTCCCCAGGCCCGTGGTGGATCTTCCTGAAGTGACCATTCCGACGCTGCCGTCGTCGCCGGAGATCACGCTTCCGACCGTGACGCTCCCCACGGTTACCTCTCCTGAGGTAACTATCCCCACGGTCACGATCCCCTAAGCCGAGTCCGGCGGCAATCGGCCGGGCTCCGACCCGGAGCGCGATTCTTCGGAAAGTGTGTAACGCGACGCGGGGGCCGGCGATCACGGGGCCGAAATGAGAACACACCCGCTGTTTGCCGCTTCCTCGCATGACCCCCTCCTCGAGTGGGCGGGGCTACTGCGAAGTGAGGTGCTGACCGAGATGGCACCGAGTTCGATCGACGCCATCGCCGGCCTGGCTGCAGTGGGTGCTGTCTCACTGGCCGCGACAGCCGCGGTTGTCACGGCAGCTTCGACCACTGTCATCCAAGGAGGAACCACCATGACCACCACAGCCACCGCCATCGGAGCGACTGCGGCATCGCATGTCGCCCTCAAACTCGCCGCCGGCGGACTCGCCGCAGCCCTGACCGTGGGCGGAGCCGCTGCCTTCACCGGCAACCTGCCCGACGGTGCGCAGAGCTTCGCAGCCGACGCCGCCGCCCATATCGGGCTCGACCTGCCCCGGCCCGATGCCACCATCAACGGATCCCTCGATCTGTCGCTGGGTGACATCGTGACGGTGGGTGGTGCGGGCCGTCTCGGTGTGACGCTCGACGGCGACAACCTGCAACTCGGCGGTATCGAGGCCAACGCTGGGTTCACCGCCCGGGTGGTCACTTCGACCGCTGACACCGTCATCGTCGAGTTCGCGTCGGCGGCAGAGACGACCACCGTGCTCCTCAACACCCTCGAGGGTGAGTTGGTGTCGAGCGTCACCACGACGCTGCACGGCTCCGCCGATGCCGCGGCCGAAGCCGATGCCGACGCCAAGGCCAACGCCGAGGCCGACGGTGGGGCCGAAGCCGACGCCAAGGCCAACGCCGAGGCCGAGGCCGACGGTGGGGCCACCATCACCATCGGTGGCTGAGGCCCCCTGAACCCGTCTCCACCGCACCTCCCGGTCGGCCCCCGGTCTCCACTCCCGGGGGCCGACCGGTGTCCAGACGTCTCGCGGCTGGTGGAGCTCCGTGCGACCGTCGCTCCATCGTCGGCGAGATGGAGCTCGACGAGGCGCTGTCCTCTAGCGCGACAAGATCAAGGCCCGGCTGCGCGAAAGCATCGCCGACGAGGCGGTGGACTGGGGCTTGACGGTCAAGTCGGTCGAGATCCAGGACATCAAGCCCTCGCAGTCGATGCAGAAGGCGATGAAATGCAGGCCGCCGCCGAGCGCGAGCGCAAGGCCGTGGTCACCCGCGCCGAAGGCGCCAAGCAGTCGGCGATTCTGTCCGAAGCAGAAGCCCGCCTCGAATCGGCCAAGCGCGACGCCAACGCCCAGGTGATGCTGGCCGAAGCCTCGGCCGAAGCCATCCGCCGCCATCACTGCCGCCATCGGTGACCAGACCGGCCCGATGTCCTACGTCGGGCGAAAAAAAGCGAAGCGTCGTTTTTGACCGTGGCGGATTCA